>CABJBM010000001.1 GCA_902363835.1 Lachnospiraceae bacterium
AGCCGAATGCGGGAAAGCCGCACGTTCGGTTCTGAGAGGGGTAAGTCCCGTAAGGGACTTATCTACTTACCATTACGTAGTTCCTTTACTCTAAGACTACCCTTAAGTTTACATAATTTTATTATGTAAACTTAAGGGTAGTCACATTACTTCCACTAAAATTTTAATGAATTCCTAAACGGAACAAGCCGATTACTTTACCCAGAATTTCTACACTATCTACAATAATGGGATCCATAGTATCATTTTCCGGCTGCAGGCGGTAATGTCCTTTTTCTTTAAAAAACCGTTTTACAGTTGCAGAATCGTCAACCAGCGCGACGACAATCTCTCCGTTATGGGCTGTTGGACAGTGTTCAACAATAATCTGATCCCCCTCGAGAATGCCTGCATTGATCATGCTGTTTCCCTTAACCTTTAACATAAAGGTTTCCGAGTTTGGAAGAAGATCGGCCGGTATGGGATAATAGTTCTCAATGTTTTCTTCTGCATAAAGAGGCTGTCCGGCTGCCACAGTTCCAAGGAGAGGGACATTCACAACCTCACGGCGTGTCAGCTGAAAACAGTCATCTATGATTTCAATGGTCCTGGGCTTGGTGGGATCCCTTCTTATGTACCCCTTCTCCTCAAGAGTCTCCAGGTGGGAGTGAACGGAAGATGTTGATTTTAAACAGACGGCTTCGCAGATCTCCCTGACTGCCGGCGGATAGCCCTTCTTTAAAATCGTCTCCTTTATATATTCTAAGATTTCCTGTTGCTTTGGGGTAATTCTTTCTTGCGCCATAATACGGCCTCCTCAATCCTTATTCATTAAAACTATAGTAACATATGTTCGATAAAAATGCAAACCTTTGTTCGATAAAAATGCAAAATCAATTGACAAACATACGTTCGCAGTGGTATGATGGAATCAGAAAAAAGAACAGATGTTCTGCTGCGGATTGTTTTTTGAGGAGGTATGCATATGATGAAGCAATTAATTGCATTGTCACTGGTTGTTTTGCTGGGGTCTCATTTTTTCGGTCATTCCATCATGAATACTCTTGCCGGAGAGACGGAAGGACCGGTGATGGAGAAGTATTATACCAGCATTGAGATACAAAAAGGGGATAGTTTATGGACCATTGCCGGGGCCTATTTAGAGAACAGCGGGATGACTACTGCCCAATATGTGAAGGAATTAAAGAACATGAACGGATTAAAGGAAGATACCATTCATAGCGGGCAATATCTGACTGTCATGTACTTTGCTCCGGATTCTGATTCGGTAGAGAGATAAACAAAGCAGCCGGACAGCCGCTGTTTATAAATTCATTGATTTTATCGGGAATATATCTTAGAATAATAGGAGCACAGTCTGTATAAGAGGTGTTTTTAATCTCTGAATTATTCTTATAGTCAAAGGATTCAATATAATTATGAAGATAACTTTCGGAATTCTGGCCCATGTAGATGCTGGAAAAACCACTTTTTCAGAACAGGTATTATACAGAGAAGGGGTGATCAGGACCCTGGGCCGTGTAGATGCAAAAAATTCATGCCTGGATCATGATGACATTGAAAGAGCAAGAGGGATAACCATATTTTCAGATATGGCCGGTTTTGCTCATGGTAATGATACATATTATCTCATTGATACGCCCGGCCACACGGATTTTTCAGCTGAAATGGAACGGAGCCTGGAGATAATGGATTATGCAGTCCTGATCATTAACGGAACGGATGGGATTCAAGGTCATACTGAATCCATTTGGAATCTGCTGAAGCGTTATAATATCCCTGTTTTTTTATTCATTAACAAGCTTGATGTGGTTTCGGCATCCTATGAACGGGTATTATCTGAGCTTCAGGAACGTTTTTCCGGTAATGTCCTGGATTTTCAAGGGATACGCTTTGAGAAGGGAATGGAATGCACTTTAACAGAGGATCTGATTGAGAATGTATCTGAACGGGATGAGGAGTTGCTTGAGAAATGGTTTGCTGGAACCATTACTTTTGAAGACTTAAGGCCAGCCATTGTTTCTCAGGTTAAGAATCGGAGATTATTCCCCTGCTTTGGAGGCTGTGGGTTAAGCGGAGAGGGGATAGAATCGTTTCTTAATGCTTTTTATTGTTTCACAGAAGCTTCCTATCCGGTCTCAGCCCCTTTTAGCGCCAGAGTATTTAAGGTCCGTTATGACAGGCGTGGCGAACGAATGACGTATTTAAAGATATTAAGCGGGTTTCTCCGTGTTCGGGATTCTTTATCAGAGGATGAGAAGGTTCATCAGATAAAGATTTTTCAAGGTGAGCGGTGTACTGTTCTTCAGGAAGCTTCTGCAGGAGATGTGGTAGCCGTCACCGGGCTTCGGGCCACCAAGGCAGGTCAGGGACTTGGAGAATGCCATGATATGGTTGTCCCAACGCTTCAACCTGCCCTTCAAGCCAGGGTCTTATACCCACCTGAAGTTCCTGACAGGACAATCCTGAAGATATTTCATGTTCTGGAAGAGGAAGAGCCTGCATTAAGTGTGATATGGGAAGAGCCCTTACGGCAGTTAAAAGTGAATATCATGGGGAAAATTCAACTTGAGGTTTTGGAGCAGGTTGTTTCAGAAAGATTTCAGATACCAGTGTCTTTTGAACAGCCTGAGATCATATATATGGAAACCGTGGCGGAGCCGGTCACAGGATACGGGCATTTTGAGCCCCTCCGCCATTATGCGGAAGTTGCACTTAGAATAGAACCAGGTGAGAGAGGGACAGGGATTTCATTTGAGAGCCAATGTCATGTGGACAGGCTTGGGATCAATTATCAAAACCTGGTACGTACCCATGTATTTGAAACCATTCATAAAGGAGTTTTAACCGGTTCTGAACTAACGGATGTTAAGATTGTCCTGGTTGATGGAATTTCTCATATCAAGCATACAGAGGGCGGTGATTTCCGTGAGGCAGTATACCGGGCCATACGTCAGGGCCTTATGAAGGCCAGAAGCCTGCTTCTGGAGCCTTATTACAGCTTTACTATATCAGTTCCTGATTCCTTGACCGGAAGGGTATTAAATGATATTACAAAATACTCTGGCCAGTTCGAAACGCCGGTTCCGGACGGAAGTGGGAGAACGGCGATAAAGGGGTTGGCTCCTGTTGCTTCTTTTATGAATTATGGGGAAGAGCTGATGATAATGACAGGAGGAAAGGGCAGTATTTCCATGGTATTTTCTCATTATGATGTATGTCACAATGAAGATGAGGTTCTTAAACTTTATCAGTATAATCCCAATGAGGATATTAATAATCCTTCCTGTTCTGTATTTTGTCAAAAGGGAACTTCGTTTGTAGTTAATTGGGATCGTGCGGAAGAGTATATGCATACTCTTTCATAATCGTTATTAGCTGTTATATTGAATCTTAGTTTAGAAAAAGGAATCAATGATAAAACTTTTGAAGTTTCGAATTCTTTGTATAATGGCGTTAAGAGAGTATTATCGTTAATTAAGAGCAAAAAGAAAAGCGGCAATGGAGCTTGTTTGCCGCTTTTCTTTTTTTAACACCATTTTCTATTCTCTTAATACTATTTTTCATAGTCTGCATTAATTATAGGTATTATTTAATGCAAGCGTTCAATCTAAATTTTTGCAGTCATTTTTTTGCAAATGTTTCTCGAACTGCACCTTTATATTCTTTTAATCTTTTCGTCAGGAAAAATTTCTGTTATACAAATCGAAAACTTGACAATTATCAGATTTATACTATACTATTAATTATATGTTATTTGAAATTCTATGTGATTTTTAAAATAATAAATAAAATAAGTTTGCATTAAAGAAATAAATTAAAATTTAATTCCATGATAACTTGTTTGAAATACATTTTATTTGAGAAGTATATTTTATTTTGATAATTTATATTTTGTTATGTTAAATCACATTGAAATTTAGGTAACTGAAATTTAGGTAACAGGTTTTCATCATTGAATCATAAGATTTTAGATGATTGCCATAATATAATTATAAATCAAGGAGGCTTATAACTATGGAAAAGACTGGAGTTATGAACGTTGAGCTAAGAAAAAGTACCAGAAAGGGTGACAATAATCAGTTAAAAAGAGAAGGATATTTACTGGGAAACATAGCTGGTAAAGGTGTTGATTCAATCTCAATAGCTGTTAAGAAAGATGTATTTAGAAGATCAATGAAAGAGTTTGGCCGGAATGGCATTTTTAAACTGGTTGTTCCTGATGGCCAGAGTTATACCGTAATGGCAAAAGAAATACACATTGAACCTATTAAGAACGAAATCTCTCATTTGGATTTTCAAATGGTATCTTTTTCGGAAAAAATCAAACAAGAAGTGGCTATAAAAATTACCGGAGCAGAACTTCTTGAGTCAAAAAGATTGCTGATTAACAGTACCATAGATTCAATTTTACTGGAGGGCTTACCTCAGGATATTCCCGATGAAATAGTAATTGATGTTTCTAATATGGAGGCTGGTGAAAGTATTCAATTTAGTGATATTAAACTTCCGGAAGGACTTACCTCAACGATTGATCCGGAACAAAAAATGATAACAGTTGTTGGCTCTAAGATACGTGAAGCAGTTGAAGGTGAAGAAGGGGCCGAAAGCTAAGAGGAATAACGGCATTCACTTTTCGTATGAAAATATTATAAGAGCCTGATGATAAAGGTGAAAAAAGAAAGCTCTAATTTAGATATTAGATGCTTTCTTTTTTTAAATTAGCTGAATCAATTTTGGAGTATGCTCAAGAATTTTATGAAGAATATTATACTCTGATAGCAAGTATTTTAAATGAAATGATAACGCCGCTTTTCAGCGGCGCGATTTTTTTGAACAAAACAACCATCTTTAGTTTTTTACTTATAACGGTTAAACAACCATTTTTGAACAAAACTCCTTAAAAAATATTTATTTATTAAATTTCCCGCAATTTCACCTTATTTCTTGCGCTGCGGCGACGTTCATCCTCTAAAGCGGCATAGTGTTTTTTTGTAGTGTTGACGTCGGAATGCCCTAGAACGTCTGCAACCAGATAGATATCCCCGGTTTCTTTATACAGGCTTGTTCCATAAGTGCTGCGTAGTTTGTGAGGTGTGATCTTTTTTAACGGCGTTACAAGCTTAGAGTATTTTTTTACCAGATTTTCAACGCTGCGAACTGCAATGCGTTTCTTTTGAAGGGATAGAAACAGGGCCTTTTCATGGCCGTCCGCTGGAATAACTAAGCTGCGTTCTTCCAGATAATCAAGAAGGGCATCTTCAACTTCTGAACCAAAGTATACTGTAACTTCCTTTCCGCCTTTCCTGTGAATTCGGATTCCACCATTTTTTAAGTCAATATCATCGATATCCAGCCCAACACATTCCGATACACGGATTCCAGTCCCCAGCATGAGAGTCAAAAGAGCCAGGTCACGGACCTTTGTTTTTGCATGATAGGCCTTTTGCTTCTCAGTTAAAGCTTCTCCGCTTTCTACCTCATCAAGTAAAAGAGCTACCTCGTCAATATCCAACCGGATAATATCCTTTTCATGAAGCTTAGGAAGCTGCACCAAAGCAGCTGGGTTTGTTTGAAGCCGTTCATTTCGGTAATAATAATTATAGAAGCTTTTCAAAGAAGAGATTTTTCGCATGATCCCCCGTTCTTTGTTGGTTACTTCCTGATTTTTATCATTAAAACGGTATTTTAAATATTCCATATATTCTTCTATATCCACGACCCGAAGGGAATCCAGGTGTTCCAGGGTAATATCCTGAATATGTAACTTGCTGATAACAGGGTTTTCCTTAACCAGAAAATCAAAGAATACCCTGAGATCATAAGCGTAAGCGATTCTGGTTCGGGAAGAGGTGCGGGGTTCGATCCCCCTGAAGAAATCCCCGCAGAAGCGGGGGAGTTCCTTCACCAGCTGGCGCAGGTGCTTTACATTTTCAATATCTTTTTGCTGATGATAGGAGAGAGTGGCACTCATAATTCAGCCTCATTTCTTTTATTATTTGGATAGATAAGTGTCTTCTGAAAGACCAGTCATTTGTATTTTCTTTTCCAGACCTGGTATTGGTATCTGCCCTGAGGGTGTTTAAAACGTCTTTGTATACTTGGTACAAGAGCGTGAGGACTGAGGTCTTGATCAGTTACATGGCATTAAATCAGGAACAGCAATGGTGTTATAGGTTAGGTGATGAAAATTATTTAAGTGATTAAATTAAAATGGTAAATAAAAGCTTCTAAGTTTCTTTCTATAAATATTCGTTAAACGTTCCACTTGTTACGAATATTTGGCGGTGAGCATGAGAAGCGCGAGCCGGACATTATTTGTAAAAGTTTAATTTAACGAATAGTTGCTACTCTACATATATTATCAAAACTCCAGCGATAATACAAGTGCCGACAACCGTATAATATCCACACCACCTACACAAGGGCATAAAGTCATGAGTGGATATGTAAAAGTCCTAATAGACGCAGATATGAAGCGACTACAGGAGCAATTGTTAACTATCAGTAGCATAAATGGCCTGACTATCAGTAGCCAGATCAGCCAGAGAAGAAAAAGGAACCGACAGTGCCAGACAAAGAGAAAGCAACAGCGATAGGAAGATAGAACCTTTTATTTTTACTTTCATAAAACCCCCTTAATAAAAAAAGAGAACGACAACCCGTAATAATTACGAATTACCATTCTCTGCTACAACTATTCGTTAAACTTACCACTTATTGCGAATATTTGACGGCGAGCATGTAAGCAAGCGAGCCGGACAATATTTGTAAAAGTTTAATTTAACGAATAGTTGTTACTCTACATATATTATCAAAATACCATCGATAATACAAGTACCGACAACCGTATAATATCCACACCACCTAATAACCTTTGTAGGTGAACCACCAGAAACATACTCAATCCAATCTTTACCCTTACGCCTGACGGAAATCTGACCGTCGAAATGCATGTTAGCAAGAAGCGCTTTTAATACCATCAGGAACCACCTCAAACGGATTACCATCTACAACAGTAGTAAACCCGTCATCTGTAACGACAATTTTCGAATACTCAACAGCACCATCTTTATAATGTACAATCCTATGAATACGGCGTAGAAAAGCCAACCATGTGGCATTTTGCTCACGTTGTATAATGGGATATTGTCTTGACAATGGAACGTTGGTTACTATGTAAACTTTTGTAAAACAAGCGAACTTATTATTATAACGGCAAGGCAATTCAACTGGATAACCGTCCAAATAATTAAGCATATCAGAGATACTAAAACCGGAACGGAACTCCTCAAAGATAACAACGTCTTGACCCTTATATGTATCAAAAGGGTGCGCATAATCTGTCACACGGAAAACATTACTATAGCCAAAACGTTCCATAATAGAACGTGTTTTTCCTGAACCCGTAGTACCGTAAACATAAGATACATCAAGATTCCTAAACTCATTTTTATAGGTTTCTTGTATTAAAATCTGCCTAACTCTATCGAGTTTATCAAGATTCGAAAGGCTTTCGGGCATTTGCTCCAATATCTCATAATCGGACAAACCTTCCTTAATCATTGCATATAAATCAGCTATATCATTACGGCAACCTTGTCTTTCCAGTGGCATTTCTCCGTACTCCTCAAATGTATCAGGCACACAAGTTTCGGATTTTTTATTATCTTTCCATTTCCCGGTCTTAGACACATATTCCATGTTTTGCTGTGCTGTGCCTTTCGCCATTTCAAAGTGTGCACCATCAAATTTCTTTTTTAATGTTGAGAAGCGGATACCGCCTTTGCTATGTATATACAAATGCGTATGATAAGTTCCTTCTTCTCCAATTTCATCAGCCATACAATAGTAAACAACAGATTTTAAATCAGCCAGAACTTCCTTTAAACGATCATGCGTAAATCCCTTTTCAACAGGATTGTTAATTGTCAATTGCCATTTACGGCTTTGTGTATCATTTGCCATTTTCATACCTCCCCTTATTCATGATTTTTTGCGACCATTTATGCGACTGCGACAAGTGCGACAAATTGATGTCGCAAGGTCTGAAACCTAGATTTGATCAGGCTTGCCGAGGTCTGCGACAGAAGTCCGGGGTAATACTAGCCCGGACAGGCGAGCGTGCGCTCGCGAGCAAATATCTATATAAGTCAGTGCACCTATGCTTGAAGCCCGATAAAACAGGATAGGCATGCGCTTAGTAAACAGTTTTTGGGGCTTCTACGCTGTGATCACTTGTTTGTGCACGCGTAGAAAGTATGAACCCGATAAAAACCATCTGCCATTCGCTACGCCGACCCCCACTCACGGGGGGCACGTAAATCGGCGCTTAACGCTCTAAATAGCCTACGGCGGTAATCAAGGAAAAAAGGGAGTGTTGGCTACCGCCAGTCATTGACAGCAGCCAAAGCATTACTTTTGAATCCGGGCATCACAAACAAAGCCACGATTGTTATATTCTACATCAACAGTCTGGCCAGGAGCGAGATCAGGAACGCAAGGCAGATTTAAATTGTCACTGATGAAGATATTGGAAACTGCTTCACCGACCACCTGTGGGTCCTTATGCTTAGTATGTAATGTCACACCTTTTACCGGATTACCAGTCTTACGGCTTACATAATCAACCGTTTGCACACCTAAAATAACTACTTTCATTACAAATCCTCCTTTAATATGAAATTTTCAACGAGCCATTACGGGCATATCCATCAACCGTAATGAATGGTATTTCCATTTATCGCCAACATGAGAGTTTCCTATGCACTCACAACAACCGCTTGAACAATTTACCTTCACTCTGTATTTATACGGGCTTGTGACCGTCATAGGCTACATTAAAGGGGAGGGGCTAGGCCCCTACCTCAATATTTACTTTTTCTAAGTCTGCTTTCAGCCTTACCATCATTTCTGCTTCCGCACGATAGACTTTAAGCTGTTCTATATCATCAGGTGAACAACAAATATACCTCATTGCTGAATCCTCGAAATAACGATCAAAAACCTGCTTTTCCTTCTTTGTCATAATTAATCCCCTTTCATTTATAAACCATTTTTGCTATACTTAACTTATAAATATATATTACCACATTGCACAATGTTTGAATATTGACACATTGCACAATGTTTACGTTATTTTGTTATGCAAAGTACACATTGCACAATGTTTGGAAAGGAGTAACATGACATACGATAAAGTTAAATATAATAACGAATTTAATAAACAAGCATATGACAGACTAAATATACAAGTACCAAAAGGTCAAAAAAAAGTATTAGAAGAACACTGGAAATCATTAAGTTATAATTCACTTAATGCATATATAAATGACCTAATTAAAAAAGACAAGGAGGAAAGAAACATGGAATTATCATCAGAAGAACAATTTATACTAAACCGATTTAGATACGGAAACGATGAGGAAAAAGAAAAAATATATAACTTAGCACTAGAAATAGACAAAGATCAATTTAAAAGAAAAATACAAGAAAATAAACAATCAAATGAAACAGAATAATTATAAGAAGAATCAATAAAATACAACCACCCCCGGCGCACCTAAAGTGCGCGCGTGGCTGGTTCGTCTGTCATTTTATCGTCTATGGGACGTTTTCCCGTCCGTAATACGGCTGATAACAGCTTGAACATACAATACAAGAAACTGATGCAACCGAACAGGAATAGTCCGAATACCAGATAATACATATAGCACATGCTCCTTTCTATTTGTGTATGGTAACGGTGGGATAGGGCAGTAACGGAACTCGCCCTTATCAGGCAGTGGGGGAGGATTAAAGCTTTTAAAATACTGAGCGTATTTTGGTATCCATGTTACCTTGATTGAACCCGCCCAAAAGAGCAGAAGAGAGTCAAAAGCCAGATCATCAGCAATATGACTTTCACCGCCACCGCCAGCAGAAGAAGCACTAACAATGGTTATTTTACGGTTAATACGACGAGCAACGGAATACACACTAAAATACGAGCGCATCAAATACATAGCATCAGTCAATTCACGCAAAGATTTATCAATATCAAACGCCTGGGAGAATAAATATACCGTATGTTTATACTGCCTTTGCATTTTGAAATACTCCCGGTATTCCTTCTTGAATGACTTAAAATCCCGGTTATTCCAGATCAAACCGACTTCATCAATGAGAATCACAGAATCTTCCGGGATATGTATAAAACCTAAATCTTTGGGATTAAAGAGGATAGCGCCGGGAACCTCCGTTGTACTGTATACAGCCCTTCCATGCTTTAAATAATTCAAAGTAAGCTTGGTTAAAAAGGTAGTTTTTCCTGATCCCTTTTTACCAAATATCATAATCAATTTATATGGATTCCTAAACTTAAACGCATAGTAACAAACGTACAATACGTAAGCGAAAAAGAACCAGAATAAAATTTTCATCTAAGACCTACCGCCTTTCTGAAAATCAAGAATAACATGCTAAAAATCACAAACAAGACGGGAGCGGAAATAACGATATCGTCAACAGTTATACTCCCTAAAAAATACAAGATAAAGTCCATCATGGAATCTAAAAATTGAATCATTATTCCCACTCCTTTTTGTTTATTTACGCAGAATGAAGAACCCTATACATCATGGCAACACAGGCACCAATGATAAAGATGCCAAGGTAAACACCACCGAGACTGTTACCAACAAGCCATGAAGTAATGCTTGTAAAAGAGGACAACATCCAAGTAAGTAATGTAGTAACCAACTCTAATACAGTTGAGATACCAGAAGTACCAGACGCAAGCAACATAATAACTCCTTTCTGACTATTTCAGCCATTTAAAATTAAGCAGAATGTAAAACCCGGTACATCATGGCAACACAGGCACCAATGATGAAAATACCAAGGTATACACCGCCAAGGTCATTGCCGACCAGCCATGTAGTCATGTAGTAATGGCTGTAAAACTGGATAACATCCATGTGAGCAACGTTGTAACAAGACCTAAAACAGTACTCATACGAAACTCCTTTCCGGGCTACTTTAAGCCCTTAAATGCAATCTTTAAAAAGCTGATAAAGCTATCCAATATATATAGAAAGACAAGGCATGTAATAACATACACAATATCTTCTCTACCGGGGGGAATTACGCCTATAATTGACGCGAGTTTTTCCATGAGCATAAAAGAATACCTCCAATAAGAAACGCAATTACAACAACAGCAACATAAATCCGAAAGTCTGTAGAATCAACGCTATAATCAACCCATTCCGATGCATAGAATAATCCATATGTAATAACTTGTTGCATCTGTGTCGAACTGACTTTCGTATAAGCAGTCTGGTAAGAATTGCTGCCATACATCATAACAGGAACAGGCCCGGCTACGCCAATCACGGAATTAAGAGTGAATAACTTATAGTTATAATCAGACTGGTTAAACGTATCCGTAAAGAACAAACGCCCCACAACCCGGTACAAGTCAGGATCAGAAGATATACAGTAAAGTGCACCGTCTGAAGGATCACGCCAAATATATTTTTGCATATCCGATGAGATCACATACTTACAGGCCTGACCTTTAAAAGTACCTGTATAAACTACCACATTCCGATCAAAAAAGGAGCCTGATGCAAAAGGAGTAACAGAAGCAAAATCATCAGAATAAGGCTCAACCGTTTCATAAATTTCCGTATCCTCCAACTCCTCCAAAGGCTCCGCTTCTGATGGAGTGGCAGGAGAGAGAAAGCTATGGATATCCATAACGGCATAATAGATGCCCGATAATAAATCTGATGTATAAAAATCCTCTGTATTTTCCGGTAAATCTTCCTCATATATGATATCCTCCATATCTATAGAAGCTGTATTATCAGAATCATTAAAATCAGGGCTAGAAGCATCGGAAGGAGTTGCAATATCACAGTAGGATACACTAGGAAAACCGACAGTAAAAACAAAAACAGAGCATAAAACAGAACATAAATAACGAGCACTTTTGATCACTTTACCTTCCTCCAAACATTGACAAGCTTCCTTAAAACAATAAGACCAATCACGGATACACCCACATAACTCATACCATTTAAGAGAGTATTTATAATCATTCGCCACCAAGTTATCAGAGAATCCAAAACAATCTCAACAGAACTAAACATTTTTAATCCTCCTTGCTAACTGATTTTTTCACGGTGATAACGCACAATGAGAGCAGTAATTAATACGGATAAAATGGTAAGTCCAATCATAGCCTCCCCATAGGTAAAACCAAGACCCAACGGAACAGATAATAAAAATCTAACAACATGATTTATTAAATAAAGAAAAAAATCGAAAAATTCAGCCATATTATTCCCCCTTATTCAAGATCGTTACAATGACGGAAACAGCGATAAAAAGCATGATGAACGTAACCAAAAAAGGTGGGAGATAGGTAACCGATAAAACAATAAAAGCAATGGCTTTTGGGATTTGAGTAATTAACATGATGAGCATCTTAAATGCATTAATTACAAAGTTAATCACAAAGCCGATAAGCTGAATCACGGAACTGAAAAACGCAAACATAAAAGCTACCTCCCGTAACGAAAATATCCAATCAACATTAATACAAATGTAAGCGTTAAGCCTAAAGTAATAGGTAAATTAAAATGATTCAATGATTCAAAAATACTCTGTATGTAGTTACCAAAAAAGAGAAGAGAAGCAAGCACTCCGGAAGGATAATTATTGAGATTATGATATTCAAAATTATCTAAATATGATTCCATAGATTCCGTGATACTATTTTCCAACTCACTATATTCTGTCAATGTATCATTCAAGTTATTGGAACTGTTATCTAAAGCAGAAGGATCATATCCATTTAATGCCTGATCAGTATTTTTATCCTGATTTTGGGTAATCTTATCAGTATTAGAGTTGTTATTATTGATAAGATCATCAGTATTTTCACGGTCTGCATCAAGTTTTTCCTGATGTTGCTGATTCATTTTATTGTAAAGATTCGTAAATTCCCCGGCTAATTGATTCCAAAAGGCGGTAAGCTGGTTTGAAATAGTGGAAATAATTTGAACCAGCAAACCATTAGTTTCTTCCTGCTGTTCAACTAAAGTTCCGGTATTATTAGCAATAGCATTGTCAACACCAGACGAACCACTATTTTGTATTTCAGGAGAAACAACAGTGCCAACAGAACTTTCAGAAGTAAAAGTGAATTTATAACCAGTTGGATTGATATCCAAATCACTAAACGACTGATTAAAAGTAACCGCAAAACGAACTAATTTAGTATTATAACCGATCCGAACATTACCAGAGAACGAGAAGGCACCAGCAGATGCATCACGTGTATATTTACCTAAAGCAGAAGATTCACTCATAGCTACATTAACAGCAGAATCATACAAATAAAGATTAACACGTGAAACATTACCCCATGACGCTATATTACCCTCATTACCGTGAAACACTACTCCGTAAGTACCCGATTTTGGTATACTATCTGAAGTAATGGTAAGCATCATTTGATTAAATTTCTTACCATAATTAAGAGGAGTAGAATATAAACCAGTAGAAGCATTATAATTCATTCTCACCCAGGTACCATCAGTAGCAACGGCATCTATATAAAAATAAGGGAGAACAGCATAAGGAGTAATAGAAACATAAGAAGATACAACAGGTTCATCAGCAGAATCATATAAAGCCTGACTATCAGTAGCCAGATCAGCCAGAGAAGAAAAAGGAACCGACAGTGCCAGACAAAGAGAAAGCAACAGCGATAGGAAGATAGAACCTTTTATTTTTACTTTCATAAAACCCCCTTAATAAAAAAAGAGAACGACAACCCGTAATAATTACGAATTGTCATTCTCTGATACAACTATTCGTTAAACTAGACTTTCGCGAATAGTTGAAACTATCTGTATTAATCTTACCATTTCTGCGTTTCTGTGTCAAATACTCTTTTACTCTGCCCTTAATACCGGCATGTATTTATATAAAGCTTCAGCTATTCCATCTTCATCATTCGATGTAGTAACATATTGAGCTGCGTTTTTTAATTCCTGAACGGCATTTCCCATTGCAACACCTATTCCAGTGTACTGAATCATAGATATGTCGTTCATTCCATCTCCAAATCCAATCATCTGCTCCTGAACAAATCCCATTGGCTTTAGTACAGTATCCAAAGCTTTGGCTTTATCGATCCCCTTTGCTGTATATTCAAAATAGAAATCTGCTGTAAACATACAACTTAAAGTCTCCTTAAACGGCTCCATCATGTCTTTATAATGTTCCTGAAGGTAAGAAGGATCCCCGGCTGTCAATATCTTATTTACTTTATAATCCAGAAATTCAGACAAATCCTTTTTTTCGCAGAGCAAATAGCCTCCACCTCTTGATTCATATTCAATAATGTTAATTGATCTGCCTTTCCATTGTATTGGGTCTGCATACACATTATTTACATACATATAATTATCTTTATCTATCATCGGATAAACATTAAATTTCTTTAAGTGTTCTAAAACCGCCTTTCCTTCCGCCAGACTCAATGGTTCATTAAAAAGAGTTTCCATAGTTTCATAATCAATCACTTTGCTGCCATTATAAGCAACAAACAATCCATGGTGCTGATCCATTTCTAACTCTTTTCCTAACCGAAACAATCCTGTTGTGGGTCTTCCGGAAGCAAGAACAAGTCTCACCCCAGCCGACTGTGCCTTTAGTAATGCTTCCTTAGTTTTAACGGTAATCATCTTTTCACTGTTAAATAGTGTTCCATCAACATCCATAATAATTACTTTAATTTCACTCATCCTATTACCCTCTATTTCGTTTTATGATATAACATAGTAAAAGCGCAAATGAATTACAATAAAAATTGCATATTTCGACATGACAATCGTATTTTATCCAGTAAAAGAAGCAATGCATATGACATATATTTGTATACTAAAAAATAAATCCGAATTCGGGAGGCTGGACCTGCAATGCACATCCATATGTCAATAAAACATCAGAAATAGGTAGGCTTATAACTATAAAAATCCGAAAAACAGGGCTGCCATACCACTGATTTTTTATCATTGATGTGACAGCCATTCTCATCATTCTGATTGTTAAAACGTATTTGCATTTGACTGTATCACTTTCTGATACACTGTTTTCTTATTTAAGAAGAATATCCTTCTTATCAAGAATCGCTATTGCAGATGTGCAAGCCGGGCAATCACAATATTTCGCTCCGGCAGACTTGATTTCCTTTGCATGTGCCGCAATATTCTTAGCAGTGTCCGCTCCAAAAACATGAACTCCAGCATCAGATTCTGCAAAACCAATTAAACCGTCAATCGGTATAATATCTGCCTCCAGTTCATCAATATACTTTTTTGTTTCTGCGGCTTCATTTTCAGTTCCAATAGCGTCCAACCAGGTCTGAGCTGCTGCTTTTGTCTCGCTGCTGCAAGATGGCGCACTCATTAATTCGTGTGTTTTTTCAATAGCATAATTTAATACTTCTTTGTCCATAATTGATATGCCTTCTTTCTTCTGGAATTTTTCTATATTTTACCATAACTAATCAGCCTTTGCAATTTAATGATACAAGACCTTGTTTTCATGTACTCAATTATCTATATGAACCACTGCATTCAGCAGTCCGTATTTGTTTTTGTAACCAGTCTCCCAAAGCTGTTACTCTTTCTATCCTATCAATATCTTATCCACAGAGTATCCCGGCTATTCAGTTCAAACCACCCCCGGTCATCAAGTGAAAATAAACTTTATTAATCTCCACTCACCTGCCCTTTCATGGCTGTTTTATGAACTTTATTCTGCAGGAATGGTTTCATTCATTATGAAGTAAAGTTCATTTTTCAAAAGGGTACTAAGCCTCATAATGCTCATCAATATGCAAAATTGTATTTAATAATACATTAGCACCTTTTAAGCAGTTTTCTACTGGAGTATATTCGATCTCACAATGGCTATGCCCGCCTACACTTGGTATAAATATCATGGTAGTGGGGACCAGATCTATGGCAAATTGCGCATCATGACCCGGACCGCTGTATATTCTCCGATTGGAATAGCCGCACTCCTGTGCGCTTATTTCTACATAATCAACCAGTTCGGCGGTAAAGCTTACGGTTTTACGTGACCACGCCTCCTCATAACTGACGCTGCATTGTTCCACAATGCCTGGAATCTTTTTAATAACTGCGAGTACCTGTTTGATCACTTCGGGATCCTGATGTCTCGCATCCAGGGTGATTTTTACTTCATCCGGTATTATGGTGTGAATGTTCGGATGGGCAGAAATCTTTCCTATGGTATAAACCAATTTGCTATCTAACTGATCCAGCTCATCATGGAGATATTGAATGGTTTTTACCGCTGCATAAAGAGCATCCTTACGGTATTTCATGGGTGTTGTTCCTGCATGACCTGCCTGCCCGGTAAAAGTAAATTCGTAATTAATCATACCGCAGACGCCTTCTACTACGCCAATATCCCTCCCTTCTGCTTCCAGTACCGGGCCCTGCTCAATATGAAGTTCCACCAGAGCCTTTGTTTTAGACGGATCCAGCCGGTTTTCTTCCTTTCCTTTAAACCCGCTTTTTTCCAAAGCATCTTTGAAAGTATATCCTGGAATGTCTTTTGCCTGGGAAGACAGCATGGTTTCCTTGTTAAATTTTCCACAAATAACGCCGGAAGACATCATTGCCGGTTCAAATCTGGCACCTTCTTCGTTGGTCCATACAATAACAGTAATCGGATGCCTGTGAGGTATTTTTTCTTTTACTATGGTTTCTGCCACTTCCATTGCTGTTAAGACACCCAGAATCCCGTCATAATTCCCGCCCTGCCGTACAGAATCCATATGGGAACCTGAGACAATGGCAGGTAAATCTTCTGTTCCTGCAATGGTTGCATATATATTTGCCATATCGTCTGTTACGATGGAAGCACCGATTGCCTCCATGTGCCTTACGAATTCTGCTCTTGCGGATAAGGCTTCTTCCGATAAGGAAAATCTGGTAATTCCGCCCTTTCCCGTATCTCCAAACCGGCTGAAGGTTTTAATTTTATCTTCCATTCTTTCATAATTACACTGAAACATGTTACTTACCTCCTTTTATCTACAACACATGCAAAGCGTAATGCTTCATAAATTATAATTGTTCTATAATTCTATTTCAAATCCATATGTTTGTGGGATATGATGAAGCTATTAAGTTCATGTTATCATAAAACTCAAGATTTGTCATTTTTGTTTCTTCCTGTCCACTTGCTGGTTTGTACAGGATTTACATAATTCTATTTAAAGATTATTCTGACAATCAAGAATGATTTGCCGCAGCTTAAATCGCTGTATGAAAAAATCTCCAGCCATACACTTCCTTCCATCATTTTGAGGAATCAGAGATGCCGTGATTTGCTTACGGTAAAAGAGTTTGCTTGGAGAACACTTACAAAAGAAATAATGGATGCTGCGGCTAACATCAGTTAGCAAAGCAGCATCCACCAATTCTATTGATCTAAAAAAGATTAATATCCTAATACTTATTGAATCCATACCCCATTGCTGTCAACCAGTTTGCCATCCGGAGTCATTTCATTCATATATAATGATCCACGGGAGCGGGAGTGGCTTTCCGGCTTTTTGTATTCCCATTTCCCCTGATTCAGTGACCAGCCGGATGAACCTTCTGCCTTAGGGGTTAAATAATACCATTTTTCATCAATACAGATCCAGCCTTCTGCCATTGCCCCGGAAGAATCCAGATAATACCAGCAGCCATCCATCTGATCAAAGACCCAGCCGGTCTGCATGGCACCGTCCGAACCCAGCCGGAACCATTTTCCATTGTCCAGAAGCCAGCCGGTTATCTTATTTCCTTTATCATCGGAATAGTACCACTTTCCGTTTGTTTTTTTCCAACCGGAAACTTCTGTGACCGATCCAGAGCTTTCTTCTTCATTCACACTTATTTTCAGGAATTCACCAGTAATATAAGTATCTTGCTGAAGAAGGAACTCATATTTTCCGGTTTTATCCGGGGACACCTTCTTTCCATTAACAGATATATACTTCAGCCGGTATCCAATATCAGGAACTGCCCTTACAATTACCTTTGTTCCCTTTTTTCCTTCTGAGAGATTTGCAGTAATGCTGCCGCCTTCCAGACTGTCGTCGATGGACACCTGAAAGCGTTCTTCTTCTACTTCAGTGCCGCCCGTTATTAAGGTTACTGTTCCGTTCTCCGTTATCACAAAATAAATCTTACCCGTTTTATGATCCTGATATATCGGCAAGTGTCTGGATTCGCCAGCCAGCCCCTTAAATGTTGCAGTAATGGAACTACTGCCTTTTCCCTGATCAGGAATGTCCATCCACACTTTCACCGGAGCATTTAACGAAATGGGCCTTTTATTTCCATACTTATCCTCCAGCTGAAGCTGAAGTTCAAAGGACTTGCGGAATTCCTCTTCTGTTTCCGACACATTGCCGTCTTTGACTGACATAACTGCCATACGGATCTCCTGGTCATCCTCTTCATCTTCAAAAACTATGAAAGCGGATGAGGGGGTTGCCTTGATTGCGTCAGAAGCAGTCGCTTTGCTTGCATCAGAAGCAGTCGCTTTGGCTGCATTGGAGGGGGTTGCACTGCCTCCTGTGATTTTAATGGGGATGCTTAACGCGGCTCCTGCAATCTGGATACCAGTAATTTCTGTCTCAGTGGAATCCACCCTGCTGTCTATGATACAGTCATTTGCAGCCATTGCAGCCTTATACAGTTCTTCTAATGTGATTAGTTGATCCATTAAATAGGTTGCCAATTCCTCGTTCGAAATGGCAGTTAAGGCATTGACGGCCGACCTGATGGCTTTCTGTACTTTGTAATTGCTGTAATCGTCGTTTATTATTGCCTCTGATATGGCATTTTCAATAAGAGACTGGACTTTTTGAACGTTTTTTGGTAATTCTGGCTCTACTTCACCGCCCAAAGAGACAAAGGCCTGAAGATTTATTCCATTTTCCAGTTCAGCAGTCACTTTTAGCCGGCTGCTCTCTTCGTAATCATCAATATCAAGATAACCTTGTCCATCAATGCCGGTACCTGATGCCAGAGGCTTATCCCCTGTGACTTTCCAGGAAATATTTCCTGCATCATTGGTATAATCATTGACTGCAAAGGACATGCTTTGTCCCGGAGCCATGGTAACAGCCTGGGGATACAGGGAAGCCGCCAGCTGCATTGTTGCATAAGAGCTGGAACCGTTGGTTCCTTTTGCCTGAATGGTAAGTTTTGCTCCGTATTCTGTCAGTTCTGCCTTTACATTCTCGTCTGATGAAAGAATTTCTGTCACAGGTTTTTTTATTTCGATCACAATAGTTCCTGTATTTTTCATCGTTGGATCAGAGGCTGAAACAGTCAGAATTCCATTCTCATCTTCTTTTGTCATCAAAGAAGCTGCTCCTTTGACGGATAAGTCTTCAATTTTTGTAGCAGCATCTGTCCAGATATTAGCTCCAAGTATATTTTCGGACCTGCTGTAAACAGCCTGCATCTGAGGAGTATTGGATAAGACAGTGATTTGTGGTTCCCTGGAATACTGTTGGGTTTCTTCTGAGGTCAGCCCTGGAAGAAGAACATACTCATATGCGGCATTTTCGGGATTTTTTCCATGATCAAACCACATTTCCAAATAGTTCTCTTCTGCTTTTCCGTTTGATGTTCCGACCAGTGACCAGTCTCCGGCATTCTTTGCCTTTCTTACGGATATGGTTTGAGAACCGGCAGGGAAGTAATAACCAATATCGCTTCCGTCCGTATTTCCCTCTAAATGGGCCCAGGAAACATCAGAAAGCGTTGTTCCTGATACATCCACGTTTCCTTCTACAATATCTTCTAAAGATGCGGACTCTGTCATAAGATCTTTTGTCTCTCCGTTGATGATCAGAGCATTGCCCCCATCCTGTCTCAAACGCCTGTTTTCAATAATACTTTCTACCGGATATTCTTCACCGGAATTAGAGATGCCGGCGCCAAGACATACGATCTGTTCTCCAAACATAAACCAGGATTTCTTGGCTGACAGCTGAGGAGAATAGGTCACGGCAGGTGAACCCTCTCCCTCTTTGACCCGGACTTCTCCGGTTAAGGACATTCCGTTGATTCCGTTATTCTCTATGGCACTTCCTCCAACCCAGGATTCTCTTGAACGGAAATCGCCGCCTTGGGCAAAACCTGAACTGTCCGGCTGACCGTTACCGATATTCTTGGAAACAAGGGTTGTTCCCGCCAGCCTGAGGGGATTCACCGTATTCCAGAAGTTTTCCGTATATTGCATGGTATCCTGATTGTATAAGTAGGTCATACCGCTTCCCTGATGCCAGCCGTACCGGTTTTCATGGTTCATGATTTCCGTATTCTGAATGCGTTCTGAATACATGGATAATGCCATCAGGAACTTGTCGGTCCGGTGTATCGCCCGGTCCATGAGGGGCAGATTTTTATGTATCGGGGCAATAGAGGTGGCAATGGAATCATCCTCCAGGATTTCCAGAGCTTTTGCCTTTATCATTATATACTCTGCTCCGCTTAAGGTTTCTATAAATCCGGGATCAATTTCCATCCAGGCTTTTAATGAACTTTTTAATTCATCCTGCACTTCAAGGGAAACGGAATCCATAAGCTGGATCATGAGAATCATTGCTTCTCTTCCTGAATCCCGGTTACTGCCGGCAGGCCTGGATACAGATCGTCCTTTCAGGGAGTCCAGCATCAGACCGTCATACATTCCATTCAAAAATCCTTCTTTCAAATAGAATTCCAGGTTTTCCTGCACTTCTCTTGGATATTCCCATGGTGTCCCGGCAAATAGCGGCGGCATTCCTGCTCCGCCTTTAAGAAACTCAATTCCATAGGAACCTAAATACGGCACATGGGAATGGTCCAGGTAAGAACCATCTGCATAAAAACCGCTGGTATAGCCCTGATCCGCTATTTTGGTACTGTCTTTCAGGCTCTGAATTATGAATGTCTCTGAAGAAGCTTTTTGAGCTAAGTAAACAAGCTCATTATCTTCTCTGATAATTCCCAGCCCTAAGGCGATTCTTGAACAGTCAATAATATTAGCTCCCTGGGCCGTCCGGTATCCCTGGGCATGGGTGCTTCCGGTTCCAATGATGCCTTCATGATAAGGATCCGGCTGAAAGAAATATAATCCCTCGGTATAAAGGCCGATTTCTTCCTCTGTCAGCTGGTCATATAAAAGGACTAATATGGGAATTAAGTCTTTGGGAACGCCGATTTCCCATGTCCACCAGTTATCTGTTTGGGTTTTTGATGAGTAACAGTTGGAACACAGGTAATTTAAGATCTGCTTCATATCCTTTAACAGCTCATCATTTTGATAGTAAAGGTTACCCTTGGCTGCATATGCCTTTGCCATTGCCAGCACCTTTTTAAAAGCCGGACGAAACTCTACCGCATCATCCTCAAAGGGAATGTCCGGGTTTCCGGCAGCTCCTTCATCCTGCGGCCAGGGGATTTTGTCACAGGAATCCTGTCCTTTATAAGCGTAGGCTTCCCAGGCGGATTTTGCCTGAGCTTGAATGTCGTCAAGGATCTCACTGCCCCCGTCAAGTTCAGTCAGATCATTTCCAATGAGGGAATCCTTCCAGCGTTTGCGGATGGCCTCGTAATCTTCCGGTTCTGCCTGAGGTAAATTTGCCGGATCTTCATAAAGGACTGTTACATTCCACTTTTTTTGTTTTCCGCTTTCATCAGTGGCCAGTACTGTGACAGCTCCTTTTTCCTTTGCCGTCAGCAGTGCACCTTCGCCGGAAAGCTTTTTGACTGAAGCAATGTGGCTTCCATCCGTATCTCCGGCTTTTCTGGTTCCATCCGTTTCGCCTTCCAGCAGTTCTCTCTTAATTTTACTGCTTCCTGCATTGCGTACATAGTTTCCGTCGCCCTTGGGAATTTTAACTTCCCACCGAATGCTTCCTGACAATTCATCCGGTTTCTCGATCCGGCCTTCTTCTCCTCTTACCAAAACAATCTCATCTCCAGTTATTGCTTCAGCAGCCTTCCCTTTAATCGTCAGGACCACTGGCTGGGATCCCATTTTTGAAGCATCAAATTTAAGGGAAATTTTAGAGTCAAAAGCAGATTCTGCTAATGCCATTGGGTTTGAATTTGTTAGTATACCTGTTCCACGGGTTTCCATTGTCACCCCCAGATAACCATTATTTTGGTTTTCCGGCTTTGCTATATTTAAGGTTATGTTGCCGGTAGAAGGATCTTTTTTTACGGTAAGTGACATACACTCATTCATTGTTAATGGTACCACCTGATTATCCAGTCTGATGCTGTCTGAGGACCACTTGTTTACAGATACAATCCCCTCTCCGGTGCTGGAAGCAGCCTGTATCTGCGGCGTATTTATGAGAAGTCTTGCATCTGTTCTGTACAGACTTGAATTTGGATAATCATCGATTGTTTCACCTGCAACCATGGTATACTGATAGGTTGTTCCGGGAGCAATAAAAAACTCGGCCAGCTGAGCCGTGTCAGACTTTTTCGTGTTCAGCCGATAGTATACGTTAGAGGTGGTCAAATGGGATCCGGTTTCCCCGTTTCCAAATACGTAAGACCATTCCAGCGCCTTTTTATCAGCCAGGGAAGACGCGCTGAGCCAGTTTCTCTGAGCATGAACCCCTTTTGTTGGTGTATTGATGAGAGGTTTCCACTGATCCTGGTTTGTACTTGCTGTCAGTACATTCCGGTATCCGTTGCTGGGATTTGTCAATGCCAGCTTTGTATCCTTTGCAACCGGAATGTTATCTACAATGGTTATGATCTGCCCGCTGTTATCTGTTTCTGCCTGGAGGCCTGCTCCGGCACAAAGGATTTCGCCGCCGAACAAGAACCATGATTTTACGCCATGAATCTCATTTCCCATCTTCACACCTTGTACGCCATAGGTTTCTGAAAGTGATTTCAATGACATTTCTGTTGTGATTTCAGCCTCTCGAAAATGGTTTTCCCCTTCCCAGAACATGGTGGTTCCGGGTATCAGCTCTTCATTCATAGTGTTCCATGGCAAAGACGTATTACTGTTTTTTGAAAGTGACAGACTTCCTCCTCCCACTGCCGGGTTAATTACCGCGGCGTAATGTCCTGTGTTTATTGATTCTGACCCGGATATTACCGGTAGTGTCTGCCCTGCAGCTGGAACTGTTATGATCATCTGCATTGCCAGACACAGGCTGGTCACCCGCTTCCACTTGCTCCTCATCTTTTGCTTCACAAAAAATCCTCCTTTTTATTAAATAAATTTATTAGTGATCTTGACCTGCCGGAAAATTATCCGTGAATTAAGGCCTTTAAAGTGATAGTTACTATGACTATGGAATCTTCCTGTTTTTATGCCTGATACCATGGGAATGTATATGTACTTTAAAAAGGTTGAAGGATATAATATAAAAATTTATTTAATTATATGGATTTTTTTGGCAGTAATAAATGAAATATTTTTAAAAAAGTTATAATATTTTAATATTTTTAATATAAAAAAAATAGTTTTTATACTATTTTTGTAAAAGATGTATTATTTGTGGAAAAGACAAAATTACATCATTCAAGCAAAAGCGGTGAAAAGCACTCAAGAGCACTTTCCACCGCCACGCTTAAAACAAGTCTTTCATCAATGAATCATTCTATAAACGGATTCCCTTTAAAATAATCTGGAGCAAAGTTTCTTGTATTGCACATAGGAATTATCATAACATTCACGCCTGTTTTCTTCAGGCCTGGCAGCACACATCAGCCGCTCTTTGAGTTCCTGTTCAAGACAGATTTGGGAAGGATATATGCCCATTGACATCCCCGCCAAAAGAGCTGCACCGGCGGCAGCTTGCTGTTCAAAGGGGCCGGTATACACAGGAAGCTGCAGGATATCAGCAATTATCTGCATCCAGAACGGACTGGCCGAAGCACCGCCTGAGAGGACTATCATGCTGCCATCCACTCCCTGTTCCAAAAGCATTTCCCGGTACTCCCTGATACGGAAGACAATTCCTTCCAGACAGGCCCGTATGATATCAGCCGCTGTGGTAGTCAGGCGGATTCCGTAGAAGTTTCCCTGAAGTTCTTCTCTCCCCCTTTCACCATTCAGAAAAGGAAGAAATGTAACACCATTGCTGCCTGGTACGGAGTTCTCTGCCATTTCCGTGAGCTTTTTATAGGAAACTCCAGGATACCAGGTGTCTCTTAGCCATTTAAAAACAGCTCCGCCGTTATATCCGGTGCCTGTCATGCTGAAATATCCAGTGACAGGGTGGGCAAACAGATACAGTTCCCGGCAACAAAATTCAGATGGGATCCTCATAACCCCGGATATCTGGCAGGAAGTCCCTATGTTCACACTCAGAGTTCCGGGCGAAAATATACCGTTGCCCAAGAGCTGCATTCCATGGTCGCCACTTCCGCATATGACAGGTATCCCCTGTTTCAGAGTTTCCAACTCCGCCTGCGTGACTCCGGCGGCCTGCCCCGACGGAATTACCGGCGGGAACAGATTTACATCAATCCCAAGCCGCTCCAAAAGCTGCAGATCCCATTCCATGGTTTCCAGGCTCAAGGCTCCGCTTCCCACTGCATCTCCTGGCTCCGTGCAGAAAACACCTGTCAGTTTCCATATCAGATAATCTTTAGGCATCATAACATGGTATATTCTGCTGTATAGTTCCGGCCGGTTCTGCTTAATCCATAGAAGTGATGCCAGCATGAATCCGCTGGCCGGCCGGTTGTATATTTTTCGTCCAAGTTTCTCCATGGCAGAACATATTTCACCGGCCTGGGCAACGCTTCTCTGGTCGCACCAGAGAACAGCCTCATCCAGGGCTTCTCCATATTCATTGACCATCACCAGTCCATGCATCTGTCCTGAAAATCCCACCCCAGCCACTTTGGTGCAATCCAGTTTCCTCAGGCAGGTCTCCATGGCCCTGTACCATGCTGCCGGATTTTGCTGAGCAAAGTCTTTTTGAGGAAAATGGATGTTATATTCCTCAAGGCATTCATCCACAACCCTCAGACTGTCATCCATTAACACTGCCTTCATTGCTGAAGTACCAAGGTCAATTCCAAGTGTATACATTCCGCTACCTCCCTTTCATGATTATAACCCAAACGCCACGGAAAGGGCCGCATAATTTCCAATGGCATTTTTAAGCCTGGCCGGTACAATCTGGCACTGTTCGGCTGAACGCCCCAGTGCTTCCTTGCGGATAACTGCTTCCATTTCCGGGCGGATAAAGGCTTCGCACCTTTGGAAAATACTCCCTATTACAATCATTTCCGGGTTCAGTACATCGATTAGAAGGGCCAGCCCCCGGCCCAGATAATGTGCGCTGGTCTCCAATATTTCACAGGCCAGAGGATCACCGGCCTCCGCTGCCAGTCCTATATGCTTTGCCGTCAATTGTTCCAGCCCGCCCGCTTCCTCAAGAAGCTTTGGATGTTCTCCAAGCTGAAGCCTTTCCAGAATTTTCATTCTTCCAAGCTGGACCAGTCCTCCGCCGCTGCAAAAGCCTTCCAGGGAACCGGATTTGCCGTAACCAACAGGGCCGTTGTCTGACATACGGACATGGCCTACTTCACCGGCCATGTCATTGGCTCCGTGGTACAGTTTGCCATCCAGAATTAAGCCGGCACCCAGCCCTGTTCCGAATGTAAGGAATATTACATTTCTTTTTCCTCGGGCAGCTCCGAACTTCCACTCTGCCAGGGCGCAGGCATTGGCATCATTTTGGAGATATACAGGCACTTTAAAGCGATTCTTCAGCAATTCCACAATGGGTACATGATTCCAGCCCACAAGATTGGGCGGACTTAAAATAACCCCTTTCTGATAATCCAGAGGCCCGCCGCAGCTGATTCCGATTCCAATTAAGCTGGCCGGTTCAATTCCTTTGTCAGCCAACAAGGTTTCTGTTACGTTTATAATATGATTTATTGTTTCCTGCCAGGTGTTGTGGGATTTTGTCTGGAAACACCGGCGTTCAATAATAAAGTCATCCTCATAGGAATCTGGTATTTCTCCTTTTCCAAGGACAACGGCACATTTGGTGCCTCCGATGTCAATTCCAACTGCGTATCTTTTATCTGTTTGTCTAATCATTCTCATCCCACTCCATGAAATTTACCTTTTTTACCTCACTGCCCTGATCCGCAATATAAAAGCTTTGTATCTCGTAGGGTCTGAATACCAGCTCCTGCGTAAACTTTATCATTGGAATCTCAACCAGTGCTCTGGCCTTGCGGCCCTCTGTCTCATAAAAGCGCACCACGGTTCCGCGGCCATCCTGTGCCCGTTTAAACGCAGATAATACTACATGGCTGCAGCTGCAGACAATCCCGGTGTATTGCTGCGGGAGATTCCCCGGATGACATGACTGGGGAACCAGAGTCATTGGCTGGCTCATTATGAGAGCCCTTCTCACAGCGTCTGCCGACTGCCATTTTTCTTTGTGAGGAGCTATTTCATATGTGAATGTCTGTTTTCCCTGATCCACATAGGATGCCTGCTCCCCTTCCGCCATTTGATATGGATGGTGATGTACAAAAGCGGGGCTGCGAAGAACAGTAATATAATAGGTAGATCCGTCTAAGGAACCGCTGCTTTTGCTGTCCGTGAGAAAACACAATCCGGATTCAGCACCATCTCCCTTCTGCCTTCCTGAAACATCACTCCAAACCAGCATGGGCTGCTCTTCACCATCAGCTGCCCGTTCCTGAGTTCCAAAGGGAATCTGGCAGGTATAAGTGCAGTCCGTTAGATTGAGAGGGAACTGCAGTTTCAGGCCCTTTTGCTGCTCGTGCCAGTCCACAGTGCACTGAACCTTTAAGCTGTCGCTCCCCTGTTCCAAAGTGAAACGCTGTTCCAGGAATGACTTTCCATAACTCCCCTGAATGACAAGCGTACTCCGTACCGGCCCATTTTCCGCATAAAACATCCGGTCCGCATGGTATCTTCCGCACAGGTCATTAAATCTGATGATTCCGTGTCCCCAGGTATCGGATTCATCCGTAAATACAACAGGAGACCCGGCGCAGTCTTTTATATACTCCACATCCTGGTTTTTGTCATAAAATGAAACCATAGCTCCTTCTCTGCCGTCAAACACAATGCGCAGCCTGTCATTTCCCAGCACAGCCTCATCCAGGCAATTCTCCCCAGATACTTCTTTGCCCCCGGAAACGCCCGGCATTCCCTGCCATTCCCCGCCTTTTTGCACAATGCGGTAAGTTTCATAACCAAAGGCTCCTACAAAAGCTTTAAACGCAATCCTGGTCCGGTTGGGGATCTTTGCCTCAGGGTTTATGAACTGATAATCAGCTAATTCACCTTTGCCGTTTTTTACCTCCAGATACCGGTCAAGGGGGTCGTTAGAAAAAAATCCGGTCTCAAATTCTACCGTCTGGCTGCAGGGAAATGAGTGGGGATTAAACACCACTACAGGAATCATCTTCTCCTCAAAAGGAATATCCACAGCAAAGGATATCCTTTGAAGCGCCCTGTTCTCATTCCTGGCAGCAATAGAACGGCTTTCTCCCAGCTGAATCCACACATCCTCATATGCCCGTTCAATGGCAGAACCTGCCAGGGTGTCATGGAATTGATTGAATAACAGATTTTTCCATGCCCTGGTAAAATCCTCCTGACTCCCTGCCTCCAGGAGCCCCCGTTCCATTCCGCAATACTTTTCTGCCCTTAAGAGCTCATGCTCAGTTTTGCGGTTCCATTCCTTCATTTTAGATACCACGCTGTAGCAGCCGCTGGCATGATGCTGCAGCTCACCATGAACTACAGGCCAGTTTTTCTGTTCCTTACGGCATGACTCAAAATAACCTTGGGGGCTGTCAAATACAAGGCATACATGATCTTCATCTTCCCCTTGCTCCATGATGCTGCGGATTGTTTCAATGTTCTCAATCGTAGGACCGCCTCCATGGTTTCCTACCCCGTAAAAGCACATACAGTGATCTGAGTATGAGTCAAATTCTTTTTTACAGTCATTAATATGGCTCTCCAGATTCCCAAAGGTACAGTATGTAAAAGGAATTCGGAATGCTGCCACACGTGATCCATCCTTAGACTCCCATATAAAATTCCTTCCCGGAAGTTCTTTTTCAGACGGGCCGGGACGCATAAAAACGTAGGAATCCATACCTGCCTGGCGCAGCAAAGAGGGCATATTTCCGTTGTGCCCAAAACTGTCCACATTATAGCCAACCGTGGAGATTATGCCAAAGCGTGATTTGAAGTAATTCTGCGAAATCAAGGCATGGCGGACATAGGACTCCCCATCCGGCAGATTACAGTCAGGCTGTACCCACCAGCCTCCGCATATGATCCAGCGCCCCTGTTTCACATACTCCCTGATTTTTTCAAACATTTCCGGTTCCATCTCTTCTACCCACTCATAGAACTGTGCTGAGCTGGAGGTAAATACCACATCCTCAAATTCTTCCAGACGTTCGATTGCCGAATACAGGGTCGCCATATTTTCATGGCTTCCTTCCCTCCAGTCCCAGAGCCATACCGGATCCAAATGGGCATTGCCAATCATGTGAAGTTTTTTCATTTTCGTCCTCCTTAAAACTGTCAATTTTGTTTAGCCCTTGGCAGCTCCGCTCATGGAAAAGCCCTGGGACATGTATTTCTGGGACAGCCCGTAAAGTATGAATACAGGCATCATATACAAGACTGAATAAGCTGCTAACTGGCCATAAACCACTGCTCCCCTTTGACCGAAAAACCGGTAGATATTGACCGCTGCCGGCAGCTTATCATTGGATTGAAGCAATATAAACGGAACAAAGAAATTTCCCCAGCTGCCAATAAAGGTAAACATGGCCACAGTAAAGATTCCCGGAATCATCAGCGGAATAATTACCTTCACAATACTTGTAACAGCCGAAGCACCATCCGTCCAGGCAGCCTCCTCCAGCTCTATGGGAACATTGTCTAGGAAATTCTTCATCATCCAGATCCCGTAGGGAAGGGCGGAGGATGACAGGAATATGATAGCGCCAAGAGTACTGTCCACCAGGCGCATTCCTATGAACAGCTGATACACGGGAACCATTACCGCAGTTATGGGAATAGATGTGAGGAACAGCATTGCCATTGTGATCTTTTGTCCATGCTTTAGTTCATATCTGGACAGGGGATATGCGGCCAGTATGGAGCACACAAGCACAATGCATGTCTGTGAAATGGAAATAACAGCACTGTTAAAAAAACTCTGCCGGTTCCTGGCATCCAGAGCAACTGCCTTGAAGTTCTCAAGGCTGATATGGCCCGGAACCTTAAATGCCTGGGTGGCTGTCAGATCCAGAGAGGCAAACAAAAGCCACAACAGCGGAAGCAGAAAGCATATCCCTATAAAAATCAATGCCAGATAAGGAATCCACTGGTCAATACGTTTCATGATTGTCTTCATATGACTTATCCCCCTTAGTTGTTAGCCCTAATCAGCTTTGTGTAAGCAAGGCTGAAGATTACGCCGATTACCAGAATCAACAGGGCAATTGCCATACCATAGCCAATCTGGTAAGCGCTGAACGCTTTCTGATACATGTAAATGGACAGTGTGGTACTGGATACTCCCGGTCCGCCTCCTGTCATTCCGAATATAAGGCCAAAAGCTCCCAGGGTAGAAAGGGTTACAATGACAAATGTGGTAGCCATGGTATTCTTGATCATTGGAAGGGTGATCCTTGTTAAAATAGCCCACTTACCTGCCCCATCAATCTTTGCAGCCTCCACCACATCATCTGATATGCTGTCAAGGGAGGCCTGGAACATCATCATGGAATAGGCGGAGCCTTTCCAGATATTTGCAATCACCACGCTGACCATTGGAAAGGAGAACAGCCAAACAACGGGTTTCAGACCCAATGCCCCAAGCAGATGGTTTGCTGTTCCGCTTTCGTGGAAAAAGGCACTGAACATAAACGCACACACAATTTCCGGAGTAATCCATCCCGCAATTACTGTGAATCCTACAAAACTGCGGATAAACCTATTTTTCTTTTTCATCAGATAAGCAATGATAAATCCCAGGCATTGCTGCCCGATGATACCGGAAAAAAATAAAAACACGATTGTGTTAAAAAGTATCTTTCCGATTTTGGGGTCCTTGAAAATCTGGGTGAAGTTGGAAAAACCAATAAAATGTGTGCTCGCTGCCTGACTTCCGGTCAGCGTCAGATTGGTCATGGAGAACATGACCGTCATAAACATGGGGCCGATAAAAAACAAAGCCAGCAGCAAAATCGAAGGGCTGAACATGGCGGCCGCCTTTAACTGCCTTCCCCTGCTTTCCTTTCCTCTCATTTTCCTTGCCATACTTGAAGTCCCTTTCTTCCTGCGCCTTAACAGGCGCCATGCATATATTCCGCTATTTTTCAGGGCGGATTTTAATCCGCCCCTTATACTGTCATTATTTTACAAGAACTTTGTCTTCCCCTACCGTAGCCTTAAGCTGAGTCTCAAAGCTGTTAATGGCATCGTCTACAGACATACCGGTCATAGCCACATTTTCTATCATCTCCGTGTACAGGGGGGTAACAGAAGAATATCCTTCCACTGTGGGGCGGAAATGTCCATACTGCAGCATGTCAGTGGTCTCTTTTGGCAGTGCCATCTTCTGATTCTTGTATTCTTCGCTTTCCAAAACATCCTTCCGTACAGCTAAATCCCCGTTAGTCAGGGAAAACTTGGCCTGCTGTTCCTTGGATGCGATAAATTTAAGGAATTTCATGGCTCCTTCTTTATTGTTGGCTTTTTTCGGAATAGCCCAGGTCCAGCCGCCGCACATGGTAGTATAACCATCTCCGCTTCCATTTACTGTGGGAAGTTTTGCAAAGCCCAGCTGGTCAAGAGCTTCCGGCCACTGATAATCCTTTCCTTCTCCCCATTTATTCAGAATCCAATGTCCGGAGAAAAGCATTCCCAGCTTGTGATTCTTAAACATCTCGCTCTGAAATATGGCTTCCACATTATTGGTAGTTACCAGACTTAAGGAAGGTCCGACCCCGCGCCCGTGAAATACATCATTTACAAACCCCAGGGTAGTGGTAAGAGCCGCTTTATCAACCACCCACTTTCCTTCTTTCTCATCATAGAGCTCTGCTCCGGTTCCTGAATACAGGGTCTGGAATGTCCTCATGGAAGTTTCTTCCGGGGTTGTTTTGGAAGCATACATAAAAATAGGTGTGATATCATCTCCCAAAGCCTTTATCTTCTCACCTGCTTCCAGGATTTCGTCCCATGTTTTTGGCTCAAATGGCACAGGAAGCCCTGCCTGCTTAAACAGTTCCTTATCATACCAGATGCCCTGTGTATCCGTTGAAAACGGTACTGCATACTGCTTTCCGTCGCTTCCTTTAGCGCCATCAATAATTGCTTCCTCAAACTGTGACCAATCTTCCCAGTCCTTCAGCCTGTCATCCAGGGGTTCCAGATAGCCGGCAGCCGCATCTGACTTAAGCATAAAGCCATCCTCGGAAAAAATGTCCGGAGCTGTCTGGGATGACTGAAGCATCATGGTGATTTTTGTGTACATATCTTCACCGCTGGCAATCTCAATCAGCTCTACGTTGGCATCAGGATTGGCCTCCTTGTAATCAGCCACCAGCTGGTTGCCCCAATCCGACCACCAGGCCGGAATGGCAAACTTAACCGTATTCTCCGCAGCCGCTCCTGCAGCGCTGTCTTTCTTCGCCCCTCCGCATGCAGTCAGGCTTGCGGCCAGGGCTGCCGTACAGGTAAATAACGCCGCTCTCTTTAACATGTTCTTTTTCTTCATCATTAATATCCTCCTTATTAATATGTAAAAAAATATTCTTCCAGCATCAGACACAGGGTATGGTAAACCGGAAGGTGAAGCTCTTGAATCCTATAGGTCTCATTTTCCGGAACAGCTACTGTTACATCAGCCACACGGCTTATAGCTCCGCCTTCGCTCCCAGTCATGGCAATGGTTTTCATTCCCTTTGCTTTTGCCACTAACATGGCGTACAGAACATTGGCTGAATTGCCGGAAGTGGAAATCCCCAGAAAAACATCTTCCCTTTTTCCAAGGACGTAGAGCTGTTGGGCAAACCCCATGGTACCATCTGCATCATTTAAATAGGCTGTTGAAAGGGCAGGATGCCCTGTAAGCGTCAACGCTGCAAGCCCGCCCTGCAGCCCGGCCGCAAGCCTTTCCCAGCACTCAGGGGCAGCTGCCTTCAACTCCTTCACAAATTCATCTGGTACAGGCCTCTGCTTTACAAACCCTTTCATCAGCTCTCCCACAATGTGTTCACTGTCTGCACAGCTTCCCCCATTTCCTGCTATGAGAAGTTTTCCGCCGTTTTCATAGCTTCCTTTTATAGTTGCAAAGGCTGTCAAAAGGGGATCCGTTATATGATCCAACAGCGGGTATCTTTCTGTCAGTTCCTCAAGATACTTTAACGCTTCCATTCCATACCTCCCTTCTTTTGTAAAAACAGTATACCATTCCCGGGTGAGTTGGTCAATTAATTTTACTATTATTTTTAATTTTTGTCATATGTATCTATCTTTATAAATATTTTTTATGCAATATGTCGCCTTTGATATCTGAATTATCTTGTTTTAATAAAATCTTTTTATTTTATAATCTTTTTCCCTACTTCCATTTTCCCCCTTTATTTGATATAATAAAAATAATTTACCAACTCATTGCTGCTCCCCCTGTTTTCGTAACTCAAAACAGAACGGGGAAGCACCACGGAAAGGAATGATTTTATGAAGTCATTTACAGGCACCAGCATTAAAGGCTTGAAAAATAAAAACCGGACACTTATCCTGAAATTAGTGGCAACCTGCTCTCCCATTTCCAGAGTGGAGATTGCCAAGGAGACAGGGCTTACCAAGATGACTGTTGGAAATCTGGTAAACGAACTGATTGAACGGGGGTTTATCGCAGAGTGTGATACCTCACCGGAAACAGTATCCGTACCGGGAAGAAAACCTTCCATGCTGCAGATCAGTGACCATTCCCCCTGTATCTGCGGGATGTTGATTAAGCGAGGACTGTGCCAGGTTATACTGGCAGATTTGTCCGGCACCATTATCTCTCAGTCTGAACGGAAGTACCAGCACTCCATTGATGCCGCCTGGCTGGTGGACACCCTGATGGAGCTTTTTCTCAACCTGAAACAAGGGTTTACCCGGGAAATTCTGGCAATCGGAATTTCCTCCATAGGTCCTTTGAACAGCCATACAGGAACAATCTTAAAACCACCCTTTTTTTATCAGATTGAAAATCTTCCCATTACTTCCATTATATCAAAAAAGACAGGACTTCCCTGCTTCTTGATTAATGACGCTAACGCAGGCGCCCTGGCAGAAAAACTGTATGGCCTTGGAAAGAAGTTCCATAATTTTGCTTATCTGCACATTATGAACGGAATAGGCGCAGGTTTTGTATTGGACAATAAGCTGTTTGACGGTCACCGGGGCCAAAGCGGTGAAATCGGCCATACTTCCATTAACTTCAGCGGTCCCAGGTGTGCCTGCGGCAACGTGGGGTGTCTGGAGCTATATGCCAATCTGGATCAGATGCAGCGGCGCATACGGAGCATGTGCTCCTATTTTCCCGGCAGTTCCCTGTCTGCAGCACCTGAATCCGTTACATGGGAGGCAATTATCCGGGAAGCAGGGAAGCGAGATCCTCTGGCTCTTGCTGCCCTGGAAGAATTCTGTGATTATATCAGCTATGCCATGATTGATGCACTGAATCTCCTGGATCTCTCCACTGTTATAGTGGGGTATGATGCCCCTGATAATTCCTGGCCAGTGGAACGTTTTCTCAGTGACAAGCTTTCCAATGCCGTAATTGCCGCCCCTTACAGGGAACTTCACATCCTCCACTCATGCTTTAATGGCAATGCTCCCCTGATTGGAGCCATCGCTGTTGCGGCAGAGCAGATTTTCTCCCTTAACCTGCCTGTCTTTGAACCAGAACAAAACGAGAACGAATCCTGTGATCTGCCGGAGGCGGAAAATGCGAATCTGGCTGGCGGCAGCACGTACAGCCAGGATGTATAAATGATTATATCATTTATAATGGCCTGGGCGATTGCCCAGGCCATTACTTAACAAGTTCCTAAACTTTTGCTCCATCATTTAAAAATTCAACACCCATATGAAAATACGGATAAAGCCGGAATTCTGTCTCCAAAATATGAATTCCACTAAACCCTTCAAATAAAGGCAGAACCGATCCCCAGGGTATGTCACCCCAGGCAGGAGGCAGATGCAAATCTCCTATCCCTTTTGAAAAGTTATCCATATAATTTTTTATTTCACCGTGTTTTCCGAAATTATCATGGACATGAAGGTGCACTGCCAAAGGAGCCATCTTACGGATATCCGGCACATAATCCCGGTTATAGTTTATGGCCGACAGATAAGCATGGCCGAAATCTAATGTAATCCCACAATTGTTACAGCCTATCCTTTTAATATGTGCTGCTAAATCTTCCGGATTCACTCCCAGCATTGTCCGGAATTTTTCAATGTCTCCGGAGTAATACGGATTTTCTATGCCGATCCGGATGTCTCCGGCATACTGGGCTATTTCTTTATAATAAGCTATGTCCTTTAAAAGACTGTCTTCATCGTCCACTCCTATGGGACTGGCATGGACAGTTATATTTTGAGCCTCTATTTCTTTTGCAAAGTCAATGCATGATTTAAAAAAAGCCAAACTTTTATCCTCTTCCATGACAAGAGGATGAAAGCTATAGGGCATGTGAATGGAGTAGGTAAAATCATAATCCATTAAGATTTGCTTTACAGCCGAAACCCTTGGTTTCAAAAGTCTGCCATTTAAGAGTACATCCATAGAATGCATAATCAGTTCACAGCAATTCCCGCCCGATTCCCTGGCCAGCTCCAGACAATACCGTAATTTATTGTCATCCCCGTCAATCCAGTCTGCATTCAGGCCAATACCAATCAGCTTATTCACGTTCTCATCTCCTATATAAAATATACAAATCTCAAGGAAGTTACAAAGGCTTTAAGGGAAACTCCGGCAGCTGTTATTGCAGGCAATCCAGCGCAAAAGCTTCCCTTCCCAAAGCGTTCTTATGATGATTAGCATTATTTAAAATAAGAATACTTTTCAATGCTTAACCACAGACTTTCACCGGCTTCAAATTCCTCATCCGTAATAATGGTCAGTTCCAGACCCGGTTCCATCTCCACCACACAGTTTATGCAGTTGCCCCGGTATGCCGCGCTTTTCACAGTAACGGGAAAAGCTCCTTCTTTTTGTGTGTGGCCAAGAAGTGCATGTTCCGGACGGAAACAAAGCTTCACATTTCCGCTTTCCTGAATATCAGTGCTAAGGGGTATGGGTTTTCCTGAATGAGTGGTGAAAACGCCGTTTGATATAGTTCCTTCGATAAAATTGCTGGTGCCCACAAACTGAGCTACAAACGGATTTGCCGGGTTTTTATAAATCTCCTGAGGCCTTCCGATTTGCTGTACAACTCCCTTTTCAAACACTGCAATCCTGTCTGAAATCTCCAGTGCTTCTTCCTGGTCATGGGTCACATATACAACCGTGATGCCTACCTGACGCTGTAAATCCTTTATGTCCTTGCGCATTTTAATGCGCAGCTTTACATCCAGATTAGAAAGGGGTTCATCCAATAAAAGGGCCTGGGGCTGAATCACCAATGCCCGGACAATTGCCACCCTCTGCTGCTGCCCGCCTGAAAGCTGGCCGGGATGCCGTTTTTCCATTCCTTCCAGGCCGCCAACCGACAAAGCCCATCTCACACGTTCATCAATGACCTTTTGCGGAAGCTTTCTCATTCGCAGTCCATAAGCAATATTTTCATAAATGGACATATGGGGCCAAAGGGCATAGTTCTGGAACACAAAGCCCACGTTTCGTTCCCAAGGATTTAAAGAAGAAATGTCCTTTCCGTCAAAAGATATATGTCCGCCGGTTATTTCCTCAAAGCCGGCAATCAAACGCAGCAGAGTTGTTTTTCCGCAGCCGGAGGACCCTAATAATGTAAAAAATTCTCCAGGCTGAATATTAATATCAATTCCTTTTAATACTTCTACTTCACCAAATTTTTTTACCACATGATCAATTTTTATTGATGCCGGTTTCAGCGATATGTTTTCATTCATAATTCCACTCCTTAGCCTTTCTCCTGAAACTTAACATTTTCCCGTCCCATCTTGCTTAAAAGATACATGGGCACAAATACGAAAATCATCAGCAGTACAGCCATGGAGGATGCAATGCCAAAATCAGTGTTGGCCGACATAGCCTTTTGAAAGATAACCACAACCATGTTTTCCCACGGCGGCCTGTACAGCATGATATTGGTACTGAACTCAGTCATGATCTGTGTGAAGGCCAGGGCACTGCCGCTTAATACTCCGCCCATCATAAGCTTAAGGGTAACATCAATGAACACCCTGCCGGGTTTGGCCCCTACCATTAACGCCGCTTCCTCCAGGGAAGGGTGGACCTGATACAGGGCAGCTTCTGCGTTTTTAACGGAAAACTGCAGCTTCCTGATAAAATAGGACAATACCAGAATCATCCATGTGCCGGTCAGGACAACAGGAGGTTTATTAAACACAACAATGTAGCCGATGGCCATGGTCATCCCAGGCACCACATAGGGAATAATAATTGAAAAATTCAAAAAAGGGGAAAACAGCTTATACCGTTTGCGTACAATGATAAATGCAATGCCAACACCCACCACAATATTTAAAACAGTGGCCAGACCGCACATGAAAAAGGTCATTAAAATCGGGCGGTAGTAATGGGAAAACAGATTATAATAGTTTTCCAGTGTAAGCCTGATTATGGGCAGTCCATTTGCTGCAAAGTCAATAATCGGCTTTCCGTTCTTAAACCGGAACAGAGAATACACCAGCAGCGTTATGTGGGGCATAAATGAAATAATAACATAAAGAAATATAATAAAGGTAATTGCAAAGCCAAGCAGTTTGCCCGGTGTTTTTTCCCCGTACCGTTTTGCCGAAATAGAGGAATACGCCTTTCCGGCCAGTATAATTCGCTGCAATGTCAGAAATGCACCTGCAATAAACAACATAATGATGCCAGCTGTGGCTGCTTTGGACAAGTTGCCGCCCATCTCACTTACAAATTCATTGTAAATGACAACCGGCATAACCGGAAACTCACCGCCCAGCATATAGGGCGCACCAAAGTCGGAGAAAGCTCCAAGGCCCGCCATCAGCAGTCCGGTCAGAATTCCCGGCAGGGCCAGGGGCAATTCAATATTAAACAACGTGCTGATTTTATTGCCGCCCAGACTTAAAGATGCTTCTTTATGGGCAGGATCCTGAGCGATAAAAGCTTCATAGCAGGTAAGAAACACCAGGGCGGAAAGGGGCCAGATATTTACCCATACAATCCCGGGAATCCCCTTTAAGCTGAAAGGCACGTCAATACCTGTTGCCAGTTGGATCAGCCAGTTGAAAAAACCAAATCGTTTCAGTAAAATCACCCAGGCCTGTGCCCCTAAAAAAGGAGGGGCACAGGAAGCCATGGTAATCAATGTAATAATCAGGTTTTTATTCCTGATTTTATACCGCGCCATAAAGTACGCGATAGGAACGCCAATCAGAGCGGTGACAGGGGTGATAATTGCAGTCAGTATCAAACTGTTTTTAAAGGCGCTCTTCGTGGTTCGCTCGGTAAAGAATTTAACAAAGTTTATGAGGGATATACCGCCTTCTTTTGGCATCACAGCGGAAGCAAAGATCCAAAACATTGGAATGATAATCGCAACAATGCTGAGGATAACAAAAAGGGATGTAAGGTATATCCAAGGGTCTTTCAAACGTTTCATACAACCTGTCACCTCTTACTGTTTATTTTCTGGCAGCATCAAGTGCCTTTGTAAAGTTATCCAGCACTTCATCCTTGGAATTAAATTTGGATTCAATCAGCTTATAGGAGCTTAAATCACTTAAGCCTTCCGGCGGAGCCATGTCAGTACGGGCTGAACGTCTTTTTACAACATCCTGTAAAACTTTATGCACATCCCTGCTTAAAATAAAGTCCAGAAACAGCTTGGCATTATCCATGTTTTTGGCGCCCTTGATGATCCCGGTCGCTTCCACGTTATATGTAACCCCATCTTCCGGATAAATGTTCTTAACAGGCTCACCGCTCATTTCCCATTTGTATCCTAAGTCCTCATTAATAAAGCCTACCGGATTTGTTGCATCCTTTACAGCAGCAAACATGGCATCCGAGCTTGGATACACCTCAGTGTTTAAAAGCAGCTGCTGCATATAATCCCAATCATATAAAGAGGCCATGCCCTTTACAAGGGACAAACCGGTCCCTGACTTGGAAGGGTCTGCCAAGGCAATTTTATCCTTTTGCCACTTTGGATCTGTTAATTCCTTTAAGGTCTTTGGATAGTCTGCCTCTGATTTTAAAAGCTTTGTATTTACCAAAATAGTTTGAGGCATAATTACGTAGGAATGCCATTTGTGGTCCGGGTCCTGGGTAATCATAGCCGCATCTTCCTTGGAATCATAGGCTTCGAACAGATCCGGATTGGACAGATACAAAAATGTATCACCGCCCCAAAGCACATCCCCGCCGGGATTATCCTTTTCCGCACTGATTCTGGCCAGTAATTCACCGGTTCCGCCCTTTACCTCTTCAATATCAATGTCAGGATATTTTTCCTTCCACAACGCATAAATAGGTTCGGTAATCTCCGGACCGCTGCCGGTGTAAATAACGACCTTGCCGGATGGACCTGCTGCTGTTTCCGGTGCCTTTGATGTGTCCGCTGCTGTTGTTTGAGCTGCTGCAGCTGCTGTTGTAGCCGCTGACTGGCCTGAACTGCACCCTGTTAAAGCGGAAGCCCCCATTACAGCTGCCATTGCATAACCCCAAATTCTTTTCATGATAATTCCTCCTTTTTAATAATTCCATTCTCCTAAATAAGTTTTGTGTGCGCTTAATATATCTTCCACCAGCTCTTTTGCCAGTGGATAATCGCCGATTAAAGGATGTGCCATTAAGGCTGCCTGGGCAGTTTGAACGGACTTTGTGTTAATTGCCTCCACAGTCAGATTCTCATATGCCTTTACACTCTGAATAATTGCCTGGGCTGCCGGAGAAAGTTCCCCTCTTTCCTCCGCCAGGATGCCATCTTTTGTAATTCTGCAGGTGATTTCCATAACATCTCCTGGGTTCAGGCCAAAGTGCCCCACCGAATCCGGAATGGATAAAACCATTTCCCGCTCTTCTCCTGTAGCCATGGTCAAAAGATAATTCATCATCACCCCTGCATAACCTTCTGCATTGGGGATCTGCCCGTCAAAAGGCTTATGAGCCAATGCCTGTTTGGTTTCATTAACCATATAGGTGGACTCCCTGTTGTACATAAACCGTAAATAAGTTTGCAGCATTTCCTCGATCTGTGTCTCCGGGTCCATTTGTGAAAGAGCTTTAAACATCTCAATGTTGTTTTCCATTACAGCCCGTCCCCGTGCCTTTTGGCTGCCCTGGACATTTTGGTTTGCTTTGTTCCGGTAAAAGAAATAGTATAAATATTCATTGGGCAAATGCCTCATGGTTCGGATCACATCCGGTTCAAACATGGAAAATTCTTTTACTTTTCCTATAAATTCATCATCTTTTAATAACTCCGGCAATAATTCCTTCCCGTTGTGTAAAACACTTGTTATAAAGGACAGATGGTTTAAGCCTGCAAACTGCACCTTCAATTCATCGGCTGGAATCCCCAGGGCTTCCGCCATATTGAGCTTTGTGCCGCTGGGCGCATCGCAGATACCCAGTACCCGGTCATAACCGGCGTCCCGAAGGGCCTGGGTTACCAGGCCGGATGGGTTGGTGAAGTTAAATATCCATGCCTTTGGTGCCAGTTCCTTTATAATGCTGCAATATTCTTTCATCACCGGAATGGTCCTGAGAGCCATGGAAAATCCTCCGACTCCGGTGGTTTCCTGCCCCAGCACACCATGCTTCATGGCAATGTCTTCATCAATCACACGGCCTTCGTCATATCCCACCCTGATGGTGGTTACTACATAATCCGCTCCGGAAACAGCTTCACGCACATCCAAAGCAGTGCTTACTTTTAACGCCGGATTTGCTTTTTGCGCCGCATACTTGGATAATGCCCCCATAATAGCCAGCTTTTTTTCGTCCGTATCAAAAAGAACCAGCTGGGTAATGCCCATGAGATCCGCTTTTTGGGCCACGCCATTGGTGAAAAATACAGTTCTGACACCTGCTCCGCCCAGAATCACTAATTTCATTTCAACTCCTCCTTTAATTGTTTTAGACTTGGAACTTTTCCATATCCGCCATATCCCTGTACCGAGGAAGCTCCGCAAAAGTTGGCTGCCTTCAGGCATTCCTCAGGAGATAAACCGTTTAAGAATCCATATAAATACCCGGCATTAAAGGAATCGCCGGCACCGGTGGTATCAAGAGGAGCTATCGGATAAGCCTTACTATAAATCACCTCACCGCCTCTTAACAGACCGGATCCTTTCGCCCCCATTTTTAAGGCTGCATGGGAACAGTAACCGGACAGTTTTTTTATCCCTGCATCTAAGCCGGAGGTGCGGGTGTATTCCATTAATTCCTTATCATTAATAAAGAAAACGTCCAGTTTCTTTGTTATTTCAAACAAACACGGATCCCAATGTCCCGTATCATCCCAGCCCACATCCATGGAAACCGTTACTCCGGCTTTATGGGCATCTTCAATGAATTGCAGATATTCTTCCAGGTCTATGCAGCCCCTGTAATTAGTCAGATGGGTATGCCGTGTTTTTTCCAGCAGGTCCTTGGGAATATCCTTTGGCGTAACCTCATTTACACAGCCGTCATATGTGATAAACCGCCTGTCTTTGTCTACATCCAGCGCAATGGAAATGCCGGTGCTTTTTTCAGATAATCTGGTTTTGATTTTTACCCCGTATTTTCGCATTTCCTGTAAGATAAATTCACCAAATAAATCCTTATGTACCGCACCATAGATCATGGCCTTCATTCCCAGCTTGCTGAGCCCGATGGCTGTAATTGCCACACCGCCGCCGCACTGCACATACATATTATCCACCCGTATTTCCTCTCCCGGGCCAGGCAGCGCGTCGTATGGCGGCACAATCAGGTCAATATTAGGCGTACCTGCTATGAGGACATCTATTTCTTTCATGGTTTTTTGCTCCCTTGTAACAGTATATTTTTATATGTAAAGGTTTACACACAAGGCAAAAATTTCTCCTTTTAAGGAAAAATTTTTATGCAGCTGTCCCTCTCAATAATCTTATGAGGAAGTACCAGGTTGGAATATTGCCGTTCATCCTTTTCGATCAAGTCAATAAGCGTGTTCACAGAAAAATATCCGATTTCTTCTATTGGCTGATGGACGGTAGAAATGGCCGGACGCATACTGGCTGAAATTTCACTGTTATCAAAGCCCAGTATGGAAAAATCTTCGGGAACACGGTATCCGAAATCAAAGGCACAGTTCATAATACCCACTGCCACATCATCGCTTCCCGCAAATATGGCGGTAGGCAAATCATCCTTACAGGTTTTAATCAGATTTTTCATCATTTTATAGCCATGCTCGATCTTTAAGCCGGAAAGCCAGACATATTCTTCCTTTATGGGACAGCCTTTGTCAGCCAGTGAGTCCCTTACCCCTTCATAGCGCTGGCGGCCTACCGTAAAATCGTGAAGCTCTGCACCGCAATAAGCTATTTTTCTATGCCCCAGCCTGTGTAAATAGGAAATGGCATCATAGGCTGCTTTATAATCATCAATATTAACGCTGGCACATGGAATCCCATTGATATGGCAGCTGCAGGCAATCATTGGAATATTGGACATGGCGGCCAGCTGGCCCAGCAGTTCTTCGTCTGTCTGTTCATTGGTCAGAATAATGCCGTCTACACACATGCGTTTGAATACGCTTAAATACTTCTTTTCTTTTTCCAAATCCTCTTCAATATTGCAAATCATAATACTGTAGTCTTTTTCAGAGGCGCAGTTTTCAATGCTTTTTAATATTTTTGAAAAAAAGCTGGTGCCAATATCGGAAACCACAACGCCGATGATGTTGGTCTTTTGCTTCAGCAAACTTTGGGCCAGATAATTAGGCTCATAATTTAACCGTTTCGCAGCCTCCACCACTTTCTTATAGGCACTTTCACTTACATAACCTTCATTGTTCAATGCTCTTGAAACGGTTGCAATGGATACTCCCGCCTCTTTTGCAACTTCTTTGATACCAATGCTCATTCTTTTATACTCCTTGCCTTTCCCCTGAATGAAAAAGAAGGGAAATTCTTTGTGTAAACCTTTACATATGTACTTTTTAAAAAATGCCAAGTAAATTAGCACAATTGGATTATAGCATTCCTGTATTTTTTTGTCAATAATATTAATTCCAAGATATTATATTTAAGCATTACTTTTAACACTTCTTAACAGAGAAAATTAATATAGCTCCTGTGGCCATGCCATAGGAGCTATGAAATTACATCATATTAATTATGTACCCGGTCTTCCTTATGCCCGCAATCCATAAAGTGTTCATAATATTTTTTAAAATCATCTCCATATGCTGCAGCCAGGTCCACGTTATTGTCCTTATATATCATTACATCAAAGCTGCTGCAGCCTTTACGTCCTTCTGCCATACCATTGTAAACAAAATGCTCCAGCAATTTTTGTACATCATTCCCCACCGCAGCCTGCAGATCCGAATTATTATTATAATAGAAGGCTGAATCAAATACCAGCTTATAATCCTCAGCATTTAAAGACGGCTTTGCTTTCTGCTCCGGTGCTGAACCGGTGGTCTGTCTGGTGGCTGATGCTGCATTGCTGTTTTCATAAGGACACACTCCGTTTGTATGTAAATGAGCCGGATAACCATGATGATAATGATAACTTCCCAAACCACTTTTATTTTTGTTATCACGATGACCGCCCTGGGAATCCGTCCGTCCTGAATGCGCCTGTGCAATTATGACGCCGCCAGCATACCTTGTCTCCACACATCCAAGGATCAGAATTGCAGCAATAAGCAAAGCAATCCTTTTAATCTTCTTTGCCTTACATCCCGTTTTTTTGTTCGTAGCTTCTGTACCCATATACTACTTCCCCCTTTATTTGTTTTTATAAATTTATCATACCATAAAGCGGCATATATTACAAATATTGGAGCAAAATTAATCATTTCCCTAAAAGTGTTGAATTATATAGGATGATTAGCCTGCTATAATTTATCTTCTGTCATTATTATGCTGCTTATCCTGTTAATTAGAATTGCGAATATATCCTTTTAAAATTGTAGGATTTTTATACAATTGATTTTCTATACGGTTGACGAAGTAACAACTTTGCTGGTATAATTAAGTTGTTGCTTTGGGTGTATGAACGAGCAAAAATATAGCGGAACCACATGTGAATCTTATTGTTAAAGATACATAGAAATGATTTCCCTAATCTGCCATGATAAATCCACTATCATATCTTGAATTTATAAATACTGATAACGTTTCATTTTCCAACAAGCAAAAACCCGGTACAGGCTGACGGCCCATAAAACGGCAGGTTTGTTGGGACATTTTGAAGTTTGTCCAACCATCCCGCGTAAGAACTTTTATAGTAAAATTTGAGCAAACCGCTGTTTGTTTCGTTAATATAAAGAAGCTATTGTTTTTTATGGCGAAAGTCTCCGTTGGAAGTTTGCCTTTTTACGGAGTGAATAAAATATGTAAGGAGAAATCAAATGGAAAAAAACAGGAAACGACAGATATCAATTGAGAGAGCTGAAGAATTAAAGGGAAGGATCGAAGACTTTTTAGAAGCCCGGAACAAGATTCCAAAAGGAATGGACTTGGAGGAAGAGTTCAGTAAAAGGAAAGCCAAAATATTAGAGGTGCTGGATGCCACGGAAGAAAACTGGAATGATTACAAGTGGCAGTTAACTCATAAAATAAGGGATATTGAAACCTTAAGTAAGATTATTTCCTTAAGTGAAACAGAAAAAATGCGCATTGAAAAGGTTGAGAAAAAATTCAGATGGGCAGTTTCACCGTATTATTTAAGTTTGGCAGACCCGGATGACAGATATGATCCCATCCGGTTATTGTCAATCCCGACCTATAAAGAATTGGATGATTCCTACACGGACCTTGACCCCATGGGGGAAGAATTTACAAATCCTGCCGGCTGCATCACAAGGCGTTATCCTGACCGGTTAATTATCAATGTGACCAATGAATGTGCCATGTACTGCAGACACTGCCAGAGAAGAAGGAATATCGGAGAGCAAGATGTCCATGGATCCCGTAAAATGATCCAGGAGTCCATTGATTATATAAGAGAAAATGAAGAAATCAGGGATGTGCTGATCACCGGAGGGGATGCTCTGTGCCTTTCTGATGATGCCCTTGAGTGGATGATTAAGCAGCTGAAAGAGATACCCCATGTTGATTATATCCGTCTGGGTACCAGATGCCTGGTAACAATGCCTCAAAGGATAACGGATGAATTATGCTCCATGCTTAAAAAATATCATCCGATCTATATAAACACTCATTTCAATCATCCCATAGAGATTACAAAGGCTTCAAAAACGGCATGCGAAAAACTGGCTGATTCCGGAATCGTTCTGGGAAATCAGGCTGTATTGTTAAATGGAATTAACAATGATAAGTACATTATGCGGGTGCTCAATCATGAGCTGCTTAAATGCAGGGTAAGACCTTATTATATCTTTCATGCAAAACATGTTCAGGGAACCGCTCATTTTAATACATCCATTGAAGACGGCATAGAGATTATGGAATACTTACGCGGCTATACTTCGGGCATGGCTATCCCCACATTTATTGTGAACGCTCCCATGGGACAGGGAAAAACCCCTATCTTCCCCAATTATATTGTATCCCGGGGACCAGGTTATGTTCAGCTGAGAACCTGGGAAGGAAATATCGTTAAATATGAAGATCATGAAACAAAAGATATCCGGAAATATCTTGAATTTTGATGTCCGGTCAAATGGCCTGCAGGTTTCTGCTTGATTTTATTTGGATTTAACGGAGAGGGAAAGGGAAAATATAATGTATTCAAACGCTATGGATTAGTGGTTTCTCCTATGGCTTTGATGATTTCTTTCAAAGGCTCTAACCATAGCTGTTTGTTTCATTGTTTCTTGTTTCTACAATCTGTCAGATTACTTAACAGCAACGGCTTTTCCCCATTGGGTTTACCGTTGTTATTTCATTAACAAGCATTTTAACATGTTTTGTCCCGGATTCGCTGATGGAATAATACATCCATTTACCTTCCTTACGACCTGCTACAATTCCGGAATCACAAAGAACTTTCATGTGGTGGGATAAGGTTGGCTGGGTAATATCCATTTTTTCAAGCAGTTCACAGGCACATTTTTCTCCGTCCTGTAATAACTCTAATACTGCAAGTCTTTGTTCATCACAGAAAGCTTTAAATACTCTGGCATTTTTCGCGTGTTTATCCATGGTTACTCCATATATTCGTTTTTATAGATCTGATGTAATGGGCTCTTGTTGGAATTTGTCAACGGTATCACAATTCCTTACTGATGGTACGGCAAAACATAAAAATGCGGCAAACAGGACCAGTACACCGGCAATCAGAAACCACTTTTCAACCCCATATCTCTCTGCCAAAACTCCGGATACAGAAAGACCAATTGGCCCGCTTATTAGCCGGATGCTGCTGGATAGGGAAATTACCCGTCCTAAATACCTGGCTTCAAAGTTGCTTTGGAGCAATGGGGTGTACATTCCCCAATAAAATGGACCGGATATTCCCATTAGCAAGGAGCAGACAGCAAATATTAAAAAATCGTCCGGCAGCAAAAATCCGGATACAAACAAACTAAAACTCATTAATAAAAAAGAACCGATAATCGTATAAATCCTATTTTTTGTTCCGCCCCATCTGCCTAAGACCAGAGAGCCGGCCAGCAGGCCAATGGAAAATACAATTTCAACAATGCTTGCGTTTGTGCTGGTTCCATTAAAGTAGGACATACTCATTAAGGGAAACAATGCACTTGCCGGCATCAATGCCAAGGTATAAAGAGTGCTTATTAACACTAAGCCCAGCATTCCTTTTTTTGTACAAAGGATCTGCAAACCTTCCTTTGCCTCTCTTATAATATGTATTTTTTCTGCATTTTTATTTTGATTTAATTTTGGAATTTCCGATATTCCCAAGGTAAATACTGCAATTAACGCTCCAATAACATCGAGAAAAATAATACTGCTTAAACTCCATGACTGATAGAGAACTGCTGCCAATGCCGGGCCAAATAATTGGGAAACAGATTCCAGGGCCTGGGAATATCCGGAACATCTTGTCAGCTGATCCTTTGGAACGATCTGTGGGGTAACTGCCTGAAGGCAGGGAGTATGAAAGGCAGAGCCTATTGAGCGAATCAGCAGGACCAATAAAATCAGTTCTGTTGACAAAACTCCCATTTGTTTTGCTGCAATCATGAAAAAACTGACCCCGGCAATGAGTAAATCTGAAACTATCATAATCATTTTTCTGTTATAACGGTCAATAAACACACCTATGAAAGGCCCTAAGACTCCCTGGGGTAAGAACCCCATCATCATTGCACCGGACAGAACCAAAGCGGAACCGGTTTTATCAGTTAAATACCATACGATTGCAAACTGAAGAACAGAACTGGAAAATTGAGAAAACGCCTGGCCGCCCCATATAGTATAAAAATTCTGCTTCCAATTTCCTATCAATGAATTCATGACTTTTCTCCCCCAATTCAGTTACTAAGAAAATATTATAAGCATCATATCGATAAATGTCAATATGTCATGCTGTTTATGTGGCTGTTTTATATAGCTGAATAGCGTGATGCTATGATTGAGACGTCCTGATAGCTTTAGATTTTATAAATTTATATCTGGGTATTTTCAAAGCTTTATTCTTATATTATAATTGGAATACACGCTTTATCAGCGCTTATATTTTACATAATCTATAAATACTCATTTTGAGGGCAGAAAGGTAAACGGAATGGAAAAATTTGATGGAATAATCAATAACACACTTGTAAAAAGGATATTTAGTATTATATTACTGGCTTTATTTATGTACTTCTTTCGAGGTATGCTAAATCAGCTTTTACTCATATTTATCGTTACATTCATCTTTGGTCAACTGCAAAAGTTTATCTATGATAAGGTAAATACCCGGATAAAAATCAGCCGAAAGCTGATTACCATTTTCATGTATATTGTTATTGTACTGTTTTTCACCATATCCGGTATTGTCTATATTCCAAAAGTCACACAGCAGTTATTTGATATCATCGGTTTGGTTTCTACCTTTGATTTAAGCCAGGTTCAGTCACAATTCGATATTAATCTGATTAACATCATGCCAGAGGATCAGATCGACGCTTATATACGGATAGCAGAAAGCCATCTTTTGGGATTTGTTGCAACAGCAGGTACTTTTAGCATAAATTTATTGCTGTCCTTTTTGATAAGTTTTCTTTTCTTATTAGAGAAGGATGAAATCGCAGCATTTTTTAAACATATGAAGCAGAGCAAAGTCTCTTTTCTGTATGAAAGCTTTACATTCTATGGTAAGAAATTCTTGAATTCCTTTGGAAAAGTAATTGAATTGCAGATTGTAATTGCATTCATTAATTCTTTCCTGTCTGTGTTAGCCCTGACAGTTATGGGATTTCCGCAGACATTGGGGCTTGGAGCCATGATTTTTATTCTGGGACTGATCCCTGTTGCCGGAGTCATCATTTCTCTGGTTCCTCTTACAATTATTGCATTTAATATTGGAGGTTCAGTAAAAATCATAGAAGTTATTGTCATGATCGTTGTTCTCCATTCATTGGAAACCTATGTGCTGAATCCTAAATTAATGTCTGCCAAAACAAAGATCCCGGTATTTTTGGTGTTTATTATTTTGTTGGTGAGCGAACATTATATCGGAGTTTGGGGACTGCTTTTTGGTATCCCGCTGTTTATGTTTCTCCTGGATATTTTAGATATAAAAGTATCGGACAAACAATCCGCAGATGCTAAATAAGAGGGATGTTTTGCTAAAAAACTCATAAATTCATTAGCCATCAAAAAAAGATCAAGGTCACCCATAACTTGGATGCCTTGATCTCTTTTTGATAAAATCCAACTCTACCCTTAAACTCCCGGACCGACCTCACCGCCGGCTCCCGGACCATCTTGAACTTCCGGATCTTCTCCGGCTTCCTCTTTTGGTTTGGTTTCCTTTTCCGTTTCTTTCTCCGGTTTTTTCTCTTCTTTTGTCTCCTTTATATTAGCTCCTGGCCCAATTAAGCTTCCGTCATCGTTTGTAGGAGCTTCCGTCCTCTCCTGCTCCGTTGTTTCCGGAATTGTTTCTTTGGTGCTTTCAGCCGTTGTCTCTTTTACGCTTTCCTCTGTGGAAGCCTCCGTTTGTGCCGGTGCAGTCTCCTTTGGAGAGGAAGAGTTCTCCTTTTTCTTGCCGCCGGAACCTCCGCCGGAGGGAGCATTCTTTCCAGGCTCTGTGATTCCGCTTTCCTGAGCGATCTTGTCGCTGATCTTTTTTACCGCTGAGGATGGAGAATAATCAGTCTGATTATATAGAAACTGATGAAGCTGGATGACATTACTCTCCAATGTAGCGGGAATAACACAATCCATTTTGCCTATCTTCATGGTGGTGCGTGAAAATGGGAAACCGGCTGTTTCTCCAATGTGGTATTTGCTGATGCCCTTTGCTATGGACAGGACATCGTTCATACCGATGCTGGTGGATATCTGGGGGAATACGGTAGAAACCAGGGTGCTGAGGGTCCCGAAATCAGCCTTTTTAGCTTTATCCATGGCAAGGCTAACTACCTTGCGCTGCCGCTCTGTCCGGTTAAAATCCGTATCCATAAGACGGAGTCTGGCATAAGCCACAGCTTGTACCCCATCCAAATGGTTCATCCCGGCTTTTTTTAACTGATAAGAGCCGATTCCCGTAGACTTAACAGTCTCAGTAATAAAGCCATTGATATAAGCAAATTCTGAATCCGTAATTTCCAGATCCACCCCGCCTAAAATGTTAATGGCATCAGCAACGGCCTTCCAGTTAAATGTGGCGTAATCATCTATGTTAAGATCCAGATTCTCATTTAATGCGTCCAATGCCTGTTTATGACCGCCTTTAAAATAAGCTTCGTTAATCTTGTGATACGTTCCTTTGCTGTTGATCTTTAAATATGTATCTCTGTAAACGGATACCAGTTTTATTTCACCGGTGGCTTTGTCAATGTTGCAGATCATTTCCACGTCAGATAAGGAGCCTTTTTCCAGGCTGCCATCTCTTGCATCCACGCCAAAAATTGCAATGGTCCAAAATCCCTTTTGATGGGTGCGCTGTCTGAACAAAAAAAATCCGGCCAGCAGAACCAGAACCAAAATTGCAAGCTCTGTAAGTATTACCCGCTGCTTGTGTTTCCGTTTCCGTTTTTTATCCATCTTACGTTTGGCATTATTTGGGGGTCCGTTATAACGGACGCGCGGGTTCCTTCCATCGCCTGTACTATAATAAGTCCTGTCCCCTTTTACTGACTGGGATCCGTGCCTTTTTTCTGCAGGATGTGCTTTGTCTGCGCTTCCCGCTTTTTTGCGGCCCTCCCGCTTTTTGCGGGCACGCATGCGGTCTAATTCATCCTCATAATCCATGACTGAATAATCAATCCTTTCCAATATTGTCTTTGGCAGATCCTATCTATTCTATCAGAAAACAGACTGTAATTCCTTGCTTTTCTCTTAATTTTATCAGTCAATCAGTTTTCTGCAGTACGGCCAGTTTGCATCCATTGTTGAAACCGTAACATTATTGACCAATGCGCTGGATTCATGGATCACTGTCATATTTCCGTCGCTTTCCCAGCAGAGGAACATGACCACATGGGCATCATCTCCTGTCTTTAAGATAATGTCACCTGGCTGTAAGTCATTTCTCTGGATGGAAGTTCCGCAGGAAATCAGACCGCCTGTGCTTTCACAGGATAAACGCTTACTGATAGCGGACCAGTATACCCAGCTGATCCAGCCGGAGCAGTCCAGTCCCTTCATGGAACGGCCTTTTTCATCCGGTGATACCAGGGAACCGAAATAGTTTTTTTCATAGCCTGCAGATGATGGTTTTCCTCCCCAGTAGTAAGGGACTCTTCCTACGGAGGACAAGGCGTATTGGATCAATTTTTTCCGGTCTTCAGAAAGATTTTCGGGAAGACGGCTCATATAATTGTTAATTTCATCATAGGAAAGGGGATTGGTGATAAATGAAGGGGAAAGGGTTAAGCCGTAACATTCTGCCCAGTCCTGCTTTGCCAGGTCAGAGGCATAGGTTTTGTTTTCCTCTGTCCACCCCTGCCAGGGGCCTTCTTCCTTTGGCTCATTGCCAACGGCATCAAGGGCAAATAACCCTTTCTTTGGATCTGAAAGCCCTGCAATCACCGCTTTCACATGAAGATCCACGTGTCCGGGACAGGCGGATGGCAAAGGAGCTTCTGTTTCTGCAGGAGCTTCTGTTTCTGCTTCTGACGCAGCCGCTGCTGCTTCCCTAAGTGCAATGCCAGGGCCGATTTCCTTGGCAGGTTCAGTTTCCTTGGCCTTTTGAGTATCATTGGGAGTCTCCGTATTTTCTGCTGCAATCTCCACAGAGGCAGAGGATTCAGAAACAGCAGCCGTTTCTGCCTGGGCCGGTGTGGCCGGCTGTACCGCCTGGGGGGCAGCTGGTTTCCCTTCCAGGGCACCGCCGCAATCGTAGACATCACTGATGGAATACTGGAAGCTGTGGGAGCTTTCCCACAGCTTAAAGGCATAACTTAAAAAAGCATCGTAATCCTCCGGTGCGGTATAATAAAAATATGTATTAGCCATTGCCATGATTTCCTGGATATTGGACTGAGGGGAAATCACTTTTCCTTTTTCATCGTAAAAGGCAATATCAATCTTATTGAAGGAAAGCCCCTTTAATGGGGCTGATGGCATTCCAAGGCTTGATGCGGCCTGTTCAGGGCTTTTATTAGCCAGCTGGTAAATGGAAGCCAGCCAATCCGAATCCTTGCGGGAAAGGGCTTCTGCTGCTTCTGCTCCCAGGCTTTTTTCCTGGCTGTCGCCTTCTCCGTAAAGAAATGCAAGATTAAATGAAGAAAGAGAAGGAACAAAGGGAGCAGGCTCATCTGCTGCTGATGTTTCCTCAGGGATTTCCTCTTTTACTTGGGCTTTTGCCAGAAAGGTGGTTTCTGCTGCCGGTGTGATATTAAGTCTATCGTAGGGAGAAGAGTAAGATTGGGAATATGTGCAAAGGCACACACTCGTAAGAGCCATAAACATGGCTGCTGATATCTGTACTCTGACCGTTTTATTTAAATTCATCTGCTATTGTTCCTGTAATATTTTTCTAGAATAGAACTATAGCATAATCTGCGGCCAAAATACAGAAAAAAAGATTTAATAGTTTATTAAGATTGGTGAAAGGGTCAATAGACTGCGGCTGCCTCAGAGAGGATCAGGGCGTCTATGGCGGCAGCAACTCCATCTTCATCATTGCTTCTGGTTATGAGACGTGCGCTGCGTTTTATCAGCTCTGAACCATTTCCCATGGCAATGGTATATCCCAAAGGAAGGTTAATCATGGAAAGATCATTTTCGCTGTCACCTATTGCAAGGATTTCCCTTGGGCGGATGTTTGCGTTTGATGCGTATTCCATAAGGGCAGACCCTTTTTGTGCCATTGTATGGGTCAGTTCTAAGTTGGAGGGAGCCGATGAAGCTACAGAGATCCCTTCTTCCTTTTCCAGAAAAAAACGAATCTGTTTTAAGACTTCCGGATTTTCGTGAACAACGGACATTTTATAAATATCCCATGAGGAGCCAAGAATCACCTCTTCCGCAGTGAAACGGAATCGCTTTGCAATGGTTTCATAGGTATGTTCGTCGGAAACCATTGGGAGAAAAATCTTATCTTCAAAGCTTTTCCGGAATTCTGCCACACTGGAGGTGGTGCAGCTTCCCTCTTCTGTCATAAAATCGTAAAGAACTGAAAAGGGACGGCAAATGGTGAGTATGTCTTTTACCTGGTCTTTTAAAAGAGGCTGTTTCCGCAGCTGTCTTCCCCTGCTGTCAAAAACGGCAGCGCCGTTCATGCAGATGATGTCACAGGTAATGCCGGCTTCCTTTAAAGGCAGGAATGCGTCCGGAAAGTTTCTGCCTGTACAGACAATAAAATTAATGTTTTTCCGCCTGAGAGCCTCAATGGCGGCAACGTTTAAGGAGGATACCTTTCCAAAACGGTTTAAAAGGGTTCCATCCATGTCAGATGCGACTAATCGTATCATGTAATCTTCCTTTCTTATCTGTGATTTCTTTTGCAAGGTCGGGATAATTGGTGATTATCACTTCAATCCCCTGCTCTGTAAGGTATTCCATCATATCTTTCTCATTTACGGTCCATACGTGAAGAGGGAGCTTCTTTTTCTTCGCTTTCCTGATCAGTTTTTTGGACCGGAGGTGGTTTAAGGACGGATGAAGTGCATCAGCCCCAATTAATTTTGCGTAACCGGGAACATTGATAAAGCCGTCCGAGAAAAGCAGGCCAGTCAAAGCCTTGGGATTTAACTGCTTCACCTTTATGATGCTGGGGTGATGGAAGGAGGAATAGATGACCCGTTCCTCCATTCCCGCGTTTTTCACCTGCTTTAATACTTCTTTTTCGATTCCCTTGTAACGGAAGACCCCTGTCTTCAGTTCAATATTGACAGTGAGTCCGGAAGGTTTTACAAGCTCCAATACCTCTTTCAGCTCCGGTATGACTGAATTGCCAAAATCCGGCCAGAACCTGGTGCAGCGGAACTTTTTCAGCTCTTCCATGGTGTAATCTTTTACATAACCGCTGCCATCCCAGATACGGCCAACGGTTTCATCATGTATTACAGCCAGTTTTCCGTCCTTTGTCATCTGTATATCCAGTTCAATTCCATCTGACTTCTGTCTGATGGCCAGATCAAAAGCTTCCAGCGTATTTTCCGGCGCATAAGCGGAAGCGCCTCTGTGAGCCCAAACCTTTGTCCTCATCTGCCAATATCCTTTCTGAATGCGATCTATTTGATCTAGTTATTAATAAGATTATAGTCTTCAATGGACTTATTAATGCTTTCCGCCATCTTTTTAACGGCATCTTCCGGTGTGCCTTTGTTGTTGATCATGTTTTCGATTTCTGTTTCCACGATTTGTCTTGCCTCAGGAAATACGCTGAGAAGCGCTCCTGCGGACTGTGGTGTTGAATCATGGAGCTGGTCAATGGCTGTTTTAAACTGTGGGTATTTTGCAATGTTGTCTTTGAATACGGCTTCATTATGAGCGGCCACTGTGACAGGGAAATAACCGGTCTGGGAATTCCAGTAAGCCTGGCTTTCCGGGGAAACCAGAAATTTCACAAACTCCCATACGGCCTGCTGCTTTGCCGGATCCTCATTGTTCAATGCCCATAAGGAGCCTCCGCCGATGGAAACGCCTCCCTTATCTTCGTCATTCACCTTGGGGAAATATGCGGTTCCCACCCCAAATTTGCCGTTCACATCATTTAATATCTGCTTTAGGGAGGCAGTGGAACCAAGAGTCATTGCTGCTTTGCCTGCGCTGAAATCAGCAAGCCCTGCATCGCCGCCCCGTCCCACATTTGGGGCATAACCTTTATCTGATAATGCCTTCCATGCTGCAAGGGTTTTGGCACCGGCTCCATTTTTATCAAAATCCACAGCCGCTGCAGCTGCTTCTCTTCCGTTTCCGTTATCGGCATACTGCGCCTGCTGCTTGCAGGTAAACTGCTCAAAGAACCAGCCGTAAATGCCTAAGGAAATCACTTCTCCGGCTCCGCCCTTGCTGATGAGATCATCACCGATCTTCTCAATGCCCGGAAGGCTGTCAGGGATTTCCGTGATGCCTGCCTTATCAAAGATGTCCTTGTTGTAATAGAGGATGGGCGTGGAGGAGTTAAAAGGCATGGAATACAAAGTGCCGCTTACCGTGTAATAGGCTGCAATGTTAGGTTCAACCTGACTTAAATCCCAATGGTCTTCATCAATCAGCTCCTGCATGGGAATGACCCAGCCGGAATCGATCATAAAACGGGTACCGATGTCATAAATCTGTACCAGATCAGCGCCCATGCTGCCGATCTGGGCACTTTTCAGCTTGTTGATGGCATCGTCATAACTGCCCTGGTATTGGGCTTCAACGGTAATTCCGGAAGTGTTTTCCTTATTGAATTCCTTTACAAGGGTGTCAATGGCTTCCCCGTTTACGCCTCCCATGGAATGCCAGAAGGTTATGGTGGTATCCTTGGGGCTTTCAGTGCTTACGGATGCGGTCTGGGCTGCAGTTGTCTGGGGTTTTGCCGGGGACGAGCCGGCAGTGCTGGTTTCCGTTCCTGTGGGGCTGGCACAGCCGGATAATACTCCTCCCGCCATCATAACTGCCATGGTCATGGCAAAAGCTCTTTTCTTCATCTTTGTTCCTCCAAATTTTATTTTTTATAAACAAGTCCTATTTTATGCCTCTGAACCAGGTCAGCCTTTGACTGCTCCTGAGAACATTCCACGGATTAACTGTCTCTGTCCCGCGATGAAAACAGAGACAGATGGGATGATGGTCATGACAACGCCTGCGATCATCATGGATATAGACTGGGAGTCAACGCTGTCCAGCATGCCGATTCCGATCTGAACCGTTCTCATACGGTCGGAGCCGGTAACAAGGAGGGGCCACATATACATGTTCCAGGCATTGATAAAGGTATAGACCGCCATGGCCCCGATGGCTGACTTGGTAAGAGGGATCAGGATGCTGTAAATAAATCTTAAGTTGGAACAGCCGTCAATCCTTGCCGATTCATACAAGGATATGGGAAAAGATTTATAAAACTGCCGGAAAAGGAAAATGCCCATGGCTGAGGTGAGATAAGGAATGATCAATACCTTATAGCTATCAAGCCATTTTAACCCGCTTACGGTCAGATAGTTTGAAATAATGGTGGCCTCTCCCGGAATCATCATGGTTGCCATGACAACCATGAACAGAAGATTTTTTCCCTTAAAGTCTAGAAAGGAGAAGGAAAATGCCGCCAGGGAACAGGACAGAATCTGTCCAAAGGTAATACAGCCTGCCACGAAAAAGGAGTTGATAATAAACCGGTTTAAGGGGATTTTAACCATGGCCTGACGAAAATTCTCAAGGGTCGGGTTTCCGGGGATTAAGTTCATCTCTGTTGTAAAGAGCTGGCTGGAGGGCATGAATGCAATGCTGACCGCATACAAAAGCGGAAGCAGAATAAAAATGGTTACAGCCAGATTTATGATCGTCAATGCCAGCTTTCCCGCTCTCCTGCGGAAAAGGGCCTTTTGGCAAGCTGATTGTTTCAGCTTTTCCAGCTCATTTTGGTTCATATTTTTGGCTGCTGCGGTGATAAGGGATCCCATCAATAGCTTACCCCCTTCTTTTCCAGACGGAACATGCATAAGGTCAGGATCATAATTATGAGGAACAAGAGCACGGACTGGGCGGCTGCGCTTCCAAAGCGGTAGTTAAAAAAGGCATCCCGGTAAATGGAGTATACGATTAAATTTGTGGATTCCCCGGGGCCGCCCTGAGTCAGAACCTTAACCTGGCCAAAGGATTGGAATGCCTGGATAATGTTGACCACCAGGGTGTAAAACATGATGGGGCTTAAGCCCGGAAGGGTCAGTAAGAAAAATTTCTGAAGGGCATTAGCCCCATCCACAGAGGCCCTTTCATAAATGGTCTCATCTATATTGCTCAGTCCGGCGCTGAAATAAAGAAAGTTGATTCCGCTGTTCAGCCAGGCAGTTAACAGGGCCACACATGCCAGGGCATACTTAGGATCACTGATCCAGTTGATTTTAAATCCCAGAAGCTTATTAATGATTCCAATGGAAGGATGAAGCATGATTTTAAATATCATGGCCGCCGAACTGGAAGCAATTGCCATTGGAAGGGCGTAAGCAGTGCTGAAGATCCGGATACCAGGAAAGGTTTTGCTGCAAAGCACCGCGGCCATGAGTCCTAAAAGCATGCTCACCGATACCACAATAAGGACAAACACTGCTGTCACCATAAGACTGTTGAAAAAAGACGGGGAATTTAAAAGGTCAATATAGTTTGTCAAGCCTGCAAACAGCTTGGCCTGGCCCATTTTATTGGTTTTATACAGACTTAAATATATAGTTTTGAAAAACGGGAAAAACAGAAATACTGCGAATATTGCCATAGCCGGGACCATATAGGTATAAGGTCCTGCTTTCTTCACAATTGTTTTTATGTTCATAAGAAGGCTCCTTAAATGTATAAAATATTTTGTTCCGTATCCATATCAAACAGTTTGATCCGGTCCATATCCGCATAAATGGGTAAGCTTTCTCCGGCTTCTGCCTTAACATTGGGACTTAACCGTACACATGCCTCTGACCTGCCAATATGGCCATGAAACAGTATTTCAGCCCCAAGGACCTCCTTTAAATCCACATTTAAGAGAAGCTTCTGTTCTTCTGGTCCTGCTTCACAAAAATCCTCAGGCCGGATTCCCAGGGTAACACGCTTTCCTAAGTAACCGCCTTCCACCAGCCGCTTTGCACAGATTTCATTGACAAAAAGTCTGTTTTTATTAAATTCCAGACAGATCCTCTCTTCTCTCCGCTCCACCCAGACAGGCATGAAATTCATGGATGGGGAACCAAGAAAGCCTGCCACAAATTGATTCATGGGATTTTGATAGATGTCATTTGGAGATGCGGCCTGCTGAATCACCCCGCTGTTCATGACCACGATTCTGGTACCAAGGGTCATTGCCTCTACCTGGTCATGGGTGACGTAAATAATGGTTGCTCCCAGCTCTCTGTGGATTTTAGCAAGTTCCACCCGCATCTGGGCCCGCAGCTTTGCATCCAGATTGGATAAGGGTTCGTCCATCAAATAGGCTTTTGGCTGGCGGACAATGACGCTTCCAATGGCAACCCGCTGTTTCTGCCCTCCTGAAAGGGCAGAAGGCTTCCGGTCAAGCAAATGATCGATATGAAGGATTTTAGCCGCGCGGCCCACTCTTTTGTCTATTTCTTCTTTTGGGACTTTATGCACCTTTAAGCCAAAGGCCATATTCTGGCGGACCGATAAATGGGGGTATAGAGCATAGAACTGGAACACCATGGATAAATCCCTGCTTTGTGGGCTTGTCATATTCATAAGCTGCCCGTCTATCCATAACTCACCGGAAGAAATATCTTCAAGTCCTGCTATCATGCGCAGGGTCGTGGATTTCCCGCAGCCGGATGGGCCTACCAGAATCAAAAATTCCCGGTCTTTGATATCAAGATTAAAATCCTTTACAACGGTCTGACCGTTTTTATAGGTTTTGCATACATTCACAAAAGACAAACTTGCCATAGGGTCACTGTTCCTTTCTGCACATCTTAAACTCATTTTACAGAACCGATGTAAAATGAAAAAGGAACTTTTCGTAAAATGAATGTAAATCATGGTATTGACGCACAAACGATCAGAAGCTATAATAAACTAGATTTATGAAGGAGGCATAAATGACTATAGCAAAGCTAAGCGCCATGGACCTGTTGATACGATCGTGAACATTTTTCCAGGAAAAATGGTATCAAGGGTTGACGAGGTGAAGGGTTATCGAATATTCGGCGGATGCCCTTCCATGCCCTCCGGGCGTGATTCTTACGTGAAATATGCGGGTAACTGCAAAACAAACGCGTTGGAACCGGAGACATAACAGAATGTGACGAGAACGAAAAAGCTGCCGTTTTTAAAATCAAGGCAAGACAGCTTACTTTTTGTTTGCCTTTTTTTAAAACAGATGCAGAAATAAAATGAATATGTAAGGAGATTACGAAATTATGTGTGGAATTATTGGATATACAGGACCTTTGGATTCTAAGAAAATATTGGTTGACGGATTGTCTCAGCTGGAATACCGTGGTTATGACAGCGCAGGCATTGCCCTTTTTACGGAGAATTCCCGTGTCCGCCTGGTCAGACATATTGGAAAAGTATCTAATTTAAAAGAAGAATGCAAAAAGATCACAGAAGTGTCCCACTGCGGCATGGGACATACCAGATGGGCGACCCATGGAGGCGTAACCACCCAGAATACCCATCCCCATCAGGCTGGGCGGATCACACTGGTTCACAACGGCATTATAGAAAATTATCATCAGCTGACCCTGGATTTTCATCTGGAAGGAAAACTTCGTTCCGAAACTGACAGCGAAGTGGCTGCATGGGTTTTGGAAAGCATTTATCAGGGCGATCCTGTGGAAGCCATTTCAAAGTTTACCTCTTATTTAAAAGGTTCCTACAGCTTTTGCGTGATGTTTGAGGATCACCCCGGTGAGATTTATGCCATCCGCAACGTCAGCCCCCTGGTGGTGGCCTATACCCGGTCCGGTTCCTTTGTAGCCTCGGACTTAACTGCTCTCATCCCTTATACCAGGCAGTATTTTGTGGTTCCGGAGGATCATATTGTAAAGCTCACCTCTTATAAGGTTCACCTTTATAACCTTCAGAAACAGGAAGAAGTTCCGGAGCTGATGGAGGTAAACTGGAACATGGACGCTGCCATGAAAAACGGATTTCCCCATTTTATGCTGAAGGAGATCCACGAACAGCCGGAGGCTCTTAAAAATACCATATTACCCCGCCTGGTAAAGGGACTTCCGGATTTCGGCGATGACGGCATCCCGGACTCTGTGCTGAAAGGGTGCACCCAGGTTCACATTGTGGCATGCGGAACCGCCATGCATGCAGGCATGGTGGCCAGGGCCCTTATGGAGCCGTTATTAAGGATTCCTGTTACCGTTTCCATTGCTTCTGAATTCCGTTATGAGGATCCTCTCATTGATAACAAAACCCTGGTCATCATTATATCCCAGTCAGGAGAAACCATTGATACCCTGGCAGCTCTGCGGCTGGCAAAAGCCTGCGGCGCTTCCACTCTTTCCGTTGTCAATGTAAAAGGCTCTACCATAGCCAGGGAAAGCGACCATGTCCTTTATACCCATGCTGGCCCGGAAATTGCGGTTGCCAGTACCAAGGCCTATTCCGTCCAGCTGGCGGCCCTTTACATGGTATGCTGCCGGATGGCCTTTGTCCGGGGCAATTATGATCATGAGGAAGCTGAAACCTTTATAAAAAAACTTCTTGACGCCATACCTGCCATGGAAGCCATGATTGAAAAAAAGGATGAAGTAAAGGCTTTGGTGACCCATTTGATCAATAAGCCGGATGCCTTTTTTATCGGGCGGGGACTGGATTACGCCTTTTCACTGGAAGGGGCTTTGAAATTAAAGGAAATTTCCTATATTCATGCGGAAGCCTATGCTGCAGGGGAATTAAAACACGGAACCATTGCTCTCATAACGGATCAGACTCCTGTTATCGCAATTGCAACACAGGAGAAGATTTTTCCAAAGACCATTTCCAATATCCGGGAAGTAAAGGCAAGAGGTGCATTTGTGATTTTGCTGACAAAGGAAAAGTCAAAAGTTGAACCTGGGATCGCTGATGTTCAGATCAATATCCCGGAGATTGGTGACCGGTTTACGGTATTTCCAATCGTGGTTGTGCTGCAGCTTATTGCATATTACGCTTCTGTGGGAAAGGATCTGGATGTGGATCAGCCAAGGAACCTGGCTAAATCTGTGACAGTTGAATAGACTCATGGAAAAAAGAAAAAACATGAGGGGTGCGGCCTTGGCCGTTTCCCTCATGTTTCTTTATGTAATGTACTTAAGTTTTCTGACATCAATCTTTTAGAAACGGCAGGAAGGATTCTCCGTTTTGCGGAGCAGTTGTGTTAAAATAATCACAAACAGTTGCACCGATATCAGACAGGGTTTTTCGTCTTCCCAGATGCTTTCCTGTAATTCCTTTTTTATAAACCAAGAGGGGAACACGTTCCCTGGTATGCTTGCTGTGACCGATCTTAGGGTCATTTCCGTGATCAGCCATGATCACCAGAATATCCTGGGAAGTCAGCTCCGGTAAAAGCCTGGCAATTCCCTGGTCTGCGGTTTCCAGTATCTTTTTATAGACCGTGGTGGACTGAGAATGTCCTGCCAAGTCAGTCTCCTGCACATTGGTACACAAAAAGCCCTGATTCAAGGCTTCCGTTTCCTGAAGCGTAAGGTCCATGACTTCCTGTGTAGGTACGCAGGAAATACTCAGCCCCCTGTCATTTGTTACAATATCCGCCACTTTTCCAATAAGAGTACAGCCCAAACCTGCTTCTGTCAAAATTGTGGGGGCCTGCACCTTCTGATCCACTCCATAGCCTAAGTGCCTGCACTGGTAACCATGGTCATAGGACTTGGATTTTGCTGAAGCAATGCCGATGAAACGGCCCTGCTTCACTTCTTCCGCATTCCAGAGATCTTCCATGGTATTTCCGGTTCCCCCAAACACAATCACCCGGCCTACGGTTACTACTTCTCTTACCTTTCTTGCTATCGCATATTCCTCTTCAAAGGAGATTAAGTCCAAAGGAGCCGTTACATTGTAGCACATCCCCAAGTCTGCTTCCAAATTATCGGCTACTGTCACATAGTGGTCTACCAGTAAATACTTAAGTCCCTGCCGTTCTATGATCTGCACCTCATGTCCATTTGCCTCCAGATGTGCTTTTACTGCATCTGCTTTTTCCTGAAAGGGATGGACTTCCGGTTTTTTAGGAAATGTCCCCATAATTTCCTGATGGCCCATAAATGTATCTGCCCCAAAATGCATGAGCCCGCAGCTTCCAAAGTTTGCTTCAGCCGAGAACTTCATACATGCACTTTCTTCCCCATAGGCATTCATGAGTCCCAGCTTTTCCAGAGCCGGAAGCTTTAAATCCGGATAGTCTTTTAAAATACTTCCAAGAGTATTGGCCGTTTCATCTCCCGGCCTGGCAAGGCGGGCATCTTCCATGGCTCCAATGCCAAATCCATCTAAAACGATGACAATAAATCTTCTTTTCAACCTTTGCCTCCTTTATGTTTTAATGATCTTTCCCATGCTGTCATAGATTCCCACAATTCGCGGCTTTTTATTTTTCAATCCTTCCACCAGCACTACATCCGACCGGGTAACAAAAATCTGGTAGCGGAACGCCATGACAACTGTATCTCCTACGGTCCCTTCTTTTGTCAGGCCGAAATGATAATCAATGCTTTCATTGGAAGGAGGAATAACGCCCATTTCTGTGAAATTATTAAAACTCTTTCCAACCAGGGCTGACTTTACGTGGGAGCGCCGGTAATAGCCGCCGCCATAGCAATAGGCCTGCCCCTTAAAATTGTGGGATATTTCACTTACATAGGTAACACACGGGACTTCTGCCAGCAAATGGTCCGCATGCATTGGAGTGGTTCCTGTCAGGCCATGACCCGGCTCAGCGCAGTTTCCCCCCAGTTCCCTGATTTTGCTTAAGGTATAGGTACAGGAAGCAGAAGGTGTGTTGATAATGGTGACATGCAACCCGCACTCCTTTAAAATCTCCGCCGCCTTCTTCACGGTCTCTAAGTTTTCCGTAGGAACCAGATCATGAATTGTTTCTTCATATAAAAAACAGGGAAAAGACGTGACACCCCCAATCCTTACACAGGGATACTGTGCCTTGACCCGCTCTGCCAGGTTTTTTAAGGTTTCAAGATGGAAGCCTGCTGTCTGCCCCGGGTAAATGGTATCCCAATCGCCGTAAACACGGAGAATGATCTCCTGCAAAAGTCCCAGTTTTTTTGCTGCCTCATGGATCTGGCTGATCTTTTCTTCGGAATATACTGTGATCATCCGGGGGCGGTATGCTACAATCTCCCCTACCTGGGCAGTGGGAATCTGTACCAGATGCCCTGCATTTGCAATAGGGATCCGGTGATCCATCATCACTCTGGCTTCTTTATAATCCACTACAACGGCCCCTTCGTAGCCCAGCTCCACCAGCTTTTTTGCCAGATAGGGATTTCTTCCGGCCTGCTTCAGCATAAAAAACAGCCGGATGTCCTTTTCTTTTGCTTCTTTTAACATAAAAGATGCATTTTCCAGAAAGGTATCCACGTCTATGACATAAGAGTCCGGTTGGATCTGTCCCCTTTGATGAAGGTCAAAGGAGGTTTTGATCAGTTCCGGGTTTCGCTTTACGGTCTGCTCTAAAAACATTTATATCACTCTTTCTATTGCTTCTTTTATAATGCGTAAAATGGTATCCGCCCCGGAACGCATGGGGTTGATACGGATCATACGTCTTTCCAGTGTGGGATCCGCATTCCGGAAGGTGCCGGATACGCGGTAAAACATGGGAACCATTTCATACTTTGATTCTGCGCCCACCGGATTCGGTGCTGCTCCCAGCTTTTCAGCTTCCCTAAGTACCTCCTCTGCAATGTTCTCATCAAATTCAATCAAAAGTACCTTTGACTGGGCATTGGCAAGAAAAGCCTGTTTTACATGAGGAATTTCACCTGCATTCAGCCGCTTTACACATTCTTCATTTACCTGGGCCTGGATGGCCAGGGCCACAGGTGCATAGACAAGGCCATGGAGTACATCCAGGGCTTCATGGCCCTGAACCTGCATACCTCCGGAATAGCTTTCTTTTACAAGCTTTTCAATATAACATGTCTTCCCAATGATCACACCTACGCCTTCCGGGCCCAGCAGCTTAAATGAGGAAAAACAGGAAAGGTCAGCCCCGCACTGAATACCGATGCGGCTCACTTTCATTGCAGCATAGTTGTCATCAGTCAATATGGGAATTTCGCTGCACTCCTTAATGGTTTTTACCACCTGGGATAAGTCGTAGCGGTCATCCGGCTTTTGCCGGGTGTACTGGATGAGAGCACCTTTTATGTCCTTGTTTTCTTTCATTACCCGGCGTATATCATCGGGATCATTGTAATCAGCTTCTACTGCCGGAAGATTCAGCATTTCTAAGGATGTGGCGGTGGTGCTGTAAACAGGAGCTTTGTGTACCAGGATTTTTTCGCCGGGCTTTAACATGCTGTGAAGTCCAAACCGTATGGCACCGCTTCCGGCTCCTCTTACCAGGATACAGGCTTCCCCGTCAAATAAATCTGCGATCACCTGTTCCACTTTTTTTGTAGTTACCGGCTTGTTAAGTCCCGGAACAACCCCTAAATCTCCACGGTTTAAAATTTCACGGCCGCTGAATACTTTTGTGATACAATCAATCACTTTAAACTGCAGCCTGGCAGCCTCCTCTACGGAGATGCTTGATAAGGGATAAGTCTCCATGTTCCCTTCCTCCTTATTTCAGAATCCGGTCCGGATTGTCAATCAGCAGCATATGAATATCCTCCTCAGATAAACCATATTCCCGAAGCATGGGAAGAAAGGTTTCAAACAGATAGGCATAACCAAGACCTCCCCATTCCTTTAAATGGGATTTTCTGGTAATGTCCATTGATAATACCACCTGTCCCAGAAATCCCTGTTTTGCGATCCGCTTCAAGGTTTCTGCACGGAACCGGTCAGGACAATAATTATTTTTCCCAACAGTATCGAATCCAATGTTAACGCCTTCCTTTAAAACCGAAAGGATGTAATCCTGGTCAAGGGAAAGATCCAAATGACCGATGATGATCTTCTCCGGCTTTATTCCGGCTTTTTTTAAATATACAGCCTGTTCCAGAGCCATGGTTCCCAGGGTGGTATGGGTGGTGACAACGGTATTGGTGCGCACTGCCGCAAGGGCCATGGAATGAAACACCTTTTTTTCCATATCAGTCATGGTGCCCTTACTGGTTCCAAATTCTCCTATGACACTTGCTTTGATGCCGGAAGCTTCTATTCCTTCTATCACTTCCTTTTCCACCAGTTCTGCCAGCTCCATTTCAGACATGGAATACACAAAATCCGGAAGAAACGGCTCTTTATAAAAACCGGTGGACTGTAAAATCCGGATGCCTGTGGCTTTTTCCATGCGGCTCACATATTCCGGATTCCTTCCCATCCCCATGTTGGTCACATCCAGAATGCGCCTGACACCAAGCTGATACAGATTGCAAAGCTCTGCTTTTGTTTCTTCAAAGCAGTCCAGCCGGCAATCCTGGTCTTTTTTGACCCCGGATAAGTCTATGGTAATGTGTTCGTGCATCAAGGTATAACCTTTTTCCATATTTTGCCTCCGAATTTTTCTTTTAACCTTTCTTCTTTTTTACCATACAGTTCAGCATTGGGGTGAAAAAGACACTCTCAATTTTTTGCCCTAGAAATACATATCAAAATTCATAAAGTATCGTTCAATCAGATGGGATCTTACCCCGGTTAAAGTTCTGGCCTTTTGGAACATTGCCTTAATATCCTCTTTTTTACTTTCGCATATAAGGACAATGCAGCATCCCAATTCACCGGTTGGAATGGTCAGTGCGGATTTCCCGCACATGTTGACCACCCGCATCAGCCCTTTTCCCGAATGAGCCTGACGCTGTTTTGTCTCTTCATCAAAATGGCCGTAAATGCTGTCTCCCATGGCATTCACATCCACTGGCCCTTCCCTTGAAATCAGGATAGTTCCTGGCCTTAAGATCCATTTTAAGTATTCAATCAGCGGCTCCCGGTGCCCATAAATATCCGGCTGTCCATCCCTGGGGACGTCTTTCCATTCCCAGCCAGTCTCCCAATCCATGGATTCCTCTGTCAGGCTTATTCCAAGCAGGGGATTTAAAATCTGTTCCATGGTCTTAAGATCCCTGGTAATGGCGCCAAGGCTGGGAGAAAACAGGATTCCGTCCGTGGAAGCTTTTGAGTGCTGTCTCATATGGTTCTGTTCAATTAACGGGGAGATAAAGCCATAAAGATTGAGGGCAGCGGCAGGTGCCAGCACACTGCCGCCTCCGTCTGTTCCGATCCCCGCATCATTGATCCCGTAAAATACATTGAGGGCTGTACCGCTGCTGGAGCCGGTCATCCATTTTCCTGTAATGGGATTGGTAAGCTGTAAATCCACCGCTCTTCCGCCCAAAGCCATTTTATCGGCAGTATGAGGCAGAAATCCCGTTTCTTTAAGACGTTCTTTTAGTTCTCCGGGAATAACCGGAGTATCTTTGAATCCGGTATACCAGGCAAACCCATGTTTCTGAAGCGATGGGGCTACCAGGTCAATGACCTTTGGATCCACCTTGTTTACAGTGCAGTAAGGGTTTTTAAGTGCCAAAAATGTTTTTTTTGCGTAGGTTTCCATTCTTTCCATAACAGTCTTCTGATTATTTTGGTGCCGGAACTGCAATGAGGCCGATTATGAGAAGCAGGTTTAACAATACTCCGAAAACAATACATGCCACAGGGCCTACTGCCAGGTCTACAATCGGTTTTTTTGCTTTCTTGTTTAACAGGAAGGCCCCGATTACAAACAGTGCACCGATTCCGGTGTAACCGGAGGAAGAAGCCGCCATTTTTTCGGCAGCAACAATACCGCCTGCCAGCAAACAAATTTCCAGAACCTTATTCATGGATGTTCTCACATACTCTCCCATATCCTTAACTCCCGGGAATTTATCCATGTATTTTGCAAAAATGTTAATAAGAAAAATCTCAGCCACCATGATTGCAAATCCCAGTATAAAAGCCAACACAGGATTTCCGTGGAAGAACAGTCCGACTACAAATACAAAGGTACAACCGGCAACACCGTACACGCCTGTGACAATGGCTGTAGTGAATACCAGAGGTATGAAACCAATGGCTCTTGCCAGTGCGGTCAATCCGGCATTGCTGTATTCCTGGCTGGCCAAAAGGGCCAGGGAAGCGGGATCGCCGGCAATAATGGAAAGGCTGGTTCCGGCTGCGATTAAACCACCCATAACGGCCAGCAGCAGCCAGTTTTTACGGATTCGTAAAAGATTTCCCTCAAAGCCCTGGGTCAGCATTTCATTGGCATGTTCTGATCCTTTTTGCTGGGCAGCGTAGAGGATCATCAAAATCATACCTGCAAGCATTGCCATTCCTTCCGCATTTAAAGAAACCTTTCCTGCACCAAGGGCAAAAGTACCGAATTTTTTAACCAGGAAATATATCAGTACCGTTACAACTCCGGCTGTCATACCCTTTTTAAAACCGTGCTGATAAGCAATGCCCACTGCGGGGAAGGCGGCAAATGCCACCGTAACATAGCCTGAAACGCTTCCCAAGTCACTGGTAAAGTTATATGGCATATAGCTGAACAATTTCACAACAAACTCCAGACCAGCCAGAATTGCCAAACCATAAGCGGCTCCGATAACAGCGGAAAGAATCATTCCGTTTCTGCTGTTATTGCAGAAAGATCCGATGATATCGGTAGTCAGCAGCAGACAATGGATCAAAATAATGCTTGCTGCAATGGAGGTGGGGATACCAAAACCGATAACCAGGCCAAAGCTGATGGCAAAGCTCATGGCTGCCAGTTCTTTCCGGTTGATTTCACCGTTAAAATACTGCCCCACAATTGGACGGAAACCGTCATTAAATACTGCAATTCCCTGATTGGACAAAACGGAAGCCAGTGCTCCTATTAATGCAATAACTATGTATTTCATATTTATGAAACCCCCTCTTTCTCAATAATTGCCTGGAGCAGGACCGGAAGAACCTCTTCTTTGTGCTGCGCCGTAAACCCGAATGCTTTTTTGCCCTTTTGGACCTCTTCCCTGATAAAATCCCCGCTTTTTATCATTCCAGGCATGGAAACCGTAGAACAGAGTCCGGAACCCAGCATGGCCATTGCCATGGCCAGCGCTCCGCCTCCTCCGGTATTGCAGGCGCCCACATAATAGTCATACTTTCCGTTTTTTACGCCTAATGCAGCATCTAAATCCCCCTTGATCTCGATCTCTGCCCTGTCCTTCATATGAAGGGCAACCAGCTTTGCAATTTCTTCCTTGTCAATTTGACCACCAACCACAATCTTCATTGCTACTATCCTCCTTTTTATCCTTGTATCATTTCTTATAAAGGCCCTTTGGCCCTGATACCTTGTTATGAGAGCAGGTTGCACAGATGAACGGTCAGAAAATCCCGTTCAGCTTCCGGGAACTGGATATCTGTTTCCTTTAACAGCTCTTCTTTTAACGCTTCTGCTCTTTGGTAAACCGGTTCCTGTTTGATTCCATTGAGGAGAGTGCTGTCCAAAGGGTGCTCCGCCACCCCATCTATCACTCTTTGCCCTGCCATGGCCAGATGGGTGATGAACATTGCTGCCTTATCCTCTTCTGTGGCAGGATTTTCTTCCAGGATCAGTTCCACTGCTTTTCTGGAATAATCCGCTACTTTTTTGCAAATCACATGATTCTCCTCCAGAATGTCCAGGCGCTGGTTTAGAATAATTTTTAAATCCATTGGATTCCCTCCTTGGTGAATATACATTATTTTGTACTTTGCTTTAAAAAGATACCCTTTTAAAAATAGGGCTCTCTTTTTTTCTCTCTTACCTCCCGGATGATATCCACTACCTTTGGTACGCTGATATACTTTTTCAGCAGGGTTTTCAGATACTCATCCTCTTTTCTGATAACCATAACAGCCGTTGAAAACAGATTGTTATAATCAGATTCGTCTAAAAATACTACGTTCAATTGCTCATGCTTATGTTCCTGGATATCGTCATAGTTCCATACGCCCGCATCTATGATACCATCCATTAAGGCATTGACGGTTTGCTGGGTCCGGATGGGGACCAGGGTGACCTTTTTGCCGTGAATTATATTTCTGGTAATGCAGCTCTGGTCAATGGAGTTACTGTCGTATGCGACTCTCATGCCATCCTGAATGCTCTCATATCTGGAATCTGATAAAAGAAGCACGTGCCTGGAAAGGAAGCTGCCCGGTCCAAAATTAATTGCCGCTTCGATCTGCTTTCCTTCTCTTATGGATTGTTCCGCCGCATACTGGGAGCAGACCGCAAAATGATAGGTTCCTGATTCCACCAGCTCAATACGCCCTACCGCACCTCTGGCGTAAGCCATATTAAAGTTAATGGGTGCCAACTGGATGTACATGGCCGTTGCAAAGCCCTCATAAGTCACAGAATAGGGAAGAGGCATAATTCCAAGAATTTCTCTGCGCATGCAGTTTTCCTGCAGCTTCCTGTAATCAATCCCTTTGATATAAGTTCCCTGATGTCCATGATTTTCCAAAGTTACGGCATTGCACTCTTTTAAACAGGCAAATGCATTCTGAATGGTCCCTCTGGATACCCCGAACTTATCCTGGTATTCTGAGATAGGCAGAATCCTGTCTCCTGCATTTCTGGACATCAGATCCAGTGCCAGCAGATGTTTTGCCAGACCTATTTTCTGATATAGGTTTCCTGATTCTAAATGTTTGTTTTTCATGAGATCACTCACTTTTACCAATTTACATTATTTTGTATATTGAAACAATATCATATAGCATGTGCAATGTCAACAACATTCTTTAATATATTTTTATTTTCTGTACAGGAAGTACAAATTTCCATAGGAAAGGCGGCCATTTCCGTCATGTCACAGAAATGGCCGCCTTTTCATGATTCAATGAAGATCATTTCAAGGAAAACCCAACCATTATCGGTTCGCCTTATTCCACTCCATTTTTGCATCTACAAAATTGTGGATCAGTTTCACGGTTCCATCCACACCTATGGAGCTTCGGTTAAGGCAGAGATCGTAGCTTCTTACATCTCCCCACTTTTTATTGGAATAATAATTATAGTAGCTGGAACGTTTTTTATCCGTTTTGACCATAATATCCTTTGCTTTGGTATCATCCACATGATAAAGTTCTTTTAAGGAGTTGATTTTGTCCTGCTCATCGGCTGTAATGAATACGGATACAAGGTTAGGGTAATCCGCCAGAGCATAATCGGCACATCTTCCCACAATTACACAGGATTCTTCGTCCGCCAGCTGCTTGATGGTATCAAACTGTGCTAAAAAAATCTTATGATTAATTGGCATATCCATGTAACCGGAGGTGGTAAATCCCATGGAATATGTGTCCATTACCAGGGAATACAGAAAACTGTTGGTTGGCTTTTCATCATGGGTTTGGAATAATTCTTCGCATAACCCGCTGTTCTTTGCCGCAAGTGCCAGGAGTTCCTTGTCATAACACTTAATTCCCAGTTCTTCTGCCAATTTCTGTCCGATGACTTTTCCAGAACTTCCGCATTGTCTTCCAATTGCAATCACTAAATTTCCACTCATATAGACAGCTCCTTCCAGTTATCTTATGATTACATTATACCTGAAAAATTCTGAAAAATCTATATTTTTATTTTAACTTAACTGTTTTTTAAGAAAAAACCCTTTTGTTATCTTCGTAAGTTGTCCGCAATATTCTCAGTAATTCTTCAAAATAGTCAGGAAGGGGTGCCGTAAATTCCATATATTCTCCGGTTCTTGGGTGTATGATTCCCAGAACGCCGGCATGAAGAGTCTGCCCCGTAAGACGGAATGGGCATTTTGAAGGGCCGTAAACAGCATCGCCTAAAAGAGGATGGCCAATGCTTGCCATATGGACGCGGATCTGATGGGTGCGCCCTGTTTCAAGCTGGCATTCAATATAGGTAAACTGCCTAAAACGCTCCAGAACCCGGTAATGGGTCACTGCTTCTCTCCCGTTTTTTTCGTTGACGCTCATTTTTTTCCGGTCTACAGGATGGCGGCCAATGGGAGCATTGACGGTTCCCTCGTCTTCTTTTAAGACTCCATGTACGATTGCAGCGTATTTTCTGGTAATGGAATGCTCTTTCAGCTGCTGGGAAATGGAATTGTGAGCCATGTCATTTTTACACACAATAAGAACCCCGGTGGTATCCATATCAATCCGATGGACGATTCCAGGGCGCATAACTCCGTTTATTCCGGACAGGTCATTTCGGCAATGGGACATGAGCCCATTGACCAGGGTACCGCTGTAATGGCCTGCGGCAGGATGGACCACCATCCCTTTTGGCTTGTTGATGAGAATGATATCCTTGTCCTCATAGACAATATCAAGGGGAATTTCCTCGGGCAGGATTTCCGGTTCCTTTACTTCAGGAAGGGTCAGGGAGATCTGGTCGCCTGCATTTACTTTATAGTTGCTTTTTACCGGTTTTTCTCCAACCAGCACGGATTGCTCCTTTAAAAGCTTCTGAAGGTAAGAACGGGAAATGTCCTGGCACCGGTCGGATAAATACCGGTCAATCCGGATTCCGGCTTCTTCCGGAGCGACTACAAACTCTTGATTCAACCCTGATCCTCCTTTTTATGAAGGGAAAGACAGGATAAGTCCTCCTCCTTGTAATAAAACAGAAACAGGAGCATGAAAAGGAACATGGAAACCGTGACATAACAGTCTGCAACGTTAAAAATAGGAAAATTGATCAGCTTAAAATACAGGAAGTCCACCACATAACCCCTGGTAAAGCGGTCGATCATGTTTCCAACGGCTCCTGCCGACAAAAACATGGCGATTAAGTGCAGTGGCAGGTATTTTCTGTCAGCAGGCATGCGGCTGACGGCAAAGGCTGCGGCTGAAAGCACGACTAAGGCCACCAGCAGGAAAAACACCTGCTTTCCCTGAAGCATTCCAAAGGCTGCTCCCCGGTTTTCAGAATAAAGAAGTTCAAAAACTCCATCCCAGATCCGAAAGGGCGGCTGGTTCATAAGGTGCTTAACTGCAAGAAGCTTTGTCCATTGATCCAGGCCAATGGACAGAAGAAAGCCGATGATCATCCCAATGATCAGTTTTGTTTTTTGATTCATGAAAATCTCCTTAAGCTAAGATATGGCGAAGCCCTTCTGTCATTTCAGCTTCGGTGATGGTTTTGTCAACACAGGCTTTTCCAATCTGTTCTAACAGAATAAACCGGATGGTACCGGAATCCATTTTTTTATCACTTCTTGTAGTGAGAACAATATTTTCCGGGGAAAGTCCGTTTACTGTAACGGGCATGTCAAATTCTTTCATCACGGTTAGAAGTTTTGAAAGCTCTTCTGACCGGATCATTCCTCTTTTTATGGAAATTGCCATGGCAGCGATGCAGCCAAGCCCTACGCAGTGGCCGTGCATCAGCCGGAAGTCCGAAAGCTTTTCAATGGCATGGCCCAGGGTATGGCCCAGATTTAAAAGAGCACGTTCTCCCTGCTCTGTTGGGTCTTTTTCTACCACATCCCGTTTGATGTGGTTGCTTACAAGCACCATTTCGCTTAATGTTTCCAAATCCCTGTTCCGGATTTTGGAGGCGTGTTCCATAAGCCATCCATAATAAGAGGCGTCTTTGATCAGTCCATGCTTAATAATCTCTCCCATTCCTGAAGAAAACTGTTCTTCTGAAAGAGTTTTTAAGGAGGCGATATTGGAATAAACCAGTTTTGGCATATGAAAGGCTCCTACCATGTTTTTGTAGGAGTCAAAATCAACCCCGGTTTTTCCACCGATGCTGGAGTCCACCTGGGACAGCAAGGTGGTAGGCACCTGGATAAAGGATATTCCGCGCAAATAAGTTGCCGCCCCATAGCCGCAAAGATCCCCTACAACACCTCCGCCTAAGGCCAGCAAATAATCATGGCGGTCAAACTGTTTTAAAATAAGGGTTTCATATAAGTTCCTTACCGTATCCAGATTTTTATTTTCTTCTCCGGCAGGAAAGATAAAATGTTCTGCTTTTTTGCAGCATTGAGAAACTATTGTTTCTACTTCTTCAAGGTAAAGAGGGGCTACATTGGAATCTGTGACAATACAGACCTTGCGATCTCCAAGGTTTAAGTTTTTCAGTTCTTTCTTTAGCCCGTCAAACCCGGTTTCCATGACAATCTCGTAAATGAAGGTACCATCCATGTGTACCGGAATTCTATTTCCCATGATGTTTTCCTCTTTTCTGTCCGTTCCTTTTGGACATTCAGGTATGCCCGCAGGGCGTTCCTCTTTTCTGTCCGTGTTCTTTGGACATTTCTCCGCTGTATTATTTTATATTCCCATATCATGGAAGAAAGCAAACAATCTTCCGTCCCGCTCCCTCCGTTGCAGTTCTGCAACGATTTGAGGAAGCGTGTCATGTGGAAAATCGTCTGCTTGTACCATTCAAAGAAAAGTATGATGTCTTTTTGGGAAAATCTGTTAAAGGCGCAGGTTCATTCCGCCCATATCCAGACTTCCATTATTTAACAGGTCCTGAAAGTCACCGGAGAGCTCAACGGATTCCGGCGTTGCTATGAATATGTAATTTGATATCTTCTGCAAATTACCATTCATAGAATAAGTGGCGCCTGAGGTAAAGTCGATGATTCTTTGAGCGACTTCCGTATGAATGCCCTCCATATTAAGGACAACAGCCTTTCCCGCCAGCATATAATCGCAAATTTCCTTTGCGTCTTCAATGGAGGTTGGTTTTACCATGGATACTTCCATGCCGCGACTCTGCTTCATAGGCACTACCTTAGGAGAACGGGACAGAAAACGGGGCTTTTGTTCATACTCTTCTTCCTCCTCATAGTAATCTTCCTCATTCTTTTTTGAAAAAAGGTTCCTTTTGGCAGGTTTATCGTTATCATCCTCATAATCGTCATCTAAATAGTAATCATCATCATCTGTATCGTTCAAGCGCATGCTATCCATCAGTTTACCTAAAATGCTCATACTTCATTCTCTCCAATCTTATGCCATGGTCCTAAGCGGGAAAAGACCTTCCCAGGTACCCGGGCATATATTCTCACTAATTCATGTCCGATCATGCGGCACAGAACCTGCTTCGCTTCTCTCGCATTCTTTAAGTGTTCATATAATACTGCTTATCCGAACTTGCAAAGCAAGTAAGGATAAAAGGGGCGTTCTTTGCCCCGTCCATCCGATTATGGAAAGTGCTTTTTACTTTCCATAATATCTTGTACCGAAAATTCCGGTACCGACTCTTACCAGAGTAGCACCTTCTTCTATGGCGACTTCATAGTCTCCGGTCATACCCATTGAGAGCGTATTCATATTAACATTATCAATGTTTTTGCTTTGCATGTCAACATAAAATTGTCTTAATTTTTTAAAAACTGGGCGATTTTCCTCAGAATTTTCTACAAAAGGTGCAATAGTCATAAGACCTTTTAGCCTTACATGGGGAAGTCTGGCGATTTCAAGAATAGCGTGTTCCGCCTCTTCCAGCTTAAATCCATATTTGCTTTCCTCTTCTGCCACATTCACTTCCAAAAGGATATCTGCAACCAGATCTTTTCTGGCCGCTTCCTCCTGGATTTGCTCTGCCAGCCGCAGGGAATCCACGCTGTGGATCAGCACAGCTTTGTCAATGACCTGTTTTACTTTATTCCGCTGCAAGTGCCCTATCATATGCCACCGGATATCTTCCGGAAGGGCAAGGTATTTTTCGCAGAGTTCCTGTACTTTATTTTCTCCAAAATCCCGGATGCCAACAGAGTATGCCTCTGATATCATGGCAGCCGGTTTTGTCTTACTTACCGCTATTAAGGTTACTTCTTCCGGATTTCTTCCCACCCTCTTGCAGGCGGCTAAAATCCGGCTGTTTACTTCTTCCAGATTTTCTCTAACCAAACCAATCACCTCTTATTTATAAATTAATTCCCCTTCACTGACAGATTCTGCATTTAAGACAATATGATCGTATACTGCCAGCCCATAGGTCATATTCTTTTTTACTGTGTAATATTCATCGTTGGAAGCCAGTACATCAATCTGCTTAAAGACAGCATACCCTTTGTTTATGTTATATACACCCTGAAGGGAAGCGCTTGTCCCGATCTGATACCGTTCTGTTGAGTTAGGCTTTACGATATAATCTCCGGCTTTAAAGCCATCCTCTGCTCCCATTTCAATATAGTAATTATTCCCTTCAGAATAATAAATCTCCGTGGGGACAAAGACAACGGAAGTCCCTGATTGGGAGTATATCTCCTTGTTAAAACCGGTGGACTGGCTGTCGCCGCCCTGGGTAACGTAGTCCATGGGAACAAGGTAAAAATCCTTTTTCGTAACAGCTGTCACGGGAATCTTTAATCCGTCTACCCGGCCAGAAACAATTTCAAAATCAACATACCGGTCGGAAGCAAATTGAACCATGTATTTATCAAAATCCAATTTTCCAAAGTTTTTTCCATCGGTTCCTGTAAATACGGAAAAGCCTCCGGAAGCCTTTAAATTCCGCCCGGAAAATTCTACCGTAAGACTCGTTTTGTCACCGTAGGATTTGGCGTCTTCTTCCGTCATTGGGAACACGACTGACCACAAATCAGAAGTAATGATTTTATAAACAGGTACGCCTTTTTCTATGAGGTTTCCGGATTTTGTAATGGCCTTTGTATAGTTGCTGCGGTCAAATGCGGCTTCTGAGATCGCTGATGGCTGAAGTCCTTCATAAGAATCCACTCCATAGGAGACGATGCCTGCACGGTCCGCTTTTACCTGCTCAAAGTTAATGCCTGCCTGACCCATCTGGTCTCCAAGGTTGTCCAGAGCATTAAAATTCATGTACTCCATGACTTCAGCCTCCAGAACGTATTTGGTATCATAGACAGAGTGGAACTGGTTGTTGTCATAAGTAAGGCTGAACGTGGTCAGCTGCTTTTTCATCTCAGAAAGATTTTCCGGAGTCAGTGTGACCTTTTCCTCTGAGTTTTCCGCCAGAAAAGAGGTGAGATTTCCCGTCTCATCAATGGAATAGACCCGGGTGCCGTTGGAGGCCCGTTTTCCTTCCCTCACATAATAGTTCACATAGCCGGAACGGTCTGCATTCTTCACTTCTTCCTGCCTGAGGATGATTCCTGTATAATTTTTGTTGTTGACGATACTGCCTTCCTGTACTTCATAAAACTGTACTTTATCTCTGCGGATGTAAGCGGTAACACTGAACACCATATAAACAAAGATCAGCGCAAAGATGATCATGCCAACATTAATATTCAGAGGCCGCCGGTATCGGATGATCTTTTTATTCTTCTTTGGACGAACAGCTCGTTTTAACGGCTGTGCTGCCTTTTGATTTGCCATCCTGACGCCTCCTTTCCTTATTCCTGCCCATGCTTTTTGGGCATAGAGGTATGCCCGTAGGGCGTTCCTTATTCCTGCCCATGCTTTTGGGACATAGAGGTATGCCCACAGGGCGTTCCTTTCTAGTATTATAAAAGGAAAATCCAAAAAATTCAAGCAAAACAAAGGAGACTGCTGTGCAGCCCCCTTTTCTTTATGTATGATTATAATGAAACAACCACATTGGCCTTGGCATTCTCAGGCATATTCTCTGCATCCATAGAAACGCTGAGAACAAAGGTTACGTGATACTTTTCACCGATTTTTTCCAAAGTTGCAATAGTCTCAGATATGTCTTCCCCTTCTAAACAGGCCAGCTTTAAAAAGCTGTCAAAGAACATCATTTCCAAATCATGATCCTGAGATATAATACCACAGATAAAACCTATAAATCCTTCACTGGATGTAATCGGATACTCATTGACATTAATGAGGCGGATCTTGTTGCTTAATTCGTACATGTGCTTGGAACTTTTGTCCAGGTAGGCAATAGAGCCTGTTGATTCTTTTACAATGGAATTAGCTCTGTCTAACAGATGTTTTGTTTTTCCCTTACCCTTTTTTCCTGCTATTATCTGCACCATAGCAATCTCCTCCTTGCGTTATATAATTTGTATAAAAAGTCTATTCGGATTAATATAATTATAGTACAAATCCATAAGAAAGGCAATGACTATTCTACAATTTTATTCAAGATATTTGTCATATTATCGTAGAGGCCTGCATGATTGGGCGCTTTTAAAACTACGGTAACATATTCCCGCTTAGAGGAATCCGAGCTCCCCATGATCAGGCAGCTTCCTGCCGCCTTTGTTGTACCTGTTTTTCCTCCCAGAATTGTAAGGCCTTCCGGCATCTTGCGTTCTCCTGTCATATACCAGTTGGTACCCTTCCAGGTTGCATTTACCGGTTTTCCTGCTTCGTTCTGATAGGTGGTTGTGTACTCCGTGGTATCGATGATCTTGCGAAATTCAGGATATTTTAAAGCTTCGTTAAAAATTAAATACAGGTCATAAGCCGTGGTATAGTGATTTTCATCGCTCAGACCGTGGGGGTTAAGGAAATGAGTGCCCGTGGCCCCAATCTTTACCGCCTCATCGTTCATCATCTGAGAGAATTGGTCGGTTCCCCCGGCTATATGGGTTGCAATGGCAACCCCTGCATCATTGCCGGAAGGGAGCATGAGACCATATAAAAGCTGTTCCATTGTGAGCTTGTCTCCTGGTTTTATCCCGCATAAAGTAGCGCCAGGTTCCGTAATGACGGCATCTTTGGTCACCGTGACCTCCTCGGTTAAGTTTCCGTATTTCAATGCAATAAGAGCCGTCATGGTTTTTGTGATGCTTGCAGGATACAGCCGCTCAAAAGGATTCTTTGCAAACAGAACTTTTTTGTCTGTCAGGTCAAAGACAGCGGCAGCTTCAGCAGTGACCGCATTATCCTGGCTGGAAGTATCCTCTGATACGATGCAGAGATCGTGGGCAAAAGGCTCCGATTTGCCGGATACCGCGCTGGACTGGTAAAGGGTGGTCCTTTCTGAAAACACATAAGGATTATCAAGACCCTTTAAACCAGCACAGCCTGTGAGAAATACGGTACATAAGGCAATGCAGCCTGATCTTACAAAAACTCTTTTCTTCACGGAATCTACCTCTGCTATTTATACATCTCGCGCCATTCCATGTCACCGCGGTCCAGGGATTTGATCAAAAGCTCTGCGGTGGCCAGATTGGTTGCAAGAGGAATGTTGTGCATATCACAGGTACTCATAATATTTACGATGTCCGGTTCGTGAGACTTTGGTGTAAGGGGGTCTCTTAAAAAGATGACCAAATCAATCTCATTGTGTTCGATCTGGGACCCTAACTGCTGCTCCCCTCCCAAATGTCCTGCCAAATACTTATGAACATTTAAGTTTGTCACCTCTTCAATTAACCGTCCGGTGGTTCCTGTAGCATATAACATGTGTTTACTTAAAATTCCCCTGTAAGCAATGCAGAAATTCTGCATAAGTTTTTTCTTTGAATCGTGCGCAACTAGTCCTATATTCATGACGATATACCTCCTTATTAATTACCGATTTTGCGTTGCAGTCCAACATTAAGCACCAATCCCATACCCATAAAGATGCTGATGAGCGAACTGACTCCCGAGCTGATAAAGGGGAGAGGAAGGCCTGTATTTGGAAATATTTGTGTTGCCACGGCGATATTGGCAAAGGCCTGGAAGCCGATCAGGGCCGCCATGCCGGTACAAATCAGTTTTCCTGACATATCCTTGGATTTGGACGCCAAATAAAGACATTCAAATACAACCAAACCAATAAGAACAATGACGATAACGCTGCCTCGAAATCCCATCTCTTCGCCGATAATGGCGAAAATAAAGTCTGTTTCACCGGCTGATAAGAAGTTTCCATCTTTCACCGATGCAATGGTTGTATTAAAAAGTCCTTTCCCTTGAAGCTGTCCGGAACTGATTGCCATAATTGAATTTTTTTGCTGGTACAGATTTTCTGCATACTGTTCCGCATGAGGATAAATCCATGCAAGAATACGCCGTGCCTGATAATCGTGGATAAAAGGGATCAGTCCCTTGGTCAGCAAAAATATGAAAAGCGCTCCTGCCGGTATTGCTATGGCAAGGACGCCGCCGATCCATCGGTAGCTGATTCCTGCTGAAAATACCATACACAGGATAATGATGGAAACCACAAGGCTGGTAGACAGGTTGGGTTCCGCAAAAATAAGGCCGATGGGAACGGCCGCAAGCAAGGCGGCCAAGCCTATCATAACCGGCGTGTTCAGTCTTTCCTGGTATTTGCTCCAATACCAGGAAAAGAACACGATTAATCCGATTTTTACGAATTCGGACGGCTGTATCCGTCCAATACCGGGAAGGTTGATCCACCTGGTGGCCCCTCCAGCCGTATGTCCCATAACAAGAACAGCACCCAGCAAAAGGATGCAGACCGCATAATCCAGAGCGTAAAGCTTAATGAGTTTATGATAGTCTATGATGGAAAGCCCGATAGCCAGGGCAAATCCCACCATCACGCCGATAATCTGTTTTGTCACTGTGGCGGAATCCTGATTGGAGGCGCTGGCCACCACAAGAATTCCAATAACCGACAGCGACAGCATGTACAAAACTAACCGGTAATTATAGTATTTAAAATTGTAATCAGAAAACATAATTAGTATATCCCCTTATCAGGTACATCGCGAATAGGGATGTTTGCATAAAGCACCGGTACAAAGCGTTCGCAATCCGGCTGTTTCAGCTTTTTCATCTGTATCTCTATTCTGTCGGAATCTATATCCATGTATCTTGAAACAACACGGACCATATCGTCTTTTATCATCTGCATGATCTCAGGAGAACAATCTGCCTTGTCCGCAACCAGCAAAAGTTTCAGACGATTTCTTGCAATTTCTCCTGAATTCTTCTTGCGGAATACAGGAAACAGGCTCATACCACACCCTCCTATGCTCTTTTTAGGAGATGTGAGAGCTTAAAGAACAGGCCTTCACGCACTGCAGGATTATGAAGCGGTATGTTTTCTCCGGTAATCCGCCTGCAGATATCCATATAAGCCTGTCCGGCCGGGGTTCCCATGCCAACGAGAGGTTCTCCCTGGTTGGAGGAAATCACAATGTCCTCGTCATCCGGCACGGCGCCGATAATATCAACGGCAAGGATGTCCATGACATCGTCTAAAGACATCATGTCTCCCCTTTTCACCATATCCGCACGGATCCGGTTTACGATGAGTTCAATGGCTCCCATGTCAGCGGCTTCTAAAAGGCCGATGATCCGGTCAGCATCCCGGATTGCGGAAACCTCAGGAGTTGTAACAACAATGGCTCTGTCAGCGCCGGCAATGGCGTTTTGAAAGCCCTGTTCAATGCCTGCCGGGCAATCCAGCAGGATATAATCAAACTCTTCCCTTAAATCATCAACCAGCTTCACCATTTGTCCGGGAGTGACTGCTGTCTTGTCCCTGGTTTGGGCTGAGGGAAGTAAAAATAAGTTCGGATATCTTTTGTCTTTTATCAGGGCCTGCTTCATACGGCAGTTCCCCTCTACCACGTCTACTAAATTGTAGACAATGCGGTTTTCCAGACCCATGACAACATCTAAGTTCCGAAGTCCGATATCCGTATCGATCAGGACTACTTTTTTACCCAGAATTGCCAGTCCGGTACCAACATTGGCAGAGGTTGTTGTTTTGCCTACCCCGCCTTTTCCAGAAGTGATTACGATGATTTCGCTCATATCATATCCTCCTGATTTTTAGGTTTAATTTACTTGACGAAGGCAAAGGAAGTGCCTCCTGATTTTAGTAAATTACCTGTTCGATGAGCCAAAGGCTATTGAACGTCCTTTTTATATTCTACCTTAATTTTTGGAATATTTCCACACTTTTTTTCATTGGTTTGATTATGACTTTGTTATTTTCCATATAAGCCTTCATAGGACCCCTTCCCAGGCGCTTGCCTCTTCCGTCAAGACCTGAGGTACAATCTGCAATACGCAGCTGCATGGGAGCCATATCAAGGGCTGTAATGAGCGCCCCCCGGTTGCCTGCCACACCTGCACATACCGTTCCGGAAAGCTTTCCCAGAACGATTACATTGCCCTTAGCTAAAACCTTTGATCCCTTGCACACATCACCGATGATAACAATACTGGCTTCGGATTCCAAAGTCTCACCGTTTTGTAAATTGCCCTTAAAGAACTGTCCTGTCTGGCAGGATAACTCCATAAGCTTCTCGTTCAGTGCTTTTTCGCAGCGTTCCATGCGGTTTACATCCGTATCAACCAGGCAGATGATCTCCACATTGGAATTTTCTGTGATCTGGTTGATGATTTTGAACTCTTCCTCGGAAGTCAGTTCCCGGCCCTCAAGGGTCAGGGTCATTTGTGCGGATCCCCAGAATTTTGCATGATCCCCGAACTTTTTCCCGATATCAGACAGAAGCTGAGGGAAGGGGATGTCTGGGTCCAGGATGACAGTCATACCTGCTCTGTTGCTTTTAATTACTACGGTATTATGCATCATATCACCTCTTATCCTAGTTAATCGCGAATGTTGACCTTCGCTGCATCCAGGGCGCCGGCATTTATAATGGATTCTAAGTCCGTATAGCCATAATAATACTTATAGACGTTCTTCGCAACATTAGCGGCGTTGGATGATGAATAGCCATACGGAATATTCACGGTAACACAGATTTCCGGATTGTCATATGGCGCATAGGAAATAAAGAATGCGTGATTAGGTTTGTTCCGGGCCTCCTGGGCAGTACCGGTTTTGCCGGCAATTTCCACCTCAAGATCTGAAAACAGCTTTTTACTTGAACCATTGGTAATCACTTCTCTCATTCCTTGTTGTACAGTATCCCACGTTGAAGCCGCCGCGTCAATATGAGAAGAAATCTCAGGGGTATAATCTTGTATCAGATTGCCTTCAGAATCCGTTGTTTTATCTAATAAGCTGAGTTCAAATACGGTTCCCCTGTTTGCAATGGCAGATACATATCTGGAAAGCTGAACGTTTGTATAAGCGTGGCTTCCCTGTCCCATGGCAGAACGCTCCGGCGCATCTTTGGAAATCTGAGGATCAAGCTCTGCGATTTCCACTCCTGATTTATGATCCAGTCCGAACATGGATGCATATTTCCGTAAGACGTCAAGTCCTAAGTCAGGAGAATATACTCCGTTGGCATCCATTGATAAACGGTGTCCCAGATCAGCGAAGAAATAGTTACAGGAATTTTCGATTCCGCCTACAATATTCAGAGGACCATGCTGGCCGGAATAAATCCAGCACTTAATAGGCGGCTCCACATCCGTGTAAATACCGGTACAATTAATAGTTTCATCTGTTGCGACGGCATGCTCTTCCAAAGCAGCTACCGCAGTAATTGGTTTAAAAGTGGAACCAGGCGCTTTTCTTGTCTGGGTCGCATTGTTGTACAGCGGCAGGGACAAATCAGCCTGCAGCTGGCTGAAATAGGTGCCGTCACCGATCCTGTTGTTGTCGTATCCCGGATAGGATACCAAAGCCAGCACCTCTCCTGTTTTATCATTTGTGACCACTACACCCGCATTACATGGGGATAATGCCAGCTGGGCAGGCGTAATTTCCAGAGTGGACAGCTTTTTGATCAGGAAGGCATACGCATCACCGGTAGCCCTCAGCTCTGCGGCATCCTGACCATTCTCTTTTAAAACTCCCTGGTCGTACAAAGCAAGGCATAACTCCTGTCCTGTGATGATGTCGTCATTGATCAGATACCGGTATATTTTCTTCGTAAAGTTCCGGTCATCCTTCAGCTTGTCCAGTACATAATCAATAAGGGCTTTAAATGTGTCGTCTGCGCTTGAATATTTGGAGCCTGTTTCCAGCTTGGTGGTGTCCACCCAGCCATTGGCTATTCCATAATATAAATAGTCCCTTAAACTGATTTCATCCGCTTTCCATGCCTGATATTCTCCGCTGGAGGTATCAATGGCGTCTTCTTTGATGATTCCCACCGTAGGGCCGGAAAGATAGGTATATATATAAAACATGTAGGCTTTCATGTCTTCCGAAAGATCCTTCATGGCTGTTGCATGAGTGCTCATCAGCTCATTGTTCAGATTGGTAAAAATCTGCTGTTGGGAAGACATATATTTCCTGTATATGTTTTTTTCAGTTTCAGAGGCGTCCTCTTCTTCCATTTCTTTCAGGGAAAGGACATTGTTGTTGATCAGCTGATAATAGGCATCTTTAACAGGAATTTTCATATTGGAACCGTCGGTGGTGCTGTTTGCCTGATAATCACTGTTTACAATGGTTTTAATGAGAACCCCTGCCAGGGATTGTTCGATTAAGTGGTAAATGCCTTTCTGGAGGTCGGCATCCAGGGTAAGGTATACATCATTTCCGGCAGAAGCATCAGTTTCATCTTTTGTTTCACGTATCCGTCCCACGCTGTCCTTGTAAATCGTTTTTTTCCCTTTTGTGCCCTGAAGCTGATGCTCCATGGTGTATTCAATTCCTGCCCGTCCTACAATATCATTGATATCGTAATCATCTTTCTTTTTCTGAAGGCCCTCCAGCTGCTCCTCAGGAACTTTTCCTGTGTAGCCGATGACAGGAGCAAAGGGGATGCTTTCATTGTAGGCGCGGATTGTGGTTTCCTCCACATTTACTCCCTGCATGTCTCCAATGTGTTCCAGAATATCCGCCACTGTTTCATCAGCTACCTGGCTGGCCACTGTAGTGGATTCATATTTGCGGTAGGACATAAGACGAAGGGCATATTTAATGTTAATGATGTCCAGGGCTTCCTGGTCCGTCAGGGTGACGGGCTTCCCATCCTGGTCTTTCATGTCCTTTAAGCCGCTTTCCTTGCAGGCCCAGTCAAACAGTTCCCTTGCGCTTAAATTGGAGGGATAGCTGCCTTTTTCATCATCTAAGTCCTCCACCTTCTTAAGGCCGTAATAATCCCGGAGAAAACGTTTTCTGCCGGACTCTGAGGAAGAGGTATAAACCATGTCCCCATTGGGATCAATGGCGACTTCAAATTTCCCCTGTATGGTTTCCCCATGCTTTTCAAGGATCTGCACTAATCTTAAATACATACTGTTTTTTGCGGCAGAATTTTTATAGACTCCGGTATCCTGTACGGTAACGGAATAGGCCAGCTTATTATAAGCCAGGACCTTGCCGTTCCGGTCATAGATATTACCTCTTGTACCGGCGGTTGTAATGGTTTGTTCCGTCAACTGCAAATATTCATTAAGAGCTTCTTCGCCATTGACGATCTGCATGTCGAAAAGCTTATTTATTAACCCTGCGTACATGAAAAAGCAGAGGGTACCAAGTATAAAAAGGCGTGAAGACACCGCTTTTTTTAAAAAATCCTTTATTATGTCCAATAAATCACTAAACAATTGCCGAATCACCTCTTTTTCCTATCTCTTCCAAGTGCCGGTTCAAAATCAGGAATACCCGATAAAGAAGCAGGGTGGTTACAACGGTAAAAATGATTTCAGGAAGCATGAGATTGATAAAATAATAACCAACTCTGAGTTTCTGACGGATCAGGAACCGGAAAACATAAATATATAAGTTGTAAGCCAATTCATTGAGTACGCTTAGGATCAAGGGCAGCGTAATATAATCTTCATAATAATATTTGGTACAAATTCCGTTGATATAACCCACGTAGAGGAAAATCAGGGTGTAAAAGCCAAAGGGCCCGCTGTAAAATAAATCCATGAGAAGCCCGGCCAAAAGCCCGTAATACATCCCGGCCTCTTTTCCATGCATAAAGCCAAAGGAAAAGGTGAGGATCAACAGCAGGTTGGGAGATGCCGATAAAAACGGCAGCAACGGAAAAATGCAGTTTTGAATGGTAAATGCCAGAATAATCATCAGCACGTTAAAAAGTATCCGTCTCATGTTACTCTCCTTTCCTTATTATTGTCCATGCATTTTGGACATAAAGGTATACCCGAAGGGTGTTTCCTTATTATTGTCCATGCACTTTGGACACAAAGGCATACTAAAAGGGCGAATCGAATTTTCTTTATTGGGAACTGCTTTCTGCTGTTTCCCCTTCCGTGGAAGCTGCTTCCGTTGGAGCTGTTCCCTCCTGAGGAGAAGAAATTTCTTCCTTCATCATATCAGATTTCAGTTTCGTAATGACCAAAACCTCCTGCAAGCTGTCAAAATTTGCGGCAGGAATCAAATATCCTGATTTGGTGACATTGTTGGTATCATTGGTAATGTCGGAAGCATGCCCAATGAGGATGCCAGGAAGAAATACGGAACTGATGTTGGAGGTCACAATCTTATCTCCGTCTTTTAAATCGCTTTCCTTTAACACATTGGTGATCCGAAGTCTTCCTTCCTTAAACAGGGTTAAGTCACCGGCAACGATACAGCTGTTTCCGGATTGCATGGCCATGCCGCTCACACGGCTGGAATCATCAATAATGGAACGGACAGTTGCGTAATTGGCTCCCACATCCGTGACAATACCCACCAGGCCGCCTCCGGCCACCACATTCATATCCGGAGCAATGCCATCCTTTGAACCTTTGTCAATGCGGAATATCTGGAACCAGTTGCTGGAGTCATTGGCAATGACTCTGGCTCCCACTTTTTCATACTGACTGTATTCCTGATCCAGACTGTAAAGCTGGCGAAGCCGTTTTAATTCAAATTCTTCCGCCTGAAGCCTGGTATTTTCCTCAGTCAGCTGGGTGATGATCTCCTTCATCTCCTTATTCTCTTTCAATGCATCGTGAAGCTTTGTGTAATCGATAATTTCATCATAAATGGCCGAGCCAACCGCATTGACTCCCGATTGTACCGGGATCAGGACGTATCCCACCCCGGTCCGAAGGGGCGTCAGCCATTCGTCATGAATGGAGGTCAGCCCGATCAACAGGACACAAAATACCGTTAAAGCAATAAGAACATATTTGCTGCGCTTTGATTCCATCTATAAGATTCCCCGTTCCTTCAAACTAATATAGGAATTATCTCCTATGATAATGTGGTCCAGCAGCCGGATGCCAACTAAATCTCCTGCCTCTTTTACCCTGTGGGTAAAGCTTATGTCTTCCTTGCTGGGAGACGGATCTCCGCTTGGATGATTATGGACCAGTACCAGACTTACTGCATGATATTTCATAGCCTCAATGAAAATCTCCCTGGGAGAAACAGCAGAAGCATTCACCGTTCCCTGAGAGATCATAATGTCCCTTATCAGGGATCCTTTTGTATTCAGGAGCGCGATATATACCAGCTCCTGTTCTTTGTGGCGCATGTCCTCCACAAAGTAATTTACAATATCAAGGGGACTGCAAAATGATGTCCCATGGGAATGGGCGGTTCTTTTCCAGATACGCCTGGACAGCTCTCCCACGCATAAAAGCTGGGCGCCCTTGACAGCTCCGATTCCTTTGACCTGCATAAGCTCCGGCATTGAAAGATGCAAAAGCCCTAAAATACCCTCTCTGGGATAATTTAAGGCCAGTATCTTCTGTGCCAGCGCCAGGGAGTTGCTTTCCCTGGAACCTGTGCGGATGATAATAGATAAAAGCTCCGCATCGCTTAAGCCTTCAGGCCCTTCCTTTAAACACTTTTCATAGGGCCGTTCATCCGCAGGGATGTCTTTCATCGTTATTCGTTTCATATGCCTCCTGACCGTTACTCTCCAGGCACGTTAAAAAAGGACATATGTAGGGTAAAGCGGCCATTTGCAATCCGCTTCGCACTTGCTCATGAACGCAGGCGTTCAAATTAACCGATACGTAATGAGGGCTGCCGCCACTCCTATGATGCCAGCCATGGTAATTTTAATATTAATGCCAAAGGTAATTATCAGAATGCCAAAATTGACCACCAGAGGGGTATCAAATCCAAAGGATTGTCCGGCGTTCAGCCAGGACAGCCAGGAAATGTCCCGGGTCAGATCTCCGATAAAGCCTCCGAGAACCACACCAGCCAGCATAAGAAGAAGCAGAACCCAGCAGTTTTTGTATTTCATCTGCTTTGCTACCCCTTTTGGTTTTATGGCAGGAATGTCCATACCTATCAAATCATTCTAACATAGTTTTCCGGATGTGTATACCGTTTTTTTACAATTTACTTCCAAATGCAAGCACTTGTTCTTCCATTTGACTTTAAAATACATATAAAAATTTTATTTTTACACCCGGATCAAACCGGCCTCCAAAAGCTTTTGCACTGACATTAAAATTCCCAATTTCGCATGGTACCAGGTAAGGCCTCCCTGAAAATAAACAGCATAAGGAGGTTTAATAGGACCGTCAGCGCTCAGCTCAATGGATGAGCCCTGTACAAAAGCACCGGCTGCCATGATGACAGGAGCGTCATAACCGGGCATATCCCATGGCTCCGGGGTGACAAAGCTGTCAACAGGGGCTGCCGCCTGGATTCCCTGGCAGAATGCAATGACTCCTTCCGGCTTTCCGAAAGTAACGGCCTGGATAATGTCGTGGCGGGACTGGGAGCCGTCAGGCACAACGGAAAAACCCAGTCTTTCATAGACGTTTGCAGCGAAAACAGCTCCTTTTAAGGCTCCGGCCACTACAGTAGGAGATAAAAACAATCCCTGAAAAAAGGACTGGTTCAGGCCAAGAGTAGCCCCTACCTCTTTACCAAGGCCTGGTGCTGTCAGCCGGTAGGAAGCCCGGTCAATGCAATCCGCCCTGCCTGCAATATAGCCGCCGATGGGGGCAATGCCGCCGCCCGGATTCTTTATGAGAGAACCTACCACCATATCAGCTCCTACGTCGGAAGGCTCGATCCTTTCCACGAATTCCCCATAACAGTTATCAACCATACAGATGACATCCGGTTTCCGCTTTTTTATGAAGGAAATCAGTTCACCGATCTGGGAAACTGAAAAGGTGGGCCGGGTATCGTAACCCTTGGAACGCTGGATGGTAACCAGTTTTGTTTTTTCATTTACAGCTTTTTCTATGGATTCATAGTCAAAAGTACCGTCGGCAAGAAGGTCCACCTGCCGGTATACCACTCCATATTCTTTTAAGGAACCAACGCTGTCCCTGATGCCGATCACTTCCTCCAGAGTATCATATGGCTTTCCAACAGGAGAAAGAAGTTCGTCACCGGGGCGGAGATTTCCGGAGAGGGCAACGGTCAGGGCATGGGTTCCGCTGATCAGGTTTGGCCTTACAAGAGCGCTTTCCGTGTGGAATACGCTGGCATAAACCGCTTCCAAAGTGTCACGGCCCAGGTCATTGTAGCCATAACCTGTGGTCGCTGCAAAATGGATATCGCTGACCCGGTTCTCCTGCATGGCCTTAATGACCTTCATCTGATTGTATTCGGCCGTTTCATCGATTTCTTTAAACCGGTCCTTTAAAGCGTCTTCAATCTCTTTCCCCAAATCCATTACCTGGCTGCTGATTCCCAGACTTTTGTACATTGCATTTATTTCCATTGTCTATTATTCTCCAATCCGTACATCTCATATGTGTCCTGCAAAATTTTTAAAAGCACCTGATCCGGGTCATCCTTAAAATCAGGAAGATTCAACCATCTTACGTCACGTTCCCGCTTAAACCAGGTGATCTGGCGTTTTGCAAAATGCCTGGTATCCCGCTTCAGCACATAGACGGCTTCTTCCAGTGTATATTTTCCCTGTAAGTAATCCAGGATCTCCTTATAACCAAGGCCCTGCATGGAAACCATGTCCCTGGTTAAGCCCATGTCCTTTAGGTTCATTACCTCTTCCACAAGCCCCTGCTCAAGCATCAGGTCCACACGCCGGTCAATCCGTTCATAAAGGCTGGACCGGTCCGTATTCACCACATAATAGAGAAAGTCATAAGGAGACTTTTTCTGCCTTTCCCGTTTGTTGTGCTCCGAGATCCGCTCTCCTGTCTGCCGGTAGTATTCAATGGCCCGGATTACCCGTTTCATGTTATTTTCATGAATCTCAGCCGCGGAATCCGGGTCAATGTCCCTAAGAAGGCAGTGGAGAAACCCTGCTCCCTTCTCCTGGCCCAGGGTTTCCAGTTCTTTGCGTATGGAATTATCTTCTCCATTTTCTGTAAAATCAATGTCATAAAGAAGAGCCTGGATATAAAAACCGGTTCCGCCGGTGACAATTGGGATATTGCCGTGGGAATAAATCTCTTCCGCGGCTTCCTTGGCCATTTTTTGAAAAACCGTTACATTGAATTCTTCGTTGGGATCAAGGACATTAATCAGGTAATGAGGAACACCGTCCATCTCTTCCTTTGTGATCTTTGCAGAACCGATATCCATATGCCGGTATACCTGCATGGAATCAGCACTTATAATTTCTCCTCCGATTGCCTTTGCAAGGCGGATGGACAGGGCGGTCTTTCCCACTGCTGTCGGCCCGGTTATAATAATAAGCGGTTTCATCATACGATCCTCTTAAATTTCTTCTCTAATTCATATTTGCTCATGGAAATGATCGTCGGCCTTCCGTGAGGGCAGGCATAGGGATTTTCCAGGCTTAAAAGCTGGTCAATAAGCTCATTGGCTTCCGCTGCAGATAAGCTGTGTCCGCCCTTTACCGCTGCCTTGCAGGATAAGGAAGCAACCTTTTCGTAAATAATATCCGGGTTATGGGAAGAGCCATCCTCTGACAATCCGTCGATCATCTCAATCAGAAGTTCTTTTTTTGCTATGGAAAATAAGTTGGCAGGAACTCCTCTGACTGCATATTCCTTGCCGCCAAATGGCTCAATTTCAAACCCCATATCCGTAAAATACTTTAAGTGGCGTTTTAATAAAACTTCTTCATTCTGGTTTAAGGTCAAAATGATGGGAGGGCTTACCAACTGGGAAATGTATTCCATCGTCTTAAGTGTTCCCATTGTTTTTTCATATAAAACCTTTTCATGGGCAGCATGCTGGTCAATAATATAAAGCTGTTCATTAAATTCCACCAGCCAGTAGGTATCAAACAGCTGGCCAATGAGTTTATGCATGGACCGGGCTTTTGGTTCCAGCAGTTTTCCGTCAAACAGATCCAATTGCTCCGGCTTCCTGTCAAGTGCCGGGGCAAGAGACTGAGGCGAAACTGAGACCGGGGGCTGGGATTGGAATTGGGACTGGGGTCTTAACCAGTTGTCCGCCAGATCATCCTTTTCCTTTACAAAAGATGGCTGGGGCGGAGTTAATCTTTTTGGAAACAGGCTGGCTGTCTCTCTTTTTTCTTCTGTGGCAGCCTGCTGCTCCATGGCCATAAGCCTGCGTTTTTCAAACGGCTCCGGACTGGGAGCGTATTTTTTCGCGGCAAAGCCCTGCTTTTCATCCGCCTTTTTTTCCAGCTCCACCTCCGGAATCAGCTCCTTGTGGGCCAGAGCGTTTGCTACTGCCTGGTATACCATGTGATAGATCATTTCCCCATCCCGGAAACGAAGCTCCATTTTGGTGGGATGAACGTTTACATCAAGCATTTCAGGCTCAATGGAGAAATGAAGCATGGTAAAGGGATATTTATGCTGCATCATAAACGGCTTGTAGGCTTCTTCAATAGCCCGGGAAATAACGCTGCTTTTAATGTATCTGCCGTTGATGAAATAGTTTTCGTAATTTCGGTTGCCTCTGGCGATTACCGGCTTTCCGATGTAGCCGTTAATGGAAACCTCGGCTTTTTTCACCGAAACCTCCAGAAGGTTTGCCGCAATTTCCCGGCCAAAGACTGTGTATACAATATCCTTTAAGTTATGGTTTCCGGAAGTGTGAAGCTTGTTCTGATTATTCTGGATAAAGCGGATGGATACTTCCGGATGGGACAGGGCCAGCTTTTCCACTAACTCCGACACATGAGCTCCTTCCGTCATGGGAGTTTTTAAAAACTTCTTTCTGGCCGGAGTGTTGTAAAATAAGTTTCTGGCAATAAAGGTGGTTCCTTCAGGAGCTCCGATCTCTTCCACAGACCGTTCCTGGCCTCCGTCGATCTGGTATCTGGTTCCGGTAAGCCCTGTGCTGGTTTTAGTAATAAGCTCCACCTGGGAGACGGCAGCAATACTTGCAAGCGCTTCTCCCCGGAATCCAAGAGAGGAAACCGTAAATAAGTCCTCTACGGATTTGATCTTGCTTGTGGAATGGCGTAAAAAAGCCAGAGAAACTTCATCCTTTGGAATCCCGCAGCCATTGTCGGTCACCCGGATAAAGGAGGTTCCCCCTTCTTTAATTTCCACTGTAACAGCAGTTGCTTTGGCGTCAATCGCGTTTTCCAAAAGCTCCTTTACAACAGAGGCCGGGCGTTCTATGACCTCTCCTGCCGCTATTTTGTTAATGGTATTTTGATCCAGTACGGTTATATTTGGCATAGCGCCTGCTCCTTTCCACTTACTTGCCCATGTTTTCCGGGCATAGAGGTATGCCCGTAGGGTGTTTCCACTTACTCGCCCACGCTTTCCTACTGCCAGCGGTTCTTTAATTTTGTCTGCAGGCAGTATAAGGTATTGAGTGCGTCAATGGGCGTCATGTTTCCCAGTTCCAAATCGCCCAGTTCTTTGATGATATCGTCATCCTTTACAGTATCAAACAGGGACATCTGCTGTAAATCCACTTCATCCGGCTTGGGAACAACCTTTCTCTGGACTATATTGGCATTGATCCCGGCAATTTCCCTGGCCTTGGCTGTGATGTCAGCATCACTTAACTCTGCCAGCAGTTCCTTTGCCCTGACAATGACGGAATCCGGCACACCGGCCAGCTTTGCCACCTGTACACCGTAGCTTTTATCAGCTCCGCCCTTTATGATCTTTCTTAAGAAAACAATGTCATCACCCTGCTCCTTTACTGCGATGCAGTAATTATTCACCCCGCTCATGGTTCCTTCCAGCTCGGTCAGTTCATGGTAATGGGTGGCAAACAGGGTTTTAGCTCCCAGGATTTTAGGATTGCTGATGTGCTCCACAACGGCCCAGGCAATGCTGAGCCCGTCAAAGGTACTGGTGCCGCGGCCGATCTCATCCAGGACGATCAAACTGTTTTTTGTGGCGTTGCGAAGAATGTTGGCCACTTCTGTCATCTCCACCATAAAGGTACTCTGGCCGGAAGCCAGGTCATCGGAGGCTCCCACCCGGGTGAAAATCCGGTCACAGATTCCTATGCTGGCTTCCTCTGCGGGAACAAAGCTTCCGATCTGGGCCATGAGGACGATCAAGGCAGTCTGGCGCATGTACGTGGACTTTCCTGCCATGTTGGGGCCGGTGATGATGGAAACCCGGTTTTTCCCATTGTCCAGATATGTATCATTAGAAACAAACAGATCATCCCGCATCATCTTTTCCACCACGGGATGGCGTCCGTTTTTAATGTCAATCAACCCTTTTTCATTGACCTGGGGCTTTACGTAATTATTCCTTGTGGCAACAGAGGATAAAGAGGCCAGGACATCGATTCCCGCTATTGCCCTGGCAGCCTTTTGGATTCGGAGAACCTGGTCTGCTACGGAATCCCGGACCCCACAGAATAAGTTGTATTCCAGGGAAAACAGCTTGTCCTCAGCGCCCAGTATCACATCTTCAAGCTCCTTTAATTCATCGGTGGTGTAACGCTCTGCATTGGCAAGTGTCTGCTTGCGGATGAAGTACTCCGGCACAAGATCTTTAAAGGAATTGGTCACTTCAAAATAGTAGCCAAATACTTTATTGAACTTTACCTTCAGGTTTTTGATCCCGGTTTTTTCTTTTTCTCGCAATTCCAAATCAGCCAGCCAGTTCTTTCCTTCTGTTTTGGCACTGCGCAGCTTATCAGCTTCCTCATGGAAACCATCCTTAATGATTCCTCCGTCTCTCAAGGTCACAGGCGGGTCGTCGATAATTGCATTGTCGATCAATTCTTTGACATCCTCTAAAGGATCCAGTTCCTCCCATAAATCCTTCAGCATATCGCTGGTGAATTCTTTTAAAATATTCTTGATGTGGGGAAGCATTTCCAGGGAGTTTTTAAATGCAATTAAATCCCTTGGATTGGCTGTCTTGTAGCTGATCCGCCCGATCAGACGTTCCAGATCATAAATGGGATTTAAATATTCGCAGATCTCTTCCCTTGATATGAAATTCATGTTCAGTTCTTCAATGGCATTCTGACGTTTTATGATCTCAGACTTATGGATTAAGGGCTGTTCAATATAGGTGCGCAGCATTCTTGCGCCCATGGCTGTTTTTGTCCGGTCCAGGACCCAGAGAAGGCTTCCTCTTTTCTGCTTTTCCCTCAGGGTCTCCAAAAGCTCCAGATTCCGTCTGGTAGAAGTGTCAATGATCATGTACTGACCGGTGGAATAAGGAGTAATGGTGGTTATGTGGGAAAGGCTGCTTTTCTGAGTCTCGTACATGTACTCCATTACCGCCCCGGCAGCAATGACCCCGGTGTCATAATCTTCCAACCCAAGCCCTGTGAGTGCGCCTACCTTGAAGTGTTCTTTTAGAATTTTCCGGCAGACTTCATCGGAAAAGAAATGATGATCCAGAGATGAAATAACCGCATGGTGGCGGTTCTTTATTTCCTCAATATCCACACCTGAAACGTAAAACGCTTCGTTGCAGATGATTTCCGAGGGGGTAAACTTATTGATCTCATCCGTCAGCTCCCGCTCCGATTCCACTTCGGTTACAAGAAAATCACCGGTGCTGATATCCGCGACTGAGATCCCAAAGCTTTCGTCAATGTAGACGATTCCCATAAGATAATTATTTTTTGTTTCATCAAGAGCCTGAGCACTTGTGATGGTTCCAGGTGTTACCACGCGGATGACCTCGCGCTTTACCAGTCCTTTGGCAAGCTTAGGGTCTTCCATCTGCTCGGCAATGGCAACCTTATAGCCTTTCTGGACAAGACGGTTTAAATATGTATCAACGGCATGGTAAGGAACGCCGCACATAGGTGCCCGTTCCTCCAGACCGCATTCTTTTCCGGTTAAGGTGATTTCCAGCTCTTTTGATACGGTGACCGCATCATCAAAAAACATTTCATAAAAGTCCCCCAGCCTGTAAAACAGGACACAGTCCGGGTATTCCTTTTTTGTTTCCATATAATGAGCCATCATTGGTGATAATCCAGCCATGCTCTTTTACTTCCTCTTTTCTTTAACCGCCCGCGTTTTTGGCAGAACCCACTCCCCTTTACCGAAGAGAAAGATATGCCTGCAGGGCGTTTCTTCTGTATTATGGTCTTAAGGTTCCCATGTAGTAAAATCCTCTGGATTCATCCAGATATACGTCCACGATTTTTCCAATAAGAGAAGAATCTCCTTTAAAATGAACGGTAGTGTTATTGCTCATATGGCCGGTCAAAAGGCCCTTTTCATGATCATTGACCTCCTCCACCAATACCTTCTGAACGGTGTGTTCATCTCTTCCGCAGACTTCGGAAGAGATTTTCTGGACTTCAGTCAAAAGGCGGTCAAAACGGTTCTTTACCGCTTCTTCCGGGACCTCCTCCATTTTTGCTGCCGGTGTACCGGTACGTTTGGAGTAAATAAAGGTAAAGGCACTGTCAAAACGCACCTTTTTCACCACATCAAGGGTTTCGTTAAAATCTTCTTCCGTCTCCCCCGGAAAGCCGACAATGATGTCTGTGGTAAGGGAGATATCCGGTATGGCCGCCCGGATTTTTTCCACAAGTTCCAGATACTGTTCCCTGGTGTATTTCCGGTTCATGACCTTTAAAATTCTGCTGCTTCCGGACTGAAGCGGCAGATGAAGATGTTTGCACACCTTTTTTGAATGTTTCATGGCTTCAATCAGCTCGTCTGACAAATCCTTTGGATGGGAAGTCATAAAGCGGATCCGTTCCAGACCTTCCACCTGATCGATCTGAGTCAGAAGCTCGGCAAAGCTTACGGGTGTTTCTAAGTTCTTTCCATATGAGTTGACATTCTGCCCCAATAGCATGATCTCCACGACGCCGTCAGCTACAAGCTGTTTTACCTCTTCCAGAATGTCTTTGGGGCTGCGGCTCCGCTCCCTGCCCCGCACATAGGGCACGATGCAGTAACTGCAGAAATTGTTGCAGCCAAACATAATATTAACGCCGGATTTAAAGGAATACTTCCGGTCCGTAGGCAGATCCTCCACAATCCGGTCCGTTCCTTCCCAGATGTCTACAACCATCTTTTTCTCTTCCAGGCGTTCATACATAAGTTCTGCCAGTTTAAAAATATTGTGAGTGCCGAAAATAATATCCACAAAGCGATAGCTTTGTTTAATCTTGGCAACTACTTTTTCTTCCTGCATCATGCAGCCGCACAGAGCGATCATCATATGAGGATTTTTCTTTTTTAAGCTGTTTAAATATCCCAGACGCCCGTAAACTCTGTCATTGGCATTCTCCCTGACCGTACAGGTGTTATAAAGAACAAAGTCTGCCTCTTCCGTATCAGTTCCAACAAAGCCGATTGCTTCTAAAATCCCTTGAAGCTTTTCAGAATCTCTGGAATTCATCTGGCAGCCGAAAGTAGCGATGTGAAAGGTAAATTGTTCTTTCCCTGATGATGCCTTTAACTGATCCAGAACCTCCTTGTAGCGCTCTATAAAGTAATACTGTCTTGCAGGTTCTTCCTTTGGTGCATGGCTGAGGGCTTCCTCATAAGTCATATTTATATAATCCATTTACATAACCTCTTGATTTTTATTCGGTTTTCCCATTATATCATAAATACTTTTTATTGCAAATATCAAAATCCGTTTTTCCAATGGAAACGTCCTTTAAATATGCCTCTTCATCCCATAAATCAGGGCAGGTTCTTTCTATGATTTGGTTGTAGATTTTACTTTCTATTCTCTGCAATCGCAAATCTCCGTCACCCCGGTTGTCACTCGCCCGGTAAATGCCTCGTCATGCTCCACCAGCAGCATGGTGGGCTGGAATTTAAGGATCAGATCTTCGATCTGGATTCTGGAATATACATCAATGAAATTAAGAGGTTCATCCCATACATATAAATGTGCCTGCTCACAGAGGCTGCGGGCAATGAGGACTTTTTTCTTCTGCCCTTCGCTATAAGATTCCATGGGTTTATCAAACTGATCTCTGGAAAAATCCAGCTTGCGTAAAAGTGATTTGAACAATGGATCCTCAATTCCGCTTTTCCGGCCGTATTCCGTCAGGCTTCCTTTTAAAAATGAAGTATCCTGGGATACATAGGAAATTTTAAGACCGCTGGATATTTCCTTGTACCCTTCATAAGAGATATTCTCTCCTGTGATTTCTTCGCCCAGAATCAGTTTCAATATGCTGGATTTCCCGCAGCCATTTTTCCCCTGCAGGGATATCCTCTGGCCCTGTTCCAGTGTAAAGCTGACAGGCTCACAGACAGGCCCATCATAGTATGGAACCACATCTTTTAAAGTGAGAATTTTTGACGAGCGGTATTTTAAGGGATAAAGCTTAAGGTCCTCCGCTTCCTCTATATTTTTAAGAAGGTTCTTTTTGTCGTCAATAGCACGGTCCTGCCTGCGTTCCAGATTTTTTCTCCGCATCTGCAGCCGCCTGGACTTTTCGCCGATATAGGACCGGGTGCCAATGGATTTTTCATTGACCATGGATTTTTTGCCGATCTTTGTTGATTCCACCTGATCCGCCCATTCCCCGGATTGCCTTGCAGACGCCTCCAAATGTCTGATGTCCTTTTTTAGACGCTCATTTTCGGACCATTCATACTGATCCTGCTTTTGTTTGTTTTCATACCAGGAAGAAAAGTTGCCCTTCTGAACCTCAATATTGGTTTTGTTTATGGACAGGATATGGTCCACAGATGCATCCAGAAATTTCCGGTCATGGGACACCAGAACAAATCCCTTTTTGCTGTTTAAATACTGGCTTACCACTTCCCTGGCTTCCCGGTCCAAATGGTTGGTCGGCTCGTCGATCAGCAGAAAATGGCCTTCTCTTAAGAACAGGGCGGCTAAGAGTACCTTGGTCCTTTCCCCGTTTGAAAGCGTGTAAAACGGACGGTACAGTACGTCTTCGGAAACCTTTAATTTGGACAGCTCCCTTTTCAGTTCCCAGAAGGGATATTCTCCAAGGATGGAGTCCAGAATTTCCAGCGTGTCAAGCGTCTCATCAGGCACATGAAATGGGAAATAATCAAACAGGACATTGGAAACAATGGTTCCTGTATATTGGTACCGGCCCATCAAAAGATTTAAAAATGTGGTTTTTCCTCTTCCGTTTCTCCCTGTAAACCCCAGTTTCCAATCCGTATCAATCTGAAAAGAAACGTGTTCAAATACGGGGTTTGGGCTTCCTTCGTAGGTAAATGACAAATCAGTAACCTGTATTAATGACATAGATATTCCTCCATTCAGTCAGGAAATAAATTTTCCCACAAAAAAACGACTGCAAGAATCTTTTTTCTCACAGCCGCCTGCATCAAAATAAGCCCTCCGGGCAAACTTTTCGCTCTATCCATGTCCTGTCATGACATAAAAAGGCATGAGAATGAAATAATATTCTTGCAAAAAAAGCATGACAAAAAAGACCATATTTCCTTTTTACTTATCATGCAGTTACTTCAGCAAGAATCATTACTTCATTCTTTCACCTCATCTTGTCTTATATGTCCGTAGTTTATCATAAATATATAAAATTGTCAAATCTAATTGGCTCGTCCGGTAATGGTGATTTCCACTCTGCGGTTTTTGGCTCTCCCCTCTTCCGTATCGTTGGAAGCAATGGGATTGTAATGGGAGTTTCCCTCAATGGACATCTTGGAGGCTTCCAGACCCATAGAGGTCATTTCGTTTAAGACCACAACTGCCCTATCTACGGACAGCTGCCAGGAATCGGCCTCATTGGCCGCATCATAGTGGCCTAAATCTGCCGTATTGCCTGTAATCGTAATATGCTTGATGTCACCGTATATAGCCTCAAGGCTGCTGCTGATTTCCTGAATGACCGGTTTGCTTTCCGGAAGCAGGACAGCCGTATCCGGGCGGAACAGCATGGCATCTTTTAAGTGAATGGTTACAGCTGATCCGCTGGAGGACACATCGATCATCTCTCCCATATTGTGATCGGCGATATAAGCTTTCAAAGCCAGATAAACATTATCTAAATTGTCCGCAGGGGCAAAGTTGCCGCTGTCTCCTGTGTTGGAGCTGTTCACCTGGTTGGTATGGTTTAAAGCCTTTTCCAGTCCCTGAGACATCTCCTTCACTTTCATCGAATCAATATTGCTCATGCCGTACATGATGATAAACAAAGCCAAAAGCAGTGTGATCATATCGGAATAAGTGAGAAGCCACCGCTCCGAATTGTCTTTTTCCACTTCTGGTTCCATACGCCTTCTGCGCATTCTTTATTCCTCCCAAATTTAGTTTTCAATTCCCCGTTTATATCGTTTGGCTCCGTCAGAAAAAGCCTGGAAATAAAGGGCGAGTTCATTTTCAATATTTCGGGAGGTGTTGCCATTGGCGATCATGCACACGCCATCTACGATCATTTCTTTTTGAATATGCTTTCTCTTCAGCTGCGTCTTTAATTTGTTTGCAATGGGTAAGTAAACCAGGTTGGCGAAAGAAACACCATACAAGGTTGCAACAAATGCAGTACCAATAGAACCGGCAAGCTGTGACGGATCATCAAAGCCGGAAGCAAGGACCATGATCAGTCCCATAACAGTACCGATAACTCCCATGGTGGGAGAAAATCCTGCGGCAGCCTCAAATACGCTGGCTTCAATGCTTTTCTGCTGTACATAAGCTCTGATATCCGACTCCAGGGTGTATTGGATGGATTCCGGGGATTTTAATTCCTGTATGAGCACCAGGCCCTCCTTGAGAAGCAGATATTCCTCCTGATCCAGCTCAGGATCCCTGCTTATTTCTTCCAGGCAGGTCACTCCATCCGCCCGGTAACGGGTCGCTATCATGGAAATTTTGGCGATCATCTTTTCCAGGCTGGCAGAATGGGGATGCTTAAAACTTTTTATCATGGCCCGCATGGCCATGGCTATGTCAGTCAGAGAATAAGATGCAACAACAGCGCCAACTGTCCCTCCCACAACGATGATGAAGGGGCTTAATAAAAACAATGACTGTATGACGCCTTCTTCCAATATAAAACCTGTCAAAAGAGCACCGATCCCAATAAAGATACCAATAAGCAGAGAAAAATCCATAATTAACCTCCTTTGTAACTGGCAATATATGTAACGTTAATAATTCTATCATATAATACGAATCGATAACGCTAAGATATTGCTAATATTATAAGGACGTTTCATTATGGATTTTTGTTTTATATAACGGACATTCTCATGTTACTGCTCATTGATCAATTTGATAAAATCCAGTGCTTCGTCAGCCGGAACCATCTGAGCCGTAATAGTAACTCCCTGTTCTGACAAATAAAGAAAATCTGTAATATCTTCTTCTGATACACTGACGGCTTTTTTCAGCATTCGGGTATTCTGTTTACCTCCCATATTTCCCACATTCACTTGATCCATATGGAAACCCGCATCGTAAAGCCTGCATATGGTTTTCGGGCTTTTGGCAACCAGAAAAACCCTTTCCCCCTGGTATTTTCCGGCACAAAGATTGGCTGCTGCCTTTTCTACCGTAAGAATTGACAGCTTACACTGCTTCGGACAGGCCAGCTTAAGAGCCTCCTTATTGATTGTATCCTTTACAACCTGATTATCTACCACCATAATTCTGGTTGCTCCTGTAACCTGGCTCCAGACAGTTGCTACCTGTCCATGAATCAGACGGTCATCAATCCGGACATTTACAATCTCCATCATCAAATAGTCCCCTTTCATTTGTTTTTTACGGATATAAATACAGGTGAGGTCCAGGCGGCATCTCCATTTTTCTGCCAGATACGAAGCCGTAAGTTTCCGCTTTGTTCCATCCGGATCCTTCTTTTTCCGGTAAGCTTATAGGAGCTTTCGGGATATGCCTTGCCTATGCGGATTTTATAGGCATTATGCCACCATGGATCATCCCGGTAATGAGTGATCTCTCCCCAATGTTCCTTTGTAAGGCTGTTCACTTCATCCCAAAGAGCCACAACCTGTGAGCTGTTAAGCATTTGCCTCACCGGAAGGACATATTCTTTTCCATTGATGAGCAGGCGCAAAACGCTGTCCACATCCGCTTCCACTTCAAAGATAAAACCCTCTGTCACTGTTTTCTCCGCGCCCATCCATTTACCAGAAGCCGGAGACTGGTATGTGGTTATGGTAAAGCTGCAGCTCTTGTCATCATGGTGATAAATATCCTGACCATAGTGATTCCAGCAAGGTTCAACGGAAAGCAGCTTTCCATCCGTTTCCAGACGTCCTTCCCAGTTTTTCATAAGGTGGTTATGATAAACCCTGGTATCAGGTCCCCAGCCAAGTTCCAGACGGAATTTAAACCGGATCAATCCAGTCTGCTTCTCCCGTTCCCATGCACCTGAATGCACAACCATTTCCTCCAGGATATTATCTCTTAAAATTTCCACCCTGTCTACTGCTCCGGTCCCTTTTATGTAAAATTCTAATTCCACTTCTTTGCCTGTTTCAATTTCAGAGCCCATTGGTGCTGAATTCACATAATAGTCCACTTCAATCCTGCTCCGGGATACCCCATAGGTTCTTCGTTTCCTTAAGCCTTCCCAGATGGACTCCTTTGTACAGTCCTCTGCAAGCACGCACATGCTTCCGTTTTCAAACACACCGGGAATGCTGTGGTTATCACCTGCTGCAATGGCGCCGATTTTATACCCCCGCTCAAGGCCTTTTTCATAGGTCGTCTCTCCTGTCCGCGGCCCCATGTGAATATGGCGGTCCATGGACAGAGGCCCATCGTCATTTTCACTGGAACCGTGGCTGGAGTAAATTTCTGCAAAAGGAGAAAATATTTCGTTGTGAGTATCCCAGTTTTTGCCTCTGGAACCTGGCTGGTATGCCAGATGATGAGGAATTCCAATGACCTCCTGCCCCTCATAGGCTGCCACAAGTTCCTGGTACCGCATGGGATGCTCCTGTTTCCCGTCATTGTGGAGGAAAAATACATTATGATCTCCATCCAGTCCGGCACCCTGCCATTCATAACCCATAAACATGGGAAATCCCTGTCTGTTGGCTTCTTCGGTAAAGCTTCTTAACAATTCCCAGTCCCTGGCAATGATTTCATCATCATATCGGTCTTCAACCGCCAGTCCAGACGGTGTGGGACGCATGTAAAACGGGTAATAAGCCACCGGCCAGAAATCCATCTGCTTTTTAATATGCTCATACCATACCGGTAGCTCTTTCATCTGCTCATGATGAATATTACTGTGCATGTCTGTCCAAAACTTTTTGTAATTCATGGAATCCTCCCATTACTCTCCTGGATTTATGAGTGTGTTGCTATCAATTTTCATGGTTGCCCATTCATCCGGTTTTTTCGCCGCTCCCCATGCTTTCAGCCGTCTATGCCCGTATCTGGTCTCCCGTTCCCGGTCAGCTAAATCCCTGATCTCATTTTTTCTTAAGAAGCCGTTGCTTTCTTCTATCCTTTTCATAAGCTCTTTCAACAAGCCTTCTCTGGCCGTTGACAGATCACGTTCTTCATCGGGATCTGTCTGTAAATCATAAAGACCAATGGTTTTATCTCCTGATTTAACTATTTTGTATTGTCCAAGAACCACCGTTTCTATAAGCTGCGGGTTGTCATCACTTCCCACCATCTGCTGAATTCTTACAGGCCTGGTTTTATTGCTTCGGAAATCACTGAAATCAAGCCGCTTTCCCTGATGCCAGGAATAATCTTCATTTCTTCCTGCCTCTTCCAAAAGCGTGCGGGATACGTCTAAAAGACTCACCGGCATTTTTGTTATACCCGGAGATATCCCTGTGCCTGCTGCCAGCAGCGGAACACGAACCGCAGCTTCATACATGGTCTGTTTTCCAAACAGTTTTCGTTTTCCAAGCTGCTCCCCGTGATCAGAGGTGTAGAGGAATAAATATTCCCTTCCTGTTTCAACAGACCGGATTTTATGATAAAGTTCTCTTACATACCGGTCTAACTGTTCTACCAGTCCGCAATAAGCTGCCTTGCAGTTTCTCATATGCTCTGGTTCACATTCCTGCAGAAATTCATTATAAACAGGAAGAGAAGGGAGCCTTGCTTCCTTTTCACACTCTTCTGCCAAAAAGCGGCTTTGGTACTTTCTGTAATCCTCATCTGCACAGGTAAAGGGAAAATGAGGGCCATAGAATCCAATCACCAGAAACAGCGGTTTTCTATTTTCCTTTTTCTTTCCCCAATTCTCAAGAAAATCCATGGCTGACTGAAATACCATCCCGTCATAAAGCATAACCGGGGAAATTCCCCCTCCAACCCCATTGAGGCAGTTTTTCCGGTTGGTAGTTCCGGCATACACGCCAAAATCCAGGCGTTTTTTTCCACCGGTTCCCCAGAACTGAGAGGTAATATCTCCGCAATACCGTTCATCAAATCCATGCTTCTGGTCTTCTCCTTTAAAATGCATCCGGCCGGCCAGAACAGTCTGGTATCCCAGACGTCCCATTTCATGGGCAATGGTAGGCACATCGCCGCCAAGGGCGGCATCATTATTAAAAATACCAAGCTGTGACGGTAACTTTCCGGTAAGAAATGACATGCGCGAAGGGACACAAAGGGGTGAATTGCAATAGCAGCGCTCAAACAGCAGACCTTCCTCTGCGATCTTTTTAAGCCCCGGCGTATCAATCCGTTCCTCCACAAATCCCGTGTAATCCCAGCCGTGCTGGTCTGACATAATTAAAACCATATCTTTCATAAGAGAATCTCCTCCGGGCCAGGCAGTTTCCGGTTATCCTGCATTTACATAATTTTCAAAAACACCATAACAGCCGCAAACCCGGTGATACCGAGAATGATTTTTGTTGCAGACCACTTCTTCTTATCCATCAGATACCACACTGCCAGCGTAAGCAAAAGGGGAAGGATTCCTGGCATAATTTTATCAAAAATCTGTTCCTGTAAAGAAAGAGACATTTCACCGCTTACAAACTGGTAAATTACATTTGCTTTTACAGTGGTTGCAGCGACTCCGCCTATTACGATCAGCCCCATCATGGTGAGTCCGGTCGTGATTTTATCCGCAAGCGTTCGGTTGGTGAAAAATAAGTTTGCCGCACCAATACCCATATTATACCCTTTATGAAACAAATACCACTGCATGCCTACCACGGTGGTAAGCCATACTGCGCAAAAGAACAGAGGGCCAACGGGATTTCCGTCGCTGATGCACATGCTCATGGCAATACTTAAAAGAATCGGGCTGTAGGTGCCGATTAACATAGAGTCTCCGATTCCGGCAAAAGGTCCCATAAGCGCATTTTTGGTATTTACAATCAACTCTTCGCTGACATCTTCTCCCATGGCACGTGCTTCCTCCATGGCAATGGTAATACCGGGGATCAGGGCGCCCAGCTGAGGCTCTGTGTTGAAAAACTGCATATGGCGCTGAAGGGACCGCTTGTATTCACCAGAATCGTTTTTATAGAGTTTCTTTAAAATCGGTTCCAGCACATGGCAAAAAGCAAGTCCCATCATACGTTCAAAATTCTGGGTTGCCTGTATAAAGAAAATATAAGACCAGGCAGCCTTGTTAATATCTTTTTTGGTGAGCAATGAATTTTCTCTTTTATTCTTCATAACAGTCATCCTCCTCTGTGCTATGTACCGGAGCCGGTACGGCCGTTTGGGTTCCGCCCTGTGCCATAACAAAGATAAACGCAATTGCAGTTGCAAACACAGCCAGTGCAGTTACAGACATACTGGTAGAGCCGATCAGAATCCAGCCCATGAGAAACAGTACAAGCATCCATTTCCTGGAAAGAGACTGTTTAAGCAGCATGGCAAATCCAATGGCAGGCAGCATCTTACCTGCCACCTCAAAAAAGTGCAGGAGCCCCTGAGGCATACTGCTGATCAAAAATTCTGCCAGCGGCGTGCCAAGGTAACAGATCAGCATGGCAGAACCTGCCCGGAGAATGAAGCTTGGAACGGCTGCTAAATAAGTGGCACGGTGAATTCCGGCCCCATCTCCCTTTTCTGCAGCCCGGTCTCCCATATGAGGGAAATATGCATTGATTGTCATGATAAAGTTAAAAAGCCCAAGTCCCAGCATGCTGAGAGGAACGGATAACGCCACTGCCTGTTCTCCGGTACCTCCGGCAGCCAGTGCCAGCGGAATACCGATATAGGCTGCCCAGTTCACATCCGCGGGCATAGCGCCTCCGGGCGTGATCTGTCCGATGAAGAGTGCCTGAACCATGGCACCTGCAATGACACCGCCTCTTACATCACCTAAGATCAAACCAACAATCAAACCGGCTACAAGAGGACGTCCGATCATATTCCAGCCTCCAGTCACCCCAAAAAACCACGGCGTACGTTTGCTGCCCAGATATGCAAATATCCCAATCAGTAAAGCCTGTAAAAAAGTCATACCTTTTTCCTCCATTAATTATTCTTCGTAATCCCCTTCTGCTAAAGCAGATTCTTCAAACTGTACCATTGCATTTTTTCCGGCATTCAAGCTCTTTTCGGCAATTGCAGAAGAACTGTCCATGGAAAGCCTTGACATATATCCTTCCAGTACGGACGGCAGATTTGCTCCGCCTATTACCGATATCTTGTCAGGTTGTTCCATTTTCATACGGACTGAGACATTAAAGGGGGATCCTCCTGTTAAATCCGTATAAATCATAATTCCGGTGCATTGGGTAAGCCGCCCGGCAGCCGCAGTTAATTTTCCGGTCAGAATATCCAGAGAATCTTCCTGCAGAAAATCCACTGCCTCGTAATACGTAAGCTCTCCGGCCAGCAGCTTCAGTCCGCTTGTGATTCCCGTGGCAAAGCTTCCATGACCAGTTACTATCATCCCTACCATTTTTACCTCCTTTTCATTTTCCAAAACTGATATAGTCTTCTGGATTTTTTGAACTTGCAGCCTTACACTCCTTTCTGTTTATTTTCCATTCCGGTTTTATTTTAATTTCACCTTGTAGAATCGGATCCCCTGTCTTTTCCTGATAAACCAGTAATCTCCCGCTCATTTCTTTCAAAACCGAAGCGTACTCCCGGTTATACGCCAGATTATTGCGTTCTCCCGGGTCATAGAGAAGATCGTAAAGAGCTTCTTCATATTTTGTCTGGTTTTCCAGATCCTGCTTCAGGAAATAATCTTTTGTCAAAGATTCATCAATATTGGACTGGTTTATTTTCAAATAGGATGTATCGTAATAGCGGATATATTTATAGCGCTTTGTGCGCACACAGCGGGCTGGCTCGTAGGACGTATGGAAATTGATTTCAGCGAAAATGTCGGACCTGATTTCCTCCTTCTCCCCTGTCAGCAGAGGAACCAGTGACCTTCCTTCCAGATATTCCGGTTTCTCCAGTTCAAGGAGTTCACAAAGTGTAGGAAAAACATCCATATGGGAAACAAGGCTGTCTGCTACAGTTCCATTGGCCAAGGCACCCGGTGAACGAAGCATCAGATTCACACCGATCCCACTGTCAAACAGCGTACATTTTGAAAAAGGATTTGGCAGGCCGTGATCCGTTGTAAAGAGAATAATGGTATTTTCCCACAATCCTTCTTCTTTCAGGCAGGAAATCACCTGGCCAAAACAGGAATCCGCGCATTTGACACTCATCAGATAACCTGCGAAGTCTTTACGGGTATCCCTGGTGTCCGGAATCGGATAAGGGGGAAGGGCATATTCAGGGTCAATATCTTCATCAATCTTATCTGGAAAACGCCGATGGGTTGCATACATTCCATAAGAAAGAAAAAAGGGCTGTTCCTTATTATGATTTTTCAACCACTGACAGACTTCCCGTGCATTTTCCTTATCCCAGTCCACCAGCTCTTCCTGAGAATATCCGGAATTATCTATTGTCAGTTCTTCCTGATAGCCAATTTCGGCCGCTCCCAGTTTTCTGTCCAGATACCATCCTGCTTCATGCTGGATTCCGCATAGGACGGTATAGTAACCATTCTGGTTTAGATACTGCACCAGATGTCTGCTGTAATCCATGGTAAAGCCTCTTTGGGCCAGACCTAACATGCCGTTCTGATGAGGGTACGTACTTGTCAGCATTGCTGCACGGCTGGGGGAGCAAGTCGGGCCTGCACAGTACGCATTCCGAAACACGGCTGCCGTCCTGGAAAAGGATTCCATATTTGGTGTGGGAACCTTGTAACCATAGGGACTCAATACCCGCCCTGAATCATGAGTATGTATATACAATACATTTTTCACTAATTGTACCTCCTGCTGTTAAAATGTATTTATCACTGCATAATATGTATTATCATTTATGTACAGAATATACTATAACAGCGCAATAATGTCAATACATTTAATTTAATTGTATTATCATGAACATGTTGCAACTTCTGTTAATGTATTGCACAGTTCATATAATAATTCAAAAATGTATTGTCATTTATTTCAAAGTATAATACAATTAAAGAACTGGTTTGATAAGAAAATGAGGTGATAATTATGTCAGAAAAAAGAATTGCACAATATAAACAGATTGAAAATGACTTGCTTCAGAAAATAAATTTAGGTTATTATAAAAAAGATGATCTTATCCCCACAGAGCTGGAGCTTTCAAATACCTATCATGTATCAAGGGTGACTGTCAGAAAGGCCACAGATAATCTGGTGGCAAAGGGACTTCTGACAAGAGTTGCCGGAGTTGGGACATTTGTGTGCCATCCTTCTGTTACATTAAACCCCAGTTCTATCCAGGGATTTTCAGAAGTAATGTGTGAACAGGGAATTTCCGTCCGGACAGAAGTTCCCACCTTTATGATCCAGAAAGCACCTTCAAATATTGCTTCCATCTTAAAGATTGAGACAGGAGAACCTATTTATTTTATTGAAAGAGTCCGGTATGCAAATGATGAAATTTTTCAGTTTGAAACAACCTATATGTCCAGCCGTTTATATCCCGATATCTCCATGCAGGTGCTGCAGCAGTCGAAATATCAGTACTTTGAACAGATAAAGGGAATGAAAATTGCATACAGTGACCATACCGTAACGCCCATTCATCCTTCAAAAAATATTGCAGAAATGTTTGGAATATCACTGGATACTCCTATTTTAAGAGTTGCCAATACTACTTTTCTGACCAATAATCAGATAATGGATTATACAGAATTGACACTAAACTCACCTAAATACCAGCTGACTTATGTCAAAAGCTGATAAGCATCAGCTTGCTGTCCAAAGGAACTATTTTGAATTTCAGGCTTCGTCTGGTATGATCCTATTATCAATCATATTAATAATGACGCCAAGAGCCAGCCTGGATGACAGAATGCCATATCAGCTGGCTCTTGAATCGTTTCTACAGTCATTTTGATGTAAGGAGGAATACAAGAGACGACCATATTTTCCCTATGAAACCGGTTTGCCCTCCCCTGTGATCTTGACCGTATATTCAAAACAACAGTCATCTTCACACCACATCTTGAAATTTGTTCCCCATTTATTGTTATATAAATTATAAGAGAATCCCTTTTTTATATCCGGAAGATTCCGGTAATCACCATACATCCATTTGCCGCCCACGCTGACAAGGGGGGAATGGTGGTTTATAACTACGATTTTTCCGTCTGCACCGTGATAGGAAAGTTCCTCCACACAGTGCTGTCTTCTATTACCTCCCCGCACTATCTCTACCGGAGAAATAAGATCTCCCATCTTCTTCAGTCTCCAACAGTATGGATTTTCCACATCAAAGCACACATCGAACCAAAGTGCTTCCGGCATACGGTTGGCATCCTTCCCGGACCAGCAGAGCCTTACGCCAATATCTTCCCCAAAGGTATAGACAATAGCGGACCGCTTCGGGCAGCCATACCTTGTAACCGCCTCTTCATTGCCATTTAGCATAATGCGGATTTCATTACCATTTGTTTTGATTTTCTCCGCACCGAATACATAATTCCGGTTCTCTAAATCCTCTGCGGACTCAAGGCCCGGCTTAGAAAAATCTCCTTCCGACCAGCACTGATTTTGGCGGAAGGCCCGGTTATAGCTGTAGTAATTCTCTACACAGTTCCTGGCATTATAAGTCTCATAGGAGAGCCTTCCAAAAGCCCCATCCGTAATCCACTCCCGTTCCCCTTTCTTCAAATACACCATAGTGCCGCTGCCATCAAACGACACGGTCCATTCTCCAATAACCACCCGTTCATAAGGATATATTGTTCTTCCGCCCTCTCCCACCGCCATATCGCGGCAATTCACAGTCAGACGGTTAAGTTCCCCTTTAGCCTCTTCCTTTAGTTCCTCCGGCAGGGCATCGACGGCCTTCCATATGTATTCCATCTGCTCCCCATGGGAACTTTCATATACTTTATAGGATCCATCGAATTTCCCGCCGCGGTACTTGCAGAAATCCTCCTGCAAGACCTTTAACATACCGGCATTGCGGTTTGTCAGGAAATCCAGAGTTGTCACATCCGCTTTTCTGGCCGCCTGGAAACCAGTCTTTTCCCAATTTGTAAAATCAGCCAGGTATTTTTTATAGTCTAGTCCCCAGGTATGCTCCGCCACCAGAAGCAGGTTTTCCATGAAGTCTCCGTAAAAACTGTCTTCCCGGCACAGTCTTCCTTCCCTCTCCATACGGTCCTTCCATTCAATAAGTCCGCGATAACGGGTAATCTTTAACGGGTCGGAGGCAATGCCATGAATCCAGGTATCCCCGATTTCTTCTTCTACTATTGGAAGGCGGTCTTTATATGGAAGCAGGCTCTCGGCATACTTGTCCATGGTAGAAGCAACGATTTTAGCCTGAGGGTAAATGGCCTGTATCCGGTCCATCTCAGCCTCTACCGCTTCCACCGACTGAGGCCCTAAGTTATCACCGGTATGGGCGAATTCCAGCACCTCATCCATTCCTTCCACGTAACAAGGCGCACCGTATTCAAAAGAGTACTGGATGATAATCTCCTTATCTCCCGATTTCCAGCGGTAGGTCAAAGGGACCTGAGGGACCATGGAGGAAGGATTGACGCCGATGTGCATGTAGACCTTGCCGTGATCCGCCATAGGACCGATGACGGCTTTCGTATGGCCCGGAACATCTGTCATCTTGGCTGAAATAGTATTCTTTCCGAACCGTCTATCCAATTTGTCGGAAAGACTTAAATCATATTCAAAAAGTTCTTTATCCAGCAGCTCCGTATGGGTGGTGCATGCCAGTCCATGCCAGCAGATATCCCCACGGCGGATTGACGCTTCAAGCCGTTTGCAGGCTTCCTCCCCGGCATGTCTGAAATAGTAATCTATGAGATAGGAACCGACAGTCCAGATAAACCGTTTTTCTTGTTCCTTATTCATCTGAAAGGCCAGGTCAATGGCGAGCGGAATATAGCAATTCACATATTTGTTCAGAACATTCTGCCCCAAATCAGTGAAGCCAATGTCGAGATGGGTTTTAAATACCACGTGTACCTTTTTAATCGCTGATTTATCCATGTTCTTTATTTCCTCCATTATTTTCGGATTTCTGCAATCACCATCATGCACATACCTTCACCAGGTACGATTCTCCTTCCACCTGTTTATAAGTCTACCGTATACTTGTACCGGTTTCCTGGATAATAGCAGTCAGAATATTCAAATATTTCCCCATCTGCCAGAAATGTCTTTCTGACCCTCTTAAATAAAGGCAGCTGCGGATCTACTTTCAGAAAATCCTGGATTTCCTTTGTGGATAACACGGCTTCCAGGGTATCCTGTCCTCTTGCAATAATGATTCCATAGGTTTCCTGAAGATGTTTATATAAGGATTCCATATAATATTCCTTTTCCATAGGCAGTTCCACGATATCCTTCAAATACGTGACAGAATAGACCATAGGAATTTTATCCACACATCTTACTCTGGTAAGACAGTAACACTGTTTCGTCTCAGGAATTCCAAGTACCATGGCTACTTTCTTCCCCGGCCTGACTTTTTCCATTGTGCAGTAGGAGGTGCTCATGGTGATGTTATGCTGCTTCATTTCGTCTGTAAAGCTGATGACACTCTTTAAATGTTCGTCAATTTTTTCATATATTACCGTGGTTCCGATTCCCCTGGTACTTTTGATGTAACGGTCTAAGGTCAGCGCAGCCAAAGCCTGGCGTACCGTGACACGGGATATATTGTACTCTTCCATCAGCATCTTTTCCGTGGGGAAAATATCCCCCTTATTGAATTCCCCATGCTCAATCTGCTTCTTTAATATTGTTTCCAACTGGGAATATAAGGGCTGCGCCCCTTTTTCGTGATTCAGCATTCTCTACACTCCTTCCTTCATGGAAACAAACAGTCCCAGCATTGCCAGTCCTGATGTGTCTTCTTCCGTGAAAACCTCGATATTCCTATCCTGGCATTCCTTACGGATACCGTCTCCGAAGAAGGCGAAACTTTTTGATATCTGTCCTCCCATAACCAGTGCATCAGGTTTAAACCTGTCTAAAAACGGTACCATAGCATCTTTTAAATCAGCCCCGAATGCCTGAAACGTAAGCAGTGCCTTCTCTTCCCCCTGACAGGAACGGCCGTAAAGTTCCTTACCGGAAACACTGCTGCCATAAATTTCACCGGCCAGTGCCGCCAGACCTCTGACGGATACGTAATCATCAATTACCCCCTCCCGGTACGGAGTATTATAAAGCCAGCCATTTTCCGGAACGCCATCCTTTTCTTCCTTTTGCACCTTCTTTGCTTTTACAAAAGCGGAGCCTGCTCCAGTGCCAATACAAAGACAAATGATTTTTTCCTTATCTGCAGCTTTTCCAAACCAGCTTTCTCCCACGGCAAACGCTTCTACATCATGAAGGAATTGAAACGGAATATCTGCCAGCCAATCCAGACGCTTTTTCAGTTGGGGAACGAGAGGAATTCCATAGATGGAATCGTACTTATCCAGTCCATTCATCAGACTGATTCCGCAAAGGTAATCGAATGGTCCCGGAAACGCCATAGCTATGCCGCCAATGGGACTTGCCCCGGCCATCTTCTTCATCTCATTGATCAGGAAAGCGAAATTGTCAAGGATAATCCCGCTTTCTCCCTTTGCCAAGGCCGGAAAGCTTACCGGTCCTTTCTGAAACAACTGTCCCCTTTGGTTCGCAACCGCGCATTTTATCTGCGTACCGCCTACATCCAGAAGTATATATCTGCATTCCGCCTTCACACTCATCTCTCCTTTGTCAATCTGTATAACAGGCAATCAGGCCCTCGTTTTCTGCCTCACATTCTGCATACATTTCTGCCTCGCCGCATGGCTCGTGAACCATCAGCGTATAGAAAAATTCATAAAATCCGCCCAGATTCACTTTGAAATTTGTCTCCCAGTAGTTGTTCATCACCCAGGAGTAAAGCGGGGAATGGTTTCTTTCTTTATCCTTGCAATCACATAAGACAATTGGTCTGGCTTCCAATCCTCCAAGACTAATGAGAGGCGCATCTTTCGTTATAATCGCCAGATTTATGTTGTCTGATTTTAATACTACACCATTCTGTATCAAATAGAAGTCCTGACAGCTTCCCGGCAGCTGATCGATTCCAGGCCGGATCATACAGCCTGTTTTATCGAAATAAACCGTTGTGTCTTCTCCGGCAGTAAATGGAAGGGCCACGTATAAGTTTTCCGGCTCCCACACACTTTGTTTATGGACTCTTACCATAACCTCCAGCTTTGGCCGGTGCTTATACGCCTTTACATATACCGTATAGAATCCGGTTCCTTCCAGTTGATAATCCAATTCAATTGCTGCGTAAACCGTTCCGTTTTCCACGATCCGCCGATCCTTTAACATGCTTCTGTATCTTCTGGTGGCTGTGGATTTTCGGTTGCGTCCCATTCTTCTTCTGGTTTCACAGGCGGATTCCGCCATATCCGTCACCTCATACACACCGGCAAATGCGCCGTCCACACTGTCGTCACGGATCAGTTCTGTGTGATCCGCTTTATTTATAATGGAAGTGATTCCCTTTTCTCCGTCTAAAGTAAGTATTATATGGTCAGTCTCAATCCGGTCTGCATCCACTCTGTTATCCTTTTCTGAAAGCAGGTCCTCAATGCCTTCCGCCCCGATATGGGCGTGATTTTCAGTGGTCTGATACTTCCGTTCATCCAGAGTAATCATCACCAGTTTCTCTTCTTTCGGTTTCATAGCAATTTCGATTTCCACCTGGGTAGCCCTGGCGATCCGTTTTACCTGGCTTGGGACAGTCTGTCCGGTTTCACAATCCACCACCCGGATCGGAATGGTCTCATCATAACGTACACCCTGGATATACTCCCAAAACTCAATGTAAAGGCAGGCTTTTGTGTGAAGCGCTACATCATGTGGATTGATGACCAAATAGCGCTGAGGCTTATCCTGGCGTATTGTCACTTCTCCTTTGGCTGCCAGGATCTGATCTAAATTCTTTGCCGCGTGAGTATTGGAATCAGCGGCATAAGCGCCTTTTTTCAGTTCCAACATCCCTACCAGACTTTCCCACGGTTCAGAAACGCTGGAGGAATACCCCCAGGTATGTTCCGCATACAGCATCTGCTCCTTTGCCGTCTTCTCCATCAGTTTCTGATTTCCAAGCAGACCATGAGGATCCAGTTTCCTGCAGAGGTCATATTTTCTCATGGCATCCCGGTACACTTTCACCTCAGCCGGTGTTGAGCCGATTCCGTCAGCCCACCAGTCGGTCCAGTCTCCGCGAAAGACGGGGATATCGCTGCAATGATTCCTCACAGCATCAAAGAACTGCTCCAGGGTCACCATGCGGAAAGATATGCGGTCTTTGTATATTTTGTTCAATTCATTGACCCGTCTTGCAATGCCGGCGCTGGGCGGTGCATTATCTGTAATTGCTCCGGAAACCATGAACGGTACGATATCGTAGGGATAGCCTTCCTCTTCAAGATTGTCCAGATACCGCTGGATTCTGGTCTTTACAATCTTCATCTCGGTCTCATATGTATCCTCTGTGTTCTGATTCAGAATGAAATTCTTCCGGATTCCCGGTGAAAATTCATCATTTATCATGTATGTTGTTCCCCCATGAGGAGCTAAAAACATCTCATTCCCCAAGTGGTAATGATCTCCGTTCCAGACTAACAGTTGGTTTCCTTTGGGGCTTTCCCAGTAGAACGGAAGCGACTTTTTATAGAGAGGAAACATTCCGTGATGGGGATGGAGGCAGGAGTAAAAATCCCGGATTCCATAATCGTAAAGCGCATCAGCATATCCCCAGGCCATTCCATTGATATCAGCGCACATACCAGCTGTGATCGAATGGCCGATTGCTTTTCCATACTGCTGTGCTTTTTCTATGGCGTGTTCCAGAACCGGCATGCTTACCAGTTCAGTCATGTTTAAATAGTTGCCGCTTAACCCGATTTCGCCGCTTTTTACGTACATCTCGAATTTTTTCCTGGAGGCTTTGTCTGCCATTTCATAGAAATTCTCCACCTGCCAGTAATTTTCACACTGCCATACAAAGCCGTCAGCCCCCGTGATTTCCCCGCTGTGGATTCCATCAAGAATATCCATGGCCTGGCGTATAAAGTCGTAATGATACCGCATGATCTTATCCTGCCGTTCTGTATAACCGATATCCGTATGGGAATGCTGGATCAAATAAATATTCCACTTTTTTTTCGTATTCATCTTCGTTCTCCTTGTTTCTTTTATTTACTGGTGTAAGCCATACCTGCTTCAAAATTATTCTGAAGAAATATGAACAGGATAATGGTTGGTATGGATACCAGGATACATGCTAAAAACAGTGCCGGTGCATTGCCCTTGCTTAACATGGACATGCTTGCCATGACCGGTCTGACATTGGTTGACTTTGTAAAAGTAAGCCCGAACATCAAGTCGTTCCAGGACCAGGTAAACTGTGAAAGGAACAGAATGGATAAGGGGGCCTTTGCCATTGGTACGAAGATGTGTAACAGCGTTTTCCAATCCGATGCCCCATCGATCTTTGCCGATTCGCAGACCTCTTTGGAAATACCAAGGAAAAAGTTACGAAGGACAAACATACAGAAAGGAATACAGATAGCCGTATAGAACAGTACCATGCCCAGTCTTGTATCGTAAAGTCCCAGCTTGAAGTATCCTTTGTAAATAGGAATCAAATAAACCTGAAAGGGAAAAATTGTTCCGCTGTAGATGAAAAGGAACCAGAACATTTTTCCGCGAATCCTCAAATGAGTGAGGCCGTAAGCTGCCAGAAGGCCGATAAAAGCGGAAAATCCCGATCCTAAAACGGCATATAAAAGGCTGGCACCCATGGAACTTAAAATCCCACTGTCAATCACGGTTCTTATATTGTCCACCAAATAGAAACCTTCCGGAAGCTGCCAGAAGCTTCCTATGTTATATTCCTGCTTTGTTTTCACGATATTCAGTATCGTAAAGATCAAAGGGGTAATCCACACAAGGCCAAGAATGGACAGTATGGCATTAACAATGACTGTTTTATACATTTTTTGTGTCATGATGGCCTCCTTGTCTAATCTTCCTTGAATGTATTCCTGATATTAAAATAGGATACTATGAGGATTACAATAGTAAGAACGACTGCAACCGCAGCGCCCACGCCGAAATTGTTATAAATAAAGGATTCCTCGTACATGGTAAGAGCCAGAGTCTCCGATGTTCTGTATGGACCGCCTTTCGTCATAACCCATATGCCGTCAAATACTTTAAAACTGTTTACAAGGGCCATTAAAAGTACAACGATTATGGTTGGTTTTAAAAGCGGCAGTATCACCCTTGTGTAAAGCTTAATGGAACCTGCGCCTTCAATCCTGGCGGCCTCAATGGGAGAAGAATCCATGTTCCTGATTCCAGAAATAAACAACAGCATATTTAGCCCAATGCCCTGCCATACACCGGTCAGGATCATGATAAAGGTATTCACATAAGGAATTGCCAGCCAGTCTCTCGCCAGTTCCGGCTTCCCAAGCCATAGGAAGATATGAGGAAGGCCATAGGTGGATAAAAGCGTAGCCATGATCAGGCCTCCGACCGTGCCGGAAAGTGCTGTTGGAAAATAGAATATATTTTTAAAGAGTGTTAATGCGGAACTCCTTGTAATCAAAATCGCAAACAATAATGGAACAAGCACTGACGTAACCATGGAAGATACTACCCAGATAAGGGTATTCATCACTGAAATTTTAAAATTTTTATCCTGAAACAAATTGATATAATTATCCAGACCTTTAAACGTCATTTTTGAAAAGCCATCCCACTCAAAGAAGCTAAGCCGGACCGTATAAAAAATGGATGATACAAAAAAAATACCGATAAAAAGGACTGCCGGAAGTATGTATAAATAATCCTTCCAATATGTTTTTTTCTTCTGTGTTTCTATTGTCCCTGCCATACCATATGCTCCTTTCTGATACCAGACTCGGAGAGCGGATGTCCGCTCTCCGGTTCCTGATCTTTTCCTGACTATTTTCCAAATACTTCAGATGCTTTCGTCTGAATTGTATGTAATACTTCATCCACACCTGCATCACCAAGTTCAAACTTCATCAGTTCGTCCAGCGCTGTATTACGAATTTCTTCCGGTGTATTTTCGTAGTAGCGGAGGATCATCTGGTAATTATCTGAATCTGAAGTAAAGGCAAGCGTATCCTGGATGCACTTGTTATCAACCTGTACTTCACTGGTATTCACAAAGTTTGCAACTTCTGTCAGGACCGTCTGATGCTCTTTCTTAAACCAGGACCGCAATACTTCTTTTGCAGTTTCTTTATCTGTACTGGCCTTGGCGACACATAATGGGGACACTTCATAGAAGATAACCTTTTTATGATCATTCATAGAAGGAAGGACGAATACACCGACAGTTTCTCCAGCTACCATGCCGTACTCTTTGATCAGGGAACCCACTTCATAGTTTGGCTCCAATTCCATGGCTACGGTACCTTGTGCTAAAGATTTGTCCATATCCTGAATCTTCATTGGCATGGTGAAATATCCCTTGTCCAGCATGTCTTTCCAGATGTTCATTACTTTTACCACATCCGGATCCGTATAGTCTTTTGTTCCGTTACAGATATCCAGATAAAGCTGCGGTTCGTATGCACCAATTAAAGCCTGGAACCAGATGAAGCCTGCCCATGAGTCGTTCTTCAATGCGATCGGAGTGATGCCGTTGTCCTTTAACGTCTGGCAGACAGTAAGGAACTCGTCAAACGTTTGGGGGACTTCTAAGTTAAACTGTTTGAAAATATCCATATTGTAAACCATGGTATTATAGATAACACTGTATGGCACCGCATAGACCTTACCATCCACGGTAAATGCGTCTGCCAAGTCTTTTGATACGCCGTTTGGAACGATCGCTTCATCCCAAAGGTCTGATACATCCTCCAGCAGATCATTTTTGGCAAGTGTTTCTAACTGAGGTCCGCTCCACCAGGTAAATAATCCCGGTGCCTTCTTATCGCGGATGGACTGCTGCATGGCTGTCTGATATGCTGCCGTATCCGGATACGCAATCTGTTCTACTTTAATTCCGCTTAATTCCGTAATACTGTTCATGATCTTATCCACATCAGACTTTTCCGTATTGGCAAATTTGTCGTTCCAGAATTCCACTTTCGTTCCTACTGCTGCGTTTCCCTCTGCTGCCGTTCCTGATGTCTCTGCTTTTTCTCCTTCTGTTTTCCCTGCCCCGGTGTCAATGTTCCCTTTTGTACTGCTCCCGCATCCGGCCAATGTTCCCATAACCATGGCCGCTGTCAGCGCCGCCGCTAAAAACCTCTTAGATTTTAACATAACAATTGCCTCCTTATCTGCTTATCCTGTACCTCTTGCACAGGCATATAAAAGTTATAACATTACAATATACTAATGTTATAAATAAATCAATTCTTTTTAAGCAGATAGCATAGGTTCAGCAATTGTATTCAATACTTTTTGTTTAAAATGTACACAACCGTCTGTTTGAAAGCCATAAAGTCGATAAAACTTGTATTTTCATTCATTTTTCCTTTATTATTATCCAGTAATGCCTCCTTGGATAATACATTTCAACAGGTGAGTCACGATTTTTTGTATAAAAAAACAGGGTGCGTACATTCCTGCAGCAAACTCCCTGTTTTTCTTTTACAGTGTTTATGTGTTTTAGCCTGACCCTTATTGGGTCTTTGATCTTAACTATGGTTTTTGTATTTGCAAGTAAAAAGTCAGCTACGGACGAAACTGTCCATTGCCATAAATGATATATTTGGTGGTCGTCAATTCCTTAAGTCCCATGGGTCCTCTTGCATGGAGCTTCTGTGTGCTGATCCCAATCTCAGCGCCAAAGCCGAATTCATATCCGTCGGTAAAGCGTGTGGATGCATTGACATAAACTGCTGCTGCATCGACTTCATTTAAAAACTTCTGAGCATTATTATAATCTGATGTAATGATGGCTTCGGAATGCTTGGTGTTATAACGGTTAATGTGGGAAATGGCTTCCTCTACAGAGCCAACCAGCTTTAAGGATAAAATATAGTCCAGGTATTCCCGGCCCCAATCCTCCTCGGATGCAGGGACAAATCCCTCTGCTATATTACACGCTTCTTCGTCCGCCCGGATCTCAACAGATTTCTCAGCGAGCCGCTCTTTTAATAAGGGCAGAAACTGAGGAGCAATTGCTCTGTGGATAACCAGGGATTCACAGGTGTTGCACACTCCGATCCTCTGGGTCTTTGCGTTAAATATAATTTCTAAAGCCATATCATAATCAGCGGATTCATCCACAAAAATATGACAGTTTCCAGTTCCTGTTTCAATGACCGGAACAGTGCTGTTATCCACAACGGTTTTTATTAATCCTGTGCCTCCTCTTGGAATCAGCACATCCACATATTCCCTGAGGCGCATGAATTCCTTTGTCACTTCCCTGTCTGTGTCTGTAATAAGCTGGATGGCATCTTCGGGAAGGCCTGCATTCCTAAGGCCGGTCCGAAGCCATTTTACAATGGCCTTATTGGATTCCAGGGCATCGCTTCCGCCTTTTAAGATCACGGCATTTCCCGATTTAAAGCATAGTCCAAAGGCATCGGCGGTCACATTAGGCCTGGCTTCGTATATAATACCTACAACGCCCAAAGGAACCCGCTTCTGGCCAATGGTAAGGCCATTGGGTCGTACTTTCATGGAAAGCACCTCCCCCACTGGGTCATCCAGTGCAGCCACGGACAAAAGTCCGTCAGCCATGGCTTCTACTCTCGCAGGAGTCAGTTCCAGACGGTCAATCAGCCCGGCGCTCATCCCGGAAGCTGCTGCCTGAATAACATCCTCCTGATTTGCGGTAAGGATTTCAGCTTCTCCTTCCAGCAGGGCGGCCGCCGCTGCCCTTAAGCCTTCATTCTTTTTTGCTGAACCCAGGATCCCTATGATTCCGGCTGTTTCTTTTGCTGTCTTTCCGATCTCAGTAATCATCATAAAAGCGTCCTCCAATCTTTTCCTTATTATTGCCCGCGAACTTTGGGCAGGGTGTTTCCTTAGCCCTTAAGGAGTGATAATCCGATCCACACGTTTGTCATGGGGTTCCGTTGGAATATAGTCAAAAATCTGAAAACCATAGGCTATGGCAATGCGGGGATGATCTGGTTCCTTCTCAAAAAGCCGGTCATAATATCCGCCGCCATATCCGATCCGGTTTCCGTACTTGTCAAAAGCAATTCCCGGAACAATCACAGGGGCTCCCGGATCGTGGACTCTTAAGCAGGATGGCTTTGGTTCCATAATTCCCATGACACCTTCCTCCAGATCCGTTTTTCCGGATATGGCATAAAACTCCAGCTCTTTTCCAACGACCTTTGGCACTGCCACGCATTTTCCCTGTTTTACTAAAGTCTCCATAAACCTCCAGGTTCCCGCTTCCCGGCGAAAGGATACGTAACAGTAAACGCAAAAAGCCCTGAGGATTTCGTCAAGGTTTAAAAGCTGTTCACAGATGGAATCGTTCCAAATGCTCTCGGCAGTTGTCTCCAAAACCCTGCGCTGTTCCTTTACAAATATCCTGATGTCATTCTTCTTTGACTTTTCCATATTTTTTACCCAGATCCGTTATGGTACCGTCTTTCTCCTGAATGGAAATATTGTTTAAATTTCCCCGTAAATTATTGCGGATGGTTTCGATATACTCCCTGCGCAAAGCGGCCTGTTCTGCCTGTTCTTCTGCTGTTAATCCTACTGATTTTGATTTATGATAAAGTGTATTGATCCTGTCGATCTTTTCCTGATTCATAGATTCTCCTTAATACTCATGATTAATATAGTCCATCAGGTCAAAATCATGGTTTGGATGGGCCAGGAACAAGGTTCCCTTTTCTTCTCCCTCCACTATCTGACTGATGACTTCCACCTGATCTCCGTTGGCAATTACCATATCGGAACCGCCGTCCGTAGCAATACGGGCGGCAGCCAGCTTTGCAGCCATGCCTCCGGTACCCACATCGCTTCCTGAGGTGGATTTCCCCATCTCAAGAAGCTTAGGCGTGATTTCCCTTACAAGTCCGATAAATTCTGCGTCCGGGTTTTGTCTGGGGTCATCGGAATACAGACCGTCAATATCCGATAATAATATTAAAAGATCTGCTCCGATCAATGCGGCCACAATGGCGGAGAGCCGGTCATTATCGCCGAAATTATCCACCAGAGGAATTTCGGAAGTGGATACGGTATCGTTTTCATTGACTATGGGGATGGTTCCAAGCTTTAAAAGCTCATCAAAGGTGTTCTGGGCGTTGTATCGGCTGCTGTCATTAACCATAGTATTTTTGGTTAAAAGAACTTGTGCTGCTATTTGATTGTATTCTGCAAAAAGCTTCTGGTACACCATCATGAGCCTGGCCTGGCCCACGGCGGCAAATGCCTGTTTTTCTGATATGGTAACAGGCCTTGTATGGTGTCCCAGGGCCTGGCGTCCTGCTGCAATGGCACCGGAGGAAACCAGAACCACCTGTTTTCCCTGTCCCTTTAAATCACTGATTACCCGAACCAGTTTTTCAATTTTCATCAGGTTCAAATCCCCGGTATAGGCATGGGTTAAGGATGAGGACCCGATTTTTATTACAATCCTTTTTTTATCCTTTAGTTCTTCACGTTCCATAGGGTTCATCTTCATTATCATCTGCTTTCTGGAATTCTTTTTGTTTCATATCTTACATCATTTTTACGCTTTCGTCAATTTATAAAGAAAACCTTTCAAATCTGGAAGCAATGGCTTCTGCCGCTTTTAAGCCATCCATGGCCGCAGAGGTGATACCCCCTGCATATCCGGCGCCTTCTCCGCAGGGATAAAGCCCTTTTATGCTGCTTTCAAAGGCTTCGTTTCTGGGGATGCGAACCGGAGACGAGGTCCTGCTTTCCACGCCTGCCAAAATAGCGTCAGGTCTGGAAAAGCCACGGATCCGGCGATCAAAGGCTTCGATTCCCTCAACAAGGGATTCTGATAAGTATTCAGGGAGAAATTCTCTGATATTGGCAAATTCATAGAGACCTTTAAAGGCGGGTTCCACGCTTCCAAAGGCTTTTGAGGGCTGATTCCTTTTAAAATCCCCGTAAAGCTGAACCGGAATTTTCCCGCAGCCGGATAAAAAGGCCGCTTCTTCCAGCCGTCTCTGATAAGCAATCCCGGCAAGAGGGGAGGCGCCTCCAAAATCCTCCGGTGTTACGGTGACGATCAGGGCGCTGTTGGCATTCATGCCATCCCGCTTATGATAGCTCATCCCGTTTACTGCAAGTCTCTTTTCCTCGGAAGAGGCATTGACAACATATCCTCCTGGACACATGCAGAACGTATAAACCCCTCTTCCGTTTGCGCACTGATGAGTCAGCTTATAATCAGCAGGGCCCAGTATGGGATGGTTTCCGGTTCCGTACTGAGAGCGGTCAATGCTTTCCTGTGGATGCTGGATTCTCAAACCTACGGCAAAGGCCTTTGCCTCCATAGGGACTCCTCTTTTATTCAGGATTTCAAAGGTATCCCTGGCGCTGTGTCCGATGGCCAGCACAAGAACCTCTGCCGGGATTTGCTCCTTTTCATTTACCACCACTCCCTGCAGCCTGTTATCTTCCATTATAAAATCCGTCACAGGGCTGCCAAAACGGACCTCTCCCCCAAGACGTATGATCTCTTCTCTCATCCCTTTGACAATGCCGCCTAAGACATCGGTGCCGATATGGGGCTTATTCACATAGAGAATAGAGGGGTCTGCTCCGAATTCCACAAAAAGCTCCAATACCTTCCGGTTCCTCATAAGGGGATCCTTTACAAGAGTATTCAGCTTCCCATCGGAAAAGGTGCCTGCTCCTCCCTCTCCAAACTGTACATTGCAGTCCGGCTTTAATCTTCCGCCCTTCCAAAACAGATCTACAGCCTCCAGGCGCTTTTCCACGGATTCTCCCCGCTCCAGAATAAGGGGCCGGTATCCATGCCTTGCCAGCATGATCCCGCAGAAAAGTCCGGCTGGCCCTGTTCCGATGATCACCGGCCTGCTGGCCATTTTTTCTGTTCCGGGCTTTGGAAACCTATATTCCTTTTTCTCTGATATCCCAATGTCTCCGCTTTTTACTTTATGTATCACAGATTCTTCTTTTTCCACCTCCACATCAATGGAGTAAGTAAAATGGATGTCCTCTTTTTTTCTGGCATCAACAGACTGTTTTATTATTTGAATCGACCGGATTTCCTTAACCGGAATTTTTAATGTTTTTGCTGCCTTTGCCCATAAGGCCTCTTCTGTGTGATCCACAGGCAGCTTTAATTGATTTATTCTTATCATTGTTTTCCTCATTCCTGCCCCTGTTTTTTTTGCATAACGGTATGCTCAAAGGGCATTCTTCTTTTCTGTCCATGCTTTCCAGATAAATCCCGTTTCCCTTTATCAGGTGTAACGGGATGCCCGCAGGATGTCCCCCTTCCTGCACAAGTGCCTGCAAGTATGCCGCAAGACCATGCCCACTGCAGGTTATAACCTCCGCAGATGCCGTCTGCGTCAAGAATTTCACCGGCCAGGTAAAGGCCGCTGATAAGCTTTGATTCCATGGTATCCGGATCCACTTCCCTGGTATCAATGCCTCCGCTGCATACCTGGGCCTGATCAAATGAATTGGCAGCAAGGATTTCTGTTTTCAGCCCCTTTAAGACTGCGGCCAGTTTTTTTATCTGGGCAGGCGCGATGTCTTTGACAATGCCTGCACTTCCAATCCCGGCTTCCCTTAAAAGAATCCTGGCCAGCTTATGATTTAATACGCCGTTTAAAAATTCCTCTGCCGGCCGGTAATCCAGGCGCTTTGCTCTTTCTGAAAGAAGCTGCCGGGCGCTGTTAAAATCCATGGAGGGGAGCAGATCCAGCTCTGCTGTTACCTTATGTCCGGCATCCAGCCCTCTGGCAGCGAAACGGCTGACCTGAAAAACAGGAATGCCGGAGATCCCGTAATCCGTAAACTGAAGCTCTCCCCGGTCGGCTGCTTCTGTTTTTCCGTCTATTTTAAGGGTTACAGAAGCCTCTGTCCTGACTCCTGCCGCCTGCTTGTACCATTTTTCCCTGCACTTAAGCTGTACCAGGGCAGGCAGGGGTTTTATAATATGGTGCCCCAAGGCCTTTGCCAGCTCATAACCGCTTCCGTCGGAACCTGTCTTGGGAGCCGCCATGGAGCCTGCCGCTAAAATTAAGGCATCCGCCTGCTTCTTTCCCTTGGAAGTCACAAGAGAAAGATCCTTTTTTATCTCCTGTACCTGGCAGTCTGTAATAATGGAAACTCCCAGGTGATCCAGTTCAAAGAGCAGTGCTTCCAGAACAGAAGCAGCCTGTCCAGAGTTTGGATAGACATATCCGTTCCGGTCCGTAAGAACAAGGCCAAGATCCCGAAAAAATTCCAGGGTCTGTTCCACGGTGATGTTTTCCAGCACCCTTTTTATAAACCAGCTCTGGCTTCCCCGGTAAGCGCCTTCAGGCGTTGTTAAATTGGTTAAATTGCATTTTCCGTTTCCCGTGGAAAGAAGCTTTTTCCCTGGTTTGGATGTATGTTCTAAAACGGTAACAGAAGCGCCCTGTCTGGCCGCCTGGATCGCAGCTGTCAGACCGGATGCTCCTGCTCCTATGATGATTACCTGTTGTTTCATAAAATCCTCCTGTATCCTCAGACAGACCTATTGTATCCAGTTTGCCTCTTTATTTCAAGTGCTTCTTTAACTTGTATAGGATTCCAGATAATTAAATACTTCGATCATGGAAGAAAACCATATGCCTTCCATTAATTTTCCCCGTTCTTCCTCAGGGAAATCAGTAACGGGCATATGGGTATAAAGGCAGATGGTGGTTTTATCCTGGTAGAGGACGAGTAAATAACCGTCCTCTGAGACAAGATAATATTTTTCTTTGCCCTTTGCGCTTACGGGTTCGGCGTCTACCTCTTCCTGGTTTATTACGATCTGCGCTTCCGTCACAGTTTCTGTTTCTATGGTAGCCCCTGGCAGGGCTTCCTCAGGCCTTACGCTGTCCTTTGTAATGGCAAAACCTATCCCCAGGCAAATGGCAGATGCCGCTACGAACAAAAGAAAGCAGAACATATACTTCTTCATGAGATGATACCTCCTTCAAGTAAGTATAGTATCTGCCTTCTTCCTGGGTTTTAATCACAAAAGATGGAATTTTCTTGCAATGCGCACCAGCTTCCTTCCGCCAGGCACGCTTAAAAGCTCGGATTCGTCCACACAGCCCAGTTTTAAAAGGAGAATTCCATAAATCATCACAGCCACCACTATGGCCGAAAGAACACCGAATATATTGCGCTTTAAGGTCAAATGCACCACAAAATAAGTGCCGTAAGCAGCCGCTCCCATGATTCCTGATGCCAGTGTGGGAAGGATGAATGTTTTTTTCATTTCCTGCCTGTAATTTAAAAATCTTCGGATGGCGGCTCCGTTTAAAAGGCACATGGTAAATGCAAACAGGATATTGGAATACACCACGCTGTAGATTCCCATCTTGAATCCAAAAAGCATGACGCAGAGAATTACCACGTGAAGGATCAGGGAAATGATCGCATTCCTCAAAGGAACCTGCATCCGGTTGATCCCCTGCAATACTCCGTTTGTCACAGTGGAAAGAGAGAAAAATACCACTGCCACAGACCCGTACATCATCATCTTAATAAGGGCTGAATTGTCAGTCCTGCTAAACAGCAGATTGCAGATGGGACCTGCAAGAACCGTAAGGCCCACCGTAGCCGGTATGGCGATGAGCATGGAAAAACGGATAACCATGGAGACCTTGCTTTTTAACTGTCCCCTCTGCCCTTCTGCCATTGCCCTGGAAAGGGAGGGGATGAGGGCGGAGGAAAGGGAATTGGCAATTGCCACCGGAATGTTAAAAAGAAGCTGGTACTTCCCTGTAACGCCCCAGTTAGAAGCAATCTCCGATGCCCCCATGCCCATGGCAGTCATGCCGTTTCCATAGATGCTGTTGTCAATGACAGTGCTGATGTTATAGGCCACACTGCTTAAAACAATGGGAAAGACTGTCATTAAAAGAGCGCCGGAAAGCTCCCCATAGGATTCCCGACGTCTTGTCCTGTCCCTTTTTGCCTGTTTTTTCACTATGGGCAAATAGCTGAATAAAATAAACAGGAGAAACAGCAGGGCAGCCACGGCTCCTGCTCCTGTTCCAATGGTCCCTCCCGCTGCTCCAAGGGCAAAAGAGTATTCTGTGGATCCATGGACCAGATTGGATTTAAGTCCTGCCTGAAACAGCCTGGATGCCGCATAGACGCTGATGACCGCATTGACGATCTGCTCAAGGACCTGGGATATGGCTGTGGGAAGCATGGTTCCGATTCCCTGGAAATACCCCCGGAACACTCCAAGGTAGGCGATCACCCAGATCGTAGGAGCCAGTGTTTTTAAGGCATAGAATGTATAAGGCATTTTTAAAAAACGGCTGGCAAATATATCTGCTCCAAACCAGAGAACGGCAGCCCCCAGCCCTCCTGCCACTGTTCCGTAAAACAATGCGACCTTTAATACTCTTACAGAGTTCCGGTATTCCTTTCTGGCCAGCCTGGTGGCGATCATCTTGGATACTGCCGTAGGCAGGCTGTAAGAGGATATGATCAAAAGAAGGGAATAAATGGTAAATGCAGAGCTGTAATAACCGTTTCCTTCATTTCCCAAAATATCTGCCAGGGGAATGCGGTAAAACATGCCGATGACCCGGACGATGATTCCTGCCACCGCAAGGATGACACCCTGGATCAGGAAATTGGAGGCTCCCTTTTTTGTTGGTTTTCTGCTTGTCCTATTCTTTTCCATATAATTTCACATTGGGAGAATCCTGTGCGGAAATAATGCACACCCAGGTTTTTCCCTGGTTCAGGATAATCTCGTTATTCTCCATGTCGTAATAATGTGTTGGGCCGAATTCTCCCTCCTTGGACCATTTTATGGGGATGGAGCGGCCTTCCGTCACGTAACAGCCATAAGAGTCATCCTGTACGTTAATGTTTAAATACTCTGTTGTTGCATAATGGGCCGATGGACAGTACTGCAGGATGATGTTCTTTACCTTGATCTGTCCTTCGTTTCCCTTGTGGGGAGCCCCGTACTGGTACCGGTAATAAAGCCCGTCATCCTCATGGTATTCAAACCATGGCTTGTTAAGCACATAACCCGGATAGACCTTATAGGCATCGCTGACGCTGTTGGCTCCTTCCAGGGTCACCTTATGGCCGTCTTTTGCAAAACGGTAGTGGCCGCGGTAGGATTGGTCATAGGTTTCCGAATAGCCCAGCTGAAGGATGGATTTGTTTAAACGGTCTCCGCTGGTATATGCATTGTGGGGGGATTTCCGGTCTTTGGTACGGAAATACGCCACAGTGCCGATGCCATCCAGCCCGTTGATGTTATCCACATTGGCCAGATAAGGCTTTGCAAAGGTACTCTGCCCGTAGTGGGCATAAATAGCGTCAAATTCACGGGCAAAATATGTATAATAGGTACGGCAGCTTCTGACGGAACCGATCCGGTCCAGATCATCGTAATTTTCTAAAATAGCCATGTAACGGTTCATTCCCCCTTCGGCCGGCGCTTCATAAATCACTTCGGCCCGGTTGATCCCGTATTGGGGAAGAGCTTCCTTGTCATTGCTCATCATGACTGCCACCGGCCTCCGGTTTCCGATGGCAGAACTCACCATCTCCCCCGTAAGATAGCTGCGTATCATCCCGTCTTTTTCCACACGCTCTTCAAAGGTATAGTATTCACCGGAATTCGCCTCCGCCTCATTGGCAGCTCCTGTGCTGCTGTTAATTTTAATCTCTTTTGTTTCCGAGGCGTCGGAGGTTTCCACCGGTTGATCCGTGACCCATACTTCCTCATATTTTTTACTGCAGCCGAATAAAAAAGCGGCAGACAGCATGACACCAGCGAATCCCAACCATACCTTTTTTATCATCTTGTATATCCTCCCCGGCTTAAGATTTCCTCCTGCTTCTTTTCCATGATCTCACGTTCTTCCTCTTCCATGTGATCATAGCCACATAGATGAAGCATGCTGTGAGCGACTAAAAAAGCAAGCTCCCTTGTTTGGGAATGGCCGTATTTTTCTGCCTGTTCTTCTACCTTATCTACGGATATTACAATATCCCCCAGCAAAAGCTCCCCTGTCTCCGGATGAAAGCAGTCCTCTGACGCCTCCTCCAGATGTTCAAAATCCGAAGGTCTTTCATAATCGACCATTGGGAAGGAAAGAACATCCGTAGGGCTGTCTATATTCCGGTATTCCTTATTGATCTGACGGATATCCTCATTGCCGGTAATGAGGACACTGACCTCTGCCTCATAAGGGCAGTCTTCATAATCCAGTGATTCTTCCACAACTCTTGTAATAATATCTTCATATGGGATGTCCAGCCTTTTTTCGGCCTCATATTCAATATTAATCGTCATAACGTGCCTTTCTGCCGCCAATGGATTTTGTCTTTCGTTCAGCCGGCTTTTTCTTTGACTCATAATCATCGTAAGCCTGTACAATCTTTTGTACCAGAGGATGACGAACCACGTCGCTGCTGGTTAAATGGCAGAAACCGATGTCGTCAATTCTCTTTAATATGCGGATGGCCATGTCAAGTCCTGATACGGCTCCGGCAGGCAGATCCTTTTGAGTCTGGTCCCCGGTTACGATCACCTTTGATCCAAAGCCGATTCTGGTAAGAAACATCTTCATCTGGGCCGGAGTGGTATTCTGGGCTTCGTCAAGGATGATATAGGCATTATCCAGGGTACGGCCTCTCATATAAGCCAGAGGCGCCACCTCAATCAGACCTTTCTCCGCATTATGAAGATAACTCTCCGCTCCCATGATCTGATAGAGGGCATCATATAAAGGCCTTAAATAAGGATCTATTTTGCTTTGTAAGTCTCCCGGAAGAAAACCCAGCTTTTCTCCTGCCTCAATCGCAGGCCTTGTCAGGATGATCCGGCTTACCTCGCCGTTTTTAAAAGCCTGGATGGCCATTGCCATGGCAAGATAGGTTTTTCCGGTTCCGGCAGGCCCGATACCGAATACCACCATCTTTTTTCTGATCTGGTCCACATACTGTTTTTGTCCAAGGGTCTTGGGCTTTACCGGCCTTCCGGCAATGGTTCTGCAGATGATATCTTTGTCGATTTCCAGGATCTGGCTGTCGTTTTCAGAAAATGACAGGGAGAGGGCATAATCCACATTTTGCTCTGTAATGGCATTTCCCCGCTTGGAAAGCTCAATCAGGTTATTGAATACGCTTTTGGCTTTCTGGACCATTTGTTCCGGTCCTATGATCTTAAGGGCTCCATCCCGTCCGATCATGGTAACATGCAGGGTCCGTTCTATTTTTTTTAAGTAGCTGTCAAACTGTCCGCATACGTTTTTCTCGTGTTCAGCTGGAATGTCTATGATTGTCTCAATTACGCTCATTTGAATGATTTGTCTCCTCCGGTTCCTCTGTTCTTTGTATCTTCAGCGCCTCCCGCCTGCCTACAGGCTCCTCGGTCACAAAATCTATGGCAACCTGGCATAAAGATTCATTATCTAGTATTTTAACATGATTTTCCAGAATTTGTACCCCTTTTTCTAATAAATTTTTTTTGTATCTTTCGTTTATATCCTCGGCCAGCTGATTTTTCTCTTCCTCTGTATAAGGACGCTCGTAGGATATGTATTCTTTCCCTGTTATTTTGCCTGTATAAATGGGGAGATAGAAATTCTGGAATAAATGAAGCTGTTCTTCTTCCATTGACTGTTTCCATGAGGTGCCCTGGGGCCGCGGCCGTATGAGCAGAAAGGAAAAACGGAAGGCTTTCATATAATATCCTTTCCGGACTTTTCCCGTTTCCACATCCACTTTCCGGAAAAGGGGGATCTGTCTGGTAAAATGATATTCCGTCCTGGCCGTTATATCCCCGTCAGAACGCACATAATAGGTGTTGATCACCTCTTCGCTGTCTCCGATAATGGGAAGGACTCCGCTGACTAAAACCTGCCCCTGTTCCACTGTATCGCCTATGGCTACCATTGGTACGCCGCTGCGCACGATCATGGAGGTGATCACCCCGTCTTTTTCCGCCACAATATCACAGGGTGTTTCATCCTTTGCGGGGATTTCCGACAGCACTTCATTTTCTTTTATTTTAACCAAAAGGCGGGTTCCTGATACCCTTGCCGATACCCATGTGATTTCAGGAAACTTGGAGCGAAAGGATTCTTCCAGAATATCACAATCGATTTTTGATTTTCTCATACCATATCGGATTTCTTCCGATTCACAGAATTTTAAAAGAGTATCGTATGTATACAGCCGGTTTCCTTCAAATTCAATATCCCAGATAAACAGGGAAAGAGCATAAAGAATCAAAAAAAAGCTGGTAAATCCTGCTGCGTATAGTTTCCGCCTTTTGTTCCTGTATAAAAAAAAAGGAAGTCCAAACTTTTTTAAAATCTTAAGTCTGACCTTCGATTTGCGAACAAGAGGCTTGACCTTGCGGAACCCTTGTACCGTCATGAAAAGCTGATAGGAGCGCCCGGAATTAATGACTTCCCACAATTCAATTTCATGGACGCTGCACATATTAAGAAAACGTTCCGGGGAAAAACCGGTCATTTCTATAGAAAGATAACCGAATAAATAATGATTCAGCCAAGCAATCACTTTACTGCACCTCCAGTTTCCCATTTTATTCAAATTCCAGGGATTTAATAAAACCGCTGATTTTCATTTCTTCATTGGTGTAATATTCAATCATCAGCCTGCTGCCGCCGATGATGACCCGGCAGTTTTTGGCCTGGAGTTTTATGGAACAGTCTGTATACAGGATAATGCTTCGGTAATTTTCTATTACAACGCTGTGACGTCCCAGAAAAGATACAAGCACTTCTCCCAAAACTACATCCTTGGGGAGTTTTAAGGCGGAAGCTGCTTTTTCCTTTGATTCCTCAAACATAATCCCTTTTCTTCCCCTCTCTTTTTATTTCTGCAAGCAATGAGCCGGTGCAGGAATACTTGCATTCCTGTATCTGGCGGATGCTGTAAGAAGTCAAAAACCTCTTAGCATGGTTTGGGGTTTTGACCCCTTTATACTATATGCAAACACGAAGCGGAAAATTCTAGGGCATTAAAAGACGAAAAAACCCCCGGTCACAGAAAAATGTGACCAGGGGCTCATCATTTAATTATTAGTTAAATTTACGCTTTCTTGCAGCTTCAGACTTTTTCTTACGTCTTACGCTTGGTTTTTCGTAATGTTCTCTCTTACGAATTTCCTGCTGGATACCTGCTTTTGCACAGTTTCTTTTGAATCTGCGTAAAGCACTATCTAAGGTCTCGTTGTCTTTAACGATAACATTTGACATAGCTCACACCTAACCTCCCTCCAGTTGTGTACTTGTGCATAATACAACTGTTTGGGTATTTTATAGCACTGATATGATTATAGCATAATTTTGCCATACGTCAAGAAAAATTTTCAATATTTTCTTAATCACCCTGTGTTTTACTTCAGCTGCTCTGCAACAACTTCCATGACTTTTTCAAGGCATGCATCAACTCCTGCCGGATTTTTTCCGCCTGCCTGGGCCATATTGGGACGTCCGCCGCCGCCGCCGCCAACTAAGGAAGCAATGGCTTTGATTAAGTTGCCGGCATGGGCTCCCTTCTTCTGAGCCTCATCCGTAACAGCAGCCATCAGATTCACCTTATCATCCTGAATGGAGGCGATTACAATGACTCCGTCTCCTAATTTATCCTTTAACTGGTCGCCCAGATTGCGGAGTCCGTTCATATCGACATCAAGGACTTTTGTGGCAAGAACCTTTATCCCTTTAACCTCTTTTACCTGATCCATGACATTTCCAAGGGAATCCTTTGCAAGCCTGCTCTTTAATTTTTCATTTTCAGAATGCAGGGCTTTCATTTCTTCTAAAAGGGCTTCAATTTTTGCCGTGAGAGCGGAAGGCGTTGTTTTGGCAGCTCTTGCGGCTTCATGAAGTTCTTTTTCGGTTTCCTGATAATAATGCATCAGGCCGTCTCCTGTCAGGGCTTCGATTCTTCTGACTCCGGCCGCAATACCGGTTTCAGACAGGATTTTAAAGGAGCCGATAACTCCCGTATTATTAATATGGGTACCGCCACAAAGCTCTGTGGAAAAGTCTCCCATTTTTACTACGCGGACCGTATCTCCGTATTTTTCCCCAAACAGTGCCATAGCACCGGATTTTTTTGCTTCCTCTAAAGACATGATTTCCGTTTTTACAGGAAGGGATTCCTTGATCTTGCCATTTACAAGAGTTTCCACCTGATGGATCTCTTCAGGTGTCATGGCTGAGAAATGGGTAAAGTCAAAACGCAGCTTATCTCCATCAACAAAGGAGCCGGCCTGTTCCACATGACTGCCCAAAACCGTTCTCAATGCCTTCTGGAGAAGGTGGGTGGCGCTGTGGTTCTTTCCCGTGTTCTGGCGGTTGCTTTCACAAACCTTTAAAGTGACCCCATCTCCGGTCTGCAGCATTCCCTTTGCCATCCTGCCCACATGGCCCACTTTTCCGCCCTGTAAATGGATGGTATCTTCTACCTTGAATTCGCCTTTATCACTTACAATATAACCCACATCACCCTGCTGGCCGCCCATGGTGGCGTAAAACACGGTCTGCTCTGTAACAATCGTTCCAGTATCTCCATCGGTAAGGGCCTCTGTTAAGTCTGTCTCCGTGGTGAGGACAAGAATTTTGGAATCACAGGTCAGCTTGTCATAGCCAATGAATTCCGTTGTAATGGCCGGATCAATGGACTGATAGACAGTGACATCAGCGCCCATGTAATTGGTGGTCTTTCTGGCATTTCTGGCTGTTTCCCTCTGCTTTTGCATGGCAGCTTTAAAGCCTTCTTCATCCACTCCGAAATTCTTCTCTTCCAGAATTTCCAGAGTCAGATCCATAGGGAATCCATAGGTATCATATAATTTGAAAGCATCCTCACCGGAAAGGATGGTGGTCTTATTTTTTACCATCTCCTCTTCCAGCTCCCCAAGAATGGCAAGACCCTGGTCAATGGTTTTATTGAACTTGTCTTCTTCCTGGACCAGAACCTTCAGGATCATGGCTTTCTTTTCTTCCAGCTCCGGATACCCATCCTTGGATAAGTCAATTACAGTGGTGGACAAGTCTGCAAGAAACTTTCCTTCAATACCAAGAAGTCTTCCGTGGCGGGCAGCTCTTCTTAAAAGGCGGCGGAGAACATAACCTCTTCCCTCATTGGAAGGCATGATGCCGTCGGATATCATAAAGGTGCAGGAACGGATATGGTCCGTAATCAGACGAAGGGATACATCCACATCAGGATCTTTCTTGTATTCTGTCTTAGCCAGTTCAGCCACCTGGTTTAAAAGAGCTTTTATGGTATCCACATCAAAAATGGAATCCACATCCTGAACCACTACGGCCAGACGTTCCAGTCCCATGCCCGTATCAATATTTTTCTGCTGCAATTCCTCATAGTTTCCATGGCCGTCATTTTCAAACTGTGTGAATACATTATTCCATACTTCCATATAGCGGTCGCACTCACAGCCAACAGTACAATCCGGGCTGCCGCAGCCATACTTTTCACCTCTGTCATAATAAATCTCAGAACAGGGACCGCAGGGACCTGCGCCGTGCTCCCAGAAATTATCCTCCTTTCCAAAGCGGAAAATACGCTCAGGAGCAATGCCGATTTTCTTATTCCAGATTTCAAAGGCCTCATCATCTTCCAGATATACGGATGGATACAGCCTGTCCGGGTCAAGTCCGATCACATCGGTCAAAAATTCCCATGACCAGTGAATGGCCTCATCCTTAAAATAATCTCCAAAAGAAAAATTTCCCAGCATCTCAAAGAAGGTGCCGTGGCGGGCTGTCTTGCCTACGTTCTCAATATCCCCTGTCCGGATACACTTCTGACAGGTGGTAACCCTTTTTCTTGGCGGAAGCTCCTGGCCTGTAAAATATGGCTTAAGGGGAGCCATGCCCGAGTTGATCAACAACAAGCTGTTATCATTATGCGGAACAAGGGAGAAGCTTTTCATGGCCAGATGTCCCTTGCTTTCAAAAAATTCAAGGAACATTCTCCTCAGTTCGTTCACACCGTAGTTCTTCACGTTACTGTCCTCCGTTTGCTATTTTGTCTCTTTCGTCAAGTCGCCTTTATTTCCGGCATCCTTATAATCTCTGTATTTCTTGCCGCACAGAATTCCGCCCCATGCAATAAACAGGAAAAACAGGAATTTGATTGCGGTCTCCAGGAAACTTGCTAATATTGCCGTCATATTTTTTCCTCCCGAAAATTCATATAGTATCACTCATTTTACTATCCTATCATAAGGAATTTTATTTATCAAGATGTTGCGATGGAAATTTTTTTCCCTCCAGGCATTCCTTTACCTGTCTCATTGCCTGCAAAAATAAAAAAGTACGGCAAATACCGTACTTTTTTACTGATCCTCTTCCAAAGAGAGGACATCCATGTATTCTGCCAGCAAATCATAGGCCCTTGCTCTTGTAGACTCTGTGAGGGAAGCGGTGTATTCAAGTTCTTCCAGGCTTCCGCCGCTGTATTTTTTAGCGGCCTCCTCTGCCTTTGCATCCCTGCTTTTGATCCATTCCTGCTGAGATGTTTCAAGGTTTTTTCTGTCTTCGTCAGCCAGCCTTTCTGAAATTGCCCCATAAATGGCATTCTGCTCTCTGTTCCAAAGCTTAAGTTCTTTATCCACCAGGGCTTTCATGGAATAGGTATTGGAGTCCCCGGATTCCTCCCGCATCTTTTTGATCTGCGCATCCAGATCCAGCAAATGCTTTTGATAGTAGGCGGCTCCCTCGGCAGGAGCGGCAGCGTTGAGCTGCCTGCTTTTTGTATCCGGACTTATGGGCGACATGACAGTTTCCTCAGTTGGAGCCTCCTTGGAGATTTCTGTTTCCTGAGGAACCGGCTCTGCCTGATCGGAAACCGCAGCGCTCTTCATCCGCATCCTGGCTTCTGCTGCCGGTTGTTCTGCATTTACCGGCGAGGGATCAGTCTTTGGGGCAGCCGCCGGAACGGAATTCCTTAGCTTTGATTCCTCACCTGAGGCAGGAGCTTCCTGGGGCGCTGCTATATCCGCTGAAAACAATTCCGGTGCTCCGCTGTAAGCTCTTGCTTCCTCAGGAACCTCCAGAACTTCAGAACTTGAAAACCCGGTAATTCCCCCAGGATCCGTGGCATTTTCCTTGCTTTTCACAAAACTGGAAGTGGCAAGGGTTATGAGAATCCCAATGACCAGAATGCTTCCGATCACGATCCAAATTCCTCTATTTTTATTCATGAAATATCATCCTAACTTGTTTTGATAAAGTTAACATATCACAAATAAAAAAGAAAGAAAATAGGAATCTGCAATTAGTAAGACATTGTAAGAGATATGTAAGTTTTTGGTATTTCCCAATGTCCGGAAGCTCATATCCCTTGGTCTACCAGCAGATTATCTCCATCGGCTGCGCTTGTGGCCAGCATGTCACACCGTTCGTTCTGAGGGTGGCCGGCATGTCCCTTTACCCAGTGAAAGGTCACCTGATGAGGTTCCATGGCTTTTAACAGCCTTTCCCACAGATCAATGTTCTTAACAGGACCGCTTTTGCCCCTCTTCCAGTTGTTTTTTATCCAGTTATCAATCCAATGCTGATTAAATGCATCCGTCACATATTTGGAGTCAGAGTACAGTTCCACCTGGCAGGGCCTGGTAAGAGCTTCCAGACCTGCGATGGCCGCCATGAGTTCCATACGGTTGTTGGTGGTCTTTTCATATCCTGCTGACATGGTTTTTTCGTGGAGCTGCCCTTTGGAATCCGTAAACTGCAAAACCGCTCCATAGCCTCCCGGCCCGTCAGGATTTCCTCTTGCAGCTCCGTCGGTAAATAATAGTACTTTCGTCACTTTCTGTTGTTCTCCTTATCTATCCCATTTATCACATAAAGAATTAATCTGATCTGCAAATTTTGCAAGATCTTTGTTGGCTCCGCCCTCATTATGACGGATAACCTGCAAAAGCCTTTCGCCTGCAGCAAAAAGCCTTCCATAAACTCCAACCGGTTTTTTAGAGATCTCCGGTCCTTTGACCACTGCAACGCCCTCTGTTTCATTCAGCCATTTGCCAAGGGAAAGATCATAAACAGAACCGGAGTGAGGGGCCTTTACCCTGTATCCGTAATCCTTCTCAAGAAGCTGCTCAAAGGAGCTGCAAACCAGATCATCTCCGTGTACCAGAAATACTTGTCGTGGTTTTTCTTCAAATGCGTTCAACCAGGCAATCAGTCCTTCCATATCTGCGTGGGAACTCATTCCCTCCATCTGTTCTATATGGGCCTCCACCTGAATGGTTTCGCCAAACAGCCTTACTTCGCCGGAACCTTCGATCAGGCTCCTTCCCAGTGTCCCTATGGACTGATATCCTGTAAAAACGATGGTGCATTCCCGTCTCCATAAATTATGCTTTAAGTGATGACGGATACGGCCTGCATCACACATGCCTGCCGCCGATATGATCACTTTTGGTTTTGAATTAAAATTAATGTTCTTGGATTCTTCGCTGGTAACCGACAGTTTAAGACCCGGAAAGGATATGGGGTTAATGCCTTTCATCACCAACTGCTTTGTTTCTTCATCATAGCAGTCTACCAGGTTATCTTTAAAAACCTGAGTCGCTTCCACTGCCAGAGGGCTGTCAACATAGACCTCAAACCCGTCGTGCCCGGTGATCAGCTTCTCCGCCTTAATACGGCGGAACATATAAAGCAGCTCCTGGGTCCTTCCCACTGCAAATGCGGGTATCACCACATTTCCGCCTCTGTCCAGAGTTTTCTGAACAATGCCTGCGAGGATGGAAACATGGTCCGGAATCACACCGTGAAGCCGGTCGCCGTAGGTGCATTCCATGACCACATAATCCGCCTCCTTTATGTAGTGCGGGTCGCGGATCAGGGGTTTGTTCTTGTTGCCGATATCACCGGAAAATACGATCTTTTTAGAGATTTTCCCTTCTGTAATCCAGATTTCAACAGAGGCGGAACCAAGAAGATGGCCTACATCTATAAAACGGATTGTAATACCATCCTCCAGCTCCGCCTTTTCGTTGTAATCGTAGGAATGAAACAGCTCCAATACGCCCATGGCATCATTGATTCCGTATAGGGGTTCTTCTTCCGGGAGACCTGCACGCCTGGCCTTTCTGTTCTTCCATTCCGTTTCAGCCTCCTGAATGTGAGCGCTGTCCTTCAGCATAATGCCGCAAAGGTCTGCGGTTGCCACGGTAGAAATCACCTGTCCCCGGAAGCCTCTTGCATAGATAAAAGGAAGCATCCCTGCATGGTCAATGTGGGCATGGGTCAGAAGAACGTAATCAAGTTCCGCAAAACTGACCGGCAGATCCACATTTACAAATTTATCAATCCCCTGTTCCATACCGCAGTCCACAAGGATTTTAAAACCGGCAGCTTCCAGATAATGACAGCTCCCGGTTACCTCGCGGGCTGCGCCGATGAACATTAATTTCATATTAGCCCTCCTTTTGTACCTGTTTTTTCTATTATACCATTAATTTAGATAATAATGCAAATCATACCGCCATTACTATCGTTGATTATTTTTTGGAGGGTGTCCTGAAGTTTAATTTGACAGTCTTCCGTAAGCTGGGAGACCTTGGCCTGAATGCCGTCTTCCACGATCTGTTCAATGGATTTCCCAAAAATATTGGTGTTCCAGATTCCTTCTTCGCTTTCTCTTGCGTTTTCTTTTATGTAGGCAATCAAATCCTCTGCCTGCTGTTCGCTGCCAACAATGGGGGCGATTTCCGTCTGGATATGAGCCTTGATCAGGTTAATGGAAGGAGCCTCTGCCCGCATTTTCACACCGTATTTATTTCCGTGCTTAATGACTTCCGGTTCATCCAGTATAATTTCGGACCGTTCCGGAGTCACGATTCCATAACCCTTAAAGCGTACCTGGCTCATGGCCTGGTTGACCTTTTCGTATTCTGCCTTCATTTTTGCAAGCTCGCTCAAGGTCTGCATTAACTGATATTCTCCCTCAATGGGAAGGCCTACGTAATCGCTTAAAATCTGATAATAATAACTGTCATCCACATCCATTGCAACGGAAACGCTGCCGTCTGCCATGTTTAAATTCTGAACTTTGATGGCCCGGACGCTGTCCGCAGATCCGTCAAACAAGTCTGAGGACATATCCTTCATGTGGGATACTTTTTTCACCATATCTTTTGCCACCTGGATGACCTGGGCTTTCAGCCAGTGGGTGGCAGGAAGGATTTCCAGCCATTTTGGAATGAAGAAATCCATTTCCGTTACAGGGAATTCCTTTAATACACGTTCCAGGATGTTGTTCACATCCTCCTTTTTTAACTGTTCGCAGTTAATGGGCATGACCGTTACCCCGTATTTCTGGCTCATATCCCTTGAAAGGGCCGCAGTTTCATCAGAATATGGCTTTGAAGAATTAAGCAGGATAATAAACGGTTTTCCCAGGTTTTTTAATTCCTGTACGGTGCGCTCTTCTGCGGCTATGTAGTTGGGACGCTTTAATTCACCGATGGAACCGTCTGTGGTTATGACAACGCCAATGGTGGAATGGTCATTGATGACCTTTCTGGTGCCGATTTCCGCCGCCTTTGTAAAAGGAATCTCGTAATCAAACCATGGTGTTTTCACAAGCCGCTCTTCATCATTTTCAATGTGGCCGGCAGCACCGTCTACCATAAAGCCTACACAGTCGATTAAGCGGACTTTTGTTTCAATCTCATCTCCCAGACGGATGACAGCAGCTTCTTTGGGGATGAATTTCGGTTCCGTGGTCATGATGGTTTTTCCTGCCGCACTCTGGGGCAGTTCGTCCCTTGTCTGAGTTCTCTGGTGTTCATCTTCCATACCCGGCAGAACCATTAATTCCATAAAACGCTTAATAAAAGTCGATTTTCCTGTTCTTACCGGCCCCACAACTCCGATGTAGATTTCTCCGTTGGTTCGGGCTTTGATATCATTGTATACGTTATAATTGTCCATAAAGATTCCCCCTTCTGTGCTGTTATACTATATGCATGGGAAAAAGGATTATTCTCTTTTCTTTGATTTGATCAATGGGATTCTGCCTGGTTAAGCTCTTTTGAAAAAGGCTTCATCACTTCTACCGCCGCCCGTTCAATTGCAAGCCCTGCAGTATATCGTTCCATAAACACCTCAAATCCGGCTGCATCTTTTGGATCCGGCTGCACCTGATTTCCATTCTGGTTTGAAAATACCCGGCTTTCAAGATAATGCTCCAAGGTCTCCCCTTCTTCTTTGCGAATCATATAGGAAGCCAAAAGAGCAATGCCCCAGGCACCTCCTTCTCCGGCTGTGTCCATGACTGAAACCGGTACATTCACTGCTGCTGCCATTACGTTTTGTCCCACGCCTTTCGTTTTAAACAGGCCGCCGTGGCCAAAGAGCAAATCCAGCTTTACCCCTTCATTCTTAAGGAGAATATCCATTCCTGTCTTCAGCGCGCCCAAAGAAGTAAATAAGTGAACCCTGATGAAATTAGCCAGATTGAACCGGCTGTCAGGCATGCGCACAAATAAGGGCCTTCCTTCGTTAAATCCGGTGATATGCTCCCCCGCCAAATAACCGTAGGATAAAAGTCCTCCGCAGTCCTTATCTCCTGTTAATGCCAGATTGTATAACACGGAAAACATCTGCCCTGCATCCGCCTTAAATCCCATGGCCTCCAGAAACTCTCCAAACAGAGATACCCATGCGTTTAAATCTGAGGTGCAGTTATTGCAATGCACCATCCCTACCAGATCCCCTGCCGGAGTGGTAACCAGGTCGATTTCTTCATAAACACGGGTCAGCTCCTTTTCCAGTACAATCATGGAAAACACGCTGGTACCGGCGGATACATTGCCGGTCCTTGGTTTCACACTGTTGGTAGCAGCCATCCCTGTTCCGGCATCGCCTTCCGGCGGGCAAAGGGGAATGCCGTGTTTTAATTGACCGGAAGGATCTAAAAGCCCGGCGCCTTCCGGCGTCAAAACTCCGGCATTTTCCCCGGCTGATAATACCTTTGGAAAAATATCCTCAAGCTTCCAGGAATATCCCGCTTCTGCAGCCAACTGGTCAAACTGCCCCAGCATCCGGCTGTTATAGTCCCGGGTCAGGATATCAATGGGAAACATCCCGGAGGCATCCCCTACCCCTAATACCTTTTGCCCTGTAAGGGTCCAGTGAACATAACCGGACAAAGTGGTCAGAAAACCAATGTCCTTTACATGATCTTCCTGGTTCAGCATGGATTGATACAAATGGGCAATGCTCCACCTCTGAGGAATGGGGTAAGAAAAGGTTTCCGTCAGCCTGGCAGAAGCTTCCCCGGTTATGGTATTGCGCCAGGTCCGGAAGGGAGCAAGCTGCTTCCCGTACTGATCAAACACCAGATAGCCATGCATCATGCCGCTGATTCCTAAGGAACCCAAGACAGTCAGCTCCACACCGTATTTTTTCTTTACCTCCTCTGCCAGGTCCCGGTAACAGCCGGTAAGTCCTTTTTTTACTTCCTCCAGGCTGTAGGTCCAGACCCGGTCCTCAAACCGGTTTTCCCAGTCATAACCTCCAAAAGCAAGTGGAACATGATCTTCCCCGATCAGTACAGCCTTGGTTCTGGTAGAGCCCAGTTCTATTCCAAGGGAAGTTCTTCCCTTTTCAATGACTTCTCTGATTGCAGCAATATCCAAATCCATAAGTCACCCCACCTTATACGGTAAACAACGGCCATGCCATGTCAAGAGCCTCTTTGACCGCTGTATATTTCTGAAATTTCTTCTGATAAATTTTGTATTTTTCCATATCCGGCATTACCTTTTTCTCCACATGAACCATATTCCCGGCCTCTTCTTCATAGTCTTTAAATCTTCCCGCAGCCACTGTGGCCGCCATGGCACAGCCCAATGCTCCCAGTTCTTTTGCTTTGATGGTTTCAATGGGAATCCCCAGAATATCTGCAAACATCTGGACCCATACCGGGGAGTTCACGACCCCGCCTGCCATACGGATGGCCTCCGGCTTTCCCCTTCCTGCATCTCCTTAAAATCAATCAGGTTTTCCATACACCATTCCAGGTTCCCTGCAGAGGTTGCGCTGCATTCTTCCAGAAGATAATATCCTGGTATGGCAAACAGAGAATTCATGGCAACCGGACCATGGAGCACCGGTTCTTCTGCGATAAATTCATTGATGCTCCAGGTACCTGCAATGGTGCAAAGCCGTTCCGGTTTTGTGATATCCATTGCAATGGCACAGGCATCGATATCAAACCCTGTAACAAATGGGATACCATGCCGGATCATGAAAAGCAAAATAAATAAGCCAGAAAAATCCCCGGAATATCAGGCGTGTTTTTACCTGATATTCCGGGGATTTTAAATCCTGCATGAAAATATCCAGTGATTATTCACTTAGATATGCTTTCTTAACCGAATCATTATTCATCAATTCGCGGGCATCGCCGCTTAAAACAATGGCCCCTGTTTCCAGAACATAAGCACGGTTTGCAATGGAGAGCGCCTTTTTGGCGTTCTGCTCCACCAATAAAACCGTGGTTCCTGATTTGTTGATCTCCTGGATGATATCGAAAATCTCATTCACATAAATCGGAGAAAGTCCCATGGATGGCTCGTCAAGAACAATTACCTTAGGATGACTCATCAGGGCCCGTCCCATGGCTAACATCTGCTGCTCTCCTCCGCTTAAGGTTCCGGCAGGCTGGTTCTTTCTCTCCAAAAGCCTTGGAAAACGTTTGTAGATCATCTGCAGGGTTTCTTCTATCTCGTTTTTATCCCGTCTTGTGTAAGCGCCCAGCTTTAAGTTTTCATAAACAGTCAAAGCTGCAAAAACACGCCGGCCTTCCGGGACATGAGCCATTCCCATGCCTACAATTTTATCGCCCCGTATTTTCGTGATATCGTGGCCGTCAAACTGTATGCTGCCGGAGGCTGCCTTTATAAGACCGGTTATGGTATGAAGGGTCGTGGTCTTTCCAGCACCGTTGGCGCCGATTAAGGCAACGATCTCCCCTTCCTTTACTTCAAAAGAAATATCTTTAAGCGCCTTGATGACGCCATAATATACTTCCAGATTTTTTACTTCAAGTATTGCCATGCCTTAAGCCTCCTTATTCTCCCAGATATGCCTTAATGACTTCCGGATCATTGAGCACATCTGCTGTTTTTCCCTGGGTGAGTACCTGGCCGAAATTCAGTACGGTCAGCCTTTCACAAATGCCGGAGACAAGCTTCATATCGTGTTCAATTAACAGAATGGTCATATCAAAGTTATCCCGCACAAAGCGTATGGTGTCCATAAGCTCCGAGGTTTCATTGGGATTCATGCCGGCCGCCGGCTCGTCAAGAAGCAAAAGCTTGGGACCTGTGGCAAGGGCACGGGCAATCTCCAGCTTCCTTTGCTTTCCGTATGGAAGATTGGAAGCCAGAATATCCTTTTCTCCATCAAGGCCAAATACCTTTAAAAGCTCTATGGCCCGTTCATCCATTTCTTTTTCCACTTTAAAGTACTTTGGAAGGCGGAGAATTCCTGCGACCGTTGAATATTGAAAACTGTTGTGGAGGCCGGTCTTAACATTATCCAGAACGGACAGTTCCTTAAACAGACGGATATTCTGAAAAGTCCTTGCGATTCCGGCCCTGTTGATATCCACTGTTTTTTTTCCTGTAATATTCTCCTCATCTAAAAAAATGGTACCTGCATTAGGTTTATATACGCCGGTTAAAAGGTTAAAGATTGTGGTTTTACCGGCTCCGTTGGGGCCAATGAGACCATAAAGCTGCCCCTTTTCAATGGTGATGCTGAAATTATCTACGGCGCGCAGGCCGCCAAACGAAATTCCAAGATTCTTGATTTCCAGTAAAGCCATGGTTATCCCCTCTCCTTTTCTGCCCTGTTCTTATGGAAATACCGTTTCCTGAAATCGATCAATTTAGGACTCCAGTTGAAAATCATCATGACGATCAGGACAATGGCATAAATCAGCATCCGGTAAGTATTTAAACCTCTTAAAAGCTCCGGAAGCAAAGTCAGGATGACCGCAGCAATCATGGAACCGCGGATATTTCCGATTCCGCCGAGAACTACGAATACAAGAATCATAATGGACTGGTTATAACCAAAGTTCTTCTGTGTTGCAGTAAGAGAAGAAAGGTTATGGGAATACAGAACACCGGCTACCCCTGCCAGGGAGGCGGAAATGGTAAAAGCCATTAATTTGTATTTCGTGATATTGATACCAATGGATTCCGCTGCAATGCGGTTGTCGCGTACAGACATAATGGCCCGTCCGGATCTGGAATGGATCAAATTCAGGACGATCACAAGGGTGATCAGAATCAGGACCACTCCAATGACAAAGGTAGAATTTTTAGGCGTTCCGGTAATTCCCTGAGCGCCGTTTAAGATTACGGTTCCATCTTTTGCCATATTAAGAGCCATTGCATTTTTCATGGAAAAGTGCAGCCCTTGTCCATCCTTTCCAACGTAAATCACGTTTACCACGTTTTTTATGATTTCCCCAAATGCCAGGGTTACAATGGCTAAATAATCGCCGCGAAGCCTTAAAACAGGAATTCCAACCACAATGCCTGCCAGCGCAGCCGCAGCAGCACCGATCAGAATGGCAAAAAAGAAACGGATTCCCACGTTTGGAATGGCTTCCAGCATGGTAATGGAAAACAGGGAACTGGAAAATGCTCCCACACACATAAAGCCTGCATGTCCCAGACTCAGTTCTCCAAGGATACCTACAGTTAAGTTTAAGGATATTGCCATAATGGTATAAATACACAGGGGCACCAAAAGGCCTTTCATCAGACTGCTTACCTGGCCTGCATTTACCAGAAGCTGTACAATGAAAAATGCAGCGATCACGATACCATAGGTTATCATATTGCTTCTTAAATTCTTATTCATACGGAATTTCATCTTCATACTTTTTTCCATATCGTCCACCTATACTTTCTCGTTAATCTTCTTACCCAGGATTCCAGTAGGCTTTACAAGAAGAACAACAATCAGAACTGCAAATACGATGGCATCGGAAAGCTGGGAGGAAATATAGGCCTTGCTTAAGTTTTCAATGACGCCCAGCAAAAGACCGCCGATAAACGCTCCCGGAATGGAGCCGATTCCGCCAAATACGGCAGCTACGAATGCCTTAATGCCTGGCATGGAGCCTGTATAAGGAGTAAGGGTTGGATAGGCGGAGCAAAGAAGCGCGCCTGCAACAGCCGCCAAGGCGGAGCCAATGGCAAAAGTAAGGGCAATGGTTCCGTCCACATTGATTCCCATAAGCTGGGCAGCTCCCTTATCTTCCGATACGGCAAGCATGGCCTGTCCTGCCCTCGTCTTTTTGATGAACGTAGTCAGAACGATCAGGATGATAACGCAGCTGATGATGGTAACAATGGTCTCACCTGAAATGGTGAGCCTTCCTCCTGAAAGCTTAAGAGCCGGAACTGTTACTACAGAAGTAAAGGATTTCGGATTGGAACCAAAAACGAGCAGTGCGATGTTTTGAAGCAGGTAGCTCACACCGATTGCCGTGATCAGAACTGCAAGAGGGCTTGCCATACGAAGAGGACGGTAAGCAACACCCTCAATGACGACGCCAAGTACAGTGCATAAGACCACTGCAAGGAGTATGCCGGCAACCGGGCCAAGGCCCATTGTGCTGACGACTGTGAACACCATGTATCCTCCAATCATAATTACATCGCCATGAGCAAAATTAAGCATCTTGGCAATGCCATATACCATGGTATATCCCAAGGCAATGATTGCATACACACTGCCCAGGCTTAGACCATTAATAAAATAGGATATGAAACTCATCATACCATCGCACCTCATTCGTTGTTTATTTTAAAAGAAGAGGGTCGTCCTCTGGACGACCCTCCATTGGGTCATGTAATTACATTGCTGTGTAAACACCGTTTACAATCTTAATCGCCTTGGGAGCCTTATCCGGTTCACCATCCTTGGACCACTTCATGTTTTCGCCTGTTAAACCGTTTATGGAAATTTCTGTCATAGATGTCTTTAAAGCGTCACAGATTGCGGATGCATCCATGTCTGCTGTGATGCCGGCCTTTTCAGCGGCAGCTTTAATGGCGTAAACCGCATCATAACCATCGGCAGCAAACTGATTGGGCGTCTCACCGTATTTCTCTTTGAATGTTGCAACAAACTTCTGTGTCAGCTCATCCTTTGCATCAGCAGCAAATGGTGTCAGAAGCATTACATTTTCAGCTAGTGCAGTGTCAAAGTTTTCTACGGTCAAAAGTCCGTCAAGTCCGTCGCAGCCAAAGAACTGGGGCTCATATCCCATCTGTTTTGCCTGAGCAAGGATCAGGGCAGCCTGGGAATAGTAAATTGGAAGGAATACAAGCTCAGCGCCTGAATCCTGTGCTTTCTGAAGCTGTACGGAGAAGTTGGTATTATTGTCTGCGGTAAATGCCTCATCAGACACAATTTCAATCCCCTGGTTAGCTGCCTCAGAAAGGAATTTATCATGGATACCGGATGAATAAACATCGGAGCTGTCATAAATAATGGCAACCTTGGTAGCCAGCTTGTTCTCGCCGATGTACTGTGCGGAAGCTGCTCCCTGGTTTGGATCAGAGAAGCATACGCGGAACTGGTTGTCGAATTTTGCGCAATCCACTGCAGAGCCGGAAGGAGTGAGCTGGAACATGTTGTCGTTACTGGATTCCGCACCTACTGCAATACAGGGAGCGGAAGTAACAGTACCTACTAACATCTGCATTCCCCAGTCCTTTAAGGTATTGTAGGCATTGACTGCCTTTTCCGTATCGTGTTCATCATCCTGGAAGTTGTACTCGATCTGTGCGCCGTTAATTCCGCCGCCTGCGTTGATCTCGTCAATGGCCAGTTCTGCACCGCGCATAACCGCCTGTCCATAGATGGCCGCACCTCCGGTAATCGGTCCGATACCGCCGATTTTAAAGGAACCTTCTCCAGAAGCCTTTGCTGCTTCCGTAGTCTCTCCTGATGCCGCCTTTGTCTCTGCGGCAGTGGTGGTTTCTGAAGTTTTGCTGCCTCCGCATGCAGTTAAAGACGCTGCCAAAGCGACTGCCATGCCAAGACTCAGTAACTTCTTCATAGATTTTTTCATAATCCATTCCTCCTCATACAACATTTTTATATATACAGTTCCTGTGGCATGATTTACTCAATAAAGGCAGACAAGGCATAGCCGGAATCCAGTAAATCACCGGTTCCATCCGCCGGGGGCGGATCGAACTTCGTCGACGTATACATAGTCTTTATAATAAAATGGCTTTTAAAAAATGTCAACTGCTTTTATTTCAATTATGAAAAAATCAATTGGTTTCTTTATTTATCCCAGGGCAGATCTGAGCTTTCAATGGTCTTATCCCTCAGCATCAAATCCTTGACAGCCTGGTCAGCCGGTTTGCCGTCAAATAAGACCGCATTTACCTGCTCCACAATAGGCATGGAAATGTCGTATTTTACCGACAGGGCCAGGGCTGCTTTGGCAGAATAAATGCCTTCTACCACCATCTTAACTTCCTTAGTGGCCTCTTCCATGGTCCTTCCCTGTCCAATGAGGATTCCTGCCCTCCGGTTCCGGCTGTGCATGCTTGCACAGGTTACAATCAGATCCCCGATTCCGGACAGGCCGCAGAAGGTCTGGAATTTGCCGCCCATAGCCGTTCCCAGCCTGGATATCTCGGCAATGCCTCTTGTGATCAGGGCTGCTTTTGTATTGTCTCCGTACTCTAATCCATCGGCAATTCCGGCAGCAAGGGCGATGACGTTTTTTAAGGCTGCTCCAAGCTCAATTCCCTGGATATCAGGGCTTGTGTAAACCCGGAAAACTTCGCTCATAAAAATTCCCTGGATGTATTCGGCTGTCTTTCTGGTACGGGCACCTGCAACGCATGTGGTTGGAAGACCTTTGCTCACCTCTTCCGCATGGCTGGGTCCGGAAAGGACTGCCACATCCGCCATTGGAAGCTCTTCTTCCAATATTTCCGACAGGGTCATAAGGGTGGATTCTTCAATTCCTTTTGCAACATTGACCACTACCTGGCCGTATCTGCAAAATGGATTCATCTTTTTGGCTGTGGTGCGGACGTATACAGAAGGGACAGCAGTTACCAGAAGATCCCGTCCTGTCATGGCTTCTTCCAGATCTTCCGTAAAAGTCATGTTTTCGGAAAGCTCCAGATCCGGAAGAGTATGGTGCTTATGGGTCGATTTCATCTCTGAAATTTCCTCAGGAAGAGCCGACCAGACAGCCACCTCATGCCCATTATTATATAGAAGAGCTGCAAGAGCAATTCCCCAGCTTCCAGATCCGATCACTCCAATTTTTGCCATTTTCTTCACCTCATTTTACTTTTTTCCTGATCCAAAGGAAATTTTATTCTCTCTGCCGCGGACAAGGCGTCCAATATTGGCACGGTGGCGCCAAAACGCCTGACCGCTTATCAGTGCTGCCACTATGTAGAATTCCGGCAGTAAACCTGGATGAATGCCATAGGCCCCTATTCTACCAAAGAGGAACAGCCATACAAATAAAATCGTTGCAACCACCAGAGACCCAAGCGAAACATATCTTGTAACGGCAACGATCAAAACAAATGCCGCCAGGCATAAAAGAGTCAGCCTTAAGTCAACAGCCACGATCAGTCCGGCGGTGGCCGCAATGCCCTTTCCGCCTTTGAAATTAAGGTAAAACGGGTAATTGTGGCCTAAAATAACGCCAAAGCCTGTATACAATATCAGAAGATAAATCATCTCAGGCTGGGACCGGAATAAAACCCGGATCATAAGGCAAGGCAGCAATGATTTTAAAAAGTCACCGAAAAAGACCACTGCCCCGGCCTTTACTCCCATGACCCGCAAGGCGTTGGTGGTGCCGGAATTACCGCTTCCATGATTGCGGATATCTATTTTGTGAGCTCTTCCGTAAAAATAGCCGGACTGCAGAAGCCCGAATAAATAACCGGCAATAAGACAGATGATTCGTTCCATACTACTGTTCCTTTCCGCTTCTTTCTCTGTATATAAACTTAAGGGAGGTTCCCTTGAACCCGAATGCTTCCCGGATCTTATTCTCTAAGTATCTGGTGTAGGAAAAATGGGTCAGCTCCTTGTCATTTACAAAGATTACAAAAGTCGGAGGCTTTACAGCCACTTGAGTAATATAATAAAGCCTTAACCGCTTGCCTTTGTCGGACGGGGGCTGCTGAAGGGCAACGGCTTCCGTCATAATTTCGTTTAAAACTCCTGTAGCTACCCGAAGGGTCTGGTTCTCCCGGACCATATCAATCACCTCGAACAGCTTATTCATCCTCTGCCCGGTTTTTGCGGAAATAAACACAAACTCCGCATAAGGCATAAAGGACAGGGTGTTTTTGATTTTGTTTGTATATTCATAAATGGTCTTGTCATGCTTTTCGATGGCATCCCATTTGTTGACTGCAACAACAATGCCCTTGCCGCGCTCATGGGCAATACCTGCAATTTTCGCATCCTGCTCGGTCACCCCTTCTTCCGCGTCAATAACAACCACCACCACATCGGCCCGCTCAACCGCTGTAACGGTCCGGATGATGCTGTACCGCTCCAGTTCTTCTTTGATCTTGCTTTTCCGCCTTAAACCTGCCGTGTCAATAAATACATATTCGGTGTCATTGTGAACAATCTCCGTATCCACCGCATCTCTGGTAGTGCCTGCAATATCGGAGACAATGACCCGGTTTTCTCCTAAAAGCTGATTTATAATAGAAGACTTTCCCACGTTTGGTTTTCCTACAATGGCAATTCTCGGCCTGTCATCCTCTTCTTCCTCTGCCATTGAGGAATCAAAATGCTTTGTCACCTCATCCAGAAGTTCTCCAAGGCCAAGCCTGGAGGCTGCGGATACAGGAACCGGATCGCCGATTCCAAGATTATAAAACTCATACACGTCATTTCCAAACTTCTGGAAGCTGTCCACCTTATTGACTGCAAGGACCACGGGCTTTTTTGATTTCCTAAGCATGTCCGCAACCTTGGAATCCGCATCCACCAGTCCCTGGCGGACATCCACAATAAAGATGATAACATCTGCGGTGGCAATGGCGATCTCCGCCTGTTCCCGCATCTGGGACAGGATGATGTCGCTGCTGTCCGGCTCAATGCCTCCTGTATCAATCAGGGTAAAATTCATATTCAGCCAGGTACAGTCCGCATAAATCCGGTCCCTGGTAACGCCTGGTGTATCCTTTACAATAGAAATGGTCTCACCGGCTAAAGCATTAAACAACGTAGACTTTCCCACATTGGGGCGGCCTACGATGGCAACCACTGGTTTACTCATATAATATTTCCTTTCTCCTTCTTGCCCGTGTTTTATGGGTATAAAGGCGTCCCTGCAAGGGTGTTTAACTCATATCCTTCATAAGAAGCTTCATTCTCTTCTACCGGCCCAAGAACAGCCTGTACAAAATCCTGCCCGCTTGATTTTACAATATCTACCTGTACTTGTAAAGCATTTTGTACATCCTGGCGGGTCAGGTCATCAAGAAATACTTCTTCTCCGCTTCGGAACATGCATTCCGGAAGCAACAACCGTCTGCCCAGGGCCTTCCCCTTTAGCTGCCCTATTAAATCCTGTCCTGTGATTAAGCCGGCCACCGTGATCTGCTCGCCGAAAAAGACATTGGTAATGGGATAAATGTGAATCATCCGTCCGGGAAACTTTTCCTGGACCAGCTTTGCATGTTTCTCAATAAAAGGCGCAGCAAGTTTGCCTGTTGCTATTGAAATCTCTTCAGACCTGCCGTCTTGTTCCACAGTTTCCAGAGTAGCTTTAATCTCCTCCTCCAAAAGCCGAAGCATGCCCACGCCGTTTTCCAGCTGAATATATCCATCGTAACAGTTTTCTTCCGGAAGCGGCCGTCCGGCCAGGATATAAAGCTCGTCGCTGGCGTGAATGAAATGACTTCCATGGGTCTTATACAGTTTTTTCTGCCACCGCTCTATAATCTCCAAAATCTCTTTTGCATCCTCTTCTGTAAAAGGCTGTAACGGATACAGGCCATCCCGGTATTTTGACATTCCCACAGGAACCGCTGATACGCTCTCCATGTATGGAAGGAACTTAGACAAATCCTTTATGGTTCTTTCCAGCTCTTTTCCGTCATTGACGCCCTTGCACAGCACGATCTGCCCGTTCATGGGGATCTCTGCTTCATACAGCCTTTGGATCTTTTCAAGGGCCTTGCCGGCGAACCGGTTGTGAAGCATCTCACACCTTAAAACAGGATTGGTGGTATGGACGGAAATATTGATAGGTGCCAGCTTAAACTTAATGATGCGGTCAATGTCATGATCGCTCATATTGGTCAGCGTCACGTAATTTCCCTGTAAAAAGGAAAGCCTGGAATCGTCATCCTTAAAGTACAGGGTCTCTCTCATTCCAGGGGGCATCTGGTCAATAAAGCAGAAAATGCATTTATTCCGGCAGGATCTGTATTCGCTCATCAGTCCATTTTCAAAGGTGATTCCCAGATCCTCGTATTGATTTTCTATCTCCAGCTCCCATTCTTCCCCGTTTTTCTTTTTCACTGTCATAAGAATGGACTCGCTGTTAATATAATATTCATAGTCAAAAATGTCTTCCAGTTCATGACCATCTATGGACAAGACTGCATCCCCCGGCTCCAGTTCCAGCTGGTCTGCAATGGAGCCGGGATCGACTGCTTTTATAATATGTCCTCTTTTGCTCATCTTAATTTTACCTTTCTGTAGCTGTCCCATATATCATAACAAGATTGTTACTCTTTGTAAAGGAAGCCTTTTTTGTTTTTTTCCTGGAAATGCGGTCAAGGCTATTGACGCATTCTGTCAATCAATGGTATAAAAGGGTGTAAGATTTAAAAAGCAGGCAGTCTTACGGCTGGCTGTTCATTTATTATGGAGGAATCTTTGTCATGGCAAATGATTATGTATTCAACGACCAACTACCTGTTGCCCCCTTGAAGATCGCAGCGCTGGAAAGCTGCCGGGAACTGGCCGGGAAAGTAAACGACCACATCGTAGGTTTCCGGAGAAATGATATCCAGGAGCTTATACAACGGAAAGCTGACCTTCACTATCGCGGCTATGATGTGGACTCCTATCTTCTCAAATGCGAATGCCCGCGTTTCGGAAGCGGAGAAGCAAAAGGCATTATCAGGGAATCTGTCCGGGGAACGGATGTCTTCGTAATGGCAGACGTCACCAATCACAGCATATCCTATTCGGTCAATGGTTATACCAACCATATGTCTCCTGACGATCATTTTCAGGATTTAAAAAGAATCATCGGCGCATGCAGCGCAACGGCCCACAGAGTGTGTGTCATTATGCCGTTTTTATATGAAAGCCGCCAGCACAAGAGAACGAAAAGGGAATCCCTGGACTGCGCCATGGCTTTGGAGGAGCTGGTCTTTATGGGAGTCGACAACATCATCACCTTTGATGCCCATGATCCCAGGGTTCAAAATGCCATCCCACTAAACGGATTTGACAACTTTATGCCCACTTACCAGTTTATCAAGGCAGTATTAAGGCAGTATCCGGACTTAACGATCAATAAGGAGCAGTTAATGGTTATCAGCCCTGATGAAGGCGCTATGGACCGTGCTGTGTACCTGGCAAACAACTTAAGCGTGGACATGGGTATGTTCTATAAAAGACGGGATTACTCCAAAGTAATAGACGGGCGCAACCCTATCGTTGCCCACGAATTCCTGGGCTCTTCCGTGGAAGGCAAAACAGTGCTGATCGTAGACGACATGATCTCCTCCGGGGAGAGCATGCTGGATACTGCAAAGGAGTTAAAGGAACGCAAGGCTGATAAAGTAATCGTATGCTGTACCTTTGGCCTGTTCACCAACGGACTGTCTAAATTTGACGAATATTACAACCAGGGCTACATTGATTGTGTTGTTACGACTAATTTAAATTATCGTCCCAAGGAATTGCTGGAAAGGGAATGGTATGTGGAAGCGGATATCAGTAAATACATTGCAGCGATTGTAAATTCCTTGAATCATGATGTGCCCATAAGCACCGCTCTTTCCTCTACAGAAAAGATACAAAATCTATTAAAAAAATATGTTTTAGTTTAAAAACAGGTAGAAAAACATAAAACAACCGGCTTAAATACTACGGGTATTTAAGCCGGTTGTTTTATCTAAACCTTATTATTTTCTGCGATTCCCAAAAACGCCGCCAGATTTCCTCTTTCATTCCCTGTTGTCCGATGGGAAAACAGATAGTCTGAATTACAATGGGTACAGATATCCGTAACCTGGATGTTTTCCTGCTTCACCCCTGCCTCCAACAGCACGATTTCATTCGCCCGCCAAAGATCCAGCAAATACTTCCCATCTTCCTTTTCCGTTAATATTTCGCTCCAATGCTTTTGATCAAACCCTTTCATAAACTCCCGGGCAACCTCGCTTCCCACCTCATAGCATTCCTTGCAAATGCTGGGACCGATGCAGGCGATCACATCCTCTGCTTTTGTTCCGAAGCCTTCCCTCATTTTTTTTAAGGTGACCTCCCCCATTCGTTTTACAGTCCCTCTCCAGCCGGAATGGCTGAGCCCAACGGCCCGATGAACGGGGTCCAGAAAATAAAGGGGCACGCAATCCGCATAAAAGGTGACCAGGGTAATTCCGGGAACATTGGTGATCAGTCCATCCACATCTTCATAATCCCGTTCCTTTATGATCCCTTTTCCCCCATCCTCTTCCGTCACCAGCCGGACATTGGTGGTATGAGTCTGGTAGGATAAAACCATTCGTTCCACATCAACTCCCAGAGCCTTTCCCATGCGGCTGTAATTTTCCAGGACATGCTCCCGGTTATCTCCCCGGGTAAATGTAAAATTCATAGTAGCAAACTTTCCCTGACTGACGCCTCCCAGCTTCGTTGAAAATCCCTGCTTCACCAGACCGGTTTTTTCTAAAATCGGAAAAGACAAATAAGGCACCTTTTCCACTGTCTTATAATCCATTCCCATTTCCTGAATCTTTCGTTTCCACATATTTTCCATCACACCTTTGTTTAAAATGCGTCTTTAATCAGCCGGATTTCCTGTCCCAGAATCGCCACCACATCAAAGCGGCAGGGAATGTCCTCCCCCAGACGGTGCTGGTATAAATATCCCCTTGCTGAATCCCTGACTTTCTTCTGCTTCAAAAAATGAACTGCTTCCGCAGGATCACCCTTTTCTAAATCCCGCCGGTACTTTACCTCCACAAAGACTAATTCTTTCCCATCCTTTGCGATAATATCAATCTCTCCCCTGCGGTCCCGGTAATTCCGCTCCAATATTACGTAACCATTTTTTTCCAGATATGCAGCTGCCGCATCTTCATACTCTCTTCCGATTTCCCGCCGGTTTTTCAAATACGGCCTCCCACAAAATTCTTAATAAAACTGCGCCTGTGAATGGGACAGGGACCAAATTCCTTTAATGCCTGAATGTGGGCAGCCGTCCCATATCCTTTATGTTTTGCAAAACCATATTCCGGAAACAATTTGTCATACTCCTCCATCATATGATCCCTGGTAACTTTTGCCATAATACTGGCCGCAGCAATTGATACACTTTTTGAATCTCCCTTAATAATGGGAACCTGGGAAGAGGCAATACCCGGAATCGTAACCGCGTCATTTAAAAAGACTTCCGGTTCCGCTTCCAGCTTGCCTATGGCCAGCCTCATGGCCTCATAGGTGGCCTGAAGGATATTTATTTCATCGATCTTATCTGCCCCGACCACGCCCACTGCAAAAGCGGTGGCCTTTTCCATGATCTCTTCAAACAGAACTTCCCGCCGTTTCTCAGACAGCTTTTTTGAATCGTTTAAAAAAAGGATCTCACAATCCCTTGGAAGAATCACCGCACCAGCCACCACTGGTCCTGCCAGCGGCCCCCGGCCTGCTTCATCAATGCCGCAAACCAGTATATGATCCTCATATTTGTATTCAAACTCTTTCATTTTCTCCAGGCGGTTCCGCTCTTCCTGAAGCTTTTCTTCTGTTAATTTTTTCATTTTTCTCTCCTGATTTCAGTCTGATTTTACGATTGAAAAACAGGGCCCTGCTCTTTTTAAAAAGCAAAACCCCATAATTTAATTCCAGTTATTGTCCGGGAAATTCCAGAGTCATCCGCCCCAGCTTTCCGTTTCTAAAATCATCGATCAGAAGATTGGAAGCCTTTACCAGATCCAGTTCTCCGCCCTTTGCAAGGCAGGCTCTGGCCCGCGCCACCTGCCTTAATGCCTCTAAGGGATCTTTTGTTTCTATTTCATATTTTTCAAAAAGGACCTGAGGATATTCTTTTGTCAGAAAACCGATGAGTTCCATGGCAAGTTCATCCTTATTCAATATCTGATCATTGACAGATCCAATAAGGGCAAGCCTGATGCCTACCTGCTGATCCTCAAATTTCGGCCACAAAATACCGGGAGTATCAAGAAGCTCCAGGCTCTTATTCAGCCTGATCCATTGATTCCCTTTTGTCACACCCGGCCTGTTTCCTGTTTTTGCACATGCTTTTCCTGCAAAAGAGTTGATAAAGGTGGACTTTCCCACGTTGGGAATACCTACCACCATAGCCCGCACCGGGCGGTTTAAAATTCCCCTCCTGCGGTCGCGTTCAATCTTTTCTTTGCACGCCTCCTGGACAACGCTGTTAATCTGTTTAAGCCCTGCTCCGCTTTTGGAATTCACCTTAACAACATGGCAGCCCTGAGCCACAAAATAAGACTCCCAGGCGTTGTTGAAGCGTTCATCCGCCAGATCAGATTTATTAAGCAAAACCATACGCGCTTTTCCTGCGCCTAATTCATCAATATCAGGATTCCGGCTGCTTAAAGGGACTCTCGCATCCACCAGCTCTATTATCAAATCAATTAATTTGATATCTTCTTTCATAGCCCTTTTGGCTTTGGTCATATGACCTGGATACCATTGTATATTCATAACGCTCCTCTACTTCGAACGAATCAGTTCCATTTTTACAAAGGGCAGCATCCGGAACCATACCTTTCCCTGGATCTGGCCTCTGCTTACATTCCCGATATTGGCAAAACGGCTGTCTTCGCTGCTGTCTCTGTTGTCACCTAACAGAAAATATTCATCATCTCCAAGTTTAACCGGCTTTTCCGCAAGTCCGGCCAGAGAGATCCGGCCAGGGCCGGCAGGTTCCTTTAATTTTTCACCGTTAATGTAGATTTCATCGTTTTTTATCTGCAGGGTTTCTCCTGGCAGGCCGATAACCCGTTTTACATTCATTTTCTGATCTTCTCTTTGAAACACAACCACATCAAACCGGTCCGGATGACCAAAATCATAGGCCAGCCGGTCCATTAAAACCACATCGTCTGAGGCGAGAAGAGGGAGCATGGAATGCCCCGCTATCGGGATCTGTGTTCCATAAGCATAGACCAGAAACCATGCAAATGCGATCACCACAACAATGTCAACAATCCAGTTGACTACATGCCGGAGCTTATTATTATCTTCACTGTGATAAAAATCCATGTATGAAACACCCCATCTATTTTAAGGCAATTCGCTTTACCTGCCTTCATTCAGTAACTCATGTCAAGAAAGGGACAATTTGCATTGTCCCCCTCACCTGATCCGGAATTATTTAACTGATTCTTTGACCTTGGCAGCCTTGCCAACTCTGTCTCTTAAGTAATACAGTTTTGCTCTTCTTACTTTACCCTTTCTTATAACTTCAATGTTATCTACGGAAGGGGAATGTAATGGCCAGGTCTTCTCAACGCCAATGCCGTTAGAATTCTTTCTTACGGTAAATGTCTCTCTGGCGCCGCCGTTCTGTCTTTTAATAACAGTTCCCTCGAAAATCTGGATTCTTTCACGAGTTCCCTCTTTGATCTTGTTGTATACCTTAACGGTATCGCCAACGCAGAAATGAGGAACGGTCTGCTTTAACTGTGCTGCTTCAATATTCTTAATAATTTCGTTCATTGTGTGAACCTCCTTGATATTATTTGATGTTCTTAATACTTTTCATTGAAATCCGTAACAGAGGAACATCTCCTTTTCATCACAACGTTTTACATTTTATCATAAAGGGACTTAGAATGCAAGTCCTTTCTTTATTTTTGCCCATGATCTCCAGGCAGAAAACCCGGCTCATTTTCAAGACTTTTTAAATATTCCGCCTCTTTTTTAGACAAGCTGGCCTCTGCTAAAAGGTCCGGTCTGCGTTCCAGGGTCCGTTTAATGGATTGTTCCCTTCGCCAGATATCAATATTTTTATGATGTCCGGATAAAAGGATGTCAGGAACACGAAGACCCCTGTATTCTTCCGGTCTGGTGTACTGGGGATATTCCAGGAGATTATCGTGAAAGGATTCAAATTCAGCAGAAGTATCGTTGTTCAAAACGCCGGGAATCAGGCGGGAAATGCAGTCAATCATGACCATGGCCGGAAGCTCCCCTCCGGTGAGCACATAGTCACCAATGGAAAGATAATCCGTGGCAACCAGTTCCAGAGCCCTCTCATCAATTCCTTCATAATGTCCGCACAGGAAAACAAGGTCTTCTTCCTTTGCCAGTTCCTCTGCAATCTTCTGGTTAAAGACCCTTCCCTGAGGTGTCATATAAATGACCCGCGGTTTTTTCCCGATTTTCTCACACAAGTCATCGTATGCCTCACAAATGGGCATGGGCTGCATGACCATTCCGGCTCCGCCTCCATAGGGATAATCATCCACATGGCGGTGCTTGTCCGTGGAATATTCCCGGATATCAATGGCTTCAATGGTTAAGAGGCCCTTTTCTGCCGCTCTCCCAATGATGCTTGTATGAAGGCCGTTTAAAACCATTTCAGGAAACAGGGTTAATATGTGATAATTCATTGTATAGTTCCACTCCTCTATCTTAATCCAGAAGCCCGTCCATAATGTGAACCGTAATCAGCCCTTGTGCCAGATCCACATTCAGCACACATTCCTTGATTGCCGGAAGCAGGACTTCCTTCCCTTCTGCCGTTTTTACTTCGTAAACATCATTGGCTCCGGTCTTAATCACATCGGTCAGGGTGCCAAATTCCTTCCCATCCTCAGTGACTACACGAAGTCCGATCAAATCCACAATAAAATTTTCATCCGGCCCCAGTTCCACGGCCTGATCCCTTGTTATGAGCAGATCTTTTCCTTTGTATTTTTCAATGTCATCAATGGAGTCATATCCTTTAAATTTAAGGATTACCATGTTCTTAAAAAATTTCACTCCCTGGATTTCCAGTTCCATACGTTCCCGTCCTGAATCCAGGATCACATTCTTTAAATCTTTAAAACGGTTTACATCATCTGTAGTTGGATAAACCTTTACTTCTCCTCTCACCCCATGGGTGGATGAAATTACGCCAACTCTTAACAAATTTTCCATCTGTCTCTCCATGCAATAAAGAAGTTTGACTCGCCTTGGCAGTCAAACGGCTGAATATCAAAAGGACCGTCGTCCCGACAGGCCGGCGGTCTTTTCCTGTTACTGAATTTCTACAGTAACCTTTTTGTCTTCTTTGGAAGCTGCTGCTTTTACAACAGAGCGGATAGCCTTTGCGATCCTGCCCTGTTTGCCGATTACCTTACCCATGTCGGAAGGTGCTACCGTAAGTTCAAGGATGATTTCATCGTTTTTTACGGTTTCAGTAACAGCAACCTGATCCGGATTATCAACCAGTGCTCTTGCAATTACTTCTACTAATTCCTTCATATGCTTCACCTCTCACTACTGGATACCGGCGATCTTTAAAAGCTTGCTTACGACTTCAGTTGGCTGAGCACCTGCTGTTAACCACTTCTTAGCGTTCTCTTCGTTAAACTTGATTACGCTTGGCTCTGTGGTAGGATCATAGTAACCAACTTCTTCGATGAATCTGCCATCTCTTGGAGATCTGGAATCTGCAACTACAATTCTATAGAAAGGAGCCTTTTTCTGACCCATTCTTTTTAATCTCATTTTTACTGCCATTGTGAAATTCACCTCCTTAAATCTTGGATTCTAAAACTAATCTATAGCGAACGCAGAAACCTGCTTTGCTAACGGAAAAATAAATTAAAACGGTAATTTCAGCTTGCCAAACAATCCGCCGTGACGCTTTCCGCCGCCCATCATGCCGGGAAGCTGTTTCATCATCTTTTTCATCTGGTCAAATTGCTTTACAATGCGGTTTACCTCGCTGATGTCAACGCCGGCGCCCTTTGCAACACGCTGTTTTCTGGAAGCGTTCTTCATAAGATCCGGATTCAGCCGTTCTTTGCTGGTCATGGAAAGAATAATAGCTTCCACCCGGTCCATGGCTCTTTCGTCAAGATCCATGTCCTTCATCTGTCCCATGCCCGGCATCATGCCCAGGATGCTTGTCATACCGCCCATTTTCTTTATCTGGTTCATTTGGTCCAAAAAGTCGTTGTAATCAAATTCAGCCTTCCGGAGTTTTTGAGACAGCTCCTTTGCCTTTTCTTCATCAACCTGAAGCTCGGCTTTTTCAATAAGGGAAAGAATATCTCCCATGCCGAGTATTCTGGAAGCCATACGGTCCGGATAAAACTGCTCCAGATCCGAAAGCTTTTCTCCCATACCAACATAAAGAACCGGCTTTCCTGTTACCGCACGAATAGAAAGTGCTGCACCGCCTCTGGTGTCACCGTCCAGCTTGGTAATGATAACACCGTCAACGCCAATTTTTTCATTGAACATTCCGGCTACGTTTACGGCATCCTGCCCTGTCATGGCATCCACTACCAGAATGGTCTGATGAACCTCCACCGTCTCTTTGATTTCGATCAGCTCATTCATCATGTCTTCGTCAATATGAAGACGGCCTGCCGTATCCAGAATGACTACATTCTGATCATTTTTTGCCGCATAAGCAACGGCGGCCTTTGCAATATCCGCCGGTTTATGGTTTTCTCCCATGGAGAATACCGGTACTCCCTGCTTTTCTCCGTTGATCTGCAGCTGCTTAATGGCAGCCGGACGGTAAACGTCACAGGCAACGAGAAGCGGTTTTCTGCCCTTTGCCTTAAGCTTTCCGGCAATCTTGGCAGTGGTGGTGGTCTTACCGGCACCCTGAAGGCCGGCCATCAGGATGATGGTCATATCGCTGGCAGGCTTTAACTGGATCTCAGTGGTCTCAGAACCCATCAGCTTTATCAGCTCTTCATTTACAATCTTTATTACCATCTGTCCGGGAGTCAGGCTGTTCTGAACATCCTGTCCAATGGCCCGCTCCTGTACGGCACTTATAAACTGCTTCACAACCTTAAAGCTTACGTCGGCTTCCAACAAAGCCATCTTAACTTCTTTAAGTGCTGCTTTTACATCGGCTTCGGACAAGCGTCCTTTGCCTCTTAAGCTCTTAAATACATTCTGTAATTTATCGGATAAGCTCTCAAAAGCCATCTAATGCCCTCCTAATGAGCTTCCAGCTCGATGATTTCGCCCGATATCTCCTCAATGCGATGGATCAGATTTATATCTTTTGTACCAGCAAACTCTTTTGTTAAACTCTGGATCTCTCTGGCCAGTTTTTTCGTCTGTTCAAATTTTTTCACCAGATGAAGCTTTTCTTCATAACCTTCCAGGATCTTATTACACCGTTTAATGAGGTCATGAACACCCTGACGGCTGATTCCCTGTTCTTCTGCAATCTCACTTAAAGAAAGGTCATAGAAAACCACATCTTCGTAAATATGTCTTTGATGCTCTGTTAAAAGAGCGCCATAGAAATCATATAGTAAGCCTTGTCTCGCAATCTTTTCCATATCATCACCTGGGATATCATACAATACTTTTTATAAGGTGTCAAGTGTTTTTTCTTTACACCCTGTTTTATTTTAAATAAATATGTTCTTATGGCAGAGGTTTTTCCAGAAACTTTTTCATAAAATAATAAAGCTTTTTACTGTGGACAATATAGCTGCCATGACCTTCCCCGGGAAGAATCCGAAGACAGCTGTATTTTATCTTTGAGGCAAGATAACGGGTATGGGATTCACGGATCATATCTCTTTCTCCTGCCAGAAGAAGGACCGGAACAGAAATGCTCTCCAGCTCTTTTCCGGTGATCCCGGGTTCTTTAAGGATCATCCGCAGCTTATGGTCATGGCTTATGGTTTCCATCAGGGCAAAAATTTTAAACCAGTACCATTTTAAGCCCTGGGGATAAGCATTTGCTCCGCAGAGCACCAGCTTTGAAAAAAGCTCCGGATGACGGACAGCTGCAAGAATCCCGATGATCCCGCCGTCACTGAACCCACAGAAATAAGGCTTTTCAAGTTTCATTTTCCTGACGAATTCCGCCACATCCTCCGTCATTTCATCATAACCCAAAGACTTTACCCTGGAACTTTTTCCATGATCCCTGGAATCCAGGGCGTAAACAGTGTAGTCTTTGCTTAAAAGCTCTGCTGTTTCATGAAAGATCCTGTGATCTTCCCCGTTTCCATGGACAAGGAGTATGGCCGGTCCGGTACCTGATACCTCATAAAACAGTGTAATTCCATTTATCTCAATATACACGGTTTCTCCTTATCTGGCGGGAATGATCTCGATCCAATAGCCGTCGGGATCACTGATAAAGTAGATGCCCATGGCAGGGTTTTCAAAACAGATAACTCCCATTTCCTTATGCTTTTTATAGCAGCTTTCGTATTCATCCGTTTGGAATGCCAGATGAAATTCACATTCTCCCAGGTTATAAGGCTCTTTTCGTTCTGTTAAGTAAGTCAGTTCCAGGGTAAAATCACTTTTTCCGTCACCTAAATATATCAGTTTAAAGGAACCATCTGCCGCTGTTTTTTCGCGCACAGGGGTAAGTCCCAGTGCATCCTTATAAAATTTCAAGCTCTTTTCCAGATCAAGTACATTAAAATTAAAATGGTTAAATGTAATCATACCGCTGTCACTCCTTTTCTTTTTTACATCAGCTGCATTTCCCCTATATCGGCTGTTGTGCATCTGCCTTTTGTCATATCCATCATACCATACTTATTATCCCACTTGTCAACTGCAACTGCATATATCTTCTTCAGGAAATGTCAAGATGCCCGCATTCTGCCCGTATTAAGGGAGCACGCCCATTCCTTTTTAAAAGAAAGGCCCGGCCTTTCAGAAAGAGCCGGACCTTATTGAAATCATTATTTTTTCGGCATAAGTGCTTTTGTGCCGCCCATATAGGGCTGTAAAGCTTCCGGAATCTTCACGGTTCCGTCTGCCTGTAAATTGTTTTCCAGGAAGGCGATCAGCATTCTTGGAGGAGCAGCTACGGTGTTGTTTAAGGTATGGGCAAAATACTTTCTTCCATCTTCCCCGGCAACGCGGATTTTCAGCCTTCTTGCCTGGGCATCGCCTAAGTTAGAACAGCTTCCCACCTCAAAATACTTCTTCTGTCTTGGAGACCATGCTTCCACATCCACGGACTTCACCTTTAAATCCGCCAGATCTCCGGAACAGCATTCCAGGGTTCTTACCGGGATATCCAAAGAGCGGAACAGGTCAACGGTATTCTGCCATAATTTCTCATACCAATCCATACTTTCTTCCGGTTTGCACACAACGATCATTTCCTGCTTTTCAAACTGGTGGATCCGGTACACTCCCCTCTCCTCCAGGCCATGGGCACCTTTCTCCTTACGGAAGCATGGAGAATAACTGGTCAGGGTCTGAGGAAGCTTTTCTTCCGGAAGGATGGTATCAATGAATTTTCCGATCATGGAATGCTCGCTGGTTCCGATCAGGTATAAATCCTCTCCTTCGATCTTATACATCATGGCATCCATTTCAGCAAAGCTCATAACACCGGTCACTACTTCACTGCGGATCATAAAAGGAGGAACGCAGTAGGTAAATCCCCTGTTAATCATGAAATCCCTTGCATAGGAAAGTACGGAGGAATGGAGTCTTGCAATATCACCCATCAGGTAATAAAAACCGTTTCCTGCCACCTTTCTTGCACTGTCAAGGTCAATGCCGTCAAAGCTCTCCATGATGTCCGTATGATATGGGATATCAAACTCAGGAACAACCGGTTCGCCGTAACGCTGTACTTCTACGTTCTCACTGTCATCCTTACCAATGGGAACACTGGGATCAATGATATTCGGAATGGTCATCATGATCTTTTTGATTCTTTCATCCAGGTCATGCTCCGTTTCTTCCAACTGAGCCAGATGTTCAGAAGCGTCGGTTACTTTCTTCTTCATCTCCTCTGCTTCATCTTTCTTCCCCTGTCCCATTAAGGCGCCAATCTGTTTGGAAAGTTTGTTGCGTTCAGCCCTTAAGGCATCCCCTTCCTGCTTTGCTGCACGGTTCTTCTCATCAAGTTCAATGACTTCGTCAACTAACGACAGCTTGCTGTCCTGGAATTTATTTTTAATATTTTCCTTTACAATTTCAGGATTTTCTCTTACAAACTTTAAATCTAACATGGTATTCCTCCTGGTTTTTCCTCAATATTCTCTGCGAAAGTTGTCCCGCATAATAATCTGCCGTTGATTATACTACAAAAAAAGGGCAAAGAAAAGCCCCTTTCCTAAAATTCCCCTTTTCTGTTCACCCTTTCCTGCATTTCCATGTTCATTCTTATTTTCCAATGAGCAAAGAAAGGATTTCTTCAAAGCACACTCCGTTTTTCACCGGGACATGAAGCTGGTCGGATTTTAAAATGCAGGCTTTTACAAAACGGGCTGCTTTTTTCACAGCATCTGTCAGAGGGAGGCCTTTCACAGCCTCGGCCGCCAGGATGCTGGAAAACACATCTCCTGTTCCCGGCCGTTCCGTTCCAACATGAAGAGAACGCAGAAACCGGGTCTCCCGGCCTTTCTCCGCCACTACATTCGTCACATAGCTGCCTTCCCTTACGCCTGTGATCACCACAAAAGCCGGTCCCATACCCATTATTTCCTCAGCCATTGCAAGAAGCTCTGAACGCTTCCAGCCCTCCGGACGGTATTCTCTTCCGGTGAGAATGCAGGCTTCTGTCAGATTGGGAGTCACAATGTCTCCAAATCCCACCAGTTCCTTCATTCGGCTGCACATCTTTTCCGTATAGGTCTGATAAGCTTTTCCGTGATCTCCCATAATGGGATCCACTAAAACTGTTGTTTCCGGTGTGCCAAAATCCTTAATCATGTCAATGACAATTCCGATCTGTTCCTCGGAACCTAAAAATCCGCTGTAGATTCCGTCAAAGGTCAAGTCCAGCTTTTTCCACTGTTCCACATACAAAGGCATTTTCTCCGTATAATCATCGAAAAAATAGGTGGAAAATCCGGTATGGTTGGATAAAATGGAGGTGGGAACCGGACAGCACTGGACTTTTAAGGCTGAGAGAATGGGAAGGGCCACCGTTAAGGAACAGCGGCCATATCCCGATAAGTCATGAATGACAGCAATTTTTTTCTGATGTTTTTCTGATGTCATAAAAGCTAAGGCTCCTAATAAATTTTTGTAAATAATCCGGATCTGACCAATGCATTCCGCAAAGGCATATAAATGATGACGGAAACAATGGTGGAGGTTATGGCATTAATGGAGGTTGATGCAACGTTCCATGCCAGCGCCAGCTCTGCCGCCGGTTTTCCCAGGATCAGAAGCTTGTAATAATATCCTACCAGGGGATCAAAGATCACGTTAAACAAAAGACCTCCTGCAGCGGCCACAATGGTCCAGGTCATTATATGGTTTTTATCAGCGGATTCATTGATCCTGCCGATTTTATGGGCCAGAAATCCGGTGATAAGGCCAATGCACAGTTTTAGGATAAAGGTCTTTGGCGCATATATGACGTAAACCGGATCAAAGAGATCTCCTATGGTCATGCCGATAGCACCGCCTAATCCGCCGTACAGTCCGCCTATTAAAAGCGCTCCCAAAACGCAGACCGCATTTCCCAGATGAATGGATGTGGCGTCTCCTCCCGGAAGCGTGATCTTAAATTGCAGGAATGTAAATACTACGTAGGACATGGCTGCAAACAGCCCCGTCAGTGCGACTTTATAAATCCTGTTGTTTGTTTTACTCATTGGTAATTCCTCCCTTGCTGCTTTTGTTGTTCTTTATCTTAGCATGCAAGTGGAGTGATATAAATATCCAGTTTTGATATATTAAACCATACCAGTTTAATCATGGGATTCAATGCAGATCAGGATGCCGGATTCAAAGTCAATGGTACCTTCCGGACCGGTCAGCTCATTGCTGATACAAAGGCTGGTTCCCAGATCAATATCCTTTTCAGAAAGGGGGTATTTGAATCCGGTCAATGTAATCTTCTTCACCTCTCCGCACAAGGGGAGAAAGGAAATGTATTTCCCCCATAATGCTTCAGACTGAAACGTCCTTCCCTTATTGATCACGGTGATCCAGTTTTTTTCATCCACAATGGAAGCTTCCACGCCTTTTTTCAGGCAGGCATAAAGAAGATGGAGATTGCCGATAAAATGGTCCATCCTTCCTCCGGTAGCCCCCAGGAGGATCAGCCTGGAACAGCCAAGGCCTATGGCGGTATTTAAGGCAAGTTCCGTATCGGTTTCATCTTTTTCCGGTTTGTGAATTTCCCAGGTAATCTCCTCCTGGCTGCTTTTGTATTCAGCCAGGACATCCTCTGACACCGTATCAAAATCCCCCACAATGGCGTCCGGTTTTAAATGGAGTCTGGAAAGGGCCGTAAGCCCCCCATCCACTGCAATGATTTTATCAAAGCTTCTGTTTTCCAGAAATTTGCCGGCAAATCCATAATCCATGGTTCCTCCGGTAACCACCAGGCCTGTAATTTCCTTATTCTTGTCCATACTTTCCGGACATAAAGGTATGCCTGCAAGGCGTTCCTTATTCTTGTCCATGCTTTCCGGACATAAAGGTATGCCTGCAAGGCGTTCCTTATTCTTGTCCATACTTTCTGGACATAAAGGTATGCTTATAATGCGCTCTTTTTTCACCCTTCATATTCCTCAAATATTTTTAAAAATGCCTTTGTATTGGCAGCCGCATTTCCTTTAAATACGGCTGAACCGGCCACAAATACGTTGGCGCCTGCTTCAATCAGCTCTCTCACATTCTCACAGGTCACGCCTCCGTCAACCTGAATATCTGTCTCCAGATTCCGCTCTCTGCAAATGCGCCTTAGGGCTCTTACTTTATCCAGAGTATAAGGAATGAATTTCTGTCCGCCAAAACCCGGATTAACGGTCATGATTAAAACCATATCCACTTCCGGCAGAATAAAATCCAGGACAGATAAGGGAGTCGCGGGGTTAAGGGCCACCCCTGCCTTACATCCTGCTTCCTTGATCTGATTAATGGTGCGATCCAGATGGTTACAGGCTTCCGCATGGACGCAAATAAGGTCAGCCCCCGCTGCTTTGATATCATCAATATATCTTCCTGGTTCCTCAACCATCATGTGAACATCAAATATCCGGTCCGTACAGCCCCGCAGGCTTCCGATGACCGGCATTCCAAATGAAATGCTGGGCACAAATGCCCCATCCATCACATCCAGATGAATGTACTGGGCTCCTGCTTCCGCCACCTCTGCTACCTGCTGTCCAAGAATTTTAAAGTCCGCCGCTAATATGGAAGGGGCAAGTTTAAGCATATTAATATCTCCTTTTCTCCTTTAGTTCCTGATATAAAAGCCGGTAGTTTTCATATCGGCTTCTGTTTATTTTTCCTTCTTCCACAGCATCTTTTACGCCGCAGGTCTTTTCTCCCATATGCACGCAGCCAAGAAACCGGCAGCCAGCCTCATAGGGTTCAAATTCCGGAAAATAATCTTTCAGCCTGCCGCACTCCAGGTCTTCCAGGTACATGGAGCTAAACCCCGGCGTATCCATCAGGTACGTATCCCGTCCCATGCCAAAAAGCTCTGAATGTCTGGTGGTGTGCTTTCCCCGCTGAATCTTTTCGCTGATATTTGCAGTCTCCATATCCGCCTGGGGATAGAGGAGGTTGGTTAAGGAGGACTTTCCCACTCCGGAAGGCCCTGCAAGAACCGTGGTTTTTCCAAGCACCAGATCCTTAACCTCCTGGATTCCCTGCTTGTCATAGGTGCTGGTAAAATATACGGGATAACCTGCAGCACCATAGATTTCTCCAAAAGCCATTTTTTTTTCATTTCCTGCTAAATCAATTTTGTTAAAACAGATTTTTACAGGAACCTCCTGAACCTCCATCATAACCAGAAAACGATCCAGAAGATTTAAGTTGGGTTCCGGATGGGTAATGGAAAACAGCACCAGAGCCTGATCCACATTGGCTACGGCCGGGCGGACCAGGGCATTTTTCCTGGGCAGGATCAGGTCAATATTTCCTTTCATTTCCACGCTGTCCAGAACAGAAAATTCCACATCATCCCCAACCAGAGGTTTCACGTTTTTATTGCGGAAAATGCCCTTTGCCTTACATTCATAAATGTTTTCATCCTCACCATGGACGTAGTAAAAGCCTGCAATTCCTTTCAAAATTTTTCCTGTCATATATTTTCCTTATGATTGGGGAACCGGAATAAATGTGATGGAGTAAGAATTGATCACATCACCAGTCTCCACATTCACGATCTCTACGGTTCCGCTGGTAACACCGTAAGCGCCTTCTATATTTTTAAATGATACGGGAAGCATCTGGTCACCTGTCATGGTAACAGGTCCCATAAGCTCTCTGACTTCGTCTTTTCCATTGACCGACTGCCTCAGCTGTATCTTTAAGGTAAGCTGGGTGCTGCCGGAGCCTGGCCCAATGATGTTTTGAAGGGCATAGGACTTGTCAATGGAAGCCAGATATTTGTCTTTGGCCCGCTGGGCCGTTCCGCTGCTGACAACAAAATTCACGGCAGTTCCGGCTTCCACCTGGCTGTCTGCGGTTAAGGACTGGCTGATAACACTGCCAAGGGGAACCGTCTCTGAGGCTGCTTCAGTAACAGTTCCAGGGACTAAGCCCACGTCAGCCAGCATTTCCAAAGCCAGTTCCTCGGTCTGGCCGGTAATATTCGGTACGGTAACAGGATTGGCAAGAGCCGGGCCTATGCTTAAAACCAGGGTTACGGTCTCTCCTTCTTTTGCCTGGGAAGGGCTGTAGCTGACCACATATCCTGCTGCTATGGTATCATTGTTCTTTTGCTCCACATTGACAATCAGGCCGCTGCCCTCCAGCGCTGATTTTGCGGAAGTGCCATCCATCTTTTCAAGGCCAAGCTTTGTCAAGTCAATGGTCGCGTGTTCCGGTCCCTTGCTGACCACCACATAGACAGCTGAATACTTATCAATTACAGTGCCCTCCGACGGATCCTGGGATACAATATCCCCTTTGTCAATGGTATCATCAAATACGTAATCGCTGACCTTCATATACAGTCCGCCGTTGTCCTTTAATTTCTGTTCTGCAATATCCGTTGCCAGTCCAACAACGCTTGTCATTTTTACCTTTTTGTCACTTAAGGTTTCTTCCGTAGAAATCTCCGCCGTTGATTCAGTTTCCTTGGGAGAACCGGAGCGGAACAAACCGCTTACCTTGGAGAACACAATGATCAGCACGATCACAATGAGGATGGCCACAACAACACCTGCCGCAGTTAAAAGCCGTTCGATTTTAGGATTGATGTCATCGTCAGAATCTTGTTTTCTGGTTCTTCCATTAACAGGCTGCCCACCTGTGTTCTTTTCCATGCGGTGTTCCGGTCTCTGCTCCTGATTTCTGCTGACCTTGCGGCCGGCCACAGGCTCTGCCTGTATTTTCCGTCCGGAACGGATCTGTTCCAGCTCCGGCTTTCCGATGATGACTGTCTGGGAGTCATCCACCTGGGAATTGTACTGGACAAAATCCCCGTCAGGATTGGCAAGTGCCTTGCGCAAGTCGGATATGACCTCCTGCATGCTTCCATAACGATACTCCGGCTTCTTTTCCGTACACTTTAAAATGATATTTTCAAGCCCTACGGGAATGTTTTCATTATAAAAACTGGGCGGTGTTATGGGGTCCTCCAAGTGGGCCAGGGCAACAGTCACCGTATTATCTCCCAGAAAGGGAACGCGGCCGGCCACCATTTCATACATGGTGATTCCCAGAGAATAAACATCACTTCTGACATCGCTGTAACCGCCTCTTGCCTGTTCCGGCGATATGTAATGGACAGAGCCTACTGCAGTAGCGCTTAAGGTCTGGGAAGAGGCAGCCCGGGCAATGCCGAAATCAGCCACTTTTACCTTTCCATCTCTGGCAATGATAATATTCTGAGGCTTGATGTCCCGGTGTATGATCCCCTGTTCATGGGCTGCTGCGATTCCCTGTGCAACAGAAATTGCAACACCAATGGCTTCCTTCACATCAAGACAGCCCTTTTTTGAAATATAATTTTTCAGCGTAATTCCTTCAATCAGTTCCATGACAATGTAATGGAGGTTCCCTTCGTCAACTACATCATAAATGTTTACAATGTTGGGATGGGAAAGGCGGGCAGCCGCCTGGGCCTCCATTTTAAATTTGCCGACAAAATTGTTATCCAAACTGAATTCTTCTTTTAATACCTTTATGGCGACAGGGCGGTTTAATTTATGGCACAGGGCCTTATACACATCTGACATCCCGCCGGAACCGATCTGTTCCAGTATTTCATATCTGTCCTGTAAAAATGTCCCCGGTCTCAAGATCATAAGCTTACCTCCCCGCCAATTTCAGGTTCAATTAAAACAACTGCTATGTTGTCCTTTCCCCCATTGTCATTGGCTACTGTAATTAATTTTTCTGCCTTTTCCGGCAGCTCCAGTTCTGAGCAGATAATTTCTTCCATCTCAGCGTCCTCAAGCATATTGCTGAGTCCATCGGAACACATGAGTACATAATCTCCCGGCTCCAGGCTGACTTCAAAAAAATCAATCTCCAGCTTATCCTCTGTACCAACCGCTCTTGTTATAATGTTCTTTTTTTCCCGGTAATCCCGGCTTCCACGTTCCAGCTGGCCTAAAGACACCAGCTCTTCCACGTAGGAATGATCCTTTGTGATCTGCTGCAGCCGGTTCCTTACCAGATACAGCCGGCTGTCTCCAACATTAGCCACATACATGATAGAACCTTCAATCACTGCCGCCACCAGGGTGGTTCCCATGCCGTTTAATTCTGTGTTTTTTACGGATTCCTGGAATAGCATTCCATTGACCTTTAAGATCCCCTCCCGAAGAAGCGGAACAATCTCCGGCGAATCCGCCTGTTTTAAGTGATCCACCAGATTTTCGGCAATGTATCTGGAGGCATAATCCCCGGCCTGATGACCGCCCATGCCGTCTGCGACCAAAAAAAGATTGGGCAGAGTGCCCAAAGGCTCTGTCTGGGCATAGACATAATCCTGATTGGCCGTGCGGACTCTTCCGGTATCCGTCATAGCGCAAGCCTTCATCGTTTCATTCTCACTTCCTCTTTATTTCTGTAAGCAATGAACCAGGCACAGAAACACTTACATTCCTGCATCTGGCCAATGCCACAAGGGTCAAATACTACGCAGCTTCTTAAGGAGTATTTGACTCCTGATTTAAAAAGCTCTTTCTCAGCTGCCCGCAGGCGCCGTTAATATCCCGGCCCATTTCTCTTCTTATAGTAACATTTATTCCGTTTTTTTCAAGAAGATTTTTAAAGGCTTCTATGGCTTTCCGGTCAGACTGCACGTAATTACGTTCTTTAATGGGGTTTACCGGAATTAAATTCACGTGTCCGTGCTGGCCTTTTAAAAGGGCAGCCAGAGCAGACGCTTCTTTTAAATTGTCGTTAACACCGCTTACTAAGCTGTATTCAAAAGTGAGCCTTCGCCCGGTTTTTTCAAAATACGTCTGGCAGGCCTCCAGCACATCCTTTAGGGGGAAACGGTTTGCCACTGGCATCAAGGTCTTTCTGACCTCATCATTTGGCGCGTGAAGGGACAATGCCAGAGTGATCTGTAAATCCTCTTCAGCCAATCGAAGGATTCCCGGAACAATGCCGCAGGTGGATACCGTTATGTTGCGCTGGCTGATATTCAGTCCGTTTTCATCAGTAAGAAGGCCAATGAACTGAACCAGATGATCATAATTATCCAAAGGTTCCCCGGAGCCCATGACAACCACGTTGGAAACCCGTTCCCCGGTAAGCTTTTGGATCCGGTATATCTGGTCAAGCATTTCAGACGGGCTTAAGTTCCTTTCCAGGCCGTCAAGGGTGGAAGCACAAAACCGGCAGCCCATGCGGCAGCCCACCTGGGATGAAATACAAACCGAATTCCCATGCTTGTACTTCATCAAAACGCTTTCAATCACATTCCCATCGGAAAGAGCAAATAAGTATTTTCTCGTTCCATCTATTTTTGAAATCTTTTCCTCCACAACGGTGAGGGAAGTAAGCTCTGTCTGCTGCTGCAGTTTTTCCTTCAGCGAGTTAGGAAGATTGGTCATTTCACTAAAATCAGCGGCCAGTTTCTGGTGCATCCATTCATAAAGCTGCTTTGCACGGAATGACTTTTCGCCAATTGACACCATATAGGCTGTCAGATTCTCCATATCCAGAGATTTTATATCAATCTTATTCATTCTATGATTTCCTCTATTCTGCCCATGGGTTTTGGGCATAAAGGTATGCCCGCAGGGCGTTCCTCTATTCTGCCCATGGGTTTTGGGCAGGGTCCACCCCGCTTTATCGGGTGTAAAGGTATGCCTAAAGGCCCTGCCTTTTTTGAAATGCCGCAATAAAGAATCCGTCACATGGATGGATTCCCGGCAAAAGCTGTATATATTCCTGTTTCACGGCAGCTGAATCCAGCTTTTCTCCCAGTTTTCCTTTCAGGTTGATGCAGTCAAAGGGAAAATGATCAAGGAACCACTGGGCGTTTTCTTCATTTTCCTTCCTGTTTATGGTACATGTACTGAAAATCAGCCGTCCGCCCGGTTTTACGTAAGCCTGGACAACTGACAGGATCTCCTGCTGGAGAACAGCCAGGGACTCCAAATCCTCAGGCGTCATCCGGTATTTTATATCGGGTTTCCGTCCTATGATCCCAAGTCCGGAGCAGGGCAGATCAGCAATGACAATATCTGCCTTTTCTATGGAATCCGGGTCTAAAACAAGGGCATCCTGGACCTTTGTCCGCATATTTAAAAAGCCGCACCGCTCTATATTTTCCTGGACCATGGTTATTTTCCGGAGAGTTAAGTCCCGGACTTCCACCATACCCGTTCCCTTAAGCTTATCTGCAATATGGATGCTCTTTCCTCCCGGAGCGCCGCAGACATCAATGACATAATCACCCTTTTTAGGATCTGCGATTTCGCCTACAAGGCTGGAGCTTAAATCCTGTACCTGGATATATCCCTTTTGGAATGCCTCCAGACCTTCCAGATAATCATATTTTTCAATGCAGAGCACTGCTTCTGAAATTCCGGATTCACTGACTTCTGCCCCCTGATTTCTAAGACTTTGCAGGATTTCTTCTTTAGAAGCCTTTGCAAAATTGCAGCGGACAGTCATCTTTTTATTCTTTAAAAAAGATTCCATCATAATAATTGCTGTTTCCCTGCCATAAGCTTTCTCCCACATGGATACAATCCAAGCCGGCATGGAATAGCGGACAGAATCATCCGGCCAGGTAAAGCCCTCTTTATTTCTGGAAATATTCCTCAATACACCGTTGACAAAGCCCTTTAACCCTGTGAATTTCCGCTTTACCGCAAGCTTTACCGCTTCGTTGCACACGGCGGAATCGGGAACACGGTCCATATAAAGAAGCTGGTAAACCGACATGCGAAGGATGGTGCGTACCACCGGCTTCATCTTTTTGACCTTTGTATTGGAAATGGAATCAATGATATAATCGATCTGAAGCAGGTATTCCACAGTTCCTTCTACGACCCTGGAAATAAAGGCCCGTTCTGATTTATCCAGGTACTGATACTTGGTTAAGGCCTGGCGCAGGATGATATGGCTGTAGCCACCCCGCTCCAGAATCTCCAATAAGATATCCAGAGCGATTTCCCTGTCTCTGCCCATGCCTTTTGGGCCTAAAGGTATGCTACCGGGGCGTTCCCCGTTTCCTGCCATGGTGACCGTCTCCTTAGTCATTATCTCTTCTTCCTCCGAACAAGATGACCAACCTTAAAAGCTGAAGCACGGTCGCTGCAAGTGCCGCCACATAGGTAAGGGCTGCCGCACCCAGCACTTTTCTGGTATAACCCAATTCCTGATCTCCTAAAATTCCCACCTGGCCAAGAAGAGTGACCGCACGGCTGGAAGCATTAAATTCCACGGGCAGGGTAATCAGCTGGAAAATAACAGCCAGGGAAAAGAGAATCAGCCCGATGTTAACTAAAGGAGAACCCATTCCTCCTATGATAACGCCAAGAATGATAAGAGGCAGGGCTGCCTTGGACCCGATATTAGCTGCCGGAACAATGGCTCCCCGGAGCTTTAAAGGAATATACCCTGTGTTATCCTGCATAACATGACCGCATTCATGGGCAGCAACGCCGATTGCAGCCACTGATGTGGAGCTGTAAACAGAATCAGACAGATTCACCGTCTTGGTCCTGGGGTCATAATGATCCGTGAGCTGCCCGCCGACAGACCTTACCTGAACATCATAAATGCCCTGGGAACTGAGCAGGCGTTTTGCCGCTTCCGCTCCGGTCATCCCGGACATGCTTCGCACCTTTGAATATTTGTTAAATGTACTGTTCACCCTTGCAGATGCTGCCATAGACAAAACTGCTCCGATGATAACAAGGATCCAGGTCGGATCCATATAATATCCCATCATACCGCCATAATACATAATCAGACTCCCCTTTCCTCTTTTTTGCCCACGTTTTCCGGGCATGAAGGTATGCCCTCAGGGCGTTCCTCTTTTTTGTCCGCAAGCCTCTCCAAAACAGTGCCTGCTGCAATCGGATATCCGCGAAGAAACGCATCAATATCCATACATTTTTTTCCCTGCAGCTGCAGCTTACGGATGGATAAACCGCCTTTCCCGGTCTTTATGACCAGAGAGTCCCTGCCAACTTCTGTTACCTGGCCACAGACTCCCTCATATTCTTTATCTATAACCTCAGCTTCCCACAATTTCATCACTTTTCCATTCCAGGCAGTGTAAGCGCTGGGCCATGGGTTTAAGCCCCGGATCAGGCGTTCAATGGATGCTGCATCCATGGACCAGTCTATATCTCCCATGGACTTTTTTATCATGCCTACATAGCAGGTCCCGGAGTCATCCTGAGGGATTCGGACGGCAGTTCCATCTTCCAGTTTTTCTATGGTTTTTAAAATAAGCCTGCCTCCCATGCTGCTCAGCTTATCATGAAGGCTGCCAAAGGTTTCCTTTTTATCCAAAACAATTGTTTCCTGATCCAGCATATCTCCTGTATCCAGGAATTCCGCCATCATCATGGTCGTAACTCCGCTTTCCTTTTCCCCGTTAATAACCGCATACTGTATGGGAGATGCGCCGCGGTACTTGGGAAGCAGGGAGGCATGGATGTTCACACAGCCGTATTTAGGGATATCCAGAATGGTTTTCGGCAGGAGCTGCCCGAAAGCGACCACCACAATCAGTTCTGGAGCCATATCTGACAGAATTTTAACAAACTCCGGAACCCTGGCCTTAACCGGCTGATAAACAGGGATTTGATATTCCATTGCTTTCTCCTTTACAGGAGTCATCTGGACTTCCTTTCCTCTTCCTTTGGGTTTGTCCGGCTGGGTAACTACCGCAAGGATTTCATGCCCGGCCTCTTTTAAAGCCACAAGAGCGGGAACGGAAAAATCAGGCGTTCCCATAAATATGATACGCATAATTATTCTTCGACCTCTCCTTCTTCATCCTCATCAGGGGTAACATCCTCCAGCTCACCTTCCACCTTGTCTACGTATAAATCACCGTTTAAATGATCGCATTCATGGCAGATTGCCCGGGCTAAGAGCCCTTCCCCTTCCAGTTCATAGAGCTTCATGTCAGCATCATAAGCTTTTATTTTTACGTACTCAGGCCTTGTGACAGTTCCGGATTTTCCAGGTACGCTAAGGCATCCTTCCGGTCCGGTCTGGCTTCCGCTTGTTTCCATGATTTCCGGATTAATGAGAACATACTGGTTGCCATCTTCCACGTCAATGACTACGATCTGTTTTAAAACTCCCACCTGGGAAGCCGCAAGGCCGACTCCGTTGGAATCGTACATGGTCTCAAACATATCCTCGATCAGCTCGTTAATCCTTGGTGTGACCTCTTTTACAGGCTTGCAGTGTTTCCTTAAAATTTCATCTCCAATGGTTCTAATCTTTCTAATTGCCATTTTCCTTTATCCTCTCATTTATGAAAAATCATATTGGATCATTACCGGGTCAAACAATGGCCGGTTTTCTTCTGAAAAAAAGTCGATCTGATCCCTGATTTTTATTAGTATATCATAGTTTTCTTGTTTCAAGTATAAAATTTTTCTATAGATATCATTAATTTTGTATACAGATGCTTCTACAGGGCCGATGACCTGTACCCCTTCCTGTTCCGTAAGGGGGCCGATAAAACCGGCGACAGCTGCAGAAACTTCATTCAGGCAGTTTTCCTGTCTGGAAGAAAACTGAACAGTTAAAAGGCCGCTTGCCGGAGGATATTTCATCAGGCGGCGGTATGCCATTTCCTGTAAGTAAAACGCTTCATAGTCCTGGTTTGCGGCAGATACAATGCTGTAATGCTCCGGACTGTAGGTCTGGATGACCACATCACCGTTTCGGAAATCCCGGCCTGCCCTTCCTGCCGCCTGGGTCAGCAGCTGGAATGTCCGTTCTGCGGAGCGGTAGTCCGGAGTATTTAAAGACAAGTCCGCAGCCAATACCCCTACCAGGGTCACATTGGGAAAATCATGGCCCTTTACGATCATCTGGGTGCCGATGAGGATGTCTGCCTCCCCTTCTGAAAAGGCGGTGAGTATCTCTTCATGGCCTCCTTTTTTAGAGGTTGTATCTAAATCCATTCGCAGGACTCTGGCAGCCGGGAACATTTTTTTAGTCATCTGTTCGATTTTCTGGGTTCCCACTCCGAAATTGGCTATATAGGGAGAACCGCAGGACGGACAATGGTCCGGCATTGATATGGAATGTCCGCAATAATGGCATACAAGGCGGCTGTTATTATGAAGTGTCAGGGTCACATCACAGTGAGGGCAGCGGATTGCTTCTCCGCAGGAGCGGCAGGATACAAAGTTCGCATAGCCCCGCCTGTTCATAAACAGCATAATCTGCTCCCGCCTTTCCAGCCGGTCTTCGATCAGTGCCTTTAAGCTCCTGCTGAAAATGGACTTGTTGCCTTCCTTAAGTTCCTGCCTTAAATCCACCATGGATACAGCCGCCAGGCGGCTGTTTTTTTTGGCCCTTTCTGTCAGACGGAAAAGCTGGTATTCTCCCTGAAGGGCTTTTGTATAAGCCTCCAAAGAGGGGGTTGCCGAACCTAAAACAAGAGATGCTCCCTGCATGGAGGCTCTTTTTACGGCCACCTCCCTGGCATGGTATCTTGGAGACACTTCACTTTTATATGCCCCTTCATGCTCTTCATCTATAAGAATCAGGCCGAGGCGGGAAAATGGAGTAAACAGGGCTGAGCGGGGACCGATCATAATATCAATATCCCCGTTTCTTGCCCGTTCAAACTGATCATACCGTTCCCCTGCCGACAATCTTGAATTGATAATGGATACCCTGTTCCCAAATCTTCCATAAAAACGAAGGACAGTCTGATAGGTCAGGGCAATTTCCGGGATGAGAACGATTACCTGCTTTCCATCCTCTATAACTTTTTGAATCAGTTCCATGTAAACCTCTGTTTTGCCGCTTCCTGTAATGCCGTGAATCAGATAAGTTTTTCTTATGTTCTTGGAATAATCCAGGCAAAAGCTGTCTGCAATGGCTTGCTGTTCCTCGTTTAAAAGCACCCTGTTCCCTTCTTTTGCCTCTGTTTTAACAGGATTTCTGTAGATCTCCTCACAATCAAGGCTGACATATCCCTTTTCAATAACCGGCTTTAAAGTGGCTGCTGAAAGATTCATCTGGTTGACTGCAATTTCATAGGGAATCACGGGATTTTTCAATAGCGCCTGAAACAGGCGTGCCCTGGCTTTATAACTCTTTTTTTCCGCTTCCTCCAGGGCTTTTAAAAGCTGGGAATGGTCCAAAAGGCTTTTAAGCACCTTTTTTTCCTTTGGTTTTACCTTCTGCTTTACAGGAAGCACGGTTTTTAATGCCTGGTTCATGGTGGAGCCATACCGTTCTTTCAGCCACCATGCCAGGGAAATGAGCAGGGATTCCGCTGATATGCCATCGGTTACGATCCCTGCTATCTCTTTTATCTTATCCGGATCATAATCCGCATGGTCTGTAATACCGACCACATATCCTTTCCGCATGGAGTTTCCTTTTCCAAAAGGTATCAAAACCAGAGACCCCACAGCCACTTCCTCAAGAAGCCCGGCAGGAATCCGGTAATCAAAGGTTCTGTCAACCTTTTCATGGGAAATATCAATAATAATCCGGGCAAATCGTTCTAACATTGCTTTCCTCTTTTCTGTTCATGCTTTTTGAACATAAAGGTATACCCGCAGGGTGTTTCCTCTTTTCTGCTCAAAACACCCTTATGCTCCACAGTCTTCAGATGAAAGGACTGTCAACTCCGGTAAAATGCCTCTGCCACCGGACCCAGCTTCATGGTGTTGGAGCCCTTAAACAGCACACAGTCCCCTTCCCTTAATTCCTCTTTTAAATAAGGCATCAGAAGATCCTGTTCCATAAATTCCTTTACCAGGATATGAGGCGCGTGTTCTTTTACAGCTCTGGCAATCTCCCCTGCCAGTTCTCCCAAGGTGACCACCTCATCTATTGGATGCTCTGCAATATATTCTCCGATTTCATAATGGTATGACCGGGCTTTTTCTCCCAGCTCCTTCATGTCGGCCAATACGGCGATTCTTCGTTCCGCCTTTGTTATGGAACCTAAAACCTCCAGTCCGGCTTTCATGGAAACAGGGCTGGCATTATATGTATCATCAATAATGGTCATTCCTCCAACATGATAGATCTGCTGCCGGTTCTTAAAACCGGTAAATTCCTGAAGGAATTTTGCAGCCTTCTCCATGGGGATGCCGCATTCAGAAGCCACTGCAAGAGATACCATGGCATTTAACACATTATGGCTTCCCATTACCGCCAGGCGCACCGGGATTCTTTTCTGGCCGAAAGCCGCCGTAAAGGCAGGAAAACCTTCTTCCAAATGAACATCCAAAGCCCTGTAATCACAGTTTTCCCCTGTTCCGTAATAAATGGTCCTGCAGCCTTTTTTTGCCTCTGTCACCTTTAAAAGCTGGTCATCCCCATTTAAAAAGAGGATTCCGCCTTCCGCCAACCCATCCTGAATGGTCAGCTTTTCCCTGTAAATATTTTCCTGGGAACCCAGCTGCTCAATATGGGTAACTCCGATGTTGGTGATCACGGCCATCTGGATCTTTGCAATTTTGGCAATGACTGTCAGCTCTCCCGGCTCACTCATCCCCAGCTCAATAACTCCGATTTCATCTGCCGGAGAGATCTCTGATATGGTAATAGGCACCCCTACCTGGCTGTTATGGTTTCCAGGCGTCTTGTAAACGGAATAACCTGCAGACAGGGCGCAGGCCACCATCTCTCTTGTAGTGGTTTTGCCCACGCTTCCCGTGATTCCCACCAGAGGAAGGGTCAGGCGGTCCCTGTAATAGCTTCCAATGGCCTGAAGAGCCGTTTTCGTATCTTCCACCCGGATCCATGGTCTGACTGAGTCCATGACATCATGTTCACTGGTAAGAGCCGCTGCCGCTCCATTGTCAAAAGCCTGCCCGATAAAACCGTGGGCATCCACTTTCTCCCCGATGATCGGAACAAACAAGTCGTTTCCTTTCATATTTCTGGAATCAATGCTTATGTGTTCCAGAACCGTATTCTCACTTCCGCAAAGAAGTCTTCCGCCTGTGGCTGAAAGTATTTCCTTTACCGTCATATTTACCATTGCTTCCTCCACTCCATGTGCGCCCCAGGCGTACATTCCTTTCCTATTTCCTGCCCATGCCTTTTGGGCATAAAGGTATACCCGAAGGGTGTTTCCTATTTCCTGCCCATGCCTTTTGGGCATAAAGGTATACCCGAAGGGTGTTTCCTATTTCCTGCCCATGCCTTTTGGGCATAAAGGTATACCCGAAGGGTGTTTCCACTTTCCTGCCCAAAGGGCATTCCATCTGCCGTCTACCGCGGAAATGCCGAAAGCCGCATTTTCCTACGGCTTCCGGCATTTTCTTTATCGTCTCTGCCTTCCTTTTTAAGCTTCCTTTGAAAGCTGGGCATCCACCGCTTTTAAGACTTCTTCCCGGTCTGAAAAGTGGTGACGGACTCCGTTCATCTCCTGGTAATCTTCATGTCCTTTTCCTATAATGGCGATCATGTCGCCTGGCTGGGCATAGGTGATGCTGTAACGGATGGCATCCCCGCGGTCCGGAATTTCTATGAATTTTCCTCCGGCCTTTTCAAGGCTTCCGCGGATATCTGCAATAATATCTTCCGTTTTTTCATATCTGGAATTATCCGCAGTGAGGATCGTAAAATCCGCCAGACGCCCTGCGCTGTCTCCCATGGAAATGCGCCGGTCCTTGGAACGGTTTCCGCCGCATCCAAAGACACAGACAAGACGTTTGGGATGATAATCCCTGAGGGTGGAAAGCAGGCTTTCCATGCTGACCGCATTATGGGCATAATCTACGATCACCGTGCATTTTTCAGAGGCATATACGATTTCCATACGGCCGTTCACGTTTAAATGTTCCAGCCCATGGCAGATATTCTCTTTGGGAAGTCCTAAAAAGCTTAAAACGCTGACTGCAGCCAATGCATTGGCAACGTTAAAACGTCCCGGGATATTCACCCGGACAGAAAGCTCACAGGCCCCTTTGATGTCAAATTCCAGTCCCACAAAATCCGGATGGGCAATGTAACGGATGGCCTCTGCCTGAAAGTCCGTGCCCTTTTTCTCCATGGAAAAGGAATAGATCCTGCAGGAAGCATCCTTTACCACTTCAGTCCAATGCTCATCATCCCCGTTCATGATGCCCACCTTGGAGCAGCAAAAGATCCGGGATTTATAAAAAAGATATTCTTCAAAACTTTCATGCTCATCCGGACCGATATGGTCAGGAGAAATGTTGGTAAACAGTCCGTAATCAAAGCAGAGTCCATCCACCCGGTGCATTTTAAACGCCTGGGATGAAACCTCCATTACCATGTATTCACAGCCGGCTTCTGCCATGTTGTGAAAGGCCTGGTGAAGTTCATAAGATTCTGGGGTCGTATTTACCGTAGGCGTCACTTCCTGGCCGATGACAATGCCTGTGGTTCCGATCATTCCGACTTTTTTTCCGCAGGCTTCCAAAATTGTTTTGATCATGTGCGTGGTAGTGGTCTTTCCTTTGGTTCCTGTCACGCCGATGGTCACCATCTTTTCGGCCGGATAGCCGAACCTGGCGGCAGATAAAAGAGCCAGCGCTTCTCTTGCATTATGTACGAGAATGGCGGTTACGCCATCCGGAATATTTATCTTTCGTTCCACCACAAGGATCTGCACCCCTGCCTCCACTACTTCCGGGATAAATTCATGGGAGTCGGTTCTTGTGCCCTTCATGCAGACGAATACAACGCCTTTTTGGGCCTTTCTGGAGTCATAAATCACATCCTCTGCATCCACGTCCAGGCTTCCCTGTAATACCTCATATGTCAAGTCTTTTAGCCATTCTCTAAATTTCATAAAACCTCCCAATCAGAATAATCCGGTGATTATCCCATCTTCATTTACGTCAATATTATCTGCAGCCGGCTTCTTTGGAAGGCCTGGCATGGTCATAATGGCCCCGGTCAGAATAACCACAAAACCGGCTCCGGCGGATACATAAGCATCCCGAACAGTAATGTCAAAGCCTTCCGGCCTGCCAAGCTTTGTCTGATCATCAGATAAAGAATATTGTGTCTTTGCCATGCATACGGGAAGGCTGCCAAAGCCCATTTCTTCAAATTTTCTTATGGCCTTTAAAGCCGCCGGAGCATAGGTGACTCCATTTGCACCGTAGATTTCCCTTGCAACTGTGGCGATCTTATCTTCCAGACCCATTTCATCAGGATAAATGGGGGCAAAATTACTTTTCTTATTTTCCAGGGTATAAAGGACCTTCTCTGCCAGCTCTATGCCGCCCTCTCCTCCTTTTTCCCACACCTGGGACAAGGCGAATTCACATCCTCTTTCTTCACAGAACTTTTTCACAAACCGGTATTCTGCCTCTGTGTCGGTGATAAAGGAATTTAAGGTAACAATGACAGGAACGCCGTATTTCATCATATTTTCAATGTGCTTTTCCAGATTCACGATGCCTTTTTCAAGGGCTTCTAAGTTCTCATCCTTTAATTGGTCCTTTGGTACTCCGCCGTTGTATTTAAGCGCTCTCACCGTTGCAACCAGCACAATGGCATCAGGCTTTAATCCAGCCTTTCTGCATTTAATATCAAGGAATTTTTCCGCACCTAAATCTGCTCCAAACCCTGCCTCAGTCACAACCACATCTGCCAGCTTTAAGGCTGTCTTGGTGGCGCGGACACTGTTGCAGCCGTGGGCGATGTTTGCAAAGGGACCGCCGTGAATGATGGCGCCGGTATGCTCCAGGGTCTGTATGAGATTGGGCTTTAAGGCATCCTTTAATAAAGCTGCCATAGCTCCTACTGCGTTTAACTGGGCGGCTGTCACAGGCTCCCCAGCATAATTATATGCTGCAATGATTCTTCCCAGCCGTTCTTTTAAATCTTCCATATCATTTGCAAGGCAAAGAATGGCCATGATTTCCGATGCAACCGTGATCACAAAGTGATCCTCCCTTACAAAGCCCTCTGCCTTGGAACCAAGGCCCACTACAACGTTTCTCAGGGCACGGTCATTCATGTCCAGACAGCGCTTCCAGAGAATCTGACGGGTATCGATTCCAAGAGCGTTGCCCTGGTGAATATGATTGTCAAGCAAAGCTGCAAGTAAGTTGTTTGCCGAGGTTATGGCATGAAAATCACCGGTAAAATGAAGATTTAAGTCTTCCATGGGCACAACCTGGGCATATCCGCCGCCTGCTGCTCCTCCCTTGATGCCAAAGCAGGGTCCAAGAGAAGGTTCCCTGAGGGCAATGATGGCATTTTTTCCCATTTTCCCCAATGCCTGGCCAAGGCCTACGGTAGTGGTGGTTTTCCCTTCCCCTGCAGGAGTGGGATTGATGGCGGTTACAAGCACCAGTTTGCCGTCAGGACGGTCCTTTACCCGCTCCCACAGCCCGTCGGTCAGTTTTGCCTTGTATTTTCCGTAAAGTTCCAGCTCATCCTCAATGATTCCATAGGAAGCAGCCACCTCTTTAATTGGCAGCATGTTTGCCTCCTGTGCGATTTCAATATCTGTTTTCATTCCCTAGTCCTCCTTCTATGTAAATGACACAGTTCTATTTAATAGCCCTGAGAAAGCATTTCCTCAAATTCCTCCAGGCTCATCAACACCTTACGGGGTTTGGTTCCTTCTTCTTCCCCTACCACACCGGCTTCTGCAAGCTGGTCCATGATCCGGGCTGCCCGGTTAAAGCCTATTTTAAACATTCTCTGAAGCATGCCAATGGAGGCTTTGTCCTTTTCAATGATAAATTTCCCGGCCTGGACAAAATATTCATCCCTGTCATTTCCGCCGCCCTTTGCTTCTCCGCTTACAGGCACGGAAGTAATCATGCTTTCCACTTCCGGATTATAGTCCGCTGTCATTCCCTGTTCTGTTAAGAAATCCACCACCTTGGAGACTTCAGAATCTGATACAAAAGCTCCCTGAACACGCATGGGCTTTGGATAACCTGCAGGATAAAACAGCATATCACCTTTTCCAAGAAGCTTTTCCGCACCGTTCATATCTATGATGGTCCTGGAATCCACACCAGAGGAAACCGCAAAAGCCACCCTGGATGGAACATTGGCCTTGATCAGTCCGGTTATGACATTGACCGATGGACGCTGGGTGGCAATGACCAAGTGAATGCCCGCTGCTCTGGCAAGCTGGGCCAGACGGCAGATGGAATCCTCCACTTCTCCGGGAGCCACCATCATCAGATCCGCAAGCTCGTCAATGATGATGACGATCTGGGGCATCTTTTTAGGCTTATTCTCATCCTCAATGTCCTTCAGGCTTTCCACCTTCTCATTATATCCCTTGATTTCCCTGACATTGTACTGGGCAAATTTATTATAACGGTCCGTCATCTCTGCAACCGCCCAGTTAAGGGCACCGGAAGCCTTTTTCGGGTCAGTGACCACCGGGAGAAGCAAATGGGGGATTCCGTTATAAACACTTAATTCCACCACTTTTGGGTCCACCATGATCAGCTTCACATCCTCTGGATCCGCCTTAAAAATAATGCTCATGATCAAGGTGTTGATACACACGGATTTACCGGAACCAGTAGCTCCGGCGATCAAAAGGTGGGGCATCTTTGCAATGTCGGTCACAACCACCTGGCCGCCGATGTCTTTGCCAACTGCAAAGGCAATTTTGGAGGAATGTTTCTGAAAGCCATCCACCTCCAGAATATCCCGCAGGTATACCATTTGGTTCTCTTTATTGGGCACTTCGATTCCCACCGCTGATTTTCCGGGTATGGGAGCTTCAATGCGGATATCCGCGGCCGCCAGGCTCAATTTAATGTCATCTGCCAGGCCTACGATCTTACTGACCTTTACTCCTTGCTCCGGATGAAGCTCATACCTGGTTACAGAAGGTCCGCAGCTTATATTGGTTACTGTAACGCCAACACCGAAATTCTGAAGGGTGCGTTGAAGCTTGATGGCAGTATCCTTGTACTCCCGATCGGAAAACACCGATGCTTTTCCTTTTTTTAAGAGAGTGAGAGGCGGAAATTTATATTCCAGCTTCACGGTCTCCTGTTTTTGTTTGATTTCCTGGATAACGCTTAAACCGTCTTCCTTTGCCGATTCTTCCCGTTTCTTTTCCAGCTTTTTCTGGAGGGCTTCCGTGTCTGTCTCTATGATCTTGCCGGAAGCTGTGACCACCTGCTTTGGCTCCTCGGGAATGGAAAAGCTGTCATTTTCTTCCACTGGATAGAGGTCCTCTTCCACGACCTCCATTTCCTTTAAGGTTCTCATGTCTTTCTTCATATATATAGAAGGTTCTTCCAACGCTCCTGCAAAGGATGCAACTTCCCCATCCGGATCAAAGGGAACAATATCTTCCTCATTTTCCGGCACAGGCGAAATGCTTCCCCGGAAAACATCCGCAGGATTGGGTTCGTCTGTTTCCAAAGAGGTAAGGGCTGATAAGCGGTTTGCCTGGGCCACAATATCCTCTCCAAGGTCACTTGGAATTTCTTCAGCCGGTTGGGGAAGGCTCTCCTCCTGGATTGCCTCCAGCTTTGTGGCCTCTAAATTGACACCCCGAAGCTTCTGCTCTTCCCAAAGCTGTCTGCGGGCCTCCTGGCGCTTTGCATGGATCTCCATGCGTATGTCCACATTTTCTTTGGCATGGCGATATGCCTTTCCGCTTCCCTTTTTCACTATATCTACAAAAGATTTTTCCGTAATGCAGACTGCAGATATGATAAGAAGGACTCCTATTACCAGGTATGCTCCCACAACGCCGATAATGGAGGCAAGCCCTCCGGCCAGAAGTCCGCCAATAAGACCGCCTCCTCTTCCGCTGACAGAAGCCTCAAAGTAAATGTCGGCAAGTCCCATTTCACCGCCGGTTTTTCCTCCAAAAAGGAGCTGTAAAAATCCACACAAAGAAACCAGCGCCAGAACAAAAGACGCCAGTTTAAAAGCGGCCCTGGGATTTCCCTGATTGGAAATGTAAAACGCTGTTCCTGCAAACAGCAGCACAGGTGCAATATATCCCACACTTCCAAATATGCCAAGCTGTATGCTCCTCAGAAAATCTCCCACCACGCCGCATAAATGAAAGTTGCTTAAAAACAGAATGGCCGCAGCCAAAAATGACATAATGATCACTACTTCTGAATGGATAAATTCCGGTTCCGGCAAAACCACATTTTTTTTGGAGCCGGTGTTTCTTGTTCTCCCGTTTTTTCCTTTTTTTGCTGTTGTCCGTTTCTTTGTTGTCTCAGGCACAATACTTCCCCCTTCTATCCGTTGGTAACAGTATACAAAAAAATCGGGAGAATTGCAACGATTAACGGGAAGCAGTTTCCATCAGTTCATACAATTTTTTTAAAGCATCCTTGATTCCGCCCACCTCATTAATCAGGCCTACCTTTACGGTTTCCTCGCCTACCAGCACAGTGCCCAAATCCCTGGTGAGCATTTCCGTATTCAGCATAAGACGCTTTAACTGGTCGTAGGCAATTTCTGCGTGGCTGGAGACAAAGCTTAAGATCCGGTCCTGTATCATTTCAAAATATTCATAAGTCTGGGAAGCTCCAATCACCATTCCCGTCATTCTCACCGGATGAATCATCATGGTTCCGGTTGGCACGATAAAAGAATAATCCGTGCAGACTGCTAAAGGAACTCCAATGGAATGGCTGCCCCCAAGAACCAGGGACACGGTTGGCACACTTAAGGAGGCGATCATCTCTGCAATGGCCAGTCCTGCATCCACATCACCGCCTGAGGTGTTTAAGAGAACCAAAAGCCCGTCCACTGAATCGTCGTCTTCAATTTCAGCCAGCTTGGGAAGTATGTGGTCATACTTTGTGGCCTTGCTGTTGCTGGACAGATTCTCATGGCCTTCCACCTCGCCGATAATGGTAATCAAATGAATTTTCCGTTTGTTTTCATTGTCATCCAAAGTCATCTGGCCATATTCTTCCAGCCTTTCATCTTCTTTCTGTTCAATATCTTTTTCTGTCTTTTTTTCATCAAGGTTTTCCTTGCGTGCATTGTCAGAAGGCTCATTCTGCCTTTCATCCGACTCTTCATTTTTCCGGTTATTGTTATACTGATGCTCTCTCACCTTAAAAACCTCCTGTTTTACTCTAAATTTGGTATTGTCTTATAATGTGGAGAAAACCATAAAAATATGCTTGAGAATCGCAAAACCGGATTTCGCCTTTCCATCCAAAAGGCCAGTCAGCATCCTGAGGGAATAACAATATTTTGATTGTGATTGCAACAAGTTATTGACTTTGATACTTTTCCATGTTAAACTACCAAACAACATAAAACAAGTCACATTCTTGCCAATGGAGGCAGCGCCGGAGAGATCCTTTTGCGCTGCTTTTCTATAAACGGATACATACACTTATGGCTGTGGCTTAACCGAAAAAAGGAGAGATGGTTTCATGAACAACTTTTTTATTGCACAAACTTTTGGAAAATCCTCGAATTTCACGGATATTCCAAACCATTTATTTAAGGAACACAACGTAAAAAAAGGACTCCGCAACGAAGACGGCACCGGAGTCAGGGTCGGTTTGACCCGGGTATCTGATGTAGTTGGCTATGAAATTGAAGACGGGAAAAAGGTCAATGTTCCCGGCAAGCTCTACTACCGGGGAATTGAGATCAGCGACCTGGTAAGCGGAAAAAGCAGTGAACGTTACGGCTTTGAAGAAACTTCATTTTTGCTTCTCTTTGGATATCTTCCTTCCAAAAAGGAATTAAAAGAATTCACAGCCACCCTTCGCCAGCATTATCATCTTCCCGATGAGTTCCTGGAGAAAAATATGCTCCGCACTCCTTCCCGCAATCTGATGAACAGCCTTCAGCGCAGCATTCTGGCTCTTTACGATTATGACGAGGAGCCGGATAATGTAGATCCCTATCAGACGCTTTTAAAGGGAATCAACATCCTGGCAAAGCTTCCCTCCCTTTCCGTCTACGCATACCAGAGCAAGGTCCATCACTACGACAGAGACAGCCTGATCATACATTATCCAAAGCCGGAATATTCCATGGCAGAAAACATACTCTACATGCTGCGCCGTGACGGTGTCTTTACCAAGCAGGAAGCAGATTTACTGGATGTGATGTTAATGATCCACGCAGACCATGGCGGCGGAAACAACTCCACCTTTACCAATGTGGTCATATCTTCTACCGGAACCGATATTTATTCGGCCATTTCCGCTTCCATCGGCTCTTTAAAAGGGCCAAAGCACGGCGGTGCCAACATCCACTGCAGCGAAATGATCAAGGCCATTGAAAAAGAAATCGGTATAAAGGCTACGGAAGCCCAGATGAAATCCGTGATTCAGAGGATTCTTGCAAAGGATTTTTATGACAATTCCGGTCTTGTATACGGGCTTGGCCACGCGGTCTATACGGTTTCCGATCCTCGTGCGGATTTATTAAAGGTCTGCTGCGAAAAGCTTGCCAAACAAAAAAACAGGGAAGATGAATACGAATTCCTGACAAAATTTGAAAAGGTTGCCAAAGCCTGCCTGGCTGGAAACGGAAAAACCCTGTCAAACAATGTAGACTTCTACAGCGGTTTCGCTTATAATATGTTACAGATACCAGAAGATATGTACACGCCTCTGTTCGTCTGCTCACGTATGGCAGGCTGGCTGGCACACAATATCGAAAACAAGCTGTATGACGGAAGAATCATGCGTCCGGCAACAAAATACGTAGGAGAAACTATTTCCTACAAAAAAAGAGAGGAAAGATAGCATATGGTGAAATTGTATGACGGCGGGGCTTATCTTGTTCACGGAAGAGAACTGGTTCCGGAACAGGAAGCTTTAAAAGTGGCTGCCCTTACAGGAAAGGCTGCAGATAAGGCTGAAGCCCAAAAGGGTACCATCGCCTATTCCATTTTAAAGGAACACAATACTTCCGATGACATGGAGCATTTGAAGCTCCGTTTTGACTCCATGGCCTCCCACGATATTACATTTGTAGGAATTATCCAGACTGCCCGGGCATCAGGGCTTACGGAATTTCCTATTCCATACGTTATGACCAACTGCCACAACTCCTTATGCGCAGTGGGCGGCACCATTAATGAGGATGACCACGTATTCGGGCTTTCCGCCGCAAAAAAATACGGCGGGATCTTTGTTCCCCCTCATATTGCGGTCATTCACCAGTACATGAGGGAAATGATGGCCGGATGCGGCCGGATGATCCTTGGCTCTGACAGCCATACCCGCTATGGCGCCCTGGGAACCATGGCCATTGGAGAAGGAGGCGGGGAGCTGGTAAAGCAGCTTCTTAAAGATACTTATGATGTGGCTTATCCCGACGTTGTGGCCATTTATCTTACAGGAAGTCCCGCGTCTTATGTCGGCCCTCACGATGTGGCTCTGGCCATTATCGGAGCTGTCTTTCAAAGCGGCTATGTAAAAAACAAGATCATGGAATTTGTAGGGCCTGGAGTGTCTTCCATGGATACGGATTACAGAAACGGCGTGGATGTCATGACAACGGAAACCACCTGCCTTTCCTCCATCTGGAGAACCGATGAAGACACAAAGGCATATCTGGACCTTCACGGACGGGGGGACTCTTACAAGGAACTGAATCCTGGAGAAGTGGCTTACTACGATGGCGTCGTGTACGTGGATTTAAGCACAATCAAACCCATGATCGCACTGCCCTTCCACCCAAGCAATACCTATGAAATCGATGAACTGAACGAAAATCTGGGCGATATTCTCCGGACCGTGGAACAGGAAGCAGAACGCATTGTGGGAAGTTCCAAAGCAAGCCTCTCCCTGACCGACAAAATCGTGAATGGAAAGCTGATGGTCCAGCAGGGAGTGATCGCAGGCTGTGCCGGAGGCAATTATTCCAACGTCATGGCAGCTGCTCATATTCTGACCAATAAAAACTGTGGAAATGATATTTTTAACTTATCCGTCTATCCTTCCTCCCAGCCGGTGTACATGGATCTGGTGAAAAAGGGAGCCATTTCGGAATTGATGGCAGCCGGTGCAACGGTTCGCACAGCCTTCTGCGGCCCATGCTTTGGTGCAGGAGATACGCCTTCCAACAATTCCTTAAGCATCCGCCACACCACAAGAAACTTCCCCAACAGGGAAGGCTCCAAGCCGGGAAGCGGACAGATTTCCTGTGTCGCCCTTATGGATGCCCGTTCCATTGCGGCAACGGCGGCTAACGGCGGCTATCTCACCTCTTCAGAGGGCTATGGAGAGGATTACCATATTCCTGCTTATGATTTTGACCCATCTTCCTATGAAAGACGGGTATATCAGGGCTTTGGAAAGGCCCAGCCTGAGGTTCCCCTGATTTACGGCCCTAACATCAAGGACTGGCCGGCCATGAGCGCTTTGACAGAAAACATCCTCTTACGGGTATGCTCCAAGATCATGGATCCTGTTACCACCACTGATGAGCTGATTCCTTCCGGCGAGACCTCTTCTTACCGTTCCAATCCTCTTGGCCTTGCGGAATTTACATTGTCCCGCCGTGACCCGGAATATGTGGGGCGTTCCAAAAAGGTAAATGAACTGGAGCAAATCAGAAAAGACGGAAACAATCCCCTAAAAGCCGATCCGTCGCTGGAATCTGCATTTAACGCCCTGGGCGCCTACTTAAAACAGCCGGAGCTGAATGCAGGGGAAACAGAGATCGGAAGCATGATTTACGCGGTAAAACCGGGAGACGGCTCTGCTCGCGAGCAGGCTGCCAGCTGCCAGAGAGTGCTGGGCGGTCTGGCAAATATTGCGAAAGAGTATGCCACAAAGCGTTACCGTTCCAATGTTATGAACTGGGGAATGCTTCCCTTCCTTTTAGATGAAGAACCTGATTTCGAAATAGGAGATTTCATTTATGTACCTGGAATCCGCACTGCCCTTAACGGTGATATGAAGCATATTCCCGCCTATGTGGTGAAAAATGAGGAAGGGAATCCGATCCATGAGATAAAGCTGCACATTGCTGCTATGACCCCGGAAGAACGGGAAATCGTAAAGGCCGGATGTCTGATCAATTACAATAGAAACAAAAACCAACAACAGTAATTTTAAAACAATAACTCCCCTGACATGGGACTGGTGTAAAAACCAGAGCCCATTCCGGGGAGCTATATTTTTTATTTCAGGATTTCTTCTGCCTGCGCATCATCAAGAGTTACATGATAAAACAGTTGGTAAAAGTCCTTTACTTCCTGCTTTATATCAACGTTATACTGTTCCGGATAAACCAGATTGCCCAGCCACTGAATTCCGATCATCCGGTTGACAGAAGGCGGACTGCTCATAAAGCTGTAGGGAACTGGCGGTATCTGATAAACCTTCCCCTCTTTTACTGCATTTAATTCTCCCCAGACCTTATCCGTTGTTATGGTTTGGTACAGGGCTTCAGAATCCGCAATGATGATATCCGGCTGCCACAGAAGAAGCTGCTCAAAGGATACTTCACTTCCTCCGCCGCTTGATACTTTTTCAATTTTGGCTGCATTTTCTGCTCCGATCTGTTCTATGACCCGGGCATGAATAGAACCCTCCGCATTGGTATGGAGTCCGTCATCCCCAGAAGCAAAATAGACCGATTTCTTTTCATTTTCTGCCAGCTGCTTTTTGGCTGTTTCAGACTTTTCCAGTATGTTGCTGCAATAGTCCGCCAGTTTCTTTGCCTGTTCAGTCTCTCCCGTAAGCTCTCCCAGCTTTTCATAAGCAGAACTCATGGTATCCAGATCCGCCTCTATAAAAATGACCGGCATATTAAGCTGCTCCTGAAGGGCATCCATGTCCTCTTTTACAGTTTTTTTCGCTTCTCCGATGTCAATGATCACATCCGGACTTTCCGCAATAAGGGCCTCCATATTTAAGTTTGCATTCTTTCCATAAAACTGGCCGAATTTGGGAAGTGCCCAATATTTTTCATCTATATACTGCTTTGCACCCTCAGAAAAATCAGAAGCAAGTCCTGACAGCTTATCTGGACAAAGGGTATAAAGCACGATCTGTGCCAAAGGCCCGGAAGGAGCAATCTTATTAATTTCCTTTGGCAGTGTAACTTCTCTTCCTGCCGAATCCGTGAACACTCTGGTATCTGACTGTGCCCCTGCTTCGCTCTTACTTTCTGTTTCTGCCTGAGTTTCCACTTTTACAGACGCCGTTGATTCTGCCTGACTGGCCGGAACCTCCTTGCCGCTTCCTTTTTGGCAGCCATTTGCCAGCACTGCAGCAGCAAGGAACGCAGCAAGCACCAGCCCCTTTTTTATTTTTTTCATATGATCCTCCATTCTGCCGCTTTTGCGGCCTATATCTATTTTAGGGAAAGCCTTACCGGCAAACCGGAACGGATTACCGCCTTGTGCTCTCCTTTTTTAACAAATTCCTCTGTAAGCTTTTTATCTGTAATAAGAGTGCCTGCCAGCTCCCACACGCCAAAGTCAAAAAGCTGGGGAGCAAGAGCTGCACTGGGACCCACTAATATGACTTTGGCATTCCGTGACAATTCCAGAAGTCTTGGAAGCGTTTTATTAACCAGGGTAAATCCAGTGATAAATACATAGTCTCTGTCTGAAAGTATGTATTCACAGGCACTGTCAGGATAATCTCCATCCATTGGATTGCGTTCCAGAATCACACAGGACTCCGCTTCTTTCAAATATTCCTCTGCAAACCAGAAATGTCCGATGGTCGCTACCTTTTTCCCTTTCATATCCTCACTATGGGCCATAAAAGCATCTTCCTTTGAAAGCTGCCTGATCGTTCCTTCCTTTTCCAGCATTCTGATCCGGTCCGGCTGGTTATAATAGGCATTTACCGCCGCAGCACCTATGCTGGCCTCTGAAAAATTCCAGGATTTTATAAGCCCTGCAGCCTCCTTCCATGACATATCCAAAATATTTTTTTCAGTCCCCGGAATGGTCTGAAGGGGATTTGTTGCTGCCGCACCGGTATTTCCCCCGACAGTCAGTGAAGTCCAATGGCTTCCGGAAATATACTCTTCTATTTTTACATCGTCTGGTATTGGTTCTATCAGACTGTCATACAATTTCCACATACACATTACCTTTCTCCGGGCATACACATTTTTTTCCCGCTTTTTAAATCTTCGTAGATCTCAATGGGCACCTGGTATACGCCTTCTAAAAGTTCTTTTGTCAAGATTTTATCCGGCTGGCCCAAAGCCGTTATCTTTCCATCCATCATCACCAATGCTTTATGGGCAAAACAAAAGACATGCTCCGGGTTATGAGTGGACTGCACAATTAAATATCCCTTTTCCGACAAGGCCCGAAGTTCTTCCATGACCCGGATCTGGTTGCCGTAATCCAGACTGGAACAGGGTTCATCCATAACCAGTATTTTGGCTTCCTGGGCAATGGCTCTTGCAATCAGCACAAGCTGTTGTTCTCCGCCGCTGATCTGCCCAAATATGCGATCCTTCATATGGTCAATCCTTAAAAGCTTCAGAGCATTCAATGCCCTGTCTTTTTCTTTCTGTCCCGGACCAGCAAAGCGGGGCAGGGAGGCAGTTGTTCCCATTAAAACCATGTCCAGAACCGAAAAAGAGAACGCTGTATCGTGATTCTGTGGTATATAGGCAATCTTTCCGGCCAGTTCCCGTTCTGAGAGGCGGCGGCATTCTGCCCCATCGATTAAAACCTCTCCCTGATAGCCCTTTAGCAGACCTAAGATGCAGCGAAAAAGTGTACTCTTGCCCGCACCGTTTTTTCCAAGAACGCAGACCAGCGCACCCTTATTGAATGAAAAATCAATACCCTTTAGTACTGGAAAACAGCCATAGCCGAATTTCAAATCTTTTACTGTCAGCTCCATAACTCACCTCCCTCTATAACCGGTTCCCTTCCCGCAAAATAAGATATAAAAAGAAAGGAGCGCCAACAAATGCAGTCAAAATGCCGATAGGGATCTCGCTGGTAGCCAGAAGCCTTGCAAAATTATCCACGACCAACAAAAAGCTGGCTCCCATAAGCAGAGAGGCCGGCAACAGTCTCCGGTAATCACTTCCTACCAGCATTCTGGCAAAATGAGGAATTACCAGTCCTACCCATCCGATATGCCCGCTTACTGAAACTGCAGCTGAGGTAATTAAAGTTGCGCTGACTACAACAATGAAACGGAGCTTTCTGGTATTAATGCCCATGCTTTTTGCTTCCTCTTCACCAAGGCTTAAAACATTGATACGCCACCGAAGGAGATAAATCGGAACCATCCCCATCAGGATCCATGGTGCAGCAAATAATACATCTTTCTGCCGGATGGATGCAAGGCTCCCCATAAGCCAATAAGTAATGACCGGAAGGGTATTGGTCGGATCTGCCACCAGTTTTAAAAAAGAAACCGTTGAAGAGGCAAGGGAACTTACCATCATTCCGGACAGCACCAGTCCCAGCACAGGATTAAACTTTACCCGGCTGCTGACCAGACAGACAATTCCTACCGCACCAAGGCCGAACAGAAAGGCACTGAGTGTCACTCCATTATATCCGAAGGAGAAAAACAGTCCCAGGGCAGCCCCAAGGCCTGCGCCTGAGGAGGCGCCCAGAACATCCGGTGATACCATGGGATTTTTAAAAATCCCCTGATAAGCAGCGCCTGCGCAGGACAATCCTGCGCCGATTAAGGCTGCCATGAAAACTCTTGGAAGGCGAACCCGAAAAATAACAGTCTCTGTCTGGGCAGGCCATGTGGGGGTTATGGGAAAAACTTCAGAGAGAAGGACCTTTATGAGGGTGTCCGGGTATACCGGATACCGGCCAAGCAAAAAAGAACCTAAAAAGCAGGCAATAAATAAGAGCACTATGATTCCTAAACGTTTTCTATAAATCCAGTCCCTTTCTACCATGTGTTTCCTTCCTTTTCCGTACATTCTCTCAAAAATTCCCTAATTTCTGTCCGAATGTGTTCTTTTCTTTCACGATCAAATGTAAGAATGCGTCCATTTGACCTCTTTTTAAGCGTTTCTTCCAAATCCGAATGGAGCTTGTCCAGCTCCTGCTGTGCGGGAACTCTGGTCCTCATGGATTCTAAGTTCTTCCGGCTTTTTAAAACTCCGATGCAGGGTACCTTGCTATCAATGCAGCCAAGAACTGTTTCCATAAATTCCGGTACCAAAAGCTCTATGCCGCCTATTTCATCCAAAAGCAAAAGCCTGTTTTCAGGGGAAGAACGTAGAATTTCTATTCCATCGGTTTTAAAAAACTCCAGATTTTTATGGAAGCCATTTTCAGTCTGTTCAATAAATACATTTGTCATCCCTTTTTTATAAGAGGCTGCCGGGATCCATTCTTCACCTGCAGGAACCATGCGAAATCCCATGGTTATTCTGTCTTCATTTATCAATCGTTGGGAATAAAAACCTCCGGTCATCCGGTGCCAGGGCTTTAAGCATTCAAAAAGCAGGGTTGTTTTTCCTTCCCCGGAATCACCTTTTAAAAATAAAAACTCCCCCATTATTTTTTTCGTCCCTCTCGCAAGGCTCTGACAGCTATCAGTTCTCCTGCCACGCTGATGGCGATTTCAGCCGGTGTTTCCGCATGAATTTCCAGGCCGATAGGGCTGTGGCAGTTATTGATTTGTTCCCTGGTAACGCCGTCTGCCATAAGTTTTTCAGCCAGAGTCTCCAGTTTCCTGCGGCTTCCAATCACACCGATATAGCAGGCATTTTTCGTAAGCACCTGCCTTTGAACAACGTAATCCGACTGGTGTCCTCTGGTCATGACGCAGACATAATCGCATTCCCTTAATTCCAGGTAATCAAAAATCCTCTCATAATCTCCCACAATGGTTCTCTCTGCCTGGGGAAACAGTTTTTCATTGGCAAATTCCGGCCGGTCATCAAAAACAACACACCGAAATCCTACATGTGCCAGAACCGGTACCAATTCCTGTGCCACATGACCGCCGCCGAAAATATAGACACAGCCGGCCCGGACCAAAGGCTCACTGTAATACTTACGTTCTCCAAAGCTTTTCTGAACCGCTTTCTGCTGAAGGAGAAGTTCTCTTTCCTCTTCATCAATTCCCTTTATTCCTGTAAATCCCGCTGATTTGCTGTAAAGGCCCAACCCCCATCTGGCTTCGTTGGTAATGTCCATAATAAGCCAGCTGTCTTCATCCTTGTCATAGGCTTCTTCTATCTTCTTAAATAAGTCCTTAAATTCCTGATTTTCATGGTCCAGATACTGGAAGTAAACCACCACATCACCGCCGCAGATCATACCCAGATCAGCTACCTGTTCCTTTCCCAGTACAAAGCTGTGGATATAGGATGCCTTTTCTTCAATCGCCTTTTGTGATCTTTGGATGGACCGGTATTCCACTGCTCCGCCTCCGATCGTTCCTTTTGTAGTCCCGTCCCGCCTTACCAGCATATGGGATCCAGCACCTCTGGGAGTGGATCCAGAACTTGCAATAATGGTTACCAAAACACCATCTTCGCCTTTTTCCAGTGTTTCTAAAACTGTTTTAAACAACTGCCTCATTTCAATACCCCCTCAAAATATTTAAAAAACAGTTCTTCTGTTTTTTCATTTAATTCTTTTTCCATGTTTAAGAACCGGTTTAAAAAATCCTTTGTTTTTGGCGTGAGCTGGGAAAATCCTCCTTCAGCTCCGCCCGACTGGGTGATCAAAAGAGGATATCCCAGCTGCTTTTCCGCCTCTTTCATGATTTTCCAGCCTTTGCTGTAGGACATGTTCATCTGACGGCAAGCCGTCTGCATGGAACCGTTATGCTCAATCAGCATTAAAAACTGTGCTATTTCCGGCCCAAAGAAAATCTCGTCGCATTCCAGAAACAGATTTGCAACCGGGTGCATGGAAACCCGTCCGGTAGAACGGTTTCTTGCATAGTCTTCATCCGTTTCGATTGCTTCTATGATTCCTTTATCATCAACAGGGATTTCTTCAATTAAAGCATCCATTTCCGCCTGTCTGAAAGCTCCCCGCAACCCCCGGTTTCCGTCGTATGACCGGATGGCCGGTATCAGCTCCCGGCTGATCATAACCGGATGGCCCCTGCGGCCGTCAAAAACCGGGCAGGCAGCCGGCCGGCTGCTGTTCATAATCTTTTTAATGGTTTCCGGCAGCATCATGGGGAACTTTGCCGGAAGAACAAGAACCCGGTCGCACAAATCCTCAATGTAATTAAGACCCGTACAGATGCTGTCAAACATCTGGGAATTTTCATAATTCTCATTTCTAAGACAGATCACTCTTAGCTTGGAAATGTGTTTTTCCAATTCCTTTGCATCTTTCCCGGTTATGACCACAATGGGATCCACGCCGGACTGCTTTAACATCATGATTATCCGTCTGATAATGGTTGTCCCTCCAATGGGCATCAGTGGATTAAACGTACTGGCGGAACTTTTATGCCCAGCCGCAGAAATGACCGCACCTGTCTTCATACCGGATTCCTCCTTACCGTTATTTTTTCAAAAACATTACGCATGCCCCTATTATAATCTTTTTTCCAGAATTTGTAAACCTGAGAAAAACAAAAAACTCCCGGATTGAAATTTAATCAAAATATCAATTAAATTTCAATCCGGGAGTTTCTAAATTAATCACCAATCATATTTCGGATCTTTACCGGTGTCCGGTAATTCCATGTGGAAATTTTAATTCCGCTTCTCTTGCTGGCCGCATGCACGATCTGGCCGTTGCCAATATACATGGCCACATGGTTGATGGTCCCTCCGCTGTTTGCGTAATAAATCAGGTCTCCTGGCCTCATCTCACTGGATTTTACCGCCTTGCCCATGCCGGCCTGAGAGCCGGAATAATGAGGCAGTCCAATGCCAAAATGAGCATAAACGGATAAGGTAAATCCAGAGCAGTCAGCCCCTTTGGTAAGGCTGGTTCCTCCCCACACATAGGGGTTCCCCAAATACTGCAGGGCATAATTTACGATCTGGGTCCTGAGGGAAGCCTGTGCATTGGCCTTTTCCTCTAATGGAGAGAATTTGATGGCCTCAGGAAGAGCGTACCGGACGTCAACATAATCTGTGGATACATAGGCGCTGCTGTCTTCCTCCAGCTCGATCTGAATCCAGCCATCAATCTGCTTTAATACCGGATACCGTTCATTGTTGGAGATTTGTGTCCATATCTTCGAATCAGTGGAAGGTTCGGTTCTGGCATTTAACATATCCGTGTTGACAATGGCCATAAGCTCTGCCACCTGCAGGGCTTCATCCTTTGCCGCCGGCCCTGTCAGAATATAATCGGATTTTACATAGCCGGTGATCTTACCGGACTGGATCTTATACCAGCCGTCAGTGGTCTCTAAAATATTTCCTGCGGCCTTACTGGGCATCTTTCCAATGATCTTCCCGTTTTCGCTGGGCTCTTCTCTTACATTTAAATAATTATCCACATCGGAAATTCCGATATTTTTATAGAGATTAAACACCATTGCCTTTAAATCCAGCTTTCTGGCCTCGTTCAGTCCGTATTCCAGATTTACATAGTCCGCGGATAAATACCCGGCAGGAATTTCTATCCAGCCGTCTGTCTGACTTATGACCTCATACCGTTCACTTAAAAGCGCCTGGCCAACCACATCGGAGCTGGTGGAAGGTTCCTTCCTGATGTTCATGCTGTCGGTCTGGACCACGGCTCTCAGCTTTACCAAGTCCATTGCTTTTGCCTTTGCCTCTTCCCCTGTCAGAACATATTCGGAAATTATGTATCCTTCAATTCCGCCGGAAGATATCTTATACCAGCCTGTATCCGTCTTCTCCAGGATATCACAGGCGCTGTCGCCCTGAAGCTTTCCGATTACATCCTCTTCAGTGCCCGGTGCTTTTCTCACGTTTAAATAACCTGATACCTGAATAATTCCCAAATCCTTATAGGAATTAACTATCTTTTCTTTTTCCTCTTTTTCCTTTGCCGCCTGGGCTGCGGACTCAGACTCAGCTTCAGCTTTTGCCTTTGAATCTTCTGGTTCCGCCATTTTTGCGGAAAGGGCCTCTGATCCGGTGGCAAGGCCTGCGGGTTTTGCAGAGATATGATTCTTAACCGCCACTCCTGCGGCGGAAATTGCTGCCACACAAAGAACTGCGGCGCCTCCCAGTGTCAAAAGTTTCTTATAATCATTCTGACTGCGTTTTTTTCTGGCTTTATCCAAACGGATTATATAATCTTTTTTGTCACTTTTGTCGTTATTATTTTCCATCCTGTACTTTCTCTCCATCTTCCTGTATTCTAGCGGAAAGCCGATTCAGACTATGAGCCTATTTGTCTAAGTATAGCATAAAATGTCACATATTGCGATATAAGACCTGCAAAAAATTATTAAGATTATGTTACAAACCTTTAAAAAAGATACATCCAAAAGACATTTAATAATAAGCTTCCGGACGTTAAAGCAAAAAAACAGGACCGGAAGCGCTTATAAAGGGCTCCTGGTCCCATGTTTTTCACCAGCTATTTTGCCAGAATCATTCTGTCATTGGAGAATTCCTCACCGCTGGCCTCTTCAAACTTCTTAAGAAGGTCTTCCACTTCCAGCTTCTTTTTTTCTTCCCCTGATACATCATAAATGATGCGGCCTTCATGCATCATCACAAGCCGGTTACCGATCTGAATGGCATCCTTCATGTTATGTGTGATCATAAGGGTGGTGAGATTCTGCTCTTTTACAATCTCCTGGGTAATTTCCAGCACCTTTTTGGCTGTCTTTGGGTCAAGTGCTGCAGTATGTTCATCCAGCAGAAGAAGTTTTGGTTTCTTTAAAGTCGCCATCAGAAGGGTAAGGGCCTGTCTCTGGCCGCCTGAAAGAAGCCCGACCTTGTTGGTCATACGGTCCTGAAGTCCAAGTCCCAGCTTTTTAAGAGCCTCATGGTAAAATGCCTTTTCATTGGCCCTGATTCCCCAGGCAAGACCTCGTCCCTGTCCCCGGCGATAGGCCAGGGCCATATTTTCCTGTATTTCCATTCCGGCGGCAGTCCCCATCATGGGATCCTGAAACACTCTTCCAATGTACTTGGCTCTTCTATACTCCGGATCTCTGGAAATATTGATTCCGTCAATCTGGATCTTACCGGAATCAATGGGATACACTCCTGCTATCATATTTAACATTGTGGATTTTCCCGCTCCGTTTCCGCCGATTACAGTTACAAAATCGCCTTCGTCCAGATGGAGGTCAATGCCATTCAATGCCTTTTTTTCATTGATTGTGTTCTTATTAAATGTTTTTCTGACATTCTTAATATCCAGCACGGTTTATTCTCCTCCCTCTGTATAAGATTTCCTGATGCGCCATTTGTTTGCCATGACCGGCACGCAAAGGGCCACAGCTACGATCGCAGCCGACAGCAGCTTCATATCATTGGCATCCATGCCCATTCTCAAAACAACGGCACGGATCACAAAATATATGACGGAGCCAACTACCGCAGAGGTAAGCTTGCTTCCAAAGGAGCGCAATTTTCCCATGAGCACATCACCAATGACAATAGCGGCAAGGCCGATGACAATGGCGCCGGTACCCATACCGATATCCGCATATTTCTGGCTTTGACACACCAGCCCTCCGGAAAGTCCCACAAGCCCGTTGCTGATGGCCAGGGCCAGAAGCTTGGTCCAGTTGGTATTGACACCCTGGGCGCGGATCATGGCCTGATTATTGCCCGTAGCCCGCATGGCGCTGCCGATTTCCGTTCCAAAGAACCAGTAAAGAAGGGCAATCATGACAATTGCCACTCCAATCCCAATGGTCATGGAGGCGGCCTGTTTGCTTAACCCGGATACTGCTATAAATTTAGACATGATTGTATCTGTCTTTAAAAGCGGCACATTGCTCTTTCCCCCCATGATCCGGAGATTAATGGACCAAAGTCCGATCTGTGTCAGGATTCCGGCCAGAATTGCCGGTATTTCAAAGATTGTATGTAACAATCCTGTTATGGATCCGGCCACTATTCCGGCTATGGCTGCAATTCCCAAGGCAATCCAGGGATCCACATGAAAATTCAGTATCATGACGGCGCATACACAGCCGCCCATGGCAAAGCTTCCATCCACCGTCAAATCGGCAATATCCAACAGTTTATAGGTAATGTAAACCCCTAAAACCATAATCCCCCATAAAACCCCCTGAACAACTGCATCCTGAAGGGATACCAGTAAACCACTCATGAATCATTCCTCCATGTTTTCTCATTTCATATTTCTTGCCCATGTATTTTGGGCATAAAGGTATGCCCGAAAGGCGTTCATATTTCCTGCCCATGTATTCTGGGCATAAAGGTATGCCCGAAGGGCGTTCATAGGCATAAATGCCTTACATAAAAAATGAAAGCCCCATTCTTTATGTAAAGCATCTATGGCTGACAGGCGGCCCAGTCATAAGGCGCCGCCTGCCGATCATTCCATTCCTGTTTCAATCCGCCTATTTAAGACTGGAAACATCGATTCCAAGAGCCTTCGCTGTTTCCTCGTTAACAGTCAGTTTACACTTATCCAAGGGAAGATATTCAATGGGCATCTTGGAAATGTCCGCACCGTCCATTAAGATCTTCACTGCCTGCTGTCCGGTTAAATAGCCCAGCTCATAATAGTCAATGCCATATGTAGCAAGACCGCCGGCATTTACCATGCCTTCTTCTCCGCAGATCACCGGAATGCCGTTTTCATTAGCTATCATGCTTACGGTTGCCATGCCTGCGGCAATGGTATTATCCGTAGGAGCATAGAGAGCGTCTACCTTGCCCACCATGGAGGTGACAACCGTCTGGATCTCATTGGAGTTGGATACGGTGTAATCCACTGCTGTCATGCCTTCCGCTTCAATGGCATCTCTTGCCATCTTGGCCTGGATCTCGGAGTTGGACTCTGCGGAGCAGTAAATGATTCCAACGGTTTTTGCATCAGGGAGAATCTTCTTTAACAGGGATATCTGCTCTTTCACAGGAGTCAGATCAGAGGTGCCGCTGACATTGCCTCCCGGATTCTCATTGCTTTCAACCAAATCTGAAGATGCCGGATCAGTGACGGCTGTCAGCAGAATCGGGATATCGCTTGTGGCTCCTGCCACGGCCTGAGCTGCCGGTGTTGCAATGGCAAGGATCAAATCATCTTTATCATTGACCAGCTTGCTGGCAATGGTCTGGCATGTAGACTGGTCGCCGGATGCATTCTGCTGGTCAACGGTGTAGTTAAGGCCTGCATCATCAAGGGCCTGGATAAAGCCTTTGTTGGACGCATCTAAGGCTGCGTGCTGTACAAGCTGGAGAACCCCGATTTTAAACTGCTTTCCATCTGCCGTCTTTTCTGCCGTGGATTCTGCCGCTTCACTTGCCTTCTCTCCCGCAGTTGTGGTTTCCGGTGCCCCGGTTGTGGTTTCCGGCGCTTTGCTGCCGCATGCCGTTAAGGACATCATCATGGCACCGGCAAGAACCAGTGATAACACTTTTGCTGATTTCTTCATAATCTTCTCTCCTCTTCCTTCCAAAATCTCGTCCTTTCTGGAACTTAATTCGTATCATACTACAAAAAAGACAAGCCGTCAATTTTATTGCTTTAATTTTATATGTTTTTAAAGTGCTAAAGTACATTTTCGTCAAAATTCACTATAAAATGATCTTATCCCCTTATTTATTCGTCAAAAAACCGGAGAATCTCTGTTCTCCGGTTTTTTTTAATTGGCAAGAAAGCCTTTTCCTATAATCTCACTGGAATTGGATATGAGTATAAATGCCGTTGGTTCCACTGTGCGTATATAGTTTTTAAGCTTAAGCGCCTGGGAACGTTTCATGGTCGTTAAAATGACCGTCTTTTTATGATGGCTGAAAGCGCCCTGTGCCTCGTAAACTGTGGCGCTCCGGTTAAGCCCATGGATGATATAATCACAAATAGGTCCCGGATCATCACAGATGATGCTGAAGCACTTGCATAGATTAATATTTTCAATAACATCGCCGATGATAAGGGATTTGGCCATTAAGCCCAGGGATGAGAATAATCCGGTCTCCGGTCCGAATACAAAGTAGGCCAGAATCACACCCGCCATATCCACCAGCAAAAGCACTGTTCCTATATTAAGGCTGGTGTACCGTTTCAGTATCATGGCAATAATATCCGTTCCTCCGCTGGAAGCTCCGATGTTAAAAAGGATCGCAGAGCCTACGCCTGGCAACAGGATGGCAAAGATCAGTTCCAAAAGCGGTTCCGTTGTAAGGGGCCTTGTAATTGGATACAGCCGTTCCAATAAATAAAGCAATACGGACATCAGGATGGTAGCGTAAACCGTTTTAATCCCAAAGTTCCGTCCAAGAAAGAGAAAGCCAATCACCATTAATAAAGTGTTCACAATGTTTGTAAACTCACTGGCCGACCAATGGGTTAATGCACTGATAACCGATGCAAAGCCCGTGACACCTCCGAATGCAAAATTATTTGGGAATTTAAAAAAATAGATTCCTACCACCATAATCCAGATGCTGAACGTGATCAGTCCATACTCTGTAAGCGTTCTCAGTGTTTTATTTTCTATCTGCTTCATGACTGTTTATCTGCTCCCCTCCGGCTCCTTTTAGCCGGTTATGTACGTTTATTGAGTGAATTTAATATTTCCTTTCACTCCCATTCGACTATACCTCAAAGGGGCGGTAATTACAAACACCAATCCATCTGATATTCTCACAGTCTTTCTATTGTGAGCAGGGGGTAAATCCCACACTGGCAAGGAACCGTCCAAACCCGTTCCGTCCCTGTTCGTCACATTTGTAAACGCCTGAATCCTCCAGCACCCGCTCAAATACCAGGCCAACTTCCTTCTTTAAAATATCCTCCACGTTTTCCTTTGTCACTTCATGGTATTTTCCAAGAAAAGCCTCCGCCCAGTCCGCGTGCTTCTCAATGGTTTTGTCATCCCTGATATTTTTTCCTTCTGCAATGCATTGGGCCAGCAGATTAAGCTCTTCTTTCAGTCTGGAAGGCAGGACTGCCAATCCCATGACCTCAATTAAGCCGATATTCTCTTTTTTGATGTGATGAAGCTCTTGATGAGGGTGGTAAACACCAAGCGGAAATTCTTTTGTGGTGATATTGTTTCTTAAGACCAGATCCAGTTCATATACTCCATCCCGCATTCTGGCAATGGGAGTGATGGTATTATGAGGCTCTCCGTCAGTTTCCGCAAAGAGAAAGAGCTCCTCATCCGTATAAGCTCTCCAGGCATTGAGAACCTTTGTTCCAAGATTGATTAAGTCCTCCGGGTTTTTGCTTCTGGTACGGAGCACAGACATGGGCCACTTCACGATCCCGGCTTCCACGGAGTCAAAGCCTTTTATACGGAAGCAAGCCTCCATGGGAGCCTTTGCCATGGCAAAATCATAATTTCCTCCCTGGAAATGGTCATGAGAAAGGATGGAACCTCCCACAATAGGCAGATCCGCATTGGAGCCAAGAAAATAATGGGGAAACAGCTTGACAAAATCAAACAATTTTACAAAGGTATCTCTCTCTATTTTCATGGGGATATGCTGTCCGTTAAAAACAATGCAATGTTCATTATAATAAACATAGGGAGAATACTGAAACCCCCATTGGCTGTTGTTGATCTCAAGACGGATGACCCTGTGGTTATTTCTGGCAGGGTGGTTGGCTCTTCCTGCATAGCCTTCATTCTCCATACAAAGCTGGCATTTTGGATAACCGCTTTGCTTTGCAAGCTTGGCCGCTGCAATGGCCTTGGGATCTTTCTCAGGCTTTGACAGGTTTACCGTAATGTCCAGATCTCCGTATTTGGTAGGGGTCACCCAACGCATGTCCTTTTTGATCCGGTACCTTCTGATATAATCGGAATCCTGGCTCAGTTTATAATAATATCCGGTTGCAGCCTGAGGCGACTGGCACTGATACAGCTCCCAGAACGTTTTTTCTATTTCGCTGGGTCTTGGCATCAGGCAATTCATCAGCTTTGCATCAAACAGATCCCGGTATGTAACACTGTCTTCCTCTATGATTCCGGTCTGGCAGGCGTAATCAAGCAATTCCTGCAAAACAGCTTCCAACTCTATTTCCCCGCATTCTCTTATCCCTTCCTCATACTCGTCCATCATCATCACGTCGAGGATCTGGTTAAGGGCATAAAACCGGTCCGTTTCCTGGATCAAGCCTGTGTTTAGTCCGTACTGCACCAGTTTCTTAATTGCCTCATAAATCATTGTGGTATCCCTCCTGGTTTCTTTTTCTCCTTATATAACTATCTCATTATACCTTTCCAAAGGCGGCAAAACAATGTGATATATTTTGTTTTTATTGCATTTTTTTAATAAAACCATTGATTCTGTTTATGATCATGCCGCCCAGGATCCCTATGACAAGTCCGGCGGCCGTACCGGCAATCAGAAGCATGGGGAGATAAAAGAACACTCCTGCCTGCTTTACCACAAGGGCAGCCACGCAGAGCTGGCCGATGTTATGCCCCACACCGCCCAGAATGCTGGTGCCAGTTGTGCCGATCCAGTTCCTTTTTCTACAAAAGACCATTAAAAGAAGGCTTAAGCTCCAGCCTCCCAGGCTGTAGAGCATTGCAAACAGGTTCCCAAAGGTGAAGCCGGTGAGGACGATCCGCAAAAGTGAGATGACGACCGTACCGCCTGCCCCTACGGTATAGAGTCCTACCACTGTGACCAGATTGGCAAGTCCAAGCTTTACCCCCGGTATCCCAAGAGAAATGGGGATCAGTGATTCTACAAAGCTGAGAACAAACGCCAGTGCAATCAGCATCCCGTACAACGCTGCCACATGTGCCGAATTTTTTCCTTTCATAAAAGCTCTCCTTTTTCTTGCGTTCAGCCTCTATCTTATCACACTTTGGTATTTATGTAAAAGAAAATCCCGGAGAGCATCCTAACGATTAGGAAACCCTTTCCCGGGATAAAACTTTTGGTTGATTCCTGCCTCACCTGGCCTAAATATTTTTCCTGGTCTAATCCGTTCTTTTATCTCCCCAGAAAAACAATGCAACAGTGCCAGGTCCTGTATGGGAACCGATGACAGCACCAATGCTGTTTAACTGCACTTTACCGGAAAGCCTGGGAAAGCGTTCTTCTATTAAGTCTGCCACTTCCCTGGCATCATTTTCACAGGCGGAATGAGAAAGAAAGCATTTCCCGCTGTAATCCCTTCCATCCTTTGCATGAGATTCCATTGTCTTTACAATCTCCTGGATGGCTTTTTTCTTGGTACGGATCTTCTGCCTTGGAATCAAATGTCCCTTGTCATTAATGCTCATAAGGGGGCAGATATTAAGGACAGTGCCAAGCATTGCAGAGGTTGCCGAGATCCTCCCTCCCCGCTTAAAGCTGGTTAAGTCCGTAGAGAAAAACCAGTGGTGTACGAAAAGCTTGTTATTCTCCGTCCACTCTCTTGCTTCTTCCAGGGAAACACCCTTGTCCCTTAAGTCTGCCACCGCATCGGTCAACAGACCATATCCGGCAGAAGCGCTAAGGGTATCCACAATGACAATCTGCCTTTCCGGGTATCTGGAGCTCATCTCTTCTCTGGCTACACATGCGGAATTGTAGGTTCCTGAAATGCCGGAGGAAAGAGTGAGGTGCAGAATGTCCTTGCCTTCCTTTAAAAATGGTTCAAAAAAATCACAATATTCTTCCACATTAACCTGGGAAGTCACAGGTGTTGCACCTTTGGCAATCCGGTCATAAAACTCTGAAAAGGGAATGCTCCGCCCCAGATCATCCGGATAAGTAACGCCATCCATTGTATAATGAAAACACACATAGGGAATCTGACGCTGCTCAAAAAATTCCTTCTTCATATCTACCGTTGAACAGCAGGTTAAAATAAAACTTCCCATATCTGCACACCTCCTATCATTTACTGAATCAATATTAACATATTTTTTCCTGAATTGGAATCTTTACGACAAATTCCGTCCCAACATCAAGCTCTGAGCGGACGGTAATGGTACCATGATAGAAATTTACAATGTGCTTTACAATGGAAAGCCCCAGGCCGGTCCCGCCCTGCTTTTTGCTCCGCCCTTTGTCCACCCGGTAAAAGCGTTCAAAAATACGGTTTAAGGATTCCTTTGGGATACCCATTCCGTTGTCCTTTACACGGATTATCACATTTCGGTCCTCTTCTGTTACGATGACCCATACCTGGCCTCCAGGCTTGTTATACTTTATGGCATTGCTGATCAAGTTCCCAAAAAGCTCTTTCATCTGCTGCCCATTGGCATGGATGCAAAGGGGCTTGCAGTCCACATGGATGATAACTTCATGGGACGCTACCAGGGGCTTTAAGGATTCAACGATATCGTCTAAAAGAATGGACAGGCGCACATCGCTTTTTAAAACCTCTGCTTCTTTTGCTTCCAGCCGGGAAATCATAAGGATGTCATTAATGAGATGATTCATATTGATTGCTTCCTTTTTGATGCGCCTTATGAAATCCATTTTTTGTTCTTCAGCCTTAATAATTCCGCTTTCCAGAAGCTCTGCATACCCCTGAACCGATGTAATAGGGGTTTTCAGTTCATGGGAAGCATTGCTGAAAAATTCCTGGCGGATCTGCTTTTCAAGCTCAATCTGATTTAAATATTCCTTTATATTTTTAGACATTGACCTGGTGGTTTCCGCTATAATATTTATTTCCGGATACTGGTAGGTTTCAAAGGAAAGATCCGTATAGTCACCGTTTACTTTCAGCATCTCCTGAGAAATTTCTTTTAACGGCTTTGTAATGGATTTTGAAAAACTGTCCGCAGAAAATGCAGAATACATGATGGCCATGAGAAAGCTGAGCCAGATGGCAGGCAGCAGAAGCATCAGATATTCTTTCATTCCGGAATAAGGAATGGCCATACGAAGAATATAATCCGCCTGTGAAGAGCGGATGGCCACATAAAGCATGTTCTCTTTCAGAGTATTGGAATAACGCCTGGCAGTGCCGGCCCCGTCTGCAAGAGCCTCTTTCACTTCCTCCCTGTCCAAATGATTATCCAGGGAAGAGACCGGCACATTTCCAGTATCGGCCGCAACGCTTCCATCCATGCGTATAATTGTAAAACGGCTTTGACTTTCACTGAAAGCCTGCTTAAGATCCTCTATCTCACCCTCAAGATTGCCGGAATAATCCAGGATCCCATCCATGGCTTTTAAAGTGTAAGTCATATCCTTTCTGGAATTTTTAAGCAATGCGCTGCTGGAGGCAATGTAAAAAACAGTACAGCTGAGTACCAGAACAACCATAATGATCCGGATAAATTTCTTAAAGATCACGCTTCTCATAGATTCCTCCATTCTGCGGCATGTGCAGCCAGGTTATAGAATTCCCTACTCTTCCGTCTTAATAAAACGATATCCCACACCCCGGATCGTTTTAATGCAGGAGCCGCCGTTTTCTCCAAGCTTTTGCCGGAGGGTACGGATATGCATGTCCAGTGTTCTGGTTTCTCCGTCGTAATCATACCCCCAGATGTGATTTAAAAGCTCATCCCTGGTGACCACCTTATTATGATTCTCCATTAAATACTGTAAAAGCTCAAACTCCTTTAAAGTCAGTTCAACCTTGACACCGTCACAGCGAACCTCTCTTGTTTTTTTGTTTAAGCTTAAACAGTACTGGTTCAGCTCATTTGATGAAGCCTGGTCCCTGGTGCTGCGGCGCAAAAGGCTCCGGATTCTGGCAGCCAGCTCCATGACTCCAAAAGGCTTTGTCATATAGTCGTCTGCTCCGCCATCCAGTCCTGCCACCTTATCAAACTCCCTGTCTTTTGCCGTCAGGATAAGAATAGGAATATCTTTTAAAGAATCATTTTTCCGAATCTTGCGGATAGCTGTCAGGCCATCCATTCCAGGAAGCATCAGATCAAACACGGCCAGCGCCGGTTTATCTGACTCAATGTGCCTCAAAGCCTCCTCCGCCATCTCAAAAGCGGACACTTCGTAGCCAAAACCTTCCAGGGCAATTTTTATTAAATCCCTGATGTTGTCATCGTCTTCAATCACATAGATAAGTTCCATACAATCTCCTTTCTATTTCCTGTCCACGTTTTCCTGGCAAGGCCCGCCCCGTTTTATCGGCACCGTGGATAAAGGGATACCTCCAGAACATTCCGTCACAAGGAAAAAATCATATCGCCTTCTGTTACATTTCATCTCTCACATAACCGGCGATATTATGGGCATGGTCTGAAATACGTTCCAGGTTGCTCAGTGCATCCAAAAAAATAACTCCGTTTTCCGGCTTACAGGTTTGAGCGGATAAGCGATCAATATGACGCTCCCTTAATTCCTCCTCCAGGTTGTCCACACGCTCCTCGCATTGAACCACTGCACGAACTTCAGACATATTGGAAGTTTCTCTGGCCTTTATGGCATGTTCCAGAGAAGACCGTACTTCTTTGAGCATTTCCTTTATCTCATTTTCCGCATCTTGTGAAAAAATAATGCTCCGGTTTGCTTTTTCCACCGCCAGTTCCGATAAGTTCTCACAGTGATCACTGACCCGCTCAAAATCGCTGACCGTATAAAATAAATTTTTAACCAGCAGATGCTGCTCTTCATTTAAAGACTGGTTGTTGATCTTCACCAAATATTCAATAAGTATTTTTTCATAATCATTAATCTTTTGTTCCATTTTTTCCACCAGCTTTGCCTCAGCTTTGTTGCTGCCAAGAAGAGCCGCCGCTGCAAGGTCTAAGTTTTCCATGGCAGCATACCCCATGTTCACCACCTCGTGGTTTACGTTTTCAATTGCAAAGGAAGGGGTTTCCAGAATTCTGTCATCCAAATGGCGCCTCATCTGGGCCTTAGAATCCATGGGCTCTTCCTTTTTATCCTCCCGGACAAGAAGCCCGGAAGCCTTTACCAAAAGTCCTGCAAAAGGGAATAAAATTATGGTATTGCTCACATTGAATATGGTATGGAAGATGGATATGCCCACACTGGTAATTCGTGAAGCCGCAAAAACCGGATTCAGCTTAAATACAACAAACATGATGCAGCCAAAAATCACAGCACCGATCACATTAAAAAGAAGGTGGATTACAGCGGCGCGCTTTGCGGTTTTATTTGCTCCAATACTGGAAAGCAGGGCAGTCACACAGGTACCGATATTCTGTCCCAGGGTGATGAAGATGGCTGACTGCCAGTTTACGATTCCATTGAGGGCCAGGGTCTGTAAAATTCCCACGGAGGCTGAGGAACTTTGAATGATGCCGGTAACCACAAGACCTGCTAAAATTCCAAGAAGGGGATTTCTCCCTAATACGGAAAATGCCTGGCTGAAAATAGGAGCATTCCGGTAAGGAGTAATGGAATCCGACATGAATGTAAGGCCTATAAACAGCACACCAAAGCCGACTAAAATTTCTCCGATCTGTTTTTTCTTTTCGCTTCCTGTAAAAAGACTTAAAACAGCACCTACGCCAACCAGGGCCGGAGCGAAAAACTCGGGCTTAAGCATTTCTCCCCATTCGCTCATGGATACAATCCAGCTGGTAACAGTCGTTCCGATATTAGCTCCCATAATAATGCCCACGGCCTGGGCCAAATTGATGATCCCGGCGTTTACAAAGCCCACTACCATGACCGTGGTAGCCGAACTGCTCTGGATGATGGCAGTGATTCCGGTTCCCAAAAGCACACCCATGAGCCGGTTGCTGGTCAAGGCTCCTAAAAGCTGCTGCATTTTATGGCCTGCTGATTTTTGAAGCCCATCGGCCATTGCATTCATTCCATAGAGGAACATCCCCAGGCCCCCGATAAATTTAAATAGCATTTGTATCTCTGTGATTGACATAGTATCCTCCCGATTTTCCATGATATGACATGCTATGTAGGTACTATATCAAATTTATGTAAAATAGCATGCACGTAAATGTAAAGTTTATGTAAAATTCTGTCTTAATGTAAAATTTCCTTATAGACTCGAAGCACATTCCCATAAAAAACTGCTTCTATTTCACTTTCTGAAAATCCTTCCTTTTTCATAAAGGCTTCCAAAAGAGGCAGATCCTCCGGGGATTTCACCTCCATATTTCCCCCGATCCCGTCAAAATCCGATCCAAGGCCAATACACTGGATGCCTCCCACCTGTTTCATATGCTTTATGTGGAAAACCATATCCTCCATCCGGCTTAAAACCCCTTCTCCCTTTTTCCAGTCATGAAGAAAATCAGCGCAATAATTGATTCCGGCAACGCCTCCCCGTTCGGAAAGTCTTTTTATCATATCATCCGTTAAGTTCCTGGGACTGGAAGCAATGGTCCTTGCATTGGAATGGCTGGCTACGAACGGCTTTTCCGTATACCGGAACACATCTTCTATGCCCGCATCCGACAAATGGGACACATCAATGATCATCCCCAGTTTTTCCATTTCCTGAACAAAAGCGATCCCTTTTTCCGTAAGGCCGTGCTCTGTTTCCGGTTGGAAAAAGGCCTCTCCGTTTTCCTCCCAGATCCGGTTGGGATATCCCAGTTCATTTTTATAATTCCAGGTAAGGGTTGCCATGCGGACTCCCAGGCGGTGAAAATTTCTTAAAAATGCCGGCTCTCCCTGGCAGACACCACCTTCTTCAATGGTGAGCATGGCAGACATCTTCCCTTTTTTCCGGTTTTCTTCAATATCACCGTAAGTTCTTACAATACCGATGATATCCTCATATTTTTCCATCTCCAAATAGAAAAGGTCAACAAGCTTCATGCAATATTCAAAAGGATGCTCCTGCCTTGCAAGATTTGTAAACATGGCAAAGTTCTGAAGAAAGTAATCCCCTTTTTGCATACGTTCCAAGTCAATATGGCAGTCATTCTTTAAGATGGAATATTCCTTTCCTTCCTCCTTGCGGTAAAAAAGCTCTGTAATGGTATCACAGTGCATATCAACAACCTTCATAGTTCCTATCCTTTCTCATGATCCTCTGAATTTCCTCTACACAAAAGGAGCAGCCCGAAAAAGAGCTACTCCTTTGGTAACTATGCAAATAATATCACCAATATGACATATTTGCAATAAAATATTAGGTTATTACTCACTGCGCAGGGCGTCGATTGGGTTTAAATCTGCTGCCCTTCTGGCAGGCATATAGCCGAATAAAAGGCCGATCCCCACGGACACGCTAAAGGAGACCATAACGGCTCCGGGCGTTGGGGGAGCGTCCATTCCCATGGCTTTCCCGATGATCGTGGTTGCCACGGATCCTACCAGGATGCCCACAACTCCGCCAAGAGAACTGGTAACAGCTGCTTCTATTACAAACTGCTGCATGATGTTGCGTTTTTTTGCTCCCAGCGCCTTTCTGATGCCGATCTCCCTGGTGCGCTCCGTTACCGACACCAGCATAATGTTCATAACCCCCACACCGGCCACCAGAAGTGAGATTCCGGCGATTCCGCCAAGCATCATGGACATCATGGAAATCATGGAATTTAAGGAGTCCAAAAGCTCGCTCATGGCAGTGATCCGATATAAGTCCTCATCCTTGAAGATGCCAAAGAGAAAGGTATTAATGGCTTCTTTTGCCTCCGCAGTATGGTCCATATCCGCTGTGGCAAAGATATAGCTGTTTATGTCAGCAGTATTATTCATCTTGGCAGCACAGGTGTAAGGAAGGTATAACACGTCGTCTGAGCCCCCGGCCTTGAGCTCGCTCTCATCCTGTCTGGCAACCACGCCAACAATCTGGTAGGAATAGCCGTTTATTTTTATGGTCTGGCCGATTGCTTTTTCCGCTCCCCCGTATAATTCCCAGGCAACATAATAGCCTGCCACACAAACCTTTTGTCTGGATATAATATCGGAATACTGAAGGAACCGCCCTGAATTTAAAGTCTGGTCCTTCATGTCCAGATATTCCTCACTGACACCGGATACCGTGGTATTTGTCAGGGATTCCGTTCCGTTTTTTAAGGTAGAGGATAAGGAAACCCTTGGCGTCATCTGCGCAAAAAGGTCCCTGTTGTCCTCATAAAATTCATACATCTGGTCAACGGTTACGGTCCTGGAAGAAAGATTGGTCACATTGACATTCATCTGGTTGGTTCCCATGCTGGCAAATTGTGCTGTCATATAGGACATCTGTCCGTTTACAAGGCTTACCAGAATGATGACCGATGCCACGCCGATGATGATTCCAAGCATGGTGAGAAAGGAACGCATCTTATTTCCCCAGATGCTTTTTAAAGCCATTTTAAAGGATTGCAGAATATTCATTTACGTCTCCATCGAAATTAATCTTACCATCGTGTACCCGTACCACCCGCCTGGCCTCCCGCGCAATGGCACTGTCATGGGTGATCATGACAATGGTATTTCCTTCATCGTTCAGCTTTTTTAAGAAGTTAAGAACCTCCCGGCTGGTTTTTGAATCCAGGGCTCCAGTGGGTTCATCAGCCAGAATCAGGGAAGGATCTCCTGCCAGCGCCCTTGCGATGGAAGCCCTTTGCTGCTGGCCTCCGGAAAGCTGATTGGGAAAATTTTTCCACTTTTCTGCCAGACCAACCCGTTCCAGGGAGGCCATGGCCCGTTTGTTCCGTTCATTGACTCCTATTCCTGCATACAACAGGGGGAGTTCCACATTTTCAAGCAGATTCAGTCTGGGAAGCAGATTATACTGCTGGAAGATAAAGCCGATCATCTTATTCCTTATCCCGGCCAGCTGGTTATCCGACATCCTGCCCACATCTTCTCCGCCCAGAAGATAGTCTCCTGAGGTGGGGACATCCAATGCACCTATGATGTTCATAAGCGTGGATTTTCCGCTTCCCGACTTTCCTACGATGGCCACAAACTCCCCCCGGCAGATGGTTAAGGATACTCCGTCGTTTGCCCGGACCTCCTCCTCTCCCATCTGATATACTTTATAAATATCCTTTAATTCAATCAAAGTTTTATCCAAGCTTTGCAACCTCCTTGCTGCCTTTAGGGCTGAGGACCGCCGCCACTGCAACGTCCTCAGCTTCCGGTGTTTCAGCCGCCGTTGCGCCCTGCACCGCCGGAACCTCCGCCAGAACCGCCTCCGGAACCTCCGCTGCTGCGCCATCTGCCTTCAGAGCCGCCTCCGCCTCCGCCTCCAGGGCCTACGTTTATGCCGCCCATGCCGCCTGGTATCATGACATTTGTTGTGTTGCTTACAGTGGTCTGTGCAACATAAACCTCCTGGTTTTCTTCCAGCCCGCTGGTAATCTCCACATAATTATCATTGATCAGGCCTGTGGTAACTTCTACGGCCCTAAAGCCTGCCGGAATGTTTCCCTGGGCCTCCTTTACCGTTTCATCCTTTACATAAACCTGATTTCCCCGCATAAGGGCATCAGCCGGAACAGCAAGAACATCGGTTGCTTTATCCAGAATAATCACTCCGTCTACGTTCATGCCAGGAAGAAGCTCATCCATGCCGTCATTTAAGGTGACAGTGACCGGGTAATTGGTGACGCCGTTGGAAGTAGAGCTTTCCAGGCTCACATTGGTAACCGTACCTGAAAAGGTCTTACCTGTTACCGCATCAGCTGTAATCACTACCTCCTGGCCCACTTTTACAGACTTGACATCCAATTCATCCACAGACATTTTAAAGGTATAGCCGGACATATCGTATATGACTGCCAGAGTCGTGCTTCCGCTGGAGCTTTTGGTGATCTTGTCTCCTGCCTTCACGGTTTTTGTAATGACCTTTCCGGATATGGGGGCAGTAATGGTGTAGTTATCATAAGTATCACTTGTACTTTCCAGCTTGCTTTTTGCCGATTCCAGGGTTTCCTGCGCTTTTTCCATGGCATCCTTATACGTGCGCAGCAGCTTATCCGCGGATTTGTTCTCCATTGTAAATATGGGAGTGCCTTTTGTTACATAATCCCCTTCATGAACCAGTAAAGTTCCTACTTCCACGTTGGACGACAAGTCCGCTTTCATGGTTGTTTCAAGCTTTGGTTCAAAGGTTGATTCCACAGTGCATACGTAATCACCCACCAACGCTGTGGCCGGGGTTTCCGCGGTGAGTCCTCCGGGATTTGTCACTTCAAAGGTGACATAACGGACGATACGCCCTCCTGTCAAAGTCACGTCCATATTGCTGACTGAAGTGACAACGCCCTGAATCTGTTCTCCTGTGTCCGTAAGGGTTAAAACCGCCCCCTGTCCGGCCGTTATCTCAGCGGCCTCGCCGGAAAGGAAAGGAAGCTTGATTCTCATTGTTTTATCATCATAGATGGAAGCGATTTCCGTATTGTTTCCGACTTTATCCCCTTCCTTAATGGAAAGTGATTTTATGTACCCGCTCTCAGTGGATTTATAAGTGTTTCCGCTGTAATCACTTAAAGCAGTATTATAATCATCCTGAGCTGCCTTATAATTCTCCTCAGCCCTGGCCAGGGAGTTGTTTACAGAGGTCATCTCCGACTCCATGGAGGAGGTATCGATCTGATAAAGGATTTGTCCTTTTTCCACTTCATCGCCTTCTTCAAAATCCGCTGCTATCACTTCTCCTTCAACCAGAGAAGTGATGTCATAGGTATTCAAAGGGGAAATGGTGCCGGAGGAGGACAGTTCGGAAACAATATCCTGCTTTGTTACCCTGGCAGTTTTTACGCTTTTTGCCGCGGAAGAGGCTTCTTTTGATTTTTTAAAGTTCACTGCTGCAATGGCTCCTGCCAGCACTGCAAGAATTATGATTAAAAAGATCAAAACCTTTTTTCCCTTTATCCGGCCCTTTCTTTTTTCTTTTGAAAATAATTTCTGAATGACTTTTTTCATTCCGGCTTCTCCTGTTAATCTTCTATATAATCAATGACAGTTCTGGTTTCATTTCCTTCTTTGTCCACAGACAGGGTGTAGACCAGATTCACCGTATCTCCTACCCTCATGCCTCCGTAAGAAGAAAATGCAAACTTCATCTCAGTGCTGGAAAGCTCATATGTATTGCCGCCATCCAGTATGATCGCTCCAGGAGTCATTAAATCCGTGGAATCATAGACCACATTGGTGATTTCTCCAAATACGGCGGAACGGCCGTTTTCATTTTCATTACCAACCGTATAAAGCCATACGGTTTTAGAAAGGGAATGATAATATACCAGAACCCCGTCCGAGCTTTCCAGGGAAACATTGATTGCATCGCTGGAATTGGAAACAGCCTCGCCGTCCAGATAAACATTGGCGTCACTTAGTTTAAAGGGAAGAAGGGAGTTAAGCCTGCTCTTGCTTCTTACGATCTTCGGCCCTTTGAGGCTGTTGTCAACCATTGTAAATGGATTGATCTCACCGTCATCTGTTAATTCGCAGTTTAAGCTTTTTCCAAACATGGTTCCGGACTTGGTATCGGTTTTTAAGAGATTATAAAACAGATTAATGCAATCCTCTTTATTAAGGATCTCCAAAGCCTCTTTGTTAAGGTTATCATCTAATTCCAGGAAATGATATTTGGAAAGCCTGGAACCGGTCTGGTCACCGGTAAAGTCAGAATTTACATATCCCAAAAGCCCTAAAACCCCTTTTACTCCCTCCTGAAGGGTTATGGATTCGTCAGGCTTAAAATTTCCTCCCAGATATCCGTTCATCCACCCCTGCTCCGCTGCGATCCGGATCTGGGCCGCATATTCATGATTTCTGGGCACATCCGCAAATACGGAAGTATTGCTGGTTTTTCCTGCCGTGCTTCGGTAGGAGGAAGCATTGACCAGCATACTGGCAAATTCTCCCCGTGTCACCGGAAGACCCAGATTCCCAGTGCTCATGATCCCCGAAACTCCGATTACCTTTTTTCTTAAATCAAAATTACTTGATGCCTCCGTTATCATAGGGCTCACTGCCGTCGCAGCCATTACAAAAGCCAGGGAAGCTGCTATTTTCCGTCCGTTCATCCAGTTTCTCCTCTCATCATTGAAATCTGTAGCTTATTTTAACAGGCTCTTATGTCTGTTTTGTGACAGTAAGCTGAAATTAACCTGAAACTCTGCTATTTCAGTCTATTTTAAGCTTGATCCCTTATGATTGGTATAACTGAAAAAGACACGCTTTGATTGCTTAATAAGCGGTCTTAACTTATAATAGATTGTAACCGGTTCATAATAAAGAATATAGGAGAATCTAATCATGAAAGTGCTGATTGTAGAAGATGAAGTAAGGCTGGCCGATGCATTGGGACAGATTATGAAGGAACAGCATTATCAGGCCGATATTGTATATAACGGAACGGATGGTTTGTCCTGCGGTCTTTCCGGGGAATATGACGTCATTGTTTTGGATGTGATGCTCCCGGGAGAAAACGGCTTCCAGGTGGTAAAAAAACTGCGGGAATCCCGCATCCAAACTCCTGTTCTCATGCTGACCGCACGGGATGATATCCGGGATAAGGTGACCGGACTTGATAAGGGAGCTGACGACTATATGACAAAGCCCTTTGTTCCGGAGGAGCTGCTGGCCCGCATCAGAGCCCTCTCCCGCCGCCAGGGAGAAGTGATTGTAGAGGAAATGAAATTCGGGGACTTAACCTTAAATATATCTGCCAATGATTTATGCTGCGGCCCCAAATCCATTCATCTTGGATATAAGGAATTTGAAGTGCTGAAAATCCTTATGAGCAATTCCGGCAGGATCGTTTCAAAGGAATCTCTTATTTCAAGGGTATGGGGCAGCGATTCAGACGCAGAAGACAATAATGTGGAAGCGTACATTTCCTTTTTGCGCAAAAAACTGAATTTTGTGGGATCAAAGGTAGAGATCAGTACCGTCCGCAAAGTAGGATACCGCCTGGAGGAACGGTTATGATAAAAAAATTAAGAAAAAAGTTTGTTTTGATCAATATGGCCTTTGTGATCAGCATCCTTTCCGCAGTTATGGGGATCTTTTATTATGCCAATTCAAAACGGATTGAACGGCAGACCGTTATGGCCCTGTTACAGGTTTTGGACCATGACCGGCTGGACCGGCCTCTGGATAAGGTGGAATTAGACCGTGGCCCCCAAAGGAATCTGCCCCCTTTTATCCCTGTTTTTGTGGTGACTTTAAACAGCCGCAATTCCATAGAAAACATCAGGGAAAATAACATCACCGTTTCAAAGGAGCAGGCTACTCTCCTGGTAAAGCTGGCAAATACCGGCGTATCCTCTCAGGGAGAGCTTAAGGATTACTCCCTTCGTTATATGAAAGTTTCCGCCATGGGAGGCATGAAAATAGGATTTGCAGACCAAAGCTATGAACGGAATAATTTAAAAGCCCTGTTCATTAACTGTTTGCTGGTCTTTTTTGTGGCCACCTTTCTTTTTTTAATCCTGAGCCTGTACCTTTCCCGGCTGGCTTTGATACCTGTGGAAAACGCATGGAGAATGCAAAACCAGTTCATTGCCGATGCTTCCCATGAATTAAAGACACCTCTTACCGTGATTCTGGCCAATTTGCAGATCCTGTCCCATCACAAGGAATGCACCATCAGGGAACAGCAAAAATGGCTGGATAACACGGAAGAAGAGGCAGAACGGATGAAACAGCTTGTGGAGGAACTGCTCTTTTTGGCCCGTTCCGATGCCGAATCCCTTCAGGCCTGCCAGGCAGCAAAGTCCCCCCTGGATTTCAGTGACATCGTGTTAAATGGGGTCCTGCTTTTTGAATCCGTTGCCTTTGAAAATAAAGTAAATCTGGAAAATCAGATTGAACCAGGCATTTTTCTGGAAGGCTGGGAGACCCAGTTAAAGCAGCTGACTACCATTCTCCTGGACAATGCCTGCAAATATGCAGGAGAGAATGGCTCCGTTTCCGTGACCCTGAAAAAATCATCCCATAATGCAATTTTAACCATTCAAAATACAGGGGAGCCCATCCCTGAAAAAGAACAGGATCATGTTTTTGAACGGTTTTACCGCACGGATAAATCAAGGGTGCGTAAGGAAGGCGGATACGGACTCGGCCTTTCCATTGCAAAGACCATTGTTGACCAGCATAGAGGGAAGATCAGCTTAATCAGCAGCCTTGGGACGGGAACTGTTTTTACGGTCAGCCTGCCCCTTCTTACCCGCCAGCACTCAAGCAAAACGTAAAAAAAGAGCGCAATTATGAATCTTCCAAATTGCGCTCTTTTCTTCATTATTTTGAAACAGAAATTCCATGATCCTCAATTCTCTTTCTGATACTCAGCATCCGTTCATCGGTCTGAGCGATCACATCCGCGCATTCCCGCAGTTCCTCACTGATTTCATGAGAATACTCTTCCACTTCTTTTTTGTATTTTAATTGATGATCAAGGCTGGCCCAGAAATCCATGGCAATGGTGCGGATCTGGACCTCGGTTCTCATCCATTTCTTCTGGTCAGAAAAGAAAACGGGTATCTCAACGATCATATGATAGCTGCGGTACCCGTTTTTTTTCGGGTGCCGGATATAATCCTTAATGGCAATGATATGCACATCATCCTGACGGGCCAGCATCTCTGCCACCGCATAAATATCATCAAGAAAGGAACAGATCACACGGATTCCTGCAACGTCATCCAGATTCTCCATCATGGACTCTAAGGAAACCGGCAAACCTCTGCGCTGCAGCTTTTCTACAATGCTTATAGGCTTTTTAACTCTGGATTTGACCAGTTCAATGGGGTTTCTGGAGTTTCTCACCGACAGTTCGTCGTTTAAGACCTCCAGCTTTGTCTTAATTTCCCGGATGGCGCAGGTATACATCATCATTGCTTCCTGAAACTGGTATGCCTGCTTTATAAGCGGATCCGGAACCTGAACCAGATTGGGAACATTCACAATGGACTGGTTCAATTCACTATTGGGGTTCATGCTAATATTCATTCTTATCCCTCGAAACGTACATTACTTAAGCTTTCTCTGCTGCCAAAACTGCTCCGTCAAGCCAGGCTGCTTCTAAATATTCAACAGTGCCTTCATCCACTGACGCTGCGATCCTTGGGTCAATGGGGATCTTTGCCAGTACCTTAAGGCCGTTGTTTTTTGCCGCCTCATCCACACGGCTTTTACCAAATACGGAAATCTCTTTTCCACAGTCCGGACAGACCATGTAACTCATGTTTTCCACAAGGCCCAGAATCGGTATATTCATCTTTTTCGCCATGTTTACCGCTTTTTCAACAATCATGGTGACCAGTTCCTGAGGAGAGGTCACAATGATGATTCCATCCACAGGAAGGGACTGGAACACGGTTAAGGGCACATCTCCTGTTCCCGGAGGCATGTCCACGAACATGTAATCAATATTTTCCCAAAGGGCTTCCTGCCAGAACTGCTTGACTGCCCCTGCAATCACAGGACCTCTCCAGATAACAGGATCCGTCTCGTGATCCAGAATCAAATTTGCTGACATCACTTCAATTCCCGTTGCAGTGGTGGCCGGGATCATAAGGCCATTGGGCGTCATTCCCACGCCGTAATCTGTAAGGCCAAAGGCTTTTGGAATGGATGGACCGGTAATATCCGCATCCAGAATGGCTGTTTTATATCCTTTGGCGTTCATTCCTACAGCCATCATGGAGGTTACCAGGGATTTTCCCACACCGCCCTTTCCGCTTACAACACCGATTACCTTTTTTACTGTGCTGGCAGGGTTAAGGGGCTCTAAAAAGCTTACAGGCTCCTCCCGGCTGCCGCAGTTCTCGTTGCAGGTATTACAATTATGAGTACAGTTTGTTTCACTCATGGATCATTCCTCCTAATGAATTATAATCTAATATATGAAAGACAGCCTTTCTTAAGCCATCTGCTTCTATAGAATCCGTAACATATCCGGCTGCATCCTTAACCGCATCGGAAGCGTTTCCCATGGCAATTCCAAGGCCTGCGCCGGTTAACATGGAAATATCATTTTTTCCGTCGCCAATGGCAGCCATCTCATGGGCGGCAAAGCCGTAATGTTCTGCCATCTTTATAATCCCTTTCCACTTGCTCCCCCCTGCCGGAATCACATCACAGCCCATCTCATCATGCCACCGTATGAATTCGCAGCTTAAAAGATGCTTTTTCAGCTTCTGCTCCATGTCAAAGGGTACATAAGGTATGATCTGGTAAATGCGCTGGTTTCTGGCCCGTTCCACATTTAAAATCTGAGGAACTCTGGTTCCGATATCCTGCTGGACCTTTTCCACCACATGATTCACCATATTGATGTACATGCAGTCCGCCTCCATAAACATACATGGAAATGGTTCCTCCTCCAAAAGAGTTAAAGTCCTCTGAACTTCACCGGGATCTATTGGCAGATCATAAATGACCCTGTCCCCGCAATAACAGTACTGGCCGTTTAAGGTCACATATCCGTCAAAGGAAATCCCCTCCAAAAGGGCTTCTTCTTCTATTTCAAGCTTGTGGCGTCCTGTTGCAATAAACAGCAGGAGTCCTGCTTTCCTGGCTTCCAAAAGCGCCTCTTTTGCACTGTCCGGAATTCTCCCTGTCTGAAAATCCCTCAACGTACCGTCAATATCAAAAAAAATGGCCTTTATCTGCTTTTTCAATTTTTTATCATTCCTTTTTAACCTGATTATTCTTGTTGGTTATCCGCCCGGATCATACAAACACTTAAGATTATAATATAGCTTATCGGAACTTGCAACGCAAGTTTCGATAAAAGGGCTGCTTCTTAGCCCGTCCATCCGATTATGAAAAGTGTTTTTGTTTTCATAATATGAAAGGAAGCATCTGTCTACGGATTTTCCTTGCCAAAAAGGCCTGTGCCGTCATTCCAGACGCTACAGGCCTTTGTTCTTTATTCTCTTGAAGGCAACGAGCCAAGGTCAAATTATAAGGTATTTGACTTTGTTCCGACTGTGCGGATTGTCTTAAAGATCCCCATGGTATCCAGGGCTTTTACCATGGTGTAAAATATCATGGAGTCAATGGGCCACATAACCAGATTTTTAAGCGCCCTGGCCGGAAGAAGCGCCATAAAGCCCTTTCCGTAAAGGATGGAAAGGCACATGGTATTAAGAACCACGTTACAGATCAGCATGACCAGAAACTTGGAGATCAGAACCCTTCTTAAGGTAACAGGTTTTCTGTAATACATGCAGCCGTACATGATACCAGCCAAAACAGTGACCAGGGTCAGCCCCGGGAAAAATGCGCCGGTAGGCTTTAATAAGTATTTAAGCACATCCATGCTTCCGGAAAACAGCCCTCCTACTACCGGACCAAACAGGTATGAAACTATTCCGTTGGGAATGGAAGAAAAACTGATCCGGATGTAATTTCCCATGTTAATGGAAAACATGCCCAAAACAATTGCTACTGCGCCAAACATGGCTGAGGTGGTAATGGTCCTCACAGACTTCAGCTCTCTGTAAGAATCGGTGAACAAAGTGACGAATTTTTTCATAAAAAATACCTCCTTTGCAGACCTCAAACTACAACCGGAGATAATATTCCTATCTTCTGATGCAGCGGGATGCGACCGGTGTACCGCAAGAAAATCTTTTCGTCCAGCTGACAACTCCCTGTTCAGCCGGCACTTAACGCACACGGGTCTACTCTGCGACTATTAAATTGTACTTTTGTAACGCCATCAGTATATCACAGATTCTCCGGAAAGCAAGTATTTTTTTTTAAAATTTTGCTCCCCTCCACCATGGAGTGAACCAAAACTGCAATCAAAATACCCAAAACCAGCCCTGCCAGCACATCGGTCGGGAAATGAACAAACAGGTACATTCTGGAAAAACCGATGAGAACCGCCAGGGCCAGGGCTGGGGTTCCCCACTTCCGGTTATAAAGCCAGATGCTGACTGCTCCTTCAAAGGAGGATAAGGTATGCCCGGAGGGAAAAGAATAATCTCTGGGGTTTTTGATCAGAAGAGGAATACTGTCATCAATCCAACAGGGCCTGGATCTTGCAATCAGGTTCTTAAGGAACATATTCCCGATTAAAAATCCGGCTGCAAGGGATAAAATAACGCAAAGCCCCATGATTCTGGTCTTTTTAAAGCACAAAAGAACAGCACCGGTAATGATCCAGAATATCCCATGGTCTCCCAGACCGGTTATTTCCTTCATAAACACATCCAGCCAGGGGGTATGTATTGATTGTAAAAAATATAAAATGTCAAATTCTATGCCAGCCATTATGCTTTTTTGCTCCTTTTCTATTCATGCTTTTATTATACCTTGCAGCCTTAAATTTGCCAATAAAAAATAAATTATGTCAATAAAACCATTTGACAAGCCATGTATTTAAGTTTAGGATAAACCATAGTTGAAATTCAGGAAGGAAACGAAGGAGGCTTTGTAATGAAATACATCAGACAATTTACTATTATTCTTTTCATATCTCTGGCAGGAGAAATTATCCATCTGCTTGTTCCCCTTCCGGTGCCCGCAAGTATTTATGGCCTTTTGATCATGCTGATCGGGTTAAGGAAAAGATGGATTCCATTGGAGGCGGTCGAGGAGGCCAGCACATTTCTTATAGACATTATGCCATTGATGTTTATTCCGGCGGCCGTCGGACTTTTGGATTCCTGGGGAGTCCTCCGGCCTATTTTAATCCCTTTTCTGGTCATCACCCTGGTTTCTACAGTCATCGTCATGGTGATTACCGGAAAAGTGACCCAGTTTTTCATCGAGAACGACAGCAATAGAAAGGCGGAAAAAGATGAGTAATACAGTAAGTGATTTTTTATTTTTTGGCGCGGTACTGAGCCTTTTAGGCTATGAAGTGGGACTCCGTTTGAAAAAAAGGTTCAAATGGGCTGTCTTCAATCCCCTTTTAATCTCCATTTGTGTTGTTATGGCATTTTTATCAGTATTTCACATTGATTATGAGGTTTACGACAAAAGCGCCAAATACATCAGCTATCTTCTAACTCCGGCCACCATTTGCCTGGCAGTTCCCCTTTACCGCCAGCTGGAGCTTCTTAAGAAACATTCTAAGGCTATCATAGCCGGAACCCTGACCGGAGTTCTCACTACAATGAGCAGCGTATTGCTGCTGGCCCTGGTCTTTGGTTTAAATCACCAGGAGTACGTAACATTTCTGCCAAAATCCATTACAACCGCTATTGCAATGGGCATCTCAGAAGAAATGAAAGGATATGTGACCATTACGGTTGCCAGCATCATTATCACCGGCATCCAGGGAAGCATTATTGCAGAGGCCGTATGTAAGGTATTTAAAATCACGGAACCCATTGCCAAGGGCATTGCCATTGGTGCTGCTTCCCATGCCGTCGGGACCACAAAAGCCATAGAAATGGGGGAAATCGAAGGGGCCATGAGCAGCCTGGCCATTGCAACTTCCGGGCTTTGTACTGTTCTATTTGCTTCTGTTTTCTCGATTCTTTTATAAGCAGTCAAAGACTTTTTTGATATCTTCATCAAAAACAGGAAATTATCTGTTTAAAAGGACAGGTTTTTGGTGTATAATAAGTATGGGAAATCCTCTCTCTTTTGCTTTCTTGGATTTTGAATCAATGGCCTTATCCGGCTGAAAAGGATAAGCCGGCTGTTTCTCATCAAAACAGGAAAGGAGGCGTTTATGGGTAAAAGGAAATAAACTTACACTGCCGCAACGGCCAGTTTCAGCTGCTGTTTGCGGAGCATTTCTTTGTTAATTACATAATAAAGATGGAGGGCTATAGTATGAAAGATAAGATATTTGGTGTTTTACAACGTGTTGGAAGATCATTTATGCTGCCGATTGCGATTCTGCCGGTAGCAGGGTTGTTTTTAGGGATAGGCGGCTCCTTTACAAATGAGACCATGCTGGAAACCTATGATCTGACCAGGGTCATGGGCCAGGGAACTTTTATTTATGCTTTTCTTACGGTATTAAAAGCCGCAGGGGATATTGTATTTGGAAACCTGCCTTTAATATTCGCAATCGGAGTATCCATTGGAATGGCTAAAAAAGAAAAGGAAGTAGCCGCATTGGCAGGAGCTATTGCCTTTTTTATCATGCACGCTTCCATTGGAGCCATGATCACCATAAACGGCGGTTCCGAGAATATGCTGCCCGGATCAACGGCCTCGGTTCTTGGAATCAACTCATTGCAAATGGGTGTATTCGGAGGTATTATCGTGGGCCTTGGTGTTGCTGTCCTTCATAACCGCTACTATAAGATACAGCTGCCTCAGGTACTGTCCTTTTTCGGCGGAACCCGGTTTGTGCCGATTATTTCTGCTGTAACTTATATGCTGGCAGGTATCCTGATGTTCTATCTCTGGCCTCCGGTTCAGAAGGGGATCTACGCAGTGGGGGATTTAGTAAGAGGCTCCGGATACGGCGGAACCATGTTATACGGCATTATGGAACGGGCCTTGATCCCATTTGGCCTGCACCATGTGTTTTATCTTCCTTTCTGGCAGACGGCAGTAGGCGGAACTGCGGAAGTCGGAGGCCGAATGGTGGAAGGCGCCCAGAATATTTTCTTTGCGGAATTAGGCACAAAGGGAATCAGTCACTTCAGCGTGTCCGCGACCAGGTTTATGTCCGGCAAGTTCCCCTTAATGATATTTGGCCTTCCGGGTGCTGCCCTTGCAATGTATCATACGGCAAAGCCGGAGAAAAGAAAGCTGGTAGGCGGTCTTTTGCTGTCAGCTGCACTGACTTCCATGCTGACCGGCATTACGGAACCAATTGAATTCACCTTTCTTTTCGTTGCACCGATCCTTTATGGAATCCACTGTGTTTTTGCAGGTGCAGCCTACATGCTGATGCATATGTTAAATGTAGGCGTAGGTATGACCTTTTCAGGCGGTTTTATTGATATGTTCTTATTCGGTATATTGCAGGGAAATGCCAAAACCAACTGGATCAACATTGTCTTTGTGGGAATTGTCTACTTTACCATGTACTATTTCCTGTTTAAGTTCATGATCACAAAATTCAACTTAAAGACCCCTGGCCGTGAAGACGATGACCAGGAAACAAAGCTTTACACCAGAGCCGATTACAATGCTTCCAAAGAATCAAAAGGGGAAGATGCCGGTTCAGGAAAAGATACAGCTTCAGCCCTTATTGTAAAGGGACTGGGGGGAAGCATCAATATCAGTGACGTGGATTGCTGCGCTACCAGGCTGCGCATCACAGTGCATGACCCTGGTAAGGTTAAAGAAGACTTGCTGAAGCAAAGCGGCGCTGCCGGCGTTGTTAAAAAGGGAAACGGCATCCAGGTAATCTACGGACCTCGTGTGACTGTCATTAAATCCAATCTGGAAGATTATCTTTTGGATGGAGGACGCAATGAAGAAGATGATGCAGCTGCTCATGCTCCTGACAGCTCTCCTGCCCAAAAGGAAACAGTACAGGAAAAAGCGGCAGCTGAGGAAAAGGAAGCTTTGGAAGAAATCGTATGCTCTCCCATAGAAGGCACTGTAATCCCTCTGGAATCCGTAAGTGACAGCGTGTTCTCTTCCGGAATGCTGGGAAAGGGAATTGCCATTGAACCATCAAAGGGACGTGCCGTAGCTCCTGTAACAGGAACGGTTTCTGTTGTATTTGATACAAAACACGCCATTGCCGTCACTTCGGAAAACGGAGCAGAGGTTTTGATCCACATAGGACTGGATACCGTCCAGCTTGGAGGAAAGCATTATAAAACTTATGTCCAGGTGGGGGACAAGGTAAATGCCGGTGATTTGCTGGTGGAATTTGACATTGACAAGATCAAGGAAGAAGGCTATCCGGTGGTGACGCCGGTGCTCATTGCCAATACCCCCAACTACCGGGAGGTGCAGTCTCTTGCCCTTGATGGCGTAAAGGAACAGGATCCGGTATTAAAGCTGGTAAAATAGCAAAATAAAAAAGATTGCCGGAATGACTCAGGCCGCAAAAACCTGAATTATTCCGGCAATCGTTGTTTTCTCTCCCTATAGCAGTCCAAGAATCTCTTTGAGACCATAACTTTCATCCGTCTTAAATATTTCCTCCAGCGTATTGAGATTCACATCTGAATGCTCCACCTCTCTGGAAAACCGGTGGGCCAGATGAACAAATTCCTTAAAATCCAGCCTGCCTTTATTCCTTTTAAAAACTGCCTGTGCCATTTCCTGAATGAGAAGGGTGCTCACTGCGGCAAGCTTTGCTTTTGCATAGGGATGTTCATCATAAACAGCCCCGCAGAAATAGGTGAAGATAAAGTACACCATAAGCTGTTCGCTCCACTGCTCCCATTGGCGTTTCCTGTCCTTTTCTTCCATTAAATACCGGTCAAAGGCGTTCCTGTTTTCCTCATAGCTTTCGGCCCCGGCGTCAAACAATATCTGTTTAAGGCTGTCTATATATTGGGGCCAGTCCGGATTAAGCACTTCAAGCTTTTCAAACAGGGAAAACCATTCCTTCATCTTTTCAAACCGCACCCTGCCGTCTGTACTGCGGCCTTTCATTTTCTTTTTCACAAGCATTGCTCCGGCCGCCCCCTGATACCGTTTCATCAATTCATCCAACTCATACAGCTTTTCCTGGCGGATCCTTCTTTGCATATCATGGGAAAACCCCAATGCCATGGCAATGCGCAGGCGGCAATCCAGATCCCGGTTCTGCAGGAGGGAAAGGATTAAATCCCTTGCATCCATAAGCTTTGTAAAAAGGAAGAAATCAAAATCCGGGTAGGATTCTTCTCTCTCATCTTCTTTTGTAAGAAAGCGGACAGGTTCTTCACAGCCAAGGATCAGCCCTGCCGCCTCCTCACAGGACAAAGACAGGGAGATCTCCCTGACTCCCTCGTATTCCTCCGTATGCCTTGGATAGTCCCGGCAGGTTTTGCAAAGCATTCCCGGACCGGCTTCTGTATAAATATCGCATAGATTGTCCTTATTCAGAAAAGCGCAGCGGCGGCCGCACTGCTTAAAGGAACCATTCTTCCAGTCAATACAATGATGAAGCCTTCTGCCCAGGGCATCCTTTCGTATTTGATACCGTTTTTTTGTGACATCATCAATCATAATGGCCCAGCCTGCACAGCAGGTATCAGGGCATTCTCCGGCCACACAGCGGAATTTATTGTAATAATGAGGGATAGTAAACTGCATAAATGATTGCTCCTGTTTTTGATAACGATTATACCCCAATTAAAAATGAGGTGCAACCCATTTAAAGAGAAGCACCCCATTTTTAATCAGCTGATTATAATTTTCCAAATGCAAGGAACAAAAACAGTATGCCGCTGACCCAGGTTAAATCCCAGCCCTTTAATGCAGCAAGCTTGCGCCCCAGAAACAGGCCAATGTACATAACAACAGTTCCCAGCACCAGGGAAGTGAGCGCAGTAAGCCCCGGAGAGATCATTAAGAATCCGGACAAAGCCCCGGCCACCAGACTGTCCAAAGACATGGCCAGGGAAAACATAATGGTTTCCTTCCAGGACAGGGACTTGGAATGATCCCAGTCCGCGGCCATGGGATTTCCGTAAATATTTATGATAATGCTCAGGCCGGAAATAGAAAATGTCAGATCCTTGTGAATATTTACATGACTGTTGATATATTTTTTTATGGTATAATCCAGAAGCTTTATTACTCCCAAAAGAAACAGGCAGGAAAATGCCGCTCCCTTTGCAAAAGTTTCCGGCACCAATCCGCTGATCATGCCCCCAAATATAAGAGCGGCTCCCAGACAGCAGCTGCAGATCATATTGACTGCAATTACCTTTCCACACGAAACTTTCAGACGGTTTGCCCCATAGGCAATGCTGGCAACAAAGGTGTCAGTGCTAAGCGCCAGCACAAGAATGAATATATCACGCATATCCTGTCGAACCTTTTTATTTTAATATATTCATCCAAGTTGGGTTTGGCCCCCCGGAAAACACCGGATTTTTTAAATCCTTATCTCATTCAGCCTTTATCTGCCATTCCAGCCGTACATGAAAGAAAAAAAGCAGGGGCCTATTGCTGCCCCTGCCTTTAAATTCACTCATTACTGGCACATTTTCTTAAATTCATCTGCCACAAACTGCACCTGTGGTCCTACGATGACCTGTACGCTGGTCTTGCCTGGTCTGATAATTCCGGCAACACCTGAGGATTTGATCTTCTTCTCATTTACCAGAGTATAATCCTTGATCTCCAGTCTTAATCTTGTAATACAGTTGTCAACGCTGGTAATGTTACCCTTACCGCCAAGTCCTTCCAGTATAATGGCCGCCACTGCGGTATAGTTATTATTGGAAAGGGTGACTGTATTTTCATCCAGATCATCATCTTCCCGTCCCGGAGTCTTGAAATTAAAGGTTAAAATTGCAAAGCGGAATACAAAGTAGTAAATCACCGCGTAAACAAGGCCCAGAGGGATGATAAACAGCGGATTTACAGCCATAGGAGCCTTAAAGCTTAAGAACCAGTCAACAAAACCTGCGCTGAAGTTAAATCCCGCACGTACGGGAAGCAGGGCGCAAATGGTTAAGGAAATACCGGTTAAAATTGCATGGATTAAGTAAAGGCCTGGTGCAAGGAACATGAAAGCGAATTCCAGAGGTTCTGTTACGCCTGTAAAGAAGGAGCAAACTGCTGCTGCAAGCAATAAACCATATGCATTTTTCTTTTTACCAGGTTTTGCGGTATGATACATAGCCAGAGCTGCGGCCGGAAGACCGAACATCATAACCGGGAAGAAACCTGTCATGTACTGGCCAGTCTGGCCCAAAACACCGTTTCCTGACCAGAAATTGCCAAGGTCGTTCACACTTGCAACATCAAACCAGAATACGGAATTCAGTGCGTGATGAAGGCCTACCGGAATCAGAAGGCGGTTGAAGAAACCATAAATACCGGCTCCTATAGCGCCAAGTCCCAGGATACCTTTACCAAAGGTAACCAGTCCGGTATATACAACCGGCCATATGAAGAATAAAACAAGGCAGGCTACCAGAGAAACAAGAGCGGTAACAATGGCAACAGACCGTTTGCCGCTGAAAAATCCCAGGGCATCAGGCAGCTTGGTATTTTTAAACTTATTATAGCAGCCGGAACCGATAACACCGGATAAGATACCAATAAACTGGTTTCCGATTTTGCCGAAAGCCGGATTTACTGCACTGACATCAATGCCCTTTAACATGGCCACAACACCAGGCGAAAGAATCGTCTGAATCATCAGCCAGGAAACAATGGCTGCCAGGGCTGAGGTACCTTCATGGTCATCTGCCATACCAACGCCAACACCGATTGCAAACAGCACTGCCATGTTATCAATGATGGCGCCTCCTGCCTTAATCAAAAAGGCTGCAATGGCACTGTTTGCTCCCCACCCGGTGGGGTCGATCCAGTAACCAATCCCCATCAGGATGCCTGCGGCAGGCAAACATGCCACCGGAAGCATCAATGACTTACCTAGTTTTTGCAAATACTTCATCATAATAAAGAAACCCCTTTCTTTTTGTCCTACCGGACATTTTTTATCCATTCCTGCTGTTATGCAGGTTTAGATTACATGTTTTCCAAAACGGCACGGATGGCGGTTATGGCCGCCTCCTCATCCACCCCGTCAAACCGGAACCGGATGTCACTGCCCCCTGTGACGCCAAGCCCCATTAATCCCAAAAGGCTTTTGCAGTCCGCTTTGTCTGATTCCCACTGGGCTTCTATGCTGCACGAATACTTCCTTGCTTCCATAAAGATCAGGGAAGCCGGCCTGGCATGAAGGCCCATGGGATCCTTTAATTCATACAAATACTCCCTCATTTAAATACCTACAGTTCGATGATTGGTTCCAGCTCTTTTACCTGCATCCCTGTATGACATACCATATCCGGATAATTTGGGGTATTGCATATGATCACCGGAGTGATCACTTCATATCCGGCTTCCTTTATGGCTGCCATGTCAAATTCCAAAAGAAGCTCCCCTGCTTTTACTTTATCTCCCTGCTTTTTATGAGCAGTATAATGCTCTCCTTTTAAATTGACCGTATCAAGTCCCACATGGACGATGACCTCGGCACCTCCCGGGGTGGTAATGCTGACCGCATGCTTTGTCTCAAACAACACCGTCAAAACTCCGTCAGCCGGCGCAACAACTCTTCCCTTTGCAGGAATAATGGCAACTCCCTTTCCAAGGATCTCCTGGCTAAAAGTGGGATCATTCACTTCACTTAAGGGGACAACCGTTCCTTCAACCGGTGACAGGATTTTTTCTTTTCCTTTTTCACTGCCGCCCCCGAACATTTTCTTTAATGAATCAAACATATAAAAAATCCTCCTTTCGTTACAACCTCATTCTTTTGATATGGACCGCCAAATATGCGGTTTCTTCTTCTGTTACATCGTGATGGTAAGTTTCCATTATATAATCCTTGATTTGTAAACTGCACCCGTATTCCTCCGGGTACATCTGGGATATCAAATGGTTAAACTCCCCGTTTCCGCTGTCTAACAGCTCCTTTGTAACAATTCTCTGCGCCAGGAACCTTAAATGGGTGACAAACCGCTGATAATTCAAAGATGTTTCATCAGGCTCCATTGAAAAATACTCTTTTACGATCCCTACGGTATTCTGAATCAGGTTCGTGATGTCTATGGTATCCCTCATGGCGGTATTAAATTCCGCGTTGACGATATGAAACGCAATAAACCCCGCCTCATCAACAGGAAGGGATATGCCTATCCTCCGCTCAATTAAAGCAATGGCATACTCACCGATTAAGTATTCCTCTTTGTAAAAGGCTTTTATCTCATTTAGCAAAGGGTTTGAGAATTTCATCTTCTGCTTAAAACGGTGAATGGCAAAATTAATGTGATCTGTCAGCGTTATATATATGTTTTGATTAAGGCTCCTGTTTAATACGCTTTTCGCGTAATTTATTATTTCCGTAGAGACCTGGATATGCTCAAGGGGAAGGTTCACAAGCAGTTCTTTAAACTTGTCAACACTGTTCTGGCTGTCCAGACGGAATACCTTTTCAACCGCGCCTTCCGGGATTTCCTTTCCCGGCTTCACCCCAAAGCCGATCCCTCTGCCCATGACTATGACTTCTTTTCCATCCGGCTCCAGCGCGCTGACAATATTGTTATTGATGATTTTGTCAATTTTCATAAAACATCCCATCCTATAAAATAAAAAACCAATTTTGACCACGAAAATAAAAATCATTTCCCAGTAATCAAAATTGGTTTTGCCTGCTTTCCAGTAACAACCCACTTAATATTTATCCTTGCTTGAACTATATCAGTTTTTTTCTAAAAAGTCAATAAAAGTTTATACTTTTTTATATATTCTTTATAATTCAATGCTATATACTGTTTTTTTTAAGTTCATCTCTCAGCCGCTCCAGGGCTTTTTTTTCCAGCCGTGATACATAAGATCTGGATATGCCCATTACATCCGCGATCTCCCTTTGAGTATATTCCTTTCCACCATGAAGTCCGTACCTCATTCCGATGATGGTTTTTTCATTATCCTTTAAACAGCTGTCAAAGGCTTCATACAGCTCCTTAATATCCTGTTTTAAAATAATCGTTTCCAGTGTCTCTTTATTTTCCATTTCAATGACATCTACAAGGCTCACGGTCTCCCCATCCTTGTCTACGCCGATCGGTTCAAACAGAGAAACTTCTTTTGAATATTTTTTATTTGCGCGAAGAAGCATTAGGATTTCATTTGCTAGAGTCACCTTGCGGCTTTGGCGGTTTAGGATCCTCTGAACCAAACAGGTACAGATGGACATTCTCTCCATCCCATATGACCTTATCCACAAAGGTTCGGACCGCCGCCCGCTTTTGCCGGACATCCATAAGGTCTACCACATTCCGAAAGGAGGATAAGGTCTGCTTTAAGAGCTGAAACTCCGGGCCAGTAAGCTCACTGCTCCCGGCGGCCTGAGAAAGGGTCAATATCTGCTGATTTATTTCTTCCCTTCTTTTATGCAGGTCATCTATCTGCTTTATAATGTATCCCTCCGCCCCGGTTCCCCCGGCTTTTCCAAGGGAAGCTACCAATCCGGCAATTTCCCCTTCCATATTCTTAAGCTCCTCATTTAAACGGGATATATCCCATTCCAGCTCCTGGCCGCTGTCTTTTACCGCCTTTTTACTTCTGCTTAGCTGAGTTTGAAATTCATCATAATCTTCCGATATTCTTCTGATTTCCTCCAGAACCATCTGATCCAGCATATTTCCGTTTACATTCTTCATCTTACAGCATTTCATACGGCTCTTTTCCTTCATAGTACATAAATATGAATAAATCTGTTCCCCCTGGTCATTGTACCGCGGGGACAGTTTTGGACGCATGTAATCACCGCAGCAGCCGCAAAAGAGGATTCCGGACAGCAGGGCCACATTGCTGCGGGGCTTCCTGTAATTTTTTGATTTGTTTTGATCCAGCAGACGCTGAACTCTGACCCACATGGAACCTGAAACCACTCCTTCATGCTTTCCCACGGCTACGATCCACTCCTCCATATCCTTTATTTCGTGGGTTTTTCCAGCCTTTTGAAGGGTGCGGTTATATGCTATCACCCCATGGCTTCCGTTAAAAGCTTCTTTTTCTGCGAACAAATCCACCTTTTTTTCCAGCAGATATTCATAGGCCTCCTGGTCTGCTGCCATGTAAACCGGATTGGTCAATATCCCCTTTATGGCAAAGCGGCTGAACTGGCGGCCGTATTTTGTCTTATGACCGTTTTGAATTAGATAGGTTTCTGTCTGGGTCAATGATCCTGTTTCTAAAAACTTCTCGAAAATCAGCCTGACAAGCTTTGCCTCTTCCTGAATCAGCTTAAGCTTAAAGGCCTTTTTCATCTTGCCGTCAATGGTCACGGAGGACACGCTTTCCGATGTGTAGCCTGTAGGGGTATTCCCTCCCAGCCATCTTCCGCTTTTGGAAAGCTCAAGCATATTATCCCGGATGCGCTCCGCTATGGTCTCTCTCTCCAGCTGGGAAAAAACAGAAGCAATGTACATCATGGCCCGCCCCATGGGAGAAGAGGTATCAAACTGCTCTTTTATAGAAATAAAGGAAATATGAAGCTCGTTAAGCTCTTCAATAAGATTTGCAAAATCTCCGATATTACGGCTGATACGGTCCAGCCGGTAGCATACCACCGCTGTAAACCTCTTTTTTTTTGCCTCCTGCATCATGGCTTTAAACTGGGGCCGTTCAAGGTTTCCTCCGGAAAATCCCTCATCCTCATATACCCAGGCGCTGTCAGCAAAACTCTCTCCATAATGTGCGGAAATGTATTGTCTGCACAGCTCGATCTGATTGCCGATGCTCTCTCCCTTTCCGGTAAATTTTGACTTTCTTGAATAAATCGCAAACAATTCTTTCCCGGCTTCCACCCAAACCTTCCTCCTTATTACGATAAAACTCTGACTTCTGACTTTCTGCCCGTGTTTTTTACAGATCCCGCCATGACCATACCCTTTATTCCCAAACATACGGGACATGGGCGACATCATACATTATAACAAGAGTAAATATCAGGTCCATGCAATGAATATGATCGTACATCATCCACAAACCAAAGAGGATAGGGAGGAATTAAAAAGAAAAGCCGCCATCCTCCATAGCCAGGCTGTCCTTCAATATGTACAGCAGCTTTCCTGCTCCAATGATCAAAAACAAGCTCTTATGGAAGCGCTTCACACAATCTGAATGGAATTCCTAAGCTTTCCGCCGGAAAAAACATGGGTGGCACAGGATACGCAAGGGTCAAAGGACCGTATGATCCTGCCGATTTCCACTGGTGCTTCCACATTGTTTACAGGCGTTCCTATAAGAGCCTGTTCTCCGGTTCCCTTCATCCCGTTTGATTGAGTTGACAGATTCCATGCCGACGGCGTTATGATCTGGTAGAAAGCAATTTCCCTGTTTTCAATATACAGCCAGTGGCCAAGGGCTCCTCTTGTAGTGTCCACCAGCCCGGCCCCTGATGATTGTACAGGAATCTCATATTCCTGCTGCATGGGTACATCCGGAATCAAATTGGCTATAAGTATTTGCATAATTTCTACAATTTTCTTAGCTTCCAGCGCTCTTGCAATGGTCCGGTCCATGGCAGAGATCCCATTCCTATATTCGCCGGACAGCCACTGCCTTGCAAGCGGTCCTACCTCATAGGGAAGATTGTCGTATCTGGGCGCTTTTACCCAGGAATAGGCCTGAGGCTTATTCTTATCAGGTTCATCATTTTCATTGAACCATGCATATTCATCTTCCTGGGTTATGAGAGCCGGATCAAAGGGGGATATACTGTCTTTTGAGAATGCAAGCGGATCCACATAGAGAGTTCCCAAATCCTCATAATTATTAAAACACCCATAACTTAATAAATTTCCATAACCTCCGCCCATATGATAGTACTCCGGATAATAAGTTCCAATGGTATATACATCAGGAACCATTTTTTCCACGACAAACTGCCCTATTCCATATAAAATGGATTTTATGCTGATAATCTTATCTGCAGAAATGGGCGATGTAATTCCCCCGATAAATACCCCATGGTTATGAGGAGCCTTTCCGCCCAGTATGGCCAGCATCTGATGGGCATTACGGCTGAATTCAAGGGATTCAAAATAATCCTTAACCATTTTATCGTTTATGTCCTTTGGAAGCCTGAAATCATCATGCTCCCTTTTAAACAGCGGATAATCTTCCGGAAGCTTTACGTAGTCAGGAAGGGTAAACTGATAAAAATGCCTTAAATGATTTTGCAGAAACTCACATGCATGAAGCAGATCCCTAAGATACCTGCCCTGCTCAGAAGGAACAATGTTCAATGCTTCTTCCAGGGCAAGGGCTGAGGCCATGGAATGTGCGGTGGAACAAATCCCGCAGATCCGCTGCGTAAAATAAACAGCGTCAAAAGGGCTTCTTCCCTGGAGCATTTTTTCAAATCCCCGGAACATCATGCCTTTTGTTTTTGCATCCACAATGGACTGTTTATCAATATCAGCTTCAATTTCCATATAACCATTGATACGGGTAATAGGATTTATGGTTATTTTCTCTGCCATGTCTACTCCTCTCTCATGGTGTGGTAGGTGATAAACGGCTCCATTGCATCAGGGAACCCGAACTGGGCACAGCCAATGCAGGGAGAATCATCTCCTATGGGCCAGTTGACATGGCCGTTCCACTGGCGTATGGGGCAGTCGATCTGGGTAACCGGTCCCTTGCATCCCATCAGGAACATACAGGTTTCTTCCCCAAGCTTTGTGGCAAAGATGCCATTGTCATAATAGGATCTCCTTGGACACCTGTCGTGAATGGTGGTACTGTAAAACATCAGGGGGCGGTCCCCGCTGTCAAGAGGTGGTTCCCCGTATAATATCAGATAAGCCAGAGTGCCCATGAACCAGTCGGGATGACAGGGACAGCCTGTCAGTTTGATCACTTTCCGGCCTAAAACATCCTGAATTCCCACACATTGGGTGGGGTTTGGCCTTGCTGCGGACACGCCCCCGTGTGAAGCACAGGCCCCCACAGCGATTACATGGGCAGCACGTTCTCCCAGCCTTTTGACAGCTTCCAATCCTGTAATCTCCCTGCCATTGCTCCGGCCCACGGTCTGGTAGGAACCGTTATCCTTTAAGGAGACCGCTCCTTCCGCAGCCAGAATATAATTACTGCCGATTATGCCAAACAGCTGGTCCATTGCCTCATTTCCTTCGGAAGCAATCAGGCTGTTGCTGTATATGAAATTGGTCATTTGAGTCAGCAGATACTGGAAATCCGGGTTCTGGCCGTTAAGAAGAGAGATGGTATTGCCGGTGCATCCGTTTAATTCAAGCCAGACCAGATTCTGCTTTTGGCGTACAGAATTGGCGATATCGTTCTTTACCCTGTTTACAAGGGTTTCCGTTGTTTTTAATCTGCTTTCCTGGTATGGGCATTTAAAGTTTATTGAATCCAAATTCATCACCAGCTTTACGCATAGACCAGATAGCCTACCACCGGTAATCTGGTTAAGACCATTGCTCCAGGATGGCAGGTCTGAAACTCACTTGTTAAATCATTTCCAGGATTAAGACCAAAATGGCTGTCTCCCTTCCAGACAGAATTATTTGTAACATCATATACCACTCCATTTACCGCAACGTAAGCAGGAGCTCCATTCTTTCCGTTATATCCGGATAACTCCTCCAGAGTAAAGTATCTTGGGGGAGTGGCCTCCTCCTGGTTTTGGCTTGCATGGATAGGCTGGTAGGGATTTTCTATCTCTTCCATGCTTAAATGGTTGGTTTGGCTGAAATATTTGATGTGGCTTTCCAGCATGATCACTTCACCGTTTAAATGATCCAATACTGCGCTGTTATCATTCTCATTGGAATAGAGCTTTTCCACATCCTCGTTTATCTGCTTCACACAGTTCCCGATATAATCCAAAAACAGATTTAATTCCATAAAAACCTCCTAAATAAAAATGCATAATCATTGATATGGTTTGACGGCCAAAAGGGCCTGCTTCATTGGAATTTCTCACCCTCAATCCTGTCTATGATTGCAGTAAGGGGCTCCATTTCCTGTTTGTGTACCAGAATGTTTGTCCAGTCGCCAATAAGGGCATTTTTTCTTTCAGAAAAATATTCCCGGATGCTGTTTTCACTTATATGGCTGTTTGTATGTACTGTAATTGTCAGGTTTAAAATCCTGGCAATGGCGTTTTCTCTGCATAAATCAATGATTGACTCATATAGATTTTGATTTAAGAAAGTGTCGTGCATGATTGGCTTCCTCCCATATGATTTTTTGAATGATGTTTTCAATTTCCCTGCAGATTTGGGGCAGCTTATCCATTAAAACAGGGCTGAGCTCGCAGCCAAGACCGATCTCGGAAACTTCAATGCCAATGAGATAGCCTTTAAACTGGATGCCGTACAGCTTCATGAGTTCCACCATACTTAAATCATGGGGCATGGAGAACAAGGAAGGCTGTGACATCACATCTTCAAGGCGGAACAAATGGACCTTTCCAGGCTCTGCCCTTGGGGAAAGTGCGTCAAGTATAAAAACAAAGTCATCCTTCTCCAGTAAATAAAAACAGTTTTGAAAATCAGTTTCACCAATGATTACATGAACATCCTGGCGGTTTAATCGGTCCTCCAGCATTTCGGCAGCTTGAATTGCTATAGCGTCATCCTTCATAAACCGGTTGCCAATAGCAACTAACTTCACCATAACCTTGCCTCCTTTTCTAAATTTGCTATTTATCAATATATATGTTGGACATAATCAAATATTCTTTGCTGGGGGAATATTGCAGGAGAGACTGCAGCAACCCTGATTTACATAGAATAAATAAGGATGATTTTCCCAAAACTTTTATGCATTACTCATATAAACCCGCCTAAACTTTTGCACTACTTGCACATATTTTTGCAATTTTTCAAAAAATTCAAGCTTGCACCCTTATTGATTTGAGGATATACTGGAGGCTGAATCAGCCATTGGACTGGTTTTACCGGTAATTTTATAAACATTGGTAACCATACTTTCAGGCTGGACAAAATAATGATTTGGGGGCTTATCATGAAAGTTTCTTTTATATCAAAATTATCTTTCCGGAAAAATATCAGGGTAAAAATTACAGTATTTTTTCTTGCAATGGTAATATCCATTGCTGCGGCACTGGCATATATCTTATACCTGCAAAGCTATAAGATGATAACCAGCAGGGCTGCCGAAGACGCCTTCCGGACAGTATCCCAATCCGGCAAATATCTTGATATGGAGAAGTTTAAAGCATTAACATCCATTGAGGATGAGAACACGGCCTATTATATTCAGGAAAGAGACAACCTGGCAAAAATAAGGGAGATCAGCGGAGCCAGGTATATTTTCACCATGAGGAAAACCAATGAAGGGAAATTCATGTATGTAATCGACGGCTCTCCTGCTGAGGATATTTCACATATTGGAGAAACAGAAGAATCAGCCCCCTCCTATGAACAGGCCTGGAGCGGCATTCCTTATATTGACAGCAGGTTAAATGTTGTTGAGGGCTGGGGCATATTTATAAGTTCCTATTACCCGCTAAAGGACAGCCAGGGCAATGTTGCCGGAATTATCGGCGCGGATTTTGATGCAAAAAACATCTATCAGGAGCTTAACCGCTTTAAGAAAATCAGTCTCCTGGTCCTTCTGGCATTTACGGCAATTATTGTTGTATCAGGCCTGATTTTTTCCGGCAAAATATCACGTTCCGTCAAGTGTGCTTCCGATTACTCGAAAAAACTGGCTGATTTTAACCTGACAAGGGATATTTCCAGGAAAGAATTACGTAAAAAGGATGAATTCGGGATCTTAGCCAATTCGCTGGAAAGCATCCGGGATAATTTTAAAAATATCATCCAAAAAATCAACGCTTCTTCCAGGCAGGTAGCCATTACCTCCCAGCAGCTTACGGCTGCTTCTTCCCAATCTGCCAGAACCGGGGAAGAGGTATCAAATGCAATCCGGGAAATTGCAGAAAGAGCCTTAGAACAAACAGAAAATACTATGGAGGGTACTTCTAAGATCATACAGTTAGGCCGTATCATTGACAACAACCTGAAGGCTGCCAACCACATAAACAGTGCAATTACAAACGTCACAGAGGCCATTGACAGCGGATTTGGGGAAATGGAAAGCCTGTATAAGATCACAGAAGAAAGCAACTGCGCCAATGAGAAAATATATGATTTGATAATAAAGACAAATGACAGTTCCAAAAAAATCAGTGCAGCAAGCAGCCTGATCTCTTCCATCGCACTCCAAACCAGGCTTTTGGCTTTAAACGCCTCTGTAGAGGCTGCCAGAGCAGGCCAGGCGGGAAAAGGATTTTCCGTGGTGGCAGGGGAAATAAAAAAGCTGGCCGCCCTATCGGCTGATTCCTCAAAAAGTATTGAAGAAATTGTTTCAGAACTTCAGAAAAATGCCGCCAATGCCGTGGATATTATGGACAGAATAAAGAATATCACAGCAGAGCAAACCCAGCGTGTTGACAGCAGCAGAGAAAATTACAGATTGATCAACCAGGCAATGGAGGAATCCCAAAAGGCTTCCCTGCACTTAAGCAGTACTGGAAGGGAAATGTATGATATGAAAAACATGATACTGGCTTTGCTGGAGAATTTATCCCACATTGCTAAACAAAATTCCTCTGCGGCCGGAGAGGTCAACCGGTCCATGGAGGAAGAATCTGATGCTTTGGAAGAGATTGCAGCCTCCAGCGACATCCTGTCCGGGCTGGCTGAAGAGCTGCATGATATGATCCTGGAATTTAAAATATAACATAAGGAACCGGTCCGCACCTGACTGTTACAGGCATGGGCCGGTTCTCCCCTATTCAAAGGTTTGGAGCCGTTATGATAGGATACCATTCTCCACACATTTGGCCGCATAAGTGGCCAGTCTGGAGCCTCGATCCGGATGAAAGGTATTAACGGCTTTAATAAGTCCTATGGTTCCTACGGAAAGAAGATCTTCCATATCATAATCCGTATTCTGATACTTTTTTGCCACATGTGCCACCAGGCGCATATTCCGCTCGATGAGTGTGGCTCTCGCCTCCCGATCCCCTTCCTGGTATCGTTCCAGACACTCTCGTTCTTCTCGCGCAGTTAAAGGTTTGGGAAAAGTCTTCAAAGAAAGCCACCTTAAACTTACTTACTCTCATTTTATGCCGCCCTTTCCTTTAAAGTGCTTTTACAAAAAATATAGGCTGGTACTTATTTTCCCTTTCCGCCTGTCTTCCTGTACAATATTCATGTGAACAGGCCTGGGGCTTCTGTTTTAAGGATCAGTGATGGAACAAACGGACTCCTGTAAATGCCATGGCCATTCCGTATTTGTTGCAGGTTTCAATTACCTGATCATCCCGGACAGAGCCTCCTGGCTGGGCAATATACCGTACACCGCTTTTATAGGCCCGGTCAATGTTGTCACCAAAGGGGAAGAATGCATCGGAGCCTAAGGAAACCTCTGTCAGCCGGTTTAACCATGCCCGCTTCTCTTCTCCTGTAAATACGGTTGGTTTCATCCTGAAAATATTTTCCCATCTGCCGTCTTCAATTACATCCATATAATCGTCTCCGATATAAACATCAATGGCATTGTCCCTGTCAGCACGGCCGATTCCATCTACAAAAGGAAGCTCCAAAACCTGAGGCGCCTGACGCAGAAACCAGTTGTCAGCCTTATTTCCTGCCAGCCTTGTGCAGTGGATGCGGGACTGCTGGCCAGCCCCAATGCCAATGGCCTGTCCATTTTTTGCATAGCAGACAGAATTAGACTGGGTGTATTTTAAGGTAATAAGTGAAATGATCAGATCAATTTTAGCTGATTGGGGGATTTCCCGGTTTTCTGTCACCACATTCTTTAAAAGCCCCTCATCAATTTTCACTTCATTTCTTCCCTGCTCAAAGGTGATTCCATAAACCTGTTTTCTCTCAAGAGGATGAGGTTCATAATCCGGGTCAATCTGAATAATATTATAATTGCCGTTTTTCTTGGATTTTAAAATTTCCAGAGCTTTTGGCTCATACCCTGGGGCAATGACACCGTCAGATACCTCCCGCTTGATGATCCTGGCAGTATCAGCATCACAGGGATCTGAAAGGGAAATGAAATCCCCAAAAGACGACATGCGGTCAGCCCCTCTTGCCCTTGCATAGGCACAGGCCAAAGGAGAAAGCCCTTCCATATCTTCCACCCGGTAAATCATGGCAAGAGTCCGGTCAAGAGGCAGTCCAACAGCTGCTCCGGCCGGGGATACGTGTTTAAAGGAAGAGGCTGCCGGAAGGCCGGTCGCTTCTTTTAATTCCTTTACCAGCTGCCAGCCATGAAAGGCATCCAGGAAATTAATATATCCCGGGCGGCCGCTTAAGACCTGGATTGGAAGTTCTTTCCCATGGGTCATATAAATCCTGGAAGGTTTCTGATTGGGGTTACAGCCATATTTTAATTCCAGTTCATTCATCGTTTGTACTCCTGTCATTGGTTTTTATTCACGATCCGTGTCTCATAGTCTCCTGATTCTATGTCAATATATCTTACAAAAAGGGAGATTTTATTTTCCTCATGAAGGCTTTCCCATATCATGGCAGTAAATTCATCCGGATCGTCAAGGGTAGACACCAGCTTTGGCTCCCCTTCAAAGCTTGGCAAAGGGCTTCCGTCATGCATATAGGTATGAATGAAATGAGCCTCTCCTGCCGCAGGATTGTCGTAGGCAAAGGTATACCTGTTGCAGGATTCCGGATTCCCATGGTTGCTCTTTATTATGGACATGGCGTAATTAAAACGCCCATCCTCTATATGCATGATTCCGGAAATGCGGGGCGTATAATTAGGACTGTCCGGCTCAAATTCCCTGCACCGCAAGGATTGTTCAAAGGTCAGCTGTATATCCATTCCCTCATAAATGGTATCAGTCTGGTCCCCGTTTGTGACAATGGTCTTATTTCCCATGACACGCACCGGAGCGTAAATAATAAGGCTTGGGTCAGTGACTTTGGAAGGATCAAAGGCCTGAGTTCGGATTCCTGTTCCTTCCTCCACGAATACGCGGTTCCGGCTGTTTTCGCTTCTCCCCATAATAAAGTAAGCGGCAACCGCCTTCCTGCCATCCGGTGTTTTTCCCATTACAATGCCCCTTCCCGGATAGGAATTGTTCTTTAAGTCCTCTTGTAAAGAAATCAAATGCATCAGATCTGGTCTCCTTTCTGAAATGAAAACACATAAAAAACCGCCTGGACATCCCATAGGGGCGCCCAGGCGGTCGGCTTTTTTCGTATCGTGCTCCCCGTGGTATAACTCCACTGATCCGCCAGTCGCACGTACCTTGTTTAACATCATATTATATTCCCCTGAAAAATGCAAGCCCCTTTTGTAAATCGGCTATTCATTTCTTATGGCTGCAAGAGGGCTCAGCTTCATGGCCCTTAAGGCAGGGAAAAAGCCTGCGGCCATACCTACAAAAACAGCAAAACCAACGGCTGCCAAGGAAAGCCAGGATGGAATCCTGGAAAGATCCCCGGGCATTCCCGGCATAAAGCGGCCGGAAAGGAACTTGTTAATGAGGAAGGAAACCCCGTAGCTGAACAGAATCCCTGTGATTCCACCTAAAAAGCCGATAAAGCCTGATTCCAGAAGGAACATGTTTCTGATATTATTCATATCACAGCCCAGCACCTTTAAGATCCCGATTTCCTTTGTTCTTTCATAAATGGACATCATCATGGTATTGGCAATACCGATTGCAGCAACAAACAGGGATACAGCTCCGATTCCACCTAAAAGTGCCTGAACCATTTTGGCCTGCTTCTGGGACTGCTCCAGCCATTCCATATTGCTGTTGGCCTGATATCCCATATCTGTAATGGCTTTCTGTACCGCCGTTACATGGTTCATATCATCCACTTCCACAATTGCCTGCTGGTAAATAAAATAATTATAGGGTTTTCCCTTTTTATTGGTCGGCTGATTGGGAATCGGCTTCTTTTTAAAAATCTGTTTCAGCTGGGATTTTAAAGCATCCAGATCCACATATACGTTGTAGCTGTAGCTGTTCCAATCCTCCATCCCTCCTGCAACCAGTCCGGCCGTTGGTATCAGATACTTTTTAGGAGGTTTCACGGTTGTGCCTCCCTCTCCTGTTCCTCCGCCCTGGGACTGATAATAAGCATCCATATCGAAAATTACAAACAAAGGCTTATTCATGAAATCAATGACAGGGATGCTGGAAGGATCATCATAATAATCATACCGATTGCTTTTTGGATTGGTGAAATTCCTGGCAACCATATTTCCTACCACCATCTGAAGTTCCCTTTTTCCCGATTCCGGGATACGGCCTTCCTTTAACGGAATATTTTTCATGTATTCCTGAGAAACTCCAATCAGGTTGATATATCCCTGATAAACGCCCTGGGTCATCAAAACATTGGTTTCAAGAAGGGGAGAAGCCGTTGTAACGTGTTCGATCCGCCCAAACTGTGCGATCACATCGTCTGTCATGTAATTCGGATCTTTGCTGCTGTCATTTCCGCCCCACATGGCGTTGGAATATACGGAAATTTCTGTAAGGCTTCCGTAGGAAGCGATCTGTTCCATGGTAAGTTCATTAAAACCGATCCCCAAAGACACCATGACAACAATGGAAGCCGTACCGATCAAAACTCCCAGAACCGTTAAAAATGTCCTTAGCTTCCTGCGCCTTAAGTTATTTACACTCATGGAAAGCAAATCGCTAAATCTCATTGTCTTTTTCCTCTTCCAGTTCTAATGCTTCTTTTTTCCTTTTGCGCCTCTTAAGCACAAATACGGTTCCAACGGTTCCAATGACCAGGACGGCAATTACCGCCGGAATGATGAATTTTCCATATTTGGAAGAGCCTTCCGGATCTGTAACCGCCGGAAAATCCTCTGAACCATCCATTCCCGGATCCTGGTCCATCTGTTCTGTTACCATTAACGTTATTTCTTTTTCAACAGGATCGCTGACAACGCCATTTTCATCCTCATAGGTGATCATGACCTTGACCTTCCCCTCATCCATGGTGGGCGCTGTCCCGGTGATCATTGCATCCACATTCCCTGATTCTCCCGGCTTTATGTTGCCCACATAGGCGTTGGTCTGCTGGATGGAATCCCCTACAAAGGCCACCATTACATTATAAAGCAGAACCTTTCCCGTATTGTTGATGGGAAACATTACATTGGTCTCCGAGCCTACGGAAATCGTATCAGGCATCACCTCAATGGTTCCGGTGTTCAGCCTGGATACCTGCTTGACAGGGATGTTCACCGTTACTTTTTCTTCCGCATTTTTAAACTCAGGACTGTCATATTTTTCATTGACAGTGATGGCATAAGTCCTTTGATCCACCCAGGCTCCCGCCCGGAGCTTCACCTTTATATCCGCTGTCTGGCCTGCGGCAAGGGAATTCACCACAATGGAGGAGGAACCGGAATCCATGGTAAATACAGCACTGTCCGTTACCTTTTCTGATTCTAAGTTAAAAAGGATGTTGCTTGCCGCAACATTTTCAGAAGCGTTCTTCATATGAAGAATCATTTCAAACTCTTCTCCTGCATAAACCGTTTCCGGAATCGTCTGGAACCCATCCACAATGATTCTGGCCTTTGTCCTGTCATTGGCGTTAAAATCGCCTGTCTCTTCTTCCTTGTCTTTATTCTGGATCTTTACATAGAAGGTCTCTTCCGCTTTCTGCACATCTCCATCCGTGCTGTCACGGTATTCGATGGTAAAGGTGATGGGATAATATCCGCTGTAAACATCCTTGCGGATATTCATGCTGTATGGAACCTCCACCGTTTCGCCACCGCCGATCCGGTCGTAATGCCTGGTGTAGTTTCCGTCGTTAATATCAAAGGGAAACTTGGTGCTGTCCTGGCTCAGCGCCATCCGGACGTCAACATCAAAAGCTGTGAGGTTGGAGGAGTTTCGGACATTCATATTAAAATTCATGGTTTGGGGATAAATGCCGGAAGGCGTGTTCTGGTTTTCCCCCAGCTCAAACTGGATAGTCCCTTCATCTTTTCCGGATTCCGTGGTTGAGGAGGATTTTGTGATCCAGATATTCACCTTTTCATAGCTGGCATGGGCACCGTCATCCTTTTTCAGTGCATCTGTTACAACTTCCAAAGGCACCAGGTAATACCCCTCTGCTATGTCTCTCCGTACCCTTGCGGTAAGGGAAATAGTTTTAGAACTTCCGCTTTTTATTGTCCCCAGCTTTTTGTTATCAAAGGTGCTGGAAGTGACCTCAAAAGGAAACACAGCTCCGGAATATTTTGTCTCTTCATCTGCGTCTTCCGTGGCACGGTATTCCTGTTCTGCCAGATCCCGGTCAAACCTCACTGCCACATTGTTTAAATCATAGCTTCCGTTATTGGTAAAAACCATATTAATGGTAACGTTTTCCCCGGTCTTTCCTGACGGGGTTTTCTTCACATCAATGTAGGTATTTTTGCTCAGGTCATATTGGGCAAAGGCCGCACCGGGTACGGCTCCAATGACCATAAGGGCTGTAAGCAGCCATAAAAATCCTCTCCTACACTTCTTCATATCTCATTTCCTCCTTTGTATCCTCATGATGCTGTTCTTCGATTTTAACGATCTTTCCATCTACAATATGGAATTGTCTGTCTGCAAACTTTGCAATATATGTATCATGAGTTACCATGACCAGAGTCTGATTCTGTTCCCTCACGATTTTCTGCATCAGGCTTAAAATTTCCCTGGTCGTCTTGGAATCCAGGTTCCCGGTGGGTTCATCCGCAAAGATGATCTGGGGACTCACCGCCAAAGCTCTTGCAATGCCGACTCTTTGCTGCTGGCCGCCTGACATTTCATTGGCCATATGCTTCATCTGCTTCTCAAGACCCACCAGCTTTATGTACTCTTTTGCTTTTTCATTCCTGGCTTTTCTTGATACTCCCCGAAATGACAGTGGCATGGCTACATTCTCTACCGCATTCATGGTCTGTAATAGATTATAAGACTGGAAGATAAAACCCACATGCTTTCTTCGGAATGATACCAGCTGATTTTCCGAAAGCTTCTCTATATGGTTTCCGCCAATGACAATCTCCCCCTTTGAGGGTTTTTCAAGGCCGGCCAACATGTTTAAAAGAGTGGATTTACCGGAGCCGGAAGGGCCTACGATTGCACAGAATTCTCCTTTGTATATGGTAAAGTCCACGCCGTTTAATGCATAGACTTTTGTGTTTCCCACTTTGTATACCTTGTATAGATTCTTGACCTGAATCATAGGTATTTTATCTTTTTCCAAAGTAGATTCCTCCTTAATATGTGTCCGTAGCAGGGCGGGTGACTGCAGGGTGGTGACCTGTTGGGTAGACAGAGTAACCTGTGGGGCTGTCGGTAATGTGTTGGACAGCCGGGGGCTGCAGGGTGGACCGCTGATCCGCAGTGCAGCCAGGGAACCGCAGGTTCCCTGGCTCACTGGCATTCGCCCTATGAAAGGGAGCAAGGACAAATTTTCTTATGTGCAGGCACAACGAAAATTTGTCCTTGTTCCCTTTCGCACTGCTCATTGCTTTCATGAACATTATACAACAACATATTTCCATTGGTCATTCTTTATTTTCTTACACTTCCTTAAATATTCCTTACAGGCCCCCTTTTCCAGTTTCTGGAAAAGGGGGCCTGATCTGAATTATAATATAAATTTTAAAAAGGTGTTGAAATATTTTAACTTATACTGTATAGTAGATGGGATAGAATTTTAAACCATAATTTAGTGGATAAAGGAGATTCTTATGAGACATTTACTTAACCCGTTAGACTTTAGTGTGGAAGAGACAGGACAGCTTTTAGAGTTGGCTAAAGATATCGAAGATAATCTTCCGAAATATTCTCATGTATGCGATGGAAAAAAATTAGCGACATTATTTTATGAGCCAAGTACAAGAACTCGATTGAGTTTTGAGGCTGCCATGTTAAATCTCGGCGGCAGTGTACTCGGCTTTTCTTCTGCCGACTCCAGTTCTGCCGCAAAAGGAGAAAGTGTTGCTGATACCATTCGGGTCCTTTCCTGCTATGCAGACATATGTGCCATGAGACATCCAAAGGAAGGTGCTCCGCTGGTAGCTGCCAACCATTCCAGCATACCGGTGATCAATGCCGGAGACGGAGGGCACCAGCATCCGACACAGACACTGACTGATCTTCTTTCCATACGTTCTTTAAAAGGCCGCTTAAATGATCTGACTATCGGCCTCTGCGGTGATTTAAAATTCGGCCGTACCGTCCACTCTCTGATTAATGCTCTCGTACGATACGAAAACATTAAATTTATCTTGATTTCCCCCCCAGAACTGCGAGTGCCTGAATACATCCGGGAAGATGTGCTGAAGGCCAACAACATTGAATTTGTGGAAATGGACAGCCTTGACGAAGCCATGCCGTCTCTTGATATCCTCTACATGACCCGGGTTCAGAAGGAGCGTTTCTTTAACGAAGAGGATTATATCCGTTTAAAAGACTGTTACATTCTGGACAAGAAGAAAATGAAACTGGCAAAAGAAGATATGTATGTTCTCCATCCCCTTCCAAGAGTCAACGAAATTTCAGTGGAGATTGACGAAGACCCCAGAGCCGCCTACTTTAAACAGGCACAATACGGCGTATATGTGCGCATGGCCCTTATCATGACATTATTGGAGGTAAAATAATCATGTTAAATATCAGCGGATTAAAAGAAGGAATCGTATTAGACCACATAGAGGCAGGAAAAAGCCTGGACATTTATTATAATCTGGGATTGGACAAGCTGGACTGTCAGGTAGCCATCATCAAGAATGCCAGAAGCAATAAGATGGGAAAAAAGGATATTATTAAAATTGAAGGCGGCCTGGATCACATTGACTTAGACATTCTGGGCTATATTGACCACAACATTACGGTCAACATCATTAAGGATAATCTGATCGTTGAAAAGAAGGCCTTAAGCCTTCCCAAAAAGATCACCAACGTAATCCACTGCAAAAATCCCCGCTGCATTACCTCCATTGAGCAGGGACTTCCCCATGTATTCTATCTTGCTGATGAAGAAAAGGAAGTTTACCGCTGCAGGTATTGCGAAGAAAAATATACGAAATAACTAAAAAAGCCCGGCTCAGCCGGGTTTTTCATTTTTAAGTTTTGAGCAAGACGATAAGCCGGGTTATGTCGTTGAATGGCCATCTATCTAGGCCTGCCGTCGCCGGCAGGCTCAAGCGACCTACCCGGGAGCAGACGGGCCGCCTTATGCTCCCTGTTCGGTCTTGCTTCGGATGGGGTTTACATGGACCCCTCCTGTTACCAGAAGGGCGGTGGTCTCTTACACCACCTTTCCACCCTTACCGCATAATGCGGCGGTATATTTCTGTTGCACTTTCCCTAGAGTCGCCTCCGCCAGACGTTATCTGGCATCCTGCCCTGTGAAGCCCGGACTTTCCTCATCTGCAGCCTTTCGGCTTTGCAGCTGCGGCCATTTGTCTTACTCAAAACTATATTAGAAAACAAAAACCTGTTTTCATAATCCCATGAACGGTACTAAAAACAGCACCTTTTATAAGAAACGAAAAAACAGCTTCTCATAAGCTATATTAACATATCACAATTTTATCTGTTTGTAAAGCCAATTTCCCTTCTAAACCTTAAAACAGCTTCCTCCGATGAACTCCCTGACAATGGAGTTGCGGGGAATATCCTCACTGTTGACCCCAAGAAAATAATCAAGGAATTTCAGCAGGCGCTTTGCTTCCATATATTCCGGAGATTCCCTTGGAATGCCGAATAACAGTGGTTCTGCATATTGTTTCAGCACGGACAGCTCATAAACCGTAGCGGAGTTAAACATCATATCCGCAGACTCCTGGAAGGGGAAAATATATTCTTCCTCGCCTTCCCTTACTGACGGCCACATGCGTATGGTGTCCTGTGCGGAAGCGCCTCTTGTTCTGGCATCCCGCACCATCCGCCGGATCAGACGGCAGTCGGTTGTTGGGATCCGGTTATGCTCATCAACGTTTAACTGGGTCAGGGCGCTTACATATACCCGGAATTTACTTTCCTTTGGAAGAGAATAGGACAGTCTGTCATTTAAACAATGGATTCCCTCAATCACCAGAATATCATCTTTTCCCAGCTTTAAATAATCGCCTTTGTACTCTCTTACCCCTGTTTTAAACTGATACCGGGGCATCTCCACGGTCTCTCCGGCCAGAAGAGCTGTCATGTCTTTATTAAACTGTTCAATGTCCAGACATTCCAGAACCTCATAATTATAGCTTCCATCGGGATTTTTAGGACTGTTTACCCGGTTTACAAAATAATCGTCTACTGCAATGGGATGGGGAATCATTCCCTGAGCCTTTAACTGAACGGACAGGCGGTGGGAAAAGGTGGTTTTCCCGGATGAGGACGGCCCGGCAATCATAACAAATTTCTTGCTCCGGTCCGCTCCTATTCTTGCCGCGATCTCAGCAATTTTCTTTTCCTGAAGCGCCTCCTGGATTAAGATCAGTTCATTGATATTACCTGATGCAATTTCTTCGTTAAGAGCTCCAACATGGGAAACGTTCAGCCGTTCCCCCCATTTTACGCTTTCCTTTAACACCTGGAACAGCTTCTGTTTTGCCTCCGCCTCAAAAACAGGTACCTCTTTTGGATCTTCCTTCTGGGGCAGCATGAGCATAAAGCCGTCATCATATAATATCAGATCAAAGTACTTAATATATCCGGTATTTTGTACCATGTATCCGTAATAGTAATCTTCAAAACCGCCTATGCTGTAAATATTGACCCGGGAAACCCGGCGGTAACGGAACAGTCTCTCCTTGTCATACATCCGGTGCTTGTGAAACAGTTCAATGGCATCGTCGGTGTTTATGTTCCGCTTCATAATCGGAATTTTCTGGCTCACATATTCCTCCATGCGGGCCTTTACCTTAAAAAGCAGTTCCTTTGTCAGTTTAACCTTTCCATGGGCCTCAATATAATAACCTTTTCCAAGAGAAAAATCCACAGTCACCTTTTCTATGTTTTCTGCTCCTGCCACATCATAAAAGGCTTTCATCATAAGAAAAATTGCGCTTCTGTGATAGGTCTGAATTCCCGGCTGGTCTTTCCCTGTAAAAAAACGAAGGTTGCAGTCAAACTGGACTGTTTTATGGAGTTCACTTAGTTTACCGTTTATGCTGACCAGTAAAATGTCATTTTCAAACTGGCGCTGATACTCCTTTGCAATTTCTTGAAAAGACGTACCAACGGGGTATTCCTTTGCAGCACCATCTATTGTAACAATTGCCATTCGCTTCCTCCTTATATGAATGTTTCAGGAAATTCAACTTCTGCTTTGCAGATTTCCAAATTCTCCCCTGCTTCTTTCTTCAAGTATTCTTCCAGAAAATCCAGAAACAGATATTCCAGGCCATAATGGCCGGCATCAATGACAGCCATATTGTTTGCAGCGGCATCGATCCCATTGTGGTGGCCGATATCTCCTGTTATAAAGACCTTCACACCTGCCTTTAAAGCCAGTTTTATAAGGCTTCCCCCTGATCCCGGACTTATGCCCACAAAGCGTGCGGCATCTCCCGGAGCTGCTTCTCCGTAAACCGTGACAAAGGGAAGACAAAACCGTTCCTTTACAAGAGCGGCTATTTCTCTTACGGTCATCTCTTTCTTAAGATACCCCGTTTTCCCGATTCCATATACTGTTTCCTCCAGCCCTTTTTCTGTTTCCCTGGGCATTACGCCTTCTTTTTCCAGCACATTTAAATCTGTAAGACCAAGCTTTTCTGCGGCCGCATCAGCCATGCAGCCCGGCGCCGCATCAAAGTTGGTATGCATGGCGTAATAGGAAATGTCATTGCGGATCAGTTTTATGATACGCCGGGATATAAAATCCTTGTCATTGATTTTACTTAAGGGCTTGAAAATAAGGGGATGATGGGTGATCAATAAATCCGCCTCCCATTGGACGGCCTTTTCCACCACCTCATCGGTAGCATCCAGCGCAATAAAAACCTTTTTCACTTCTTTATCGCTGCGGCCCGCCAAAAGGCCCACATTATCCCAATCACAGGCACAGACTGGCGGCGCCAGCTGTTCCAGTTTATCTATTAATTCATCGCATCGCATCCTGTGCCTCCTTATTATAGGCCAGTTCCAGCTTCAGCTCTTCCATTCTTCTCTGGGCTGATTCCGTCCCGCTTATGGAAATCCCCCTCATGATCTGCTTAAGCTGTTCCTCTTCCTTTTTTAAATACTCCATTAAAACAGGATCTTTTGATTCCAGCAGGTGTTTGCCATAACGGTAGGAAATTTCCTTTTTATCTTTACTACCCATGCTTTCCTGGCATAGAGATATGCCGGAAGGGCAGACGTCCTTTATGGCAGCTTTTGGGGTTCTGCTGACCCCCATAACGGAATAATATTTTCCTTCCTCTTTTATCATAGTCTCCCGCCAGATAAAAAATGCCTCTTCCTCCAGGAATCTGCGCACCTTATCCAGCTCTGAGTGGGGGGATAAGACCCAGCAGGGAATGCCTTCCCACAAATCACGGCCTCCCTCCAGGATATGTATTATCAGCTCTCCGCCCATGCCTGCTATAACCACACAGTCTGCTTCGTTTTTCTCTAATTTTAAAAGTCCGTCGCTTAAACGGACTTCCACACAATCTTGTAAGCCAGCCTCCTGGATATGGGCCCGGGCCCGTAACAAGGGGCCCTCCCTCACATCCATGGCAATGGCATATTTTGCTTTTCCTTCCTGTACCAGATGGATAGGAATATAACCATGATCAGTTCCAATATCAGCAACTCTGCTTCCTTCCGGAACAAAGGAAGCGATCATATCCAAACGCCTTGATAGCTTCATCTTAAACTCCGTCTTATGTCCTTAATCATCCAGATAGTCCTTAAGCTTCTTGCTTCTGCTGGGATGGCGCAGTTTACGCAATGCTTTTGCCTCTATCTGACGAATCCGTTCTCTCGTAACATTAAATTCTTTTCCCACTTCTTCAAGGGTCCTTGGCCGGCCGTCATCAAGGCCGAATCGCAGCTTTAAAACCTTTTGCTCCCGCTCGGTTAAGGTGTCAAGCACCTCCATCAGCTGCTCGTGGAGCATGGTAAAGGTAGCGGCATCAGCGGGAACGGCAACCTGCTCATCCTGGATAAAATCACCCAGATGGCTGTCCTCTTCCTCTCCGATAGGAGTCTCTAAGGATACGGGTTCCTGGGATACCTTCATGATTTCCCTGACCCTTTCCACCTGCATATCCGCCCTGGCAGCGATCTCCTCTGGCACCGGTTCCCGTCCCAGCTCCTGCAAAAGCTGCCTGGATACACGGACCAGCCGGTTAATGGTCTCCACCATATGAACCGGAATGCGGATGGTACGCGCCTGGTCTGCAATGGCCCGGGTGATGGCCTGTCTGATCCACCAGGTGGCATAGGTGCTGAACTTATAGCCTTTCCGGTAATCAAATTTTTCCACTGCCTTAATAAGCCCTAAGTTCCCTTCCTGGATTAAGTCTAAAAACTGCATACCCCGCCCAACATAGCGCTTGGCAATACTGACCACCAGACGCAAGTTGGCCTCTGTCAGCCTCTGCTTTGCATCATCGTCTCCCAGCTCGATTTTCTTGGCAAGTTCAATTTCATCTTCACTGGAAAGAAGCGGAACCTTACCGATCTCTTTTAAATACATGCGGACCGGATCTTCCACGCTGACACCTTCCGGAACAGATAAATCGATACTCTCCATATCGATCTCTTCTTCTTCCTCAATATCTTCCTCTATAAAAAGATCCTCATCCAGATCTAAGTCCTCGCCGCCGATTTGAAGTACATCTACCTTATTGCTTTCCAGAAAATCAAAGATCTGATCCAGCTTATCCGAGTCCAGGGTCTCTCCTGCAAAAAAATCCAGAATCTCCTGGTTTTCCAGCACATTCCGTTTCTTTTTTGCCAAAAGAAGAAGTTGGTTTAATTTTTCCTCAAATGCAGCGGCCGCCGCCAAAGCCAAAGCTTCTGCAGCCTGCTCCTCTTCTGTTTTTCTTGATCCCGCCATCCTATCTGCCGTTTTCTTCACATTCTCGTCCATGTTCTTCCATCCTTCCACAGCCTGCCTATAGTGTACACCCTAATCCAGCGAAATATGCAAATCCTTTAGCGCAGCCTGTTCCTTTATAATATTCTGCAGTTCTAAAATTCCTGCTGCATGGCGGCTGGCATGATCCAGACTATTTTTTTTCACCTTCATAATCGTTTCCGAAAACGCCTTTTTTTGCTCTTCATTATCTAGGGACTCTTTTAAGCTCGCATGAAAAAGACCTGCGACTGCCCGGTATTGATCTTCATCATGAATGAAATGATTCAAGATCTCAGCCGGATTCAATGTTCCGGCAGCGTGTCCGTCAAAAACCATCCGTGCCACCTTGTGATACAGTTCTTCTATAAAATCATCCGGAGTGATCACTCCTTTAATCTTATCAAATAGTAAGGGATTTTCAATAAGCCAGGTAAGAAGCAGCCGTTGGGACTGATTTACACCGTCTTCCTTTTCCTTTTTCCGCTGGCTTTTAAAGCTTCCCTCTTCCTCCCGCAAAGAGGAAACCGACGGTCCCAGAGAAGCGCCCAGACGGTTGACCAGACGTTTTAAATCTTCATAATTAATGAAATATTCCCTGGATACTGCCTCCAAATAATTCTCCCGTTCCAGGGCTTCGGGAAATTCCAGAAGCTTCCTGGCCACCTGATTGTAAAATTGTGTTTTCTGCTCCGGATCATCCATTTTATAATTCTTTTTCAGCACGTCAATTTCAAACAGGAAGCTGTTGCGGGCCTCGTCGATCCGCTGGCGAAACGCCTCCGCTCCCAGATTTTTTATGAACTCATCCGGATCCTTGTAAGGCTGCATGTTCAGCACGCGAATGGACATGCCTGCTTCCTTGAGAATGGGAATGGCACGGAGGGCAGCCTTGACACCCGCACCGTCACTGTCATAAGTGAGAACCACTTTTTCCGTATATCGTTTTAAGAGCTGGGCATGCTGGAGAGTAAAAGCCGTTCCCAGGGAAGCCACCGCATTGGTGAATCCGGCCTGGTGCATTGCAATCACGTCCATGTAGCCCTCGCAGATCAATATGTACTTTTCCCGTGAAAGTCTGGCATAATTAAGGCCGTATAAGTTCCGGCTTTTATCAAAAAGCTTTGTTTCCGGAGAATTTAAGTATTTTGGTTCCCCGGCTCCCATGACCCTGCCTCCGAAACCAATGACCCGGTTATTCACATCCATAATGGGGAACATCACCCGGTTCCAGAACTTATCATAAGTCCCGCGTTCCTCAATAGTCACCAGTCCGGTCTGCTTTAACAGGCTGTCATCATATCCCTTGCTCTTTAAATACCGGTAAAGATCATCGCTGGTCTTGTTGGAATACCCCAGCCCAAACCTGGTTATGGTTTCATCACTTAACTGCCTGTCCCTTAAATAGCGGTAACCAGCCTCCCCCTGAGGTTTTTTAAGCTGGTAATAAAAATAGCTGGCAGCCAGCTTATTGATCTCCAACAAGGCGGACCGAAGATCCTCCTGTTCCCTGGCCTCTTTGCTGTATTCTGCCGCAGGAAGCTTCACGCCTGACCGGTCTGCCAGGACCTTTAATGCCTCGGAAAAGGAATAATTTTCGTATTCCATGACAAAAGTCAATACGTTTCCGCCCGCACCGCAGCCAAAACAGTAATACATCTGCTTGGCAGGGGATACGGAAAAGGAAGGGGACTTTTCATTGTGAAAAGGACACAGGCCAAAATAATTGCTTCCCTTTTTCTGCAGCTTGACGTATCCCGAGATCACATCCACGATGTCATTCTTCATCCGGACTTCTTCAATCACTTCTTCCGAATATCGCATGAAGCCTCATTTCTCCTTTCTCCTTTTCTGGCCATGATTTTGGCCAGGGCCAGCCCCGCTTTATGGGGTGTAAAGGTATGCCCAGGGTGTTTCTCAAAATTTATTCGTTTCAAACCGATTTCCACGCTTTCGGGACAAACAGCTCTTCAAATTTATCAATGGAATAGCTGTCGCTCATGCCTGCAATATAATCACAGACAGCCCGTTCCCTGCCTTCCTGACCGTCCTCCATTAAGGTGCGGTATTCTTCCGGAAGCTTGTCCGGGTGTTCCATATAGTAATTAAAAAGCATGACAATGAGATGCTGTGCTTTTCCTTCTTCTGCCTTTGGAATATCACTTTTATAGACGTTCTCAAACATCCAGGTCCGCAGCCCCTGCATGGCCTTTTCCATATGGGGAGACATAATAATCTGCGGCTTTCCGTAGCTGTTGCCAATGATGTCATGGATCAAATTGTTAAGTCTTTCACGAACGCTATGGCCCAGAATGCCCGTATAGCATTCCGGAAGATCCTCCTCCACAAACATCCTGGCCCTGATGGCATCGTCAATATCGTGATTAATGTAGGCGATCTTATCCGACAGGCGGACAATGCCTCCTTCCAATGTAGATGGACGGCCGCTGGTGCGGTGATTTAAGATCCCATCCCGTACTTCCCATGTGAGATTTAAGCCCATGCCGTTCTTTTCCAAAACCTCTACCACCCGGACGCTCTGCTTATAGTGGGCAAAGCCTTCGGAGCAGATCTTATTTAAAATCGCTTCTCCGGAATGGCCGAAAGGAGTATGGCCCAGATCATGAGCCAGGGCTATGGCCTCCGTTAAATCTTCATTCATGCGCAGGGATTTGGCTATGGTCCTGGCGATCTGGGACACCTCCAGGGTATGGGTCAGTCTGGTCCTGTAATGATCCCCTTCCGGTGCCAGAAAAACCTGCGTCTTGTGTTTCAGCCTGCGAAATGCTTTACAGTGAATGATCCGGTCCCGATCCCGCTGATAGGCTGTCCGGATATCACAGGCCTCTTCCTCCCGCTCTCTTCCTCTGCTGTTCTTACTGAAAGCGGCATAAGGACTTAAATATGCTTCCTCCCATTGTTCCGTGGATTCTCTGATATTCATACAATCACATCCTTCGCCCAAAGTTATGGTACATTATATCATATTTTCAGTAATTATAATACCCTATATTAAAATAATTGTAATATCCGTTACCTTCCTGAATCCAAACATTTCCTGTATTCACTGGGAAGACAGCCATACCGCTTTTTAAAGGCTTTGGAAAAGGCCCTGCTGTCCGGAAATCCATGCTTCATGGCGATCTCCCCAATTTCACCTTTGGTTCCCACCAGTTCCCGGACCGCATATTTGACACGCAGGTCAATGAGGTAGGTGCGGTAATTGACCTGCGCATATTTTTGGAAGATCCGGGACAAATAGGTAGGGCTGAAGCCAAAACGCGCCGCCACCTGGTCAAGCTTTAAGTCCTGGTCGTAATTTTCCCTCATATACTGGGTGACCTTTGAAAGCTTGTCGAGCTGCCTCTTCTGGCGGAGAACCTCTTTATCCATGGTTTCTGTCTTAAATTCCGTAACCAGAAGGTATAACAGCTCATAGAACTGGCTTTTCACCTTCAGGCTGTAACCGTATTCCTGTTTTTCATAAATAGAGAACATGGAAATTACCAACTGGGTCAGCCTTTTATTCTGAGCCTCTCCCTTTTTCTCAAAATTCACATAGCTTTCTTCTCCCATGTATTCCTCAAAAGCCTCTGCCGGTATCTGGAGAACTATGGTGATATTGGGATTGGGGCATTCAATGGAATGAACTTCATTGGAGTTGACCAGTACAAAATCCTGCCTTTCAAGAGACAAGTGGCTGTTGTTGATATAAAAGTCAATCTTCCCTTCCTGAACCAGGAAAATCTCAACGGAATGGTGCCAGTGCTTTGTGACCTTATAATTTCCATCCCTGCCCTCAAAGATAAACATCCGAAAAGGAAGATCATCATTGGGAATGACCAGTTCATGTCTGACTTCCATTTCACACCTCCACAAAAGTACTGATTCCATTATAAAGCATTTCAGCCGTTTTTCCAATGGCTTTTCCTCTTCTTGCCCATGCCCCCCAGGGCGTTCCTCTTCCCGCCCATGTTATACAGGAAGGCTGTCGCTGACACATAAAACGCCATAGCCAAGCTCCGGATTGGGATATTGTGTAATTCCGGGAAGGGGCCTGGCGCCGCGGATGAGATAGGCTTTTACTTTTTCCCCGAACAGGAAGGGATCCCTTCTGTCCACAATTCCCCACTGCATCAAAAGGGCAGAGCTGCCGGTGACAAAGGGAGTTGCAAAGGAAGTGCCTGTTACGGATTCATAGCCGCCTCCGACCCTTGCCGCAATGATCCCCACCCCCGGAGCAGCCAGGTCCGGCTTAACCTGATTGGTCCTTCTTGTAAAACCTCTGCCGGAAAAATCCGCATAAGACTGATAGGTGTCATCATATGCTCCCACGGAAATGACCTTGGAGGCAGTGGAGGGAATGGTCAGAGTGGTTTCAGGCGTAGCCCTTAAAAACCGGGTGGACTGGCTCAGTACTCCGGCAGATGGAAGCCAGAGATCATATTTGCCTTCCACGATCTGCCTGGGAGTCAGGCGGAATCTCCATATACCGCTGTCCACATAGGTATCAATAGGCAGGAAGTCCATATAAATTTCCTGTGCTACACTGTAAGGGCCAGGTTTCCCATAGTACAGCAGAATTCTGGTATTTCTATAGTTTATGGTCTGAGGTCCCAGCCTGCTGCTGATCGGCCCGATCACCTCTCCGGAAGGGGTTATGATGCTGATGTCAAACAAATCCGCATAGGACTTCCAAAGCTGCACACTGAAGCTTTGCTGATATCCTCCCACACTAAGCTCGATCTCCTGAGGGCTTGACATTGTCAGGACTCCTGAAATATGGCCGCCGCCTACCCCCTCATTGCCTGTTCCCACCACAATCACAGTTCTGCCGTAATTGGATATATCATCGAGAAAGGTCTCTAAAAGGCTGGTTCCGTCATGGGAACCGTAGGTATTTCCAAAGCTTAAATTAATGACCAGGGGCATCTGCATGGCAACGGCTTCTTGAACCACAAAATTCACCGCACGCATAAGTTCCGTGGTTCTGGGAAACCCGCCTTCCTGAGGGACACCAAGCTTCACAACCAAAAGCGGGCTTTCAAAAGCAATTCCACGGTATTGTCCCCTGTTTTCCCTTCCGTTTCCGGCAGCTATGGAGGCCACAGCAGTGCCGTGGCCGGTGATATCCACGGATGGAACCAGCCTTCTGGCCTCTGCTCTGCTTCCGGTAGCCAGGGCCGCATTGATTTCTTCTGCCGTGAATACCCGGTCCAAAGTCTGGTCCCACAGCTTTACAATCCTGGTCGTTCCGTCATTGTTGCGGAAGTCATCGTGATAATAATCGATTCCAGAATCAATAATAGCTACTAAAACTCCTGTTCCAGTCAGAATACTGCTTCCTTGCTGGACCAGGTTGACACAAGAGGCTGACTTTGCCTGATTGATGGCAAAAAACAGCCTCTTTGGTTTCTCCACATATTCGATTTGGGGCAATTCGCTCAACCTGTCGATCAGGGATTCCGGAACATTCAGTATGGCGTATTCATTTACCATTGGCTCTACCCGGATTCCTGCCTGGGCAAGACCGCTTATGTCCCCGGAATACTTTACAATCACATCCCATGATCTTTCCCCGGGATTATATCCTACGTTTAAGCTGCCTGATTTTTCCCTCTCTTCAGGAGTTGCGCTGAGAGCAAGGTTCAGCAGGTTTTCCAGCTTTTGATCCTGCATATGATATTCCTGCGTTTTTCTATCATCCTACGCTGGAAATGTCATTCTCATTCCTTCCTCTGCTCTGCTTCCCGTACTTCAGTGCCATTATAGTAAAATTTCAGGATTTCTTCGTAACTTTTTCCTGCCTTTGCCATTGCCTGAGCCCCATTCTGGCTCATTCCTACTCCATGGCCAAAGCCTCCTCCATAGATGTGGAAGGTGGTGATGTTATTGTCATCAACGCCCTGGTTTTCTATTGCAACGTAGGCGCTGGGAAGAGAATCAAAATTCTTCATAAGCGTTCCATCCAGTTTGGTGAGGGTCATATATTTATTCCCAAGCTTTGCTCTCACCTGTCCTTCTCCATTGATGGTCATAATGCCGTCGGAGCCTTCAACCCTCAGCTTTTTTACGATTCCGCCCACGCCCCGTTCCGTCACCGTAATATTGAGGATAGAACCCACTTCCGTGATCTCTTCCTCCAGCTGCCGGTTGGTAACCGTGGTTTCCCATCGGTACATGGGAAATGCTGAGTCATAGGACGGATAGTCCTTTTTCTTTATAAATTCCTCGAAATCAGAATTTGTGGACAGGTTTAAAACTCCTCTGTTGTCCTGAAGAAGGCAGCCATCCAGATAAGGGTACTGGGCAGGATCTCCGCCCCATACACTTCCATCGGTGGTATGTCCGCAGGAGGTTGAAAAATAAAAGGCCTCAATTGGATTATTTTCGTAAAACAGCAGCTTTCCATAGGTCTCTCTCACCGCCTCTTCTGTTTTTGACGCAGTGGGAAGATTATTATAAACCTGGTACCTGGTGCTGTCATCCACATGGGCACCGTATTTGCTGTAGGTGTTGCTCTGAATCTGGCGGAAAGCATAAGTCCTGGCACATACAGCCTGGGCCTTTAAAGCTTCCTTTTCATAACTGTCAGGCATTTCACTGGGCACAACCCTGGTCAGATAATCCTCCAGGTACAGCTCATTGATCAAAAGCAGCCCATCGCCCTCTTTTCGTATCTCAATGGTGCCGTCATAGGATGGGGTGCCATAGGACCTTTTAATGGAGTTAACAGATATGGAATCCCCTTTTTCCAGAGGCGCTGCTACAATCCGTCCATCCTTTAACCGTTCGTCTGCGGTATCAATGATCACTTCCGCCTTTGGAGGAACCTTTACTTCCGTCTCTCCATAGGTCAGGGACAGGCCGCTTTCAGCAGACAGGGTTACGGATGAATGGAAAATCGACTGAAAATCCGTATTCATCAAAAGAACCCGAATGCTCTTTGCATCAAATTCCCTTACCAGCAGGGCAGCACATATTCTCCCATGGGCTACAACAAAATCCTGTATGTCATATCCTACCAGAATGTCCGAGATACTTCGTTCTTCAAACTGTCCATACAGCCGGTATACTTTAAAATCCTTATCCAGCTTTAAGCTGCCATACCCCTCAACCTCAATGGAATCATCCTTTACCGCCAGAACTTTCCCGGATATCTTCTTCTTTTTCATGGTAACCTTCTGAAGGCTCCCTCTTTTTAAACTGATATCCGCAATGTTATTGGCAAATTCTTCCGGCTGCCCCAAAGAAGCCTCAAGGGGAAAGGTGCGTTCCACTGTTCCTAAGAATACACGGAAGGTTCCTCCCTCTCCTGCGGTAAGCCAGACGTTTTTATAGGTTATGGAATCTGTCACAGCCTCTTTTAATGCGATGATCTCACCGCCCCTTACCAGAAGCTTTAGCTCCCAGTCTATGTAAGAATCCAGGCTGATGCCCTCAAACTGAAAATTTCCTCCGCTGGTATAGGCAGTCCAGGCTGATGCAGTTTTTACGTTGGTGGGAGTGCCGTAAAGAAGTACGTCAAGGACCTTGATCGTTCCTTCCTTGTCCAGGACCTCTCTCAATTCTTCATAGAAATACCACCATTCATCAGCAGGAATCCTTTTATTCTGCTTTTTGCCGCTTTCATGAATTTTCTTTCCTGAGCCCGGAACCAGGGCTTCTGCCAGACTTTCCGCCTCTTTATAGGTGAGAAAACCTTCTGCAGTATCCCTTTTTGCCGGTATTTCAGAAGGGTCAAGATAGCCGCCTTCATACAGGTAATTCATGTATTTCACATACCAGTTATTCTGTTCCTTTTCCGGAAAATACTCCTGCTTCTGATCCTTCAGCATTTTTTCGCAGCTTTCTCTGTCAGTAAGAAGGAGAGCAGCCGACTTATATGCGACCCCTCTTGATATTCCCTCCGGCTCCGGTTCACTTACCAGAATGATTATAATGAGAATCAAAACCAAAAGAGGAATACCGGCAACAAATCCGATAAATTTCTTTTTATTCATGCGCTCCTCTTATCTCATATACGTTTTTTTGTTTTCATCGATCCGTTCCAGATCAAAATAGTCCGCCGTTTTAAGGGAAAGCTCTTTTTTGGTCAGGGAACGGTTCACAAGCCTTGAAACCGTGCTGTAAAACACCGCAAAGGTAGGAACAGCTATGATCATTCCCACAAAGCCAAAGAGTCCTCCAAAAAGCAGGATGGAAAACAGCACCCAAAAGCTGGGAAGACCTGTGGATTGTCCCAATATTTTCGGCCCCAGAATATTTCCGTCAAACTGCTGGAGCAGAAGGATAAATATCAGGAAATACAGACATTTGACCGGGCTGACCAAAAGAATCAGGAAGGCACTTGGTATGGCTCCGATAAAAGGCCCGAAAAACGGGATCACGTTGGTTACGCCCACGATCACGCTCACCAACAGTACATAAGGCATATTCATTGCCTTTAAAAGGACAAAGCACATGATTCCGATAATCAGGGAATCTAAAATCTTGCCTGTTATAAATCCGCCGAATACCCGGTGAACAAAGCGGATCTCATCAATTGCGCGGTTCGCCGTTTTAATGGGAAATACGCTGTAAATGATTTTCTTTCCCTGAGCAGAAAGCGTTCCCTTTATGTTCAGGAGATAAACCATGACAATGACGCCGATAAGAATGTTCTTTAAAACCAGCACCACGCTTAACAGTCCGCTGGAAAGGCTGCCAATCAGCATAGACATGCTGGGGACCAGGTCAGAGGTCATCCAGCTTTGTAAATGGCTTGTCAGCCGGTCATATATGGGAATGACCGCCCGTTCCACAGAAGGATTATCCTCAAATATTTTTTGAAGCCAAAGGGCCAGATCGTTCATATTCTCGCCCAGTGTATCCTGGAGTCCCATGACGCTGGTATAAATCTCAGGAATGATCATCCAGAAGAGTCCCACTACGATTACAAACAGAAAAATGAGGCTGACCATAGTTGCCGCAACGCTGGATACGGACCTCACCCCATTCCCGTTTTTCCACAGGGAGGAAAGCAGGCGCTTTGTCATGTGTCTGGACTTGTTATATACCGGCAGTAAAAGATATGCAAGTACAGCTCCGTAAATGACCGGCATAAGAATCCCAACAATTAATTTTGCCGTACCTTTTACAGCCTGGAACCTGGAAAGGAAAAAAGCAAAGGCAATACTCAGGGCAATAACGGAAAGGGCAGTGATTCCCCAGCATATGTAGTTTCGAAATTTTGTTTCTTTCATAGAAATTCTCCTGGGTTCTTTAAATTGACTACTGTCTATCCTATACTTTACCATACTTTTGCATAAAGTTAAAGCAGCGATTTCTCGCTGCTTTTTTCTTTTGTAACCCCAAAATGCCGGTTCTTACTTATTGACGCCTAGCCTTGCTAGGTGGGCGACCTCACTCAGGTTTCTGCCTTCCACTGCAAACGGAGGCCTGACATCCACCTGAAAATATTGGAATCCCATGTGTCATAATGTAGGTTCAAAAAAGGTAAGAGTGTCGCACATTTCAGGAATTACATTCCTATGATTTCTATGGTCTTAGTATACACTACTTCCATCTGTTTTTCAAGTTCCTTTTCCTGTCAGTTTTAATTCTCATGAAGGAGACGAGCCAAAATCAAGCTTGACTGACCCCATGGAAGTCAGATATTCCATAGCTTGCTGCGGGGCACTTGACTTTACGAATCGGATCAGACAGCAATGTGTTTGCTGCCAAGCAGTCTTCCATGCTCAACATACAGTTCCAGGAGTCTTAAAAGAGAATCGCAGGATTCTTCATGGATAATTAATTCCACTCCTTCCGCAGTGGCTAAGGACAGTACAGACAGTAAGGATTTTGCATTTACCATGCTGTCTCCGCAAGCCAGATTTATTTTCTCTTTACACGCTCCCGCAATTGAGACAAACTCCAGGATGGATTCAACTCCCCAGAATCCGATCTCCACCTTTTTCATCTCTTGTATTCCTCCTGATCATCGAAATGTATCCCGGCTTTTTTTTGCCGGACCGGCAAAGGAAAACCCGACCCTTTTCCGGCGCTAGAGACTCAGTATAGCACACTATAAAAGATTCTGCAAATCAAAAATTGTCTCTGCCAAAACATCCGCTCCGGCCTCTTCCAGCTCCTGCCTGCTTCCGTAACCGTATAACACGCCTACAGAGGCAATTCCGGTTTCCTTTGCTCCCAAAACATCGTGTTTTCTGTCCCCGATCATCACTATTTTGTCCAAATCTGTAATTTTGCATTCTTCTAAAACGTAACGGATCACATCGCCTTTTTTCACCCTGGTCTCTTCCATGTCAGCGCCGCCCATAAATGAAAAAAAGGAATCCAGTTCAAAATGTTTCAAAATTTTCCTGACAAATACTTCCGGCTTTGAGGAGGCCACGTAAAGCTTTTTTCCTGCATTAAGAAAAGACTGGAGAACCTCTGAAACTCCCTCGTATGCCTTATTTTCATACAGTCCCCTTCCGGAAAAATACTCCCGGTAAATGTCGATGGCCTTTCTGGCCTGTTCCTCGCTGAAATCGTAATACTCCATAAAGCTGTCCTTTAAGGGAGGCCCGATAAAGCAGCAAAGCTCATCTAAGTTCTCCGTCTCAATTCCAAAATGCCGGAGAGCATACTGGACGGACTTGGTTATCCCCTCTTTGGGATCCGTAAGGGTTCCGTCTAAATCAAACAAAAAATATTCTTTATTCATGGTTCCTCCTGTTACACGTATATTCATTTGGCCCGTTACCCACGCAAAAACAGAGACGAAAAAGGAATTCCTTTTTCGTCTCTATGGAATTTTACTTTAATTCCTCAACAATTTTCTGAAGTGCTGCCAGAGCATCGTCAGGAAGCTTATCATAGCCTTCCTTCACAGTGGCTGTATTTGCAACGAATTTTACGCGGTCTTCCATGCGGGCCTTTAACTGCTCCACATAAGCGCCGTCATTAAGATCCGGAACAAAGCCTTCCCACTCAAAGATTTCAATATCAGAGAATGGTCCCCACTGCTTAAACTGGGCTGTCTTGTCCACAATGGCTTCCAGGATTCCCAGGGTATCCTTTGGCTGAACCTTTTTGCCCATGAAATCACCGGTGTTAATAATATAGCAGTCTACATTCTTCTCTTCTACCAGTTTTTTAAATTTCTCATAGTCATTAACCAGAGGATAAGTTCTGAATGGGTTTGCATAAGGCACAACCACCAGAGCATTGGGATCAGCTCCCGGTGCCAGTCTTTCTGCTGATGATCTCTTTGTTGCAAGAGTTGCTCCCATGACAGATGCAAGGGAAGCTCCTTTTAATTTTACTACCGGCGGAATGGTGGGATCTTTCATGATCCAGAAAATCGCATTGACCGGAGCATCGATCTTATCCACACGGTTAGGAGACCACAGTTTTGATTTGATGGCACGTCCATTGCCGTTTCTGATGTCCTCGGTTACCAGCTGGATCTTTCCGTCTTCGTCTAAGGTACAGGAGCAGTTCTGGGCAGTTAAAAGATATTTATTATCTTCACAGCCGGTCGGGTAATCCTGTGTTTTATCAAAGTATGTAGGCTCTATTGCTACAGATGAGCAGGTGTCGGTATTGATGATGAACGCATCGTCATGGAGAACCGTAACATCATATTTTCCGCCATGCTTTGCATGGGTAATGGTGGACTTTCCTGATCCGGATAAACCAAACACAGAAGCAACATATTTTGAACCATCAGCCAGGTTATATTCTTTCTGTCCGCCGTGGCAGGAAGCATATCCATTGCGGTTTGCAAGAGCCCATACCATAGTAAGGGTGCCCTTTTTGTGCTCTCCGAAATATCTCATACCCAGGATTGCCGCACAGTTCTGGTCCGTATTAAAGTAACATAAACATTTTGGATCGCTTAAACAGGACAGATCTACACCGGGACGATCAGAACCGTTCCACTGAGGATCAGAGAAAATATAGATATCAGTTTCTTTTCCGTCACCAACTGGTTTAGAAGCTTTATACATTTTTGCATATTCATCAGACATATACTGGAAGTTCAGCATCCAGTTATACAGAATATTTTCTTCGCCTTCCGGAATAAGAAGGTGTACTTTCACCATGAATTCAGGGTCCAGGCCAGCATATACTTCTGCATGATACATGGTTTTCCAGCGCGTTTCATAGACTGCGTCCATAACAACTTTGTCAAGAGCGCCGCAATTTACACCGGGTTCTCCTGCGATTCTTCTTGCAGTGGCATAACGTCCGGTAATCGCACCATCATTAAACAAGAGAACCTTGGCATCCTTATCAAGGCCAAATTCCTCTCCTCTGTATACAGGCATGTCCGTTACCACGGTTCCCGGTGAATTCTTTGCCAGTTCATATGCCTCTCTAAGTGTATTAACTTTCATTACATTGTTTCCATAAAACGGGGCTTCAATGATCGAACGCGTAGTTGAAAAACCTGGTTTGCCTTTTCCAATTTCATTGATCGGATAATAAGCTTTTGTTGACATAGAAAAATCCTCCTTTTATAAATCCAAATTTATCACTATTATCTCACTTCGTTAATAATAAGTCAATGATTTCTATTGCAATTTTCTAAAAAAATGAATATATTTAAGATATGACATGCATTATGTATACAATACTCGGAAGGAAGACTAATTATGATTCACATTTCAAAAGACGGCACAGGAGATTTTAAAAGCATTGGAGAGGCTCTTTGTTCCCTGCCCGGGGATCCTGTTTCAGAACAAATTCTCTACATTCACAAGGGATTTTATGAAGAGCAGATTACCGTAACAGTCCCCCACGTAACCTTTGTAGGAGAAGATGGGGAAAACACCATTCTCTCTTACGGTCTTTATGCCCGCATGGTTATGGAAGACGGGATGAAGCGGGGTACGTTCCGCACTTATTCCTGCCTGATTGATACCCATGATTTTACTGCCAGGAATCTCACCTTTGAAAACAGCGCAGGGAAAAGCGATGAGGTTGGACAGGCTCTGGCCCTTTATGCGGATGGAGACCGGTTGGTTTTCGAAAACTGCCGGTTCCTTGGAAATCAGGACACCCTTTTTACCGGCCCTCTTCCTCCAAAGGAAATTGAGCCCAATGGCTTTATCGGGCCAAAGCAGCATGCTCCCCGTATCAATGGCCGGCACTATTATAAAAATTGTTATATAGAGGGGGACATTGACTTTATTTTCGGCAGCGCCACAGCTTATTTTGAAGGCTGTACCTTTTTTTCCAAATACACGGGAAAAGAGATCAGCAGTTATGTAACTGCTGCTTCCACGCCAAAAGGACAGGAGTATGGCTATGTCATGGCAAACTGCCGCTTTGAAAGCAACTGTCCTGCCAACAACGCATACCTGGGGCGTCCATGGAGGGAGTATGGGAAAACTGTACTGTTAAACTGTTACATGGATGATCATATCTGCAAGGAAGGCTGGCATGACTGGAACAAGGACAAAGCCCACATACATACCTTCTACGGAGAATACGGCAGCTTTGGTCCCGGAGCTGTAATGGAAAAGCGGCCGGACTGGATCCGCCGCCTGGCAGAAGCTGATCTTAAACGGTTTACAAAAGAAGCCGTCTTATCCGGCCAGGACGGCTGGCAGCCATAAAATAAAGACGGGAACCAATCCCTTATAAAAAGGATTGGTTCCCGTTATCTGATCAGTTCTCTTTGATTTTAACAATCACTTTTTTAATAAAAGCCGGTTCACCGGCAGCGGCCTTTGGCTTATGGCCATCCCAAGGATTGAAAATCATATATTCTCCAGCCTTAACGACCACCTTTAAGCCTGGATTTTCATTGTCGTAAAATACAACATCTTTTTCTTCGTTATAAGGTACTTTTTCAGTCAGTTCATCGATCCGCGCATATGTCATGGTTTCTGAACCGGATATCATATATTGAATATCTGTATAATTATGGTGGGCTTCGTACTTGGCATCCTCCCAAGCCACCGTTGTGTACTCCGTAACATTAGCAAAAACGTTCTTACCGTCAATTTCATATTTGCCTGGCGCCAGGCTCTCCAAATCAGTGTTTTTAAGAAAATCAACTGCCTTTTCGTATCTTCCATCCAATCCAAGATTTCTGTAAAAATCAAGGTTTTTTGCTGAGTCAAAAATCATAATCATACTCTCCTTTTATGTACCGTATAGTTTGACAGCAGACTCCAAAGGTAACTGCCTGACACATATAGTATACACCTAAAGCAGAATATTCTACAATGTTTTTATTTAAAAAATTCATGGTTTCCATGCTGGAACAAATAAGTCAGATGGGAATCAAACCAGCTTATGGCACCTCTTCTTGAGCCTCCCCGATTCATAAAATACAGGGCTCCGTTGGAATAATCCTCTCCTGCCAGAGCACGGTCAACACACTGTTTCGTATCCTCCGTCACTTTTACGGAATTAATGCTGCCGTTTGACACCGGTGAAAACTGGGAAGGCTCATAAACGACCCCTTTCACCGTATCCGGAAATTGTCCGCTCTTTACACGGTTTATAATTACATTTGCAACAAGTATCTTTCCCCTGTCATCGCAGATGCCGGCTTCTGCCTGCACGATCCGCTGCAATACCTGATAATCATCCTGGGATATTGCCATGGCATGAACAGACTTTTCTTCCTCTGCCTTCCGGGCTGCCTCTTCTGCCGCCTTTTTCGCTTCTTCCGCCTTTTGGGCCGCCTCTTCTGCCTGCCGTTTTGCCTCTTCTTCCAAAGCGATCCTGGCATTGATGCGCTCAATCTCCGCCTGGGATTCTTCTTCCATCTCCTGCTTCTGAATTACCTCTTTTTCAAGAAAGTTCCCAGCCAGCTGCTGTGCCTGCACCCTTGCTTGTGTAAGCTTTATCTGGGTTTTTGCCTGGGCAACGGTTTCTTCTTCTGCTTCTTCCTTATCCGTGACGTCTTCTGATTCCGGCGTTTCTGCAAATGCCGTTAATGCATTCCTGCCGCCGCTTCCAAATCCTGCTGAGGTAAATGCCACAACAGTAATAATTGCTGCACCCGCCATGAAAACTGCGGAAGAACGATACATCCGCTTTGTGACCTTAATTGTTATCCCTCTGAAAAATTGACAAATCTGCTGAAGGATAGAGCGTAGTGTAAGCATACATACACCTCTTTCTCTTAATCACTTACCTGGGCTGAGGACCCACTCCACAGCCGTTTTCTGGTGACGTCCGTAATTATAGAAGAAGCCTGCCAAAAAAGTCAATGGCCATTTAACATTTTTGTGATATTTTAATTTCTAAATTTTTACCTCCTTTTTTGTTTTGTAAATTTTGCACTATTATTCCATGCACCTTCCGAATATATTTATGCTATTCTTATATGTACATTTTACAATAGTGTTACATTTATGTTAATTATTCATTTCCATGGTGCTGGCTTGTCTCCCTCTTTTATTGTTTTATGTAAACTAATTCTGCACTAAAGAAGCAAATCTCCCCTTTACAAAGTCAATCAGGGCAAGGGGAGAAATGACGATCTGCTGTCCTCTTAACCCTCCGCTGACGACAATTTCCGAATGAAAACGGGCGGATTCATCAAAAAATGTGGGAAATTGCTTTTTCATGCCAATGGGAGAACAGCCTCCCCGAATGTATCCGGTGATATTCTGCAAATCCTTCATGGGAATCATCTCTACCTTCTTATCTCCGGCAGCCTTCGCCACTTTTTTTAAATCCAGTTCTCCATCCACCGGAATACAGCAGACCAGATATCCCATTTTTTCACCTTTTAATACAAGAGTTTTAAATACGCTTCCATGATCCGCCCCCATCATATCCGCTGCGTGGCTTCCTGACAGATCCTGCTCGTCCACTTCATACTCCCTGGCAGTGTATTCAACTTTCGCTCTATCAAGCATGCGCATTGCATTTGTCTTTACCATATTGTTCAACTCCTTGATTTTTTTCTAATTATAATACGCCTTCCATGTATTGGCAATGCCCACAGATAAATAAAATATCCGCAACTGCCGGATACAATTCCTGACAATTGCGGACGTATTTTCCATGGAAAAAACAGCTACTTCTTCTTATTTATATAGGGGAACAGCCCTCCCGCTGAAATAATCTCCTGCATAAAGGGAGGAAACGCCTGTCCCTGAAAGGATTCGCCGGTAGTTTTATCTCTGATGATGCCGCTGTCAAAATCCACTTCAACCTCATCTCCTGCCTGAATGGCCCTGGCAGCTTCCGGACATTCTATAATAGGAAGGCCGATGTTAATTGCATTCCGGTAGAAAATCCTGGCAAAGGTCTCGGCAATCACGCAGCTCACTCCGGCACACTTGATCACCAGAGGAGCGTGCTCTCTGGAAGAGCCGCATCCAAAGTTTTTATTTGCGACAATAATGTCCCCTTTTTTTACATTGGTTACAAAATCCTTGTCAATATCCTCCATGCAGTGCTTTGCCAGCTCATTTCCATCTGTGATATTCAAATATCTGGCCGGAATGATTACATCCGTATCCACATTATCTCCGTATTTAAAAACAGATCCACATGCCTTCATGTTTTACAACCTCCTATAATCCCAGTTCATCCGGCGCAGATATATGGCCGGTAACAGCACTTGCAGCAGCTACTGCAGGACTGGCTAAATATACCTCTGATTCCACATGACCCATCCGTCCCACAAAATTCCGGTTGGTGGTGGAGATGCAGCGCTCTCCTGCAGCCAGGATTCCCATGTAACCGCCAAGGCACGGACCGCAGGTTGGTGTGCTGACTACAGCTCCGGCTTCAATAAAAATTTCCAAAAGTCCTTCCTTCATGGACTGCAAATAGATTTCCTGGGTGGCAGGGATCACTATGCAGCGCACATTCTTTGCCACTTTCCGTCCTTTCATAACAGCGGCAGCTATGCGCATGTCCTCAAGCCGTCCGTTGGTACAGGAGCCGATCACCGACTGGTCTACCTTAATCTGGTCAAAGGTTCCCATGATTCTGGTATTTTCAGGAAGGTGGGGGAAGGAAACTGTTGGCTCTAATTTGGATAAATCAATGGTATAAACCGCATCATACTCCGCATCTTCATCAGCCTCATAAACTTTGTAATCACGCTTTGAGTGGTCCTTTATGTACTGGATGGCAAGGTCATCCACTGGAAAAATGCCGTTCTTTCCGCCGGCTTCAATGGCCATGTTGCAAATGGTAAAACGGTCATCCATGGACAGGTTTTTAATGCCCTCTCCGCAAAATTCCATGGACTTATACAAAGCGCCGTCTACGCCGATCATGCCTATGATGTGCAGGATAACATCCTTGCCGCCGACCCATTTGGAGGGTTTTCCCACCAGCTCAAATTTTATTGCAGAAGGCACCTTGAACCAGGCTTTTCCGGTCACCATGCCTGCGGCCATATCCGTACTGCCTACGCCGGTGGAAAAAGCTCCCAGGGCTCCATAGGTGCATGTATGGGAGTCCGCTCCAATGACTGCATCTCCTGCAACCACCAGCCCCTTTTCAGGAAGAAGAGCGTGTTCGATTCCCATCTGTCCTACGTCAAAATAATTGGAAATTTCGTGTTTTCCGGCAAAATCACGGCAGCATTTGCAGTTTTCTGCGGATTTAATATCCTTATTAGGAATAAAATGGTCCATAACCAAAGCGATCTTATCTTTATGAAAGACCGTTTCCTTATTAAATTTCTCCATTTCCTTAATGGCAACCGGAGATGTGATATCATTTCCCAATACCAGATCCAGCTCTGCTTCAATCAGCTGTCCTGCCTTTACCTGGGAAAGCCCTGCATGGGCTGCCAAAATTTTCTGGGTCATTGTCATTCCCATTGTCCCGTCCTCCTGTTAATTTATATCAATGAATCTCTGTCATTTTCCTGCTTTACATTCTAACATACTTATTGATATAATAGAAATACATAATATGAATATTTAATATAATAGTTAGTTATAAGATTAAAAGAATTATGAGAGGAAACCTTAACATGGATCAAAACCTTTCCCAATATAAGATTTTTTATGAAGTTGCAAAAGCCGGCAATATTTCAAAGGCTGCCAAGGAGCTTTACATCAGCCAGCCCGCCATCAGCAAATCCATCAGCAAGCTGGAAGACAGCCTGGAGGTGGCTTTATTTACGAGAAATTCAAGAGGTGTCCAGCTGACGGAAGAGGGGAAGCTTCTATATAATCATGCAAAGGCTGCCTTTGAAGAACTAAACCAGGGGGAACTGGAGCTGAAGCGGGTTAAGGATTTTAATATCGGGCACTTAAAAATCGGTGTCAGCAATACTCTTTGCAAGTATATCCTTCTTCCTTATTTAAAGGGATTCATTGAAAAGTATCCTCATATTAAAATCACCATTGAAAGCCAGTCCACTTCTCATACCATCATCATGCTGGAACAGCAGCGGATTGATCTTGGGCTGATTGCAGAACCTACCAACCGGCGTCCCCTTTTATTTAAGCCGGTTATGGATATCCAGGATATTTTTGTGGCTACCAAGTCCTATCTGGATAACCTGTATTTAAGAGAAGGCCCTGATGCCGACCTCTTTGAGACAGGAAATATCCTTCTTTTGGATAAGAACAATATAACCAGAAAATACATTGATGAATACCTGAATGAAAGACAGATTGTGCCAAACCAGCTTTTGGAAGTGACTACCATGGACCTGCTGATTGAATTTGCTAAAATCGGACTTGGGATCGGATGTGTGATCAAGGAATTTGTCCAGGAGGAGCTGGACCGGGGAGATTTGATCCAGATTCCCATGGAATCAGCCATCAGAAAAAGAACCGTTGGATTCGCTTATAATCCCAGCGGAGTATCCACTGCCATGGAAAACTTCTTTGAGGCCATGAGAGATGCTGGGATCCAGACCTGTTAGATGAAAAAAGCCCGGAAAAAGGCAAGCCTTTTTCCGGGTTCTTCTATATTTATGGGCCACAGCCCATAGCTGCAAATCTTAGTTATCAATCAGCTTTCCGCCGTCATTCCAGCTGTAAAGCTTACGGAGCTCGCTTCCTACTTTTTCTAACTGGTGAGAAGCTTCTTTCTTTCTGATCGCATTAAATTGAGCACAACCTACCTGGTTCTCCAGCAGCCAGTCCTTAGCGAAAATTCCATTCTGAATATCTGCAAGAACCTGCTTCATTGCCTTCTTTGTCTCATCAGTAATGATCTTTGGTCCTGTAATATAATCGCCGTATTCAGCAGTATTGGAAATGGAATATCTCATGCCTGCAAAGCCGCTTTCAAAAATCAGGTCAACGATCAGCTTCATCTCATGGATACATTCAAAATAAGCATTTTCAGGAGCATATCCTGCTTCTACCAGAGTTTCAAAACCAGCCTTCATCAGTGCACAGACGCCTCCGCACAATACGGCCTGTTCACCAAAAAGGTCTGTCTCTGTCTCATCCTTAAAGGTTGTCTCCAGCACGCCGGCTCTTGCGCCGCCCAGGGCCAATGCATAAGCAAGGGCCTTGTCCTTTGCCTTGCCGGTGTAATCCTGATGAACGGCCACCAGACATGGGGTTCCTCTGCCTACCAGATATTCGTTTCTTACGGTATGGCCCGGAGCCTTTGGTGCGATCATGGTAACATCAACATTCTTGGGAGGAACGATCTGTCCAAAATGAATGGCAAAACCATGGGCAAACATGAGCATGTCCCCATCCTTTAAATTAGGCTCTATGGACTCTTTGTACATCCCAGCCTGCTTCTCATCATTGATCAGGACCATAATGATGTCAGCCTTTTTTGCAGCCTCTGCTGCTGTATAAACGTTTAATCCCTGTGCCTCCGCCTTTTCCCAGGAACTGCTTCCCTCATAAAGTCCTACAACAACATCACATCCGGACTCCTTTAAATTAAGCGCATGGGCATGGCCCTGGCTGCCGTATCCAATAACCGCAATTGTTTTACCCTCCAATAAGGATAAATTACAATCTTCCTGATAGTAAATCTTTGCCATCTTTTATTTCCTCCTCATATACTGACTCTTGATATATTTTTGTTAAAGGAACCCTGCCGACGGCTCACTGTCCGCCTCTGGCAATACCTCTAGCTTACAAATACAGACTGCCTAAGGCAAATAGCGAACATCGTCAGAACCTCTGGAAAGTCCTGTAAGACCGGTTCTCGCAAGCTCTAAAATTTCATAATCTTCCAGCAGGTTAATGACTGCATCAAGCTTGGACTGGTCTCCTGTCAGCATGACGGTCACAGAATCCCTGCCAACATCTACAATGGTGGCTCTGAAAATATCGGCTATGGCACAGATCGCCTGGCGCTCACTGGCATTGGCATGTACCTTGACCAAAATAAGCTCCCTGTAAACGGAATGGCCCGGCTTTAATTCTTTGATATCCCTTACATCTTCCAGCTTTCTCAGCTGCTTTTCAATCTGGTCTAAAATCTCCTGATCACCTGTGGACACCACTGTCATTCTGGAATATCTCTCATCAGCAGTTACACCCACCGTAAGGCTTTCAATATTATAGCCACGGCGGCTGAACAGTCCGGCCACACGGCTTAAAACGCCGGAGGTGTTATCAACCAACAATGATAATACGATTCTTTCCATCCATATCCCTGCCTTTTTGTATAGTAATTTAAATGATAGCAATCCAGCATGTATTTGTCAACTAAATAATAGGAATGTGTATCATAATTTGAAGTTATATCTGAAATTATTGGTATGCAAAGGGCTGCGTTTTCCCTTGCGCAGCCCGCTTTCTTCTCCGCCATTATTCTGGATACAGAATTCCATTCCTTTAAAAGCGCTTTTCACCCTTCGCTGTCAAAGGTAAATTCTTCTTATTATTATATCACAGAAAGGAAAACCTACAAGCAGCCCTGATTATTTTCCTGGACTTCCGGTTCAGGCAATGGATTTACATGTACCATGCAATGTTTTACATCAGGAAAATGTTTTTCAATGGATAAATGCACGTTTTCCGCGATTTCATGTGATTCTATAAGTACCAGGCTCCCCTCGGCAGCGATCTCAATGTCCACATACACCCTGGCTCCGAACATCCTGGTCCTGATATCGTCAATCTGCTTCACACCCGTGACCGCCATGGCAGATTCCCTCATTTTCCGGACCGTTTCATCGTCGCAGGCCTTATCCACCATTTTATCCATGGCATCCCGAAAAATATCGACTGCTGCCTTGCCGATGAATATACAGATTACCACGCTGGCCACAGGATCCAGAACCGGATAACCAAGCCTTGCTCCTGCAATGCCGATCATGGCTCCCACGGAAGACAGAGCGTCGGAGCGGTGGTGCCAGGCATCAGCCATGACTGCTCCTGAATGTATCTTCTTTGCCGCTGCTCTTGCATACCAGTACATCCATTCCTTTACAACAATGGACAAAACCGCAGCAAATAATGCCGACAGTCCCGGAACAACCGCTTCTTCCCCGTTTCCGGCCACGATCTTCCCGATTCCGCTTATGCCGATCACAACTCCTGTAGCCATGAGCATAGCCGACAGGATGATGGCGGCAACGCACTCCATGCGGTCATGACCGTAAGGATGCTCCTTATCTGACTTTTTACCGGCTATGTTTACCCCTACAATGACCACGATTGTACTTAATACATCGGATGCCGAATGAACTGCATCGGAAATCATGGCTCCGGAATGGGCCAGAATACCGGCCGCCAGCTTAAACACCGAAAGAAACAGGTTGATCACAATGGTGACCATTGATACGTGCATGGCAATGCCTTTGGAATCTCTTTCTTTTTTCCTTTTTAAGATCCGTTCCATAACAGTTACCCCCATTGAATAAGATAGCCTTATGGCACCTGCGCTGAGTCCCCAATCTGTGTATTTTCATATTTCGTAACACAAAAAATGCACCTGTGGAACAATACGAGTAAACTACTGTCCCACAGATGCAATAAAGTCATCCGTTGTCGCACTTGGCAACCCGGCCCTATAGCTTAAGATAGCTATCGCCTGTTCAGTTTGTACTGTAGATTTATGCAGTGCAAAGAGTGTCTCTACATCCTATAAAAATAGAGCCAGATTGTCAATACTCCTTTTAAGGTTTTACCTATCAGGCTTCTCTTATATCATATGTAACCGGCGGCTTAAGGTGTTACAGTTTTTCCGGATACTCAATAATATAATATTCATAAGCATTTACCACTGTTGTACAGCCATACTGGTCTTCCCTCTTAAAGGTCTTTCCATAATTAGCATGAACGTGCCCATGGAGAAAATATTTGGGAGAATATTTGTCCATCAGCGTCTTAAAACAGGAAAATCCCTGATGAGGCAGGTCCGGCAAGTCATTGAGCTGATAGGCAGGCGCATGGGTGACCAGAATATCAAACCCTTTGCTCTTCTTAAGCTTCCACCACATTTTTTTGATTCTCCGCTCCATCCCCCGTTCCGTGTACTGATTGGGCGAGCCTGGGATATATTGCATGGAACCGCCCAGCCCCATAATCCGGATCCCTTTGAAGGTTATGATATCGTCTTCAATGCAGGTACAGCCCTCAGGAGGACTGTCCTCATACCTTCCGTCATGGTTTCCCCGGACATAAAACACCGGGGCATGAGAAAATGTTGCAAAAAACGTCAAGTAATTCGCCCTTAAATCTCCGCAGGAAATGATCAGATCAATGTCCTTTAGTTTTTCCGGCGTATAATATTCATAGAGTGATTTTGACTCCTGATCAGACAGTACCAGAATCTTCACGCTGTTCCTCCATATCCGTATTTTCGTATATCGTCTGTCCCTGAAGGCGTACCAGAGACCGTGCTTCTTCCGTAAGGTCGTCAAATGCCGGAATCTGTCCCACCACATTTTCTGTCAGCCAGTTCATGGTGGTGATTTCTTCAGGAGTAAGGCTGTCATTTTCCCCGCACTGGATCTGTCCGTCCTGGGAATAAATGATTCCTTCAAAAGGCTGAAAGCTTCCTGCCCGAATGGAATTTCTTAAAAATGCCAGCAGCCGGCTGGTACCGTGAGGAAGACTTTGAGAGCAAATGACATCAATCACATCTGCCGACATCCCCCACCAGTAATTAATGGCCTGTTTTCCCTTCATTTCCTTTCTGTCAAAATCCCCATGACATATGATATTGATAATTCTTTCATAGAATTTCCCCCAATGCCAGATGGGAGTTGCCAGGTTTCTAAGGCTTCCATCAGCATTTTTCTGGTAAAGCCCATACTCTCTGGAGGGTGTCTGGGGAGTTATCATGTCATCCCCTGAAATAAAGGCAATTCCCTCTTTTCCAAACTCTGCCTGAGGCTCCCGGTCCTTCACCCTTGACCATTCCAAGTACACCCTTGCATATGGATTGATCATCCTGGCTCCAAGAGCAAATGCATTGATGTTGGCAATGTTGCCGTAAATGGGATAATCGGCAATATATCCGATCTTCTCATCCTGGGACATGGAAGCCGCCAAAGCGCCCATGAGGAACTTCGATTCATACATCCTTCCATAATAGGTGCAGATGGAAGAATAAGACATATTAACAGAACAGTTGAAAACCTTTACCTCCGGATGATCGATTGCGGTTTTCACACTTAAGTTGATCATCTGGGAGGCTGTTGTAAATATCACATTGCATCGGGATGCAATGGCCAGTTCAATGGCACCTGCGATCTCCGGTTCCGAATCTGCGTTAAAAAATGCGATCGTTTCTATGTCGCCGTTAAAAGCCTGTTCCAGGTGCATCCGGCCCAGTTCATGCCCATATGTCCAGCTTGAAGTTTCCGCTGTTTTGGCATGGATAAATGCGATTTTTAACATCTGGGGCTCAATTGCCTGGAACGGACGAAGCCAGTTAATGAGCTTAAGAGGACTGATATCCGGCGCTTCTTCCATTTCTTCCGGCTGTTCTACCAATGCGATCTTATTACCTCTGGAGGCCAGGAGAAGTTCATCCTTTATTTTTACCAGATCTTTTTTAATCTGTCCTTCGATCCGGTCCTTCACCTCATCATATCCCAACAGCTCCACATAAACCAGAAAGGCGTCGGAACACGTCATATCATAATCATCACCGCCAAAGACATGGAATGCTTTGGAAAAACGGTCATAGGCGGACTTGAAAATGATCCTGTCATCCTCGCTCCAAGGCTCTCCCGGATTCTTATTCATGGCCTTGATCAGCCTGTCATAGCTTCCTTCCTTGCTGAACCAGATGTCGCAGTTAAAAGAAACCTGGTAAAAATCCAGGAATTCATAGTAAAGCTTGTTGTCTAAATCATCGGTCCTCTTTGGAATCAGCCGTGTGACAGAGGCTGAAATACTGAAAGCACCTACATATTTTAAAACACTGACTCTTTTGTTGCCTTCCTGAACATAATACTGATTCATAAATTCATAGGCTACAATGGGATCATGGATCCCCTCTTCAATCTGGTGGTCATACAAATACGCCCATTTCGCCCCAAATTCCGATTTTTCTGACAAAAGGGGCATGAAATTACTGGCAAAGGCGCTGGTACGCCCTTCGGTTTTCGTTCCCACCACCTTTTCCAGAGGAATATCCATGATTCCCAGGTTCACTTCTGAAACAATATCCGTATAGGACAATATTGCATCCAGGACCGGCAGATACGGATATTCTCCCTTTGATACGGATGCCTGATATTGCCTGCGGCCCCGCCTTAATGCCCCTACATAATCATATAATGCCATCCACTTTTCCTCCATCCTTTTCTAAGGCTATTTTAGCATTTAAGCAGCATTCTGTACAGATTGTTTCGGAGGCTTAAAAAGTCTCACTTAAAGATTTCTCACCTTAAATTCTCTTTCAATTTCTCTCTTCTGATCCTTTTTAGCAATGTCATCTCTCTTATCGTATAGCTTCTTACCTCTGGCAAGGCCGATCTCTACCTTTACCAGGCTGCCTTTAAAATATACCTGGAGGGGAACCAAAGTATACCCCTTCTGGGCAATCTTTGAATCCAGCTTTTCAATCTCAGACTTATGAAGCAGCAGCTTTCTGACCCTTAACGGGTCTTTGTTAAAGATATTTCCTTTTTCATACGGACTGATGTTCATGCCACAGACATATACCTCTCCTTTGTCGATCCTGACAAAAGATTCTTTGACGCTGCATTTACCCATGCGGATGGATTTTACTTCTGTTCCGGCCAGTTCAATGCCGGCCTCATATTTTTCATCAATAAAATAATCGTGATATGCCTTTTTGTTATTGGCAATCAGTTTAATTTTTTCTCCCAAAATAACAAACCTCCCACTATTGTGTTTAAATTATGATACTACAATGTTTATGTCAAGTAAAGGTCCAATAACAGAATTGGAATAGGTATAACAGTATAATTATCATATCAGGATCACTTATCTAACAGGTGCAATAAATAAATAATTGTTATTATATTAAAAAGGGTAATCTATTATCAATGATTACCCTTAGTAACTATTTACTAATTTTTAAAAGCTCACTAACCTTTCTCACGGCTTCTGAGCGGCTAATCCCTGTCATATCTTTATAATACATGACTGCCTGAATCATTGTTTTTTGATTAAAATTGTTTACAATATAGTTATCAATTCCATTGAACTCCGGTTTATAAATGGGCGGATAAACTCCGTTCTTAGCATTATTAATCACTTTAATCCACTGTGCAGCGTAACCGTTGCAGGGAAAATTGATTCGAGATGGAATTTCACCATAAGTAAATGCAAAGCTTTTAGAAGATTCATCAAGTTTTTTTACCCATCTTAATTCATATACCGTTACCCTTCCTTTTTTATCTGTAAACAATAATTTATCTTTTTTTAATTGCAGTTTTCCGGCTGTAAAATCCCTGTTTACAGGAGATTCATAATATACATAGTCATTTATAGCCTTATTAATCCGCTCAATACCGTCACGTGCGTCCTGCTTCTCAATATCTGCATCTAATACCTGATTATAATAGTCCAATGCCATTTCATATTCGCATTCAGATTCGTATTCCTTAGCGCGTAAAAGTAAGTTGTCAATATCTGTTCCATTTATATTGATCGTAGCATTTTCTACATTTAAATTTCCATTTACACTTATATTATAATTATTGATAGCTTGCTCCACTATGTAGGCAGAATTGCAAAACGGACATATGGCTGTTCGCTCATTGGCATCCACTTCAAGGGCAGCACCACAGCTGGTACATTTTGCAGGTATTAGTTTAGCCTTTGAAAACGCCTCTTCTCCATTTGATTTATCAGCATTATCCCTATATAGCGAAGTCCCGCAGTTCATACAGAATTTTGCACCATCCGGTAATTGTGTACCGCAGTTCATACAAAACATGGTTATCCCCTCTCAATCACATATTTATAGATTCCTTAATCTATTTTGAATTTTAATTATGCTATTTTATTATAAAACACAATTTTAAAAAATAAAAGCGATTATTCTATAAAAATACAATTCTTACCTAAATTATAGAATAAGATTGTCAGGAAAATCATCTGATTTATTTATAACTGCAATTGAAAAAAGAACTACTAACATTAACACTGGCAGATAGTAGTTCTTTAAATAACGGCCTTATTAAAATTGAAGCATCAATCTATTTATTTTAAGCCTAATAATATGAAATTTTTCTTATTCTTCATCAAAACTATTCGCCGGAATAAAGTCAATGGTGCGCAAAAGCTTATCCGTACCTGCCACCATAACCCGGATAGGCTGACCGAGTTTATAAGTTTTCCTTGTCGTTTCGCCTACCAGTTCATAGTGCTCCTCATCGAAATGATAATAATCATCCTGAAGCTGATTGACATGAATCAGTCCTTCCACAGTATTGGGAAGTTCTACATAAAGCCCCCAGTTGGTTACACCGGAGATCACTCCGTCAAACTCTTCCCCAACGTGCCTTTCCATATATTCACACTTTTTAAGTTTAATGGTCTCCCGCTCCGCCTCATCGGCTCTCCGCTCCGTGACAGAGGACTGGACAGATACCTGCTGAAGGATCTTATCGTAATGGATGATCCTCTTTTCCTTTAAGCCTGCCCTTAAGTTCTCCTTAATGATCCGGTGAATCTGCAAATCCGGGTACCTTCTGATGGGAGAGGTAAAGTGAGTGTAATATTTGGCCGCCAGACCAAAGTGCCCGGTATTTGCCACCGTATATTTAGCCTGCTTCATGGAACGCAGGGCCAGACGGCTTATGAGGGCTTCTTCCGGCGTATCCTCTGCATTGGCAAGCAGCTTCTGGACTTCCTTCGGGTAAACTTCTCCGTTGTGGAAACGGATGGAGTATCCGAAATTATTAATCAACGTAGCAAGGCTCTTCATCTTCTCAGGATCCGGATTGTCATGGGTCCGGTAAAGGAAGGGGATCTCCTGCCAGAAATAATCTTCCGCAACCGTTTCATTTGCCATGAGCATGAAATCCTCAATGATTTTAGTAGCTGCATTTCTATCATAAGGCTTGATCTCCAAAGGCTTTCCCCGTTCATCAAGAATCACCTTTGTCTCCGGGAAATCAAAATCAATAGAACCTCTCTTTTTCCTCTTTTCCCGCAGAATATCGGCCAGCTCCTTCATTTGTTCAAACATAGGAACAAATTCCTCATATTCCTTCATCACTGCCTCATAATGATCGGTTACGATTGCGTTGACTGCCGTATAGGTCATTCTCCTGTCCACGTTTATGACAGTCTCCGCAATTCTGTGCCCCATTACGTTGCCGTTTCCATCAATATCCATGATGCAGCTTAAAGCCAGACGGTCTTCCCCCTGGTTTAAGGAACAGATTCCGTTTGACAGCTTATGTGGCAGCATGGGAATCACCCGGTCCACCAGATAAACGCTGGTCCCCCGCCTTAGGGCTTCCTCATCCAAAGGACTGTTTTCCGTCACATAATTGGTAACATCCGCAATGTGAACGCCTAAAGTATAGACTCCATCTTTTTTTGATATGGTGATGGCATCGTCAAGATCCTTTGCATCTTCCCCGTCAATGGTAACTGTCTGCAAATTTCTTAAATCCAGCCGCCCCTGCATATCTTTTCCACTGATTGCATCCGGCACTGCCGTCACCTGTTTCATCACGCTGTCCGGAAATTCCTCCGGAAGCCCGTACGCCCTTACAATGGAAAGAATATCCGTGCCCGGATCATTGACATGTCCAAGAATTTCCGTTATGATCCCTTCCGGTTTCCGTTCCGCCCCGCCGAAATCAGTAACCTTAACCACCACCTTGTGGCCTGTCACGGCACCCATATCCTTGCCCTGGGGAATGAAAACATCTTTTGAAATCTTCTGGTTATCCGGGATAACAAAACCAAAATTCTTATTTTTCTGATAATACCCTATGATCTGTCCATTGGCATGCTCCAGCACTTTGACCACATGGCCTTCCGCCCTTTTTCCGTTTCCCGGCTTTGATTCGGCAGATACCAGCACCGTATCCCCATGAAGGGCGCCGCCGGTTTTATCTTCCGGAATATAAATGTCCTGAGCCAGCCCTTCCACCGTAACAAAACCAAAACCCTTTGGATGGCCGAAAAACACTCCGGCAATGGAACCCAGATCCGATTTTCCGTATTTTCCTTTTTGTGATATTCCGACCTTTCCTTCTGCCAAAAGCGTATCCAATACCTCTTTTAAATCTTCCCTCTGCTCTTTTGGAATGTCAAAGAGCATTGCAAGCTCCTTTAATTTCATAGGCGCATAGGCAGGATCTTCAAACAACTGGAGAAGCATAGCTTTCCGCTGCATTAACTGTTCTTCTGTCATTGTCTTCCTCTCTCAACTATCATTTTAATCTATTTTTTCATTCTTTTCCTTATTATCTGCACTTTACCGGCAGGTATTACAAAACTTTCCCATAATGCGAAAAAAACACCCTTGTTACCATACAAGAGTGTTTAATCTTTACAGTATATTCAGATTCAGTACCAATGCCAGAATGAAAAACAGGACTGCTCCGTATTTTGTGAATTTCTCCAGTTTTCCTTCCATGGAACGGCCTTTATTTTTACCCCAGTAGGTATCTGCCATACCGCCGATAGAACCCAGGCCCTGACTCTTTCCTTCCTGTAAAAGGATTATTGCTGATAAAGCAACACATATAATAACAAATATGATTGATAAAATAATCCTGATCATGCTTCCCACCTCCTATAGTCAAACAAAGGATATCATACCATAATTTTTCTGAAAATACAATATATTTTTATATTTTTGTATTTTTATATTTTTATATTTATCAGTCATTGGGGCACTGCATCAGATCTGCCCGGTTATGTTATTATTCTTTGTACTTATGGCGATTATGTTCCAGGTATATTTTTCCATTATTCCCTTGTTCCGGCCTTTCATCTCTTCCGTGTTCTCGGGAAATCAGGCTATTCCTCTTATTTAATATGAAGTCTTTTTAATAAAAGTGTTCCTGCATATGGTATTTTCAAAAAATAAACAGGTACCTTCAAAAAAAGTCTTGACTTTTTCATCAGGTACCGTTACAATGTTATTAAGGTACCTGATATAAAATTAATTCAAGGAGGATTTAGCACAATGGAACATAAATTCACAGAACTTTTTGAAAAACTCTCAACACTTCAATGGCTCTTACAGCGCCACCATTTACAAAAACATGCGGAACACGGCCCCATGGCCGATCCAACCCGCGGGCAAGGCAGGGTTTTGGCAATGCTTAAAATGCAGTCTGAAATCAGCACAAAGGATTTATCTTATCTGCTGGGCATTCGGATACAATCCCTTAATGAGCTTCTGAACAAACTGGAGAAAGGCGGCTATATCACCCGTATCCCTTCGGAAGCGGACAGACGGGTCATGCTTGTGCAGCTCACTGAGAAAGGAAAGAATGAGCAGCAGCCTCGTCCGGATTTTGAAAATATTTTCAATTGTCTCAGCGAGGAAGAGCAAACCATGTTCGGCGAATATCTCGACCGGGTCATTGCGGCACTGGAGGCCCAGCTTGGGGATTATGAAGATGATGAAAGGCTTGCATGGATGCATTCCGCCCGTGAACGGATGGGAAATGAAAGATTTGAAACGATGTTCATGCGCGGCGGCAGGCATGCCTTTGGCCGCGGGGAGGACTTTTATGGCCGGCAGCACGGACGGCATGGAAATGCCCACGGCGCCGGACGTTTTGAACCGGGCTGCGACGATCCACGACTCCACGGACACGGTCCTGATTTCTTTGGCAAAGGGGCTGGCAGCAGGCCTGCGCCGCCACCGGCCAGAGATCCCCGCGGCGAGGAAGAATAAATAGATAAAAATATAACAGCAGCTTACAAATAACAGCATTGGCGCTGTCTTTTCAAAAGCCCATTGGCAGCGCCTTTATTTTTTTGCGCCTTTTTTCAGGCAGAAAGGAGCCATTATGTCTTTTATTATCCTTTTCATTTACGGTATAAACCATCTTATTCACACCATTTTCGGTCAAAAGGGAGGCGCTGCCCATAGCCTGCGTTCTGTTTCGTTCCAGACAGCAGAAAGCCGGTCTTCTGCCTCCTGCTGTGTCTCTCCCCTTGTCCCTATGTAAATCTTGACCTTTGGTTCTGTACCCGAAGGCCTGATACAGATCCAGTTATCCTCTTCCAACACGTAATACAGGACATCGGACTTAGGAAGCCCTGTCTGTTCTTTTGCTCCATCCTTCAGCCTGATTTTACTTCCCTCCCTGTAATCGTAAAATTCCACAGTTTTAAATCCTCCCACAGAAGTAAAGGGCTGGCGCCTCATCCCTTCCATCAGTCCGGTAATTTCCGCTGCTCCCTCCGGTCCCGTTTTCACAATGGTATGGAGGCTTTCCTTATAATAACCGTATTTCCTGTAAAGGTTCTTCATCTGATTCCATAAAGTCAACCCCTGATTTCTATAATAAACTGCCGCCTCGCAAAGGGCCATAACAGCGCCTACCCCGTCCTTATCCCGGGAATTTGTACCAATGAGGCAGCCATAGCTTTCTTCAAAGCCAAAAAGATACTCATAGGTTCCCTGTTCTTCAAAAAGTCTGATCTGTTCTCCAATGTATTTGAAACCGGTCAGGGTCTCCAAAAGCGTCACCCCGTATTCACGGCAGACGGCTTTCGCCATTTTTCCGGAAACAATGGTTGTCACCACAGCACCGTTATCAGGTAACCTGTGCGTTTCCTTCCTGCGGCTTAAGAGGTATTCACAGATAATCATTCCAGACATATTGCCTGTAAAGGCCATATACTCTCCGGTTTTTTCATCCTTGACGTACACGCCCAGGCGGTCAGCATCCGGGTCTGTGGCCAGTACCAGGTCCCCATCCACCTCCCTTGCCAATGCAAGGGCCATGACAAATGCCTTCTCATCCTCCGGATTAGGAGATTTGATCGTAGGAAAATCCCCATCCGGCTGTTCCTGCTTCTCCACAACATATACATTTTCAAATCCAATCTCTTTTAAAATTCTTCTGACCGGAACGTTTCCTGTTCCATGGAGGGGCGTGTATACGATCTTTAAATCCGACGCACCTTTTCTTAAAATTTCCGGCTCCTGCACAAGGGCTTTCAGAGCATTGATATAGAGGCCATCCATTTCTTCGCCGATGAATCCCAGCAATCCCATGAATTCGGCTTCTTCCCTGCACATGCTCTTAACCCGGGAGAAATCCGTTACTGCTTTCACCTCTTTTAAAATCTCCATATCCCTCGGCCATGTGATCTGGGCTCCATCCGCCCAATAGACCTTATAGCCATTATATTCCGGCGGGTTATGGCTGGCCGTCACCACAATTCCTGCCATGCAGCCAAGCTCTCTGACTGCAAAAGACAGTTCCGGCGTGGGACGCAGGCCATCAAACAGGAACACCCGGATTCCATTGGCGCAGAGGCATAGGGCTGCTTCCATGGCAAAGATTCCGGAATTATGGCGGGAATCATAAGCGATTACCGCCTTTTTCTCCCCCTCCTGCTGCTTCATATAATTGGCAAGCCCCTGAGTGACTTTTCTCACGGTATAGCAGTTCATCCGGTTTAATCCGGCTCCCATCACGCCTCTTAAACCGCCTGTTCCAAACTCCAGTTCCCGGTAAAACCGGTCTCTGATCTCTTCCTCATCCTGAAGCTCCAAAAGCTCCTTTCTTGTCTCTATGTCAAAATATGTATCCCTGCACCATTTCTGATATTCATTTCTGTAATCACTCATCACGCTCATCTCCCTATCTCATAGATACTCCTGACATACAGCCCTATCAGTCCTCCGTCAGCGATCTTGACCTTCTTTATGCCGGAATCCATATCAAAATAATTATCGGAAAGAAGCAGGTCACCAGCTTTGTTTCCAATCTCAACTCCTTTGGCAAATGCCCCGGCTTTTACAATGATTTCATCTCCCTCGGCCCACACTTCCAGCTCCGGGTTACAAAACTCAAAATGCTTGGGCGGTACGAACAGGCTGGAACCGTGGGAAACCAGTGTCTCCTCCTGATACAGATCGTAAGACAGATAGCATTCCCTTCCGTCTGTTTCCCAAAAGTCCAGCCATGGGAACATTTCCACTGATAAGGGGGCTGCGGCAACCTTGATTTCTCCCTGTTTAAGGACATGGGAATGGGAATTTCGCAGAGTCCAGCGGACAGTTCCCTGAAACGGTATTCTGGTTTCGTTGGACACGCAGAAACGGGCAGCATTACGGATGGTCCGGTTTTCTTCGTTCACATCCATGGACCAGGTTAAGGCTCCCTCTTCCTCGCAGGAAAGCAGGACTGGCGCAAAAAAGCGTCTGGCAAAATAGTGAAGCGCCTTCCACCTTCCGCCGTAATCAATGGAAGACCATGAGGCAGCCGGCCAGCAGTCGTTTAACTGCCAGTAAACACAGCCCATACATCTGCCCCGGTTCCGCCTGAAATGCTCCACTCCATACCGGATAGCCTCTGCCTGAAGAAGCTGCGATACATAGACAAGGTGTGAAAGTGACTCCGGATACCGGTACATCTGGCTCATATACTGAAGGATTTTTCCATTGGCCCCATTGTTCCTCTGATGCTTTTCCATCACATAGGAAAATATGTTTCTGTCCTCCGGCTCCGTAAAGCTTTCGATTGTCTTAATGGAAGGAAATGATTGAAAACCAAACTCTGAAAGATAGCGGAAATAAAATTTCCTGTATTCTGTGAAAGGCAGCCCTCCGTGCCATACCTCCCAGTAATGTACATCCCCGCGGTCCGGGTCATTAGGAGTGTCAAAATCACCGCCGGAGGATGGGCTGGAAGGCCAGTAAAACGTGTCCGGATCATACTTTTTTAAAAGTTCCGGTATAATCCTCTCATTCATAATCAGGTATTCCGTCTTCTGAACAGGTTTTCTGATCCACTGATTACTGGAGATAAACATTTCCATCTCATTATTTCCGCACCATAAGCCCAGACAGGCGTGATGGCGGATCCGTTTTACATTGTCGCGGATTTCAGCTTTCACGTTTTCCTCAAATTCCGGCGTCAGGGGATAAACGGCGCAGGCGAACATAAAATCCTGCCACACCATAAGCCCCAGCTGGTCACAGAGGTCATAAAAAAAGTCATCGGGGTAGTATCCTCCTCCCCATACGCGGATAACATTAAAATTACATTCCCGGCAGTGCTCCAGCAGTTTTTGCGTCCGCTCCCGGCTGATTCTCCCTCTGATACAGTCTTCCGGAATATAATCGGCCCCCATGGCAAAGATCTCCACTCCGTTGACTTCGTGGGCAAACCGGCTTCCGTATTCGTCCTTATCTGTGTTCATTCTCATGGTTCTGAGGCCGATTCTTCTGCTCCAGGTATCCAGGATTTCATCCCCTGCCTTTAAAATCAATTCCACCAGATAAAGAGGCTGTTCCCCATATCCATTGGGCCACCACAGCTCTGGCTGGGGAATTGTCACTGTTTTTGGAGAATCCGGATATACCGTAAGGGTTCCTTGCGGATCCATAACTCTCACTTCGCAGGAGTACACTTCTTCACCGCAGAATATTTCAATCTCCGGATATATGGAAAGCACCACAGCCTCCTCCCCGTGTGACTGCCTGATATGTACGTCACGAATCGCCGCCTTTTTTGCGCCCATAAATGCCACATTCCGGAACAGACCGGCATCAGGGAGCCTGGGTCCCCAGTCCCAGCCGAAAGAACAGTGGGCTTTCCTCAGAAACGGAAATCCCTTCATGGATTCCGGTGCTCCATCATATGGATCTTCCTCATATGCCTTTCTGATAAAGGGAAACGGCGGGTGAAGCAGGACACGGATTATATTTTCCGTCTTAACCAGTGACTTTACCGGATATTCCCAGATCCTGTGCATGTTATCCGCCTGTCCCAGGTAATGTCCGTTCAGCCAGATATCCGCCAACGTATCAATCCCCTCAAACCGAAGCCAGACCACATCCCACTCCTCAACCTCTTTTTCCAGAGTTACGGTAAGGCTGTATTCATATTCCGCTTCCATCATGGCAAGCGCCTTATCCTCACAGTCCCTCCAGTAAGGATCTTCCATTGCTCCATATTCCAGCCAGGTCCCATAAACGGTTCCAGGCACTTTCGCATCAAAACTCTCTCCGGTAGAACAGTTTCTAAGCTTCCAGCCGTCCTCTAATTTCTGTATTATCATTTAATATATCCATTCCTTTCACATTCCCTCAAGGCACAAAATATTATGAAAAACGTTGCTTTTTAAGTAAAAACGCTTACGGAACCGCCTTGCGGTTTCCAATAACCGGCCCTTAAACTTCTCCGGCTTTATATTCCAGAATCACACAACTTCCGCCAGGAAGCAGCAAATCATGCTCCGGCCCCCATTTCATATGTTCCCCAGATGCCAAAAGCAGCCAAAAACCGTATTCCATAAGTACGCCCTCTTCCCTGTCCGAAAAATTGATAACGGCCACGGTTCTCTTCTCCCCCAGAATTCTTTCTATTTCCAGCACTTCCGGCGCCAACTCCCGCAGGCACATTTCTCCTGATACCAGCTCTTCTTTTTCCCTCCTGATATGAATCAGGCTTCTGGCATAGTTCCAGATAGAAGAGGGATCTTCCATCTGCCTTTCTGCTTCTTCCCAGTCCATGGAATTTCGGGAGGCATCCCTGGATTTTTCATTCAGAACCATTATTGCTTCGGCTTTGCTCTTTCCCTCATTTATAGCCGTTTCATACGCTAAAATTCCCTGAATATCCTTTGCCTCTTCTATGGATGACAGAATCCGGCTTCTCAGCCCCAGCTCATCTCCAAAATACAGGAACGGAATTCCCTTATAAGCCATCATCAGAGTCAGCAGGCATTTTACCTTACCTTCGGAAAAAGAAAAACGATCTGGGAAACGCCTCATGTCATGGCTGCCGAAAAACAGGGTGGAACTCTCAAGCGGACCGTACAGAGCCTGCATCCGCCTCATTTCCTCCAGAATCTCACCAAACCGGAACTGTTCCCTGCTCCCCAGGTTAAAATTAAAGGTGGTATCCAGCCCGCCCAATTTGGTATAGGAATGGATTTGCTCCAGTTGGTCACTGCTGATTTCTCCAACCAGAAACGCGTCCGGCTTTTTCGCCCGGATCTGTCTGCAGATCTGAGAAAGCACCTCATAGATACCCGGCTGATTCACGTCGTTTACATGAAGCTGCCGGCCATTTCCATCCGCCGGATTGTCCTCCATGGTTTCGGAAACAGACAGATTATTGATGACATCGAACCGAAATCCATCGATCCCTTTTTCCAGCCAGAAGTCCAGAACCTTGTATACGGCTTCTTTTACATGAGGGTTTTTCCAGTTTAAATCCGCCTGTTCCCTGGCAAAAGAATGATAATAATACTGACCGGATTTTTGGTCATATTCCCACGCACTTCCTCCGAAAAAGGACTCCCAGTTGTTGGGCTCCCTTCCCTCCACAGGATCCTTCCAGATATACCAGTCTCTTTTCACACTGTCCCTGGAGGAAGATGCTTCCAAAAACCAGGGATGTCTGGTGGACGTATGGTTTACCACCACATCGGCTATCACCTTGATCCCCAGCTTATGGGCATCTTCCACCAGCCGTTTAAAATCCTCTAATGTCCCGTAATCCGGGTCTACATCGCAGTAATGCGATACGTCATATCCGTTATCCACCTTGGGCGAGGGATAAAAAGGAGTGAGCCATATTCCGCCCACTCCCAGTTTTTTTAAATATGGCAGCCTGGAGAGAATTCCCGGAATATCTCCCACTCCGTCCCTGTTGCCATCACAGAAGGACATCATATAAATTTCATAAAAAACAGTATGTTTCCACCACTGAACCATTTATTTTTCCCTCACAGAATCTCTTTCAATCAGCTGGACGTCCAGCACCAGCTTTTCCACCTTTTCCTTTGGTTTTTCCATGCATTTTAACAGGCATTCCATGGCCTTTTTTCCCATGAGTACTTTATCCACCCTCATTGTGGTAATGCGCGGGGCCACCATATTGCTCAGTTCAATGTCGTCAAAGCCCACAACACTAATATCCTCCGGAACCTTCAGTCCGCATTGGGACAGGGCCTTGCACATGAGAATGGCCATCTTGTCATTGGAGCAGATCAGCGCATCCGGCTGTTCCTCAAGTGTCTGATAGAACGCGGCAAGACCTGCCGCATCCTGATTAATGACAGCATCCTCCACCTTGCTCAGGACAGAATACCTTCTGATGTAGGAAATCCCCTCCTCAAAAGAAGAAAAGTCCAGATACTGCTGCATCGCCTCCTGGTACCCCCAGAAACGTTCTCTGATGCTTGGCGTATATTTTAAGTCACCAAAAAAGCCGATCTTCTTAAATCCTTTATCCAGCAGGTATTTCGTCAGCTTATAGGCTCCGGCCGCATTGTTGGTCATCACACAATCAGTAGGCGTTTCCACTGACTCATGGTCCAGTAATAGAACCGGTATTGCATAGCCTTTCAGCCTTTTTAAATACTCTTCGTCAATCTTTCCTACCACAATCAGCCCGGAAACCTTGTGCTGCTCCACACAGGCCGGTATCTCATGAGTCTTTTCAAAGGAATTGATAAATAAGTCATAACCTGCCTTTTTTGCCGCCTCCTCCAGTCCAAGAAGAATTCTTCCATAGAACTGCATATCTTTAAAGAAACGGTCTTCCAGAAGGATACAGATATTTTTATTAGAATAGGAGACCGTATATTTTGTGCTTTGGTCTAAATATCCCGTCTCTTCAGCAGCGTTTAAAACAAGCCTCCTTGTCTCTTCACTGACACCAGCCCGGTCGTTTAGGGCAAGGGAAACGGCATTGATGGAAAGATCCAGTCTTTCCGCTATTTCCTTCATGGTAACCCGTTTCTTCATCTTACATTCCACCTTTCCCGTTTAAAGCGCTTTCATTTCGGCCAGCAGATCGTTGACGGAAAAATCCGCCCGGCAGATCTTATCATCTGCGGCACCATAGTAAAGAGAGACTATTCCATTCTCCACCAGGCAGCCGCAGGTAAAGACCACGTTTCCAAAGAACCCAGCTGTCTCATATATAGCCTCAGGCTCCAAAATGGGTTCCTCCGTCTTTGCCAGAACAATGGAGGGGTCGTTTTCCTCCAAAAGAAACGCTCCCAGGCAGTAACGGTTATTTCTGTCCGCGGCATGGTAGATCTTTACCCAGCCCTTTTCTGTCTTAAAGGGAACCGCGCCTCCGCCAATACGGCCATTATCCCAGCCGCCCCCATGGGAAATTCCGCAGAAATGCTTCTGGCGACCCCAATGAATCAGATCAGGGGATTCTGCCAGCCACATTTCCGGGTTGCCGATTCCCCCAGGAACCGGGCGGTTAAATGCCATGTACATCCCGTTTATTTTTTCAGGGAAAATCGTGACATCCTTGTTCTCCGGTGCAAAGATTATCCCGTGTCTCTCATACTGTTTAAAATCTTTCGTACTGATCAGTGAAGTGGACGCACCGTTTTCCGTTACGGAAGTATAATTGATGTAATAGGTATCACCGATCTGCGTAATTCTTGGATCTTCCATCCCCCAGCTTTCTTCCTCCGAACTGGGGCATACAAACGGGACATCCTCAATGGTGAAATGAACGCCATCCTTTGACCTCGCCACACGCAGATGGGACAGAGACGTTAAGTACACTGTTTTCTTTCCCTGCTTTGTCATCTTGTTGATGGTCCTGGAATCCGTAAAATCCAGTTCCGTGTGTTCTGCCTTATTGATACGAATCACAGTAATTTCATCTTTCCCATGAACCTTCTCAACAACAGGAACCAGGACCTCTTCCTCTCCTGCTTCCCTAACGGATTCCGCCACTCTGCACAGCAGGATCACCTCATCCTCATATTTTGCAACACCGCAGTTAAACACCCCTTCTACCTTGAAATCTTCCCGGCTGGGCTTTACCATTTCCGGAGACAGAAGCGGATTTTCGGCACATCTTTTTACTTCCAACATGTTATTTCTCCTATTTTTCTTAATAAATTCCCGGAATTTTAAACCTCACTTTTCAAGGCCTGCCATTCCTGTATTTTAAAAATTAAAGCTGAATTTCCTTAAATCATCTTATTTAAGCATAAAACTGATTCCCTCTTTGAAGTACTTGGAAAAGCACAGGAACAGAATGATGATCGGCAGGGTCAGAATTACGGATGCCGCATACATTGGCCCCGGAAATGCTCCCATGGGTTTGAACTGTGTGGAAATCAGCACGTTCAAGGTCTGCATCTGAATATTTGGTGCGATCAGCATATCCCACATCAGTTCCGACCATCTCTGCATGAAGATGGATAAAAATACAATGGTTGTTACGGATTTTGTCACCGGAAAAGCGACGTAGAATATAATCCGCAATTCTCCGGCACCATCAATCTTTGCAGCTTCAAACACTTCACTTGGCAATGTTTTAAAGTAGTTGATATACATGAAAATCGCCCAGATGGAGATGCACATTGGAATGATCATGCCTCCATAGGTATTTGCCAGGGGTTTGGCAATCATATATCTGGGAACCAGCAGGATGATGGTGGGGAAAAACATCTGGAACAAAAGAGAGTCCATGATAAAACGGTCCCCCTTAAATTTAAGCTTACACACAGAATATCCGTTGCACAAACCGATGATGACCGAAATAATGGCAGTGGGGAATGCCACCAGAAATGAATTGACCAGGGCTCTGACCCACATCATCGAATTCGTAGCCCCTCCTTTTCCAATCAGATACTCATAGCTCCTGAGCGTAAATCCATGGGGAACCATTATCTTATCCACCTGGTCCCAGGCAGTAAAGGACTGGATCACCATATAATAGTAAGGGAACAAAGATATTGCCAGCAGCATCAGAGTAACCGCTGTTATGACGCAGGTCTTTACGCCGAATTTCTTTTTTCTTCCCATCTTACCTCCTCCTTGTCATGAACACTAAGCAGCCGTATGTCAGCCGCCTGTGCAGGATACATACTATATTGCCCTTTAAGGTCTTTTACCATCCAAACTTTCTGTTCAACCGGTCTGCGGCCCCGTTGATAATCCTCAGAGTTATAAAAATCTGCACCGCACTGGCAATGGCCATTGCAGCACCATAGCCGGACTGGAATCTGGTAAAGGATGTATTATAGATTTCCAGCTGCCACGTTGTGGTGGTCATGCCGGGACCGCCTCCTGTCAGAAGGTAAGGCTCAGTAAAGACTCCGAATGCCAGGCCCGTAGCCAGCACAATAACCGTGGTCAAAGTGGGCATAATCATGGGAAGCGTAATATTGAGAAGCTTGTGAAGCCCTGTGGAGCCATCCAGCATTGCCGCTTCCGTCACATCGTCTCCTATATTCTCGATTCCGGAAAGAATGAACAAGGCGTAATAGCCCGACATTTTCCAGACTACGATTCCCACCATAACGGCAAACGCATACTTCTGATCTGTCAGCCAGTTTATAGTGAGATCAAAATGCTCCCTCAAAAAAGTGTTGAACGCGGAATTATAGTTAAAGAAATACTTTACCACCACGCTGGTAGCAACTCCGGACGTTAAGTAGGGGATGAAAAACAGCACTGCTACCAGGCCCTTGACCTTTTCCGGAAGATTGGATACCAAAAGTGCGATGACCAGTCCGCCCAGAAAACACAGGAGCACAATGGGTACGAGATAACGGTAGGAATTGATAAATGCCGCCCTGACCCGGGCATCCGAAAAAAGGGTGGTAAAATTTCTTATTCCCACAAAGGTCTTCTGCTCTGCCATCAGATTCCAGTCCATAGTAGAAAGCCAGAATGCCCAGAATAACGGAATCAGGAAAAAGATGAGGGAATAAACCAGATAAGGGGCATTGAGCAGCCACCCCATAAGTCCGCTTTTCCTGCTTCCCGTAATGCTCTTTCTCTTCATAACAACCATTCTCCTTTTTTACAGGGGGACAGGAAATAAGTCCTGTCCCCAAAAAGCCGCGTTATTCCAAACCTCCGGCCTGCTTCATCGCTTCTATGGCCGCTTCCACATAAGGAGTCGCATCCGGCGCATTTCCCGGTTCCGCTTTCATCACTTCATTCATATATGGCGCTGTTCCGCTTTCCGTCAACGCGGTCTGAATATCAGTTACCTTTTCCGTTGCAATGCTGGGGATCGAATATGGCACTGCCTCCGCTAAGGCGGCAAGCTCAGGATACTCCTTCATAACATCCGCAAATGCCTCATTGTCATTTAAATCGCCGCGGACCGGAAGCATGGTGGTTGCGTTGAGCCAGTCTAAATCAGTCTGAGCTGAATTCTCCTTATTGTAAACCCATTTCACAAACTCCACCGCTCCCTTATGTTCTTCTTCACTGATGCTCTTATTATTGTAGAAAACCAGTCCCTTGGAATCAGCGAAATTATAGGGAATATCCCCTTCGTTCTTCACCAGTGCCTGTCCATAGACGTAATCTTCTCCGTATACCTTGTTATTTTCCCGGTAAAGGGAAATCTCCCATGGCGCGTTGATGGTAACCAGGACGGAAGGATTAGCTTCTGTCCAGATACTGGAGATTTCGCCGGATTGAATCGTATTGCCAAAGAGACCGATCAACTCAAAGGCTTCAATGGCTCCCTCTTTGTCAAGCACCAGTTTATTGCCCTCTACCCATGGCTTACCGCCTGTTAATGCTTCATAAGGCATCTGGAAATCATACCATCTGTCCCACCACTGATCCGGACGGGTTAAGGATGGGCGGTAGAAGGAATGGGTCACTCCCATCTCTTTCATGGCTGTATCTCTCTGTGCAGCAAATTCTTTAATAACCGCTGTAAATTCGTCCACAGTCTTTGGAGCTTCCTCAAACCCCAGAGCCTTAAGCGCTTTCATGTTCCACTGCCATATCATGGGATTAACATAGACCGGCAGGACATACTGCTTTCCGCCAATTGCCCAGTTGGTGATCGTTTCCTCCATCTTCCTGGCTCCAATCACTTCATTAAACCATTCTTCTCCGGACAAATCATAGACCGCACCGGATGCTGCAAGGGTAGCTGCAAATCCCCGGTTAATATTCTCAGAAACAGCCGGTACGGTTCCCGTTGCAATGGCATTCTGAATGCCTGCTTCGGAAGATGGAGATTCCGGCATCTGCTGTACCTTGACTTCCACCTTTTTCCCGTCTATTGTAATCCCGGCTTCATTAAACGCCTGGGCCTTTGATTCCCAGAAATTATACTGAACCTGCTGAGGGGCTGTCCAGAAGTCCACTGCGATCTTCCCGTCTGAGCTGTTTCCATTTGCAACCGCTCCATTTCCGCCTGATTTTCCGCATCCGGCCAGAACCGCTGCCGCCATTGCCGCTGCTGCCACAATTGCCGTCACTTTCTTCATCTTCATAATTTTCCTCTCCTTCTATTCATTTTCATATTCATTAAACGGATCTTCTATCATTATTTTCTGGCCTTCCGCGTCACTGACTCCGCAGTACAGCTCCGCCCTTCCATTTCCAAGCCTTAACAGTCCTCCTGAAAAAACAACGTCCTCTAAGTCCGGCCTCTTACTGGGGCCCGGTTGGAAATATTTCCGCTGGGCTATCATTTTCATAGGGCAATACTTACCGGTTTCCGGATCAAAGCAGAAGGCTGTGGAATAGTAGTGCCGGTTTCCTTCCTCATCAAACCGAGCGATATGGGAAACCACTCCGATTTTTCCTCCCCTGATCTGGTGCAGCTGGTTGGCCCCGCCCCATTCCTCAGGTATGAACTGGTCTTCCATCAGAATGGCCTGTTCCAATTTTTCTGGAGTCAGTTCCTCTAAGCAATTAATAAAACACCAACCGATTTTTCCGCGCCCGCCTTTTTCTCCCTGGGGTCTGGTAAATACCAGTATTTTTCCATCCTTCATTTCACAGAGGCGGATGTCCTTCATCCGGTCGGGGCCGCTGGCAAACCGCGTCAGATCCCAAATCCCGGCCCCCCTGTAAAATACGGTTCTGTAATTCAGACGGCCCGGATTTTCTTCATCATCAAAGACTTCCACACCGCCAAGAATGAGTTCCCCGCTGATTCTTGTTACAAACGGGTCCTGGAGATGGATCGGTTCTGTCTCCGCTTCCACCCACTCACCGTCCCTTTCTTCAAAAAAACCGATTCTGGAGTATTCACTGTCTCTTGCTTCCACTCTCCCTGCAATCCATACTTTTCCGTCTGATGAAAATGGTGAGGTGATGTTGTAAATATCTTTTTTCTCATTCCTGAGCACAAACTTTATCTTACTTGAATTTACTTGAATTTCCTTTTCCTCCAATTCAAGCTGCAACTCTTCGCAAGTCCGCATTGTTTCTGGGTAAAGTTGTGATATATGCATGTCTTTCTCCCCCCTTTGCCTTTTATTTTTTACATCTTTAGCTGATTTATTTTGTCTGTGGTTTTATACTAGCCTTATTTTTACTTGAATTCAATTAATAATTACTTGAATTATAGCTTGCCCAATAGAAAAACGCCCGGATGGATAAGGTGATATATCCGGAAGAAGGCACAAAAAAAGAAGCGGCAAATAAGCTCCGCTTCCATTTTCTTCTGATAAGGAATTAATTGCATTGATATCATTGTGTAAGGTTCATTATAACACCTGATATCCCGTTGATTCAGCAGATTCTTTTTCCCCTGTAAAATTCTTCAATGCGCAGAAGCTCATTGTATTTGGCGGTGCATTCCCCTCTGCAGGGTGCGCCGCCTTTCACATAATCGGCACGGACAGCCGCAGCCATGTCCGCAAGGAAAGATTCCTCCGTATCCCTGACATCGTTTGCAATGATCACCTTATGTCCGGCTTTTCTCGCCTTTTCCACCAGTTCCAGTGCCCCGGTAACAGTGCCTGCCTGCTCCATGCGGATGATGGTGGCATTGGACTCAGTAAAATCATCGGATACCATAAGGGTACGGTGCTCCAGCAGCTCCAGCATCTGTTTTCTTCCCTCCAGGTCCTCCTTCCACAGTCCGTTCATGAGGGCACAGATGGGAAATCCATCCGCCAGTCTCATATAATAGGCGATCATATCTTTTTGTTCCCTGTTTACGGAGATTCCGCCTTTTTTACTTTCCTTTAAAAAATTGTAGGTTCCATCCTCTTTTACATACAGCCGGTCCGCATTCCCATTGATTGCCACCAGCACATCTGTCCCCGGCTTATATCCTGTAAGCTTAAAGGAATCCATTAAATAGTGGAGCGCTTCCTCTGAATTTTTCATATCCGGCACAAAACCGCCGCCCTCTCCCGTGGAGGTGCTATATCCGCTCATGGATAAAAGTCTTTTTAAGGTCTGGTAAATTTCAACTCCCATGCGAAGCCCTTCCGAATAAGAACTTGCTCCCTGAGGAACAATCATGATCTCATGAAAATCAAGACCCTTATCCCCGGTTCCTCCGCTTATCATGGTCATCATGGGTACCGGCATCACAGGAGCCGATGTGCCTCCCAGATAGCGGTAAAGGGGAAGGCGAAGCCCTGCGCCTGCCGCTCTTGCAACGGCCATGGACAAAGCCAGAACTCCTGGATTCCCGTTTTTTTCCATCCCATTCTCCTTTGATGCCTGCTGGAGTCTCCGGTCAATTCCTCCCTGGTCCGATGCATCCTCAAATAATATGATTTCTGAAAGCAGGTCATTGACGATCCCTGCCAGTTCTTCTGCCCTGCCTGTATTTCCCAGGGAAACTGTTGCCCTTCCATGTGCGCCGTTTTCCAGCACCACCTCAGCTTCAATTCCCGGATATCCCCAGGAATCCCGAACAGTTCTTCCTGTTGCTTCTATAATATCAAGTTGGTTTAACATTGTTTTACCTCCCTGTCCTTTCCTTTATTCATATCGTAAGGATTGACGGAATTTACCACATCCATGCAGGTACAGAGAAAAAAGATGCCAGGATGAATTCGTCTTTCATCCTGACATCTTTCCCGTAAATTAACGTATAAAACAGCTTTTATGCCCGAAGCTCAATTCCCATTCTCTGTAATCCGTTAAGGATTTTTTTCATCACAGCAAGAACCTCCTGTTCCTCCAGGGTATGGTCTCCTGCCCGGAAGGTGATGGAGTAAGCAACGGACTTATATCCTGATAAAATCTGTGATCCTTCATAAATATCGAAAAGCTCATAGCTTTCCAATATCTTTCCTCCCCGCTGTTCAATGATCTCTTCAATCTGTCCAACCAGGATTTCCTTTGGAACCACCATACTGATGTCTCTGGTAACAGCCGGATATTTTGCGATTCCAGTATATTTTCTGTCAAAGCTTGTAAATGGAATCATAGATGGCATATCAATTACAGCCACATAAGCCCGGTCCCCGATCTTATAATTGTCAGCTACTTCAGGATGGACTTCCCCCAGATATCCAATGGTCACCCCATCGTAAACAATATCTGCCTGTCTTCCCGGATGAAGAAACGTTTTTCCGCTCTTTGGATTATAATGAGGCTTTTTGTGCATTCCTGTTTTATCGAAAAATTCTTCAATAACGCCCTTCATATCAAAGAAATCGCCGTCTCCGTAAAAGCCCAGGGTAAACTGCATTCTCTCGTCCGGAAGGCCGGTCAATGGAAGAGACTTTGGAAGATAAATATTGGCCAGTTCATAAAGGCGGACATTTTTATTGCGGCGGTTATAGTTGGTGGATAATGAGTTTAACATTCCATGAAGAGGAGAGGTCCTCATAACGCTGAAATCCTCACCCAGTGGATTTAAAATATTCACCGTCATACGAAGCGGACTGTCCTTTGGAATGAGAAGGCGGTCAAATACCTTGGGACTTTCAAAGGAATAAGTCATTCCCTGGGAGAATCCGCAGAATTCCGCCACTTCTCTTGCCACCTCTTCCACTCTTAATTTATAGGACAGCTTTCCAGTGGTCGCCTCGCCTGTTGGCAGGGATACGGGGATCTTGTCATATCCAAAGAATCTGGCAACCTCCTCTGCCAGATCCGCCATACAATCTAAATCCTGGCGGAAGGTAGGAATCAGGATCTCATTTGCCATTTCATCATATCCCAAATCCAGCTTTTCAAAGTATCCAAGCATTGTTTCCGACTGGATTTCAGTTCCCAGAAGGCGGTTCATCTTTTCCGGCTCAAAAGGAAGTCTTTTTCCCTCTCTCTTTGAGGGATAAATGTCAATCATGCCCCCTACCACTTCTCCTGCGCCCAGTTCTTCGATCAGCTGGCAGGCGCGGTTAATCGCCGCCTCTGCATTGTTGGGATCAAGACCCTTTTCAAATTTACCGGAAGCATCCGTCCTTAATCCCACTTTTTTAGAGGAAAGGCGGATATTGGTTCCATCAAAGCAGGCGCTTTCAAACACCATGGTCTTCACCTCGTCAGTGATCTTGGAGTTCTCTCCCCCCATGATGCCGGCAATTCCTACCGCTTTTTCTCCATCGTTGATCATGAGAACGGTGCCATCCAGCTTTCTCTCCTGCCCGTCCAGAGTCTGGAAGGTGTCCCCTTCTTTGGCACATTTTACAATAATCTCGTGGTTTGCAAGGAGATCATAATCAAAGGCGTGCATGGGCTGGCCATACTCTTCCATCACATAATTCGTAATGTCAACGATGTTGTTAATAGGACGGATTCCGCATGCTGCAAGGCGTCTCTGCATCCAGGATGGGGAAGGAGCCAGCTTAATGTTTTTCACCATTCTGGCACAATAGCGGGGGCAAAGGCGGCTGTCCTCTACGGATATCTTCAAATAGTCATTAATATTCTCGCTGTTGCCTGTAGCAGTCACCACCGGAGGTACAAAGGGTTTTTGAAAGGTTGCGGCCGCTTCCCTTGCAATTCCCATAACACTGTAGCAGTCCACACGGTTTGAAGTGATTTCGTATTCAAATACAGAATCATGAAGGCCCAGCACCTCAATGGCGTCATCACCTGTTTTTGTATCCTCAGGCAGAATGTAAATTCCGCTTTCCGGAGCATCCGGGTACATTTCATTGGTAAATCCAAGTTCCTCTATGGAGCACATCATGCCGCAGGATTCGATTCCTCTCAGTTTTCCTTTTTTGATCCTGATTCCTTCTTCCGGAAGGGGGCCGCCGTCATGGCCGCCTGCCACCTTTCCTCCATCCAGTACCACAGGAACCTTATCTCCTGTTTTCACATTGGAAGCGCCTGTGACGATCTGAACGGTTTCTGCTCCAACGTCAACCTGGCAGATGATTAACTTATCCGCATCCGGATGACGCTCAATGGACAATATCTGTCCGACTACGATTTTTTCCAGGTTTTTATCCAGGCATTCATAGCCTTCCACCTTTGATCCGGTAAGCGTCATGGCATCTGTGTATTCCTGGGCCGTCACGTCTAAATCCGGAACATATGCTTTAATCCATGATAATGGTGTATTCATTGATCTATCTCCTTTTCCTTGTTGCTGCCCATACTTTGGGACATTGTAATATGCCTTCTAAGGCGGTCTTTCCCTAGAACTGCTTTAAGAATCTGATGTCATTCTCATACAATAACCGCATGTCATCGATTTCATATTTTAACAGGGCAATACGCTCCAATCCGACGCCGAATGCAAAGCCGGAATATTCATTTGGATCGATTCCGCTCATTGTCAGCACATTGGGGTGAACCATACCGCAGCCCAGGATCTCAATCCAGCCGGAGCCTTTACAGAAACGGCAGCCTTTTCCGCCGCATTTAAAGCAGGTAACATCCATTTCTGCACTGGGCTCTGTAAACGGAAAATGGTGGGGGCGGAATTTTACTTTTGTCTCCAGGCCAAAAAGCTCTCTTGCAAACTCTGCCAGGGTTCCCTTTAAATCTGCAAATGTGATATTTTTATCAATTACAAGGCCTTCGATCTGGTGGAAGGAAGGAGAATGGGTGGCATCCACCTCATCAGACCGGAATACCCGGCCCGGAGCCAGCATGCGGATAGGCAGTTTGCCTTTTTCCATGGTACGAACCTGAACCGGTGATGTCTGGCTTCTTAACACAATGTTGTCACTGATGTAAAAGGTATCCTGTTCATCTCTTGCGGGATGATTCTTGGGTATATTCAACTTTTCAAAGTTATAGGAATCGTATTCCACCTCCGGCCCTTCAATGACCTCATATCCCATGCCAATGAAAATCCTCTCAACCTCTTCCAAAGCAATGGTATTGGGGTGGGTATGACCTACCCTGTTCCGTCTGGCAGGAAGAGTTACGTCAATCACTTCTTTTTTCAGCTGCTCTTCCCTTGCCATTTTCTGGAGGCCTGTCATTGCTTCCTCTAATTTCCCCTCAATCAGGGCTCTGGCATCATTGACCATCTGGCCCACTTTAGGCCTGTCTTCCGGGGCAACATCCTTCATGCTTTTTAATACACTGGTCAGTTCCCCCTTTTTTCCAAGATAAGCAACCCTGATGTCATTGAGTTTTTCCAGCGCATCCGAAACTTCGATCTGCCTCAATGCTTCCTGTTTGATTTTTTCTAATTGATCTTTCATTCTGCTCTCCTTCTTTTCGTGATCAAATTTTGTTTTCACCTGCTTTAACGACAAAAGCACTAAAAAAAGCTCCGCCCCAAAAAGGGACGAAGCTATATTCGCGGTACCACCCTCATTCCTGTGCAAAACACAGGCACTCGGCATACGTAACGTGTATTGACGTCATGACTTACCCGCCAGACCGGCAGCCAGGGCTGTTGCTGGTTTCAATCATGCTGCTTCAGTGGGAAATTCAATCTCTTATCTGAACTTAAAAGGGCTTACAGCCGATGGCCCCTTCTCTCTGGAAGGAAATAAGGATTTACTGACACCTTCATTGCATTTGGTATTTTAAATTGTAACGTTAGGTACCATTGTAATAATGGATGTTCAAAATGTCAAGGATTATTTTACATGGATTATATCATATTTTCTTTCTTGTTCAATGGCTTCCCTTCCCGGAGGCCTGATGGGAAGCAGATCCTCTGCTTTTTTCCTTCCTCAAATGGCATCCTTATAAGTTTCTTCCAGGATGCGCTTAAATTCAAGAAGTATCTCATAGGTTTCCGCACGTTTTTCCAGGTGCTCAATAAAAATATCAATATACTCTTTATCTTCGGCTCTTTTGGTCTTTTCCATCTGAACCCTTTCTTTTTCCTTTTTGTAAAAATGAAACAACAAAATCAGAAGTGCACTCTCAACAAATAGCGCACCTATCAATAAAATATCTAAAAAACTCATTTTTTCCCCCTTGTTCTTTTAAAACATAACATACAACAATTACTTGTGCTGCTTTTTACGGAATCTTCATCTTAATATCTCATCCATATTCCCTCCCCTGATCTGTATACTGCAAAGGGATTCTTGCAGGCCTGAAAGAGGCTGTCTCCCTGACATTCATGGTAATTTCAGACATATTTTTACCGCCCTTTGTAAAGTCTTTTATATTGAATATCGAACTATATGAGGTATTTCATAATAAAGAAAAAAGAATAGCGCCAGAAAAGTATATTTTACATATGCTTCTGGCGCCGCTGATTACATCTTTCATTTGAATCACACAGCAAACTGGCTGTTATATAACTGTGCATAAAATCCGTTTTGGGAAATCAGGCTTTCATGAGTTCCCTGTTCAATGATGTGGCCATCCCGCATTACCAGGATCACATCTGCCTCTCTGATGGTAGAAAGCCTGTGGGCAACGATAAAACTGGTCCGTCCCTCCATCATTTTTCCAAAAGCCTTCTGTATTTTTATTTCGGTTCTGGTATCAATGGAGGAGGTCGCCTCGTCAAGAATCAGCATGGGAGGAAGGCACAGCATGACTCTGGCAATGCATAAAAGCTGTTTCTGTCCCTGGGATAAGTTCCCGCCGTCTTCTGATATAACGGTGTCATATCCCTCCGGCATTCGCCTGATAAAGCCATGGGCATGGGCTTCCTTTGCCGCCAGGATGATATCTTCCTCTGATGCATCCGGCCTTCCATATGCAATATTATCACGAATACTCCCGGATTTCAACCATGTTTCCTGAAGCACCATGCCATAATTGGTTCTCAGGCTCTGTCTTGTCATATGGCGCACATCTGCCCCATCCACCCGGATAGAGCCGGAACTCACATCATAAAAACGCATGAGAAGATTAATCACCGTACTTTTTCCGCAGCCGGTTGGGCCTACTATGGCAATCCGCTGGCCCGGCAGTACTTTTAGGTTCATATCCTCGATTAACGGGATCTTCGGATCATAGGAAAAGTACACATGCTCCAGGGATACTTCTCCCCTTGCATTGCTAAGCACTAATGCGTCAGGATCCTCCGGGATCTGAGGTTCCTCGTCAATCAGTTCAAACACCCGGGCTGCAGAGGCCAGGGCATTTTGAAGCTCTGTAATCACTCCTGATATTTCATTAAAGGGCTTTGTATACTGATTGGCATAACTTAAAAAGCTGGTAAGCTGACCTATGGATAAAAGTCCCTTTACAGCTGCAAAGGCTCCGGCAATTCCAACGCTGGCATATACAAGGCTGTTTACAAAGCGGGTAGCCGGGTTGGTAATCGAAGAAAAGAATGTGGCCTTCAGGCTCCAGACACGCAGATTTTCATTGATCGTTTCAAACTGCTCCTGGGCATCGGCCTCATGGCTGAAAGCCTGCACCACTTTCTGATTCCCCAGCATCTCTTCCACAAGAGAAGTCAGTTCACCTCTGGTCTGGGACTGCATCTTAAACATCCGGAAGGTATGCCTTGCAATAAAGCTGGCAACAAACAGGGAAACAGGTGTCACCAGCACCACAACAATGGTTATGCCCGAGTTCATGGAAAACATGAAAAACAGCGTTCCCAGAATGGTCAGGACCCCTGTAAAAAGCTGGGTAAAACCCATTAACAGTCCGTCGGAAAACTGATCAATATCCGTGATGATCCTGTTTATCATATCTCCATGGGAATGAGAGTCAATATATTTTAAAGGAAGTATCTCCAGCTTATTAAATGCCTGAGTCCTGATATCCTTTACCACCCGGTAAGTGACCAGGTTGTTGATATGGCTCATAAGCCACTGGGCTGCCGCAGTTATGGCTATGATGGCTCCCATTTGTCTTAAAATCCTCCACATGCCGGAAAAATCAACGGCTCCTGCTCCCACAATGCAGTCAACAGCCTGACCAATGAGGATGGGAACGTACAAGGTCAGCAAAACCGTGACAAAAGCACAGGCCAGCGAGGCCGCAACTCCCCACCGGTACCTGCCGATACAGCCAAGGATCCGGCTGACGGTGGATCTGTATTTTTTCATATCCATGTTATTGTACCTCCTCTTCTGAAAGCTGGGATAAGCAGATTTCCCGATAAACATCACAGGAAGCAAGCAGCTCCTTGTGAGTCCCCCAGCCAGCCAACTGCCCGTCATCCAGAACCAGGATCCGGTCCGCATTTTTAATGGTGGAAGCCCGCTGAGACACAAGGAATACGGTCATATCTTTGGTATTTTCTTTAATGGCCTTCCTCAGTTTTGCATCGGTAGCAAAATCCAGGGCAGAAGCACTGTCATCCATGATGAGAATCTCAGGTTCTTTTACTAAAGCCCTTGCAATGGCAAGCCTTTGTTTCTGTCCCCCTGAAAGGTTTTTCCCTCCTGCCTGGATCAGAAGATCCAGCCCCTGGTCTTTCTCCTCTACAAAATCCTTTGCCTGGGCAATGGCAAGAGCCTGGTAAATCTCTTCATCCGTTGCAGTCTTTTTTCCCCACTTCATATTTTCCCGGAGGGTTCCCTTAAAAAGCACTGCCTTTTGAGGAACAATGCCAACCATCTCCCGAAGCTGGCCCAGGGGATATTGTTTTACATCAATTCCCCCCACCTTTAGGGAGCCTGATTTCACATCGTAAAACCGGGGAATTAAATTGACCAGGGTGGTTTTGCCGGAGCCTGTACCACCGATGATCCCAATGGTTTCTCCCTTCATGACCTTAATGGATATGTCGCTTAAGGCTTCTGCCTTTGCTCCTTCATAGGCAAAAGTCATGTGGTCAAATTCCACTTTAAGTGCGTCCGCTTCCTCTTCCACAGCCTTGTGAACGGTTTCCACAATTCCTGGTTCCTGTTCAAATACAGCGCTTATGCGGCCGCCGCAGGCCAGGGATTTTGAAATCGTAATGATTAAGTTTGCCAGTTTTATAAGCTCCACTAAAATCTGGGACATGTAATTTACCAAAGCAATCACTTCTCCCTGGGTGATGACACCTTTTTGGACCTGGCCAGCCCCGGTGTTTATAAGAACAATGATTCCCAAATTGATCATCACATAGGTAAGGGGATTCATCAACGCGGAAATTTTTCCTACAAATACCTGAAAGCGCACGAAAAGGCCGTTTTCTTCATCAAACCGGCGGATCTCGTCATCCTGGCGGGCAAAAGCACGGATGACACGGACCCCTTCCAGGTTTTCCCTGACAGCTAAAAGCACCTGGTCCAACTGCTTCTGCACCCTTTTATACAGCGGGATGCTAAGGAGCATAATGCCAAATACCACAAGAGAAAGAAGGGGGATTAGTACTGCAAAAATAACAGCCGCCCTGGCATTGATGGTAAATGCCATAATCATGGCACCGCACACCACAAAGGGCGAACGAAGGAACAAACGAAGAAATAAGTTCACTCCTGCCTGAACCTGATTGGCATCACTGGTTATCCGGGTGATCAGGGTTGCTGTTCCAATGGAATCGATCTCCTGATAGGAAAGCCTGTTAATATGGGCAAATAAGTCATTCCGAAGAGCAGTGCCAAAACCGGCCGCTGCCTTTGCCGCAAAATACTGAGCCGTAATTGAGCAGACAAGACCTATAATGCCCAGCAGTACCAGCAATCCGCCCATCTTAAATATAAAAGGCATGTCAAGGGATTTGATTCCCACATCAATCACCTTTGCCATTACAAGAGGCACCAATAATTCAAAGCAGGCTTCCAGAAGCTTAAACAACGGCCCCATGACGCTTTCTATCTTATAGTCTTTCAGATATTTCAGGAGCTTTTTCATTCTAATTCCTCCGCAGTCAAAAAAAATAAATACATTTTAGATATAGTATATTGTAACATTATAGCATTTTGGTATAATATTACAATATATAAATATGAAATAGAGGATATCCCAATGAGTCTGATTAATACAAAACAGCTTTATTATTTTGCCACAATTGCAGAAACCGGCAATTTTACAGCCGCAGCAAAAAAACTGGGATTATCCCAGCCGCCTTTAAGCAAGCAGATTATTCTGCTGGAAGAAGAACTTGGAGTAAGGCTTTTTGAACGAGGCTCCAGGAAAACAGAACTGACGGAAGCAGGCGCTTTTCTCTATTCCCGGGCCAGGGACATCCTGTCCATGATGGATTCCATTACGGAAGAGCTGCACCATTTTCCAACTGCCTCAAGAGGGGTCCTAAAGCTGGGAACCATCTCTTCTTCCGGCGCTCTGCTCCATGATTTTTTAAAAATATACTGCTGCAGTCATCCAAAGGTGCGGTTTGAGATCACAGAAGGAAATACCTACGAACTTCTGGAAAAGATGAAAAACGGAATCGTGGAATGTGCCATTATACGGACCCCCTTTAATGGAGAAGGCTTTGAATGCGTGTACGGAAAAAAGGAACCATTAATGGCGGTTGGAAATCCCTCCTTTTTTTCAGGCATTCCCATGAATAAAATCAGGCTGACAGACCTTTCAGGCAAGCCCTTAATCTATTACCGCCGGTTTGATTCCATCATCTCCCTTGCCTTTCAAAACAGCGGCATAATACCTGATGTTTTTTGCCGCAATGACGATGCCAGGACCTGTCTCCAATGGGCGGATACCGGCCTTGGCATTGCCCTGGTGCCTGAGTCCATCAGCAGAACAGCGGAGCACACCGGCCTGGTTTTCCGGGAAATTGACTCTGAGGATACGGTTACCAGAATGGCTGCCGTATATAAGAAAAACGGATATGTTTCAAACATAGCCAGGGATTTTGTTGCTTATTTCGGAGAGCTGATGTCTCTTTCCTAATCAAAAAGGCTTAACTGGGTCACCTCATAATTCTTTTTGTATGCATGGATGATATCCTTCATCTGATATAATATTCCATACCGTTGGCACTCACAGGAAAACACCTGCCACAGCTTCCTTGCTCTTGGGCTTGTACATTCATAGCTGTTTCCATATCTTTTGATATATTCAGACACCAGATCCTGTTGGGGAAACAGCTCCCGGAGTCGGTCAAAATACCATTCTCTTTGATTGTTGCGCAAAGTCACCCCAAAACCAGGATAAATAAAGCTGGCCCCTGCTTCATGGGCAGCTTTTACAATGGAAAGGACATTTTCCTCGCTGTCTTCCAGAAACGGAAGCACCGGCATCAATAATATTCCTGCAAATATGCCGCTTGTTCTTAAAGCCTCAATCAAAGCCAGCCGCTCTGAGGGGGTGGATACATGGGGTTCGATTTTTTTTGCCAGGCTGTCATCGGTGGTGGTAACAGTCACCTTGCAAAGAACAGGGGAATGCTCCATGATCCCCTTGAGAATATCCATATCCCGTTTAAGAAGAGCACTTTTTGTGGCAATGGCAGCCCCAAAGCCATATGCGTCAATCAGTTCCAGGGCATGTCTTGTTAATTCAAGCTTCTGCTCAAAGGGATTGTAGGGATCGCTCATGGCTCCTGTCCCCACAACGCCGGTTTTCACCTTGCGCCTTAAATCATCCCGGATAATCCGGAGGGCATCTTCCTTGACCCGCACGGAATCAAAATCCTGGATCCGGTAACAGTCTGACCGGCTGTCACAATAAATGCAGCCATGGCAGCACCCCTTATAAATATTCATATTGTAATCAATGCCAAACCACTGGGAACCTTTTGTTCTGGTCACTATGGTCTTTGCAGGAATATATTCCATCTGCTTTCATCCCTTTCTTCTCTGCCATTCAATACTCATTGGATTCATTCTATGATCAATTGCCGGATCTGTCAATCAGGTACAGGGGTTTTACCGGCTATCCGCCAAATTATAAATGGTACAGTTGAACTGAAACGTTATTTGAATTAGAGAATGCCTTGATATTTTTTTAAGCCCATGATAATATGCTAATACCAACGGGGAAAATCATGGCAGGAAAAGGAGATATTATGATTCGTTTCTTATTGCGCTGCAAACAAATCTATGACAAATACACCAAGGATGAAATGACCGTGTATGCGGCTCAGGCCTCTTTTTTCTCCATCATCGCGGCATTTCCTTTTATGATGCTTTTGCTGGCAGCGATACAGCTTATTCCATCCATTACAAAAGCCAATCTGCTTCAGCTTATTGTTACAATCATCCCAAGCACCCTGGAAATGAACAGCGTAATTGTCACTGTCATTGACGACCTTTATACCAATTCACCGGCAGCCGTTCTTTCAGCGACCGCAGTGGCTGCCATATGGTCCGCCTCCCGCGGGATGCTCAGCATTGAAAGGGGCTTAAACCGGGTATTCGGTCACGAGAAAAAGCGGAATTATATTGTGACCCGGCTCATCTGTGCAGGATATACCATTATTTTTATGATCATCTGCCTTTTGACCCTTGTGCTGCTGGTCCTTGGAAGCTCTATCCAGGGATTCATGAACCGCCATTTTCCCCTATTGGCTGAGATCACCCAGTATGTACTTACATTCCGGACCATGCTTGTATTCATGCTGACAGGCTGCTTTGCCGTTCTTTATACTTATGTTCCGGAAAAAAAGCAGGATTTTTTAAGCCAGCTTCCGGGAGCTACCTTTTGCACATTGGGATGGATTGCATTTTCCTTTGCTTTTTCCATTTACTTTAACAATTTCGGCAATTACTCAGTCATGTACGGAAGCCTTACCGCCATTGTCCTGCTGATGCTGTGGATTTATTCCTGTATCTGCATCCTGTTTTTCGGAGCAGAGATCAATTACTATTTTTCCGTAAACTGGAAGGAGCATACACGCTCTTAATAAAAAACCAGGGCCTGCAATAAGGCAGTCCTGGTTTTTTCTGATTTACAGTCTTTATTAAATTATTCAGGTAAACAAGGGGGTGGATAAGTATCTATCCCCTGTATCCGGAAGAATGACTACGATCTTCTTCCCGGCATATTCAGGGCGCTTTGCCACTTCCCTGGCAGCCCATACGGCAGCTGCGGAAGAGATTCCCACTAAAATTCCTTCTGTCTGTGCCAGTTCTTTTCCTGTCTCATAAGCATCTGCGTTTTCCACTTGTATGATTTCATCATAAACGGACCGATTCAGGATGGACGGAACAAATCCGGCCCCGATTCCCTGAATTCCATGAGGACCTGGGTTCCCTCCGGAAAGGACCGGGGAGGCGGCAGGTTCCACTGCGATCACCTTTATTTCAGGATTCTTACTCTTTAAGTACTCTCCTGCTCCGGTGATGGTTCCTCCGGTTCCTACACCGGCAATGAAAACATCAATTATTCCATCAGTGTCCTCCCATATCTCCGGACCGGTGGTTTCACGATGGGCTTTGGAATTGGATGGATTTTCAAACTGCCCCAGAATAATGGAACCGTCTATCTCATTTTGCAGTTCCTTTGCCTTTGCTATGGCTCCTGACATCCCCTTTGCACCTTCCGTTAATACGATTTCCGCTCCGTAGGCTTTTAAAAGGTTGCGCCGTTCCACGCTCATGGTCTCCGGCATGGTAAGAATCGCCCGGTATCCCCTCATTGCCGCGATGCTGGCAATGCCGATTCCCGTGTTGCCGGAGGTGGGTTCTATGATGGTTGCGCCCGGCTTTAAAATACCGGAATTCTCCGCATCCTGAATCATATAAAGGGCAGCCCTGTCTTTTACGCTTCCAGCCGGATTAAAATATTCCAGCTTTGCTATGATGGAAGCTTCCGCCTTATGGCGTTTCCCATAATTGCACAATTCCACAAGGGGCGTGCGGCCGATCAGTTCTGATGCGCTTTTTTTGATATTTCCCATATTCATCCTCTTTTCCACTGCAAACGATTGTAAAACAGATTCCCTTTTTATTTCAGCATTTCCCAACACTTCTGCCCTTTGCTGCACAGTGCAAAGCCGATCCGGCTGAGCCCTTATGACAGTTCATACAGCCTGGTGTATTTTTCTTTCACATACCGGAGGAAGTAATCCGGTGTAAAATCCTCTCCTGTAATATCCTTTAAGATCTCACGGCTGGTTTTCAGCTTTCCAAACTTATGAATATGCTCCCTTAAATATTCTTTTATTACATCAATCTTCCCATCAATAAGAAGCTTGTCAAAATCCATCTCTTTTTTCATATGGTAATAAAGCTGTGCTCCAAAAGCATTTCCCAGGGCATAAGACGGAAAATAGCCCATAAGCCCCTGGGACCAGTGAATATCCTGCAGGATCCCTTCCGATGGATTTTCAGGACGCACTCCAAGATATTCCTCGTATTTATCCGCCCAGATTTCAGGAAGCTTCTTTAAGTCCACATCTTCTTCCATGATCATCTTCTCAATTTCATATCGAATCATGATATGGAGATTGTAGGTGAGTTCGTCGGCCTCTGTACGGATAAAGCTTGGCTCAACTTTATTAATTGCCTCCACAAACTGCTCTCTGGAGATTTCCTTTAATTTTTCAGGATAAAGCTCCTGGAGTTTCTCATAAAGAGGAACCCAGAAAGCATGGCTGCGGCCGATGATATTCTCAAAAAAGCGGGACTGGGATTCGTGCATCCCCATGGATGTCCCCTGCCCCACAGGCGTTTGTGTAAGCTCATCGCTGATCCCCAGCTCATAAAGTCCGTGACCGGCTTCATGGATCACGGAGAACATGGAACTATCCACTTTCTTCCCGTAGCTGGTGGTGATTCTTACATCATGGTTGTGAAGATTGGTGGTAAAGGGATGAGCACTTTCCGCAAGCACGCCCTTTGTAAAGTCAAAGCCAACATATTCCGCAAGATAGCGGGCCATCTCCCTTTGCTTTTCCTCAGGATATCCGCCTGACAGGAAAGAATCATCAATGGTCTTTCCATTGTCCTTGATCTCTTTTAAAAGCGGTACGATCTCCTCTTTCAGACGGCTGAAAAACTCATCCAAAAGCTCCGTATTGAATCCTTTTTCAAACTCATCCAACAGGACGTCATAAAGTTTCTGACCTTCCTTTTTCCGGTAAGAAGCGAATTTCTTTTTAAAGCCAATCACCTTTTCAAGAGTGGGCGCAAAGGAATCAAAATCTTCGTCTTTTTTGGCTTTTGACCAGATCCTGGCAGCCTCAGCTATGAGCTGGGCATTATCCCGGTATTCCTTTGACGGGATGCACACCAGCTCTTCTCTGGCTTCCTTTGCTCCCTTGACAATGGCCCGCTCCACATCAGACAGGCTTTTGTCTTCCTCACAGTCAGCAATGGCTTTCCCCATCTCTTCCCCTGTTATTACCCTGTAATATTCCTCAGAAAGCGCACCGATCACTCTTGAAGTATAGGATCCGGCACCTTCCGGCGCAAGAGTTTCATTATCCCACTCAAAAAGGACCAGGGAAGTCTGAAGCGCCATGGTCTTTTCCAGTAAAGAGGACAAAATTTCATAAGATTTGCTCATAATCAGTTTCTCCTTTATTTCTGTAAGTAATGAGCCAGATGCAGGAATCCAAGTACTCCTGTATCTGGCCAATGCTGCAAGGGTCAAATATTCTGTAACTTTCTACAGGGTATTTGATTCAAAATCAGGGACACTCTGTATGAGTGTCCCCAGGCAGAATGAAAAAATACTTTTAAAACTATCATTTTCCTGTTCCAAAAATGGACGCTTCTTTTATATCAAGAGTTTTCAGCCATTTTTTAACTTTTTCTTCCTGATACGATTTTGCAGAAAAATCTTCAAGTTCCATATCAATGGGAATATCCGTTTTCATGGTAGCCAGGGTTTTGGAAAGCAGGGCCGCCTTTTCCCCGCATAATTCTTCCTCACTGGTTTTTGTCAATGCCTTATAAGGAGAACGGGTGATTCCCAATTGGTTTTTCCAGAAATCCTGAAGCTCTTTTAAACTTTTTTTATCTGATTCGGCCTCGCGTATGGAACGGTATATCTCTTCCACAGTGCCGTATTCCCGAAGAAGCGGAGGAACCGCGCTGCTTACTCCCTTTACTCCCGGAATATTGTCAGAAGGATCTCCCTGAATTCCCTTTAAATCTGTAATCTGTTCCGGCCATACTCCCTCTTCTCTCAGTACCGTATCAGCCGTGTATTCAAAAACCTTTTCAGGAAGGTTGACTTCATCTTTTTTTACGCCGTAAAAAGAGTAATATTTTTTATACAGCTCATCCGCCTTTTCCTGCCGCGACTGAACCATCCATGCCCGGACATTGTATTCGTCGTTTACCAGCTGGAGATAGTCATGGTCTTTTGTGAGAAGAATCATGGGAATTTCCTCCCTGAATTTCATCACCAGGCTTCCGGCATAATCGTCGGCTTCATACTGTTCACTTAAAAGCACCTGAAAGCCCACGTCTTTTAATATTTCCTCCATCAGTACAAACTGGCTCTTTAACGGTTCCGGTGTAACTCCCCTGGTTCCCTTATAATCCGGATACAGTTCCCTGCGAAAGGTATCCCTGGTTCTGTCAAACACAAAGGCAATGTGGTCCGGCTGCTGCTTTTTCATTAAGGAGACCACCATTTTAAGCATTCCAAAAACAGCATTGGTATAAGTTCCGTCCTTTGCATGAAGGATCTTATCATAATGCTTCTGCTTTTCCTCCTCTGATTTTGCAAACATGATTTCCCTTGGTAAAACCGCATAATAACAGGTCGACAGCATAGAAGAACCGTCAACAACTACAAATTTTCTTTCAGACATGTATTTCTCCATTTCTTCCCATATCTTTGCAGAATTAAGTAAAATAACTCTGCAACTCTGTTTCATTTTTTGCACCCAGACGCTTCATAACTTCTTTCCGTTCCTGGGCGGATAATCCTTTCCACAGCTTTTGTACGCGAGGGTCCCCAAATCCAATATAGGGCACCCCATTTCGCTCGCATTCATAGGATGACAAGTAGTGATTGAGAGCACTCCATTCCACATAAAATGTATTGATGCTGCGGCTTAAAGAGCTTACTTTTACCATGTTCCTTCCTCCCCGATAAATTTGTCCTGTTTCATGATACGAACTATTTTCTTAACACCAATTCCAGACATCTTCTCCCATATCATCCAGCAAAACCTGAATTCCCCCTCCAAACATGCCCTATCAGATATTCAGATTTATTATACTCTGAATTTCCAGTTATTCATAGTCCAATCCTAAAGTTTTAACATATAATTTTCCTCAAAAGGCGTTGAACTATGTAGCCATAGGACTTATAATACAAATATCAAACAAATATATAAAAAGGGAAGGTACTATCAGAAAATGGAAAAAGAGATCAAATATCCGTATATTTTATTCAAAATTGCCGGTTCCCTCTATTGCATTAACAGCAAATACATATCAACCATTGTGCAGCTCCCCAACTACAGCACAATACCGGCTGCCCCGGCTAATGTGACCGGAATGTTCAAATACCGGAATGAGGTCATTCAAATGCTTGACCTGCGGATCACATTAGGGTTAAAATCCATTTCCGATGAATGTAAGAATTTTGAAGAGATGATTGACGCCAGAAAGCAGGACCACATCAATTGGGTAAAGGAACTGGAGCGCTTCATCGAAGAAGGAGGAAATTTCCGCCTGGCAAAGGATCCCCATCAGTGTGCCCTGGGAAGATGGTACGATAATTTTAAAACCGACAACCTTACCGTTGCCAATCATCTCCGTAAAATAGAGGAACCTCATGCAAAGCTTCATATGGCTGCAGATGAGGCGGACCGCTGTAAAAAGGACTGCGAAAACTGCGACAGGGATGAATGCCTGCTTAAGGTTTTAAAACGGGTAAAGGATGAATCCATGCCAACTATCTTAAGTCTTTTGGACGAGACAAAGAATATATTCCGTTCCACCATTTTCAAAGAGATGGTCCTGATATTGGATGGCATCAAATGGGGGATCGTGGTGGATGAGATCGTTGCCGTAGAAGACTTGGACATCATTGCAGACAGGGAGCAGGATCCTATGGTAAGACGCTGCTCCTACATCAATCATGTGATGGAAAGTCCCAAAAGCGAAGGCCTGATCTTTGAACTTAACACAAATGCCCTGTCAGCCAAATTAAAAGAGCTGGAAGCTGCTTTTTAAAGCCTTCCTTTATTTGGCTTCCTGTGAAAAGAGCCGGAAAAGTTGGCGTTAAACTTTTCCGGCTCCCTTGACTAAATTCCAGGTGCTTTCCTGGCCTTATCTCTCAGAAATACTTCTTATTGCCCCACAAATTACTCTTCTTTAAATCCAGATATTCATTGTAGGCCTTTTCCAATATCTGCTTTTCATTGGAAAACTTCAGAAGATGATACGCTTCATGGAACTTGTAATATCCTGAATCAATAAAATATTCTTCCCGCTGTGGTTTACTGTAATAGCTGTCGGCCATCATTAGATACCAGTGCACATCTTTTTCCACCATATCCTGAGGCGTGTTAAAGGAGTACTGGCTCTTGCCAATGTACTTGATTATGGACGCACTTACCCCTGTCTCTTCCTTTACTTCCCGGAGAGCCGTCTCTTTGTACTCTTCACCCGCTTCTACTGTTCCCTTTGGCAAAACCCAACCTTCATACTTATTTTTGTAATTCTTATATAAAACCAGAATTTTACCTCGAAAAATAACCACACCGCCACAACTCGTTGCTTCTATCATTGCAATTCCTCCAGAGTGAAACCGTAACTTCCCTTGGAAGCTCCGGTTTTGGTGTGTCACACAGACTGGGTCTAGTATACCTCTTTTTGGACTCATATGCAAGTGCGTAATCATTGAAAACAAATATCATTTGCTTCTATTGTCTGGAAAAATACAAATCAAAAAGTGCTCTGGCAATGGGGGCTGCGGCTTGTCCGCCGGAGCCGCTCTCTTCTGCAATCACGCTGATAACCACCCTTGGATGCTCTGCCGGGGCAAATCCCACAAACCAGGCATGGGTTTCCTTGCCTTTTTCAAATTCCGCAGAACCGGTCTTACCGGCTACTGTATAAGCATCGGTCCTAAGGGCGGATCCGGTTCCCTCTGTCACCACATCCCGCATAAATTCAGTTAAATCAGAAGCTTCTACGGCAGTCATGAGATTGCCATAGGACTGAGGCATGAATTTCTTAATAACATCTCCTCCGGCATTTTCCACATGATCAATGAGATAAGGCTTCATTAAGGTTCCCCCGTTGGCAATTGCCGCAACGATCATCGCATTATGAATTGGAGTTATCTGGGTCTGGCCCTGGCCGATGGCGGTCTGAAGGATCTGCCATGTGTCCGCACCGCTTCCCATGGTATAGGAGCTTTTGTTGCCTGCAATGGGCAAAGGCAGGTCTGAATTAAACAGAAGCTGGTCCGCAGTATTTTTTAATCCGTTTAAATCCAGCTGCAAGCCAAGATTGGAAAAAGCTCCGTTACAGGAATTTGCAAATGCCTGCTCCAGATTCTGATGTCCGTGGGCTGTCCCATGGTAACATCGGATGGTGTAATCCCCATTCTTATAAACTCCGCTGCAGTCAAAGGTATAGTCCCTGTAATTGGACGGGTTTTCCCTCATGTATTCCAGGGCAGTCACCAGCTTAAAGGTGGACCCCGGCGGATAAAGCCCCTGGGTGGCGCGGTTTAACAACTGGCCCGACGTGTTCTCCTCCGCCACCAGCTGGCTCCAGTCCGCAGCCAGGGTATTAGGGTTGTAATCCGGTTTGGACACCATGGCAAGGATCTTGCCTGTATCAGGCTCCATCACAATCACCGCCCCTTTTCGCTTGCCCAAAGCATCATATGCTGTCTTCTGAAGGTCCACATCAAGGGTGGAAAAAACGCTGTCCCCCGGATTTTTTGTGGATGACATTTCATTTACCACCTGCTCGATCAGATTTACATGGCTGGTGAGCAGGTAGAAATTAGACAAGGCCTCCAGACCGGTCTTTCCATTGGTGGAATATCCCACCACATGTGCAAACATGGAATCATAAGGATAAACCCTTATTTCCTTCCCCTCTCCATCCACCTCTGTCCTGGCAAGAACCCTGCCGTCACTGCTGTATATCTCCCCCCGTACCACCCGGTCAGCAAAGCTGTCAAGCCTGGCATTATAGGAATTGTTGATTACATTGTCGCTTTCAAACAAAAGAAAGTAGCCAAAATAAACCCCAAGTCCTACAAAAAGTAGTACGATCCCATAGGTGAGCATCAGGATATGATGATTTGCTTTTGGATTTGGGTTAGCCTTCATATTTTTCTTCTTCCTCTTCATTGCGTTTAAGTATATAGAGTCCCTGGATTATCCCAAAAATGATAAAAGTGCTCAGGATGGAGCTTCCTCCATAGCTGACCAGGGGAAGCGTCACTCCTGTGGAAGGAATGAACTTGGTCACTCCTCCTACGGTCAAAAATACCTGAATAATATAAATGGTTCCAAGGCCAAATGCAATCAGCTTATAAAATACCGCCTGCATCCGGCTGGCAATCATCATGAACTGTAAAAAACAGCCCAGGCAAATGAGGAGAACGCATAAGGCAAAGATGCCTCCCAGTTCCTCTGAAACCGCAGAAAATATAAAGTCCTTTTCCACCACCGGAATCCTTCTTGGCATCCCCCGGTACAGCCCCATGCCAAACCAGCCTCCTGTTCCAATGGCAAACAGGGACTGGGTGATCTGGTATCCCTTTCCGGCAATATCTGACCAGGGATTTAACCATGCGGATACTCTGGTCCTCACATGGCCGAATAACTGAAAAGCCAGCATGGAAGCCAAGGCTCCTCCTCCGGCTCCAGCCAGAAGATACCGCCATTTTCCTGTTGCCACAAAGACCATGAAAACATAGGTAATAAAGAAAATCAGGGCGCTTCCAAGGTCCTTGGAAGCCACCAGGATCAGCACATGAAGGGCCGCCACTGCGGTTACAATAAGGATTGTCCGAATGCTGGCAGACCGGTAAAACATGGTGGCTATAAAAAAGACATAACTGATCTTTACAAATTCCGAGGGCTGAAAAGAATAGCCGCCGATCTCCAAAGAAATCTGGGCGCCGTAGCTGCTGGTTCCCGCAATGCAAACCACCCCCAGGAGGAGAAGCCCTACAATCCCGTAGACCCATGGAATCTTGCTCAGCTGCCATACTCTGTCAATAACAAAGGGAATCACAAAGGTCACCAGAGCCGCTGAGGCAACGATGACAAACTGTTTTATGGATTTGTCAAAAGAAAGCCTGGTCAGCATGATAAAACCTATTGTAAGGAGCATGCACATATTGTTGACCAGCAATCTGGATACATTGCGGTAAATCAGCCGGTAAAGGAAAAGGTAGGTGGAAAAAAACACTACCTGAGCCAGATAAAACACCAGCATCCTTTCATCTTTCGTCTCCAGCCAGATGATTAAATAAGCCAGCAGGTGGATGAGAAACATGGTACGGTTCTGACGCCCGCAGATTTTCTTTTTCCTGATTTCATCCGGAAAAGAAAAAAAGCGAAAATTCAAATATGTGTATAATGCAATCAACAGTATCATCAGATATCTGGAGACGTCAATAATCAGATTAATCATATGCCACCTACTCTACACCGCGTTTGAAATGACCTCTAGTGAATTCGTCAAAGGGCAATTTTGCTTCCCTTCCATAAAGAAATTCGTCCGAAAAGCTTTGGATCACCGCTTTCGTCTGTGCCCTGTTCTCTGTGGTGAACTGAAGCCGTATAGCAGAAGGGGATAAACCCTTTACAGCCTCCCTAAGACCCAGTAAGGAGACCGGCGCTGAATTATAAATGGAATTGTAACAGAACGCACAGTGGTTTTTTACCGGAAAGATTTTTCCCATCCGGTCCTTTAATGTTAATACAACGGGCGTCTTATCACACTGTTCCAGCCCCTGATGAAGGCATTGGGCAGTCACCATCATGGGAAGGCGGCCGTATACCAGCAGTTCTCCCGGAACTTTTAGTTTTCCCAATTCCCTGCTGTTTAATTCTACCGGCCAGGTAACCTCATCCGCTCCCAGCTTTTTCAGCATGTTCTGGGCATAACTGTTCATTCCATACATGCCAAAGTCAAATACCAGGCGGCCCTTGATCCCCTTTTCCTTTAAATAACCGGTTTCTTCCAGGGAACGGATCAAAAATCCGTCAAAGTTTGCAGCTTTCAGCTCCGTTAAATATTTATCAAAGAACTGTTCCGCCAAAGTCCGGAATATATGGGGCATGGTAAGCATACATTCCTTGCCTGCTCTGTGGCATGATTCCACAGATACCTTCCACAATTCCGGCTTAAATCCCGTAGCATCAATGTAAATCCGTTCCGCATCAGGGCTGGATAGAGCCTCTTCCAGACAATCCGGCCGCTCCAGGGAAACCGTAAGCCTGGGTCCCTGAGATACCGTCTTCCAGCTGTCAGCAGCCTCATGACAGACTTTCACCGGTTCTTCCTGCCAGTCTCTTTTATAAGATGCAAGAATCTCATTTTCCAGAGCTTCCATTCCACGCCTGCGTAAGTCATTGAGAGCCTGAACCGGAAGGAATGCATTTCCTATGATCTTAATATCAAGTTTTTCAAAATAAAAGGGCGTATTTCCCGTCTTATCCAGCTGCTTTCTCACCTTTTCCTCTGAGGCAGGCTGATTCTGGGCCGTCTGCACCAGCTCACCGGTAACAGCAGCATTATGGCCGCAGGCAGTTAACACCAGAGAGGCATTTTTTCCCTCTTCCAAAAGCGCGGTTCCCATCACCGGCTCCTTTATTTGTTTCTCGACAAAATTTTTATCAAGGTAATCAAAGAGCTGCTGATTGCCTTCCCGAAAAGCAGGCTTTTCTTTCCAGACCACCATATCCCGCCCGTTTTGGCGCTTATAATATCCTTCCGTCTGTCCGCCACGGTCAAACAGATCCAAAAGGGCTTTTTTATCCTGTTCCCGGACCCTATAGCCTTCTCTTCCATGAGCCAGATAAAGGTCCGCATACTTGCGGTAAATACTCACCACTCCCGCCGTATACCTGGGACTTTTCATCCTTCCTTCAATTTTCATGGAATAGACTCCGGCTTCTATCAGATCCGGAAGAATGTCCAGAGTGCTTAAATCCTTAAGGCTGAGGCAATAACGGTCATCCTTTCCTCCAAGTGCCTGGCCTTCCCGCTTCACCTCATAGGGCAAACGGCAGGTCTGGGCGCATCTTCCCCTGTTTCCGCTTCGCCCTCCAATGAGGCTGCTGAATAAGCACTGGCCGGAATAGCAGTAACACAACGCACCGTGTACAAAGCTTTCGATCTCCACATCCACCTGATTCCGGATCTTCCTGATTTCTTTTAAAGACAATTCCCTGGCAGTGACCACCCGCTCTGCTCCCAGGTCTTTTAAAATTCCGGCTCCGTAAGCGCCTGTAATGGTCATCTGAGTGCTGGCGTGAATGGGAAGTCCCGGAAAATGCTCCCGAATGAAGGCAAAGGTCCCCATATCCTGTACAATGGCCGCATCCAGGCCCTGCCTGTAATACGGAGCAAGATAATCATAAACTTCCTCTATCTCCTGTTCCTTCATCAGTGTATTAACAGTCAGGTACAGCTTTCGTCCATGAAGATGGACGTAATCAATGGCTTCCAACAGCTTGTCCTCTCCGGGATTTTCCGCAAATGCCCTTGCCCCGAACCGGCTGCCGCCCATATAGACCGCATCGGCTCCTGCCGCTACTGCTGCCTTCATACTTTCAAACGATCCTGCCGGAGCAAGAATTTCAACTGCTTTCTTCACATGTTCCTCCTGATTTCTTTTATTGTCCATGTTTTTCGGACAGGGGCCACCCGCTTTATCGGGTGTAAAGGTATACCCCTTATTGTTGAAAGAGAGGATGTTACGGCCCTGCCGCCCAACATCCCCTCCTGACTTATTCTTTCTTACCGGAATCCGCAGATTTCCTGGCTTCCACCAGTTCCAGCTTTGCCGACTCAAGCTTCATCTGAGTAGCCACAAGCTCATGCTTTAAGCTATAGGTCTCCTTTTCCATCTCCGCCTTTTGCTGCTCCAGTCTGGCGATCTGTTCCCTGGCTTTAAAGTAGTCATCCGCCATATTTAACTGGATCATGATATTCTGATACTCGGCGCTTTGCTTTGTAAACCCTTCCTGATGCTTTAAAGTCATGATCATCTCATTGATGTAGCTGGCCAGGCGCTGGATATAGATTTCCTCTTCGCTTCCGCCCAATGCGTAAATCTTGCCATCTATTAAAACTTCTGTTTTGCGTTTGGAATCCATTCTGTTCTCTCCCTATTATCATTTGCTCTTTTTTACTATATCATATTTTGCACAGTTAGGAAAGCCCTGTGGGCATACCTTTACCCCCATAAATCATGGGCAGGCCCTGCCCAAAAAGCTTGGGCAGAATAATAGGAAAATTCTAAAATTCATGCTGGTCATGATCCCATAGGGATCCCAAGATGCTCATACGCCCGTTCCGTTGCAACCCGTCCTCTGGAGGTACGGTTTATAAAGCCGTTCATTAAAAGGTATGGCTCATAAACATCTTCCAGGGTGCCGGCATCCTCTCCCAAAGAAGCAGCCAGGGTATCCAGCCCTACAGGACCGCCGGCAAACTTCTCAATCATTGTGGTCAGGATCGCCCGGTCATTGTAGTCTAAGCCAAACTTATCCACATCCAGAATGTCCAGGGCGAAATCAGCTACTTCTTTTGTAATAATGCCATCGTATTTCACCTGGGCAAAATCTCTCACTCTCTTTAACAGACGGTTTGCCAGTCTGGGAGTTCCTCTGGAACGTTTGGCGATCTCTGCGGCTCCCTCTTCCTCAATTTCCACCTGCAGGACTTTGGCAGAGCGGCAGACAATGATCTTAAGCTCCTGTGGCGTATAAAACTCCAGCTTCTGAACCACGCCGAACCGGTCTCTTAAAGGGGCAGTCAAAAGCCCTGCCCTGGTAGTAGCTCCCACCAAAGTGAATTTAGGAAGATCCAGCCTTATGGATCTGGCGGAAGAATCTTTTCCCAGCATAATGTCTATGGCAAAATCCTCCATAGCCGGATACAGCACCTCTTCTACCTGCCGGTTCAAGCGGTGGATCTCATCCACAAACAGCACATCTCCTTCCTGGAGATTGTTCAGTATGGCAGCCATCTCTCCCGGCTTTTCTATTGCAGGCCCTGACGTGACCTTCATATTGACTCCCATTTCATAGGCAATGATTCCGGAAAGAGTTGTTTTTCCCAGGCCGGGAGGCCCGTAAAATAAAACATGGTCCAGGGACTCTCCCCTGGCCTTGGCGGCATCAATATATACTTTCAGATTGGTCCGTATCTTTTCCTGTCCAATGTATTCTTCCAGACACTTTGGCCTTAAGTTCGGTTCAATCCTCTTATCTTCTTCTGTTACCTCTGTGGTTATAATTCTACGTTCCATCTCTGTCTTTACCCGTTATTCTATATAAATGCCAAATGCTTTAAAGATGCCTTAAGCACATCTTCCACTGTCATGGATTCCGTCACTTCCACCTGACGGACTGCCCGTCCCGCCTCAGCAGCAGAATATCCCAGAGCTGCCAGCGCTTCCATGGCTTCCTCTGCCACTCCGCCGGATAAAACAGCACCATTTCCTGGTTCCGCAAATCCGGGAGGAAGAACTTCAGCCATATCAATTTTATCCTTTAAATCCAGAATAATCCTCTGGGCCGTCTTTGCCCCAACTCCCGGCGCTTTGGAAATGGCCTTTGCATCTCCGGAAACAATAGCCCTTCTTAAATCATCCGGCCTAAGGGCGGAAAGAACCCCCAAAGCTCCTTTGGGACCTATTCCGTTTACACTTATGAGCTGTTTAAACATCTGTAAATCCTGGCGGTTTAAAAAACCGTAGAGGCACATGGCGTCCTCTCTTACCTGAAAGTATGTATACAGCTTTGTTTCCATTCCCTTTCCCGGCAGTTTTTCAAGCACTGACAGGGGAACATGTATCTCAAACCCCATGTTTCCGCTTTCTATTACAACTGTATCTTCAAATATTTCAACCAATGGTCCTTTTATAAAAGAAATCACGACCTCTGTCTCCTTTTGACTGTTATCCAGGAAATTCTTACCTATGGCATTTATCATAGCATACTGCCTGGTGTTATGCAAGCGGATAGTCGAACAAATATTCTGTTTCCGTTGACGGACCGGCTCTTTTCCGTTATAATATTGAGGGTGGAAACACCCTGCGGGTATACCTTTACATTTGATAAAGCGGGGTGAACACTGCCCAGAGAATACAGGCGATAAAAGGAAAGGCCGGAATCATTCATGATCACTTTACAGAAAACCATTGCATTTCATGAAACATATCCCTTTGACCGGATCGGCAGGAGGGAGAAGCTGCTGTTCTTTGATATAGAAACTACAGGCTTCTCCGGGGAGTATTCTACCCTTTACCTCATCGGATGTGTTTATTACAGGAACGGCTGCTGGAATCTAGTCCAGTGGTTTGCAGATACTCTGGATTCGGAAAAAGAACTGTTGGAAACCTTTTTTAAATTCTTAAAGGAATTTACTGTAATCATACATTTTAACGGAGACGGTTTTGATATTCCCTATCTTTTAAAGCGCTGTCTTGCCTATGACATGTCTTATGATTTTTCCGGCGTGGAAAGCCTGGATATTTACAAAAAAATACGCCCTTACCGGGGGCTTCTCGGACTTCCCTCAATGAAGCAAAAGGCCATTGAGGAATTCTTAAAGGTAGAGCGGAAGGATCTTTATTCCGGCGGCCAGCTGATCGAGGTTTATAAGGACTACCTTATTTCTCATGACAAATATTTATTTGATCTTTTAATATTACATAATGAAGATGATTTAAAAGGAATGCCCCTGATCCTTCCCATATTAAATTATCCGGACTTTTTGGAGCACAGCTTTTTCCTTGAACAGCAGGAGCTTGTATGCCAGGAGGATATTTTCGGCAGGGAGTTCCGTTCCTTACGGCTTACCTGTAAAAATGGCTTTGCCGTTCCGGTTGGATTTTCAAAATCCAATTCCCTGGTTTCCCTGGAAGCAGAAGGAGAATATCTGACAGCAACCGTTGACCTCTATGAAGGAGAATTAAAATATTTTTATCCGGATTACAAAAACTATTATTATCTGATTTACGAAGACAAGGCCATTCACAAAAGCGTGGCAGAATACGTGGATAAGGAAGCCCGGATAAAGGCCACGGCCAAGACCTGCTACACCCGTAGAGCCGGCTGTTACCTTCCCCAGTTTTCCCCTCTGTGGGCGCCCTGCCTTCAAATGGAATTCAAGGATAAAATCACTTATGTTTCTTATGAACCGGACTTTTTTGAGGATGGCGAAAAGCTTTGCCTTTACATCCGTCACCTGCTGAATACCCTGTGCAGGTAACTTTAAAAACGTTTTTTGCCGTTTCTTCCGGCATTTTCCGGAGTGCTTTCGGGGCAGGTCTTTTATCTTCAGGCCTTCCCGAAGTGGGTTCCGTCTTTGAATCCATATTCTCCCTTACTGATAATCTCCTTTTTTCAGCAAATACCTGATGTAGGAAAATGTCTTTTTTTCCCCCTCGCGCTTTAGCATCAGAAGAAGCTTTTCCAACAGATTTCTTGTCTCCGGGGCAATAACCATGTAGTTTTTTGCGTGCATGTAATATTCCCAGGGGGACGCATCGGTGTAATCTTTTCCCTTATAAGTTTTGGATGCTGCCATCCGGTCCATCATCATCTCAATAACATAATTTAATGGCATCTTATGGCCTACCAGCCCTTCCGACATGTCCGTGGTAAAATCAATCCAGTATTCATAGTGATGCTTATTACGGCCTTTGTGATGAAGCCAGGCTCTTGAAAAGCCCTTGTCCTCTCGTTCCGCAGCGTTGGGACTTCTGGTTCCCTGATAATAAAGAACGCCTGGTATGAATTCTTCCGGACTGTATTTTGACAAATCGTGAAGCAGCCCTTGTTTTATAAGCCCTACACGAAAGCAGTTTTTCATGACCCTGATTTTGTGTATATTAATGGTGCAAAAATGCCCCCAGAAATTCGTTAATTTCATTGCTTTCCCCTTCTCATCCTTACAAAAGAATCTTTTCCCATTTTACCACAATTTCCTCTGATTTCACCACTTATTTTCCCTTAAATTTACTATAGAGATTTCTTTGTTTTTAAATCGGAAAATGTTTGACACCTTTCCCTTTTTATGCTATTCTTAGGGAGGTTACAGATATCCTGTAATAGTACAATTTTTTATTCATTTTGGAGGTATCACAATGAAAGGTACAGTTAAGTGGTTTAACAACCAAAAGGGTTACGGATTTATATCCGACGAACAGGGTAACGATGTATTTGTTCACTACTCAGGTCTTAGCATGGACGGCTTCAAATCCTTAGATGAAGGCGCTGCTGTAGAGTTCGATGTTGTCGATGGAGCTAAGGGACCACAGGCTACAAACGTTACCAAATTATAATCATTGACTTATCAGTGTACCTTTTTTCAATATAGGAAGAAGTTATATTGTTTCACATGATTACGATTAGAGCCATCCAGCTGGATGGCTCTTTTTGACGCAGCCTGACTTATGATTTTTCGTGGAGGCGTTTTAAATCTTCCACCGTAAATTCGTAATTCTTATTGCAGAAATGGCAATTCACCTCAATGCTCTTTCCTTCATCAATCATTTCCTGAATTTCCTTCCGTCCGATGCTGACCAAAGCTTTTTCCACCCTTGCCTTATCGCAGCTGCAGTAAAAACGGGTAGGTATCTGCTCCATGATTTCCAGACCAAACTCTCCCAGGATGTGCTCAAGGATCATTTCCGGCGTATTTCCCTGATCCAGAAGCTCTGTGATGGAAGTAATCTCTCCCAGCTTTTTCTCCAGGCTGTCGATGATTGCATCAGAAGCTCCAGGCAAAAGCTGGATGATAAAACCGCCGGCCTGTTTCACAGTGTTGTCCTTATTCATTAAAACGCCAAGTGCCACCGATGACGGCGTCTGCTCGGAAGCAGCGTAATAATATGTCAGATCCTCGGCAATTTCTCCGCCTACCAGTATGGTCTGTCCAATATAAGGTTCCTTTAAGCCGATATCCTTAATAACACTTAATACTCCCTCTCCTACCGCACCTCCTACATCCAGCTTACCGGCCTGACTGGGCGGAAGCATGACACCAGGATTGTAAGCATAGCCTTTTACATCTCCCTTGGAATCTGCAGTTACCGTAAGGCCTTCAATAGGGCCGCTTCCCTGAATCTTTATGGTCAGTAAATCGTCTTCCCCCTTCATCATGACACCCATCATGCTCCCTGCAGTCAAAAGCCTGCCTAAAGCAGCCGTAGCCACAGGACTTGTATTATGAGCCTGCCTTGCCTGCTCCACCAGTTCTCTGGTAGTTGCCGCAAAGGCTCGGATCTGATGATCCCCTGCCGTGGCTCTGATAATATAATCAGACATATTATAATTCCTTTCCGCGTTCTCTTGCTATGATATAAATTCTTTCACTGTTATCCTTTACGGGAGATTTTGTAAAAGCATCAAAAGCGGCCACAAAATCCATACCAGCCTCTTTTATGGCCATCTTTACTTCTTCAAGAGAGTATGCTCTCTGGTAATGATTCTCTGTATATTTCCGGTATAAATCTCCCTCCTGCTTAATAAACAGAGAAAGGTCATATTCATTGATCCTGGATTCCTTATCATAATAATTATCCCAGATAAAGCTGCATTCCTCCCGGTCCTCTGCAATGGTGGAATCTCCCATAATGGTTTCATATTTATAAATTGTGTTCAAATCAAATATAAAAATTCCTCCCGGGTCCAGATAATTGTTAACCAGCCGGAATACTTCTTCCATATCCTCATATTCCAGGATGTAATTCATGCAGTCACAGATGCTTATAACAGCCCGCACTGTGCCGTAAAGCTCAAATTCTCTCATATCCTGCATAAGATAAAGAATGTCTTTTTCTGACTTTTCCTGCTTTTCCATGGCTATCTGCAGCATGTCCCCGGAGTTGTCTACCCCGATCATGTCATATCCCCGGTCTGCCAGAAGCTCCGTAAGGCTTCCCGTTCCGCAGCCCAGATCAAGAATCAGGCCATCCCTGATCCCATATTCATTCAACAGTCCAGTTACGTATTCACACCAGTCTTTATATGGAATATTGTCCATAAACCGGTCATAGACCTCTGCAAAGCTACTATAAGCTTCCATTCACAATTTCCTCTTTCTTGCCCATGCTCAAAAACAAAGCAGGTAACTCATAAAGAGGTACCTGCCTTCCTGTCTCTTTATCCTGCCGTCAAAGCAGCCTTTGATTACAGGTGGGATCCGCAGCACTTTTTATACTTCTTGCCGCTGCCGCATGGACATGGATCATTTCTTCCAACCTTTGCACCCTTTACAATGGTTCCGGAAGCTTTCTGCTTTTTATAAAGCTCTTTTTTCTTCTCTTCCGTCAGTATTTCATCCCACTGCGGAAGATTATACAGCCACTCTGCCTTAGCTTCTACCATATTATAATACAGCTTTTCCGGGTCAATCTCTATTTTTACCACGGTCTGCTCCTCCATGGTTTCGATGGGATTTTCATACCCTTTTAAGCTTTCATTAATTCCATCTAAAAATCCGGTCATCGTCTGGACATCAGTGCCATATCTCTTGGCCAGCTCTTCGACCGTCCCCTCAACCGCTTCCTCTGGCTTGGAAAGAATATGCTCATAGATTCCCTTTTCTACTTTGAAATACTCGGTCCATAATTCTTCTTTTCCTTTATCATCCAGCCCATCACCGTATGCCAGGTTTCTCCAATTTTCTAAAATAGCCATGTTCAAACCATCCTTTTGTCTGTTATTCTCGTGAAATCAACGAGCCAAGGCCAAGACCGCTTGACCTTGGCGACTGCCCACGGAGTCAAACACCCCATAGTTTGCTGCAGAGTATTTGACTTCTGGTAGTACTCCAACAAACAGTATATAACATCTTTATGTATTTTGCAAAATGTTTTTTCTTATTTTGTAATTCTCCGCCGTCAAATGATCGGAAAAACCCACTGCAGGTTCTTTCCATACGCCTTTGCTGCCTTATAACCGGTTCCTGCTTAAACCCAGAAGCTTTATCATCAGATCCACGCTTCCCACATTATAGCCGCTGCATCCATAGACCGCCCTTAAACCTGGGTCCGTAACGATTAAAAGCGGCAGCTTTTCCGGATCCACATACATTCTCCGGGCCAGCGGCTCTACCGTATCATCAAAGCTGATATAACCCACCTTGATTCCGGGGATTGCTTTCAACACCTTGCAAATGGTCTGGTTTTTCAGCGACATTTCTCCCTGAAGCAGGAAAATGATACGGGCATCCAGGCCAATTAACGCATCCTTTTGTTCCAGCATTTCGTTAAGAACATGCTCTGTAGGCTCCTGCCCCTGGGAAAGTATTGCCAGAATATTGGCCTTTTCTTTCATAAGCACCGATGCCGGAACTTTCTCTTCTTTCCCGTTTTCCGCTTTCACAGTCACTTCAAAATCATCCAGCATGTTGTCAACCAGCATGTCATCCAGGCTTCCTGCCCTCAGGCGCATGGTCACAGACTTTTCTTCATTTTTTGTTAATTTAAAGACAAACTCACTGGCGTTCTGGTTTCCGCTGGGAAGACGGACAGAGGTGATCAGGCGGTAAGTACCAGGCTCCAGATCCATTTTTAAAATGCCGCCTGAAAACTTCACGCCAGTATAATCCAGAGTCACGAACTGTCCCTCTTTCAGCTTTCCAATGGTCCATGTCTGGTAATAGGTCCACAGGCTGTCCGTTTCTCCATACAGTACCAGCTTTCCTGACTCTTTTGTCTTATCTTCTAATAGTTCATCAGTCCCTGATATTGATACAAATCTTCCTGCCTCATAAATCTCTGCTTCCAGATTCACGGGATTTATCCGGGCGGGAATGCCCAGGGTCCGGCAAATGGCAACAAACAATATCCTCTGGCTAAGGGGATTGCCTTGTAAAAGCTTAAGGCTTCCTGCCGGGGTGGCGCAGATCGTCTTATAATCCAGCTTTGGTTCAAAGCCAATGTGATGTTTTACATATTCCCAAATAGTTTCAGGCTTTTTCCGGAACCCATCCTTTTCTTCCTCAGTAAAAAAGCTCTCAATAAACCCCCGGTAATCCGTCATTTCCTCCAGTAAAATCCTTGGGCAAAGAATGTATTTCACATAAATATCCGTATTTCCATTCTCCTCCCAACCCTTACGGTATGGAGCTGCTCCTGCCAGGTGGCTTTCCAGAATATCTGCCCTGGCATCCTTATAATCCTTTACAGAAAGGCTGTGAAGCATGGCCTTACGGTCCGGATTCTGATCCCTGGAAAGAAATTTATAAATCTCATCAAAATTACCGGCAGATAACCGCAGGATCTCTGTTTCCTCCGGATATCCAGAAGCCGCTTCCTCCTTAAAATATCCTGCGATCCTGCTTTCCCGCATCTGGTTCGCCTCTTGGATCCGTATTCTGTTTCTATCCTTCTGCTCCTTTGTAAGGTTTACCGGATTCATGGGATAATCCTTTGGAGCAATGACGTCCACATCCACCCAGACATCCTCTTCCGATTGCTTCTCATCTTTCTTTAACACCAATACCGCCCCATCTCCCTGTTCATGGGAGATCCATGCTTCACACCACAGCCCATCCTTCATGGCACGGACGTGAATATCCCCAAGGCCGATGGTAATGGAAACCTTTCCTTCCCTGTTTGTGTATAGGTTCACCACGCTGCAGTATTCCGCCATGTTAAGAATTTCAAAAGAAACATGAGCATTCTTCACTGGATTTCTATCCTCATCAAGCACCTGGATTTCACATGATTTTGTCAGGGCATAGGTTGGAGTCCCGTTATAATAAACCAATAAATCATCATGACCCAGGCATTCCGTCTCCGAATCACCGGAATAATCGGAGAAAGTTCTGGTATGCACCAGCAGTGCCCTGGATGAAGCATTGGTAAACCATCCCTTATCCAGAACTTCTTCCGGCTCACATGCTCCCAGAAAATGCCACTTTCCTTCCACAAACACTTCAACCCATGCGTGGTTGTCATCACAATGAGCCCATCTGGGCGTATATACCTGTCTGGCAGGGATACCCACACTTCTGAAAGCTGTCACGGCAAAAGTGGATTCCTCTCCGCACCTGCCCTTTCCTGATTTATATACTGTCACAGGGGATATGGTCCTGTTGTCGGAAGCCTCATACGTTCCGTTTTCCGCGCACCAGTAATTGATTGCCAGTACTGCCTCCCTTACGGAAAGCCCCTTGATCCGGTCAATCAGCATATCATAGAAAAATCTGCGGCAGTCTTCAATGTTCTCCGTGTTGATCCTATAATATAAAATATGATGAAGGAAAATATCCTCCGGAATCCCCTGGCACCATTCCATGTGATCATAGACCATGATGGAATGCCTTACAAATCCAAGAAACCGGTCAAACTCATATTCTCCTGCATCCCGCACCGGCATGGTCCCATATAAAAATTTCATGAGCACCTGCTCTTCGGGAGTGCAGCTTTCCATGGCTTTCTCGATTTCTCCCCTGAGGCTTCCCAGAAAAGGAAGTCTTAAGTCATATTTTTCCTGGGCATATCTCTGTAAATGTTCTGAAAACATCACAAAATTCTCCTTTACGAAATCAATTGATTATTTTCTGATCCAGCCATTCCGGCAAAAGCTACAGAATGGTAACTCCTGCGGAGTAAAGCTTACTGGCCGTAGCCTCATCCGGCATGGTATCCGTGATGATTCCGTCTATGTCATCAAAATGAGCAAATTTATAGGAATCATTAAAATAAAATTTATCCTTTTCCATTACCAGATATTTATGCCTGCTGCTGGCAATGGCGGCCTTCTTTGTCAAGCCATCCTCAACGCCTAAGGTGGTGATGGAATTATCTGTAAGATCTAAGCCGCAGGTCCCGATTAAGGCCCGGTCAAAACTGTACTGTTTGATGATCTCAATGGCAGCTGCTCCCATAAAGCCGTTTACAGTGCGGTACATGATCCCCCCGGTACCAATAGCAGTAATATTGGGATTTACGGCCAGGGTCTGCATGATATCGATCATATTGGTCACCACGGTTACCCGCTTATGGGATTTGGCAAGCAGTTCCGCCACCATAATATTTGTGGTGGAAATATCCAGAAATATGGTCTCATTGCTCCCGATGAGCTCATAGGCTTTCTGGGCAATTAATTTCTTTTTCTCGATATTTGTATCTCTCCGGTCAATAACATCCCGTTTCAGCGGATAATCCTGGGATAATAAGGCTCCGCCATAAGTCCGTTTCAGTTTTCCGGCATTTTCCAGGCTTTTTAAGTCCTTGCGTATACAATCCTCTGTCACCTGGAAAAGGGCGCTTAAATCCTTTACCTTCACCATGCCCTGATCCTGCAGGATCTGTAAAATTTTATCTAAACGTTCTTCCGTAAACATGCCTTTTCCTCCATCAGCTTCTTTGCCCGGCATATCTGCTCCTCCTCGGTACGGAAAATATCATACTCCCCAATTCCCGGTATGCCCATATTCACATTTTCTTTCCGATAGATCATACCGCTGTCCACGATAGTTTTGCCAGACATATGAAAGCAGCGGGCATCTATTTCATCCATCAGGCAGGCAATTGCATCCACATTGACCCCGCTCCCTGCCATAATATCGATCCGGTCATCCGCCTGTACAATCAGTTCCTTTAAAAGCGTTTTCCCTTCCATACAGGTGTTTTGCTGACCTGAGGTCAAAATGGTATCCGCTCCTGCCTCTATGGCTTCCTTAAGGCTCCTGTAAGGATCCCTGCATACATCAAAGGCCCTGTGAAGGGTCATACTTCCCCCTCCGGCCCTTTCTCTGAGCACCTTCAGCCGTTCCATATCAAGATCCCCATCCGGCTTTAAAAATCCTACGACGATTCCATCCGCACCAAGGTCCCGGAACATCTGTGCATCTTCTGATATCATCTGAAACTCATGATCTGTATACAAAAAGTCTCCATACCGGGGCCGTATCAGCACGTTAATGGGAACCTCACAGGCTTTACGTATCTGCTTAAACTGGCTCACGCCAGGGGTTGTTCCCCCGATCACCAGATTTGCACAGAGCTCCAGCCTGTCAGCCCCTCCCCGTACTGCTGCTTTTGCAGATTCCACAGAATCCACACAGACCTCCAAGATATAGTCTTTCATCGCTCTCTCCTAACAAAATATATTTTATTGCCTGCATCTTACATCACCTTATGGCAGGCTGCAAAATGCCCTGGCCTGACTTCTTTCATCTCCGGCGTTTTTTCCCGGCACAGCTCCTGTGCATAAGGACAGCGGGAAGCAAAACGGCAGCCTTCCTTCAAATTCACTGGATTTGGCAAACTCCCTTCCAGCATGATGCGGCTGCGACTGGTTTCCACATCCGGGTCAGGAATGGGAATTGCGGAAAGCAATGCCTGGGTATAGGGATGCACCGGATCTTCAAACAAGCTTTCACTGTCCGTCAATTCCACCATTGCCCCCAGGTACATGACACCGATCCTGTCACTGATATGCTTAACCATGGAAAGATCATGGGCGATGAACAGATAGGTAAGTCCTCTTTTTTCCTGCAGCTCCTTCAGCAAGTTGATCACCTGTGCCTGAATGGAAACATCCAGGGCGGAAATGGGTTCATCGCAGATGACAAACTCCGGGTCAACGGCCAGTGCTCTGGCAATTCCCACCCGCTGACGCTGTCCTCCGGAAAATTCGTGGGGGAACCGGTTGGCATGTTCTTCAGAAAGTCCTACCGTTTCCAAAAGCTCCAGCACTTTCTTTCTCCGCTCCTGTCCGCTTAAGATTCCATGAGCGTCAATTCCTTCCGCAACAATATCGATGACCTTCATCCGGGGATTTAAGGATGCATAGGGATCCTGAAAGATCATCTGCACCTTTCTGGTAAACCCATGACGGTCTGCAGCCGGTAAACTGCTGTCAATTTCTCTTCCGTTATATAGGATCCTGCCTTCCGTTGGCTCATACAGCTGGATCACGGTCCGGCCGAAGGTAGACTTCCCGCAGCCGCTCTCACCTACCAGACCAAGGGTCTCTCCCTTATAAATGTCCAGGCTGACATCATCCACTGCTTTTAGAACCTGATTTTTCCCCACATGGAAATATTTCTTCAAGTTCTTTACTTCTAATAATGGTCTCTTTTCTGCCGACATCATAATTTCCTCCTATTCCCCAAGAGCCTTTGCCCGCTCATCAAGAAGCCAGCAGCGTGCGTGGTGGCCTTCGCCGCAGGACATGTTCTCCGGCGGATACTGCCTGCAGACCTCCATGGTCTTTGTACATCTGGCTGCAAATGGGCAGCCTTTGGGCGGATCCATCAGATCCGGCGGCGTACCCGGAATGGCCGTCAGCTCGCTTCCCTTAAGGGAAGCCTTTGGTATAGAGGCCAAAAGTCCTTTTGTATAAGGGTGTGTGGTCTGGTAAAACAGTTCCCGCACACCGGCAGTCTCCACCAGCTGTCCTCCGTACATAACAGCGACCCGGTCCGCAATATTTGCCACAACTCCCAGATTATGAGTGATAATAATGATGGAGGTTTTGATTTTTTTCTGCAGGTCCTTCATCAGATCCAGGATCTGAGCCTGTATGGTCACATCCAAGGCCGTTGTAGGCTCATCTGCGATCAAAATCTTGGGATCACAGGCCAAAGCCACCGCAATCACCACTCTTTGCCTCATGCCTCCGGAAAGCTGATGGGGATACTGGCTAAATCTGGCTTCCGGGTTGGAAATCCCAACCAAAGAAATCAGTTCAATAGCCCGCTCCTTCATCTGCTCTTTTGTCATATCCTTTCGATGCTCTTTTAATATTTCCATAATCTGTTTTCCAATGGTCATCGTAGGATTTAAAGAGGTCATGGGATCCTGGAATATCATGGAAATATCTGATCCCCGCACTGTCTGCATCTGCCGTTCACTGTATTTTGCAAGGTCTTTGCCTTCTAAGAGAATACTGCCTTCCACGACTTTTCCATTTTTCGGAAGCAGGCCCATAATGCTTTTTACGGAAATGGACTTGCCGGAGCCTGATTCTCCCACAATTGCCAGAGTTTCCTGCTCATCCAGATAAAAGCTTATTCCCCGTACCGCCTGAACCACACCATGCTGTGTCTTTATATGAACCTGTAACTGATTGACTTCTAATAATCTGCTCATGAAACTTCACCTACTTTCTCATTCTTGGATCCAGAGCATCCCGCAGGCCGTCTCCAAGAATACTGAAGCATACCATAATCAGGACGATCACAATGGCCGGAAAAATCAGTACATGAGGGAAATTACGAAGTACCTGGTATCCATTGTTGATCAAAACCCCTAAAGATGCCTTTGGTTCCTGCATGCCAATGCCGATAAAGCTTAAAAATGCTTCCGTAAATATTGCGGATGGAATGGTAAACATGGCATTGATAACAATGACTCCAACCGTATTGGGTATGAGATGCTTCCAGATGATCCCGTAAGTACTGGTTCCCAGCACCCGGGCTGCCAGCACAAATTCCTGGTTTTTAAGCTTTAATATGGATCCGCGGACAAGGCGGGCCATATTCACCCAGCCTGTAATGGAAAGGGCCACCACAATCGTCCATATGCCGGCAGGCATGACCATCATTAAAAGAATCACAATGATCAGATGGGGAATGCCTACCAGCACTTCAATGATCCGCTGCATAACGGCATCCACTTTCCCGCCAGTCAAAGCGGAAACTGATCCATATGCCACTCCCACCGTCAGATCCAAAAGAGCCGCCACAAAGGCAATGAGTAAAGATATCCGGGTTCCCATCCACGTCCTGACCCAAAGGTCACGTCCGAATTGGTCCGTTCCAAACAGATGTTCCATGGATGGGATCTGATAAATGATATCATAATTGGTTTCCTTATAGGAATATTTAGAAAACTCCGGCGCCAGAATTGCCAGAAGCCCGATTGCGATTAAAGTAAATAAACAGACAACTGCCGCCTTATTTTTTTTCAAACGAAGCCATCCATCCTGAAGGGCTGTTAAATTGGGGCGGGCAATATGCTCTTTCTCCGTTTCATCCACATGTGCCTTTACAAATAATTCATCCATGATTAACCCTCCTTATCGGCTGCCAGACGGATTCTTGGATCAATCAGGGAATAAGCGATATCAACGATCAGCACCACAAAAATATAAAAGGCGCTGTAAAAGATCGTGATTCCCATGATCGTGGAATAGTCATTGGCTTTAATACTGTCTACAAATAAGCTGCCGATTCCCGGAATGGTGTAAATATTCTCTACTGCCAGGGAGCCTGTCAGCAGGTTTACCACAATAGGACCCAGAATGGTCACTACAGGGATGATCGAGTTTCTAACCGCATGGCGCATGAGCACCTTCATGGGACTGAGCCCTTTTGCTTTGGCAGTGACAATGTAATCCTGCTCCAGCACCTCCAGCATCTCTGTTCTGATAAACCGGGCCACCATGGCTGTCGCAGAAAAGGACAGGGCAATAGAAGGAAGAACCGAACATTTCCAGTCGGTCCAGAAACCAACGGGCAGGATTCCCCACTTTAAGGCTACATAATACTGTAAAAGAGCCGCTGCCACAAAATTAGGAACAGAAACTCCCAGCACGGCCACAATCATCGTAAAATAGTCGATTCCGCTGTTATGCCTCCACGCAGCAATAATTCCCAATGTAAGGCCCACAGCCAGCCCGATTAAAACTGCCTGAAGACCGATCAGAGCGGAGGGACCGATCCTTCCCCCGATTACAGTAGAGACCTTTTGTCCTGTATAAGTAAAGGATGTTCCGAAATCTCCATGCAGGATATTGCCCATATACTTTATATACTGCCGTGGAACGGACTCATTCAGTCCATACTGCTCTAAAATGGTCTGCTGCTGCTGAACGGACATCAGATTAAAGCGTTCCGTATCAAATGGAGAGCCGGGCAGCTTCTTCATCAGAAAAAAGGTCGCTGTTACAATGACCCATAATGTCAAAGCCAGATAAACCAGTCGCTTGCAGATATATTTTATCATGCTGTGTCCTCCTTTGCATTCATATTCTCATGAGATTTGAAAAAGAGCCGTCCTTTTCCAATTTCGAAAAGGGAAGGACGGCTCTTCTCATTTTCCGCATTCAATTGGTCAGGGCATCCCCTGCCTGCCGCGGCTTACTCAAAATAAGCGTATTTAAATTCTACATCCGGTCCGAAAGGATGGCTGACCAATCCTTTTACATTGGACTTTGTAAGGGTTGCAGAGCCTCTATGATATAAAGGAGCAACGATTACATCCTCATCAACCAGAATCTTCTCTGCCTGCAGCAGCATATCCAGACGTTTGGCATCATCGGTTTCAACTCTTGCGTCATTAATCAGCTTATTATATGTTTCATTCTCATAGGATCCGCGGTACGGAGTGCCATTGGTCCATAAATCAAGATAGGTCATGGCATCGTCATAATCAGCGCCCCATGCGGTAGATGCAAACATGTAATTATCGTTATCCATTAATTCGTTTCTTGCCTGAACCGTCTTAGTATCAATCACAAGATCAATGCCCAGATTCTTGTTCAGTTCACTTTGTATGTAGGTTGCAACTGCTTTTGTCACGGAATCATCTCTTACCAGCAAAGTCAGTGTGGGAGTCTGGCCTAACTCCTTGCAGCCCTCTTCCCAGTATTTCCTGGCTTCTTCCGGATTGAATGGAGATATATTTCCATTTAATTCACGGAAGGTTTTGCTTTCATTTCCGTACATGCCTTCTGCAACAAGACCAATGCTGGGAGCGGAACCATCTGCCAGAATTGCCTTAACCAAGGTTTCACGGTCAATGGCCATGGAAACCGCCCTGCGGATATTTTTGTTAGCCATAACCGGATTACTTAAAGAAAACTGGAGATATTCGGTTCTGAATTCGCTTTTAGAACTGAATTCCGGATCATTCTGGTAAGCAGCTACGTTGGAAGAATCCAGATTTACCTGGCTTAGCTCATTTGCCAGATAAGCGTTAAGAGCTGACGATGCATCCTTCATAACTCTTACCTGTGCATTTTCAACCTTTACATTTGCTGCATCCCAGTACTTTTCATTCTTTTTCAAGGTTGCCCCTACTGCCGGGTCATAGCTGGTAATAACGTACGGACCGCAGTAAATCATGTTTTCAGCGCTTAAACCATACTGGTCGCCTTTTGAAGTGACATATTCCTCGTTTAATGGGAAGAACTGGCAAAGAACAGTTAATCGGGCAAAATAAGGAGTAGGCGCTTTTAAAGTAACCTGGAAGGTTTTGTCATCAAGAGCTTTTACGCCCACTTCTTCCCCGCCGACTTTACCTTCGTTATACTCAGCACCGTTTACAATATAATCCGTCATGATGAAACTGTAGCCATTGGTGGCCTCCGCACTCATCTGTTTTAACCAGGAAAATACAAAATCCTTTGCTGTCAATGGAGTTCCGTTGCTCCATTGCAGACCGTCTCTTAAATGAAAGGTGTATGTAAGCTTGTCATCGGAAACATCATAGCTTTCTGCCAGGGCAGGCTGTGCCTCGTGATTCTCATCCAGGCGAAGCAAACCTTCATATGCATTATTATTTACCTTTGAGGACTGGTTGTCGGAAGCCGCCCACTGTACCAGGGTTTTGATCTCGGCATTGGCGTACACGCTAAGCACCTGATCGCCCGCTGCCGGAGCAGTTGTTTTGTCAGAAACGGATTCGCTTGGAGCCGTACTCTGGGAAGATCCTCCGGTCGTAGGGCTGCCGGTGGATCCGGTAAAACCACAACCTGTCAGGGATCCAATAACCAGACAGGCCGCCGTGCCTAAAGCTAATACTCTTTTTTTCATTTCTTCCTCTCCTTTTGATATTGTTTTTCTTGTTTCGTCTTAATTCATCGGCATTTCGCCCATGAAATTACTTGAATTATACATAATTATATGCTTTATGTCAATAATTTTTATCATTTCATCCTGTTTGGAATCGTTTTAATTTCATACTGAAATTCCTGATGTGACGAATTACGGCAGGAGCCGTTGCTTTGGCCCCTGCCGTTTCCAATATCAACGGGGATATTCCTGTCCAAAAAGCGTTTCAGCAAGCACTTACTGAGCACAGAGATTTACTTTCTCTCCTGGAAAAATCCAGGAATGATACGCAATAAGACGAATCTTCCTCTTCTGCTCTTACCGCCCGGTTGTAGATCTCCAATGCCTTTTCTACTGTGATTTCAATGTCATGGTAATAGTATAAGGTAGCTTGCGTATGTGAAACTACGCGTTCTATCAACAGCCTTGCATCCTGGTTTTCAAACAATATTTCATTTAAGTTATTTCTTGTGATCATCATACGCGAATCTCCTTTCACATTAGAACAAATGTTCGTTTGATGGTTAAAAATTAAAACCACATCATAGTGGTTCCAATTAAAATTTCTTGTACAGGCAGCCTTGGGGCTTTTGTCTGTTAATCTATTTACATTATAACACAAACTTATCGCAAATGCAAACATATGTTCTGTTTGTTTTAAAAGCTTACCGAAATTTTTCCGCCTGTCAGATGCCTGCGGTCTTCCCGGCCTCATGGCAAAAAATGAGAGAAGCCATATAAACACTGTTTACGGGACTTCTCTCATTAAAAAGGGGAGGATAAGTATTCACTCATCTTTGGTATAATCCTATTATGGCCTGATCCTGATGTTTTATTCACATAAAACAAAGATTATTTTTTTCTTATACCATTTCCCCATAATGTTTTTCCATTTTCTCAGTTAATCCTTTTAAATAAATTCTTTTAAGAGAAAGCATGGCTTCCTCCTTTTTGCCCGGCTCCCTTTTCAGCTTTTCTTCCAGGGCGTTTATTTCCTCCCGGCAGCCGCAAATCTGGGCTTTTAGCATGGAACAGCTGGGCTTTTTCATAAGGGCAGGCAAATCAAGCGTTCTAATAAGAAAACGAGTGATCGCCTCCTCTGCCTTTTCATCATCTTCATAAACTCTGTTAAAAAAATCACAGATTGCATGATAAAAATTTTGATGCTGCCTGGAGGCTTCACCGGCCTTGCCGCAAACCACCAGATTCCCATCTCTTATGACGAAACAGACTGCATTCGTCTTCTCCTTATCCAGGCTGAATTTACTTTCTTCAATTCCATCCTGTTTCATTCCTTCATAAATAATATCAAAAATATACCATTTGAATTCGCTGATTTCAGCTGTTTTTTCAAATGCTTCCAACCCGCGGGCCCTCAAATCTTCCATTCCCTCTCCTCTTTCTGTATCCTGTTATTTTTTACTTCTCCCCAAAACCGGTACATGCCAGCCAAGCAAACCGGCTCCAGATTCAGGGCAGGCTTAAAGCCGGTGTTTTTATTATATCTGATGTTTTCAATAACCTCAATCATAAAATAAAGTGAGCTGCGGTATGTCCTGCTTTTAACAGGACAGGTGATCAGATATTTGTGAGCCGTTCAAACAGCCGGTTGACTTCGATCTGGCCATACCCCCAGATATTATTGGGATATGTATTCGCGCTGCTTCGCAATGCTCCGCGTATGAGCAGCCGGTTCACATCATTTCCGGTAATATTCGTATAATTTCCTCTTGGAATCGCCCATTCAAAAACCATGGCAACAATCCCCGCCGCCTGGGCTGCTGCAGATCCGCTTCCTGTTATGCTTCCGTATTGGTTTCCCGGAACCGCACAGGTAAGCTGATATCCCGGTGCTGCGATATCGGGTTTCACAAATCCTGTCCTCGTATAGCCTCTTCCTGATTCAGGCAGTACGGTATCATTGAATTGATTATAAGCGGTAACTGTCAAAGGATTGGTTGCATTTCCAGGAGAAGTTATGGTGGTATCCGGATTAGAGTTTATAAAAAAGGTTTCTTCTGAGATCAGATTCCCGGAAGGCAGCCATGCATGAAAGGAAAATGGTCCATTATCAAGATTCTGCACCCGGATCATCCAGATCCCGGGAAGGGGATTTTGAAAACGCATTAATATCAGCTGATCCCCGGTCTCTTCTTCAAAAATATAATTGTTTATCCATATAACACCCTGGTTGAGTACAAAGGGAAATCTTCTGCACTCCCCCAATGCCGGATAAACCTGCCCCGTTGTCTCCCTGTTTGGAGCGGTAATTTCTATGGACAGCCTTGCAGGAGCAGAGGGCCATAGCTCAATGGCAAAAAGTTTGTCATTTTCCCCGACTCTTAATTCAAAGTTATTTTCAAAGGGCTCCGCAGTGGTATTGTTAAAGTAATGTCTTCGTTTATTTGCTTCATTGCCGGTGGTGATCGTTATTCCTGTCTGAGGCTGCTGCGCCAGATAATTCGTAATGAAGCTGGTGGCCCCCCGCCCGTCATGGCTTGACTGGTTTGTTCCCATTGCAATGCATATGGCAATGGGACGGTTTAACCTTTGGGCAAAGGAAGTCACATAAGTGATTCCAATGATCAGATCGGACTCCTGATAACATTCAATGTCTTCTGGAACAAAGAAGATCTTTTTTAGGCTGTTTTTTGCCGGCTTCAATTTTACTACCAACAGGTCAGCTTCCGGAACAACTCCACTGAATGACTGTTCCAGGCTGGGCTTCCCTGCTATTACACTTGCGATTGCGGTCCCATGGCCATTGGTGTCTACTGAAGGCACTATGGACAAAGGATCTTCCGACCTTAACGCAACATTAATATGCTCCCTGCTGTATTCAGTTCCATAGGTAAATCCCTCCGGCGGCTCACCATCCTGTATGGTCTGATCCCACAGAGAAAGGATGCGGGTCGTTCCATCATTATATAAAAACGCCTGATGCTGATAATCAATTCCCGTGTCAATGACTGCCACAATAATTCCCCGCCCGAATAAGGCCAGATAAGGATTCCTCTGAACAGTTCCGATACCGGATTTTTCAAGGCTGACCGTAGAGCTGAGTGTTAATATGGAAGGGAATGCATTATATGGATAGATTCCCAAATCACAGGGATTCACCGAATCATTAGGAATATGAGCCAAAGAATGCCTTAAATCCATATGTGTTATATTATCCCCGGTATCATATGTAGGAATCATTACATTGCTGATGATCAAATCATAATAATTATCATCCAATATTTTTTGCATGGTAAGGCCTCCCTGTCTATACTACTGGCACATATGATATATTTTATGCAACAAGGTTTCTATTATGAGCATAAGAAAGGGAAACGTACACACGTTCCCAGGCATCAGAAGCAGCCAATAGCCAAAGAGCGGCAATAAGCGGCTAAATGCATGGGGACAGCGCTCATATCAGGAACATTGACGCATAAAATATACCATATGTTCTAACTAGATCTTATCAGGGAGATTTAATCATGGAAAAAATACTGGACAATAATTATTATGACGTGATTATTAATAACTTAGTGGTTCCAACCGTTGGCATCGCCAATGATATCACAATGCTGAATGACAGGTTTTCCCTTCTGCATATAGCAAAAAACAATATGCAGCCATGCGATCTGGGTCAAAACCCCTACCATATCTTTCCATCCCTTTATGCCCTTACATCTGTTATTAATCCTCAAGCCCCCGACATAAACGGTCCCATGGCAAATACGGATTACAGCGCATTAGGGCAGGGAGTGATTATTGGAATCATAGACACAGGAATTGATTACCGGCATCCTGCATTCATGAATAATGATAAAACAAGCCGGATTCTTTCCATATGGGACCAGAGCATACAGGATGGAGAGCCTCCTCAGGGATTTACCTATGGCACAGAATACACAAAAGCTGCCATAAATGATGCGCTTCATTATGAAGATCCTCTTTCTGTTGTCCCCTCAACCGATACCGTTGGCCACGGTACGGCTATTGCAAGCATCGCCGCAGGCAGTCCCAATAAGGAATACTCCTTTAGCGGAGTTGTCCCAAATTCAGATCTGGCCGTTGTGAAATTAAAAGAAGCCAAGCCGAATCTTAAGATGATATTTTCTGTTCCGGAAGACAAACTGTGTTTCCAGGAATCAGATATTGTTCTTGGAATACGTTATTTGACCGGCATAAGCCATCGATTGAAACGTCCCATTGTCATATGTATTGCTTTGGGCAGCAGTCAGGGCAGCCACGACGGACGTGGGGTTTTAAGCACCTATTTGGAAAATCTGGTGCAGCATCCTGACCTGAGCGTTACCATATCTGCCGGGAACGAAGGAAACAGCGGCAGACATTATTCTAATGAGACCTTTTCCTCGCCCTACTTTAATGATTTCCAGCTAAATATAGCAGATGTTGACAAAATGTTCTCCATGGAAATCTGGGTCCACATTCCCGGAAGGCTTTCCATTGAAATTTCCGCTCCAAACAGGGAAACCATCCCATTTGTCAATCCCTCCTTAAATGAATGCCAAAAATTTGTTTTCCAGCACAGCCAAAGCGTTGTCTGGGTGAATAATATGGTTTTTGAAAGGGAAAGCGGCGACCAGCTGATATTATTGCGGTTTGAGAATCCTCTTCCCGGAGTCTGGTACTTCCGCATCCAAAGTACGGAAAATGAAACTTTTTCTTTTCATTCCTGGCTTCCCAGCGGAGACTTAATATCAAATGGAACCTTTTTCTTAAATTCCGATCCCGATATCACCATAACCGCTCCCGGCAATTCCAGGCGCACCTTAACCGTTACCGGCTACAACCAGCTTACATCCAATATCCTGGATGAATCAGGAAGAGGTTACACAAGAAGCGGCCTGGTTAAGCCGGATATCTCAGCCCCAGGCTATCAGATCCCCTGCGCACTCCCGGAAAGCCAATACGGAACCTTAACAGGTACCGGCGCTTCTGCAGCCATTGCAGCCGGCGCTTCTGCCATTATTTTTGAATGGACCCAGGGCAAAGGCAATTTCACCTATATTACAGGAGAGCAGGTCAGCCGCATGATTATAAGAGGCGCCCAGAGAAACCCTGCCTACCGTTATCCCAACAACATATGGGGGTATGGACAGTTGGATGTGTTCCATGTGCTGGATCGGATTTCCAGATTCCTTTAATCCTGCTGCACGGTATCCTGCTGGGTTCCCAATTGGCTTGTACAATATGGGCAGCGAGTGGCATTTACATTGACCTTCTGAAAGCAGTATGGGCATTCCTTGTCCACAGGAGCAGCCGGTTCTGCCTGCTGCTTCTTTCCGCGCAGGGAATTAATCGCTCTTATCATCAGGAAAATAACGGAAGCCATGATAAAAAAGTTGATAACTGCTGTAATAAAAGAACCATAAGCAAACACCGGCCCAAGAGCCTGTGCCGCCTGAAGTGTGGAAACATCTGCGCCATCCGGAGCACTATACAGAAGCACAAATTTATTGGAGAAGTCCACTCCTCCGGTAATTACTCCGATTATAGGTGATATAATATCCTTTACCAGGGAATTGACAATTGCCTGAAAAGCAGCACCGATAATAACACCGACTGCCAGATCCACCACATTCCCGCGCAAAACAAATTCTTTAAATTGAGCCACAATACCCTTTTTATTTCCCATAAACATCGTTCCTCTCTTACTGCTTTATAAAACCTGTTGGTAAACTCTGGAATCATAATATCATAAGACGACATATTCTGCAATTATGAAAGATCTATAAAAGCGGGTACCGAACACCGGATACCCGCTCTTCCTGCTTACAGCCGCACTTATCTTCTGTTACACTTACAGGAAGGATCATTGCAGCCATCTCTGAAACCGGCACAATAGGCCTCTTTTTTTGCTTCCGCACAAGGATCACTATTGCAATTATTATTGCAGCTATTACTGCAGTTGTTGCTGCAATTATTGCTGCAGTTATTATTACAGTTGTTGCAACGATTGTTGCAATTACAACCACAAGACCTGAAATTAAAACATCCCATATCATATACCTCTTCGCATAATTATATCTTATTGTATGGGATGACCAGACAAGATGTGAACCCGATTTTCTTAATTATAATGACCTGATAATATTGATTTTACGGCATTTTCAATTTCCTCATAACCGGTACATCTGCATAGGTTGGATTGTAACCATTCCTCTATTATATGGTTATCAGCATTTGGAACGCGCTTAGCCAATGCATGGCAAACCATCAGAAACCCGGAAGTACAATAACCGCATTGAAATCCCCAGTTCCTTATAAATGCATCCTGTATTGGAGCATTTTTCAATCCTTCCACTGTGGTTATTTTATGTCCCACAGCCTCTGCCGCCAGCATCAGGCAGGATTTGACCGGCATGTCATCAACCAGCACTGTGCACGCGCCGCAATCCCCGTTTTCACAGCCGCTTTTGGCCCCGGTTAAGGACAGCTCTTCCCGAAGAACGTGAAGCAGAGTATAGGACGGCTTGACCATAACGGATTTATCCTCACCATTTACATTAAGAACTATCACACTGTTTCCTGATATATACATATAATTCCTCAATTCCCGAAAAGATCATCCGATCTTTTCAAAATTATTAAGCATCTCCTGCAGCATGTTTTTTAATACAAACTCTTTATATTCCCTGCTTCCTGATAAATCCCCTTTACAGTCACTGTGTGCTAAATTTATGATCTTTTTAACCTTCTGTTCCGTGTTATATATTTTATGGTTTATGATCCTTTCAGATAAGAGAATGGGATTATCCCCGTATCCGGAAATCGCCGCTTTTACCGCCTTCTTATTTTTCAATGCCGCCATGGTAATCAGCGGATAATCTATTTTTTCAATTTTAGTTCTTTTTACATGATTATAAGGTAAATTCAAATTATCCTCTTCTATTAATACGGATACCAGAAATTCACCTTTATTTAACTGTAATTTTCCCTTGAATGCCTGTAAAAACGGCAGCTGGACCAATCCGCCCTGAGTCATTATCTGCAGAGTACAATCACTGAGCATAAACGGCAAAGACGCCTCACGGTACTTAATTGTTCCGGCCAGATTGCCGCCGATGGTGATTTTCCCCTGGATTGTGTGGTCTGCAATTCTTTTTATGGTCTTGGATAACAGGGGATATGCATTGAATTCCGCAATGTTTGTAAGGGTTTGTGCAGCTCCAATTCTGAATTTTCCGTCACTGACCTCAAGCTGATTGCATTCAGGTATTCCTTTTAAATCAATGACCGAATCAAATTTTATGCTATTTACCCTGGCCATACTGATGATTTCCGTGCCCCCTCCATAGTAAAGAGGTTTTTTGTTATTTAAAAGCAAATCACGGTAGCAGCTGAATGCTTCTTCCATGCTTTCTGGTTTATAATAATCAAAATCAAAAGGTATCATAATTTAGACCTTTCTCTCCATATGAATTCAGGGGTAATGGGAAGACGGTTTACATCGATCCCAGCGGCCAATGATACGGCATTAGCCAGAGCGGCAGGTATTCCAATAATGCCGTGCTCTGCAATGCCCCTGGCTCCATAGGGCGCGTCAATTTGGGGTGTCTCTACAAAATCCACCAGATATTTGGGGTTCTCTCCGTAACGAATCATTTTATAGGTGCGGAAACTGGTATCTTCCACAATTCCATTTTCATTGTAGATGAAATCTTCACTGGTGCCAAGTCCCAGGCCCATGCACATACCGCCCATAACCACGCCCCTTGCAGTCTTGGGATTTAAAACCTTGCCCGCATCAATTACAGTAGCTGCCTTTAAAAGCCGGTAGGTATGCTGTCTGGTATCGTATTCAATTTCAACAGCCTGGGCGCCTATTGTCCAGCTCTGGCCGGCCATTCCCTGTCCCGATGCTTTGTTTAAGGGGGTAAGATGATTCAAGACATAGCTGCCCCGCCCAATCACAGGCCCTTTAATAGAATTTCCATTGGAATACTGATAGCCTTTGACCAAATCCTTGAACATGATATATAGCTCAGGATCATGCTTTGCAAAAATCATCTTATTTTCAAAATCCAGATCCTCCGGCGGGCACCGCAGCGCAATTGATGCCAGGTTCAGTAATTGGGATATGGCATCATCAGCCGCATTTAATACGGCACGCCCCACCAAAAAGGTAGTCATGCTGGCAACCGTTTTCCATAAATAAGGGGTTGACTGGGTGTTTACATCCAACTTTATATAAACATCATTGATATTTACTTTCATTTTTTCTGCCAGTAACTGTGCTGCCGTTGTCTTCATTCCAGGACCTATCTCAGCGGCACCGCAATCCAGATTCATGCTTCCGTCAGAATTGAAGGTCAAAACAGCGCTTGCGCCTGCATCCGTAGGAGTATCGGAGGTCTTGATAAGACAGCTGATCCCTTTTGCTCTGACCAAACCATTCCCTTCTTCTATGCGCGATCCTTCCCTCCAGTTAATGATGGTTTTTAATCTTTCAAGGCATTCTGCCCCATTTCCTGTATTGCTGGCTGTGACCTTGACCTGGGTTGGGGTCAGATCGCCGGGATGGATCATATTTAATAGCCTTAGCTGAAAAGGATCCAGCCCTGTTTCAACCGCCAGCTTATCCATCATTCTCTCCAGACAAAAGGTATGTGCCTCATGTCCGAACCCCCGGAACGAGGTTATATATGGATGGTTCGTATACACGCTGTAACAATCACATTGGATATTGGGTATCCCATAGGGTCCGGTGCAATCCACAGCTATGGCTTTCGTTATTTTAGGAGAAATATCGGAATAGGCACCGGAATCTATCTGGAATACCATTTCAGCTGCCATGATCTGCCCGCTTCTTTTAGCCCCCATCCTGATTGTTCCTTCCAGCCCCAGATGACATGGAGAAGTGACAATATCCTCTTCTCTCGTATTCGCCAGGTTGATCCATTTGCCCTTTGCATTCATTGCGGCAATTACTGCAAGCACCTCTGGCTGTACGCATGACTTCCCTCCAAATGCGCCGCCAACAAAGGGAACATGGACTATAACCTTTCCTTCCGGAATATTAAAATATTTGCTGATTAATTCTTTTACCTCATAGGGAGACTGTGACGAGGTCTTTATTATGACACTGTCATCGGGCATGACCATACAGTGGACAGCCCTGGTTTCCATGGCAGCATGATCAGACTGAGGCAGTGAAAAGCTGCCTTCTACAACAATCTCGCTGTCCTGCCAGCCTTTCTGCATGTTGCCCATTCTGATTTTTTGATGATGGCAGATATTGGTTCCTTTTACAGGGTATACTTCCTCAACGGATTTTGTATATGACATGAGAGATTCATGTATGATAACGGGATTCTTTTTAGTCGCCTCTTTTACGGAATTTACAACCGGTAAAGGTTCATACTCTACAAGTATCTTTCCTGCCGCCGCCTTTGCCTGCATTTCATCATCTGCAACAATGACCGCAACCGGTTCGCCGTAGTAACGCACTTTTTCTCTGGCAATCGGAGGCCTGTCCCGAAACAGAGAACCACACATGATCTGATGGTCTTTTGCAGTGATAACCGCCTTTACCCCCGGCATTGCAGAAGCTTCTCTGGTGTCTATGGATAGGATCCGGGCATGCGCATGAATACTTGTCAATAATCTGGCGTAAAGCATAGGGGAATCGGTCATATCATTTGTATATTTTGCCATGCCTGTTACCTTATCTTTTGCCTCTTTTCTTACCGTATCTTTTCCCAACAGGGTTTCCATTGGTCACCTCCTAAATGTTCTACTTGCTTATTAATACATGGTCGCCGTTTTTCAGCTGCACAACATTGGCGTGAAGTGCCTTCCCCAAATCGATCAGACATATTTCACGCTCCTCCAAATCAGGGATATAAAGGGTCAAAGGATCGCCTGATATGATCCTTTCTTTGTTATCTGTTATATAAACTAATATCTCCGGATTACTCTGTCCCATTGATACCTCCTCCTATATCGATATCCATAATCGTATTGATTTTTCTGCTGTTTTCCAATACCGGTGTTTTTTTAATGACGTCTATTATTGCGTCAGGATCACGGATAATCGGTACAAAGGCCAATAAAAGCTTTCCTTTTGAATAACTTTTTCTGGTAAAACTGTACCGTTTAACACCAAAGGTCCTGGTCGCTTCAAAAAGCATGGCCTGCCTCTGTCCATAATTCTCAAGGGTAATTCTGAATTTATCACTTTTCGGTTCTATGACAATGCCAATGCCTTCTTTTAAAAATAATTCCCGGACTTTCCGGGTTCCCAGCACATTGGTAACATACATGCCGTCAACAAACAGATCCGAATGGTCTATGGTTATTTTCCCTTCTTTTATATTGCAGATATCACCAATGCATTTTCCTTTTGTTATTTTAGTCAGGAAATAAATAATACAAAGACCGCTGACAGCGGCAATCACCATGTTCCATATCAGATTGTCTATAGACAAAATGCTTAAAATCAATACAACAAACAAGGAGGTAAGCAATGATAAATAATTTCTGGATTCATAGGTTTTGGCAATGCCGTCAATATAAGCGGCTCCTCTTTTTGAATACTCTGTTTTTTCCAGATCTTCAAGACTTTCTTTTTCTGTTTTCCTCACTTCCCGGAAATGTTGGATGGCTAAAGCAATAAAAGTTACAGCTGTAAATTCTTTGTTTAACAGAGACGGGATTGCGACAGAACCTAAAGCAGAGGCTAAAATGCCTATTACGATGTTGATAAAACCGCCGGTAGGATAGCTGGGATTTTGACGTGTATCAATGCGAAGCGTGACGATCCGTGCAATTGTTCCCATAGCAATACCGCACAAAATGATAATAAGATCATGAAATGCTAATGTTTTTTCCATATCTTCATAATGGCATCACTTGTGAAACCATATTTCTCCAATCATAATTTGGGGTTATTATCTCCTTTTCCCTCTACAATATGCGGAAAACAGAAAGATAAGGAAATTTCCAGGCCTGGTTTTCCATCCTGTCTGCCATTGATAAGATATCTTTTCCAAGAATGTTCACTCTTTAAAATTTCCTAATTCTCCTGCCGGCGGTCTCATAACAGCAAAATGCGTATATACCGCCTGCCGCTACTGTCAAAAACCATACTAATCGTAGTATTTGTTGAATATACAGCGGCCACATCAGCGGCAATTTTATGCATATTAATATCTGTATTTAAATAAGGCCGGGTAATCATCTCCGGACCGGTTGATTCAGCGGAGATGGTGAGGCCTAGTCCCCGTACCACCTGTAGTTTAAGGAAAACTGCAAATGCTTTGAGGGGCTGCATAAGGAAAACGGGGCATCTGCGAACAGATGCCCCGTCCCTATACCGCGATTCATTCGAAGCAGGGTTATGATTTTAAAAATGCATGATTGTAAAGGCGGCTTTATAGGTCTATTAGGAAATACCAAGGCCTGCACTGGCATAACCTGCAATGGTGGCTGCCACATCGAAACCGGCCGTAACCTCTGCAGAGAATACCAAAAGAAGCCTGGTTCCTGCGGTAACAGGAATGTTCAGCCCCGTGGCGATACCGCTGCTGATACTGCCGACAGCAATTATTCCCGTGAGCGGAGGCGACAGCATCCCCTTGGTCCAGTCGGCCCTGCTGAACTGCAACAACGTCGGCAACCACAGCAATAGTTATCATTAGACTCTATATAATTACTCATATGGATTTTCCCCTCTATAAATTATTTGCTTATATATGGAAAGATTATAAAGAACTTTAATTCTTTCTATCTATAGAATATGTCTAATTGTACAGGTCTGTTAATTTTATACCAGCTAGCACAGCCTACGAAATTTGCTAATAAAAATCCAAAGAAACTGGTTATCCCAAGTCGTTATTATAAATTGATACGTTATTAGTAAATAAGGAAAAAAAGAAAATAAAAAACATGTCCCATAGGTAAAAACCATAGGTAAAAACGGGAAATCTAATTCGCCTCCAATTCATATAAATTACTATTTTTAATTCATTCCAAAGCAATAGGGCCGCCAAGTCATACCTGGCGGCCCAATATATATTGCACTGTTATAATAGATTTACTTAATCTTCTGTAATCTTAGCTCCAATTTTCCTTCATGCTATCTCAAACCTCTTCAGATCCGATCCCAGCTTTTCTATCAGTGTTTTCAGCTTTTTTGCTATAATCGGAACTTATTGCCTGGTTTTTCCCTCCTTATAATGCTTACGGCACAATGAAATATATTTATCATTTGCACCCATTGATACCTGTTGCCCTTTCCTGACTATGTTTCCATTTTCATCAATTCTTGCATTCATATTAGCACTATTTCCACACCAGCAAACTGTCCTTAGCTCCTCAATTTCATCTGCTAATTCCATCAAACGCTTTGATCCGGGAAAAAGATGAGATGTAAAGTCAATCCTAAGTCCATAGCAAAAGACTGGAATATGGTATTCATCAACAATATTGGAAAGCTGATCAATATCATCTTCAGAGAGGAATTGCACTTCGTCTACGATTACCGCATCTAATTCTTTGATTGACTCACAGTCATATTTTTTAAACTCAGACCACAAAATACAATCCGCTTCCAGTCCTATTCTTGACTTGATCTTCCTTTTTCCATCCCTGGTTTCTATATCAGGTTTTACGAGAATAACATTTTTTCCCTTTTCAATATAATTGTATCTGGTCATGAGCGCATTCGCAGTCTTAGAACTTCCCATTGCACCATATTTAAAAAACAATTTAGCCATTTATTTCTCCTTTATCTTAAATAATTGTACCCTATTTTAATTTAACATAAAATAAAGAAATTTAAAATAAAACAAAGGTATTTTCTAATTAACTATGATTGCAAGTTTTTCATCCAAGTCTTAATTGCATCTGTCTGTCATCAATACTCATGTTCGGTATTTCCTCCCCAATATTCAAACAGGGACAGGCTATTAACACGTTGCGAGAGGCTTGTTACTGTAATATTTGCAAAAAACATATTACTGTTTAAAGGAACAAAAGGAAGCAAAATCCTTGTAAAAGAGAGAAGCCGGCAAGATGGGGGGAATCCTGCCGGCTGAATGAAAAAATGTTTTATACTTAAAAAAACTGCTTATCTTAGTACGCCGTTTTCATCGGGAGTAAATGTTTTGGAAGATGTAAGCATCCGGCCATCTTTTTGAAGATAGTATGTTTTGCCCTCCAGGAAGAGGAACCCTGTTCTCATAATTCCGGTCTCAGGATCCAGGTAATACCAGTCACCGTTATGATTTAGCCACCCTGTATACAGCAAGCCATTGATATCATAAAAATACCAGGAGCTGTCTTTTTTTATCCAGCCGGATTGCACATCCGATGTGCCTGAATTTGGGAATATCATGATTTTTGAAACGGTATTATCATTTGACCAGACCAGGCAATTGCGCCCTTTTGACAGATCATGGACTGTTACAATGTTACGGGTTAAATATGGAAACAGTTTACTTTGGTCTGCTATGGTGTATTGTTTCCCTGTATCAGAGGTAAGGATACCGGTCTGCCCATCTGAGTTTATATTCATGGATGCTACAGTTACGTAATCCGGAACCTGATAATCAGCCGGAACTTTACAAAGCACTGTAATGGCGTTTGACATGGGCGGCAGACTAAGAGTCATAACCGGACTAATATCGGCGTAGATAAATTCTCCCTTTTGTATTTGGTCAGCTGCTACAGGGTCACCGCTGACGGAATTTAAAACCCTTGACTCAGAGGAAAGGTTCAGAATGATTTCCTGATCCGCACCGGCAACATCTTTCCGCATCACACGGAGTCCGTTATCGGAAACCTGGGTTACTGTTCCATAAATACGTATGGAGCTGGGCAACGCAGCCCCTTCCTCTGCTTGTGCTATAACACCACTCCCTGACAGGACTAATGCCAAAGAGCTAATACCGGTTAACAATAATTTTGTAAGTTTATTCATGTTTTGACCTCCTTCTTTTTATAAAACAAGTATAACAGCAGATCCCAGATTTTGGCATTACAATATGTTTACAATTTACTTAATGAAAATTTCATTTAAATTATGGAGGTTTTTCAGGTTGGCTCTTTTCCTGGTATGGGTATATTTATCACCAGTAATGCCTGTAGCTCTCCTACAATACCTTATTTTACTGTATTATTAAAATGATTGGGGTAAAATCACGAAGAATTAGCTTTAGAATATAATAAACTATCAAGATTGAGGCAGAAATGTAAAGTCAGAATAAGGAGGACTTTTTATGGATGCTAATGAATATAGCGATGAATACGAAGACAGTGAAACATGTTATGATTGTGATAATAACTGCAGCGAATGCATTTGTAAATTTGAGACGATCCCAAAACCCCTAAAGCCTAATAGAACACGTTTAAAATGCGGTATGTCATCAGGACCCATAGTATTTCCCGTTGGGACTCCTGCCGGAGTTACATTTACATTAGCTACTGTAAATGCAGACACAAAAGGGATGAAGCTTTCATGTATACAATTAGAATTTGCAGCTAATATCATTACTACTGCTGCAGCTATAATTCTTAATTTCCAGGTTTTTAAACAATGCAGAAATCAAATGACACCTGTTCCCGTGGGGCCAATTTGGACGTTTTCGCCCCCTACTGGAGTTACGGAAGGTAATACCATTGGTAATACCTTCTCATTCTATGTATGCGATTGTGATACAACCTGTAATGAATGCTGTTACTACCGTGTAGTAGTTACTCAAGCTGGCGCCACTACTACAGGTATAACAACTATTAACAATCCCTCTCTTGCTGCCATCATCGTTGATGGTACATGCAATTACTAAGGTGAAAGATTTCAGTTTACTCCATGAACTTAGGATGACAAAAGGCGAGTCAATACAATGAATAGGATACTCGCCTTTTGTTTAACTGATTTGCAACAATTTCTTAATCAATTTCATCTCCTGATTCCTGTTCCAAACGAAAAAGCTTCATATATTCTTCCAAGATCAATTCTGTTACAAGATAAAAACCAATCCTTGATGTAATATCCGCATCCCTGTAGTTCAGTTTCCTGAAATAGGCATACAGGCTTACTACACTGCTGCCGGAAATGGGATTCTGGCTCATTCCTGTAAGGGTCACAATAGGGACTCCCTTGGTCTGGGCAATGTAAGAGAGCTTGCATATGATATCAGTACTTCCGGAATAACTGATAAAAAAAGCGATTTGTCCCGGTATCAGGTTATTGGCATACAGGATGCAATTATCACGGTCATCAGGAACAATAATGATCTTATTCAGATGCTCAAGCTTCTTTGCCAGATCCAAAGCCACAATCCTGGAAAGGCCCAGCGCAAAAAATATCACCTGGCGGCTGTCATAAATCAACCTTGCCGTTTTCTCAATGTTCTGCCGTGAATTGATAGCCAGTGTCTGTTTTAAACTGTCCATAACAGAGGTCTGCTGTTGGGCAGCCTCTATTCCATACTGTCTCCGATCATGTATGATCTGATATTTTAACTCGCTGAACCCATGATAGCCCAGTTTTTTACAAAGCCTTACAATGGAATTAGGTGACAGATATAATTCTTCAGCCACCCTGGCAATCTTTAAATCCTGCAATATGCCATAATGTTCCAGTAAATAATTGACAATTCTTTCTTCTGTAGGATTCAGCTTTATTCCCCTGTTTGACAGCTGATCAAAAAAATTCATTTCTCACCCTCCGAAACCCCTTTTCTCATGATGTGAAATAATACACATTTTGTGTTTTTTTATACTTTTCGTATATAAATAATAATATACTTCCAAACTCTTGTAAATCTAAATTAATCCTATATTATAAAACTATAATTTCATACCGGTAATGAAATCATTACATTAAGGAGACGGAGGGTCTTAAATGAAAGAGTTTTGGCAAAAATTCGGGAAATCGCTGCTTCTGCCCATTTCTACCATAGCAGTGGCCGGTATATTCAGCGGCCTTGCAGCAGCAATGCAGAACAGTGCAATTGTAGGGGAAACATTTGTAAATCTTGTATACGCCCAGAATTTTATTGGTTTTATCCGTAGGCTGGCCGGACTGGTATTCGGAAACCTGCCTTTGTTTTTCTGTATGTCCATCGCCATCGGCATGGCAAAGGATGAGAAACCGACCGCGGCATTTTCCGCTGTCCTGGGCTTCCTTGTATTTCATTACACCTTAAATTACATTCTGGGGCTAAAGGGTATTACCGCTGAATCCACCAGCATCAGTAAGCTTATGGAACAGGGGATGTCACAAGTGGACGCAACCATTGTAAATGCCAAGTATGAGACCATGCTGGGATATTTCACACTTCGCATGAATGTATTCGGAGGCATTCTGGTAGGACTTCTTGTAAACGCTTTACATAACCGGTTCTACACGATCAAACTTCCAAGTGCTGTTAATTTTTTCGGCGGAAAACGCTTTGTCCCGCTGATCACCATTATCACCATTCCGCTGGCAGGAATCGCATCTTACTTCATCTGGCCGTTCTTTAACACATTCATCGGACTGATAGGCAGCTGGATCAACTCCATTGGAGTATTCGGGCCATTTGTATACGGTGCTGCCAACAGGCTTTTGATCCCTACCGGCCTTCACCATATTCTAAACCAGGTGGTACGCTTTACACCCGTAGGCGGAACAGCAACCATAGATGGGCAGACCGTCATGGGCGCGTTAAATATTTTTAATACTGCCATTGCGTCAAACAGCCAGGTCCCTAATGAAGTATTTCAGATGGGCGCCCGCTACGTAGGCCAGGGCCATTCCCTTATCGTTATCTTCGGCCTTCCGGCTGCTGCCTTTGCCATGTACCGTTCTGCAGATGACCAAAACAAAAAAAGAGTCAAGGCGCTGCTCTCTGCAAGCGTTACCGCTTCAATCCTGACAGGTGTTACGGAACCCCTGGAATTTTCCTTTATGTTCATTTCGCCGGTGCTATTCCTGTTCCATGTAATCATGACTGGAATCGGCTATATGACAGCCGCTTTGCTCCATTGCAGCGTTGGAGGCGTGCAGGCAGGACTGATTGATTTTACGATTTTCGGTATTTTCCGTGGAGCACAGAGCAAATGGTACCTTGTAGTACTGATCGGCATCGGTATGGCGGCTATCTACTATTACGGCTTTACCTACCTGATCCGAAAGTTTAATATTTCAACTCCCGGAAGAAATGAAGGGGCTGATGCAGAAGATGAAAAAACAGCACTTGTGAATTTCCGAAGCGGCTCAAAGCTGGCGGAACAGATCCTGGAATACTTAGGCGGCAGAGAAAATATCGGTGAAATCAGCAACTGCTTTACCAGACTGCGTGTTACCATCAAAGACATGTCCCTGGTTCAGGAGCAAAATTTAAAATCAACCGGCGCATCAGGCATTGTCTGCCCTTCTGCCAATCAGATACAAGTCATCTACGGCTTAAAAGTTGAAAGCATTGCAAGGGATGTGAAAACATTGTACCACGCTCAGCATACAGGAAAGGATTAAAAATAAGATGAAACATAAGTTAAAGATTACGATTGTGGGAGGTGGTTCCACCTGGACCCCCGGCATATTGAATGCATTTGTCCGCCATATGGACTCTCTCCCGGTCACAGAACTGGTACTTTATGATATTAACTCAGAGCGTCAGGCCCCTATCGGAGAATATGCGCAGCTGCTGTTTCGCCAGTACGCTCCCCAGGTAAAGGTTATTTATACAACAAGCAAGGACACTGCCTATGATTCCGTGGATTTTGTTATGGTTCAGATCCGTACAGGCGGATATCATATGCGGGAAAAGGATGAAAAGATTCCTATGGAATACGGAGTGCTCGGCCAGGAAACCTGCGGGCCCGGCGGTTTTGCCTATGGGATTCGCTCCTTAAAAGACATGATTGAGATTGTAAAGGATGTGCGCAAGCACAGTCAAAATGCCTGGATCTTAAATTACACCAATCCAGCCGCCATTGTAGCCTACGGCCTGCAGCGTGAGTTCCCTGATGACAAAAGGATTCTCAATATTTGCGATCAGCCGATCAACCTGATTCATTCTTTCGCCAAGCTGCTGGATGTACCGGCAGAATCCCTGGAGCCCACCTATTTTGGGCTTAACCACTTCGGATGGTTTACCCATCTTTACAACCAGAATGGCCAGGATCTCCTTCCCCAGCTGAAGGAACGGATAAAGGATAATGGATTTCTGCCTGCCGATGCCGCTGAACGCGACCCTTCCTGGCTGGACACTTATGCACTGGTGCAGGATATGGTTCACGATTTTGATGAGTATGTGCCTTCCACCTACCTCCAATACTATATTTATCCGGAATACAAGGCTTCCCAGTTAAACCCGGATTACACCAGAGCAAATGAAGTCATGGAGGGCCGTGAAAAACAGGTGTTTTCGGAATGCCGCCGCGCAGTCAGCCAAAACAGCCTGGAGGGAATTCATGTTGTAAAAAACGAAGCTCACGGTGATATGATCCTGTCCATAGCGGAAGCCATCTACTTAAATAAAAATGCGTACTATATTGTAATGGTTAAAAATGAAGGAATCATTGAGAATCTTCCGGATGATGCAGTTGTGGAAGTGACCTGCCTGCTGAGTAGCCGTGGGCCCAAGCCCTTCCACACCGGACCTGTTTCTGTTTTTTACAAGGCATTGCTGGAAAACCAGTACGCCTACGAACGCCTGACCTGCGAAGCTTATTTTGAAGGCAGCTACACAAAAGCATTGCAGGCTCTGACATTAAACCGCACCGTTACAGATGCCAAGAAGGCGAGAAAGATTCTGGACCGCCTGATTGAAGAAAACAAAGGCTACTGGCCCAGGCTGACTTAACAGAAAGGATCCTATCTATGTGTAAAATGATTATAAATGCAGATGACTTCGGCTATTGCCGGGCTGTCAATTATGGGATCATGGATGCTCATCTGCATGGAGTACTCACATCCGCAACACTTTTAACCAATACCCCAGGCTTCCGGCACGCTGTCGCCCTGGCTAAAGAATGCCCCTCTCTGGGTGTGGGCCTGCATTTAAACATCGCCCTTGGGCAGCCACTTACCAAAGGCAGTACTCTGACCGGAAAAGACGGGTGTTTTATTAAGCCGGGAAATCTATCCTCCTCCCATAAATATCTGCCGGAAGATATCCAGACAGAACTGGAGGCTCAATACCATATGTTTATGGAGGTAATGGGAAAAAAGCCGACCCATCTGGACTCACACTTGTTCACAACAGACAGCAATTCTGTTATGGCTGCTGCAGCCAGAGTTCTTGCTGAAAAATACCGGCTGCCCTTAAGAAACCACGACATATCAGGCTTTCCCCATGTGGATTTTATACAGTTCCGCACATATCAGGGGGAACCGGGACTGTCTTATGTATACGATCATATAGACAATATATCTTCCAGGCCATATGTGGAACTGATGAGTCATCCGGCCTATGTGGATTCTTATCTGCTCCAGTCCTCCTCATACAATCTGCAGCGCCTGGAGGAATTGGATTTTCTGGTTAGCAGCAAAACAAAAGATATGCTCCAAAAATATTCTGTGGAATTGATCAATTACAGTCAGTTATGACCATATAAACACAGAGACATCGGGAATCCCCTTCCCAGATGTCTCTGTGTTTTTCTGTATTATTGTGTCGTTTGCTCCATAGTACGTTACTGCCAATTTGCCTTTTCATTATATATACTTCATATTTATTTAACGATCATAAGTAATAACGCATATAACGACTTTAATCGCTTATAAAAGCCTTATAACCTGGCTTGAGAGGTGCAGGTGTTAGAATAAATGATAAAGTTACTTTTATTTCGACAGAGATGAAAAATCATACGCAGAAATCGACTGATTTTATGTGCAAAAATCGTCAGGAAATGAAAATAAATACAGGATCAGAACCCCCATATTTATACAAAAAATATGCAAATCAGAAATATTTATATTTATTTCCTTGTCGATTATGATAAATTAAAAGATTATCGTTTAAAAAATACCTTTTCAAAACACTCACGTATTAAGAATTATCATAATATAATATCGTACAAAGTACAGGAGAAATCACTATAATTATCATCAATTTTAATGAATCCAATTCCTAAATAACGGAGGTTTTTATATGAGTGAAAAATGTGAATGCGATTACTGCTGTGATGAATGCTGCTGCGAGAAGAAACAAGGAAGACCGACCAGAACTGTGTTAAAATGCGGCTGCCCCGGATTTGTTGCATTTCCTAATTTAACGGCAATTGGCACAACAGCAACACTTGCCTCATTGTCAATTGATACTTCTGAATTCGAACATCCCTGCATTCAGCTTTCATTTACCGCAAATATAGGCACAGATTTAATAGACGGCTTTACTTTTCAAATCTTTAGACAGTGTTCAGATCAATCTGCACCCATTCCGGTCAGCGGGATTTATGAATATACCAGAATTACTGCTACAACAGAAGCTGCTTCTATTAATTTTACTGTGTGTGATAATGACCTTTGTATCAATGGCTGCTGCACTTATTTTGTCTTAATTACTGTTACTGTTGCCACTGCTTCCACAACATATATCAGTAATGCAACACTTAGCGCCATTATTAACGACGATGGCTGCGACTGCTGATCCAGCATAGTACGCCCCGGCAAAAGGACAGTGAAATATTTCATTTTCAGGTTAAGTACCTGCTGATTTTGAGCAGGTGCTTTTCTTTTATGCAGCACAACGGTTGTTGTAATAAGGTGCCCATACTGTACATAATTTCATAATTATTCACTTATAATCGGCTATAGTTGCATAAATCAGCTGTAGTCGCTTATAAAAAGCTAATACCATTCATTCACAGTTTTTTCACAAGACGTACAAAAATTATTTACAACTTCTACAAACTTTTTTCACATCTGTCATCTATAATTAAGACAGTAACAAGAAGAACTCCAATACTTGTTAAATTAAAAACTTTTTTTCATAACTGGCCGGTGAAAGTCACATTTCACCGGCTCCTCCCTTTTTATGGGTTAATTATTTCCTGGAATTTTAGGAATGACCGTTGCAAAGAAAGTCTTTCTATTATAGAATAGGGAAGGTGCCCGTGGCATATGCAAACTTGGAGGATACTATACATGAAGAAAAATGCAATCGTAGGACAATCCGGCGGACCAACCGCTGTGATCAATGCAAGCCTTTACGGCGTCATTAAAGAAGGAACGGCTCATGAAGAAATCGGCCGGGTTTACGGAATGATCAACGGCATAGAAGGCTTCATGTCCGATAATTATATGGATTTAACAGGTGATTTGACGGAAGAAGAACTGGAACTTCTGAAATTAACGCCTGCTGCTTATTTAGGCTCCTGCCGCTATAAACTTCCTGATGATTTATCTTCTCCCTTTTATCCGGCTCTGTTTGAAAAATTCAGGGCAATGGAAATCGGATATTTCTTTTACATCGGCGGTAATGATTCCATGGATACGGTAAGCAAGCTTTCCCGCTACGCCACCCATCATAACAGTGCCATCCGTTTCATTGGAATTCCCAAAACCATTGATAATGACTTAATATTAACGGATCATACTCCCGGATACGGCAGCGCCGCCAAATACGTAGCTGATACCGTAAGGGAAATCGTTCTGGACGCTTCTGTCTATCAGCAAAAATCCGTTACCATCGTAGAACTGATGGGGCGTCACGCAGGCTGGCTCACCGCTGCCAGTGCCCTGGCCAGAAAATTTGAAGGGGACAATCCTGTACTCATCTATCTTCCTGAAACGGATTTTAATTTTGAGCGGTTCTCATCAGATGTGAAGGCTGCCCTCAGTAAAAACAGCTCTGTTATCATCTGCATCTCAGAAGGACTCTCTGATGCACAGGGCAAATTCATTTGCGAATATGCAGATGAAGTCCGTTTAGACACCTTTGGCCATAAAATGCTGACAGGAAGCGGCAAAATGCTGGAGAATTTTGTACGGGACCGCTTTGGCGTAAAGGTCCGTTCCATTGAGCTGAATGTAAACCAGCGCTGCAGCGGCATGCTGGCTTCTGCAACCGACATTGAAGAATCTGTACAGGCAGGTTCAGAAGGAATAAAAGCCGCGTTAAAAGGCATTACCGGAAAGATGGTTGCCTTTCACCGCACAGGAAATTCCCCTTATTCCATGGAATGCACCACGGTTGATGTCAACCAGGTGTGCAACCAGGAAAAGCTGTTCCCTTCCCAATGGATTTGCAGCAATGGTACCGATGTTACCCAGGATTTTCTGGAATATGTCCTGCCTTTGATCCAGGGAGAACCTCAAAGAAAAATAGAAAGCGGCAGACCTGTATATCTGTACCGGAAATGATTATTTCCTGCTCAACTTGCAAAGGTGCAAAGCCAGTGTTTTATCTGGCCGTGCACCTTTTATTTTATTGTGTCTGAATTTCTGATCATTTATGTTCCAATGTTTACTAAATTCATTTTTTTTGTGCATTTTTTGACAGCATGCCTCATATATTCATAATAAAGCCTATTTCTATTTTCATAAGCACTTATGGGGGAAAGTGAACAATGAACGAAGATCCTTTTTTAGATCGCATCCCTTGCGGCATACTAAAGCTTAAAACCGATGAGAGCTTTACCATCCTTTATTTTAATCAGGCCATAAAGGAGTTATTCCAAACACCTGCTTCTCTTAAGGACATGGTATGCGAATCAGAATATCCGGAGCTGCTGACAGAGATACGCAGCCATTTAACAGGCCAGGCAGCCAGCTTTGAGTTGGAATTCAAAGCAAAAATACAACAAAACTGCGTCTGGTGTTCCTTACAACTGAATTACATCCCTGAGGAAGAACTATTGTACTGTGCGATCTCGGATATCACATCCATGAAAAAACTCCAGGAACAATTACGGATCCGTGAAGAACAATACCGATTGGCCAGCCAGCATTCTGGCTGCCTTGTAAGCATCTATGATATTCCTTCCAGAACTCTTTCCCCCTCACCTGAATTTTCCAGAACCTTCCCCTTTCCCTACACCATGCCTCTCTCCCCGGAATTTCTTATTGAAAACGGCATCGTACACAGAGAAAGCGTCATCGACTTTCTGGCTTTTTATGAAAATATGGAAAAGGGAATACCCGAAGGAAAATGCATCACACGCTTAAAAACAGGTTCAGGAGAATATCACTGGTTCTCCACTCATTATTCACTGGTGTGTACTGAGGACCAAAGGCCCTTAAGAGGAATCATATCCTACCAGAATATTACGGACCATTACGAAAAAGAACTGGCTTATCAAAAATGGATGGAATACATGCGTGAACAGAAAAAGGACTGTATCGGCTATTACGAATATAATTTAAAATTCGACTTATTTGAAGAGATTATTGGAGAGATGACCCAGACCATGCCGGAATATGTTACTAATTCTTTTTCCAGCATCATGAGCTACATTGCGGAGCATCACATTTTTAAAGAAGACCGGGAAATGTATCTAAAATTCTTCAATAAAAATCAATTGCTCTACCACTACTATCGGGGAAACCGGTCCTTACGGCTGGAACACCGGCGTTTACGGCCTGACGGCAGCGTTTACTGGGGGCTTGGCCTGGTACAGATCGTTTCTGATCCCTATACCGATACCATTAAGGCATTTATCCTCATTAAGGACATTGATGCATCCAAACGGGAGGCTCTGACTCTTCAGGAGCTTTCTAAACAGGATTCCCTGACCGGGCTGCTGAACAGGGCAACTGCCATACACGCAATACGCAATACATTAAAAAACAACCAGGGCCATCACATCCTGATTATGCTGGATATCGACCAGTTCAAACAGCTCAATGATAATTACGGTCATCAGTTTGGAGATAAGGCCCTTCACCGTGCCGCTTCAAGGCTGAAATCCGCTTTAAGGCGGGATGACATCTTTGGACGGCTGGGCGGCGACGAATTTATCATATTATTAAAAGACGTGGCCTATAATATGGATTTATATGCGCGTCTGGAAAATTTATGCAGCCTCATAGGCAGCGCTCTGGAACCGGAAGCACATATTTCCGGCAGCCTGGGAACAGCGGCCTACCCGGAAGATGGAACTGTGTTTGAGGAATTGTATGAAAAAGCCGACATTGCTCTTTATCATGCAAAGAAACACGGCCGCAACCAATATGTTGTCTATGAACCTGGTATGAGCATGACAAAATTATGAGAATCAAGACCACCTGTAAAACGATGATTCCGCTAAGGCTGTAAGCCTTTGTTACCGGCCAGCGCCTCAAGGCGCTGGCTTTCCCATACCTAATAAATTTAATAAAAGAACTCAAACTCTGCGTACTCTTCCACCGAAGCATCCCTGGCAATATAGACCCGGAACTTCCCTTGCTCAGCTGCAAATCCCGTCTCCAATGTATGGAATTTAAGCATTTCTTCACCAATCATAAACCTGACTTCCCGCTCTTCTCCTTCTTTTAATGTAACACGCTCAAATCCTTTCAGCATTCGGATCGGGCGAACCAGACTTCCTGCCATATCTCTTAAATACAACTGAACAGTCTCCGTCCCCTGCCTTTCTCCAACATTTTTTATCACACAGCTTGCCATTATAGTCTCATTTTTTTTCATCAAATGTTTAGATAAGATAACATCACCATACTTAAATTGGGTGTAAGTCAGTCCATACCCAAATGGATACAGGGGTACACTTTGGCCATCCATATACCTTAGAGAAAACCGGTCAGAATGATATACATCCTTTGCGGGACGTCCGGAACTGTAACGGTCATAGTAGATCGGGCACTGGCCAACTGCGTATGGAAATGACATGGTAAGCCTCCCGCCAGGGGAGTGATCTCCCAATAAAACATCACATACCGCACGGTTTCCTTCGGTACCTGGAAACCATGCTTCCAGCACTGCACTGGCTTTTTTTGCAATATTGGGAATTGCCAGAGGCCTTCCGTTATACAAAACCACAATCACTGATTTGCCTAACGAAAAGATCCGTTCCGCAAACAGTTCCTGATATCCCGGCAGTGCAATATCCATCCGGCTGTTTGACTCACCGCTCATCAAGGGATCTTCACCCAGGGCCAGTATAATGACATCGCTGCTTTCAGCAAGTTTCACTGCTTCCTCTATCCGGGTTTCTTCGTATTTCATAATTCCGGGAGCTGATACACATTTAATGTCTGTTTTTTCCAGAAATGCTTCTTTCAAAGTAATGCAGTCTTTTTCTTCTCCGCATACGGACCAGGAATCCAGCATCTGGCGCGAATCTGCAAACGGCCCCAGTAAAGCTATCTTTTCAGCGTTTTTTTCCAGCGGAAGAACTCCATCATTCTTTAATAATACCATTGATTCACGGGCAATCTCTCTGGCAGCCTGTCTATGTGAATCACACAGAACATACTGCTTCTCCAGACCTTCATCTGCATCCTTATATGGATTATCGAAAAGTCCCAGTTCTTCTTTCATTACCAGCACACGATACACTGCTTCATCAATCTGTGCCTCTGTTAATTTTCCATTTTCAATCAGCCGCTGCACATGATTATAATAAGTATTTGACACCATTTCAATGTCAACTCCTGCGTCAATTGCTTTTTTCGCTGCTTCTGCTTCATCTGCCGCAAATCCGTGATGAATCAATTCGACAATGGCTGTACAATCTGAAATTACCGTCCCCGCAAATCCCCACTCTTTTCTCAGCACATCCTGAAACAACCATTGGTTTCCAGTAGACGGAATTCCGTTTAGCGCATTAAAAGAGGTCATCACCATTTTAGCACCTGCATCCACTGCCGCCTTATAGGCGGGAAAATGATATTCCCGCAGTGAATATTCACTTGCTTCTGTCGTATGATAATCGCGGCCGCCTTCTGCAATTCCATATGCAGCGAAATGTTTCAGGCAGGATGCTATTTTATACCTTGATGATACATCATTTCCCTGATACCCCTCTACATAAGCTTTCGCATACAAAGCATTTAAATAAACATCTTCTCCGCTTGTTTCGACTACTCTTCCCCATCTGGCATCTCTCGCCAGATCACACATAGGAGAAAATGTCAAATGAAGTCCTGAAACTGCAGCCTCTTTCGCTGCAATTTCAGCGGATACTTTTACCAGGCCAGGCTGCCAGGTGCACGACATAGCCAGAGGAGATGGGAATATGGTCTTATATCCATGAATAATATCATGCATAAATAAAAGGGGGATTTTATGTGCAGATGTTTCCAGATGCTTTTTTTGGATGGCCTTCACACGTCCTGCCCCTGATATTCCTAAAACAGAACCTACATTATCCACCATATGCTGAGCCAATTCAAACTGATAATCAATCCCCATAAAGACATTTTCATCTTCTCCATACCCGCTTCCACATAATTGAGTGATTTCTGCCATTTTATCCTTTATTGACATTTGTTCCACTATATTCCGCAAATCTCTCATTCTGCCCCGCCTTTCTTTCATTGCTCATATCCAAACATTCCGTTATTCCTTTACGGCACCCATGGTCAGACCCTTAATCATATATTTTTGGAATACCAGATATACCAGCAGTACTGGTGTCATAATGATTGTTGATGCTGCCGATGTCAGCGGTATATCTCTGGTAAATTTACCTTTAAAGAAACTTAATCCAAGGGGCAGTGTCCTGATTCTGTCTTCTCCCAACATGATATTAGACAACATAAAGTCATTCCAGGTCCACATAAATATGAGTATAATAATGGAAACCAATGCCGGCATAATAACCGGCACTATGATTTTGCACAAAACGGTCAATTCCGGCGCGCCATCTATCCTGGCCGACTCCACCAGTGATCCGGGAATATCTTTAATAAACCCTTTTAGCAGGAATACCGAAAACGGAATATTAAGTGCAATATGAGTCAGGTAAACAGGAGCTCTTGTGCCCAAAAGTCCCATAAACTTCATGTTATAAAACAGTGGGATAATCACGATTTCAAACGGAATAATCAACCCAATCAGAATCAGGGAATTCACCAGTCCTTTTCCCATGAATTCATAATAAACCATCGCATACGCTATGAGCGTTGCGCATACTAAAACCCCTGCTACAGAAATTACAGAGATAATAATGCTGTTTGAAAAGTAAGTGGAGAAATGCCCGGTTTCCCAAGCCTTAACATAATTTTCAAAATGCAGGTTTGTGGGTATATTGAGTACACCTTCCCTAATAATATCTACCTTTGTTCTCAGAGACAGTACCAGCAGGAAGAGCATTGGAAAAATGGTAAACAAGCAGGAAATAATTAAAAATACATAAGCGCCTATAAGCCTTGGCTTTTTCATGATCTACTCCTCCCTTCTGAGACGTAAAAATACTCTTGATACAATAAATACGATAATCGTAAGCAAAACTGCAATCCCACATCCAACCCCTATTTTATTTGATGTAAATGCAGATTGATACAAATAGTAGGAGATCACATAGGTATAATAACCTGGGCCTCCTCTGGTCATCTGATACACCAGATCAAATACCTTAAAAGCCCCGATCAAGGAAAGCAAAAGCAAGGTCGTTGTCGTCTTACTGATGGAAGGAATGGTGATCCAAAAAAAAGTCTGCAGAAAATTTGCTCCGTCAACTGTTGCCGCTTCATACATAGTCTGATCTACCGATCTGATAGCGGTACAGTATATCACCGTATTAAATCCATAAGCAGTCCATACACTCATAACGAAAAGAGCATATATGGCCGTATTCTTGTCTCCAAGCCATGGACGTATGAGGCTGTCAAGCCCCACTGCATCCAGAACTGCATTTAATATTCCGCTTGCAGGATCATAAATAGCCAACCACATAATGGACATAACCATACTTGATAATATCTGAGGCAGAAATAAAAGCAGCTGAAATAAATTTTTAAACTTAACATTACTATTGATAATCACCGCTGCCTGAATCAGCCCGATCGCTATAGGAACAGTAATGGATACAACTGCCCAAAGCAGGTTGTTTTTTATTGCCATCCGAAATTCCAGCCCTGTAATTACTGTTTTATAATTGTCTGCCCCCACAAAGTTGATTTTATCAAATGCAGTAACACCATTCCAGTCTGTAAAGCTCAATCCCAACGTTTGAAATATAGGTATTACAGCAATCAGAAAAAACAAAATCATTCCTGGCAGAACAAACAAATAAGGGGTTGCTCCGAATCTGTTAACACTCCTATTATGTATTTTCGTTCTCAACATTTTATCACCTAACTTCCCAGACTCAGAGATTTTTAACTCTGATGCCAGAATTCATCGATTCTTTTCCACATATCTTCTGCTGTTTGGTCACCTGTCAAATACAGCTGTACTTCTTTTAAGAAAATATCCAAAAAGCCCGGTTTTACATTGTCAAGATAAAATCCACTTCTTGTATCCTGAATCGCAGCCAAAAGTTCTTTGGTCAGGGGAGAGGAAGATGCATCGTCAAAGCTATGTTTCAAAGACGGAATTGATCCTTTTGCAAGCCATTGCTCTGCCGTTTCCGGCGTAAGCATCAGATCAATAAAATCAAGCGCTACTGCCAGTTGAGTTTCATCTGTCTGCTTCCCGATTGCGAATGCGGCGTCTACCGGATTGATAATATAATTTTCTGCTGATTGATCGGTCACACCAGGAAATGCAAATACTCCAATATCCAGTCCTGTATTCTCGTAATCATATAAAAACCAGTTTCCGTCCAGTGACATAGCAGTTTTTCCCTGTCCAAAGAGGGAAGGCACATCACCATAATCAATTCCTTCATAATCCTTACGGAAATATCCTGCATCAGACCATCTTTTTACTATTTCAGAGGATTCTATAAATGCAGTTTTCATGCTTCCTTTTGAGTCCTCCAAATAATACCACTTCAGCACATCATCAAAAGGAGCTTTATTTTGTACCATGCTTTGGATGTACCAGCCATTGATATTATCCTTGCAGTTTTCTGCGCCAATATATCCTTCCTGAACAGCTTTCTTTAAAATATCTTCGAACTCCTGAATTGTTTTTGGCACTTCCACATTTAATTGCCGGAAGATTTCTTTATTATAATACACGACGATCGGAGCATAATTCATTCCCACCGTATACTGCTTATCAGGGGTTCTTTGATTATAAAAATTTGTTGCACCTTCCAGTTGCTTATCCACCCATCCTCTTTCTTTTATATATTGACTTAAATCCAGAAGGTAATCTGCTTCACGCAATGCCGTTAATCCAAGATCATCAGTAAGCACCAGTGAATAACCGCTTCCCGAGCTAAATGCGAGCTTTGCCTTGCTGTTATAGTCTTCACCGGACTCATTTACAAATGTAACATTGGGATACTTGTCCTTTAACTGGTTTACTACAAAATCAATAATTTCCGTGCGTTCTGCATCTGCCATAGACGTAATGAATTTAAACTCTGTTTTTTCCTTGGCAATCTTTCCGGCTGCTGATCCATCTTCTTTTTTACCGCATCCCGCAATTCCTGCCGCCGCTGTCATAATTACCATTGCTGCTGCAATCAGTTTTATTACTTTTCCCCTCATAATAAATCTCCTTTATTATTTTCCTGCGCCTTCTCCACGCCGGTTACCAGTTCATTTCGGGCAAAATATCTTTCTGAAGTTCAAACATTTCATTTATTAAATTTACAGCATTGCTATAAGTCGAAACAGTGGGGTCTAATAACAAGGCCTGAAGCAGCTTTTTCCGGCTTTTTTCGTTATATGCTTCATACAACAGATCAGCTACCGCTCCCTGTGTTGCAATCATGGCAGCGATACCGGCCGGAATCTTCTGTGTCTTTACGGGATGAATCCCTTGGCCGTCAATGATTGCCGGAACTTCAACCACCATCCCTTCGGGCAGTCCCGGTGCATACCCTTCATTCACTACATTCACAGCCCCCACTTTCAGCCGTTTATTAAAAGCAATCGCTTCTATAATAGGCACACCGTATTCATGGTTCTGGGTAAATTTGTTATCTGCATTAAATGCCTCTTTAAACACATCTTTCTTTTCTGTTTTAAACACATCATTCTCCCATTTGCGCCCTGCAATGGAATAAATAAATTCCAGCGGTTCATTTGTGATGCTTTCCCATGGTGACTCTGTCATGGGATCGTAGAAGTACTGCATCTGGGCGGATGCCAGGAACTGGTCACTCCATGCCATATACTCACCAATGTGATTTGCTCCCGGATATACCCAGACTCCATAAACCCTGAGCATCATTCTTGAAAGTGCCATTTCATCCCAGCTTGTAAGCTTCTCCATCCTGCGTTCCCTCTCCAGCAACTCAGGATAGAGATCCTTCCCGGTCTTTTTATCAACGATCCTGGTAATAACACCAAAATGATTTAAACCGCTGACCTCTGTCTCTATCTCGTCCTTATTAATCCCCAGTATTTTTGCCACCTGATCTATGCCCATCTGTTCACCGTGGCAAAGCCCTACAACCTTTATCTTAGTAGCCCTCGCAATCATTCCCACAAGTTTCGCTTCCGGGTTTGTATAGTTAAGCAGGTATGCCTCCGGACACACTTCTTCCATCATTTTTGCAATTTCCAGCATTGGCCCTAAATTGCGAAGCGTGTGAAACATACCGCCTGGTCCTCCGTTTTCTCCATAAACCTGTCTGAATCCATATTTTCTGGGTACATGGAAATCCTGTGACCAGTAGTAATAACGCTCCTTTTCAATTGCAGTAACTACAAAGTCCGCATCAGAAAGAGCCTGCCGTAAATCCAGTGTCGCCACGATTTTTGCATCTTTTTTACACGCTTCTTTTAATTTCTGACAAAATTCATTACTAACATTAAGAGCTTCCTGGTTAATATCCATCAATGCAATTTCAAGATTTGTGGTTTTAATTGACTCGTTTCTTAAGATATCGGAAACAGTTGTGGGGCAAAAAGAAACACTTCCCGCTCCTATTATTGCAATTTTCAGTTTTTTAGCATTCTTTTCCATAAGACTTCTCCTTTTCTAATCTCAGATTCTGGCTTTAAAATTATAACCCGCCAGTTTTTGAAACGTTACTTTTTTACCATCTCTGACATACAGGCAGGATAAACCGGCCCCCACACGGATTGCTTCTTCCATATCAAGCCCAAGCAGCAGCCCAAACAATAGTCCTGCGTTAAAATTATCTCCTCCTCCTGTTATAACCTTTGGATCTTTGATCACTTCTTTCTCAACCGTATAAACCTTTCCCTCCTTTACATACTGTGAAAAATCCAAAAGATGTACCACAAAATTTTTGCAGATGAACTTCTTTGACAGTGCGATCATCTTATCCTCCAATGTATTTCCTGCTACATCCAGATCCAGTTTATCAAAAAACAATTCCAGTTCATTTTCATTTAAGCTCACTGTAATATCAAAATATTTAGAATAATCTTCCATCAGTTGAAGCATCTTTGTTATTTCCCTGCTTTTACGTTTTGAAAAGTCAGAAAAATCAACTAACATGACCTTTTTCTTTTTAAAAGTACATTCCGGCAAAATGTCTTCCAGGATATTTCCCCAGATATCATTGCTATGTATCAGTTCACCCCAGTTTAAAAATGCCACCGCATCACAATGGTCGAAATACTTAATCATTGCTTCTTTGGTAACCCGGCCAATCAGCACGTCATAATCCAGCTGATCAATGTAGGTATTAGTTGCCAGCATGAGCTTACCGTCATCAAATTCCAGAGAACTGCAGTAACCGGGATTAGAAACTGAAACCAATGTGCAATTACTGCTCATATTCCGAAACATGGGTACAATTTCAGGAAATCCCATGGCTCCCACACACACGGTTTTACAGCCCAGATTCCCCAGGGCATTTGCAGCAATAGGCATGTTTCCTCCAATCTTTTCCTGAAGCGTTTCCATATCGATGCTGCAGCTTTTCCCGCTCTTTTCTTTCAGATAACCAGAGAATTCTTCCATTGTCCGGAATGAGACTGTGGATTTTTCCGATTTTATTTTAATAGGTTTTAATATTTTATCAATAAACCCGTCAAATCCCAGGAAAACGTTAAAATTAATGTCCTGTTCATTTACATTGCTAAGTATAAAAATCACCTCTTCCAGCACTCTTTTTATTTAAAAGTTTCTTCCAGCCATACATTCCCAGCAAGAAGGGCGCCTCCTGACACACCAGGAAAAACTACGTTTCTTTTTCTGATCTGAACTGATTTAAAGCAGATTTTATCAAGCTTTCTCTGCGTTTCCTTTATAAGCCCCTCCCCCAGCAGATCAATCACATAACCATCCAGCACAATATTTGAAACATCGTAGCAACAGATCATGTTGTTCACGATAAGCGCAAGATATCCTGATACATATGCAATCGCATCTGTTCTGTTCCCATCATCAGAAGCATCCACAATGCCAAATTTCTCTTTTATGGCACTCAGATTTATTTTTTCTTCCAGCCATCCGGAATTCGGCTTTTCCTCTGAATATTCAAACATCATATATCCAATTTCACCACAAACATTGTTATTTCCTTTTCTTACCTTTCCGTCTATGATCACTCCTGCCCCCAAGCCGGTACCGAGAGAGATAAATATCAGATCATCCTTTATTGGCGGTTTAAAAGATACATATTCTCCAAATGCCTGCATGTTCAGATCATTATCAACAATTACCTTTGCATTGTATTTTTCAGAAATCCGATCTATTGTATCTCCAAAATATATGGGGGTGTTAATTCCTATCAGAGGAGCCGTAATTTCTCTTGCTTTTGCATCAAAAATGCAGGGAATTCCAATTCCGATACCAATCAGATCATTGACGTCTTTTCCGCTCATTTCCAGCAATTTATCAATATTTAGGAATAAGGAGGATTCAAAATGGTGCCCGCACCTGACCTGGACATAATGAAGCACATTTCCTGCCAGATCTACAATTCCCATAATCAGATAATCTCCTTCATATATAATCCCTACGGAATAATATTTATCACGATTTAATTTGAGCATGTTTGGTTTTCTGCCAACTTTAGTTGTCGTATATTCCTGCTCTACAATCAACTGCTTTTCTATCAGGAATTCCACAATTTTCATGACTGTCGGAACACTGATCCTGGTAGTTTGGGCAATTTTATTCACAAACAGGCTTTCATTGCTCCTGAATTCTTGAAAAACAATCTTTGTATTCATATTTTTCAAATGGGATGGTTCGTACTTTGCCATATGCTCTGCCTCTTTCTGTTCTCATTAATATATTTAATTAATAAAGTTAGTTTATTATATATTGTTTTTCTTTATATGTCAATAAAATCCATCCATCTTCCTTTTAATACAATAATTTTTAGTTAAAATAAACACTTTATCTTTATTTTTTTATGCATATTTACTATTTTTTTATCTTTTTCAAATATATGAATTGTATTTTTTAGCTTAATTATATATAATTAACTTTATTAAATTATTATTTTATTAAAGGAGGATTAAAATGAATATTTTAGAAACCAGAAATTATAAAGAAATGAGCGAAAGGGCCTGCGAACTTCTCATCCACTGCCTGAGGGAGAAGCCTGATGCTTTATTTTGCATTGCAACTGGTGCTTCACCCACAGAAACGTATGGACTTTTTGTTCAGGCAATAAAAAGAGAGCAGATAGATACCGGAAAGATGCGTATCATAAAACTGGATGAATGGTGCGGACTTAAAAAGGAAAACCCAGCAACCTGCGAATACTACATTCGCAAGCATATCCTGATACCACTCAACATTCCGGATGAGCGTTATCTATCATTTAATCCGGCTGAAGAAAATGAAGAATATGAATGTAAGCGAATTTCTTCACTCATTACCGAAAATGGAGGAATCGACTTCTGTATTCTGGGAATTGGAAAAAACGGCCATCTGGGGTTGAATGAACCCAGGGAGGAAATAAATCCATTTACCCATAAAACAGAACTGGATTCCAAAACAAAGACTCATTCCATGCTTGTATCAAGCAATCAAACTGTTTCTCAGGGGTATACCCTTGGAATCAAGGATATTTTGGATTCCAAAAAGGTAATGCTGCTAATTACCGGAAATGACAAGCAGGAGGCCTATCAGAATCTGAAGAAAAAAATGATAAGTACAAAATACCCTGCCAATTATCTATGGCTTCATGACCAGGCAGTATGTATTGTTGACAGTGCTTCCATGAAGTAAGCAGAAAAGTAATTTGTTTCTATTATATATTTATAGTATATATAACTGAAAAAAAATGTCCTGTGGAGTTTTCCACAGGACATTTCAGCATCACGATGCAGAAGAAGGGACTTGAACCCTCAAGGTATTGCTACCACACGGACCTGAACCGTGCGCGTCTGCCAATTCCGCCACTTCTGCTTCCTAATTGTACAAATTGGCGAATCAATTCGTACAATTATAATACTATACTTTTTGCAAATAATCAAGTACTTTTTATAAAAATACACTTAATATTCCCTGGTTTTTATCACTTCTTCTGCATCAGATTGATCATACACCTTTTCTTCTGTTATAATCCGAAGGGGCATTTCCTTTCCTGCAATCATATCCCGGATTGCCTTCATAAGGGGCGGACCTAAAAGCGGACTGCATTCCACCGCACAGTTGAGTTTGCCGTCAATCATCGCCTGAAACGCTTCTTTCGTCGCATCCACGGAAACAATCGTTATATCTTTCCCCGGATTTAATCCATGGGATTCCAAGGCTTCAATGGCTCCAAGGGCCATATCGTCGTTGTGGGAATAGATGATATCCACATCCCAGTTATGGCTGTTTATGTATTCCTCAACAACCCGTTTTCCTCCCTCATAAGTAAAATCACCGTAATCCGTATATACAATCTGGTACTGGGGATTTTCCTCCAATATTTCAAAAAAACCTTTCTTTCTCTCTTCCGTAGGGGTGGCGCCTTCACTACCCTGAAGCTCTAAAATACGAACAATCCCCTGGTGTGGTTTTACATGTTCTTTCAGCCAGCGCATGGCTCTTCGCCCTTCCTCTAAAAAATCAGCACCAATATAAGTGGTTGTCAAATCATCCCCTGCTTCTATTCTCCGGTCAGACATCACTACAGGGATATTTGCTTTCTTTGCCTCTTTTAAGACCGCATCCCATCCGGTCTCAACTACCGGAGAAACTACAATTACATCCACCTTCTCCTTAATAAACCTGCGGATGGCCTGGATTTGCTTTTCCTGGGACTGGTCTGCACTGTCAAAGAGAAGCTCCATGTTAAATTCCCTGGCTGCCTCCTGAATGGAACGGGTATTTGCAAGCCTCCACTGGCTCTCCTGTCCTACCTGGGAATATCCTACTGTAATTCTCCTGCCGTCGTCAATGCTTTCTCTGTCAAGTGCCGCCAGATACTCCCCGGCATTTTGGGGATAGATCGTATGGCTTCTTAAAATCACCTGCTTGGGAACGCCGCTTTCCTTCCGCAGAATATTGATGGCATATTGTACCGCTTCTTTTCCTCCTGTGGGGCAGGAAATCGTTGCCGCAAGCTTTCCCTTCCGCACCAAATCCACCCCTTCGTTTTCTCCGGTAAAGCCGTCACACCCAATGACCTTTATCTTCTCAGCCAGATTCCTGTCCTTTAAGGCCTCATATGCCCCAAAAGCCACGGAATCATTGTTGGCAAATATAAGAGAAACTCCTTTCAGTTCCTCCTTCATGGAAAAAACTGCATCATAGGCTGGATCCTTCATGTCGTTTTTCAAATCACAGGCAGTCTTTTCTATATCAGGATAATCCCTGATCACAGAGTCAAAGCCCTGGCTTCTCTCCTCGCTTTGAAGGGAACCTGCAGTTGCACGAAGCTCCAGAATCTTCCCTTTTCCGTTTTCCAGCAACCGGACCGCACATTCTCCTCCCTGCTTCCCGATCAGATTATTATCAGGGCCGATAAACAGGTTATAATCAAAGCCTTCCACGCTTCGGTCCATGACAATCACAGGAACTCCTTCCTGATATACATCTCCCACCTTCTTTGTCAGACGGCTGGAATCACAGGGAGATATGATCAAAAGATCTATGCCGAAATCCAGAAGCCTGTCAACATCCTTTTCCTGCTTCTCAACGCTGGAGGTGGCATCTGCCGTAACGATCCTGATATTCGGATACTTTCCCGCTTCCTCCTGGATCTCATGAATCAATGCAATCCTCCATGCCTCACGCATATTTGCCTGGGAAACACCGATCACATACTCCACATCGCTTTTATAAACCGTTTGGGTAATTGCCCCGTTATAAATACGGCATCCTAAAAACCCAAATACCGTTATCAGCAATATCATAAGTAATTTCGTTCTTTTTTCCATTTTACCCTTTTTCAAGATCACTTTGAATTTCTTTCGGAATTCGTATAACAATACGCGTCCCCTGCCCCTCTTTGCTTTCCACCAATACCTGGAACTGTTCTCCATACCGGATTCGCAGCCGCTCCTTAATATAAAACAACCCAAAACTTCTGTTTCTGCCGGCTTCTCCCGGCTCATTTAGCAACCTGGATAATTCCCCGACCTTTTCTTCTTCCATGCCCTTCCCGTCATCCCAGACTTCCAGGCTCACCCAATCATCTTCCACCCTTCCGGTGACCTTTAAATGCCCGTCTCCGTTTTTCATTTTCACCCCATGGTAAATGGAGTTTTCCACCAGAGGCTGCAGGATCATTTTCGGCAGAATCACCTTCATGCAGTCTTCCTCCGCCTGAATTTCATACTGCACCTTTGGCCCGTAACGGATTTTCTGTATGTAGAGATAATTGGAAATGTAACGGATTTCTTCCTCAATGGTAATGTAGTCTTTTCCCTTGCTTAAGCTGATGCGGAAAACATTGGTAAGGGCATCCACAAGATGGACAATGTCATAAGCGGAATGTTCTCTTGCCATCCAGCCTATGGTGTCAAGGGTATTGTATAAAAAATGCGGTTTAAACTGCTCCTGAACTGCCTTAAGCTGTGCTTTCCTCTTGTTTTCCTGTTCCTTATAAACCTCCTCCATTAATTCCTGTATCCGCTCCAGCATCTGGTTGAACCGGCGGCCAAGCTCGCTGACCTCATCTAAATAATTGCCTTCAAACCGGACGGACAGATTACCTTTTTCCGTCTCCTTCATCAGGTTTCGTAGCCTGACAATGGGTTTTGTCACCGTCTCTGAAATCTTCACCGCTACAATAAATACCGTGAGAATGGTTAAAACCAGAACCCAGCCAAACATGAACAGCATGGTATTTATTCCGCCCATGATTTCCCGGTAAGATGAAACGCTGACCGTTTTCCAGCCGGTATAGGCGGATTTTTGATAGCTGATCTGATATTTTTCCCCATTAATAACCGCGGTCACAGGCTCTTCTTCATTCCACAGCCATTCCGGGCGGATGCGGTAGACGATTTTATTGGTTGGCGCATATACCAGATGATTCTGCTCATCCAGAACAAATACGAATCCATTTTCACCGATGTTCGCATCCTGGATGGCGGAGGAAATGATTTCATGCTTAACATCAAACAGCAATACGCCCACTCTTTCCCCTGTTTCCGGGTCAATGACTGCTTTCATCACTGAAAATACATCGTCAATGCTGTAAGCGGCCTCCGTAACAATATTCCTTCCGGTAACATCGCTGATGATCTGCATCTCTCCTGGAGATGACGCTGCTTTTTCATACCAGACCTCATTGACAAAAGGGTCCCGGGAGATTCTGGACATCCCTGTTCCCACATACATATCGTGCTCAGTAGCAAAGAAAATACCCGCAATCTCATCGTGAGTATCCGCCACCACTTCAAAGCTGTTTTTCAGGGCTGTTTCATACTCTTTCCAGCGGCTGTCCCCGGCAGACGGTATCTTTCCAAGATGCATGGGCTCAATAATCCGGATCAGCATATTTGCAGTCTTTTCAATACTGCTTATATAAATATCCGTTGTATGCTGCACCTGCCCCACCAGCAGGGACGTATGCTGGGTCACATTTCGCTCCGCCTCTCTGGTTGAGCTGATAATCCCCAAAATTCCCACAAAGCAGAAAGGAATGAGGGCAATAAAAATATGAGAATTAATCATTTTATCACGAATTTTCATATCCATGAATTTTTTCTTCCAATATTTCATTACACTCACCCCTATTTTCATAAATACATCCTGTCCTGTCCAGTATACCGAAGTTAACAGACTCTTACAACTCCATTATTTGCTTTATTGCCCGTCCTTTCCCTTTGATTTCTCTGTGCGGATTGCGATGATTCTCTGAATTACAATAAAGAAACAAAGAAGGGCTGCAATGGTAACTTTTGTCCACCAGGTATTTAAATTCTGGTAGGTAACGATTGTCTGGATAATTCCTTCTATCATAACGCCGATAACCGTACCTGCCACAGTTCCTACACCTCCGGTAAGAAGGGTGCCGCCGATCACAGCGGAAGAAAGGGCATCCAGTTCCAGGCCTAAATTTTGAAGGCCAAATCCTGCCAGAGTATAAAAACTGAACACGATTCCTCCGAGAGCTGCACAAAAGCTGCTGATCCCGTATGCCGCAATCTTTGTTCCCGCAACGTTTAATCCCATAAGACTTGCGGACGTTTCACCGCCTCCCAGGGCATATAAACACCTTCCAAACTTTGTATATCTCAGGGTATAAACCGCAGCCGCAAAGACAATCACAAGGATGAATACATAATAATAAATTTTCCCGTTCCAGGCTTTTGCTTCTCCCAGACGGACCGCTACCTTTCCAAGAGCCATTGTCTTGAAAAACGGATTACTGATGGGAATGGAACGTTCACTGATCACAACGCAAAGCCCCCGCATCAAAAACTGGCCGGCCAAAGTCACAATAAACGGCTGAAGCTTAAAGTAATGAATCAAAGCCCCCTGGGTGCAGCCTACGAGGATTCCTGCACCAAGCATCAGAATAATCACCAGAAATGCCGGAACTCCCCGTTCCAGTAAGTAAGCGGAACCAACACCGGTAAATGCTATGGTAGACGCAATGGAAATATCGATTCCTCCGGTTATGAGCACAAAAGTGGCTCCGATTGCCGCTATCATCAGGTAGGCATTGTCATTAAAGAGGTTTAAAAAGGTTGATAAGGATAAAAAGTTATTGTACTTTACAGAACCGAACAAAAACATCAGGACAAACAGTACAACAGTGATAACCAGGGAAATGTTATTGATCTGAAACTTTTTTCTTTTACCCGTCCGATCCATTAGCCAACCACCTTTCTGTTTATCCTTCTGCCTTTGATGATCAGATCCTTAAACTGCTTTGACTGGGACAGACAGATGACAATAATCAGCAGCGCCTTTAATACCCGGATATAGGCTGCCGGAACTCCAAGGGCCAGTACTGTCGTTGTAATGCTCTGTACAATCAGCGCTCCTATGACGCTGGCAGGAATGGAGAAACGCCCGCCCATTAAGTTGGTTCCTCCGATTGCCACGGCAAGAATGGCATCCATTTCAATCCCCAGCCCCGCATTGTTGCAGTCCGCACCTTTGATTCCCGCACTTTCAATCAAACCGGCCACGGCAGCAAAGGCTCCGGAAAGCGTATAGATTGCCAGGAGCATCCGGTCAACCTTTATACCCACATACTTAGAAGCAGTTGGATTGCAGCCCACGGATTCCAAAAACAGGCCAAATGCCGTTCTTCCTGTAAATACCACCAAAATTCCCACCAGAATAAGCACAAGGAACAAGGGGAAAGGGAGTCCTAAAATATAGCCTCCATTAATAAAATAATAGGCCTCAGAGGTAATGGTAACGATCTTACCTCTGGTAATCAGCTGTGCGATTCCTCTTCCAGCTACCATTAAAATCATGGTGGCCACAATTGGCTGAATCTTTATTTTTGCCACTAAAAATCCATTCCAAATGCCGCTGGCAGCGCCGGCAAGAATTGCCACAATGATTGCCGCGGCAACACTTCCGTTTAATGCCGGAAAAATATTGCCGTTTACAATGCTGCATGCAATGGCTCCGCTGATCGCCATAACAGAGCCTACGGAAATATCGGTTCCTCCCGTTGCCAGTATCATGGTCATGCCGGCAGCCAGTATCATAAGCTTGCTTCCGTTTCTTACGATATCAATAATACGTCCGTATAAGTGTCCATCCACAATGGAGAGCATGAAAAATTCTCCCTTGCTGACAATGCCGTTAAAAAGCAGAATCATGATGAAAATTATGAGGGGGCGAATATACTGTTTTCCTGATAAACGGTTCCATAATTCTCTCATGATGCTTCACCTCCAGCCATAGTCCGCATAATCGCTTCCTCTGATATTTCTTTTCCGGTTAGTTCCCCCACCTGCTTCATATCACGGAGCACGATCATCCTGGTACAGCAGCGGAGCATTTCATCAATTTCTGATGAAATAAAGAGCACTGCCATCCCTTTCCCTGCAAGGTCCATTACGATTTTCTGAATCTCTGCTTTTGTTCCGATATCAATTCCCCGGGTGGGCTCATCAAGCATTAAAAACTCCGGTTCAATGGCAAGCCATCTGGCGAGAATTACCTTTTGCTGGTTTCCGCCGCTTAAATTCTTAATCAGCTGTTCTGTTCCCGGGGTTTTGATTTGAAGTTTTTCAATATACTCCTTTGCCAGCTCTTCCGCCTCTTTTCTGGAAATCTTATGAAAGATCCCCTTTTTCACCTGAAGGGCAAGTATGATATTTTCCCAGATAGAAAGCTCTCCGATTATTCCCTCTGTCTTTCGGTTTTCCGGACAAAAGGCGATTCCATTTCGGATTGCATCTAAGGAAGAATGAAGGTGCACCGTCTTATCCTTTACTTTTATTTCTCCTTCGCTGATGGGATCTATGCCAAATAAGACCTTGGCCGTCTCTGAACGGCCTGAGCCTAACAGCCCTGAAAGTCCCAGAACCTCACCCTTTTTCACCTCAAGTCCAAACCCCTTTACCGTTCCCGGACTGCTGACATTGACCAGTTCAATAAAGGTCTCTTTCTTTCGCCCCTCTGCTTCCTCCGGCTGCTTTTCACTCATGGATTCCTTAAGCCCTGCGTAATCCTTGCCTATCATTTTTCCCACCAGCTCTACTCTTGGCAGTTCTTTGGTCAAATAGGTTCCTACATACTTTCCGTTCCGAAGTACGGTGATTCTGTCAGTGACCTCATAAACCTGATCCAGAAAATGTGTGACAAAAACAATTCCCATGCCTTCCTTACGAAGCCTTCTCATGATTTGAAACAATTTTACAACTTCAGCGGAAGAAAGGCTGCTGGTTGGCTCATCTAAGATCAGAACCCTGGCATCAATATCACTGGCCCTTGCAATGGCCACCATCTGCTGAATGGCCACAGAGTAATGATCCAGACTTTTCGTAACATTTATATGTAAATCAAATTTTTCCAGCAGGTCACTGGCATCGGCATTGATTTTTTTCCAATTAATTGTTCCAAACCGGTTCCTGGGTTCCCGCCCAATGTAAATATTTTCCGCTACGGAAAGATTAGGGCAAAGGTTAACTTCCTGGTATACGGTTGAAATTCCTTGGTTTTGCGCCTCCTGAGTGGATCTTGGATTGATCTGTTTTCCCTCCAGCTCAATGACCCCCTGATCCTTGGTTTCCACTCCGGTCAAGACTTTAATAAGAGTTGATTTTCCTGCACCGTTTTCCCCTAATAAGGCATGTATTTCTCCCCGTTTTAAATCAAACTGTACATCAGATAAAGCAATGACCGCCTTCCCAAAGGCCTTGGATATATTTCTGGCTGTCAACAGCTGGTTTCCAGCACTCATGGTGTTTCCTCCTCGCTTTTAAATTAAAAGGCCACTTCCTCTCATATAAAAAGGGTTGCTGCAAAAATAATGATATACTTTTGCAACAACCCCGCCATTTAATATTTGCGGTCCGGAAGTACCTTAGCTGCCATATCAGCGGTGAATACGCCATCAACGGATTTTACCCATTTATCAACGGACTGGCCTGCTTTCAGCTTTGCTGCCGTTTCAAATAAAAGCGGCCCAAGCAGAGGATTACACTCTACGGTACAGTTTGCCTCTCCGGCTGCCATTGCTTCAAAGATTCCGCGGACGCCGTCAATGGAAACGATCTTAATGTCTTCACCCGGCTTTAATCCTGCTTCTTTGATTGCCTCGATTGCTCCAAGGGCCATATCATCGTTGTGTGCATAAACGCCTTTGATATCCTTATTGGATTTTAAGAAAGACTCCATAACCTCTTTTCCCTGAGCTCTGGTAAAGTCGCCGGTCTGGGAAGCTACAATCTCAATTCCTGGATAGCTTGCTTTGATTTCATCATCAAATCCGGTTTTACGGTCAGTTGCTGCGGAAGCGCCTACGGTTCCTTCCAGCTCAACAATCTTTCCCTTTTCCCCAACCAGCTTTGCCATTTCCTTTGCAGCCATTTTGCCTTCTTCAATAAAATCAGAACCAATAAAGGTTGCGTATAAATCTTCGCTGACATCCGCTCTCCGGTCCAGAAGGATAATGGGAATACCTGCCTCTTTTGCCTCAGCAAATACCTGATCCCATCCAGTTTCCACTACCGGCGCAAGACCGATAACATCGACGCCCTGCTCAATAAAGTTTTTAATTGCCTTAATCTGGTTTTCCTGCTTCTGCTGCGCATCTGCAAAAAGAAGCTCTACCTTATCCGAGTTTTCAGATGCATAAGTCTGAATGGAAAGGGTTTCTGCATCACGCCATCCGGATTCCTGGCCAATCTGGGCAAAACCCACTACCAGCTTTTCCCCGGCTGCATCAGGAGCTTTTGCCGTGGTCTCCTCTGCTTTTGCTGTGGTTTCCGCCTGTGCTGCCGTAGTCTGGGGGGCTGCCGTGGTTGATGCCCCGCTGCTGGCTCCGCTGCTGCATCCGGCTAAGGAAGCCGCAGCCATGGAAGCGCACAGCAATACGCTTAGAAAGCTTTTTTTCATTTTTATAATCCTCCTTTTTTTGTTTAAACCATAGGTTTATTATGCAGGAAGGAGGAAAGAAAGTCTTTGCAATAATTTGAGTAAAAGGTATAAAATCATTGCATGGAGAAGGCCTGGTTATCAGTTTTGATTAATCTCCGGTATTCCGCAGGGCTGACCCCCAAGTTCTTTTTAAATACATTGCTGAAATAATGCTGGTTCGCATATCCGGTCAGCTCTGCGATTTCATAAATTTTCAGCTGGTCGTTCTGCAAAAGCTCTATTGCTTTGCGGATTCTGACGCCGGTTAAGTAATCAATAAAGGTGACACCCATCTCCCTTCGGAACATCCGGCTTAAATGAGGAACAGACAAATTCACATGGCTGGCCGCATCCTGAAAGGAAAAGTCTTCTCTTGAGCAGTTGTCCTCAATATAGAGCTTCACATCCTTAATCACGGCGGAACCGGTTTCCAGTTCCTTCAGCCGGCTGACAGCCGTTTCATAGGTTTCAGCAAGGGCCCCGTAATCCTCTCCGTTTGCCTGTATTACTATGCTGCGCACCGGTAAATGGGACTCCAGCATATTGCAATAAGTCTCCACCTGCTCCTCTGCTGCTTCCTGAGCAACCATTTTTGAGATCACAACCAGGTTGCCATGTCTGTCCTGGCAGCTGTTGGGGTTCACCAGTCCATGGAACATCTCATTTGCAATATTCTCAGCAACAAAAAACAGCAAATCCTCATTCCATGTGCCTTTTACATCTTCCATTTTCTGATAGTCCAGAGAAACCACTGTAACAGTAAATGGTTCGGGAAGGAACAGGCTTAAATACTGGGAACGCTCCCTGATCTCCTCTCTTGTATAATGACCTTCCAGTGCCTTCTGCCAAAAGTTGGAGGCAAGATAGGTACGGTTTTGCGCCAGCATGCTCCTCGCCCAGTCAAGGTACTTATCCTCACTTTCTTCCTTCAGCAGCTTTTCCCTGATCCGCTGAATCATCTCATCAAAAGGTTCTTCCATCAAAGGCTTGAGAAGATATTCAAAAACCCCCAGTTGCAGCGCTTCTCTGGCATATTCAAACCGGTCGTAACCGGTAATGATTACCACCACTGCCCTGGGATTTATTTCTTTTAACTTTTTTATAAATTGAAGGCCATTTAAAAACGGCATATTAATATCAACAAAATAAACATCCGGCGAGATATCCTTTGCCAGCTCAAAAGCCATCTCCCCATCCTCTGCTTCTGCTGCCAGCTGAAAATCGTCGTATTGTCTCAAAAAACTGATAATCCCCCTGCGGATGATGTATTCATCATCCGCCACCAGTACTTTATACCCCATAGGTGCCCCTCCTGAAATTTTATTTGATTCCTATTATAGCACATTTTTTTCTTTGTAACTGCGTTTCTGCAGACAATGGATATGAGGTTTTCCATTAATTTTTTCTGCCTTTTTTGTTACAGGGTTTTGGGGATGGATTTAAATATGGGAATGCAATTAAATGACCTGTTGTTATCCTGAAAATGAACTTTTTTTGACTGTAAAAACCTTCGTAAAAACAAAAAAGCAGGATGCCTGAGTAAAAACTGCAGGACATCCTACTTATGATTAAAATGGAATAATACGATTCTACCTGTTTTTCTCACTTCTTGCGTAAAAGAACGTGCCTGCCATGAGGCAAACAACAGCGATTATAAGAGTAGCGGATAAACTAACGGCAGGGTTAAACAGCACAATGTCACCGTATTCCTGCGTTCCTGCATACACCACGGCACGGGTAAGGTCAAGGCTGTATGTCATAGGCAGAATCCTGCTGATCAGCCATAAGATTCCGCTTGAATGGTTAATCGGGATAATTGCGCCACACAGGAACATTTGCGGCATCGTAATCAGCGTTGTCACCATATTTGCTATCTTACGGTCTTTTATCAGGCCGATAGGAACGATTGCCATGGCGCCGGCTGACAGGCACATAAGCGGCGACAGGGCAAGTATGCTAAGAAATTGGGGCAGCGTGAGAGAGATGCCCATAAGTGCACCGACTATCATCGCCCCCAGCATGCTCGTGGCCGCCGGCAGCCATGAACCAAGGATTTTGCCAATAACAAGGGCATACCTGGAAACAGGCGCAACCAGAAATTCCTCGGAAAAATTACTGTCATGGTCGTCAACAAGGGAAGCGACGCCGTTTGATGTAAATGTATAAAGCATATTGACCATCATTCCTACGAGCATAAACAAACCAAAGTTAAAGCCCAGGCCACCCGTCATATTCTGCGTGAGATTACCTCCTATCATACCCATCATAATGACAGGCATTGCAAGGCTCATAATCAGCATCCCCGGCGACTTAAACGCTGCGGTGACTTCACGGCAGATAAGCGCCCATACGGCATTGATTTCACGGACAGCCCGCGATTGCTTTTTAGTGATGATTGCTTCCATATTTACGCAACCTCCTTTCCCTTATTCAGAAACTCAATATATGCATCCTCAAGCGAGGGCAGGCACACACGAGGCGTAGGGTCAAAGGCAATCTGACGCTTCATTGCGTCGGGCGTACCGCAAAATGCGATTTTCCCATTATTAATGAGGCAGACATTTGTGGCGTTCTCTGCCTCGTCAATGTAGTGTGTGGTAAGAAACACGGTTGTACCAAATTGTTCACGCACGGTATTGATGTAATTCCACAATCCCCTGCGGCTCACTGCATCAAGCCCTTGGGTTGGCTCGTCAAGGAACAGCACATCAGGCGTGTGCATCAGACTGCGGATTATTTCCAGCTTACGCTGCATGCCACCGGACAGTTTGCCGGCACGCTTAAAAAGTGAATCCGAAATGCCGACGATTTCCGCCAGCTGTAAAACCTGCTCCCTGTAAGCCTTTGGCATCAGCTTAAAACCTGGGCGATAAGCGTACATTCCATACAAGGCGGTGTGAAAGCGGATATTTTCCTCAGCAGTAAGGTTGGTGTCAAGGCTTGGCCTTTGCGAAATAATCCCTATATGCTCACGAACCTGCCGTGCCTGTTTGTCAACGTCAAACCCTGCGATTTTCACCTCGCCGCCTGTTTTGGAAAGCGTAGTTGTAAGGATTGATATTGTTGTGGTTTTACCCGCCCCGTTGGGGCCCAGGAAAGCAAAAAACTCTCCCTCACCCACGCTGAAACTTACACCGTTTACTGACGGCGATTTTGCACCACTATATTGTTTGACAAGGTTGTTAACCTCTATGACATTGCTCATAAAATTACCTCCGTTTGATTTGATGAGCCAATTCTACTGCTCTAAATTAAACGGAGGTTAAACCTTTTGTAAACGGAAGTTAAACGGGAGTTCTTATTTTTCCGGAAGTGTTATGGTGAAAGTTGTTCCTTTGCCAGGTTCACTGTGTACTTCAATTGGCCATCCATGCAAATCAAGGATTTTCTTAACGATTGACAATCCCAGCCCATTCCCGCCAAAACTGCGGTCCCGGGCTTTATCCACCTTATAGAACCGCTCGAATATATGCGTCAGTTCTTCTTGTGGGATACCGCACCCCGTATCGGCAATCTTTACTGCTCCGTCTTTCAGCGATACATATATAATCCCGCCCTGGGGTGTGAATTTAATGGCGTTGTGGAGCAGGTTTGTCCATACCTGCGAAAGCAGGTCTTCATCACCATTGACCAAGGTTTTTTCTAAATCCGCTTCAAGAGTGATATTCTTTGCAGCCCATTGCGGTTCAAGGGTGAGGATAACATTTTGCAGCTGTTTGCCAAGGCGGAAGTCGTGGCGGGTTATTGTTTTGTTATCAAGGCTTGATAGTTTCATCAGGTTGTCGCTCAGCCCTGACAGCCGCTTGCTTTCAGTTTCGATTATTTCGGCGTAGCGGCGGCGTTCCTCTTCAGGCAAGTCGGTTTTTAGAAGGGAGGCAAACCCGCTGATGGAGGTGAGCGGTGACTGTATCTCGTGGGATACATTTGAAATAAAGTCCGAACGCATTTTGTCCAGGTCACCGAGATTTCTCGCCATATCGTTTACAGCTTTTGTAAGGTCATTAAAGTAGGTATTTTCGCTTTCCGGAAGAAAGACGGAAAAATTGCCGCGGCTGATTTGTTCCAACGCAGTCAGAGTATCTTCCCAGTTGCCTCTCCAACGGTCACCGTCCTGATGAGAATGTCCGGCAATTAAGTGTATGATCCGCGCCAGCAGCGCAAACAGCAAAAGCCCTGCCCATAGCGAAACAATAATATCCGGTACAACGGGTAAAGGTGCCATCAATGACAGCAGAAAGTGTCCCATAAGAGTACTGAGTGTCAGCACTGCTGTAAAACTGAGTATGCCGAAAGTGATTTTCAGCTTGTCTTTCACGCCGTCACCTCCAACCGATAGCCCAAACCTCGCACGGTGACAATCCTAAAACCGCTTATTTCAGCCGGAAACCGCTCCCGCAGCCTCCCGATATGCACATCAAGGGTACGCTCGTTGCCGTCAAAGTCATATCCCCAAATGTCCTCAATCAGGCTGTCGCGGCTGAAGGTTCTCCCCGGAAAACCTGACAGCTTGAAAAGCAGTTCAAACTCTTTCCTTGGAATGTCTTCGCCGTTGACGGTAAAGCTGTTGCGGTCAATGATCACGCTTCCGATTTGAATAAGCTGCGAACTCTCAATTTTGTAACGCCTCAGCAATGCCTTAATGCGCATTACAAGTTCCTCACCCTCAAAAGGCTTTGTAAGGTAATCATCTGTGCCTACTTCAAATCCTTTCGCCTTGGAACCTAAGTCGCCTTTTGCCGTCAGCATAAGGATTGGCAGGTTCTCATAATACCTGCGAAGTTTCCTGCACAGCTCATAGCCGTCCATATTCGGCATCATAAGATCTATTACCGCAAGGTCGGGAGTGCCGTCCATTTTTTCTAAGGCTTGGCGCCCGTCCCTGGCTTCAACCACATCAAAACCATTTTTCTTTAAGTAAACACGGACGAGTTCACGGATGTTCGGATCGTCGTCCGCAATTAAAATTTTGCTCATATTTATCACCTCACGGATATTTTACTGCAGCAATGTAAACAGAAGTTAAATCAAGGGCCTGTTCATTTTTCGGGTCAAGTGAATTTTCATATTTGTTATGATGCCCGGCAAAGCCTCAAACGCTTGTAATATATGGCTTTTGGGAGACTCCTATTCACCGTATTTTTCATTTATTATATCATGATCTTGCAACCTTGTTCCATGGAATGGTTAATTTATTGCATATTTTACTGATTCGATTTTATTATAATCTTGACAAAAGAAAACTCATAAGCTAAAATAGTTCGCATACGAACAAATAATGTATGAGGTGAAATATGGATCGTTCCAGAACAGTACTGTATTCAGTAAAGTCGCTTTCAAATAAAATCAAATATCTTCTTGAAAATCTGTCTCTCCCCTTAACCGGCATGCAGCATGCAATCATTTATTTTGTCAGTGATACCTCCAAGCAGCCGGAATATTTTCAGAAAGATATTGAAATGGAATTTAATATCAGCCGTTCAACTGCATCCGGCCTATTAAAAAGAATGGAAAAAAACGGTCTGATTTTAAGAGAAACAGCAGAAAGCGATACAAGACTGAAAAAAATTATACTAACGGATAAAGCGTTAGAAGTGAACCAATCGGCTGCGGAAGAAATTCTGGAATTGGAAGGCAAAATTTTAACCGGAATCACCCGGGAAGAGCTTACTGCTTTTTTCCAGGTCATTGAAAAAGTTAATCAAAATATCGCGAAACTATAAACAATTGCTTCGCTGAAAATAACACAAATTATATTTAAGGAGGCTTTTTTATGAATGGAAATGCGGATAACAACAAAAATTTAAGACCATATCCCGACTGGATGAGCTTAACCTCCAAACGTTTTCACGAGATAAGGAGCAAAGGAAATGACTGGTACTTTTATTATAACATGGATTGGGAGGATTATCTTTTTTACTGCATGATACTTCATAATAAAGATTATCAGGTTAAAGGCGGAATGCCCCAATGGCTGCAGCAGTACATAGATGCGTATGAAGTCAAACCCTTTGATTATGGCAATAGGGATATTACCCTTGTTTTTTACAAAGAAAAATGGGTACACAATACATTAACCTTTTATTTAGAAGATGAGGTAACTGAACAGGGAATGACCTATAACGTAAGTTCGGTGATAAATCCCGCCCCCGAATTTCTGGAAGGCAAAAACCCACCGGGCAGAGCTGCATGTCCCCAAAGTGTATGGCAGGAATATGTGATAAAGCATGTGGAAAGGCTGAAAAGCGGAAACGAATGGAATCCTGAAATAAAGTGATAAGGGGGAAAGAAAATGTCAATTGAGATCTGCAATGTACGCATTTTTGATGGAATAAAAATGATAAAGCAAAACAAGGTCGTTATAGAAGAAGGCTTAATATCAGATAAAACAAAAGGAGATGTTATAATTGATGGAAATGGCGGTCTGTTACTTCCGGGTTTTATTGATTCCCACGTTCATTTAAATGGGATCGAAAACCTTCAGGAAACAGCCAAATGGGGAGTAACCACAATGCTTGACATGGCGGCTCCTTCTCCTGGTTTTGTAAATGCTTTGAAAAATAAAACCGGTTTAACGGATATTCTTACCTGTTATACAGCCGCGCTCTACCCTGTAAAGGACGCAGAAGTTTTTGTAAAAGAGCAGGTTGAATTGGGCGCCGATTATATTAAAATTATTATTGAGGATCCGCCGTTTATGGCACCTCGGGCACTGGATGCGGGTACAATAAAAGGGATTGTGGAATCCGCCCATAACCATGGAAAATTGGTGTTTGCCCATGCCGCAACCCTTGCCACATTTAAAATGGCAGTTAATGCAGATGTGGACGTTGTAACCCATATCCCCCTGGAAGCGCAGATCCCACAGTATATTATAGATGAGATGAAGTCCAAAAGCACAATAACCGTTCCCACAATGGTAATGATGAAAGAAATGGTTGCCGCCTTAAAAAACAGGCTTCCCAATGGACGGGAGCTAAACTTTGATCATGTAAAAGCCAGCGTCCGGTCCCTCATAAAATCAGGTGTACCTGTTATTGCCGGAACAGATTCAAACCGTTCACCTTATGCGCCGGCCCATGTTTCCCACGGCATATCCCTTCATGACGAATTGGCGCTATACGTGGAAGCAGGAATGACACCGGTTGAGGCGCTGCAAAGCGCTACAAGCAGCCCGGCAAAGGCATTTAAATTAAACGACAGGGGTATGATTGAAGCTGGCCGCAGAGCAGATTTGCTTTTAGTTGAAGGTGATCCGTTACTCAATATCCATGACACAAAAAAAGTAAAAGATGTTTGGATTGCGGGAGTACAAGTGAGCAAAGAAGGTGTAAGACTTTGAAAATAATAGCAATTGAAGAACATGTTAATTACAAAAAACTGTCGGAAGCCCTGAGGGAACCTTTGTCCAAAACTGCGCCCTATTTAGGCAAAGCAAGTCCGGAAGGTCTTGCTTACCATGTTCAGCCCGAAGCACAGGATGGGATAAGTGAAAAACGCATTTCAGACATGGATGCCGGAGGAATTGCTATGCAGGTTCTGTCCTATGCCGCATCACCTCAGCTCTTACCCCCTTCACAGGCAATTCCCTTGACCATGGATGCAAACGACCATCTTGCAGAAGAAATTCATAAATATCCGGACCGTTTTTCGGGTTTTGCCACTTTACCCTGGTCAGATCCGGAGGCTGCCGCAAATGAACTGGAACGCGCGGTAAAAAAACTAAACTTAAAAGGTGCCTTACTATCAGGGAGACCTTCTCCAGACTCAATATTTCTTGACGCTTTGCAGTACCGGCCTGTATTGGAAAAGGCATCTGAACTAAATGTTCCCATCTATATCCATCCGGGCTTCCCGGTTGACTCGGTGAGAGAAGCCTATTACAGCGGCCTCACTGAAATCGTCAGCGACAGGCTGTCCCTTTTTGGATGGGGCTGGCATGCGGAAGCAGGTATTCAGATAATGAGAATGATACTGTCCGGTGTTTTTGACAGAATCCCCAATTTACAGCTGATCGCAGGGCATTGGGGCGAAATGATACCGTTCTTTTTATCGCGTTTGGATGAGGCCCTGCCGCCTAAAGCCACCTCCTTACAATATGAGATATCAGAGTATTTCAAAAACCATGTTTATGTTACCCCAAGCGGTATGTTTGATATGCCTCATTTTAAGTTCATTATAGAAGTAATGGGCGCGGATCGTATTATTTACTCTGTCGACTCCCCGTATATCAGCAGTAATAAAGCCGCAAGCTTTTTAGAGAGTGCACCTGCCAGCGATATTGATAAAGAAAAAATATCACATCTGAACGCGGAAAGGCTGTTAAATCTAAAATAAAATCAGTATTTTGCTGCAAAAAAGGCTGGCAAACCTTAACCTTAAGCCGTTTTTCGACTTTTGGGGTTTGTCAGCCTATCCTGTTCTTTTGTTCCCATCTGATTCCTTGTCCTACTCTCCCCTCGCCTGATCATAAATAATCGCCATCCATGTGCTTTAAATCAAATGATATTTCTTGCAATAGAAGTAAATTCCATCCTCTTCGACACTCTTACATATATCATCAGCTATATCCTTTACATCATTTGTTGCATTCCCCATTGCCACACCAGTACCAACAGCCTGTAACATTTCAATATCATTTGTTCCATCACCAAAAGCAATTGCTTCTTCTTTCTTTAAATGATAATATTCAAGAACCTTTTCTACACCTGATCCTTTCCCTCCATTAGACGGTATGATGTCTACTGCTCTAGGCCACCATGCTGTAATTTTAGCTCCTTCTACATCATTTAAAACCTGGTCATATTCTTCCTTATAACATCCCATCATTATTTGGTAAATCTCTTCTTTTCTTAAATCATCAAAGTCTTCCACAACTTCTACTAATTGATTAGATATTGCAAAATAATCTATTAAATCCTGATCCTTACCATTAGCTCCTATTCTAGTTGCACTGGCTATTGAAACTGGCCGATGAATTTTTTTCGCATTTTCTATGATTTTTTGCACGTCAAATGGTGCTATTGGATTTTTATAGATAATTTCATTTTTAGTACAGCAGTATGATGCATTAAACGTTAAAAAGGCATCAAATTCCACATTTGGAAAGTGAGGTACACTCTTAAGCGGTCTTCCAGTTGCAATACAAATAATAATTTTATTTTGTTTTAATCGGATTAGTGTTTCTTCTATTCGTTTTGTCATTTCTTTTTTATTTATATCAATTAATGTTCCATCTATATCAAAAAAGACAATTTTTATATTTTCCATCCATCTTCTCCTAATACAAATTTCTTCTTAAATATAATTTAATAACTTTACATTCATCATACCACACTTTTCCAAAATAAAAAAGACATACCTCTCCCTTAACGGAATGCCTTAACGGAATGTTGAAAAAAACAGGATACCGTATCATGCCCGGTATCCTGTTTGCGTTTTGCCTTAAAATATTAGATCTTTCATAGCACTTGTTTTAATTGTACCGAAACACCATCAGGGTCATAGACATAAAAATATCGGGTTTTTTCATCGGGAATACGAATGTCCGAAGCATTAAGCCCTTTAGAAAGGGCAAGCTCCCGCAGCTCGTCCAGCTTGTCAGTTAAAAAGCAGATAAAAAATCCTTTCCCCTCAAATGTCTCCATACTTTGTGAACTCACAAGTTCAATTTCCGTTTCTCCGGCCTTATTAGCAAGAAAGGCAAGCTCCGCAGGGCCATCTTGAAAACGACGGGTTATTGACAATCCCGCAAATGTTTCATAAAACGCGATAGACTTTTCAAGGTCACGGACCATAATCGTAAATTGTTTAAAAAACATAGTCAACTCTCCTTTGCTATTTTCACTATTATACACCCTCAAATAAGAGTTTCTTTTCAATACATACCAGATTTACCCCCGGTATGCCATTGAAAGCACACGGAGTAATGCCGATTTCTTCATATCCGCAATTCTTATAAAATGCTCTTGCACGAGCATTTATAGAGTTAGTATCTATCCTTAAATACGGACAATTGTTCTCCCTCGCATACTTCTCATAGAACTCTACCATCTTTCTTCCGTAGCCGTGTTTTTTTGCAGAAGGTTCCACCACAAGGGTATGCATCACCATCACTTGGTCATCATCCGCAGGATAATTCCACCGGCAGTTTTTATATTCGGGAACCTGCTCCTTGTTCAGACGCATCGCGGCGACAACTTCTCCGTCCGCCTCCATAACAAACAGATCATCATGTTCCAGTGCTGCAACAGCCGTATTCCTGGTTGGATATATATCTCTCTTCCAGCCAACGGTGCATTTACCCTCCTCTTCTTCCTTTAAAATATGTTCAAAAATCAATGCTACCCCATCTATATCTTTTGGTGTCGCTTTTCGTATTTTATTCATATCTGTACGCTCCATTCAAAACGATTACATCTCATTCTGGATCCATCTTAAAACGCTTTTCCCAATAAAAAAGACCTACTCCCCCTAAACTGAAGATGGGTCTTTCTTTGATGCAGTGATTAATGATAAATCCGAACCCTCAATATCCTTGAGTGTAACTGTTTTTGTGCCATCCTTGTAATTCCAAACCAGTATAATTTTATCGTCATACAGATATATCGCATTCACAATGCAGTCTATCAATCGCTGGCGCTCTGCCTTATCCGAAATATCGGTAGTACGGAATTTGTGTAGCCAGAATAATATTTGCTCTTTTGTGAGAACTGGATACTGCAATTCTTCTTGCAGAATATTGACTTCCAACTGTTTCTTGCGTTCCTCCAATTCATCCAGCCGCTTTTTGGTGGACTCGTTAAAAATACCGGCCTGTATCGCATTGAGCATATTTTCAATGCCTTTCTGTGTTTCGGCAAGCTGTTTTTTCAGCATGGGAATAGTGTCGCTTTCTTTGCCTTGCAGAGCAAATACAGTGTCAGCAATTTTATTGATAACCGCATCGTCCATGACCACCCGCATAGTTTGCTGGATGACCAGAGTTTCAATCCAATTCTTCTTTACCGCCTTTTTGTCACACAGTTTCTTTTTGTTGGTATTATGGCAGCGATAATAGCGGTGGACATTTCCTGTATGGCTGGTTCCACTTTCGCCAACCATATAACGCCCGCACTTGCCACAGTGAAGCTTTGTGGTTAGTATGTAATCGTCCTCTGCCTTATGACGGGCAGGGGCTTTCTTGTTTTTGCGCATCCGTTCCTGCACTCGGTCAAACAATTCATTCGGGATAATCGCAGGAATACCCTCCGGCACAACTACATCACGATAGCTGTATTCTCCAATATAGCGGCGGTTTTTCAGCATATGAGCCATAATGTTCAATGTAATTTTTGTTCCTCTGCTTGTACGGATACCACGCTCGTTGAGCAGATTAACAAGCTGCTGCATGGTTGCGCCCTCACTGTAAGCTGTAAATATCTCCAGCACCACGGGAGCTGTAACAGGGTCAACTTGGAACTGCTGTTCCTTGTCGACTGTATAACCAATCGGTAGTGTGCCGCCGTTGTAGCGGCATTTGAGGGCATTATCCGTTAATCCTCTGATAACCTTCTCCGAAAGCTCAGCGGAGTAGTATTCCGCCATTCCTTCCAGCATGGATTCCAACAAGATACCCTCGGAGCCACGAGAGATATTTTCGGTAGCGGACACCACTGTCACACCATTTTTACGGAGCATGGCCTTATAGTGTGCAGAATCGTAACGGTTACGGGCAAACCGATCCAACTTCCATACAATAATAGTTTCAAACATACCCTTGCCACTGTCTTTAATCATCTGCTGAAATTGTGGACGGTTATCCGTTTTGGCTGACAACGCACGGTCAATATAGCTGCTTAAAACGTTGATACCTTTACTTTCAGCAAATGCCATACATTCTCGTAACTGACCTTCAATGCTTTCTTCCCGCTGATTATCAGAAGAGTATCGCGCATAAATCACACCATTCATGCATTGTCACCGCCTTTCGATACTATCTCCATCAAAGCCTGTTTTAGCTTATCATTCATGGGAGATTGGGGGTCAAAGCACATTTCAATAAATTGCCGAAGCTGTTGGTTTTCTTCAGAGAATTTCGGTTTATAATCGTATAGCCTTCCCTCTGGCTTATCCGTTCTGCCAAAGATATAATCCAGAGATACGTCAAAATAATCCGCATACCAGACAAGCAGTGGTAAAGGTGGAGCTGACTGGTCATTTTCATAGCGGTTGATACTGGACTGGGTAGCGCCAGCCAACACAGCAAGCTTTGCCTGCGATAAATTCACGCTTTCCCTCAGTAGTTTGATTCTTTCCGCAACCTCTTTCATACGTATCCCTCGCTTTCTTCTATACCTATATTAACCCATATATAAAACAAAATCAACTCATATTTAGATTCAACATGGATTCTTATAGTGATTCAGATTGCTTTTGGTGGCCTTTACCGGAAACCACACTTTAAAGTATAAAAACTTTGTCTGGAATTCTGTCTGGACGCGCACTTCCTTTTTGGCTACCATAGTAAGCAGGAGGTGGTGAAAATGCAGAGTGTAATAAAGCAGATCTATAGCGGTGAGTTGTGCCCCGCTGAACGTTCCAATGTATGTATTACAGAATTTTATACGGCAAAAAATGCGGCGGCACTGGCTCATGATGCCTTTGAAGAAAAGCTGTGTCAATCTATGAAAGAGGAACTGGACGAGTATCTTTTCAAAGAGTCCGACGTAACCGCTTATCATATGGAGCAGGCATTTTCAGACGGCTTTAAATTAGGCGCACAATTGATGCTGGAGCTTTTGGAGGTGGGAAAAGATGATTGAGTTGGAATACATAGAAATAGATGGTTTGCTGTATCCTAACATTGTTTTGGATGATGAGGAGCTTTATAGCGATCTTGGTAAATACGGCAACTTGCGCCTTAAATATCTGCACGAACAGAAACCGGAAATGTATCGGGAATTGCTCATTTCAGGCAAGCTGGCGCGGCACTGTGCCGATATGGAGAAAGCCGCTTTTGATATGGCAGAGCGGATTCGAGGGCAGTATTTGGAGCAAAATCCCCCTCCCGTTGAGGATACAATAGCAAGGATACAGGCGTTTACACTGGCACAAGATATTGCCGACGAATGTGTACTGTATGATTTGATTTACAACTAGAATAAAGCCGCTCTACTGGCTTATAGTCAGCAGGGTGGCTTTACCTATGGAACGCCGTGCACAGTGAAAGTTGCTTGCATGGTTGCAGGCTGGGGTGAAAGGCCTGAGAGGGTCTAACTTATCGGCATTATGTTATCATAATACATGAGCTTATAGTGTCCAGCACTCAAGAACTTTTACGCTGTCGCCGTCCTTCGTAAAGTGCAGGAACTGCATCACATCACCGGCAGTCTTTTCGCCGGTCGCTGCGTCCTGATGGGTAGTCTTGTAATAGATGGCCGCCCAATCTCCGCTGATTAGCATATTTTCAAAGTGAATACGCTTGATAGCAGTTGATTCGGCAATCTCTTTTACGGAAGCCTTGTATTCTGAGAGGCTCATGGCGCCGTCATACGTATGATACTGCAGGTTGTTGTCATAATAGGTGTCCGTCCATACTGACCAGGTGTCGAAGCCTTGATTCCAGTTTTCAAAATCGTTCAATATGGCGTTCTGAATCTTCTTGGCCATATCGGAATCAATCGGCGTGGGGTAGGTAACAGGATACTTGACTTCAAGATCTGTTGTATCAGGGATCGTCGCATTGACAATGGCATCCAACGAAGCTTGTTGTGCCGCTTTTTGGTCGTCGGTCAAGAAACTCATCAAACCAGCATAATCATCGCCTTTTGTGCCCGCCCAGCCTTCTACAACCCGGGTGCCCAACTCCTCTCCATAGTCTTTGAAGTGGACAAACTCCATCACACTTCCGTCTGAAGATCTTCCAGTCTGGCGATCAGTCGTTGTAATGTCATATCGAATTGCAGTCCAGTCGCCGATAATGATCATATTATTGAAGTTCCCCATCTGAATGTCGGTGGATTTCAACGTTCCGTTCATTGCATCCTGATATTGTTTCAAGGTGAGTTTGACGCCGTGGACATTATAAAGGGAATCCTCGGTGTACAGAATATCACCCCAATTTTTCCAGGCTTCATAGCCTCTGTTCCAGTTTTCAAATCCATTCAATAGTCTATTCTGAATATTCTTTTCCATTTTCGTGTTGATAGGGGTGGGATTGATGATTGGGAAAATTGCCGCAAGTTCTTCCGTGTTATCGTAGGAATCGGAAATACTGACCACGGATTCAACAGAGCTGGAACTTGCCGCATCTTCGGCAATACCCGAATCCGTATTGGCTCCACAACCTACAGCAACTGTCCCGATGGCCAAGGCTGTCACACTCGCCGTCAACACCTTTAAAATATTCTTTTTCATAATTATTCTCCTCTCATAATTTTATCAAGCCGATAGGTTTACTGCCTTGTAGAAAGCGGGCTGTCGGATAGCGCCCAGCCCTCTACGACCCTAACGCCGCGCTCATCACCATTGTCCTTAAACTTGACGAATTCCATCGTGTGCTGGAGAATTTCTGTGCCAGTATCAAGATTTTTTACCTTGACCGTATAGCGAATAGCGCACCAGTTATCTTTGATGATCATGTTATCAAATTGACCCAAGTCCATTGAAAAATGTTGAAAAAGCTGCCCCATCATGCGCTTGTATTCTTCGAGTGTGCAGCGGCGCTGGGAACCGTCATAGGGAATGTTGTAATGGGCATCCGGCTCATACAGCGTATTACACCACTCAAGCCAGCCGTCATAGCCGCCATTCCAGTTTTTGAAGCCGTTCTCCAAACGGTTGCGGATAGCTTCCTCCATGGCTGTTTTGTGCACAGTCTCGCCGGTCATTTCTTTAAGGAGGGCATCGGTATCCTCAATGCCTGCCTTGTCCAGCTGGTTGCTGAGCTGGCAGGCATCTTTTGCGATATTTTTCAGAGAACTCAGAATTTCAGTATAGTTATTCATAACTTGTATTTCCTTTCTTAATGTTATTTGTATTCTAATCGGTGAAAGTTGAGCCAAAGTAAAATCAATTTGCTTCTTTTATCGGAGACCTATTGGGACAATTGATTTTCCCAATCGTATGAAGCCAAGCTACTTCATCCTGAATAGTTTCTGCGAAAGGTCGACAGGAAAAACCCAGTTCCTTCTGCGCCTTTGTGCAGTCGAAGTCGTTGTTTCGGGTCAGATTGTAGATGGCGAAGTCAGTCAGTAATGCAGGCTTGCCTGTGAGCTTGCTACCCATTGCCATCAGCTTGGCGGTCATATGTGCCTTTTTAGCGCTAAGGATAGCGGGCTGATATTTAAAACCACCAGCATGATTGATGATACTGAACATTTCCTCCATGCCAACCAAACTATTGCTCATGATATAGCATTCGCCGCACCGTCCCTTATCACAGCAGGAGATAATACCGGACGCAAGGTCACGCACATCTACGCTGTTGAAAGTGCCCTCAATGCCCATCTTCATCTCACCGTTGGCATACTGTATAATAAACTGTGCTACTGGTCCAAACGCATAGTCGTTAGGGCCGCAAATGCCAGAGGGATGTATAATAGAGGCATCCAGCTCCGGGTGAGCCTTAACGGCATCCAATACCAACTGAGTGGCTTCTGCCTTAGTAACCGAGTAATAACCAACCAGACCATCCGTTGGCAAAAAATCATCAACCTCCTTAATTTTCTGCCCATGGGGCAGTTCCGGAATTGCTCCGGTAGAACTGATATAGACCAACTTCTTAGCGTGATGCTTTAGACACATCTCAATGATATTTTTTGTCCCATTCACGTTGACTGCGTGTATTTTCGGATTGGGTTCAGGATTTAGGGTTACAATGCTGGCGGAATGGATCATGTAGATATCCGCTCCCGCTGGAACATCGAACAATTCTTCCAAAGAAGGAATATCCAATAAGTCTCCATAGACAATTTCGGCCTCATCGGGCACATATTTTGCTGCAGGATCCCCTTTTAATACAAGTGCACGTACATGCTCACCCGCATCAACCAACTGGCGGGAAATGTTACTGCCCAGCAAACCGGCAGCACCGGTTAAAAGATAAATTTTATTCATATTATCATTCTCCTTTTATGCTATCGTTGTTAGAATTTCTGTGTTATGAGCATATCTTAATGGGTGAAGGTTGAATGAAGGTAAAAAATAAAAGAAATCAAAAAAATCGCAAATCGGAGCTCGATTTGCGATTTTTTTGATTTCTTTTATTAGACGGGCAGGGTAATAATAAAGGCGCTACCCTCTTGAGGTTTGCTCTCCACGCAAATTTCACCGCCACAAAGGGAAATAATACGGAAAACAATGGAAAGTCCAATGCCGTTGCCCCGTACAGAGGAGATCGTGTCGTGTTGATAGTATTTCTCAAAGATATGTGCTGCGGTTTCTTCATTCATGCCCACACCACTGTCGGAAAATTTAATTGTAAGCTGATCAAAAGTGCATTTCGCAGAAACTTTAATTTCTCCGTGTTCAGGTGTGAATTTGATTGCGTTGTTCAGAAGATTGATCCATACCTGTTCCATCAGTTCCGCATTCCCCACATAGGAGATATTGTCTACATCCAGCTCCAGCTCAATCTTCTTCTGTTCGATTTTTGGAAGCAGCAGAATGGTACACCGCTTTATTTGCTCGGATAAATCATAGATTTCTTTTTCTGTTATGATTTCACAGGCTTCGACCTTGGAAAGCAAAAGCGTGTTCTGCGATAGGGAGGACAAACGAAGGGATTCATCGGCAATGACCCGAAGATATTGCATCCGTTCCGGGTTCTCAATTTTCTCTCCTGTTTCAATAAGATATTGGGCGAATCCGGAGATTGAAGTAATAGGCGTTTTGAATTCATGGGAAAACTCGTTAACAAAATTCTGCATCTCTGCCTTCGTTTTTTTTAATTCTGCCGTCATGCGGTTAAATCCATTGTAGATGGATGCATATTCTTCTGCCTTTCTGCTGTCCAGCTGTACCTCTAGATTGCCGTTGGATACTTCTTTTATTCCAATCAGCAGATCACTCATTTTCTGGCGGATGGATCGCAGCGTAAAAAATGTTCCCAAACCAGTGGCGATAATCATAAGTGGAATAATGGCCAGCATAGAAATAGCGTTATCCCGCCCCATGCCCAGCCAATAGGTAGCTATAAGCCCATAGGCCATCACTGAACCGACAACTACGATTGCATCTGCAACGAAAACCCACCGAAATTGAGACAGATTAAATGTTGAGTCTTGTTTATACCGTTTCATGGTTACCTCCCATCTTATGAATGAGTGCCTTATATCCCAATCCCCGAATGGACACCAACTCGAATTCTCCGCACATCGAAAACTTATTGCGAAGACGGCTGATGTAGGTCTTGATGGTATCATACTCTGTCTCAGAGTCGTAACCCCATATTTCGTCCATCAGCTGCTGCTTGGTGAATACGACATTAGGGTAAGAGAGAAACTTGTACAGAAGATCAAATTCCTTGTTTGTCAGCAGAATAGTTTCTCCTTTATACTGAGCAGAAAAGGTATTCTGATCCATGGAAAAGCCACCGATAACAATACGCTTTTCGTTGGCAATCTGTGCTCGCCGCAGCAGTGCCTCAATACGCCAAATGAGCTCTTCATAATCAATGGGTTTTGTCATGTAATCATCCACACCTGAGGAAAATCCCTCCTTTTTGTGGGCAAAAGTGTTCATAGCCGTCAGCATGATGACTGGTGTCATATCACCAGTATCCCGAAGGGCACGCACCAGTTCATAACCGTTCATGTTTGGCATTTGAATATCCACAATGAGAAGGTCAATATGTTCGTGATCGAGAACCTCCAACGCTTCTTCTCCATCAGCTGCTTCTTGGATCTTATATAATGAGCTGAGTTTTGTTTTTGTCAGAAGACGTACCATCTGGTCATCTTCAACGATAAGAATTGTAACCATACAGACCCTCCTTTTTGAATTAATATAAAGCATACCTGTAAAAGGTTTAACAAAAGTAAAAAGAAAATCGTTAATAAACGTGATAATTTGTAAGCCATAGCCTTAAGTGTTCGAGGTATATTGGCTCGGATATTATTATACCATGTATTTTGCAATACCTATTGTTTTTCTGCTCCTTATTCTCCCACATGAGAGTGGTAAACCAGCTAACTTGCCATGATGTTAAAGAGAATGTTTAAAACACTTGCACGCATAAATTTATGCAAAATACATGTATCCAGAAGATACTCCTCCTGATGGCCACTTCTTAGTGCTTTCATCTATCCACTCAGGCGGTATAATTTTCTTCACCGTCATATACCAGTATCAAAGATTACTAGCCCATTTTTACCATATTCGCGGGTGTCAGTAAGCGCTCTCCAGCTTGCCATGTTAATTTCTCTCGGGTCAACAATTCTGCCTTTGGCGTACTTATTGCCCATAACAGCGCAATATACCACTTCACCATTTTGCAATATTGTTATAAACACTGTGGATTATTTTTCTAGTATTTTGATTTTCTCATGATTCATATACTAAAATTTCTCCTTACGCTATAAAATATATCCTTAAATAAAGCATAATGCCATTAAAAATTGATTGCAAGAGCTTTTGTAAACTTTTTACTTTACTGGACAATCCCCTGAAATTGAGCTATTATAGATTGACGGTAATTAAATGTCGTCATATATAGGGAGACTGCCATGAAGAAAACAGCCGAACAACTTCAAGCTGCGCTTGACCGAGAAATGGAATATACCAAGAAGCTCAACAAGAAAATAGACCTCATGAGAGAACAGTTAAAAGAGCGCATTACCATACAGGAGCATGAAAAGGCTCTTGCTTTGCTTAAAGAAAAACACGCACAGGAATTAGCGAAAATTAATAATCGTCAATTGAAAGTACATAATGAGCGTGGTGCCGGGCGTAAGAAGAAAGTAACGAATCAGGTGATTTTGCGGGTTGTAGCGCTGAGACAGGAAGGTTTATCTCAGCAAAAAATCTCAAAAGCTATTTTTGAGGAACTAGGAATTGTCATTAGCCGTACGACCGTTGGGGAAATTGTACGTGGTGAACACGGAAACGGTGTTGAGTAGGTACTGAGGGTACTTCGCTTTTTCCTTGCGCCGAAGGCGGCAAGGAGAACTTAACGAAGTTAAGGCAGGAATAGGTGAGTTCCGAAACTCCCTCCAAACCGCTTGCCGCCAAGGGCGGCAACGACATTCAGCAAGAGTTTGGACATTATTTCTAATGTCACCCATTTGGGGTTCCATAGCGATTATTTTCAGATATAGAGGTTCCGGCATCGTCATAAATTGTTACCCCAAAAGCTCTTTCTGGGTTCTATGAGCTTTTTAACAGAATACAGAAGGGTTTAACAACGCTTCAGGCTTTTCCTGAAAGAGGTAATTATGAGTAGTTTCACAACGCCATTCCTGCCTTAACCAGCCGTGTTACCGTAATTGGTAAAACTGGATACGGTTAAGTTTTGCAGCTTGACAAGTCATTTCATGAGCGCTACAATAATTGTACTAAAGGGTAAAAATGCCCATAAAAATTGAATAGTCAGTTTCACAGGATGCCGTGGCATTTGCCTAAGACCTAGGAGGGCAAATGGCAAAAGACGACATCAGTATGGAAATCCCGCAGCAGGAAATTGAAAGTCTTGCGAGATTGCTCCTGCCGAAAATCCGTCACTTCTTCGAAAATGAGGAAGGAAAACGGGAGTTTTTCGAGTGGAAACAGCGGCAGGCACAAGAGGATATGAAAGAAGCTAAATAATATATGATAAGTGGGTGGTTTACTATTTTGAACCACCCACTTATCATATAAAAAACCACGACTAACTCTAAACAGAGATAAGGTTTATATTATCATAGTTTTACCACATACTGGAATCATTTAATACATCAAAATTGCCTAAAATTCATTTTCACAATATGTTATAAACTTCTTCACAGCAGGCGGAAGCTTATCTGTATTGGGCACAGCTATACCAAGAGAAATATGATACTCTGGCTGTAAGGGTATCTTGGCAACTTGACAGATACGTCCTTTTGTGATTAATTGGTTCATGAAACTCATGCCCAATCCGCATTCAATCATAGATAGGGCAGCATAATTTTCAAAGGTTTCATACCGTATTTCAGGGAAGACCTTTGCACTGCGAAATAACTCTATCACATCGTAATCATATCCGCATGCTGGCATAATGAAATCCTCCGATTCACAGTTCTTAATCGGATAGACTTTTTCCTTTGCTAAAGGATGGTTCATTGGTAGCACAGCTAACATAGAATCATCTTTTAAAGGTATCCAATCAAACTTCATGCCCTTTTGATAGCTCATAAAACCCAAATCGATTTTTCGCTCCTCTAACCATGTAACGACTTCTTGTCGAATTCCCTCCATCAATTTGATTTGAATATTTGGATAATCCTTCTGAAAACGTTTAATAATTTGTGGAAGCCAATGTACTGCAATGCTGGAGTAGCTTCCGATGCGAATAGTCCCTGTATTCAAGCCGTTGATTGCTGAAACGTTTTGTAAGAAATCCTCTTCAAGATGCAGCAACTCTCGCAGGATCGGAACTAGACGTTCGCCGTTCTCAGTCAGTAAAACACCAGCTTTACCTCTGGTTAAAATCTGAAATCCCAACTTATCTTCCAATGCATTCATCATATGTGTAACACCAGAAGGTGTGTAATCAAGCAGCGCAGCGGCTTTGGTAAAGCTTCCTAAATCCACTGCAGTTAGTAATACTCTATATTTTTTCAAATCCATGATTTGTTCTCCTATATGTGAGAAATATTCAATTGCAATTTTCAATATTGTCGTTTTACTTAATACGTTTTCTATTATATACTCATATTGAGTATTTTACAATACGATGAAGCAGAAGGCAGGAAAATACATGAAATCCAGAATTGTGGTGAAAGTGGGAACTTCAACATTAACGAATGAAAATGGAAAAATTGATTTGAGGAATATGGAGCATTTGGTGCGGGTTATATCAGACCTAGTATCAAAGGAAACGGAAGTCATTCTTGTTACCTCGGCAGCAATTACCGTCGGCTATGAAAAAATGGGGATGTCAACCCGCCCGAAAGAGTTGAATTTGCGACAAGCCGCAGCCGCAGTTGGACAATGTGAGCTGATGCATCTTTATGATCGACTATTCAATGAATATGGCAGGGTAGCTGCCCAAATTTTATTAGACAAAGAAGATATGCGCATTGAGGATCGTCAAAAAAATCTTTTTGCTACCTTTTCAGCCTTATTGGAACATGGGATTATTCCGATTGTCAATGAAAATGACTCTGTAAGCTATCTGGAAATTGAATCACCTGACAAGCTGTTTGGTGATAATGATATGCTGTCTGCTCATGTTGCACTCCTGTGCGGTGTAAACAAGTTAATTCTTCTCTCAGATATCGATGGGCTATATAAACAAGACCCACGGGAAAGCGAGAATGCAGAGTTTATTTATGAAGTATGTTGCATTGATGAAAACATCAAAAATTTGGCTGGAGGGAGCGGAACCATCAGAGGTACCGGCGGAATGATTACAAAGATTCTCGCTGCAGAACTGGTGACTTCTCATGGCTGCGAAATGTTTATTATTAACGGCTCAAATCCCGATCATATTTATTCAGTTTTAGAGGGCGTTCCTGTGGGAACCCGCTTTAAGGCAGTGAAAGGAGCATGAAGATGAATATTAAAATATCAAAAGAGTTATCCGAGCTCTGTCCGGGCGCATCTTTGATGGTGCTTAGCTATGAAACTGTGGTTCAAAAAAGTTCGGAGGACCTTTTAACATTATTGGATAAAACCATTGCCGAATTACACAGTCGTTATACCATGGCAGACTTATCTGAAATTTCGCATATTAAAGATACACGCACCGCTTATCGTAGCCTTGGTAAATCCCCTACAGCTTATCGGAATGCATCAGAAGCAATGCTGCGGCGCATTGTAAAAGGTAGTGGTCTCTACCACATTAACAACGTGGTAGAGATCAATAACTTAATTTCCGTAACAACTGGATATTCGGTAGGTACATATGATACCGATTTCTTATCTGGTAACGTGGAATGGAAACGTTCACCCGACGGCGAAAGCTATCAGGGAATTGGCAAAGACATTTTAAATATTGAACACCTTCCGACTCTATATGATGAGCAGGGGGCCTTTGGAAATCCGACCAGTGACAGCCGAAGGGCAATGATTTCGATAGGTAAACACCGTATCTCAAGTGTGCTTTATTCTTTCTCAGGTCAAGATCAGTTTGAAACCATTGCTTCACAGTACCAAAAATGGCTCGTTGACTTTTGTGCTGTAGAAAAGCTTAATATCAACATAGTTAATTAGTGAAAAATGAATTGCTTTTTTCAATATAATATATAATTAGTTTTAAGAGAATTTTATAGTTGTTATTGATTAGTAGTAAAGGTGAACTCCCTACTTAATAACCTGTATTAAAGTGGACTTGTGTCAATATCGTAGACACAAAAAGTTTAACTTCTGCTTCTAAGTGTCAGGCAGCT
>CABJBM010000002.1 GCA_902363835.1 Lachnospiraceae bacterium
ATACCTTACAGCGTGGGACTTTCACCCACCGAACTTCAAGCCCTTTGCTGGGCGCACCCTATTAAACAAAAAGCGGCGGAACTCTTCCGATCTGACTGACCGATAGTTCCGCCGCTTGATTTTAAGGCTTATAAAATTTACATGGGATGGCATTTCTTTAAAAACATTATACAGAATCTCTTTGGTCCACTCTTGGATACTTAAGAAATGATAACATCCTTTTATTATTTTATTTTAGCTGGGAATCCATTCGTATCTTCCCGGAAAATCCACTCCCTTCTCATCAATGAAATGTTAGAGAAAAGACATTCCATTCTTATATTCTTGAAGATCTGCCCTCTTTACCCGATTAAACTCTTCCATTTCATCTTGGCTCGTTTTTCTAATCTCCATGAACTCAAATTCATCGCAATAACTTAATTCTCCATGAAGATAAAATTCTGCATAACTTTCCACATCAGAGAATTTACTGCCATAATAGTTCGTATGAACATCCGGCTGCCAATCCGGAATAATATAAATCTCATTACTATAACTGGTTTTAATATTAACTCTTAACATAAAAATCCTTTCCTGGCTGTAGATTTTAACTGCATTTCTTTGCACCTAGAAACTTTTTTTCCTAAAATCTAATAAAAAACAGAGGGATCAAGTCTTTCAACCTAATACCTCTGTTTTATATCATATAATATAATCCGCTAGTTTATCCTCTAACGGTGTAATGAAGACAATATGTTTAAAAATGCCTAAAACAAAGGATTTTTGCATATTCTTCTTTGTACCAACATAACTATCTCCACATACCCCTTTATAAGAAATCATATCTCTTGATTTCTAAAATATAACCATTAGTTCAATTCAAATGAAAAAAATCCACATTTTGAAAACTGAAAACATACATTTTTTGCCCTCGATTTATTAAGTGTCCAATCTCTATAAGTTATAATATAAGCCGCAAGCTTTTATGCCTGCGGCTTATTGTCTCCATGGAGATAGTGGGATTCGAACCCATGACCTCTTGAATGCCATTCAAGCGCTCTCCCAGCTGAGCTATACCCCCGTATGGTCGAAAACCCTTTATTTGTCCGGATTTCCAGCATTTTATTTTTTAAATCTACTTCTTCTTTAAGGGGTTGTTTACCGGACAGCTTGCTCTCCCAGCTGAGCTATACCCCCATGTCCGCTATTATAGCAAAGCATTAAAAAAATTGCAACAACATATTGCAATTAATTTTTAAAATGTTATAATACCTTCAGAACATTTGCATATAGTTGTCTTCAGGGCAGGGTGTAATTCCCGACCGGCGGTAAAGTCCGCGAGCGCAAATTGCGCAGAATTGGTGTGATTCCAATACCGACAGTATAGTCTGGATGAAAGAAGATGTGTTAAATAGTGATAATACACCTGTCTATTTTTAACACCTGAAAGACATACTTTCAGGTGTTACTTATTTTCAGGAGGATTGAATTATGAATATGACAAAGAAAACAAGCAAACTCACTCTCATGGCTATGCTTTGTGCCCTGGCCTTTGTGGCGGTTGTGGCAATCCGGATTCCCTTAATCCCCATGCTGCCTTTCCTGCAGTATGAACCAAAGGATATTATTATCCTTACGGGAGGTTTCCTGTTCGGCCCAATGTCCGCGGCACTGATTTCCGTTATCGTATCCTTTGTAGAGATGTTTACCATCAGCGGCACCGGAATCATCGGACTGATCATGAACATCCTCTCAACAGTGGCATTTGTCTGCCCGGCGGCTTATCTCTATAAGAAGCAGCATTCCCTGTGGGGCGCATTTCTCGGCATGGTGGCAGGCACCCTTCTCATGACCCTGGTCATGGTTTTGTGGAACTACCTCATCACCCCCATTTACATGGGATACCCCCGGGAAGCCGTAGTCAAACTCCTTCTCCCGGCATTTGTTCCTTTTAACCTTTTAAAGGGAGGAATCAACACGGCCCTGACCCTTCTGATCTATAAGCCACTTGTTACCACCCTAAGAAAATCCAATCTTATGATTCCCGCTTCAATGGATTCAGCAGACTCTCCTCAAAAGCGGAAGTTCAATCTTGGCATGACCCTTATTGCAGCGGTCATCCTAATAACCTGTATTTTGGCTGTCATGGCTATGAAGGGAATCATATAATCAAAGAAACAGCAAAAGGCGGAAGGATCCCCGGCAGGGGAAAATCCTTCCGCCTCTTTTAGTTATTAACCTTTAATTATTTTTCAATTATTACCTTTTTGCTATTTCTTCCGGCGCCATTGCTCAGAAAAACCCATGATATGTTTATCCAAATGGATTCTCCGTCTTATAAAGCATCCCCTTTGGCTGGTTAAATCCGATCTCTTCCACCCCAAGGTATTTAAACACCTCAAATATGGCCTTTCCGTAATGTCCGAAAGCGACCGCTCCATGGTGAGGGAAGTTCTTCTCAATCAGCACATGGCGGTAAAATCTTCCCATTTCCGGAATGGCAAATACTCCGATGGAACCAAAGGAACGGGTTGCAACGGGAAGCACCTCTCCCTGGGCGACGTAAGCGCGAAGCAAATTGTCTGCGGTGCTCTGGAGACGGAAGAATGTAATATCACCGGGAGCAATATCCCCTTCAAGAGTTCCCTGGGTAACCTCCTCAGGAAGCGCTCTTGCCATGATCATCTGGTATTTCATGGAACAGGCGGAAAGCTTTCTGGAGCAGGTGTTTCCGCAGTGGAAGCCCATAAAAGTATCCTGGTATGTATAATCATATTTCTCCTTAATATCCTCATGATACATATCTGCCGGAACCGTATTATTAATGTCAAGCAGAGTCACGGCATCCAGGCTTACACAGGTTCCGATGAACTCGCTGAGGGCTCCGTAAATGTCCACTTCACAGGAAACCGGGATGCCCATGCCTGTCAGACGGCTGTTTACATAGCAGGGAACAAAGCCGAACTGGGTCTGGAATGCCGGCCAGCATTTTCCTGCAATGGCAACGTATTTCCGGTATCCCTTATGGGCTTCCACCCAATCCAGCAGGGTCAGTTCGTACTGGGCAAGCTTTGGAAGGATCTCAGGCTTCTGATTTCCTTCTCCCAACTCTTTTTCCATATCTTTTACCACATCCGGAATCCTTGGATCATCTGCATGCTTATTATAGGCCTCAAATAAATCCAGCTCAGAGTTCTCTTCAATCTCAACCCCCAGATTATAAAGCTGTTTAATGGGGGCATTACATGCTAAAAAGTTTAACGGACGAGGGCCAAAGCTTATGATTTTCAGCTGGGACAGCCCTACCAGGGTTCTGGCAATGGGAAGGAATTCTTCGATCATGTCGGCACATTCCTCTGCTGTTCCCACCGGATATTCCGGTATGTAGGCTTTGACATTTCTAAGCTTTAAATTGTAGCTTGCATTTAACATTCCGCAGTATGCATCCCCACGGCCCTGGGTTAAGTTATCTCCGCTTTCCTCTGCCGCCGCAATAAACATGACCGGTCCGTCAAAATGCTTTGCAAGAAGGGTTTCTGAAATCTCGGGCCCAAAGTTACCAAGATATACAACCAGCGCATTGCAGCCAGCCTTCTTTATATCCTCCAAAGCCTGGACCATGTGGATCTCGCTTTCCACAATACAGACAGGACTTTCGTAAATATTTCCTGCATCATACTTTTCACTGTATGCCTTTACCAGCGCTTTTCTCCTGTTTACGGATAAGGATTCCGGGAAACAGTCCCTGCTCACCGCTACGATTCCTACCTTTAATTCCGGGATATTATTCATTGTATCACTCCTCCTGTTATTTTCAGGCATTTCTTTTTTCATACATATGCCTGCTGATTTTATTGTTAAATTCTTGTCAAATAGACAGATTTTCTCCTGATATGCCGATAAAGGCATGTTCCGGGAGTCCGCCTTCCTTATGTCCCATAAGCCATTTGTTCTTGGCAAACAGCAGTCTGTCCTCTTCATTCACAGCTTCCCCGGCAGGCTCCAAATCCGTATTGGTATCCTTTGGCAGGATCACCACACAGCGGAAGCCGCTCTCGTCCACATGGCAGGGGGCGTAATGAAGGGTCGTTGCGTAAACCTCGATCACGGTTCCTGCAGGAACCAGGAATGCTTCCATTTTACCTGAATCGTATGTATAATCCGGAGCAATATCCTGCTGCCTTCCTAAAATCAAAACCAGATCCGTTACTGCAATATTTACCTCTGAATTTCTGTGATACTCCACCGCGTTCAGCTTTTTATTATGGCCGTTGCAGTAGCCCACCTGAATGGGCAGCTGGCCAAACAGCTTTTTTTCCATTTCCTTAGAAACTGCCAGCTCCTCCAATTCCCTTACGGAAGGCACATAAATCACCTCAGCCGGAAGGGGAGTCTCCTTCATTTTTTCCAGCAGTTCTCCTGCATCATACCCTGTAACCACTTTCCCATAAGTGAGAAAGGCAGGATCTGTCACTGGTTTAATTGATAATCCCATGATTTTCCCTCTCTTTTCCTATTCTCCGAATACAGCCAGGTAATCTTTTTTAAACTTTTCGATTCCCTGATCTGTAAGGGGGTGCTGTGTCATTTGAACCAGCACCTTATACGGCACTGTTGCAATATCGGCCCCTGCCCTTGCGCAGTCGATCACATGAATGGGATTGCGCACGCTGGCCGCAATGATCTCTGCCTCAATTCCATGTACCTGGAATATCTCCATAATGTCCTCAATGAGATCAATCCCAGGCATGGAAATGTCGTCCAAACGTCCCAAAAACGGGGATACATAGGCTGCTCCTGCTCTTGCCGCCAAAAGGGCCTGGGCAGCGGAAAACACCAGGGTGACGTTGGTTGGAATTTTTTCTGCGCTCAGTACCTTCACCGCCTTTAAGCCTTCCCCGGTCATTGGAATCTTCACAACCATGTTGGGATGAATGGCTGCGATTTCCCGGCCCTCCTTTATCATGCCTTCTGCATCCACTGTGGTGGCCTTCACCTCTCCGCTGATTGGCCCGTCAACAATGGAAGCGATTTCCCCGATTACCTGCTTAAAATCACGCCCTTCCTTTGCAATCAGGGACGGATTGGTGGTAACTCCGCAGATGATCCCCATTTCATTGGCCATTTTAATTTCTTCTACATTTGCCGTATCAATAAAAAAACGCATCGTGTCCTCCTCCTGTTTTTTCTTTTGACATGATTTATAAAGCTGAAAGCTCTTTATAGCTGTCCTTTAAATTCTCATAAAGCCGTTTGTACAGCTGATGATATTTTTTATAAAGGCCGGCCTGTCTTTCTTGTGGTCCTGTAGACTTATCCTCAGAAATCAGGGCATCACAGGCAGCTTCCACGCTCTCATAGATCCCGCATCCCACCCCGGCCAGAATAGCGGCCCCAAGGGCCGGTCCCTCTGTCTGGGCAACGGTTTTTACGTGGCAGTCATACATGTCCGCCAGCATCTGGCGCCAAACCGGGCTCTTTCCGCCGCCGCCGCATGCCATCATCTCTCCCACGCTGATTCCCATTTCCTTTAGAATGTCATTGCAGTCGCTGAGAGAATAAGAAACCCCTTCCATGATTGCCCGCAGCATATGCTTTCTTGTATGTATGGCTGAAAGCCCAAAAAATACGCCCCGGCAATCCGGGTCCAGATGAGGGGTTCTCTCTCCCATTAAATAGGGAAGATAAATAAGCTTATCGCTTCCTGGCTCCACCTGGCTTACATCCCTGTTAATGAGATCGTAAACATCAACTCCCTGTTTTTGGGCTTCTTCCACATAATCCTGACAGAAATTGTCCTTAAACCATTTTAAGGAAAGCCCTGCGCCCTGGGTCACTCCCATTACATGCCATGCTCCGGGAACTGCACAGCAGCAGGTATGGACCCTGCCCTTTGGATCAATGGTAACCTGGCTGCTGTGGGCGAACACGACTCCTGAGGTACCTATCGTGGTAAAGGCTGTTCCATCCTTCACAACTCCTGTACCGACTGCAGCCGCCGCATTGTCTCCGGCACCTCCCACCACCTTTGTTTCCGTGGAAAGGCCGGTCCTCTCTGCAATCTCAGGAAGAAGGGTCCCAGTCACTTCACAGGATTCAAACACTGTCCCCAAAAGCTTTGGATCAATATCCAGCTTATTTAAAACTTCCTCAGACCAGCACCTTCCCGGCACATCCAAAAGCTGCATTCCGCTGGCATCGGAAACCTCGGTTGCATAAACTCCGGTCAGTACCTGACGGATATAATCCTTGGGAAGAAGGATGTGCCTGCACCTTCCATAATTCTCCGGTTCATTTTTCCTCACCCACAAAATCTTGGCAGCCGTCCAGCCGGTAAGTGGCGGATTGGCCGTAATTTCAATCCAGCGCTCTTTTGGCATAAGCTCCAGCATGTCTTCCACCTCGGCTGCGGTCCTCTGATCGCACCAGATAATAGACGGACGTATTACTTCATTCTTTTCATCAAGCATCACAAGCCCGTGCATCTGGCCTGAGATTCCGATCCCTTTTACATCTTCTTTTAAAACGCCGGATTTAGTCATAACCTGGGAAAGGGTATCAAGAACTGCCTCCCTCCAGTCTTCCGGCTTTTGCTCTGCCCAGCCATTCCGCGGCTGGTAAAGGGGATATTCCCTGGATGAGGAAGCAACCACACAGCCTTTGTCATCAAACAAAACAGTCTTTGTCGCCGAAGTCCCCACATCAATTCCAATCAGATAATTCATCCTGATACCTCCTCTAAAGATCTCTTATTCAGATTATAATATACATACCTAAAAAAAGCGTGCGCTTATTTGTCCAAGTAATAGCACTTTCTTGCCTTTTATGCCCGCAGGCAATGAGCAGTGCAAAACAGGGCGGGAGAAGATTTCCCAGCTGCACTGCGGACTTATGGCATCATAAACACAAGAATATCTCCTTGCCGCCCATTACAGTACATCCGATTCCATGGACATTTGCAAAAGTACCGGTTATAATAAAGAAAAAAGAGGCTGTCCGCCCGGCAGCCCCATTCATTAAGGAGGTTTCCATGGATTTAAGAGAAAAAATGAAAAGCGGAAAGCTTTATGACTGTGTTGACGAGGATCTGGTGGCAGAACAGGCCGCCTGCCTGGAAATCCTTTATGATTTCAATCAGACCCGTCCGTCCCAGAGCCAGGAGCGGCAGGACATCTTAAAAAAGCTCTTTGCCGAAATCGGAAAAAACTGCTATGTAGAGCCCCCGCTCCGCGCCAACTGGGGAAAGCACGTTCATATGGGAAATGACGTGTACTCAAATTTTAACTTAACGCTTGTGGATGACGCCGATATCTACATCGGAAACAACGTCATGTTTGGCCCGAATGTTGTCGTGGACACTGCCGCCCATCCCATCCGCCCCGATATCCGTAAAAAACAGATCCAGTTTAACGTGCCTGTTACCATTGAAGACAACGTGTGGATCGGAGCCGGGGCCATCATCCTTCCGGGAGTCCGCATCGGGGAAAACAGCGTGATCGGAGCCGGAAGCGTAGTGACAAAAGATATTCCTGCCAATGTGGTAGCCTATGGAAGCCCCTGCAGGGTCATAAGAGAAATCGGCGAACGGGATATGAAGTACTATTTCAGGGACTGGGAAATCGATTTAGAGGAATAGGCTAAACCTCTGCCTTTCTGCTTTCAAAATAAACGAACCTGTCAATGGCATCTAAAATATCTTTAAAATCTTCCCGGGGAGCCAGATCAATGTATTTCTTCAACAGCTCCCCTTCCTGCTTTTTATATGGCCCGTAAAAAATATCATACAGATTATGGCCCCGCATATAAATTTTAAATTCTTCCATATGCGCCTTTAATTCCTCCACTGATTCAATATCCTTGCCAACCACCTCCACCAATTGTTTCCCGCTCTTTAACCGGCCAAGATATTCCTTCCATTTCTCAAACAGGGTCCGGTAAAACGCTTCTTCATTTTCCACCACTCCAAGCTCTGCCATGACTCTTGGATTCAGGAAATAATTCTCAAAGGAATAGTATTTTAAAATAAGCACATTTCTTCTGGTAACCTTCGGAAGCTTATCAATGTCCTCCAAACTGCGCTCGTCATAATAGCGGCAGAGCTGGCCTGCCAGTTCCTCCGGATTTTTCCCGTCTCCATCCCGGATCATCAGGAACTGATCCCTTAAATACACCTGATTCATGTACTTTAAATTTGCATAAGTCTTTATATTGGTACAGCTGTTGGTGGTGATAATGGAAATCCTGGACAAATTTCCTTCTTTATCATGGATTTCCGAATAATATTTTTCCAGCAAAAGAGGCAGGCGGCTCTTATCCTGCTTGCCCTCCACAATGAACACAAAGCTGACCCCTAAAAAATCGTTGGCGCCATAGCCTAAATCGTCCAGAATCGCGTCAATATCCGTCCTGTCCCTGACAACGGAATAACCGCCCCGGTCCAGCACCACCTGGCGGATCTGACGTCTGGTGAAGTTAAACAGCATGCCAGGAGAATGGGTGGTAAAAATCACCTGATTCTTCTTTGACAGCCGGTAAAGGATCTCACTGGATATTTTCTGAAGCTGGGGATGGAGGAAAATCTCAGGATCTTCTACAATGACAATGCTGGGGATCCGCTTTTCATCCTCGGTGTATGTTTCCAAAAGGGACAGCATGTAAAGGCTTTTCATGCCATTGCTCAAGTTGTTTATAGGGCTTAGCTTCCCCCGCTCCACATGATAGGTCTCTGCCGCAACTTTGAACATCTCATTGGGATTGCAGTTTAAGGAAAAACGGATTTCCTCGTAGCCGCCGTTTTTTCTGTAGTTCTCATTAACCTTTTGGGCAAAATCATTTAAGTTCAATTGGTACATCTTATATTCCAGAAGCTTTGCGGTCTCATAGATCTGTAAGTCCTCCGGCTTTTTCTGGTTGATCAGCCCGATGCATTTAAAGCACTGGTTGCATTCCCTGGCGCTGTCAAACATGCACACATGGGTGCGTAACTTCACCAGCTGGTCATCCTCCTGGAAAAGCAGAAGGTCGTTCTGAAACTGGTCTAAATCCCGTTCCGAGTCAATGTAGTAAAGCCTGGGAAAAATATCCCTGATATACCGGTTATTCTTCCGGTATCCATCCTTAAAACGGGCGCTCCCGTTCCAGTTTATCTGATAGGTAAAGGTCAGGCTCCCATTCCGGAAAGAAGGCAGCTTTGTTTCAAAATCATGGAGCCATGCTTCAAACCTCTTATACTGGCTCACCACCCCACCCCTGTGAAAGGAGGCCAGATCCTCCGGCGTAATGGCCAGGGTCATGGTAATTTCTATATTCTGCTTCTTCTCATTAAAATCCTCTTCCGTAACCTCATAGGCTCCTGCTGCCGCCCGGATGGCATCCAGGATCCCGGTTTTTCCTGTATTGTTCTTTCCCACCAGAATCAGGGCGTTTTCCACACCTTGAATTTCCATATCCCGTATGGATTTAAAATTTTTAATATGTACCGACGTTATCTGCATAGGCTTCTCCTTTATAAAACCCAGTATAAAAGGCGGACAGGAAAATTTCAAGTTCTGCCTGAAAAAAAATCACACTGCCCCTTCCCTTGTGTCATAGTATAAATTATATTATTTTCACAGGAGTGGTTCCTATGTTTGATCCTTATCTGGTGCTTACACCTCTGCACTATATTTATCTCGTGGGCGTCATTGTGATCCTGGCTGTCATGATTCTCCGGAAGGATACGCCCCTGGTCTGCATCTTTTTCCTCTTTCTTCTTGGCATTGTAGGTCTTGGTTCCCTGACAGGAGGCATTATGACCGTGTTCAATGCCATCTTGTATGCTTCCAGGGAGTTTATGGAGATCATTGCCACCATCGCCCTTGTCACAGCTCTGTCCAAATGCTTAAAAGACTTGGGAAGCGACTATCTGATGATGATTCCCATGTCAAAGGTAATGAAATCCCCTTCCCTCACCTGGTGGATCCTGGGCTGCACCATGCTGGTATTTTCCCTCTTTCTCTGGCCTTCCCCATCTGTGGCTTTGGTAGGGGCAATCATGCTGCCTTTTGCAGTCAGGGCCGGTCTGGATCCTTTGGCAGCCGCAATGTCCATGAACTTATTCGGCCATGGAATCGCCTTAAGCTATGACTTTGTCATCCAGGGTGCTCCGGCCATTTCCGCAGGAGCGGCCTCCATCTCAACCTCTGACATCCTGACAAAGGGACGGCCTTTGTTTCTTGTAATGGGCATTGTTACCGTTGTTTCCGCATATCTGTTAAACAGGAGCGGGATCGCAGCCTGCTGCCACGAAGTCCGTATCCAGAATACCGAAAAACGGCCTGATAGAGGAATCGCCACAATCACAATGGCCATTCTGACTCCTCTGTTTTTCCTTGCTGACATCCTTCTTATGCTGGCTTTTGACTTAAAGGGAGGGGATGCCACCAGCATGGTTTCCGGCACAGCCGTTCTGGTCATGTGTATTGGGGCAATTTTAGGCTTTGGAAAGCATTCCCTGGAAAAAGTGACCTCCTATGTCAGCGAAGGATTTCTCTTTGCCATACGGATTTTTGCTCCCGTCATCATTATCGGGGCATTTTTCTTTTTAGGAGGAGAGGGAATTTCTTCCATTATGGGAGATCAGTTTCAAAGAGGAATTATGAATGACTGGGCCATCTGGCTGGCTCACAACGCGCCTCTTAACAAATACATGGCCGCATTTTTCCAGCTTGTGATCGGCGGCTTAACAGGCCTTGACGGCTCGGGCTTTTCCGGGCTGCCTCTCACCGGAGCTTTGGCCAATACCTTTGGCACGGCGGTGGGAGCTTCCGTTCCTGTTCTGGCTTCCCTGGGACAGATCGCCGCGATTTTTGTGGGCGGCGGCACCATTGTTCCCTGGGGGCTTATCCCTGTTGCAGCCATCTGCGGCGTAAATCCTCTGGAACTTGCCAGAAAAAATCTTCCTCCGGTCATGATCGGTTTTCTTGTTACTTTTATTGCCGCTTGTTTTATTTTATAGATAGTCCAGCTTTAAGGAGGGATTTCCATGTGTGGAATTGCTGGTTTTTACAATCCTGATCACGATTACCTGAAAGATAAATCCCATTACGAAAACATCCTGGAAAGGATGTCAGAAATTCAAAGACACCGGGGGCCTGATGATTCAGGGATCTGGCTTTTTAAACAGGGGGGCATGTCTCACGCCCGTTTATCCATCATCGACTTAACCACCGGCCGCCAGCCCATAACAAAAACAGAGGCAGGCAAAACCTTTGGAATTGTATACAACGGGGAGATATATAATACAAAAGAGCTTCGCCGGGATCTTATGGAACGAGGCCATTCCTTTTCCACCACCTCTGACACAGAGGTAATTCTAACCGGATATATGGAATACGGGCCTGATTTTGTAAAACAGTTAAACGGCATCTTTGCCTTTGCCATCACGGATCCATTCCGGGAACGCTTATGCCTTTGCAGGGACCGTTCCGGAGTAAAGCCTCTCTTTTACACCGTGCGGGATAAAGAAATTATCTTTGCATCGGAACTAAAAGGAATCTTTGCATACCCTGGCATCCAGCCGGTTTTAGACCGGAAAGGCTTAAATGAGATTTTCTCCCTGGGACCGGCCCATACCTCAGGATGCGGAGTCTTTAAAGGCATCAATGAAGTTCTCCCAGGCCACATGCTTTTCTGTTCCGGGGAAGGTTTCCGTCTGAAATGCTACTGGAAGCTGGAAAGTAAGCCCCATGAGGACAGCTATGAGGAAACCATTGAAAAGACCTCTTTTCTGGTCCAGGATTCCATCCGACGCCAAATGGTTTCCGACGTTCCCATCTGCACCTTTTTATCAGGGGGTTTGGATTCCAGCCTGGTTTCAGCAGTTTGTTCCGCAGAGCTTAAAAAGCAGGGCAAAAGGCTTACTACCTTTTCCTTTGATTTTGTAAACAATGACAAATACTTTAAAGCCAGCACCTTTCAACCCTCCCAGGACCGCCCCTTTGTGGATCAGATGGTAAAATTTTTGGATTCCGACCATCATTACCTGGAATGCGACAACGTGACCCAGGCTGACCGGCTTTACGACTCGGTTCTGGCCCATGACCTTCCGGCCATGGGAGACATTGACTCCTCCCTGCTCCACTTCTGTTCCATGGTCAAAGGGTTTAATAAGGTAGCTTTGACCGGAGAATGCGCAGACGAAATATTCGGAGGATACCCCTGGTTTCATAAGGAAGAATGCTTTAAAGCCCAAACCTTCCCCTGGACCATGGATTTGGGAACCAGAAAAGCGGTCCTAAAGGATGACTTCCTGGACTATCTTAAAATGGATGAATATGTAATGGAAACTTATGAAAAATCTGTGGCAGAAACGCCTGTTCTTTCACAGGATAATCCCAAAGAAGCCAGAAGAAGAGAAATTTCTTATTTAAATCTCCGCTGGTTTATGCAGACCCTGTTAAACCGCATGGACCGTGCCAGCATGTATTCCGGCCTTGAGGCCAGGGTCCCCTTTGCAGACCACAGGATCATTGAATACGTGTGGAACGTTCCCTGGGATATGAAAACAAGAGACGATGTTGTTAAAAACCTCCTCCGCCAGGCCGGCAGGGGACTTCTTCCAGATGAAATCCTGTTCCGCAGGAAATCCCCATATCCCAAAACCTATGACACCAATTACGAAGCGCTTTTAATCAAACGGGTAAGGGATATGATGGTCGGCGGTTCTGCTCCTGTCATGGAGTTTCTGGATGAGAAGAAGCTGGAAAAACTCTTAACCAGCCCATCGGATTACGGAAAGCCCTGGTACGGCCAGCTTATGGCAGGTCCCCAGATGCTTGCATATATTCTTCAGATCAACTACTGGCTGGAAAAATATCATATTTCCGTAGAATAAAGTCAAAGAAGTGCAAAGGTCCTTTAAAAGACCTTTGCACTTCTTTATTAACCGTTTACTCAATCTCTTCCAGGATTCTTCCCATGTCCGATGTGTCGCCAATGAGTATGGCGCCCACCAGCTTACCGGACTCATGGTAATATGCCTTAAGAACCTTCTTATCCTTATCCTCTTCCCTGCGTATCTCATAGGTTTTCCCAGGATCTTTTCCCGGGTCCCCCACTGCAAACAGGGAAGTATCCATGCCATTGAATGTGAGGGCGGCTGTAATGGTTTTATAGGAAATCCTCTCTCCCGCCGCATTGGCTCCTGCTGCCTTCCCCATTTCCACGGCCTGAGGCCAGATGGCATAATTAATCCCTTCATATTCCGCGCAATCCCCACATGCATAAATACCGGGTACAGTGGTTTCCATGTGTTGATTTACGATTACAGCTCGTCCGGATTTGGCCCCGGCATCTTCTGCCAGGGATACATTTGCCCTGACTCCGGCGGATATGACCACCAGATCTGCCGGCAGAATTGTATCATCCTCTAAGCGGACACCGCTCACCCTGTCTTCGCCTTCTATCTCCCGGGTGGCTGCCTGGAATTTCACTTCAATTCCCTTTTCCAGGATAAGGCCTTTTAAAAACTCCCCCGCTTCCTCATCAAGCTGCCGCTTCATAAGCTGGCTGCCCTGCTCCAATATTGCTACAGAAAGCCCCGCCCTTTTAAGCTCCCAGGCTGCCTCTAATCCAAGAACCCCGCCGCCGATGACCACGGCTCTCTTGGATTTTGAAAGAAGGGAATTGATTTTCTCAATATCGGAAAGACGGCGTATGGCGACCACTTCTTCTTTTTCATTTCCAGGTATGGGAGGAATGAAGCATTCCGATCCCAGGGCATAGATGCATTTGTCATATTTCAGCCGGATCCCGTCATCAAAGGTGACCTCCTTTTCCCTGGTGTCGATCTTTTCCGCCCGTTTTCCCGTAAGGTTTAAGATACGCCTTTCTTCATACCATGCCGGATCATGAAGAAGCAGTTCTTCCCTTTCATCCTTACCCATAACAGATTTTGTCAGCATGGGCCTTGAATAAGGCAAACAATCCTCTTTCGTCACCATGACAATGGAACAAGTGGAATTCCTCTCCCGAATCGCCTCAGCCGCACTGACACCGGCCGCGCCATTCCCCAGTATAAGATATAACTCCTCCGTGTCTTTACGAAAATTCTTCTCTTCCTCTTCATAAGGAACAAAATTCTCCGAACCAACCCCACAGACCGGACAGACCTCATTCCCTTCCTCAAACACAGCGCCGCACACCAGGCATTTAACCATTTTCCTCTTGCCATCTGCCATGTAAAATACCTCCTTTTCATATCTCTTCAGTAAGCATAATCTTTATATCTCATACTATCATAGCATAGTTCTTTACGATTTCAAGCTCCTTTCTGTTAATAATTCGTAAGCATAGAAAGAAAACCGTAAAGCAGAAAACGGGGGAATTTGTGGTAAAATATCCACGAAAGCAATGAGCAGTGCGAAACAGGACGGGGCAAAGATTTCGTCGTGCCTGCACGTAAGAAACCTTTGCCCCGTCCTGTTTCCTAGGGCAAACGCCCGTGAGCGAGTGAATCCCACGGATTCACTCGCTGCACTGCGCCCCCCGTATTGCACGCAACACCAAAGAGAGGAATTACCATGAAAAAATACAGCATAGGAGAAGTTTCCAGCCATTTAGGCCTAAGCCGCGATACCCTTCGCTTCTATGAAAAAAAGGGAATCATACAACCGGAAAAGCAAAAAAACGGTTACCGAACCTATACATATGAAGATATCAAAAAGCTATCAAGCATCATGTTTTACCGAAGGCTAAACTTCAGCATTGAGGATATCCGTCATATCCTGTATAAAAGCTCTTTTCCTTCCTACTGTTCCATGATCCAGGAAAAAATTGCGGAGGAAAAGCAGCAGGTGGAAAAGCACCGGCAATCCATCATCCATCTGACCCACTTGCAGAAACACTATAAAAACGTGGAACAATGCTTAAACCGCTATGACGTAAGGCCCATGCCTTCCTATTACCAGATGCCTGACAGCCATTTCATCAATCAAAAGGGCATCTCCGATTTATGTTATATCTGCCAGGAATACCGAATCCAAAACCATAGTGCAGATCAGACAAGCGAATTCTTCATGATTGCCGAAGATACCGCCTCCATCATGAAAATAAAACAGGAATTAAACAGCTATCCCATATTAAAGCAGGAACGCTGCGTTTACACCATATCCGCCTCTGACAGCCCTGTTCTAGAATCCCAGGTCGTTTTAAACGCCGCATCCTGGGCCGTACAAAATGGATATTCGCCTATTGGCCTTGCCTACAGCGGGCATTTACTTAGCTGCGCCTTCAAGGACACATCAAAAGAAAACCAGGAACAAAAAGCAGATACACCCATTAATTACATTGAAGTGTATCTGCCGCTTCAAACCTAAAGAAAACCTTACTGCCTGACTTTACTTACTCCCCTTATTCCCATCCCCACATTTCTCCTTCGGCGCAGGCTTAAATGCCGAACTGTAAATATACGGAACCAAAACCATGGCAACATTTCTGTGCTTCCTAAGCCTCTGCATAATGAAATAAGTGGTCTGATTATGAAGAATATTGGCAAACCATCTTTCTTCCATAAAGCGTGACGTAACCACCGTGATCATTTCTCCTGGAGGCAAGTCAGCTTCTTTTTGGCTGATATACTCTTCCACAGGCTCAATCAGCTCCCGGTAAGGTGACATGATGATCTCAAGAGGGATATCAATCCCTGTTTCCCTCCATTTTTTCTGGAGCTGTTCACATTGCTTTTCATCCGTTGCAATGTGAAGGGCAACCACATTGGTAGTGATTAAATTGGCGTAATTCAGCGCTTTCAGCACGGAACGGTTGATTCCTCCGGTGAGGACAATGCAAAGGTTGCTGTCATGACTGGTGCTTTTGTGATAATGAGACATAAAGTCATTGACCATCAGCTGCCGGCTTACAAACTGATAATGTACATCAACCCGGTGCATAATATAAACAATGATCGGTATGATAATGGCCAGCGCCCAGGAACCCTGGGAAAACCTGGTTACAAATACAATTACGGTTCCGGTTCCCGTCATAAGGGCGCCCAGGCCGTTTATAAGCATTTTATACCAATAACCTTTTCCTTTCACCCGGATCCATCTGGCCACCATTCCGCTTTGGGATAAGGTAAAGGACAGGAATACTCCAATGGCATAAAGAGGGATCAGATAATGGGTTTCCGCTTTAAAAACAATCAGCAGAAACGCTGTCACAAAAAAGATAAACATGATCCCATTGGAAAAGCTCAGCCTTGTTCCCCTGTGCATGAACTGACGGGGCACAAACCCATCGGCAGCCAGAATTGCCAGCAGGGTAGGCAGGCCGTTATACGCAGTATTTGCCGCAAGCAACAGGATCAGTGAGGTTGCAAACTGCAGAATGTAAAACATCAGCCCCGGCCCGAATATTGCCATACCAAGCTGTGAGATCACTGTTTTTCCCTCTAAAGGAATGATCCTTAAGGAAGTGACTAACAGCACCGCACCGCCAAAGATGGCGACAATGATCCCTACCAGAATAAAAAGCACATGTTTGGCATTTCTCTGTGACGGTTCACGAAAGCTTGGAACCGCATTGCTCACCACCTCCACTCCTGTCAAAGCCGAGCATCCGGAAGAAAATGCTCTGAGAAGGAGAAACAGGGAAACAGTCCCAACTCCGCCTGAAACAGTCTGCAGATCTGCAGAGTATTGGACAGGATGCAAATTCCCTGTTACAAGCTTTACAAAGCCAGTCACAATAAGAGCCAGCATGATGACAATAAATGCATAAGTAGGAACTCCGAAAAGCTTGGAGGATTCCCTCATTCCCCTGAGATTAAGGAGTGTAACAATACATAGAAAGAGCAGGGCAAACATCAGACGGTAATCTTCAAATTCCGGAAAAGCAGAAATGAGCGCTGCCGTTGCCGCCGACAGACTGACTGCCACCGTCATCACGTAGCCAATGATCAGGGAAGATGCTGCCACCATTGATGCAACCCTTCCGATGTTTTCGGCTGATACAACGTATGCGCCCCCGCCATTGGGATAGTTTGCAATGATCTGTGAATAGGAAAAAGCCAAAACTAAAAACAGCAGTATAATAGGTGAAGTAACATACCCAAGATAATTCACTGCCGACAATCCCAGGACCGGAACCAGAACCAGCAGCATTTCTTCAATTGCATAGGCCACTGAGGAAACCGCATCGCTTGCCATAATGGGTACTCCCCAAAACGGTCCCAGCTTTTCCCCTTCCAGGTCATTGCTTTTCAGCGTATTTCCCAATAATATATTTTTTATCTTTCTTTTTGAACCCATATCCAATATCCTCTCTGATATATTATCTTTCCTTAATTTTAGTATTGCCCATCATCGCAATTTAAATAAAAATAGTCCTGATGAATCATAGGCTTAAATTTCATGATTGTCAAGTAAAGATATCACCTTCCGCCGTTAAAATGTGTTACAATTTCAGAAGGTCAGAAAGAAAAACGCCCTTCTGCAGTGCCTGTCTGCAGAAGGGACGTTTATTTGTTCCATTATACTCCTGTTTTCATGAATTATTTCTGCAAGCAGGTGAGCAAACCTGCATTATTTACTGGAAATATTTCACTCCTGATTCAAAAATCTTCATATCCTGCTCTCCGTAAATATTCATGGCAACCGCCTCACCCCGGCGTTCGGAATGAGCCATCTTACCCAGGATCCGGCCATCCGGGCTTGTAATGCCCTCAACTGCCATGTAGGAACCATTGGGATTCCAGCATTCATCCATTGTGGGACAGCCCTTGTCATCCACGTATTGGGTAGCCACCTGTCCATTGTCAAACAGCCTCTTAATCCATTCCTCACTTGCCACAAAACGCCCTTCCCCATGAGAAGCCGGATTGCAGTAAACACCGCCTAATTCGGCATTTAAAAGCCAGGGAGATTTATTTGTGACCACTTTCATATAAACCATCTTGGAAATATGACGGCCAATGGTATTCATGGCCAATGTGGGAGAGTCCTCTCTTTGTTCCCTGATCACTCCTTCGGGCACAAGTCCCAGCTTGATCAGGGCCTGGAATCCATTGCAGATCCCCAGCATCAGGCCATCCCTTTCCTTTAACAGTTTCATGATCTCTTCTTTGATCGCCTGGTTCCTAAATACGGTGGCAAAGAACTTGGCAGAGCCGTCAGGCTCATCTCCTGCGGAAAATCCCCCTGGAAACATGACGATCTGAGCTTTGGATATTTCACTGCGGTAAACCTCCACGGATTCCCTGATATCCTGGGCCGTTAAATTCCTAAAGACCTTTGTCACCACATTTGCTCCTGCCCTTTCAAAGGCCCTTGCACTGTCATACTCACAGTTTGTACCGGGGAACACGGGAATGAATACACCGGGTTTTGCCACTTTGTGTCTGCAGACGTAAATATCCTTTGTATCATAAATCCGCTCTGAAACAGGGGCCTTTTGTGCTCCTGATGAACTGGGGAACACTTCTTCCAAAGGCTTTGTCCATACTTCCAGTGCCTCATCAATCCCTATGGAGGTACTGCAATATTCAAACATGCCCGTATCAGTCACTTCACCGATGACAGTATAGGAAACAGCCAGTTCCCCAAGTTTTCCTTCCGCAACTTCACACAGAATATCACCCCAGCCAGCCTGGAAGAAATCTCCTGGGTCCACATTGTGTTCAATCTTTACGCCCATCCGGTTTCCAAAGGCCATTTTGCTGACTGCCTCACAGATTCCATATCCCTCTACGGCATAGGCGGATATGATACGGCCTGCACGGATATCTTCAAACAGGGCTTCATACCCCTTCATGACCTGGCTGTATACAGGAAGATCATAGGAGTCCTTCTCAATACGGAACACTGCGATCCTGCTGCCCGCCTTCTTAAATTCCGGCGTTATAATATGCTTACTGTCCGCAACATCCACGGCAAAGGAAACAAGGGTCGGCGGAACATCTATGTTCTGGAAGGTACCTGACATGCTGTCCTTTCCTCCGATGGAGGGAATACCAAATCCAATCTGAGCGCTGTAAGCCCCAAGAAGAGCGGAAAAGGGCTGGCTCCAACGGGCCGGATCCTCTGTCATCCTGCGGAAATACTCCTGAAAAGTAAAACGGATCTTTTTATAATCCCCGCCTGCCGCAACAATTTTAGCCACAGAGGACAATACTGCGTAAACAGCGCCGTGATACGGGCTCCAGCTTGATAAATAGGGATCAAAACCGCAGCTCATCATGGTAACCGTGTCCGTTTTTCCATGAAGCACCGGAAGCTTTGCAACCATTGCCTGAGTCTCCGTCAGCTGGTACCTGCCTCCATAAGGCATGAACACGCTTCCTGCCCCTATGGAACCGTCAAACATTTCCACAAGCCCTTTTTGAGAGCATACATTTAAGCCGGAAAGCAGCTTTAACCAGGCTTTTCTGACATCAGAGATTTCCTGTCTTACAAAAGCCCCCTGTTCTCTGTTTGGAACCTCCACAACAACCGAGGCCTCCTGATGGGCTCCGTTGGTATCCAAAAACGGGCGGCTGATGTCCACAATGGTCTTTCCTCTCCAGTTCATCACAAGCCTTGGCTCTTCTGTTACAATTGCCACTGCTACCGCTTCCAGATTCTCCTCTGCCGCATAAGCCAGGAACCGGTCTCCATCTTTGGGATCAACCACAACTGCCATCCGTTCCTGGGATTCGGAGATGGCGATTTCCGTTCCGTCAAGTCCTGCGTACTTTTTCGGCACCTTGTCCAGGTCGATCCGAAGGCCGTCTGCCAGCTCTCCTATGGCAACGGCAACACCGCCGGCGCCAAAGTCATTGCATTTCTTGATAATACTGCTCACTTCTTCCCTGCGGAATAAACGCTGCAGCTTCCGTTCTGTGGGCGCATTTCCCTTTTGAACCTCTGCCCCGCATGTCTCAATGGAAGCTTCCGTATGAACCTTGGAGGAGCCGGTAGCCCCGCCGCATCCATCCCGTCCTGTGCGGCCTCCAAGGAGAATGATCTTATCTCCCGGATCCGAGGTCTTCCGCATAACGTTTTTTCTTGGGGCAGCGCCTATGACAGCTCCTATTTCCATTCTCTTTGCCACATAATCCGGATGATATATCTCTTTTACATATCCGGTTGCCAGGCCGATCTGGTTCCCGTAGGAGCTGTAGCCGCTTGCTGCGCCGGTCACGATCTTTCTCTGAGGCAGTTTTCCCTTTAATGTTTCATTCAAAGGCCTGGTAGGATCTGCCGCCCCGGTCACCCGCATGGCCTGGTACACATAGGTACGGCCGGAAAGGGGATCGCGGATAGCTCCTCCAAGGCAGGTGGCCGCACCGCCGAAGGGTTCAATTTCCGTTGGATGGTTGTGGGTTTCGTTTTTGAAATTCACCAGCCATTCCTCTTCCACCCCGTCAACCAGGACCGGGACTACAATGCTGCAGGCATTGATCTCATCGGATACCTCCAGATCTTCCACCTTTCCCTCCATGCGAAGCTTTTTCATTGCCAGGAGAGCCAGATCCATAAGGCATACGAACTTGCCGTTCTTTCCTTTTAAGACCACTTCCCGGTCCGCAAGGTACTGCCTGTAGGTATCCTCCATTGGTTTCCTGTAATCCCCTTCTGTAAATGCCACATCCTTTAGCTCCGTCTGGAAGGTAGTGTGGCGGCAGTGATCAGACCAATAGGTATCCAGGACCCGTATTTCCGTCATGGATGGATCTCTCTGCTCTTCATTTTTATAATAATTCCGGATATGAAGGAAATCCTTAAAGGTCATTGCCAGATTTAAGGACTCATATAACCCTTTTAACGCATCTTCTGCAAGGTCCTTAAAACCGTCAAAAATGATTACGTCTTCCGGAGTTTCAAATACTGCGGCAAGGGTCTCCGGCTTTTTTTCATCCGCTTCCCTGGAATCCACCGGATTAATGCAAAAGGATTTAATCTCTGCTATCTGAGCTTGTGTAAGAGCGCCGGAGATCACATAGGTAGTTGCTGATCTGATCACAGGCTCTTCATCTTCCTTTAACAGTTTTACACACTGCTCTGCAGAATCGGCCCGCTGGTCAAACTGGCCCGGAAGGTATTCTACGGTAAAGGCCGCATCCCCTTCTTTTTTTGGAAAAGCTTCCTCATAAACCTCATCTAAAGGCGGCTCCGAGAAAACAGAGGTAAGAGCCAGCCCATAGACTTCATCGGACAGGGCTTCTATATCATACCGGATCAGCACCCTTACATTAGTCACCGTATTGATACCAAGATAGCCTGTGATTTCCTCTCTTAATTCATTCGCCTTTACGGCATAGGCCGGTTTTTTTTCAACATACACTCTTCTTACGCTCATGATTTCCTCCTTACAAAAGTTCCCCATAGTTCATCAGGGCAGGAACTTCCCTGTTATTCTCATGTAACCATCATACCACAAAACATATAAATTAGAAAAATTAATATATCTTATTTTATTAATTAGTAATATTAATTAAAATGATCTGATGAGCAGAAAAAATCATTGCCCCCGTCCTATGTATCATCTGTTTCCCTTCTCTTTCGACACGTTTCGACAAAATTCGTCACTTTTTTCTAAAAATACTTGAAAATTTGAAAAATTTGCAATATAGTAGTAAAAGATTTATCAACAAAGGAGCGCTAGATTTTATGGATCTTAATCAACAACTAATGGACTTATCCAAAAAATACTCATTTGAAAACACCCGCTTAAAAACAGAGGAGCAAAGTCCCTACCTGGAAGTATGCCTGCAGCTTAACGAAGATCAAATTGAACGGTTTATTGAAAAGGCCGGCCAGCTTAACTCCATTGTGGAGTCCTGCGCCAATATGGTCAGCATCTTTGACGATTCCGCTTCAAAAGGAGTCCTTATGCAGACTTCCTTACGCTGTGCCGGAAGAGACAAGCTGTATATCCGCACCACGCCTTCCATGGTGAAAATTCTTATTGAAACACTGTTTGATTAAGTACCGGTCCAAGAGAAGCAAGGCAGCTTAAAAGGCTTCCTTGCTTCTCCTGTTCTCCCCTTCTTACTTTGATAAAGAAGGAACTTTTCTTATCCTTCTATTATATGGGAAGTATCATTCATTTCCAGCAGCATAAAATCTTCTGTCAGGGGATTGTAATTGACCGTTGTAATGCTGGCATTCTCCACAATGATACTTTCAATTTCCGGATTATCCCTCATCATATAGGAAACCAGATAAGCAATGGTCGCCCCATGGGAAACAATGGCAATATCCTCTCTGCCTCCGGTGATCCTTAATGCTTCATTTATGGCTTTCACACAGCGTCTTATGACCTGCTCCTGGGTTTCCCCGCCTGGAGGAGCCACCTCATCAGGATTCAAAGCCCACAGCCTGTATTCCTTTGGATACGCTTCCATGATCTCTTCCCATGTCATGCCTTCCCATTTGCCGAATTCCACCTCAATCAGCTGGGGCATGGGGTAAATCTCCACATTCTGCCTGCTGCCGATCTTTTGGGCTGTTTCCATGGCACGGGTCAAAGTGCTGGAAAAGATCCTGGAAACCGGACGGGAATCCATGCCCTCTGCCAGCTTGGTTGCCTGCCTTTGTCCCACCTCATTTAAGGGAATGTCATGGCTCCCCTGGATTCTGCCCTGAATGTTCCAGTCCGTCTGCCCATGGCGTATCAGATATATTTTCATCTCATCTCTCCCAGTCTCTTATACTTCGTAATCTTCCGCTTCTTCATCCTCAGTGATCTCAATGCCTTCCACCCCTGCCAGAGCTTCCAAGTCCATGGTTTCGGCGTTCATGCTCATGGCATCCATGGCTATTCTCATGATTCCCTTTATTTCTTCCACGGTCATTTTCATCTTATCCGCCAGTTCTTCTACCGTGGCCTCCCGTCCCAGCTCTCCTGCAAGGATCTGGGAAACTTTCTGGAGCACATTTACCCTGGCAGCCAGTTCTTCCCCGGTCTGGCAGGCAGACTCCTGTTCCTCTACAGCTGCTTCAAGGGCTTTCCTGATTTCCTGTCCGATGAAGACGTCAAATTCCGGCCCATTCTCTATTTTTGCATACTCCTCCACAGCCATCATGAGAGCCATGTTGGCTTCCTGAACAAGATCTGTCATAAGCACGCCCCTGCCGTCATATTCTCTGGCATATTCCAAGGCTGCCCGTAAGTTTCCTTCCACAAGCCTTTTCTTCGCCTCTTTCCTGCCCTCTGCCGCTTCCTTTAAAAGCATTCCCTGTTCTTCCCTGGTACAGGGAGGAATATTTCCCATCTCTTCCAGATACATCTGGTAAAAATCATCATGCATACTCTTATTTTACTCCTTCTCTTTTTATAGCCTGCTTCCTGTGCCCGTTACTATACCGCACCCCAGGAAATTTGTCAAACGCCTTTACAAACCAATCAAGCCCATGATAGAATAACCATATGTTTATAAGGAGGACTAATAATGGATATTAATTATGAACTTTATAAAGTCTTTTACCACGTTGCCGCCACCTTAAGCTTTTCAGAGGCATCCAAGCAGCTTTTCATCTCCCAGTCAGCAGTCAGTCAGTCCATCAAGGTGCTGGAGAAAAAGCTGAACCAGACCCTTTTCGTCCGAAGCACGAAAAAGGTCCAGCTTACCCCGGAAGGGGACATCCTCCTAAAGCACATAGAACCAGCCATTAACCTGATCCAAAAGGGAGAGAACCAGCTGCTGGAAGCCAATACCTTAAATGGCGGCCAGCTGCGCATCGGCGCCAGTGACACCATCTGCCGTTACTATCTGGTCCCATATTTAAATAAATTCCATAAGACCTATCCAAATGTGCACATTAAGGTCACCAATCAGACCTCCATTGAATGCGCTCATCTTCTGGAAACCGGACAGGTGGATTTTATCATTACCAATTATCCCAACTCCGGACTTTTAAGCTCCCAGAACACCCGGGTCATCAATGAATTTTCCGATGTATTTGTTGCCAACCAGGAATATTTTCCTTTAAATGAGCAGACCGTAAGCCTTCAGACCCTTCAGACCTATCCCATTCTGATGCTGGAGAGAAAGAGCACCACCAGTGAATTTCTCCATCACATGTTTCAGAAGGAACAGCTTGACCTGGTTCCTGAAATCGAGCTGAGCAGCAACGATCTCCTCATTGACCTTGCCCGCATCGGCCTTGGGATCGCATTTGTCCCGGATTTTTGCATCCCTGAAAATGACAAGGACTTATTCCAGGTAAAGCTTTCTGAAAAGCTGCCTACCCGCCAGATGGTGGTGGCTTATAATGAAAATATCCCTGTTTCCCAGGCTTCCAAGCAGTTTATGGACATGCTTTAACCACTGGAACAATCCTTTGGCTGCCGTTCCCTTTTGGGGCGGCAGCTTTTGATTTTTATCTGGTCCAAAAGTTTTGGACCACTTCTCCCACATTGCTTAACTGCACTTCATAATATCCATCCCATTCCCTTGGAAACAGGGTCTGGTATTCTGGTTTTAAAAACCGCTCATCAAGCAATGCAATGACCCCTTCATCCCGGACCGTGCGGATCACCCTCCCTGCTGCCTGCATGACCTTGTTCATCCCTGGATACTGGTAGGCGTAATCAAAGCCGTTTTGTTCCCTGGCATCAAAATACCCTTTTAAGATCTCCTGCTCCGTGCAGACCATGGGAAGTCCGGTGCCAACGATTATGGCTCCGATGAGACGGCCCTCCTTTAAATCAATGCCTTCTGAAAATACGCCCCCCATAACACAGAGAGCCACAAAGGAATCCTCCCGTTCCTCTGAAAATTCCTTAAGAAATTCCTCCCTCTCCTGCTCACTCATGTGGGAAGCCTGGGACATACAGGCAAACTCCTGTTTATACCCCGGTCTTTCTTCCAGAATTGCCTCTATTTCCTTTAAATACTGATAAGACGGCAAAAATACCATGTAGTTTCCTTTACGGGCTGACACGATTTTTTGCATATAATCCACTACCTTCTGGTATTCCCTCCGGTTTCTTCTGGTATAGCGGCTGCTGACATCGGAGGCAACCATGAGAAGCCTTTTCTTCTGGTCAAAGGGAGACAAGGCATATACCGCATATTCTTCCTGATCACCGCTTAACAGTTCCTTGTAATACCGGATCGGAAGCAGGGTGGCAGAAAAAAACACGGTGCTGTTTCCCTTGTCCAGACACTCTTTTAAGCTTTTTGCCGGATTCACGCAATACAGCCTGAGCATAAAGCGTCCATCAGGCAAAAGCTCCGTATAGATCCGGTAATTGTCATCCAAACGGTCGTAGATATTTATAAGGTCGCGGAGGCTGAAATAGAAATCCAGAACCAGATCCCGGTCCTCAAATTCCTCGCCGGATTCCAAAAGCTTTTCCATTTCTCCGAAAAGAGTCATAATGTTGGTCATGAAAAACCGGATATCTTCCAGTATCTGAAAGCTCTCGCATTCCCGTTTCATTTCCAGAAGTTCTTTGTTGCATCTGTCCAGCATTCTGACAAGCTTCTGGCTCATGGGCTTGATAATCTTTTTAATAAGAAGAAAGTCCTCTTTATAAACAGCTGCGCTGTACATTTCCCTGGCCCTTGGCACAAGATTATGGGCCTCATCCGTTAAAAACAGATAATCTCCGGAAATGCCCTCGGAAAAATACCGCTTCAGGCGGATATTGGGATCAAATACGTAATTATAGTCGCAGATGATGGAATCCACCCAGTTGCTGATATCCAGACAGAATTCAAAGGGACATACCTGATGTTCTTCTGCGTAGCGAAGCACTGCCTCCCTGGTGATTCCTGTCTCCTTATGGATGATCTCATAGACCGCATCTCCCACCCGGTCAAAATGCCCCTTGGCATAGGGACAGGCATCCGGGTTGCACTCCGGTGTTTCAAGAAAGCACAGTTTTTCCTTGGCTGTTATGGTTACCGTGTTCAGATACAGGCCATGCTCTCTTAAAATATCAAAGGCTTCTTCCGCAACACCTCTTGTTATTGTTTTTGCCGTCAGATAAAACAGCTTGTCCCCAAGCCCTTCCCCAATGGCCTTAACAGCCGGATAAACAGTGGAAAGAGTCTTTCCGATCCCTGTAGGGGCCTGGATAAAAAGGTTCTTCTTTCTGGCAATGCTCCGGTAAACGGCTACCACAAGCTCCCTCTGCCCTTTCCGGTAGGGATAAGGAAAAGGAAGCTCCTTTATGGATTCATCTCTTCTTATTCCATGGTTGTATAAATATCTTGCCCATTTAATGTATTCATGAATCAGTCCCTGAAACCAGATTTCCAGCTCCTCAAAAGATTTCTCTACCTGAAAACGCCGGATCTCCTCTGTTTCAATGTTGCAGTAAGTCATCTGAATGACAGCCCCATTCTTCCCATGGTCAAAACAATAAAAATACCCATAGCACATGGCCTGGGCCAAATGCACGGGAAAAGGCTCGGACAAATAGGACAGATCCATATACATGCCCTTGATCTCGTCAATGGTCACACCTTCCGGCTTCTCTATGATACCGTCGGCCCGTCCTTCCACCAGAATTTGAAACTGGTCCACTTCCACCTCATGTTTCATCGGCACCTCGGCCCGGTAATCCGCTCCCATGCGGCGCTGGATCTTTCGGTGTATCCGGCTGCCTTCCTGCATGGCTGTTTTTTCAGCCCCTGAAGTCCGCCGGTTATCCAGGTCGCCGGAGCGAAGAACAAGCTCCACCAGATTCCTGACGGATATTTTCAGGACTTTCTTGTCTGTTTCCTCCACTCCGGCATCCCCTCCTTCTTTTCTTACCTTGTTTGTTCATCTTTTCCTGATTTCCTTGGAATAAAAAAAGGGAACTGCAGGCCATGCGGCATACAATTCCCTCTCTACGTTGCATCTGTTTATGCTGCTGAACAATTACCCGGAGCTTTTTTCTCCAGAAACGCCTCAAACTCTGCATTTTCCCCGTTAAATTCAACGGTCAAGACCTGTGTCAAATCTAAACTCAGTACTCCTAATATAGACTTTGCGTCAATGGTTACTCTATTGTAATATACGTCTATGTCAAAATCACATTTTGCAGCAGCAGCAACAAACTTTTTCGCCTCAGCAACAGTTGGCAACATAATCTTAAACTGTTTCATAATCAAAACTCCTTTTTATAATGAAGAAAAAGTTATAGATTATATATATCATGTTTGACATGATTTGTCAAATAATGCTTCATATCGGATTATATAGCCCTTTTTTGTGCATAACCTGTAATTATTTTTTAGGGAATGCTTTGTAGATAAGCATATTTTTGATGAGACAAGTTTTATTTTGGGAATCATTATCAATTATATTTTTCATTCTAATTCAATTTCACGAATTTACCTTGCTATTTTCATGTAAAACGCCAAATTAAGCCGCCGGAACATGATTTCTGACCGGAGACTTCCTTATTCATACTATTTTACCACAAACAGGCAGCCATTAACAGCAGAATTAATTTTTTATTTTTTTCATAAAACTGTTGCAATTTAAATGCTTCTATGCTATACTCTCTAAGTGCTCAGGCGAGAACGTAACGCCGATCCATAGGGGAATAGTTCAATGGTAGAGCAACGGTCTCCAAAACCGTAAATGGGGGTTCGAGCCCCTCTTCCCCTGCTTCTGAGATACCTTAGAATCCTTATTTGTATAGGATTTTGAGGTTTTTTTGTTTTCAGATGTAAATTATCTTGAAACCTTTTAAAAGGGCCGATGTAAATCGGCTCTTTTGCAGCATTTCTTAATATGTATGCTTTCATTATCTCATACTTATATATGGTTCTGTGAATCTATTTCTTCAATGACAACAGACGTTCCGTTTGCAGATACTGCCATCATATTATTACTCAATGTAAAAAAGTCAAAATCAATACCTATAATTGCATTTCCGCCAATAAGAGCGGATTTCATGATAAGTTTTTGAACTGCAATTTCTTTTGCTTTCTCCATTTTGTTTTCAAAGGGAGTGGAGGTTGTACCAAATAGATCGTCAAATGAAGCAACTATTTCACTGAAAAATCCAGTACCTATAACTACGTTTCCACTTATCACATTTACATACTTTGTGATTTTATATCCATCAAAATTATAACTTGTGGTTAGTTTATGATTTATAACATTATTATTAAATCTTGTATTTTGTTCCTTTGCAGAAATAAATTTATCTCTTGATGCCCTGGATTCCCAAAGATCTAAATTGTATTTTGGATTATTCTTGTATTTTTCTTTAAGAGTGCCTGAAATAACAGGAATATCATCTGCTGAAATCGACTTCAATTCTTCGTCAGTAATTAATATTTCCGTATCGTTGCCACAATAATCACACGTCTTGTTTTCTAAATCAGATTGAAAGCTATTGCCACAAGTAGTACAACATAATATCATAATGAATCCCCCTGTTAATTAAAAATCACGATTGCAATTATCACAATGCCGTCGGTTTACCCACCTTGCTGACAGCAAATATTCCTCCCCATTGTCTGCTTCTGTTCCATGTTACCATTAATGTTTGCTTATTGCAAGTAATTGCAGATTATGACCTTTATTGTAATATTCCTGGCTTTCCTATGGCTTTTTCACCCAGATCTTTGCCTGCCCTCACAAATTCCGGGTATTACATGGGCATAGATGAAGCCTGGATTCATCCTGTACTCCGTTTTGCCCGGATGCCTGTTCTGCACTCCAGCGGCTCTGCAAGAGCTGCTTCCCCTTTTTTATGATAAACTCCCTGTTTAGCCATTTGGGCTAAATCATACTTTTTTATAAGAATTCATTTTGTTTCCGTCCCGCTCATAAACTGATATCTTTATTTTACAGCCTGGTATCCATCGTGTATATTTGTAAAATCACATATGGATGTGCAATTTTTTGAACTAATGTAAAATAAAACGAAGCGGGAGGAAAACTATAATCTATAGAAACACCTGTCGGTGATAACATGGATTTACTCTATATAAAATGTTCAGAACATGCCATTGAAAAGCAAATTTCATTTATAGTTATTATCTTATGATTTATTTCTTTTTAATTGCCACTTCCACGTGCAGCGTATTGTATATGTAGGTAATTATGAAATCTTCCAATTCCATGACTTTTACACTCAACAGCTTTGAGTATCCAATTTTTATTAAGGCATTAGGGTTTAATTTGTCTCTTATTTCCAAGCCTATTCCATAGTCCTGTCTGACTATTTCTGCTTGTCTGATGGCTAAACAGCAATTGACCCCTTCTCCTCCTTTCCAGGTAAATACATTAATGATCATTTTACAGCTCTGGCTCCCCATTATGATGGACTCCATTGTTTCTTTATTCATTACTCCCCTCCAAATTCGAACATATGTTCTATTCAATAATATACCATCAGCCCAACAGTTAGTCAAGACCTTTCAGAACATATATTCTTTCATGGTTATTATATTATTATATTTTCTTATAAAAAAAACCGATTTAATCGGTTTTTTGCATTTTAAACTTAAAGCTTTCATAATAACTTTTATACCGGAATCTGATATACTTGCCTTCCAGGTTCAAACCATATTCTTTCCCATATTCCTCTATTTCTTCGCACAAATTGCTGATCAGCCCCCTGACCTTATCATCAGCATAGAACAGCTCGTCCATTTTATCCACAGACCCGCACTTCTTATATAGAAAATTAATAAATCCGGATCCGTAAAGATGAATCTTTTTAAAACCGGCCCCACTTATAAAACGGGAAGACATATTAATAAAATTACTATAGTAATCAACAGAGGTTTTGTAGCTGATTACTTTAATAAAACTTCCATCATACGCATTTATTAACTGGAATCTGCCCATTTTCCAGGTTTCGTTATAGGTCACCACAGCCCTGTACAGATCTTCTGACATGTTTAAGGTAAATTCCGGCATATGGATCTGTCTGTTCGCAAAATCAATATTCTTAAACTTTACATTGTATAAATCCTGTATTTCATTGATTCCTTCATATAATATACGGATAATGCATGCGCCGACTTCTCTGTTTTTAAGCTTGTTAATTCCCTGTTCCAGCTCTGCTGGGGTGATATAAACATTATTTTCCACTGCATTGAGAATATTCTTACTGGTCAGCTTAATGGAATCCAGCGGATTGTAATCAGTAAGACCTTTTGAAATACACAAATGATACAGCTTGCTGATGGACGACCGTCTGATGTTTATAGTCTGTTGATTGTCAAATCCTAAATTGACAAATACTCTCAGCCAGTCTTCTTCTGTCATCTGCAAAAAATCTTTATCTGCTGTTTCTGCAAATATCTTTTTTTGTATATCAATGCCGTTTTCCTTACAGAGTTCCATTAATTCCTGATGATTCATACTGACCTCCGATTGCCTCATTGGGATTTACGTTTACTTTAACATAAGATTGTTTCCATGTCAATATGGTTATTATATTTTTATGTAATAGGGCTTTTAATTATTGCACCAATACTGGGAAGACACTTTCCCTGCATAACTGGTAAAAGCCGCCTATTGATACCGCTCTTTCCCACCGCCAGCAGACGGTAATGGATATGCACCATGACTTTAAACGAAACATTCCTGCGGTAATGGAGTGTCTCCCTTAAATTTAAATTGACATTGTATTTAGATTATGGTACAATTTTTTCCAATTAACTTAAGAAAGAGGTTTTCGCCAGTTATGGAATCTGATGGGGAAAGTGATAGTAACCCGCGACAATTAAGCAATGTCAAACAATATATTAAGACACAAGCCGAGTTCATAAGATCGGCCTGTGTTTTTTTGCATTTTTGACATTGCTTTTTGTATATTATTAAATCAAAGAAAGGTGGGATAGTCCTGATGGACTACCGAAGTACAACTCCCTGGCATGCAAAGCCTGCCGGGGAAATCTTCAAAGAATTAAAAACAAATGAGGGAGGCTTAAGCGATGACGAAGCCGCCCAACGGCTTGAGCGTTACGGAACAAATGAACTGCGCAGAAAAACAAACCGGACCATTCTGCAAATGTTGTGGGATCAGCTGAAAGATCCCATGATACTGATTTTAATCGGGGCGGCTATGCTCTCCTTTATGCTCCATGAAGCCTTAGAGGGCGGAGTTATTCTGTTCATTGTAGCCGTTAACGCCGTAATCAGCATCATTCAGGAAAAGAAAGCCGAAGCCTCCCTGGAGGCACTGAAAAAAATGACCGCCGGACGTGCCGTGGCACTGCGGCAGGGAGAAGAAAGCAATATCCCTGCAAGCCAGCTTGTGCCGGGCGACATTGTTTTTATAGAGGACGGCACAATGGTGCCCGCTGATATAAGAATTCTTGATTCCTCCAGTTTAAAGATACAGGAGGCGTCTCTGACTGGTGAATCCGTTCCCTCAGAAAAGGATGCTGATGATATCCTTAGAGAGGAATGTGCTCTTGGAGACCGGACCAACATGGCCTATTCATCCACCCTCGTTACATACGGAAGGGGTTATGGGGTTGTGGTGGCCACAGGTATGAATACCCAGGTCGGACAGATTGCTCACATGATCGACAATCAGGATGAGTTTGATACACCGCTGAAAAGGAAACTGGCCTATGCAGGAAAGGCGCTGACAGCCGTAGGACTGATTGTCTGTCTGCTCATTTTTTCCATCGGCTTCTTTTACCGCCAGCCATTTGTCCCATTGCTCATGACTGCCATATCCCTTGCTATATCCATTATCCCAGAGGGGCTTCCCGCTACGGCGACAATTGTCATGGCTCTGGGTGTCCAGCGCATGGCAAAGCGGGGAGCTATTATCCGCAAGTTGCCTGCCGTGGAAACCCTGGGCGGTGCAACGGTCATCTGCTCCGATAAAACAGGCACGCTGACCCTGAACAAAATGACTGTGACGCAGATCGCTATTGCCTCAGATATTCAAGACGGGAAAGCACGGCCCATTGAGAGCGCGCTGACAATGAACGGAAATTACTACGAGCTGATCCGGGCAGGCGCGCTGTGCAACAACGCTGAGTTTGACCCTGATAATCCGGGGAATATTCTGGGCGACCCCACTGAGGGTGCATTGATTGTCCTTTCCAAAAAGTTCGGTGAGAATCACAATGATCTGGAAGATGATTGCCCGCGCTTATTTGAGCAGCCCTTTGACTCCCGGCGAAAACGCATGTCAACAGTCAATGAAGTAGCTGGAAAGCCTGTCATATTTACAAAAGGCGCGGTGGATGAACTGCTCCCTGTTTGTTCCAAAATACTGACATCTGAGGGGGAACGCCCTATTACTGACAGGGATATTGAAGCCATCAGGCATATTTCCGACTCAATGGCATCCTATGCCCTTCGTGTATTGTCCTTTGCAAAAAAAAGCATTGAGGCTCCACCGGAGGAAGATGATGCTGATGTGGAGTCTGACCTGACCTTTATCGGCCTTGTGGGTATGATTGATCCTCCAAGAGAAGAAGTGAAATCCGCTGTTAAAACATGTTATGATGCAGGAATCCGTACCGTTATGATCACTGGTGACCACAAAATTACTGCCGTGGCTATTGCAAGGGAGTTAAATATCTGGCGTGATGGTGACACGGTATTTACAGGAGCTGAGCTTGAAGAAATGAGCGACGCTGAATACGACAAAGCAGTTGCCACCACCTCTGTTTACGCCCGTGTGACGCCGGAGCAGAAGCTGAAAATTGTTCAGGCATTGAAAGGCAACCATGAGATTGCAGCCATGACAGGTGACGGTGTAAATGACGCTCCTGCGCTTAAAGCCGCTGATATCGGCATTGCCATGGGTGTTTCTGGCACTGATGTGGCAAAAGAAGCCTCCGATATGATCATCACCGACGACAACTTCACCACAATTGTGGACGCTGTAAAGGAAGGACGCCGTGTCTACCGCAACATTCAAAAGGTAATCCAGTTTCTACTGGCGGGAAACATCAGCGAAATTCTCACCATTTTCATTGCCACCCTGTTTAATTTTCCCGCTCCGCTGCTGGCGGTGCACATACTGTGGGTAAACCTTGCAACCGACACCCTGCCTGCCCTGGCGCTGGGTGTGGATCCTCCTGAAGAGGACGTGATGAAGCGTAAGCCGCTAAAATCCAGCACACTGTTTGAAAAAGACTTGATTGTCCGCGTGATCACACAAGGCTGTTTTATAGCCGCCGCCACACTGATGGCCTTTTTCATCGGCTACCGGGATGATCTTCCCTCCGGCCAGGCAATGGCCTTTTGCACCATTGCGTTTTCCCAGCTCTTCTATTCCTACAGCCAGCGGTCAAACACGAAACCCATCTTCTCAAAGGGATTTTTTGAAAATAAGTACCTGCTTGGTTCCATTCTGATTTCTGCCGGGTTAATGCTGGTGCTGGTCCTTATCCCGCCTGTAAGGGAAGCCTTCCAGCTTTCCTCTCTTGATGGGGATGAATGGCTGATCATCATTGGATTGTCGCTGATACCGACGGCGTTAATTGAAACTAAAAAAGCAATTGTACATTTAATGCGCAGAGGCAATCGCTAATTGTAGAAATTTAAGCAGAATTACCACCATATAACAAGGGCCAATTAGGTCCGGGATCAGACAGATCAATAAAAAGGCGGGAATCAGGCCTCCCTTGGTAAAACAGTATCTAACATAAGTGTGGCGCAGCATAAAAAGCTGCGCCATTCTTTCATCTGCTGTTATGTTCCATTCCGGCAGAATACCCGCCAAATCATAACTGATGTGAATACTCTGCTTGTTAATTCCTGTTTCAAATCCGCTGAACAGAGTTTTAGGAACAGGGAAATCAGAACAACCATTAACATGACCGCAAATACAGAGAATACAATGCTTTTATGCATATATTTCAGGTTTACAATGCTTCATGCTCATTAGCCGCTCCAGCATCATTTTGATAACACAATTTTCCATATCCTTTTTACCTGGTATCTGATGAAATCTAAAACCACTCCGTAAAGCGCCCATGTAAGCACCGAACCAATGTACCTATAGATTGAAATGCCCCCGGTCCGACTGTCTTACAGGCTACCTGAAAGCCCGAATCCATAAATTCATTTGCAGCATCCCCTTTTGCTAATGCGTTTAAAATGGGGGTTAAACCTATTAGGACAATTCCTTTTGAGTCATGGCCTATTTGGTGCATAAGTATTTCCAATAAACTTAATACGATAAACCAGAAAGTGAAAGACTCTATCATTTTTTTCATTCTCAATTCCAGCACCTATTCGTGCAAGGCGGCTCCCCTTAACAGTTTATACTTTAATAAAAATCACATTGAAACACAGAAATCCCCCAAAGGCAAAACTGCCATTGGAAGGCTTTTAAAAAGTGTGCCATTTAGTCCCATCAAACATTATAAAAATGAATGGCAGCCATAAGTTCATCAGTCACCATCAATGTTCGCTGATTTTAATTTATTTAATCGGAAAATAAATATCAATTTCAGAATCTTCATTGCTTGCACCTGTAAACCTTTCTGTATAACACTCAAAATCAGCACGGTCCGCAAGTTCAAAACCACTTTTAGGAAACCAAACACCCCAAATATAATGGTATGTTTGTATTAACGTATCTATTGTTCCTCTATGGATAAACCTTGCATACTTTCCACCCAAAAGCTTTTTCCCCGACATATTATTTGGAATAGAGTAATCTTCTGAAACTTCAATTCCCACAAATGCCATCGTTTCGCTGTCCGTGTGAAATGTATCAGAGGAACAAGTTTCACCTGCTTCAAAAACTCCATATCGTTTATTAGTAAAGAGAGCAGGGGGAATCTGATTATTAAACTGCTGCCACATAGCAACACTTTCATTTCCATCAATCGTTGTTTTAAAGCCAATGCCCATGATATGAACATCAGGTATTGTGATGATTTCCGGACCTAAACCTTCATATGTTATAATAGTTTTATCAGGCCTTTGGGCTGACTGCCTGTTTCCAATCAAAACATCGATTCCATTTTTTCTGTATTCAGTTGGTGTCATGGAATATCGATCTTTAAAAGCTCTGGTAAAACTTTCTGCTGTTTCAAAATAAAGAGAAATTCCTATGTCCAGCACCTTATTTTCGCTATGAATCAAATCCCTGGCTGCTTGTGTCAAACGTCTGCTTCTGATGTAACTTCCTATGGTTTCGCCCATGGCAGCTTGAAAATAACGGTGAAAATGAAAATAAGAATAGGAAACTGCCTTAGCAACATCACATGCAGCTATGGGCTCGTATAAATTATTCTCTATAAATACAATGGCTTTACCTATAAGCTGCTTGTCATTCAAAGACAGTTTCCTCCTTTTCCGGTCAATTATTTTTATATCATAATATTTTGTAAAAATCCGGATTTGCCTTTTCTTGCGGCAATATCACTTCAATTTCCTTTGTGCTTAATGCCTTAACGGAAAAAGTATGCCATTGGTTGGATTGTGGGGAGCCAAATGTCATTTCTATGGTTTTGTCAGTTACATCAAATACCATAGAACGTAATGTTCCAAAAAATTCTTTATAATAGTGGCAGCAAAGCCCATTGGGATATGACGTTGACAGCAAAGTTTTTATATCATTTTTTGAAACTTGTTTATGATCCTCAAATAGTTTAACAATTTTGTTATTGCGGATTATAGAATTTTCAATAACCATTTTTTCATAAGGCTTTATATTTTCCAAAAGAACGTGATTTGTAGAACTTAAGTATGCCTCCTCACTGCTTTCATCCAATATTTTGTATGCTTTATGGCCGTCAACGCATTGAAGCAATGCTATCTTGTTATGACTGTCTGCCAGCATTAAATTAATATTAAAGCCTATGGGGGCACCTACTGTCCATTCGATCGCTTCTTCCACATTTTTGCAATTTTCTAATATGCTGCGAACAACAATCCAAAAGCTGAACCCTGTCATTCCCGCTTTCTGACCACCCTCAAAATTACCCACAGGCAGACCGTTGCTTGCGATACAAACAGCAAGCCCGTGTTCGTTCATTCCATCGCACCTGCCAAATAGATGTAAAGTAGAACCAATATACCGGTATTTGTCCTTAATGTCAATGAAGGCAAAACACATTTCTTCCATTTCATCATTGAAATCATAATTTCTTGCCATTAGGGTATGGCCATTTTCGGTCTTTTGAGGCAATGCTGCCATCAGGCTGCAGCCCCGTTCCAAATAGGTTGCTGCATAAAAAAGCACCTGTTCTGGGGAAACTCCAATCGTATCTGAAAACCCTTTGATTTCCTCGTTGATCCCCTGGCAATAACAATCCAGTAAATCAATGATTTCCGTAAGCTTATCCTCTGGATAAGCCTTTGGAGGCAGTAATACTTTCTGTAACAAATCAGGATCCGATAAAACCCATTTTCCCATTTGCGTTCCCACCTCATAACTTGTGCCTGCAAAGTTCTTTAGATATACTGCTGTTTTTTTCATATATAATATCACCTTACCTTTCCCTAAGATTGTAATCTAAAGCCAATATCTAAACTTGATATTTTTTGCTGTTTTTATGTGATTAGGCTATCCACGCGTTACTTTGCCGTTTCCATTCTTTGCTCACAGGGACCATACTCAGAAACGGATTTACAGATATTTCAGAATACCCCTTGACATGATAATATAATAACCTTATAATGACAGCATACTTTACCAATCATATGGACAAAAACAATTGATGTTAAAAATAACACTGAAAAGAGTAAAGGAGGTGACAGCATTAAATGACAGATGTAAAGACAAACTGCATATTCCATATTCCCACCAAGGAAGACTTTCACAGGGAATATGCCGGTGAAATAACCATAGAAGACTTTTGCACAGAAAAGACAAGAAGATGTAAAATCCCCCACTACACGCAAAGCGAGTATGTGGCGAAAAGACAAAAGAAACCTTAACCAATACATAGTAATATAATAACTGTATGTAAATTATAAAATATCCTGCAAAAGGTTCCATCAATCAAAGTGGAACCTGGATCTTCCGCTCCGGTCCGCAATGAAGAATAAAAAGGAGGTAGTAGCTGCCAATGACAGCCAGATTCTCCACTGGATATCCCAATTAAACGGGATCCAGGACTTGGACACAGAAGTTAAAAATATTAAAACCGAAATAAAACGAATAAAGAAAGAGGCAAAAAGCAGGGAAAAAAAAGATAAAATTGAAAAACTATACGATAAACTCATCTCTCTCCAATATCAAAAGGATTATTTCTGCATGATCATGAATAACAGCAGAGATTATGACAAGGCAAGTGTCAGTGCTTTAAACGCTGCCTCCGCAGATATAAAAAAATCAAATCAGAAACTACAGCTGCGGGACTAGCCAGCAACATAAAAGATTACAATTGCAACACACCAATATCAATTGCGATCCAAAGCAATAACCTTTACATCAATTATGGTAATAAAATCTATTATGTTCCGCTCACCCCAATACAATGATCGCTTAAATAAAAACCATAGAAACATGTCCCACTGAAGCATTTTTCCTCTCCGGTGAGACTAACGGCTCTTATCAGGCCGATTGGTACGGTGGAAAACACCAGTTCTATTATATGATAAGCAAAGGACAAATACTGGCCGATTCCATTGAGCCGAATTTTCCCTATCATGAAAAAGTGGGATTTTTATCTATATCATAATTATGTAAAGGGCATAGCCGAAGCAATGCCCTTTGTGGTTTTATCTTACATTTACAGTTTTCTAGGTCAGGCCAATTTGCTGTATAACTAAAACAGCACCAGATCCTGTACTCAAGTCTAGAGTATTTGGTTCACCAATAAGAGCCAGTGAAACAGTATCACCTGCATCCAGAGCAACAAAAACTTCTGTTGAAGTACTATTAATATCGCTGCCGACATCAACAACAGATGGGACATATACCGCACCGTTAATTAAAAGCTGGCTGGCAAAACTGGCTGGTGTAACGATATTGACATAATACGCAATCCGATATAATCCAGCCTCACTAACCGTAAATATGGTATTTGCACCATTAGGTGTAATTTCTGGAGATAATGTTTGTTCATCCGGCAATGGAATAAGTGCAGGTGTCAATAAATTAATGGTTATGCCGTCACCAGTATTATTTTCCGCAAATCCAATAACAGGATTTATAATTGTACCGGTTGGACCGGTCGGGCCCGTGTCTCCTGTCAGACCGATTGGACCGGTCGGACCCGTTGCTCCCGTCAAACCGATTGGACCCGTTGCTCCTGTTGGCCCCGTCGGACCGGTGTCTCCTGTCAGACCGATTGGGCCGGTCGGACCTGTTGCTCCTGTTGGACCAGTCGGACCGGTGTCTCCTGTCAAACCGATTGGACCCGTTGGGCCTGTGTCTCCTGTCGGACCGATTGGGCCGGTCGGACCTGTTGCCCCCGTCAAACCGATTGGACCCGTTGCTCCGGTTGGCCCCGTCGGACCGGTGTCTCCTGTCAGACCGATTGGGCCGGTCGGACCTGTTGCTCCTGTTGGACCAGTCGGACCGGTGTCTCCTGTCAAACCGATTGGACCCGTTGGGCCTGTGTCTCCTGCCGGACCGATTGGGCCGGTCGGACCTGTTGCCCCAGTTGGACCCGTCGGACCTGTATCTCCTGTCAAACCGATTGGACCCGTTGCTCCTGTTGCTCCTGTTGGACCGGTCGGGCCTGTATCTCCTGCCAAACCAATGGGACCAGTCACTCCGGTTGGACCTGTTGGGCCCGTTGCTCCTGTTGCTCCTGTCGGGCCTGTATCTCCTGCCAAACCAATGGGACCAGTCGGACCCGTTGCTCCTGTTGGACCAGTCGGACCTGTTGCTCCTGTTAAACCGCTTGGACCGGTCGGACCCGTTGCTCCGATTGGGCCGGTTGCTCCAATAGGTCCCGTTGGACCCGTCGCTCCGATTGGACCCGTTGGGCCTGTTGCTCCAATAGGTCCTGTTGGGCCGATTGGACCCGTTGCTCCAATTGGACCCGTTGGGCCCGTTGCTCCAATAGGTCCTGTTGGACCGGTTGCTCCCGTCACTCCGATTGGGCCGGTTGCTCCCGTTACTCCGATTGGGCCGGTTGGGCCGGTTGCTCCTGTCAAACCGATGGGACCGGTCGGACCGGTTGCTCCTGTCGGACCGATTAGGCCGGTCGGACCCGTTGCTCCTGTTGCTCCAATAGGTCCGGTTGGGCCTGTTGGACCCGTTGCTCCCGTCGCTCCGATTGGCCCCGTTGCTCCTGTCGCTCCGATTGGACCCGTTGGGCCCGTTGCTCCAATAGGTCCTGTCGGACCAGTGGGTCCGGTGGGTCCTGGACAGCCTCTAGGCCCTGTCGGTCCTGGACAACCTCTCGGTCCTTGGCATCCCCTAGGGCCCGTTGGCCCTGTGGAGCCACGACAGCAACAACGACGGCAACTAGAATAATAATTATCATCAGAATCAAAACAATTATTCATATGGACTTCCCCTCTCCATAAATAAATTCTTATATATCGAAACATTATAAAGAATTTTATATCCTTTATATTCTAGAATATGTCCGCCTGTGCACGCCTGTTAATTTCCCACCAGTTCATGCATATGGGATTTGCCATTAAAGAATCAAAGGAACTCATTATCCAAGTCAGTATTATGGATTGGTATGCCATTAGTAAGAGCATAAAAATAGATTCTATAGATAAATAAGGGAGGTCAAATTTACCTCTCCTTAAAAATAGCATTCGCCCAGCAATTAACAATAGAGGCATAGATATTAACCAGAATCTTTTAGAACTGTTCCGCCATTCCATCATATGATTAATTATTCCGGATTTGCTGTGGGCCGTCCTAAATACATATTGTTTCTTGAGATATCCTAACTTTAATATCGTGCTTTAATCGTTTTTATCAGCTTCAAAAGTAAATTGCTATTTAGATAACCAATGAGTTATGCATGTTAGAATTAAAGTTAATTATTTGAACAAATAAAAAAGAAGGAAATGAATGTATGTAATTATACATCCAATAGAACCATTTGGTGCTTCTATCGGAACAGAAATTAAGTTCATTTGGAAAGGCAATCAGATATACAAAGTACGATGCATCATTAAAGAAAATCAAAATGGGAGGTGTTACTTGAAGATGACAGTATTGTAAAGTCTTCCACATATAAAGTAAATATTGAATATAAACAAAGAGGAGAAGAACCTCTTGACTACTTTTCTGTCACATTATATACATACCAAAAAACAGAGTTATCTTCATCTGGTAACATTTATAATACATCCGATTTGTCACATCTAATATCAAAACTTGAGAATGCAAAACAGTATTATATCAGAGCTACCGGCAAAACACTGCATAGCAGCTTTTTGTGGTGCATTTTTTCCTTTCGCCATAAAAATACCTCCAAACTGATAATTCTATCTCATACCAGTTTGAAGGTTTACAAAATCTTTGGAATACTCTCGGAATAGTTGAATTCAACACTCTACTATTCCCTGCCTTTTACGCCCATAATTAAGAGTCCCCTTCCCTCACCTCAATATAACTCAAAAACACATACTCAATAACCGTCAAAAAATTAACAAAAGAATTATGATACAAATGTTCCCCTATCTTAACCGGGCTGCTGACAGCATACAAACTATAATCACTCATACCCGCCAGCAAATTACTTTGAAGATTTGTAATAGAAACAATTTTCACTTTCTTCAAATGAAGCAACTGCAAAGTATCCTTTATCTTCTGCACATTCCCGGACAAAGAAATCACAATTACCAAATCATCTGGCCCCAGATTTTTTGACAGCATACAAAGCTCATCACTGGCGCCTACATAATAGATATATTTATTCATCTGCATAAACAGGCGCTGCATTTCCATCGCACAATGGCGCTGGGCCTGTCCCGTACCATAAACAACAACATTTTGTGATTTATGAATCTCCATAGCTATTTTAAGCAGATTTGCAGATGATTCCATTTGCTGGCACGTATTTAAAAAATCACTTTTTACATCTGATTTAATATCCTTATCACTGCCTTTCACATGGTCTTTATTTTCCCATTTCAAATAGTTCTTAAATTCACTATATCCGGAAAACCCCAGCTTTTGAGTTAACCTCAAAATAGTGCTTTTCGATGTATTGCATTCATTAGCCAGGTCTTCAATACTCATTTCGGAAATCTTATATACAATTGCCATGATGATAGAAAGGCTTTGAATGTCTGATTCATTTAATTTATCATAATTTTTATTAATAGCTTCAATCAGCATGATACCACCTCATTTTTCATGTTTCTTTCATAGTATCATATCCATGTCAAAAAATATACTATTGATATCCGGCACAAGCATAAGAAAAATGACAGATAAACCTCTGTCATTTTTCAATAAAATATATAAACGATCCCCTCTTCTGCAACTCCAACTTATTTCAGTTCCGGCCAATATTCCTTATTTACTTCATACAAATCATCCAAAATCTGTTTTGCAACAGTGACACTTGGAACTGTTTTAGAAAGGGCTATCGCCTGCCATAACTTTTGATAAGACCCCTCCATCCAGGCATCCACTACCAACTTCTCAACAGCTACCTGCTCTTCCATCAGACCTTTCTGAAACGTTGGAATGGTGCCAACAGACAACGGCTCAGGTCCTGATGAGGTGACCATACATGGAACTTCTACCATTGCCGTTTTATCAAAGTTTTCAATAATTCCATTATTTTCAACAATCAGAAGCATTCTGGCATAAGTATTGAACTTTAATGCAGTTGCCAGATCCACAATATAGGAGGCATGTTCATCCAAAGATAATTCATCACCTTTAAACGCATTGTTCTCTGCGATTTTTCGGCATGCTGTGAAAACCTCTTTTTCCCTTGTATCCATTACCTGGTTTGCTCTTGTGTAATTGATATCAGAGTGTTTTACAACAGTATCCGGCAAAAGATAATACTTTAAATACGTATTTGGCAGAGTATCCGGATCAATGGCATAAATGTCTTTTGCCATACGGTAGGTTTCATTCCAGCTTAAATCCCCATGCTGTTTGGCTTCATCAACATCTGATGGAACAAAGTATCCCATTTCTTTCACATATTTTTTCAATTCCGGCATCAGGTCTTTTCCGTCTTTGCTTCTTACGCCATACCACCAGCCAAAATGATTTAATCCATAATACTGAGTAATAATATCACTGCGTTTCTCATAGCCCAAAATTTTCAACATGTTATTTTCAATGCTGATGGGCATATCACAAATATTAAGAATCTTTGCTTTGGGCCGCAGTCTTCTGGTAGCTTCCGCTACAATGGCAGCCGGATTGGAATAGTTGAGCAGCCATGCATCCGGTGAATATTTTTCCATATAATCAACCAGATCCAAAACACCCTGAATAGAACGCATTCCATATGCAATTCCGCCTGGGCCGCATGTTTCCTGGCCAACTACCCCGTATTTTAAGGGAATCTTTTCATCCAGCTCCCGCATTTTGTATTTACCAACACGAATATGTGCCATAACAAAATCAACATCAGTGAATGCTTCCTCAGGATCACAGGTTGCCAGAAATTCAATTTCCGGATGCTGCTTATGAATGATTATCTCACATGCATCAGCAATTACTTTCTGTCTCTGCGGGTCATTGTCATAAAACTTAATCTTTCTCAGGGGAAAGCGGTCTAAATGTTCCAATAGCATGAGTATAATTCCCGGGGTATAGGTACTTCCTCCGCCGGCAATAACAACTGAACTTTTTTCTAATTCCGTATTTGACATTTTGTCCACCTCACTTATAAATTTATAACAGCTTTTCAAATTCATTTTTCACGTTTTCTACATCAAAGCCAATGATTACCTGTATTGCTTTCCCTTTACGGACAACACCCTTTGCATTGTATTTCTTAAACTCCTCATCTGCTGCAACAAGGTTTTCATCTTTCACACTAAGGCGCAATCTTGTCATACAATTTGTAACGCTTACGATATTCTCCCTGCCTCCTAAAGCCTGTAAAAAGCCAACTGCTTCGTCATGGAAAACATTACAGGCGGATACAGGCTGTTTTCCTAATTCAACTTCACTGCCCATATCCTTCTCTCTTCCCGGAGTCATGATATTGAATCTTTTTATGGCCCAGTAAAATACTACAAAATAGATGACAGAGAAAATCAAACCGATCACAATATGGGTAATAACTTCTCCCGTATGATTCTTCATCATAGGCATCCAATTGTAGGTGATATAATCGATCAGCCCTCCGCCCTGATAACCAACAACTCCGAACATGTATAAAACAGTGGAAAGTAAAGCAGCAAGAACCGCACCCACGGCAAACAATGCGGGGGATATGAATAAAAATGTAAACTCAATCGGCTCAGTAATACCGCATAATACAGCAGGTATTGCTGCAGAAATCAGCATTGCCGCAACTTTTTTCCTGTTTTCCGGACGGGCCGTTTTGTACATGGCCAGGGCGATGGCAGGCATTCCCCAAACAGCACAGTTTCCGTATAATGCAAACCCGCCGGTAGGAAATAATTCTTTTAAGGGAGCCGTAGAAGCAGCAAATTCATTTACGTGAGCCATCCAGTGTGTCCAGTTGCCGTCTGCAATGACAGCAGGACCTAAATCAAAAGGCGTCCATAAGAAATGATGCAGACCGGTGGGAAGGGTAATACGTTCTAAGAAGGTAAATAGGAATACGCCTAAATTACCGGATTTTGATAAAAACTCCTGCAATCCTAAAATTGCGGATTGGACGCCGGGCCATATATAACACACTGCAAATGCCATTGGAATCATTAAGACAAATCCAATGATAACAATCAATGCAGAGCCTTGAAAAGAGCTTAATACACTGGAAAGCTTCTTGTCATACCAGCGGTTGTGAATCCACACGGCAAGTGCAGCAATCATAATTGCTCCAATAACGCTCATATCCATTGTTTTAATTCCTGCAATCATTGTAAGTCCGCTTGTTCCGCCTATTTCCTGAGTGAAATCCACATGGAACATTGTATCCCCAAAGAATGTAAGCAGGGATTGAATAAAATAGTTAAAGATAATATAAATTACAAAGGATTCCATGGCCGCACGCCCGGCCGCCTTTTTTGCCAGGCCAAGTGGCAGTGAAATTACAAATAATAACGGAAGCTGATTGAAAATTGCATATCCCCCATCGTACATCATGGACCAGAATTTATACCAGATCGTAGTGTCCGCTGCCAAAGCCCCCATAATATCTGCATTCATGAATATGGTTGAGAATCCAATGATAATACCCGCAAATGGCATAAGCATTACAGGCGCCATCATTGCTCCCCCAAATCGCTGCAGTTTCTCCATCATAATAATTTCCTCCTATAGGTAAGTGTGAATTTTCGCGAAAATCTTCATCCGTAAATAACATAGCATACCAGCAAATAAAAAAACAGCCCTGTACACGCTTTCGGTACAAGGTATGAATATATGTTATTTTTCCCAATTATACGGGAAATTTCCCAACCCCATATAAAAGTAAGTAATATCTCTGAATAAAATCAAGGGTGAAGCCTAAAATGGCTTCACCCCATAATCTTCCCAATCGCCTCTCTTACATTTCCAACTCCAATCAGGCGCATGCCTGCTACCTTTCCCATCTTTTCCAGAGAAATCTCCGGCATCACGCAGGTATTAAATCCCAGCTTCTTTGCCTCATTCACTCTCTGCTGGGCCATGGACACAGCACGAACCTCACCTGCCAATCCCACTTCCCCAAAAATAATGGTTTTCGGGTCAACGGCCTTATCCTTCATACTGGACACAATCGCCATAAGAATGGCCAGATCCAGCGCCGGTTCATTCATCCGCAGGCCGCCCGTAATGTTTACATATGCATCAAAATGTGACAAATCATAATGACACCGCTTTTCCAAAACAGCCATCAGCAAGTTTACCCGGTTATAATCCGTACCAGCGGCTGTACGCCTTGGCATACCAAAAGCTGTTGGCGTAACCAGGGCCTGAACCTCCAAAAGCATGGGCCTTGTCCCCTCCATGGAGCAGGCTACCACGGCACCGGAAGCATCCTCCGGCCTTCCGCTGAGCATGTACTCCGAAGGATTTTTCACCTCGGAAAGCCCGCTTTCAACCATCTCAAAAACCCCGATCTCATTGGTGGAACCAAAACGATTCTTCACCCCCCGTATAATCCTGTAGGAAGCGCTCCGGTCTCCTTCAAAATATAAAACCGTATCAACCATATGCTCTAAGACTCTGGGACCGGCCACCACACCTTCTTTTGTCACATGACCTACAATGAAAATAGCGATTCCCGCTCCCTTGGCGATCTGAAGCAGGATATTGGTGGATTCCCTCACCTGGCTTACGCTTCCAGGGGCAGAAGATATCTCTTCCCGGAACATGGTCTGTATGGAATCAATAATCACCACATGGGGCTTTTCTTCCTCAATGGCGCTTTCAATCAGCTCCAGGCTGGTTTCACAAAGGAATAATAAATCCCCCTTTACTTCCCCGATCCGGTTTGCCCGCAGCTTAATCTGTTTTAAGGATTCTTCTCCTGATATGTAAAGTACCTTCCTGCTGTCTGCTGCCAGATTGCGGCATACCTGCAAAAGAAGGGTGGATTTTCCAATGCCCGGGTCACCGCCTACCAGTACAAGAGAGCCTTTGACAACGCCCCCTCCCAGAACACGGTCCAGTTCCTCATATCCGGTTTTCATACGGTCCTGTTCATCTAAATGGATTTCAGACAACCGGGAAGGCTTGACATTCAAGAAATGTTTCCCGGCACTTCCCTCTCCCCCTGCTCCTATTCCCCGCTTGGACGCAGGTTCCTTTTTCCCGGAAAGCTCCTCTACAAATGTATTCCATTCCCTGCAGCCTGGGCACTGTCCCAGCCATTTCGCAGATTCATATCCGCATTCCTTACAGAAAAATGCGGTTGTTTTCCCTTTTGCCATGGGAATTTCCTCCTAACTTAAGAAAAGCGCGCTTTGCGGGTTTTTCTTAACTTCAGCGGCATTGGCCTGATGAATATGCAGGCATATTCGCCCGGCTCATTACCCGCGCAAAAAACCTGGGTCCGGCTCTTCATAAAAGAGCCGGACCCAGCTTCTCATCCTGTTATCTTCGCTTAATATTCACTGCTACAGGTGCGCCCTCATTCAGTTCCACGCTGATGGACAGCTTTCCGCTCATATTGGTTCTCATGCCTCCAACGGCAGCGTTATCCACATATACCTCATATTCAGTATCCTCTGCCAGCTGAATGGTCAGCTGGGCATCCTTGTCGCCTTCTACCTGAAATTCCACTCCATCATCAGATACGGTGAATTTCATGGCAGCGGTTCCTGGTACGGATTCGTATACGAACATGCCGTTTCGTTCCAGCTTGGTTATCTCGTAAAAGGTCTTTACTTTATATAAATCGCCATCATGCTCAAAATCCTGCAATTTTGACTTTGTCTTTAACTTGTAATTCCCAAAACTGATCGTCCCGTCTTGTTCTGTGCGGATTAATTCTTCAATTACCGGCATTGGTTTGCCCTCCTAGTATTTTGTTTACTTATCCCCTTTTGCGATGAACAGATGATTTCGCTTGTAGTTATTATACACGAATTAATATAAAATGGCTAGCTATTTTACCAGCTCCCTGACAGAAAATTTTAGTCCGTCCTCACCTGCGGTTACAACGACTTCATCTCCTGTTTTTACTGTTCCACTTAAAATCTCTTCTGCCAGTTTATCCTCCAGGCGGTTTTGAATGGTTCGTCTTAAAGGCCTTGCACCGTATTTCTCATCATAGCCCTTATTAATCAGGTATTCCTTGGCATCCTCTTCGATTTCCAGTGTAATGCTCATCTGCTCTGATGTCCGTTTCATGATACCCTTCATCATGATTGTTAAAATGTCCTTCATATGAGTCTTGTTTAGCGGATGGAATACGATGATCTCATCGATTCTGTTAATGAATTCCGGCTTGAACAAACGCTTTACTTCCTCCATCACCCGGTCCTTCATGATCTTATAATCAGCTTTTTCATCTGCAGCCGCACCAAATCCCAGACGTTTGGGAGATATGATGCTTTCAGCCCCTGCATTGGAGGTCATGATGATGATGGTATTCTTAAAATCAATCTTCCGGCCCTGGGCATCTGTAATATGTCCGTCATCCAGCACCTGAAGCAGGATATTGAACACATCGGGATGGGCCTTTTCGATCTCATCAAATAAGATCACGGAATAGGGGTTTCTGCGGACCTTTTCGCTCAGCTGGCCGCCTTCATCATAACCCACGTATCCTGGCGGTGAACCGATTATTTTGGAAACGCTGTGTTTCTCCATGTATTCAGACATGTCTACCCGGATCAAAGCATTTTCTGTTCCAAACATGGACTCGGAAAGGGCCTTGGACAGCTCCGTCTTTCCCACGCCCGTAGGACCTAAAAACAGGAAGGAGCCAATGGGACGCTTGGGATCCTTAAGACCCACTCTTCCCCGCCGTATGGCCTTTGACACAGCGGTGACCGCTTCTTCCTGGCCGATCACCCTTTCATGAAGGATATTCTCAAGATTGCGAAGGCGTTCGCTCTCTCCTTCTTCCAGTTTTCTTACGGGTATTTTAGTCCAGCTTGATACCACATCAGCGATCTCTCCCTCATCTACAATGAGGTTTTTTGAAGTTTTTTCCTTCTGCCACCGTTCCCGGATCTTCTCCACCTTTTCCCGCTTCTTTTCCTGCTTCTTCTTAATAGTCCCTGCTTTTTCGTAGGCTTCGACCTTAATGGCAGCTTCCTTCTGATCTTCCAGCTGATCGATCTCAGCCTCCAGCTCCTTGATCTCTGCCGGTTCCACAAATGTGGTCAGGCGCACCTTGGAAGAAGCTTCGTCAATAACATCAATGGCCTTATCCGGTAGGAAACGGTCATTGATATACCTGGAAGACAGCTTTACCGCAGCTTTTAAGGCATCGTCTGTGATGATCACCTTGTGATGGTCCTCATACCTTCCTTTAAGCCCTCTTAATATGCCAAGAGCAGCCTCTTCGGAAGGCTCCTCTACTGTAACAGGCTGAAAACGCCGTTCCAGGGCAGAATCCTTTTCAATGTATTTCCGATACTCTTCAATGGTAGTTGCACCGATCAGCTGCAGCTCCCCTCTTGCCAGGGAGGGTTTTAAAATATTGGAGGCATCAATGGCGCCTTCCGCCCCGCCTGCGCCGATAATCGTATGGATCTCATCGATGAACAGAAGAACTTCCCCATCCTCGATCACCTCGGCGATCACCTTCTTAATTCTCTCCTCGAATTCTCCTCTGTATTTGGAACCTGCCACCATACCGGATAAATCCAGGGTCAGAAGCCGCTTTCCGGCAATGGTTTCCGGTACGTCGCCTCCCGTTATCATCTGTGCAAGACCTTCCACAACTGCGGTCTTACCCACTCCCGGCTCTCCAATGAGACACGGGTTATTCTTGGTCCTCCTGCTCAGTATCTGGATCAGGCGCTTGATCTCTGATTCTCTTCCAATGACCGGGTCAAGCTTCCCTTGTGCCGCAAGTTCCGTCAAATCCCTGCTGTAGCTGTCAAGGGTAGGAGTATTCCCTTTTGCCTTTGGTGATTTCATAAGCTCCTCCTTATTGGCAGGCGCATCCTCTCCCATGGCCGACAGTACATCAATGTAAAGCTTTTGAATGCTGATTCCTATGGTATTTAAAAGCCTGGAAGCAACACAGTCATTATCCCGGATTATGGAAATAAGCAAATGCTCCGTACCGATCAGATTTGCCTTAAACCGCACGGCTTCCCGGTAGCTGTTCTCCAAAACCCTTCTGGCACCTGGAGTATACCCTCCGTCTTCCTTCAGCCGGATTGACTGGTCCGGAGCGATCAGCTGGCTGATCAGGCTTAACACCTTATCTTCCTTTACCCCATTTTCTTCCAGAACCCTGGAAGCCACTCCGCTGCCCTCTTCCAAAAGCCCGATCAGCAGGTGTTCCGTTCCCACGTAGCTGTGGCCGAGACGCTCCGCCGCCTGTACGGCTAAATTAATGGCCGCCTTGGCCTTTGTCGTAAATCTGTCTATCATAAATGCAATCCTCCTGTCATTTTAATTTACGCGGACGAGAAGCCGGATGAACGTGCTTGTATGTTCACTGGGCGGCTGCCGCGACAGCTATAAGAAATCCGCAAAGCGTGCTTCTTATAGCTCCGGTAATTCCTTCCGGATGAATTCCGCTCTGGCCCCATCCAGTTCTTCCTTACTCAATGGACGGTCTGAAATCTTCTGCAGATTCGCAGGCTGGATTCCAAGCATCAGGCGGTAGACGGAAAAGTCTTCCTCTGTATGAATCAGGCCGTCTGCCAGTCCTGCCATGATCTGTGACAAGAAAATCATGGCATCCCTGGAGGTCAGCCTTCTGGAGTATTTCAATACTCCGTAGGATTTGTATACCTCATCCTCTCTCTCCTCCCTGTGCCTTTGGAGAGAAAGCTTCCTCACTGAAAGCTCCTGGTTAGTCAGCTGGATTGCTGCCTTTGAAACCGTATCTATGATCTCCCGTTCCGTTTGTCCCAGGGTTTTCTGATTTGATATCTCATAAAGAGAGCCAAAGTTCTCATCCCTTTCCCCATGAACGCCCCGGATGGAGGCTCCAAAGCGGCCCATATCGCTGATAAGGGCCTGGAATTTCCTCCCCTGGGACAGCATGGGAAGGTGTACCACCACAGAGGCCCTTAAGCCGGTTCCCACATTGGTGGGAAAGGAGGTGAGATACCCATACCGGTCATCAAAGGCATAGGCAAACCGTTCATTAATATAATCATCTATCTTGCCGGCCCTTTCCCAAAGCTCTTCCAGATGAAGTCCCATCTGATGCAGCTGGATCCTTATATGGTCATCGCAGTTAAGTACAATGCCGGTGTCTTCATTTTCGGAGATAAGGATGCCGGCAGGTTTTTTATTGGAAACAGCCGCTGAGTTTAAGACCCGCCGCTCCCTAAGAGCGGCCCGGTCCAGCTCTTCCAGTTCCCCAAGCATGGCAAATTCAAAATTCCTGCCTTCTTCCCTGCCTAAATCCTTTAAGCCAAACTCCAGCCTGCGGACCAGCTCACTGCTTTCCTTTTCATCTAAAGCTGCAGGAAACCGGTAATCCTGCCAGTTCCTGACCAAACGGATCCGGCTGCTTATCACTCCAGGCCGACCAGAGTCTTTCTGTTCAAACCATCTAAGCATTTGTCTCATTTCCTTTCTTCAGCTCTCTTATCTTGTCACGGCATACGGCTGCCGTCTCATAATCCTCAAAGCGCAGCGCCTCTTTTAACCTGGCATCCCACTGAAAGATCTCTTCATGATTGCCCGCGCTTTTGGGAGATAATGATGCGGTTTCCCCTTGCCGGTCTTCATCTTTTTCTCCGGTTCCCAGGCCTGATGGCATGTAGCCCATCTTTTGGTAAACCGGTGTCTTTCCCGTGTGGATCACGTTTCCATGAAGCTGCTTTAAGCTGTCCTCCATAAGAGGGCCGAAAACGCTGTAGCAGTCCGCACAGCCAAACCTGCTGTCTCTTACAAACTCATCGTAGCTGGTCCCGCAGGACGGACATGCGATCTGATGGAGTTTATCCGGTCCCTGATCCTTATCCTCTATTCCCAAAAGACCGGAAAGCAGCTTTCCTAAGGGAAACTCCCCGTCAAAAATAGCTGCATACACACCAAAATCCATTTCCTTTGCACACTGGGCACAAAAATGATGTTCTTTCCTTGTGCCATTGACAACTTCTGTATATTGAATATTTGCTTCGCGAATCTTACATTTTTCACATAACATAATGAACCTCCAATCCAGTGAATCACTCTTCCTTCTGGCCCCTTAAAAATGACTGGAATATTTCGTCAACCAGCTGGTGAACCTCTTCACATGACACATTTTTACAGACTCCTCTGGCAAGCACCACACTTAAATCTTTACGCATTTCATCAAGGACCTGGATTTTATCCACGTCCAGGGACACTACGGCTCCTTTGCGGCGGTCCAGCTTGACAAACCCTTCCTGTTTCAGCACAGAGTACGCCTTATTTACCGTATGCATATTAATACCTATGTTGTCGGCCATCTGGCGTACAGAAGGCAGGGGGTCTCCTTCTCTTATACTTTCTGTGGCGATTCCTATGATTATCTGGTTCCGAAGCTGAATGTAGATCGCTTCTTCACTGTTAAAATCAATTTGCAAGAACATATTTTCACCATCTTTCGTTATATCTGTTATACACATATTAGCACAAACCGCCGCCTTTTTCAACATAAAATATAGATTGGTATCATTCCCCTTTTTTCACGTCAATTGTGTCTGTTCTGCTGGTCATTATATGGTTAAACCTCATAAATTATAAATTGTTTTTTCTTATGTACCATCCCAAAAATCAGGGATTCCGTACCCATAGCAAAAAAGACAGTAAAATCATATATGGAATGGAACCGTCAGTTCTCTGTGATAAACGCTTATAACGAAAGCACCTTCATTCAGGTGCTTTCGTCACTTCCACATTCAATTGTTTGTAATTTAACTATTTATCACTCAATTATTTATGGTTCAATTATTTCCAATTCTTTAATCATCCAGATCCAGATACTCAAAGTCGTCTTCGTCCTCCGCAGATTCCTCTGGTTCTATAAAGTGTTTTGGCTCTTTATCAACTGGCCTTGCACTGCCCTTTCCCTTTGGTTTCATGGACTTCCTTACTCCTGAAAATGTCAGATCACGCTCCAGGTCTTCCAGATCGGTTTCCACAATAAAGTCATCTTCATCCTGAGCTTCCTGTTTCTCTTCCCCGGTATAATCAAGCTCGTCCATATATTCTTCCTCATATTCCGACTTCATATCGGCTTTGGAGGTCTCAGCTATGGAATTTTCTCTGTCAAACTCTTCCCTGGTATATCTTTTGATCTTGCTTGGCGGGACTTCTTCCTCCGGTTCCGCCCACAGCCGGTTTTCAGCCGTTTTTTGTTCCTTTCCTTTTCCCAGCCTGTCCTTACGGGGCCGGTCAGGGCCGGATCCGCTTCCTTTTCTCACAAGCACGATCACTGCAACCAAAAGGCCAAGAGCCACGACGCTCACTGCGATGAGAATATAGAACTGCATGCGGTAATCCCTGGTGAGTTCATTGTATGTGTTGGCCATTTTCACATATTCATCATTGGAAACCCCGGAAGCATAATACCTTTGAATGGTTTTTTCGGAGAGATCATAACGGTAGAAATGCTTTTCTCCGTTCCAGTTCATGGCATAGAACAGGCAATACTGAGGATCAGCCTCTAAATTTTCCACCCAGCTTGTAACACGTACGCCGTCGATATCGGCCTGTCGTTCATGGAATCCTTCCGGCACCACCGCATCCCCGTCCAGAGGAATAATGACAATGGCCTTTGCAATGGTCTCCACCTGCACAAACTGGGACCAGGAATCTGCGCTCTCGTTATAAATATAGAATCCGCCGTTACCTCCGGAATCCTTTAAATAAAGCAGAAGAATGTCTTTTTCCAGCCCTTTTCCGGACATGACTTCTGTTCCCTTATAGGAATAAGTTCCAGCCTCAAAGCCTTCCGGAAGCGCGGATTCATCAAAGGATGAAGCAATGCTGTATTCGGTTCCGTTAATGGTCACCACTGCAGCTCCGAATTCAGCCTCAGATGTTTCTGTGTTTCCTCCTGTGGCAGGAGGTGTCTCTCCTCCCTCAGCTTTTTTCACATCAATGGTGTAATTCTTAACGGTCTGCCCATCTTCCGCAGTTACCTTTACAACCACCTGGTTTTCCCCGGCCTTTAAGCCCTTTTCTCCCTGAAGGGTCACATGGGCCCCGGCATTGGCTGCCACCGCATTTACTACCAGGTCCGTGGTGTTTGCATCAACCTCTGCCGTATAGCTGTCAACAGAAGCAGAAAACGCCGGAGTCAGGGTTCCTGGGGAAATCTTTAATGATTTCAGCGTTGCATCCTTTGAATACGTGGCAGGTGATGTGACCTTTACCGACGAGCTCCCCTGCTTGCTTAAAGTAAGGGCCTGGGAATCCACATCATAGATTTCCTGGGAAGTTACGCTGATCTGGGTATTTCCTGCCTGAAGGGCCTTAAATTTCAGGGTAAAGCTAAAGGATTTCTGATTGGCGGAATCCATGGTTCCCAAAACCTTAATAGCCCCTGCGCCGCCGTTTGCATTGGTTCCGCTGACAAATTCCAAAATATTGGGATCATAAGCCAGCATGATTTCAGCCGTGCCCAAAGAGCTGTCACTGGTCACTTTCATGTTTACCGTCACTTCGTTCCCAACCATAACCGATGGGTCGGAAAACGCGATCTTTGCATCCGCTGCCCAGGATACCAGCTGTCCGGCAGGACCGGTCAGAGCAATCACACAGGCCAGCATTAAACCAACCGTCAGTTTTTTTAGTTTCCTATTCATATTGTCTCCTATTTCTGCCGGACATTAAAGTCCGAGGATTTTTTTCTGCAAAAGCAGAAGATCCTGTGAATTCACTTTGCCGTCTCCATTAAGATCGGCTGCCAGCTTGCCCTTCTCAGACATGGTTTCCAAGTTGAGAAGATAGCGCTGAAGCTTCAGAACATCCAGGCTGTTTATTTTTCCGTCTCCATTGACATCACCTTTTGCATAAGCAGAGGACTGGCCGGCAGCAGAAGAAGCCTGTGTCTGCTGCGGGCTGGCGGAAGCTGCTTCCGTCGCCTTAATATCGGTTCCTGGTCCAAGGGATATGACTCCCGTGGAGGTCTGCACGGAAATATTGGCGGAACCATCAGGTGCTATGGTCACATTGCTTCCTCCCGGTGTGCCTCCATTGTCCGTACCGGAAGAAGGCTTGGATACTCCTGGCCCACTGCTGCCGCCAGGACCGGAAGAGGTATTTCCGCCGGGGGTTGCACCAACGCCTGAGGAATAAGTGGGACCATTGTTCTGGCGTACCACATGGAGAATGTATTCCCTGACACTGCCGTTTTGAGCGGTAACTGCCACCCTTATATCATTATTGCCGCTTGAAAGCGTAACTGTCCCGGTTCCGCCTACAGAAGCCAGGGAACTGAGCGGAGTTGCATACACGTTAATGTTTGATACCCCGGGATCTACAATCAGGTTGTATTCCATCGTATCACGGCTAAAGGTGGGAGTCATGGCAAATCCCTCCACGCTTAAGCCGGACAGCTTATTATTGGGATTGCCGTCGCCCGTAGGCTGGCTGCAGGCATTTTCAGGCATGTTGTTATAAACAGGGATCTTAAATTCAAGCTCTGTCTGTTTCATGTCACTGTTATAAGCCTTTGAATAAACAGCACCCTCTGATGCAGCTCCCTGCACATTGGTCATATACTGGTGCTTATATAAATTAGACCCCTGTACATTAAACTTCTTCAGATAAAAGGTATCCTGCCCAACTTTTACATAGTTATTACCATAATAGAAAGCTCCGCCTAAAATTGATTTTTCAGGAGAATTCCACGGTCTTTCATAATTGCCGGACTGGGATGCCCACCATAAGCCTCTTTGCACCGCGGTCATGGTTCCGGACTGATAGGCTTCTATATTAAAAAAATTATAATATCCTTCGTAACCAGGTTCTGTTCCTGAAACGCTTTTGCCTGTTCCGGAAGATCCCTGCTCCTGAATGATCATTGCCGCAAGAACGTATGGGTTCACCCCTGATTGGGCTGCCGCATTCATGATCATATTCACATAACCGCTGCTGCCTGTAACCGTTCCTGTCGTATTGGAGGAGGAAGGTCCTGTAAGGCTGGCTCCAGGCCCGTATTCCATGAGAACGGGAAGATTCTTCGGCGTAATGGAGGCCTGAGGTCCTTCCAGGCTGACGTTTCCTGAACCGGATTCCGTCCCTGCTCCGGTGGATGGGCTGATGGCAGCTCCGGGCCCTATGGCAGCCCCAGGTCCGACGGCATCGCCTCCTCCGGAAGAGCTGTCCGTGTTTCCCGGCGCACTGCTGCTGCCTCCGCTGGAAGATTCACCGGATAAAAACGTCCCTTTTACCATAGTCTTTAAGCCATCCGCCGTGTGCTTGCTGCTGTCATATGTATGGGTCATAAACTGAAATACATTGGTTTCATCAAGGAAATTTCTGGGATCCATATAATATTTTACAATATCTTCAGAAGCCGTGACCCAGGTGCTTCCGTCATATCCGATCCATGTGCTGGTGTCCCAGTTATAAGCACCGTCTACCGTAGATTTCCAGGATGACAGGCTGTTGGTGTGAACCAGGGTCTTTCCTGCCTTGCTTTCCTCCTTAACGGCCGTGTTCCAGTCCAGATTCGTTTGCTGTGCCCGGAACACCCACTTGGGATACTGGGCGTGAAGCGCACGCAGCTTTACCTTATAGCTTTCCGGAAATCCTTCTGCCGTAAGACGGGATTCAAAGTCCGCATCATTGGTGTAGGATGCGGGAAACCGAAGAAAGCTTTTAGAGACATATCCGGTAACTGCCTGGCCGCCTGAACCGGATACCCGGATCTGATACCAGAGAGCTCCATCCGAAGCGTTCTTTTCATCGGTCACAGTTACGGACGCCCCGTTCGTTAACTTTGTAACAACCGAATAAGTTGTACCCGGGCCGCTTCTCACATTCAGTGTGGTGGCATTTACGGTTGCCGCCTTTTCCGTATAGGCGTACGCATTTATGTATGGCGAAATAACTCCTGCATAAGAGTCCATCACCAGGACACTGGCCAGAATAAGGGCCATCTTACGAGCTTTTTTATACTTTTTCATCTGTTTCTCCCAATATGTCCTCTTGTATTTATGAATTTCCAATTACATGTAAATTATACATTTATTTATTATAATGACAAATGATACCATGTGTCAACTGAATCAGCTAAAGTTCAGACAAATGGAAATATTTGTAAGAAAATCTTTATACTTAGAAAAGGGAATAAAAAAGCCCCCCAAAACCTGGGAGGCCTTTTTTATAAAAACTATACGGGATAAACCTTGTTTTCCTTATCTGCCATGGAAGGGTCCACGCCGGTCTGCTGGGCGGCCCTGTACTCAAAAAATTCCTTTGCAACATTGGGGAACAGGGCGTAAGACAATACATCTTCATCCTGCTGCTTCCACTGAGCGCAATCCTTTTCAAACTGAGCAAGCTGGGGAGCAATCAAATCCGCCGGGCGGCAGGTGATGGGCGTCTCATCGCCGATGATCTTTTTCTGCACCTCCGGGTTAAAGGGCTTTACCGTCTGTCCGAATTCTCCTAAGAATATCTTCTTCGTCTCTTTTGTCACGATTTTATAGCGTTCTCCGCTTATGACATTCAGCACAGCCTGGGTTCCAACGATCTGGGATGATGGAGTAACAAGAGGCGGTTCCCCGAAATCCTTTCTTACCCTGGGAATCTCCTGAAGAACTTCCATATACCTGTCTTCCTGGCCTGCTTCCTTTAACTGGCTGACCAGATTGGAAAGCATGCCTCCGGGCACCTGATACTGAAGGGTCTTAATATCCACGCCCAATACCTTGGGATTCAGACGTCCGCTCTTTAAAGCCTCTTCTCTGACCGGCAGGAAGTATGCACAAATTTCTGCCAGAAGGTTCTGGTCAAAACCCGTGTCATAGGGCGTGTCACGGAAGGTCTCCACCATAACCTCTGTAGCAGGCTGGCTGGTTCCAAGGGCTAGGGGCGACATTGCGGTATCAATGATATCGCAGCCGGCTTCCACTCCCTTTAAATAGGTCATGGAAGCAACACCGGAAGTATAATGGGTGTGTAAGTCAATGGGAAGCTTTGTGGATTCCTTTAAGGCCCGCACCAGTTCGTCGGCCTTGTAAGGAGTTAAAAGCCCTGCCATATCCTTGATGCCGATGGAATCAGCTCCCATATCCTCGATCCTTTTTGCAATGTCCTTCCAGTAATCCAAGGTATAGGCCTCTCCCAGGGTATAGCTTAAGGCTACCTGTGCATGGCCTTTTTCTCTGTTGCAGGCGGTTACTGCTGTCTGTAAGTTGCGCAGATCATTAAAGCAGTCAAAGATACGGATGATATCAATTCCGTTGGCCAGGGACTTCTGGACAAAATACTCTACCACATCATCTGCATAATGGTTATAGCCCAGAATATTCTGTCCACGGAACAGCATCTGCAGCTTTGTATTTTTAAAGCCATCCCTCAGCTTTCTCAGCCTTATCCAGGGATCTTCCTTTAGAAAGCGCAGGCATGCATCAAAGGTTGCGCCGCCCCAGCATTCTACTGCATGATAACCAACCTGATCCATCTTTTCCACAATGGGAAGCATCTGATCGGTGGTCATTCTTGTAGCAAGCAAAGACTGGTGAGCATCACGAAGGACTGTCTCCACAATCTTAACCGGCCTTTTTTCTATTTCTGCCATTGTCTTACCTCCTGGTTATTGTTTATTCTTCTGATTACCGGAAAGGCTTAAAGCCTTTCCGCGGGAAATTATCTTACTCCGAATATTGCCATAAATGTACCGGCTGCAACCGCAGTTCCGATAACACCTGCCACGTTAGGTCCCATGGCATGCATCAGCAGGAAATTGGTGGGATCAGCTTCAGAGCCAACCTTTTGGGATACGCGGGCCGACATTGGGACGGCAGATACGCCTGCAGAACCAATGAGAGGATTTACCTTGCCGCCGGAAACCTTGCACATCAGTTTGCCAAAAAGCACGCCTGCCGCTGTTCCTATCGCAAATGCCACCAGCCCCAGAACAACGATCTTAATGGTGTTTAAGTTCAGGAATGCTTCTGCACTTGTAGTGGCGCCTACGGAAGTTCCCAAAAGGATTACCACAATGTACATCATGGCATTGCCTGCGGTCTCTGTCAGCTGCTTCACCACGCCGGATTCCTTAAATAAATTGCCTAACATCAGCATTCCCACCAGAGGAGCTGTTGTGGGAAGAATGAGGCATACCACCGTTGTTACGATGATTGGGAACAAGATCCTTTCAAGCCTTGACACGGGGCGAAGCTGTTCCATCTTGATCTTTCTCTCTTTTTCCGTGGTCAGAAGCTTCATGATCGGCGGCTGGATAATGGGCACCAGCGCCATATAGGAATAGGCTGCAACCGCAATGGGACCCATAAGGGCAGTCATTCCCAGCTTTCCTGCAAGGAATATGGAAGTCGGCCCATCGGCCCCTCCTATGATGGAGATTGCAGCAGCAGCCTTATCGTTAAAGCCCATAAAAATGGCGAGAAAATAAGCAGTATAGATTCCAAACTGGGCTGCCGCTCCCAAAAGGAAACTCTTTGGATTTGCGATCAAAGGACCAAAATCCGTCATGGCTCCCACGCCCATAAAAATCAGGGGAGGCAGGATGCCCCATTCATCCAGTTTAAAGAAATAATGCAGCAGTCCGCCCCCGGAACCATCCGGTCCAGCCTCCTTCATAATATCCGGATAGATATTCACCAACAGCATACCAAAGGAAATCGGCACCAGAAGCAGGGGCTCAAAGCCTTTCCTGATAGCCAGGTATAAAAATATAAAGGCTACAAGGATCATGATCATATTTCCTGCTGTCAGGTTAAAAAACGCGGTCTGCTGAAGAAGATTGGTAAAGGTATTACTAATATAATCCATGTTAATCCCTCCATATGGAATCCGCCCTGTTTATTTTTTCAGCGGATACCATTGTTTTGATTTAAGGAAGTCCGATTCGCTTGGCTGTTCATCGAACTACCGATTTTCCAAATTCAAGCTGCGTTTCACTGGCTTTTATTAAGAAAATCATGCCAATGTAGCCAAGGTTGCTCCTGCTTCTACTGAATCGCCGGTTGCTACATGAATGCTGGCAACTGTTCCATCGGAGGGTGCCACGATTTCGTTCTCCATTTTCATAGCCTCAAGCACAACCAGCACATCGCCCCGCTTAACGGCCTGACCTGCACCGGCCTTAACGCCCAGAATCTTACCAGGCATGGGAGCCGCCACCTTTACAGAGCCTTCTGCGCCTGCGCTGGCTGCCTTTATTGGAGCCGGAGCCGGGGCTGTCGCTGGAGTTGGGACTGCCACAGGGGCCGGAGCCGCTGCAGGTACAGGAGCTGCTGCCGGCGCAAAAGCTGCAGGAGCTGCCGCTCTGTTAGCTGCTGCCGGTATGCCTGTGGATGGACCTTCTTCTACGGTTACCTCATAAACATTTCCGTTAACTGTAATTGTATAATTCTTCATGATGATCTTCCTCCTGATTGATTAAGCTTTTTTCCATTTACCGGCCGGTGCGCGTTTGATCGAACGGACCACCAGATCCTTTGGCGAACGCCCTGTGGATGCTGCAATCGCTGCAGTGATCACTGCTACCAGCTCTAAATCATCCACAAGTTCTAATTTCTTTTCTGCTGCTGGGGCAGGAGCCGCAGGAATCGGCGGGGAAGCAGGTTCCTGTTCCGTGCCCTTCATCTTTGTTTCAAGTTTACCGATATACCGAAAACCGCCGATGAGCAGGCTGATGAAAATCAGTACGATAAACACGGTTCCCATTCCCATAAGGGTATTGAACACGGCCTTTTCCATCCGTTCTCCCAAGGTATATTCCGGCACAAACGCCACACTGGTGATCTTCGTGAGCTTTGAATCCGTTGTAATGGAAAATTCCATATTCCTGTTTTCAAATGCTGCATCAACCGTGGCACTGTATCCATGATTAATGGCCTCTACCTTCACCGTATCGCCAATGGATACCAGGGCTCCAAGCTCATTCTTTATATTCACCCAGGAATCCACGCCCTCTGCCAGGGCAGCATACTCATCCTGAGCCAGCATGTTCTTCTTAAATTCAGCTACCTGGCTGTCTTCAAGGCCGATATACAGTTCCAGGAAAGAGCCGGGAAGCTGTTCCATCTGCGCCTGAATGCCGGCATTGACTTCTTCTGATGCGGTATCGGCTTTGCTGCATGCAGATAAGGAAAAGAGGCTGACTGCCATAACAAGTCCCAATACTGCTGATTTTATATTCAGTTTCATATACCTGTCACCTCATTCTAAATCGTGCCATGTTTTTTTGCCGGACGATCCTCTCTCTTTGTGAACAGCATCTCAAATGCCGCAATGACGCGTGCTCTTGTCTCACCGGCATCAATGATATCATCAACATATCCTCTCTTAGCCGCAGAAAGAGCGCTGGATTGAAGAAGCCGGTAGCTTTCCGCCTTATCACTGATAAGGGCCTTTCCATCTTCAGCCTCTGCAATCTCATTGGCGTACATGATCTTTACCGCTTCCGTTGGTTCCATCATGCCAATGGAGGCTGATGGCCACGCATAAACCACATCCGCTCCAATGGACTTGCTGTTCATGGTCAGATATGCCGTTCCAATTGCCTGCCCGAGAATGACCGTTACCTTTGGAACCGTTGCATTGGCAAAAGCGTAAGTAAGCTTTGCTGCTGCTCTGGCGATTATTTTCTCGGAAGACTGGGAGGCCTCATATCCTTTTACATTTACCAAGGTAAGCACAGGAATGCTGAATGCATCACAGAAGTTAATGAATCCTGCAGCTTTTTCACAGCCCTGCCCGCTTAAAAGGGCATCGTATTCCGCTGTCTTAAGACCGCTTTCATTATAAGACTCCGTTCGGTTTGCTACACAGCCCACTGTCATGCCATTTAAACGGATAAAGCCGGTTACCATGGAAGCAGCATATTCCTTCCTGGTCTCCATAAAAAACTGATTATCGGAAATTTGAGCCAACGCGATTGCCGTATCCCCCACATAATTTTCCAGATCAGAGCATACCCGGTTTAGATCGTCATTGCACTCACCATAAGACATGTCATCCTCACTGTTGGCAGGAAGAATAGAAATGAGAGTCCTGATTTTATATAAAATATCATCCTCTTCTCCCGTGAAATCCACCAGGCCGGTTTCCCTGCTTTGATAGTCCGCGGAAGCTGTATTGCACTTTTCTGTATAATTTCCTTCAATAGCATTGGGGGAATTGACAAACAGTTTGCCTCCCTTGGTTTCCATAAAGGTAAAGTCTGCCATTGCTGCAGAAACAGCCATACCTCCGCCGCATGTTCCAAATATTGCTGTTATCTGAGGGATTACTCCGGATGCCAGAGTCTGACTCATATAAACTTCCCCAAATCCGTTCAGAGAATCAGTTGCTTCCTGAAGTCTTAATCCGGCACAGTCAATGAGGCCAATAACCGGTGCGCCGGTTTTCAACGCCGTAGCGTAGAGTTTTGTAATCTTTTTCGCGTGCATCTCCCCTACGGAGCCGCCCAGAACCGATGCATCCTGGCTGTAAACATATACAAGGCATCCTTCAATGGTACCATAGCCAGTAACAACACCGTCAGCAGGAGTTTCCTTTGCTGTCATGTTGAAGTCTGTGTTCCTTGCGGTAACATAGCCGCCAACTTCAACAAAACTGTTCTCATCAAGCAATGCGCGAATTCGGTCGCTTGCTGAGTTTTTCGTTGAATTACTCATTTTGCAATCCTCCATTTTGTAATATTTTTATGGCTCTTCGTTAAGTTATTAACAAAGAACCGTAGAATAACACCAATTTCTGCCAATTATAATTGTATAACTAATTTAGGCAAATTTCAAGTACTTTTGGCATAAAAAAGGACAGGAAACTATGAATTTCTTACAATCCATAATTTCCTGTCTTTTTTTCATGTTAGCATTTTATCACAATCCCATATTCCAGGGCTGTTCACCTTGGGATCTATTTATCAATAAGCATAATACAGGCCTATTCCCTGATTTCCGTTATCCCAAGGCTTCCGTCTGATCGCTCCTGAAAGGTGATCTTTGACGTTCCCTCTCCCATGACCACGCCTTTATCCGTCATTTTCAGAGAAACGGTATCCACATTGGCCACAGCTACCATCAGATCATCTCCAAACACCATATCCGGGTTCTGCTTAAGTAAATCCTCCTGATTGCTGAGAGTGATGGTTTCCCCATCGCCTGTTATGAGAATACAGGGATAAAACAACAGATCCCCAAAGGCCTGTAAATCCCTGTCTGCCACTGCTTCCTGGATCTTTTCGGCAAAAGCCTCCACCTTTTTTCCCGGTCCGGCGCTTTCCTCTTCCTCTGTGATTTCTGTTCCCGGCCCTGACTGGCCCATATCGTCTTCTGGCGCAGCCTTTTCATCAGCCTTTTCTTCTGTCCCGGATTTCTCCATTTTGACGGCCGCAGTCTCTGATTTTGCCGCTTCCGAAGGTGAACTGCTTAAATCCGCGGCTCCCTTCCTGCCGCATCCGGCTGCCAGCACCACAACAAAAACAGCGGCAAAGCAAAACAAACCGATTTTCTTTTTCAGCATTTTTCTGGTTCCTCCCTGCGTCCATTTTCTGGTTCGGCCACAGTATAGCACCTGTCAGGATTATAAGTCAATAGAGTTTCAAAAACCGTAAACCTTAGTCACTTTTCCGTAAGATTCTCGTCTGTTCTTTCCCAATTATTTGTACTCCTTATGGAGGGTAAATCCCCTTCCCCGCACCTCATTGACCTGGTTAATGATCATAAATGCATTGGGGTCTATCCCCATGACCAGCTCGTTGAGCTTAGACAGCTGCCTCCCTGATATTACCGTAAGAACGGTAAAGGAAGCTGTTCTTAAATGTCCCCCTTCACTGGCAAGCAGGGTGGTCCCCCTGTCCATCCGGGACTGGATTGCCTGGTTGATCTCTTCATATTTTCCGCTTATGATTTTCACCTGCATCTGGTTGCGGCCGATGAGCAGCACCTTATCAAGAACCATGGAATACAAAAGCACCAGCAGGATTCCGTAAAGGATCTGCTCTTTATTGGAAAATATCATTTGTGACAGCAGGATCAGGCAGTCAAAGGCTGACATTGTCATGGATACAGATAAATTCCATTTTTTGTTGAGAATCAAAGGGGGAATATCCATTCCTCCGGTGGAAGCGCCGGCCCGTATCACCATACCGATTCCCACTCCGATCAGAAGCCCGGAAAAAACAGTGGCAAGCATCCGGTCCCCGGTCATTGCCGCCTGTCCGAAGAGATTCTCAAATACCCCCAATATAAACGGATAATAAAAGGTGCTTATCATGGTGGTAAACGCAAACTGCTTTCCTAAAAACAAGGCTCCTGCCGCAAACATTAAAATATTAAAGACCCCTACAAAAGCAGCTACGGGAATGCCAAACTGATGATGGGCCACCAGGGCAAGCCCGGTGGTTCCGCCTGTGATCAGCCCCCCCGGCAGAATGAACAGAGATACGGCCAGAGCATAAATAGTATTGCCCACAAGTATTGTGGCAATTTTTTTCATATTCATACTTTTATCATTTCCTTTCCTGGGATAAACAAACACTTTTACTATATCATGTGTCAATATTTTATACAATTTATTTCTGCCGTTTTTCCATCCCAAGGTGTTAAGAGGATTTCTCCACAGGGCAAACAGGAATCAGGCAGAAGGGAACGTTTTCCGTTCCCTTCTGCCTGATTCCTGTAAGTTTATCCTAAAAGGCAGGGATAATTCCCATAAGCCCTGGCATGGACAGATATCTATGAACAATGTTTCTCAAACACCAGGCCGTTGTCAGACGGTCCGCCCCCTGGGTCAGGCACACCGGATAGCTTTTTATAACTTCACCGTTTAAGCGGTAAACAACAGTCCCCACCACCTGGCCTTTGCGCACAGGGGCAGTTAATTCCTTGGGAATCTCTGTCCGTACCGTAACCTCCTCCTGGTCTGCCAGAAGGAAGTTTAAACTCTTCTCTTCCGCTCCTTCAATTCCGCAGGATACTGTAACCGGTTCATCCAGGCGCCCGGAGGAAGGGATCCCCTCCTTTACCGGAATCTCAGGAAAGTTGATGTCCTGATATACATTTTTGTAATGAAAGCGTTCCATTCCGTATTGAAACAGCTTTCTTGCATCCGACCATTTATAGGCCTTGTGGGGCGGCCAGCCGCAGCCTAAAAGGGCAATGGTGTAGACTCTTCCGCCATCCTGGGCCGCTCCCACATAAGAATACCCGGCCCCTCCCGTAAACCCTGTTTTTCCTGAAAATGCTCCGTCCATCATTGCCAGAAGGGTATTGTGGTTGTTGCAGGAATAAGAACGTTTTCTTTCTAAGTCCATGAAGGAATAGCTTTTTGTTGCCGTGATTTCTAAGAATTCCTTGTTTTTTGGAGACTGGCCGATACAGTAATTCATGATTCTGGCTAAATCCGCTGCTGTTGTGGAATGTTCCTTCACCTGTCCATCCTGTTCTTCCTTGGCATCAAGGCCATTGGGTGTAATAAAATATGTATTGTCGCAGCCTAAGTCCCTGGCCTTCTGGTTCATCATCTTTGCAAACCCTTCCTGGCTCCCCCCTATGTGCTCCGCAATCATCATGGCAGCATCATTGTGGGATTCCAGCATCAGGCTGTAAAGCAGATCCTTTAATAGAAATGTTTCTCCCTTATAGACCCCTAAATGAACCTTTGGCTGGGAAGCCGCATTCTGGCTGGCAGTCACTGTGTCAGAAAGGTTCCCGTACTCCAGTGCAAGTATGCAGGTCATGATCTTTGTGGTGCTGGCCATGGGACGGACCAGATCCTCGTTCTTCCCATATAAGATGCGGCCGGTAGAGGCATCCATCAAAACTGCTGACTGGGCATAAAGATTTAATTCATCCTTTGTCTGAACCGACGCGCTTTCTTTTCCTTTCTCCTCTGTTACTGTTGTTTTCTCATTGACGGCCTCTTTTCCTGCCAGCCTGACTGCAGCAGTCCCTGTCCCCATAAGCAGGATAAACACCGCTGCCAGCAGTATTCCTATGGCATGCCTCATGAAAGAGCCTCCCCCATGGATTTATTTTATCCTATTCCGCAGTTTTTTTAATTATTCCCTTTACTTTCCGAACGTATTTTCGGTATAATAAATACGAAAGAAGTTCCATGAAGTAATTATGTGAAAGGAGGATGGGATATGGCACCGGAACCTTTAGTTTTCCACATAGACGTTAATTCTGCATATTTAAGCTGGGAATCTGTCAGCCGTCTGAAAGCTGACTTAAACGCCCTGGATTTACGCACCATTCCATCGGCAGTAGGCGGCGACTCTTCCCTGCGGCATGGAATCGTTCTGGCAAAATCCACGCCTGCCAAAGCATATGGAATCACCACCGGAGAACCAATCAGCCAGGCTCTGCGCAAATGCCCGGCCCTGACCGTTGTTCCCGCCCGGTTTGACATATACATGGAACAGTCCGGTAAACTCATGGAGCTTTTGTCCGATTACACGCCTGACATTGAAAAATTCAGCATTGACGAAGCATTTCTGGACATGTCTTCCACCATCCATCTCTTTGGTCCTCCCTTGGAGACGGCAAACCAGATACGGGAAAGGATTTGGAGGGAACTGGGATTTACCGTGAACATCGGAATAGCGCCCAACAAACTTCTGGCAAAGATGGCCTCGGACTTTAAAAAGCCCAATCTCTGCCACACCTTATTTTCTCATGAAATCCCTTCTAAAATGTGGCCTCTTCCCATTGGGGAACTGTTTTTTGTAGGCCATTCCGCCCAGAAAAAGCTGGAAGGCGTCGGCATACACACCATAGGAGAGCTGGCAGCCTGCAGCGTAAGCCATTTGAAGCCCATTCTGGGGGAAAAGTATGCGCTTTTGATTCATGACTATGCCTGCGGCATTGATTCCTCTCCTGTGGCAGAACGGGAGCCTTTAAACAAGGGTTATGGAAACAGCACCACCCTTTCCCATGATATTGATGATTTTGACGTAGCCTGTCAAGTCCTTTTATCCTTAAGCGAGACCGTAGGCGCCCGCCTCCGGGCTGACCATGTCATGTCCGACTGCGTCTGTGTGGAGATCAAGGACTGGAATTTTCACACCAAGTCCCATCAGATGACCTTAAACAATCCTACGGATTCCACCACAGTCATTTATGAAAATGCCTGTAAACTGCTTAAGGAGCTTTGGGACCGCACTCCTTTGCGCTTAATCGGTGTGCGCACCACCAAGATTTCAGAGGATGACTTTTGCCAGCTTAATCTTTTCGAATCGGAGCAGGCCCGTAAGATGAAGGAAATGGAAAAAGCAGTGGATCACATCCGCAGCAAATTCGGAACTGACAGTGTGAAAAGGGCCAGCTTTTTAAAAAAGGATGCCATTGTTGACCACACATCCGGCAGGGGGAAATCCGGCATAAAATAAGGGTGTGTCTGAAATGAGTTTTCAGACACACCCTTATTTTAAAGCTGCCCACCAATGGCTTTAAACCCTTCTCCGTAAACCTCATTGGAATCCGTGATGATGAGGAAAGCTTCTTTATCTATTTCATGGATGGCCCGGCGGATGGGCACCACCTGGCTGTTATTGCAGGCGCACATGACCACCTTCTTTTCATCCAGGGAATAGGAGCCCTGTCCCTGAAGAAAGGTGCAGCCGCGACCGGTATTTTCCTCGATTCTCTGAGCCACTTCCATTGCATGGGAGGTGACCACAAAAACCAGCTTTCCTGCTCCCAGTCCATACATGATCTTGTCGATTACCATGGTGGTCACAATGGTAGAGAGCATGCCCAGGATGACCGCGTCCAGATTGCGGAATACAAAACCTCCGGCAATGATGACGATGGCATCCACCACAAGAGATATTTGTCCAATGGTCAGGTGAGGGAAAATCTTGCGGATGGCCATGACCAGAAAGTCCGTACCTCCTGTGGAGCAGTTTCTTAAATAAACAATGGTCAGCCCCAGCCCTGAAAAAATTCCGGTGCAGGCGGAAGCATACAGAGGATTTCCCTGGTAAACAGGAAGATATGGAACAACATAGTCCAGCACAAGGGCAAAGATGATCATACTCTTCATGGAACGGAGCAAAAAACTCCTTCCCAAAAGCTTATAGCTGACCAGCACAATGGGAATGTTTAAGACAATGCTGGTAATGCCCATGGGCAGGCCGAACAAATGGCGCAGAATCAACGCAATACCGGATACTCCTACGGGAGCAAACTCCGCGTTTACCGCAAAATTATAGATTCCAATATTAAATAAAAATGCTCCCGCCAGATCACACAGAAGATCAATTCCAAGCTCCTTTGGCGAATATTCCTGTTTGATTTTCATCATGAGTATGCTGCCTCCATTTCTTCCGCCCTGCTTTCACCTTATAGAAAATAATCGTTAATTTCAAATTCCTTTTTACCGATCCGCACCTTTTTTATGAGGACGTTTACTTCCCCTTCTTCTTGGGAGCAGATTCCTGACACCCAAATCTGTGTCTTACCATAGGATTCCGTCAAAACCAGTTCTTTATCCATAATTCCTTTGTCTGCCAGTGCTTCTGACAAATCCAGAAGAACTTCATCCACATCTTCCGTTATGTGGCTTCTTTCAAATTCCATTTCCAATGCTTCATAAATATCCTGATCAAACATCATTAAACCCCCCTTTTTTATTTTCTACCAGCTAATTATAACCCATAGATTCTCCTTGTCAATCACTACCCTTCATGATAGAATCGGTTTATGAAAATGACTATGAATTATACCATAACTGAAACGTCTAAAGAGCTGACTGTGAAACAGTATCTCTTAAACCTTGGATATTCCCAAAGCCTGATCCGGCAGCTTCGCAATACGGAGAATGGGATCACTGTGGAAGGAGAATCTGTTTATACGACCCGCATCCTTAAGCCGGGAGAGCTTTTATCTGTCTTTATCTGTGAGGAGGAAAGCTCTAAAAATATTGTTCCGACTCCCATGCCCCTTCAAATCCAATACGAGGATGAACATATTCTGGTCATCAACAAGGAAGCCGGCATTCCCATCCATCCGTCCCAGGGTAACTTTGACCATACCCTGGCCAATGGAATCGCATATTATTTTAAAGAAAAGAACCAGGCCTTTATCTACCGGGCCATCAACCGGCTGGACCGGGATACCACCGGACTTTTAGTGCTGGCAAAAAATCCTTTAAGCGCCTGCATTCTTTCGGATATGGTGAAAAAAAGAGAGATTCACCGCCATTATCTGGCGGTTGTCCTGGGAGAGCTTCCCCTAAGCGGCACCATTGACGCTCCAATCGCCCGGGTAGACGGCTCCACCATTGAACGGTGCGTGGACCGGATAAAGGGAGAAGAGGCATGCACCCATTACAAACGGCTTTATTACGATCCTGTGACCGGGCATTCCCTTGCAGGCCTTTGCCTGGAAACCGGCCGTACCCATCAGATCAGGGTCCATTTAAAATCCATCGGTTATCCCCTGCCCGGAGATTTCCTTTATTATCCCGACTACCGTTACATCAGACGGCAGGCCCTTCATTCCTTTCGCCTGGAGTTTCTTCATCCAATCAAAAAGGAGCTCCTTATCTTTGAGGCGCCCCTTCCTGAAGACATGCAGTTCCTTGGGATCACATCCACCGAAGGCCTTTGGGATAATGATTTTTAAGGATACCCCCGGCCAGCTTGGCAAACCCAATGGAATATCCTCCGGTATTAACCAGAACCCAGCCTTTTTTATTGTCACCGGAAGGAAAAGCCTCCTCCGGGAGAGTTTCCCCTTTTAAATACTTTATAATTTCTTCTCCGTCAGCCGGCAGGTCGATCCACCGTTTTACCTCTTCCTTTTTAAGGAAAAGAGCAAAAGCATGGGATGGCTCAAACCGGTTCTTTTTCACGGTTCCCATATGAAGTCCCGGACGGATAATTTTCATTCCCTTAAAATCGATCATTTCCGGCGGAACCAGATACACCTGATCCCCAAAAAGGATATATTCTCTCCTAAGAAGCAATGGAGCTGGGTTTACCAGAAAATCCTTTAAAAACCCTTCCAGCTCCTTTAACACGGATTTGTCTCTGGTGTACTCCGGCACAGTCTGCTTTTTTTCAAAAACTCCAGTCCCGTCTTTTTTCAATACTGCCAGGTAATGGCCTTCTCCTTCTGATCTGTCAGGCCAGATGCGGAAGGTTTTTCTTAAGTCCTCCAGGCCGGTTTTACTCCATGACCGGCGGCCTGGATAAAGTCCGGGCCTCTTTCCCATGTCCTTAATGGAAAAGTCGGGATGGGAAAGGAGAAATTCTTCCATGACCTGTTCATTTTCCTCCGGGGAAAACGTACAGGTGGAATAAACCATGGTTCCTCCCGGCTTAAGCATGACCGCTGCATTGGAAAGAATCTCTTTTTGACGGGCCGCACAGGCGTTCACATGCCCGGGCGTCCATTCCTGTCTGGCTGCCTCATCTTTTCGGAACATCCCTTCGCCGGAACAGGGCGCATCCACAACAATCCGGTCAAAAAAGTTTGGAAAGCGCAAGGACAGGGTTTTGGAATCCTCGTTTGACACGACCCCATTGCCGATCCCCAGGCGCTCCACGTTCTGGGAAAGAATCTTTGCCCTGGCCGGATGGATCTCATTGCTTAAAAGAAAGCCTTTTCCCTGCATCCGCCCTGCAATATGGGTAGTTTTCCCTCCCGGTGCGGCGCATAAATCAAGGATCCGCTCCCCTGGCAGGGGATCAAGCAGTTCCACAACGGCCATGGCGCTTGGCTCCTGGATGTAATAAAGGCCGGCCTCATGATAGGGATGCTTTCCCGGCCGCTCTCCTGCCCGGTAGTAATACCCTTCCCCTGCCCATGGAATCTTTTTCAATTCAAAAGGGCAGATCTCATTAAATTTCTCCTGGGAAATCTTTAAGGGGTTTACCCTCAGACCCTGAACCCGCTCCTTTTCATAGCTTTCAATAAAAGAATCATATTTATCTCCTAAAAGCCCTTTCATTTTTTCCCTGAACTCATCCGGTAGCTGAATCATTATTTTTCCTCTGAATTTTAAATTTTATATAAAAATAATACTTATCTATCATTATTTTCCGAAGTAAATGCCAAAATAGGAAGAGACGAATGACCGGAGGTGCCTTATGTCCTTAATAACCATTACCGCTTACTTTATTATTCCCATTTATACCATTTTGTTTGCCTGGGGAACCGATTGGTTTACATTGAATTTTTCCGTATTAGGGAATCTGTCCGCCAGAAAAAATCTGTTTTTCCTGTGGGGCGTTATTGTTGGAACGTATTTTTATTACGTTTTAAAACGGATCATAGGCGGTCTTCCCAGAAACAAAAAGGAAACCGCATTCAGCGCTGCCGCCCTTTTATTTCTGGCTTTGGCGGTCATCACGCCTTATCTGCCGGACTCCCAGCCTTTTCACGCGGTCCTCCATGTTCTTTTATCCTTTTTGGCATCAATTTCTCTTCTGATTTGCCTGTATATGGTCATCTGGAAGCTTTACTGCATGAATAAGGAGGTTTACCGGCCCTATCTTCATTGCCTGCTGATGATAACAGCCATGTCTGCCTTCCTCTTTTTCCTGACAGGAATCGTGAGTACTGTGCTGGAAATATTTTTTACCCTTTCCTGCACCATTCTTCTTCAAAAGCTTTATCACAGAATCTATGCTCCAAAAATCCTGTGGAGATAAAACCATAATCAAAAAGGAAAGTACCCGGAAGAATAAAACTTCTTTCGGGTACTGACCTTTTTCCGGGCCTTGCCTCAGGTGTAAAACCATGCCGGGCAGGGCAGCAAAATCCTACAACACGATCTTATACTGATCAGAGCCTTCTCCGTTTACAGCATAATAAGCGGTATTTTCTTCCGGCTTTACGTATACTTCAATGGTTTTCACTGCAGCGTCTTCCTGCTTTGACAGATAATCCTCTTTAACTGCTTTAAGCACTTCTCCTGCGGCAATCTGCTTTCCGGAATATTCAATAAAGAACGATACTTCCGGCTCTGTTTTCTTTGCAGTTGTTTTCTTTGGCGCAGTACTTTTTTTCACAGGCGCTTTTTTGGCAGCAGCGCTCTTTTTTTCTTCCTGTACTTTTACCTCACTTACCTGGGTTGCGGCCGCTGTCTTCTTAACTGTCGTTTTTCCAGCCGCCATCTCTTCTGCGGCTTTTGCTGGTCTTTTTCCTGCATTTTTATTGTTTTCCATAATTCTCCTCCTCAAACAATTAAAACGGTTACCACCTACGCGTACAAATCAAGCCTGCCTGTGATGTTTAAAATTAGCTGAGTGAATTATAGAACGAAACCCCTGTTTTGTCAATAAAAACCATCCCATGAACCCAAAAACGGGTATTATTAAGGCCTGATCACCAGGCGGGCACCTGCCATTTTTTCTGCGATTTCATACATATTGGTTACCGATCCTACACTTAACTGGTCTGTTAATCCGTAGTAATTTAAGCAGGTCCCGCAGGTAAGGATTTCCACTCCCTGAGCCTCTAAGCTCTTTAAATCCTCCAGGGACTGGGAGCCTTCCACAGACAATCTGGCTCCCCCATTGTAGAGAAGAATTGTCTCAGGAAGCTCTTCCAGCTGAGTCAGGGCATAAACAAAGCCCTTCATGAGAATGCGTCCAAGCTCTTCACTGCCTCCTCCCATCTGATCTGAGGAAAGTACGGCCACAAGGCCTTTCTTTCTGGTATCGGGAAGACATTCTTCCTCCATGGGCGTTTCTTCCGCCTGACCGGATTTCCCGCTTACATGGAACAGAATCTCAAACTCCTTTTCCCCCTTTTTCTCGGAAACAGGGGCAAGTCCTTCAAAATTTCCCAGCTTCATCACATTCTGAACCGCAATTTCATTGTCAACAAGAACCTTTAATGTTCCCTCTCCCATATCTTTTAATGCTGCTTTTGCTTTAATCACCGGCTGAGGACATGCAAGCCCTCTGGCGTCAACTATCTTTTCCATTTTTACCTTCTCCTTTTCTCCTGTTTTCTCTTTCCAGTTCTTCCATCACAATGATCATGGACCGCAAGAGCCGCCTGTTGTTCCTGGACAGAGTTGCTGCCTTCTGGACCATTTCAATGATTTCGTAATCACTCTGGCAAGTATCTTCCTCTTCCGTCTTTTCTTCCAATAAAGAAAAGAAATCCGACATTTTAATACCAAAGGCCTGACAGATCCTGCCAAGTTTCGGAAGGCTGATATTAGCCCTCCTTCCAAACAAACTGGACAATGTGGACTGGGCGATCCCGCTTTCTTTTGATAACCTGTACATAGACCATTCTTTGCTTTTGTTGATTTCCTCGATTTTTTTAAGTACTGCCTCGTTGTCCATAAAAATGCCCCTCACTTCCCATAGATACGATAATAGTAGTATATAGAACGCAACTTTAATAGATTGTAATACTTGTTGTATCTGCTTCTATTTTCAGTACTACCCTATGATCTGTAAGGTTATATAATCACTTGCTCTGCTTAAAATCTCAAAACCGGGACCTGTCCTTTATTAAGGACCTGCCCCGGCTTTTTCTCTGTTTATTTCTCCAAGCAATGAGCCGGAATGCAAACAATCCTGCGGCCGGCAAATGCTTTAAGGGTCACATACACTGCAGCCTGTTACGGGGTATCTGACTCCTCGTCTTCGCCTACCAGCTCGTCGTATTCCGCTTCGTCCAGCAATTCATCAAAGGCATCCGCAACGATCTCATATTCTTCGTCATCTTCGATATTTTCAAGATTCGGCTGTCCGTCCTCCTTCTCAAAATAACGGTACAGATAAACTTCTCCCTCTTCTGCCTCAGGGCCGTCCATAGGAAGCAGCGCAATATAATCTCTTTCGCCTGCCGTGAAAATGGTAAGTACTACGCACTCCAGCTCTGATCCGTTATCAAGGGTCAGTGTAACTGTCATTTCCTCCTGGGGTTCCATATCATCCCGCTCTAAATTAGGATCCTGTGCCATCCCGATACCTCTCTTTTTCTTAATCTAGTTGTGCGGCGCTTTCTTCTTCGCCTGTTTCCACTCTATCAAACTATCCGGCAAAAATCAAGGGATTTTGTCTTTAATATTCAATTCCCCGCCTTGCCTGAATTCCCTTGTCATAGGGATGCTTTACCTTTCTGATTTCCGACACATAATCCGCCGTTTCTACAAGGTTTTCCGACGGATCTCTTCCTGTTAAGACCACTTCAAGCCCCTCAGGGCGGGCAGAAAGAAACTCCAAAACCCTTTTTTCTTCCACCAGGCCAAAATTACATACGGCCATGATTTCATCTAAAACAAGCAAATCAAAGTTCTCCCTTACCGCCTTGTTTAAGGTCGCCTCAAGCAGCTGGGAATAATAGATTCCAGCCTCTTTTTTTTGCTCCTGTGACATCCTGGAGAAAAATCCAAAGCTTTTCTCACAGGGCGTGACAATAATATCCGGAAGCCCGCTTAATGCCTTTACTTCACCGGAATGGTCGGTCTTTAAGAAACGGGTAATAAGCACCTTTTTCCCGCTGCCTCTTGCTCGTACAGCAAGTCCTATGGCAGCCGTTGTCTTTCCCTTTCCATCCCCGCAGTATATGTGTGTACAGGACTTCATATCTGTTTCTCCTTCCTTATTCCTGGTCATTCCCGCCCCAGATATTCCTTGACAAAACGGGAGACCTCCTGCTTTTTGCTGTACCTCTCCCGCACGTAATTGACGTGAAGCCGTTCCTTTGGCCTTGTCATTGCCACATAAAACATCCGCCGCTCTTCCTCCATATCCGCAGGAAGCACTGCTTTGTGATGAGGCGTCACGCCTTCATTGGCATCTAAAATGTAGACGATCCGGTATTCCAGCCCCTTTGCGCTGTGCATGGTCATAAGGGCAACGCCCCTGGCTCTTCCCTCTCCTGACTGGGCCTGGGCCTTTAGTTCCTCCCCATATTCTTTCATGTGGCGAAACCATTCCTCTGAGGTGGAATAGCTGGCAGCGCTTTCCTGGAGCTGGTCTAAAATCTCCAAAAGCTCCTCCGGCTTCATCCTCCGGTACTGGGCGTATTCCTTGATGTAATCATCATACCCCACCGCTTTCCTGATATAGTTTACAGCAGCAACGGGAGCCATATTTTTGATCATTTTTAAATCGTATTCCAGCTGTTCGATCCGCTCCACCATCCAGCCCTTATCCTGGTAAAAAGATTTTATTAATTCCCAGTTTACAGGATTGGTTTCTACCGCATCCCGGCTGATATAGCGGTTGGGACGGTTTAGAATCTGGAGCACATTGGCCCTGGATAAATCGCCGGAGGCCACATGGATATAGGCGATCATGTTTTTTGCAATCCAATGGTCGTATAGATTGGGCACAGAGTCCTTCATGGAAAAAGGAATATTGTATTCCATGAGCTTTTCGATCAACAGCCTGGGACCTAAATTTGTCCGGTAAAGGACTGCCATTTCCTGCCAGTCAAACCCTGCCTTTGCATAAGCCATGATTTCCCGGACAATTTCTAAGGTCTCCTCCTGGGGATCCTGCCAGACTCTTGTGACCACCGGTTTTCCATGCCCCTTTTTCGTGACGATCCTCTTGGAAAAACGGGTTTCATTATGGGCGATCAGCTTTCCGGCTGCCTCTACGATTTCTCTTGTGCTTCTGAAATTAATATTTAAAAGGACCTTTTTGGCTCCTTTATAATCCTTTTCAAAACCCAGCATGATTTCCGGCTTTGCTCCCCGGAAACGGTAAATGGACTGGTCGTCATCCCCTACGATGAACAGATTGTTTTCCGGAGCGGCCAGCATCCGGACGATCTCATACTGCACCCGGTTAATATCCTGAAACTCATCCACCAGGATATATTGGTACTTTTTCTGCCATGCTTCCAGGATGTCCTTTCTCTGGGCAAACAATTCATAGCACATTACCATCATATCGTCAAAATCAATGAGATTGGCCCTGCGAAGCCGGTCCTCATAGGCAAGGTAAAGCTCCTTGAATATTTCCTCCGAGCAGTTTTTTGAATAATAATGATCCAAATTCATCATATCTCCCTTTACAGAGCTGATTTCAGACAGGATGGAGGTCACGAATTCCGCCTCATCCTCTACTTCCACCTGGCACTTATCCATGGCTTCTTTTATGTACTGGATCTTCTGATCCTCCCTTACAATGCTGCCGGCATCGTACCGGTAGGCAAACTTAAGGATCCTGAAAAATATGGCATGAAAGGTTCCAAAGCTGACTCCGGACGGCCTGCCATCCACCAGATTCTCAAAGCGCTCCTTCATTTCCCTGGCAGCAGCCTTTGTAAATGTAATGACTAAAATATTTGACGGATCCACACCGTACCCTTCAATCAAATGGCAGATCCGGTGAGTGATGGTAAAGGTCTTTCCTGAACCAGGCCCGGCAAGGACCAGCATGGGACCTTTGTTGTGAAGGATTGCTTCCTTCTGGGATCCCTCATATGTAACCTGTTCTTTCATGATTTGCCTCCTAATGAATCAATGGAATCCTGCTAAAAAGAAAAGCAGGGACCCGGTGAAAGCCGGAGCCTCTGCTTCTATATTATAACTTATTGAGCCCCATTGCTTAAAAGCTGGATTCCCTTTCTGATTCTCCTTAGGGACTCCTCCTTACCAAGGACCTCCATGATCTCAGTAGCACCTGCCGGAGTCATCTGCTTTCCTGAAACCGCAGTGCGGATTGGCCACATGACAAAACCGGTTTTACACCCTTTTTCAGAAACATACTTTGAAAGCGTCTCATACAGCCCGTCATTGCTGTAATCCTCCTGAGCTTCCAGAATGGGAACCATTTCCTGCAGCAGACCAAGGGAAGTCTCGCTGTTTGTCTTCATTTTCTTATTGGTATACATGGAAGGATCGTATTCCGGCAGAGCTTCAAAAAAGTCAATGTGATCTGCAATATCCGGGAAAACCTCAATCCTGGTCTTGACCATGGCTGCGATCTTCTTTAAATCCAGGTCCTTTTTGATCACTTCCTTCACATAAGGCTCTGCCAGCTCATAGAACCGGTCAAACTCCATTGCTTTCATATATTCGCCGTTCATCCACCGCAGTTTTGTCATGTCGAAAACAGCCGGGGATTTGCTGATATTGTGATAGTCAAATTCCTTTATCAGTTCATCTAAGGAGAAAATCTCCTGGTTGCCCACAGGGGACCAGCCTAAAAGAGCCACATAATTCACAACAGCCTCGGAAATAAAGCCCTGCATGATTAAGTCCTCATAGGAGGAATGGCCGCTTCTCTTGCTCAGCTTCTTATGCTCTTCGTTGGTGATCAGCGGACAGTGAACGTATACCGGAACCTCCCAGCCAAAGGCATTATAAAGACGGTTGTACTTTGGAGAGGAAGACAAGTATTCATTGCCTCTCACTACATGGGTGATTCCCATAAGGTGATCATCCACTACGTTTGCAAAATTATAAGTCGGGAATCCGTCGGACTTGATCAGGACCATATCATCAAGCTCTGAGTTGTCCACGGAAATATCACCGTATATCTCGTCATAAAAGGCAGTGGTTCCTTCGGCAGGATTGTTCTGGCGGATGACATATGGCATACCTGCCGCCAGATTGGCTTCCACTTCTTCTTTGGAAAGGTGGAGGCAGTGCTTGTCATAAGTCATGATCTCCTGGCCTTCCACGGTCTTTTTAAGGGAATCCAGTCTTTCCTGGGTGCAGAAGCAGTAATAAGCCTCTCCTTTTTCCACAAGTTTTTTCGCATATTCCAGATAAATGCCGGAAGCCTGACGCTCGCTCTGTACGTAAGGGCCTACACCGCCATCCTTGTCCGGTCCTTCATCATGAATAAGCCCTGTCTCTTTTAAGGTTCTATAAATAATCTCGACAGCACCTTCCACAAAACGTTCCTGATCCGTATCCTCAATACGCAGAAGGAAATCTCCGCCTTCATGTTTTGCAATCAGGTAAGCATATAATGCGGTTCTTAAGTTCCCTACATGCATACGGCCTGTAGGGCTTGGTGCGTATCTTGTTCTTATTTTATTCATGTGAACACACTCCTGTATCTTCTTTCTCGTAATGGGCCTGTTAAAGGCAGTCATGCCAAAGCCGTATAGAGTATTATATAACGAACACCCGGAAAAAACAATGATTTAGCTAAATTTTTCTTTCATTCCATGCCAGGCCCTACTGCCTCTGCACCGGAGTCAGGGCCTCCCGGACCAAAGCCGGGACCATCTTCTCCTTCCGGATCCCAATCACCTGGAAAAACGGGCGCAGTAGTTTCTCTGGGCTTTGTGACCCCGGGACCGATCTCCTGGGGCTTTCCGGAGGAATCCTCCTGCTTTGGCATTGATTCGGCATGGTTTGCCGCCGCATCAAGCTGGTTCTTCAAGTCTTCATAATATTGGGTGCCGGACAACTGTTCCAAAAGGCCGTAAGCTGTATTTATCTTTTCTTCCGTAGAGCTGTCCCTATGGCTTAAAGCAGATAGTTCCCCGATCAGGGACTGGAGGGAGGCAGCTGCCTGATCCACTGCCTGACTGGCCTGCTGGGAGGCCTCTAAATCCTTTTGTGCCTGGGATTCCAGCTTTTTACGGGCTTCTTCTTCCTTCCACTTACTTCCATTGGCTCTGGCCGCCGACTCTGCCACAGAAGAAAATAAGTCTGTTTTTCCAGTCGCAGCGTCTGTTTTTTCTCCTCTGGAATCCACGTTCCAAAGGGAAACCGTTGCAGGCATATCCCAGTCAAGGACCGGAAGCCCGCTGTTTATCTCTGCCATGAAGTCATGCCAGATTCTTCCAGAATAAGTCTTTCCGTAAACTCCGGGCATTGCCTTTGGAGTATCATATCCCACCCAGACAGCCGTGGTGTAATGTTTTGTATAACCGCAGAACCAGGTGTCCTTATTGCTGTTGGTGGTTCCGGTCTTTCCTGCCGCCGGAATGCCAAGCCCAAGTCCGCTGCCTGTGCCGTAGGGCTTATCCAGCGTGCCCTTTAACACATCGGTGATCATGTAAGCGGTATCTTCCGTGAATATCCTCTCATCTGCCTGGTTTCCATTGTATATCTCGCCGTCATACTGGCTTTGCAGGCTGACAATACAGGTTTTATTGCTGTACATGCCTTTGTTTGCCAGAACAGAATATCCCTTTGCCATATCCACCACTCTGGCGCCTTCCGTAAAGCCTCCGATACTCATGCTGCTGTTTCCGTTATCTAAATAGCTTAAGCCTGCAAAATGCATTTTTCCCAGGTATCCGATGCCCGTGTTGACCCCAATGTCTTCCAGCACCTGCCAGGCCACCGTATTTAAACTGCGGTTCAATGCCTCCCTTACGGAAACATTGCCATAATAGCTGCCGCCGCTGTTTTTAGGCCCTTTGTCAAACAGGTGGTCATTCACCAGTCTGGAAGGATAATAAAATCCGGTTTCAAAGGCAGGGGCATAGTCAATCAGCGGCTTTATGGTAGACCCTGGCTGCCGTCTGCTTAAAAATCCCCGGTTGTATTCATCATCAGTGCCACGGCCGCCTACAATAGCCACCACATATCCGGTCTGGTTATCAATGCACACCGCCGCCCCCTGCAAGGCTAATTTCCCGTTTTCCTGCAAATCCTTAAAGCCTTTCAGCCGTTCATCAATGGTTTCCTGAAGAGCGTTCTGGACAGGCGTTTCCAGACTGGTACGTATTTCAAATCCTCCGTTTCGGATCATATCACTCTTTGCCTGATAAAGCTCCTGGTACTGTTCCTTATAAGAATCATAAGAGGCCTGATTGTTAAACACATACTGGAAAGCAAAGCCGTCGTTCTTCATTAATTCCTGGGCAGCGCAGTGTATGGCATAACTTGTCAGGTAATTCTCCTTTGTTCCCGGCTCATAAATCTTGGCAACCGTTAAAGGCTGAGCCTTGGCATAATCCTTTTCCTCTTCCGAAATATACTTGTTGAGAGCCATATTGTCAATGACCTGATCCCTCTTCCATTTTGAGGTTTCCGGATGAGACACAGGGTCATACCTTGAAGGGTTATTGCTGATTCCCGCAAGGGTGGCCGCCTCCCAGATGGTCAGATCCTTTGCCTCTTTATCAAAATAATAGCGGCTGGCCTCGGACACGCCGTAGCACCGGTTTGCGAAGAAATTGGTATTGCAGTAAAATTCCAGAATGTCTGACTTTGAATACTTCTCCTCCATGCGGGGGGCAGCAAAAAATTCCGTCAGCTTTCTCTGGAAGGTCTTTTCCTGAGTCAGATAGGTGTTCTTAATGACCTGCTGGGTAATGGTACTTCCGCCCTGGGTGATTGTTCCCTTGTTTTTTACAAATACCACGCCAGCACGCATCAAACCTATGTAATCAATCCCATGATGTTTATAAAACCTTCTGTCCTCCTGGGCAATATAGGCATTCTGCAGGTTTTTGCTGATCCCTGAAATCGGGACGTATTCGTAATGACCGGAATTAATGGTTCCGATCAGACTTCCGGCAGAATCATAGATTCTCGTATCCGTTGGCTGGGAAAAATCAGTCTTGACCGTCTTGCTCATAATGACATCCGCCTTTTCTTTGCAGGCCATGATCTCACTCTGATATTTTAAAAATACAACGCCGCCGGCCAGGCATCCCAAAACCATGATCCCCAGAAATACGAAAAGAATAACTTTAATCGGCCGAAAGAATATGGACCATGGGTTTTTGCTCTTCTTTTTAGTTTTCCCCATATCAATATCCTCCTTTTCATCATTTTGTGTGTGAATGAATCAAAAGAATATGCATGCATGTCCTTTTGATTTACAACTTAATGGTTTAGAAATGTTTCTCTTTTAACCTTTGCATATGACAAAAACGGGAAGCCTCTTTATTAAGACTTCCCGTTTGTTTTCAGAGCTGATGACGGGACTCGGACCCGTGACCTCCTCACTACCAATGAGGTGCGCTACCACCTGTGCCACATCAGCATCTTTTTGATTCATCGCCTGAACCTCGTATATCATAGCATGGGAAAATCTGTTTGTCAACGTCTTTTTGAACTTTTTACTAAAACGCATAAAGTGGCAAAAATTTCAAATTTATACCTTAAAATCATTCTCAAATCCAGGCTTATAAACCTGGAAAAGAACAGGAAACCAACCTCCAGTTTCCTGTTCTCCTCTGCCAATGTTTATAAAATGCCTTCAAAGCCTTCCCGAAGGGTATCACAGGATTTATGAAACTGCTTTTTCTCTTCTTCCGTCAGATCCAGAGAAAGAACTCTCTGAATTCCGTTCTTATTGATGATGCAGGGAACTCCTGCATATACCTCCGACTGCCCGTATTCTCCCCGCAGCATGGCTGATACGGTAAAAACACTGTTTTCATCACCAAGGATGGCTCTGGTGATCCTGGTAAGGGCCATGCCGATCCCATAATAGGTAGCCTGCTTGGCCTCAATGATTTTGTAAGCTGCTCCACGAACCTCGTCTTCGATTCGTTTCAGTTCCTCCCTGCACACCATATCCTCTTCCCCTCCGCAAAGGGACAGAATAGGCTTTGTAGCGATCATGGCCTGGCTCCAGGGCACGAATTCACTGTCCCCGTGTTCTCCCATGACATAGGCATGGACATTTCTCGGATCCACCCGAAGGGATTCTCCTAACAGATACCGGAGCCGGGCAGTATCCAGGGCAGTTCCGCTTCCAAGCACCCGTTTCGGATTAAAACCTGACAGGGAATAGGTGATTCTGGTCATAATATCCACGGGATTGGTTGCTACCAGAAAAATTCCGTTAAATCCGGATTCCGCCACCGGCTGCACAATGGACTGAAAAACAGAAGCATTGCGCTTTAACAGATCAAGCCTTGTTTCCCCCGGCTTCTGGGCCACTCCTGCGCAGATCGCAACAATGTCCGCATCCGAGCAGTCCCGGTATTCTCCGGCGTAAATTTTCATGTGAGAGGCAGAAAAAGCGAGCCCATGGTTTAGATCCATTGCCTCGCCTTCCGCCCGTTTCCTGTTGATGTCAATTAAAACCAGTTCATCACAGACTCCCTGGTTTAAAAGGGAATAAGCATAGCTCATTCCCACCATGCCTGTTCCCACTAATGCGACCTTTCTTTTATCCGTTCTCATAATCCAGCCACTCTCCTCTCATTGTTATGGATAGTGTATCTGCCTGAAATGTAAACTATACGCGTTACAGTCCCCGGCCGATCTTTTTTGTCATTAATTCGCTGTTGCTGCTGTAAATAATTGCGTTTTCCCTGGTGATCTTTCCTTCTTTATATAAATTCAAAAGACTGGCATCCATGGAGATCATGCCTTCTCCCTGGCCTGTGGCAATCACGGAATCGATCTGATGGGTTTTAGATTCCCGGATCATATTCCGGATGGCATTGTTAAAAAACATGATTTCAAATGCCGGATAAACGTTTCCATCCACAGCAGGGATTAATTGCTGGGAAACCACCGCCTGAACCACCATGGAAAGCTGCATCCGGATCTGCTGCTGCTGGTTAGGGGGAAAATTGTCGATGATGCGGTCAATGGTATTAGCCGCCCCTACCGTATGAAGGGTCGAGATCACCAGATGCCCGGTTTCGGCAGCCGTCATTGCGATCCGTATGGTCTCATAATCTCTCATCTCACCCACGAGAATCACATCCGGCGCCTGGCGCAGGGCCGCCCGGAGGCCGGTGACATAGCTGTCCGTATCTGTGACGATCTCTCTCTGGGTCACCACGCTTTGTTTATGGCGGTGAAGATATTCAAGAGGGTCTTCAAGGGTGATTACGTGAGAGTTGCGGGTATTGTTAATCTTGTCGATAACACAGGCCAGGGTCGTGGTTTTTCCGCTTCCCGCCGGCCCTGTGACAAGGACAAATCCTTTTGTCATTCTGGCAATATCCATAACAGTCTCAGGAATATGAAGTGCCCTGTAATCAGGCAATTCAAAGGTCACCACCCGGATCACTGCCGCAAGAGAGCCTCTCTGGCGGAACACGCTGGAACGAAACCTGGAAACGCCGGGAAGGGCAAATGAGAAATCATCATCCCCATGCTCCCGCACCTTTTCCATGGTCCTGTTTCCCGCCAGCTCATACAATTCCGTAATCAATGCCTCCATTTGAACAGGAAACAGCTTTTCCTCATTCTGATATACGATTCTGCTTCCTATTTTATAAGAAAACGGCATGCCCGGCACCAGAAAAATATCTGATGCATTCTGTGCCACAGCAGCACTTAACAAGTCAACTACCTTCATTTTCCAGTCTCCTGATCTTTCATTTCTCCGCCTGTCCACACCGGCATGGAATTATCAATTTCATAATCTTCCGTCTGAATTACCTTCCACTTGGATATTTGGATGTCTTTCCTTTCCTCCGGCTGGAAAACCAGCTCTATAAAAAGGGCCTGGGACCGTTCCATGGGAATTTGCACTGTCACGGTTCCCTCCTCCGGATCATAGGCTTCTCCAAGCTCCCGGGCCAGAAGCTGCCTGCGCTCCTGGGGATCCTGACTGTTTTCCCATACCTGTGCCGCTTTTTCCAAAACCATCTGGTAAAAGGCCTCTCCCTCTCCATCCGCCCGGTAATACTCGGTCACAGCCGAAGCATTGCGTTCCGCCAGATTCCACTCGCTTTTGGCCGCACTGAGGGAAAGCATTCCAAAGGTAATCAGGCACATGACAATAAATATAAGAATAAGGGAGGGACTGCCTATATTGGCCTTATATCCATTCTCCTGTTTTGCCATGGTTCCACCTCCATTAATGTTGGGTTTCATGTCTTTTTACCGTAAGGGAATAAACCCTTTTCCCGTTTCTGTTTACAATCACTTCCGCCTGTTTTGGCCCGGTGATCTCCGCTTTTACATCAAAAACGGTCTTTTCTTCTTCACATGGACTGCCTGATCCGTCAAATCTCATAACATAGGAATCTTTGCCGGTCTCCGGAACATAAGCCTGAAACCGTTTTTCAAGCCCCTCTGTGCCCTTCTCTTTCCAGACCTCCGCCACGCTTTGGGCAATCATCACGCCCTGGTTTAAATCCGTTGCCGTCCGGCTCATAAGATCCGCTTTTACAAATGTTTTTATGCAGATGCCTGCACAAAGGATGAAGAAAAAGACAACGGCAATCATTTCCATCATAAAAACGCCTGAAGGATGCTTTCTATTCATGGTCCGTTCCTCCGCTTCTTAAGGAAAGCCAGAGGCTTCCTCCCGTTTCCCCCTGGGTCTTTATATGCAGAAGCCTGTCATCTATTTCCATGGAAACCGGGCTGCATTCCAGAATTTCATTTCCGTCTCCCACTCCCAGACCGCTTTCTGCGTCTGTGAACAGTTCCCACAGCCTGCCATCCTGGTAATAAATATGGGTCACATAAACCGAGTCCTCTATCTTCTGTTCCAGCTTAAGAACAGGGATCCCCTTCATCTCTGTTAAAGAAACCCTGCCGGCTTCATCCCCCTGTCTTACCTTATTGGCTATGTAGCTTAAGGCCACATCCTTTTGATAGGTATCCTCTGCCCTGGTATTGATATTCTCATAGACTTTGCCTCCGATGAGCACTGAAAATAAAGCGCAGAGCACAAATACAAGAAACAGCAATATGGTAAACAGAGTATTGGCCATCTGACCTCTCTGGTATTCTTTTCCGCTCAAATGCTCACCTCCCGGTTACGGTTCGTGGGGATTGACGGTAATATCCGGCATAAAATTTGAAGCAAAGCCGCTGTAAAATACATCATACCGGTTCCTGTCAATCTGTATTCCATAATTTTCTTCCAGATATTCCACGCTGGGCGGATATCTTCCCTCAATGGCATAACACTGCACCGAAGCCCTGCGTATGGCATTGCGAAGGGTTTCGGCTCCTCTTGCATCGGCTTTTTTAGAAAAAATGAGCACTCCGGATATAAAAAGAGCTACCACACATACAAAGGCCCCCAGAAAGATCAAATGGCTAATAGCTTCCCTGGGAGATCGTTTCCATTTCTTCATCCACACCCCTCCTATCCGATTGCTGATAAAACGCTGACAAGAGGAAGCATAACAGATAAAAGCACCAGCCCTACTGCAACGGACAGCACTGCCACCATTGTAGGTTCAAACCGGCTGACCATGTGTTCCATGGCAGCATCCGCCTCTTCCTCATAGCTCCCGGAGATTTCCTCCATGACCCGGTCCAGGCGCCCGCTTCTGGTTCCTACCTTTATCATCTGTACATAAAAGCCCTTAAACAGCCCTGTGTTCTTCATGGCAGTATAATAGTCTGTCCCTGCCTCAAGCTCCAGCGCACACTTCCTGATTTTTTCTTCCACTGCCTGATTCTCAACCAGCTGTCCTGCAAGTTCCATTCCCTTTTCTAAGTCTAGTCCGCTGTGAAGGGTCAGGGCAAGGACTGCTGTAAAGCGCCGGTTGGCAATTGCAAGAGCCATATTGCTCCTTCTTTTCATCCACTGGGTCAACCGCTGGGCAATCAGCAGCTTTTTCCCTCTCCTGCCAAGAAACCACACCAAAGCAGCCGTAAGGGCCAGAAGGGTCCCAAGAATCAGGGCAGCTGCGCAGAAAACACCTCCAAGCCTTGTTGCAGTAAGAGAAACCGGCGACATCTCTGCCCCCAGCTGTTGGTATACATTTTCAAATATAGGCATAACCTTGGTGAATAAAACCAGAAGAATCACCAGAAGCATAAAAATCATAATAACCGGATATGTAAGAGCATTCCTTATATTTTTCATGAGGATGTGCTCTTTTTCATAATATTCTGACAGGGATTCCATGATCTGATCCAGAGTCCCTGTCTCCTCCCCCAGCTGTGCCATCCGGATCACGTAAGACGGATAAACCCCTGCATTCTCCAGTACCTTTGAGAAAGGAATGCCCAGCTCTGCCTCCTCTGCCATCTGCATAAGAAGTCTTTTCTCTTCCTCCCATACCGCATCCTCCGCCATAACAGACAATCCCTCGTCAAGAGGGATTGCAGCATGGAGAAGAATTGATATCTGAAGGCAGAAAGCGGAAAGTTCCCTTGAGGAATACAGCTTTTTCGCTTTCGTTTTCATCTTTTGTATCTCCTCTTTCAAATGAAGTTCTTTAGTATGAATATTTCGCCTTGTAATTGGAGCTGTTTGTGATGTATTGCTGTATGGCCGGATCACTGCCTCCTGAGGATGCAAATGTCGGGTCCATAAGTTTCCAGTCATATCCGTCAAAATAGATGATATTGTCCACCCAGCCCTGGCCGTCAATATAAACATTGACCCAGGCATGGTAAAGGCTTCCCGTATAACCCACTACAAGCTTTGTGGGAATATTCTGGGACCGCAGCATGGCAGTCATGACTGCCGCATAGTCAAAGCAGATTCCCTTTTTCTGGGCCAGCACCTGATCCACATTAGGCAGATAGCCGGATTGGACCGAATTTGCAAGGGCCGTATCATAGGTAAAATTCTTTATTACATAATTATAAACATTGGTCACAATGCCAATGTCATCCGTTGCAGAGGCTGCAAGCTCCTCCCCTTTTTTCACCACCGCACTTCCGGCAGAAAAATTCACATACTGATTTGGGTAAAGAAATGGATCAAACTGATCTGCAAGGGTCACGTTGATATCACTGCTGGATTTTATGGCATACTGGGTACCCTGTACCTGCTCCAAAACCCTGACCGTGTATTTTCCGTTTCCTTCTGTCAGAGGAAAAACCTCATAGGCAGATCTGGCATTTAAATCATAGGAGTAAGTCTCTCCTCCGCTTTTTATTACCTGAACCTTTATTTTGGAGGATTTTCCACTATACTGTATCATCACATAGCCATGGCTGATATTGGAAGCATCGATGAGCGCGGAACCATTTCCATAGGTGACCGTTCCCGGAGCCTGAGGAATCTTCACTGCGTTGCCATTGGGCTTTGAATAAAGAGGAACAGCTTCATCCTCAATGGTCACCACGGTTTTCCACTCAATGCTCTCATCCGTACTGTCTGCCGCCGCAATATTATTGCCTGATACAAAGCCACTGAAAGAAAATAGTATTCCAGCGCAGACAGCCGCCATAGCCGTACCATTCTTTTTCATATTCTTCATCTCCTCATCTATTGTCCCAAACGCTGCCTTACGATCTCATAAGCCAGAACCCCCGCAGCTACGGAAGCATTCAGGGAATCAATATCCCCTTTCATTGGTATGGAAGCTACCATGTCACAGGTTTCCTTAACCAGTTTTCCCACACCGCTGCCCTCGCCGCCAATTACAAGGCCAATGGGCCCCTTTAAATCAAGGCGGTACATCATTTCTCCGTCCATATCGGCACAGACAAACCACATACCCTTTTTCTTTAGCTCTTCCATAGTTGCCGTTAAGTTGGTGACCTTTGCCACCGGCGTATAATTAAGCGCCCCTGCCGAGGTCTTTGCAACCGTAGCCGTAAGCCCCACTGCCCGGCGCTTTGGAATAATAACTCCATGGGCTCCTGCCAGATTGGCGGTACGGATAATTGCCCCCAGATTGTGAGGGTCTTCGATTCCATCTAAGAGGAAGAGGAAAGGAGGCTCTCCTTTTTCCTCTGCGGCTTTCAATAAATCTTCTACTTCCGCATATTCATAGGCTGCCGCATGGGCAATGACGCCCTGATGATGGCCTTCCTGGGACATCTGATCCAGACGCTCCCTTTCCACAAAGTTAATGATGGTATCCTTCTTTTTTGCTTCCCTGATAATGGACTGGATAGGGCCATCCTGGACTCCCTTTTGCACATACAGCTTATCAATCGTCTTTCCGGAACGGAATGCTTCCAGTACCGCATTCCTTCCCTCTATGGTAAATTCCTCTATCATTCCAGTTCTCCTATTCGTTCAAGTCCTCTGCCTACCAGGGCGACCAGCCGGTCTAAATTCCCGTTTAAGTACAGATAGCCGCACAAGGCTTCAAATCCGGTTGCAGTTCTGTAATCCACAACAGTGGCGTGCTTTGCGGTGGTCACAGCCTTGGCATTGCGGCCCCGCTTGTATACTGCCACCTCTTCCGGAGTCAGATACTCGTCTTCAAGAAGCCGGCGGATGATCTCTGCCTGCGCTCCCGCATTCACCAGCCTGGCACTCTTCTTATGCATATTATGCACCTGGGTGCTTCCATGGTTCATAACCTTTGTCCGCACGATCAATTCATAGACCCCATCCCCAATATAGGCAAGTGCCAAAGGGGAATAGGATTTTACATCCACTTCTTTTAACTTCAGGGTATCCTTAAAAAAATCAGAAAACGCTGACAGTGATGTTATACTCTCTTCCATTTTACACCTTCCCTGGTGTCCTCCAAAACGATCCCCTTTTCCAGAAGCTTTCCGCGGATCTCATCGGCAAGGGCAAAATTCTTATCTTTTCTGGCCTGCTGCCTGCCAGCGATCATGGCTTCTATTTCGTCATCCAGGATCTCTTCTTCCTTTTCCGTAATGATTCCAATAACATCGCACAGCTTTTCAATGGTTTCCTTTAAATAGGTCACATACTCCTTGGAACTGTCTTCGTTTGTTGTGGAATTGCTTAATTTTACCAGCTCAAAAATAGCAGAAATAGCATCTGCCGTGTTAAAATCATCATCCATGGCAGCTTCATATTTGGATACCAGCTCCTGTACAGCCTTTTTATCCTCACCTTCAAGAAGCTTTTCTGTTTTTGCAGAAGCCTCCAGGCTCTTTAATTTATCCACCGCAGTTAAAATTCTCTCCAATCCGTTCTTTGATGATTCCATCAAATCGGCGCTGAAATTAATAGGGCTTCTGTAGTGTGCGCTCAGCATAAAGAAGCGCAGCACCTGTAAATCATATTTTTCACTGATGTCCCTGACAGTGAAGAAATTCCCCAGAGACTTGGACATCTTTTTATTATCAATATTCAGGAATCCATTATGCATCCAGTATTTTGCAAATTCCTTACCATTTGCCGCCTCACTCTGGGCGATCTCGTTCTCATGATGTGGGAAAATCAAATCCTCTCCGCCTGCATGGATATCAATCTGATCTCCAAGATATTTCTTGGACATGACGGAGCATTCAATATGCCAGCCCGGTCTTCCTTCACACCATGGGGACTCCCAGTAAGGCTCCCCTTCCTTTTTCGGCTTCCAAAGCACGAAATCCGATGGATCCTCTTTTCCGTCTTCCCCTGTCACCTTGATTTCCCGGAAGCCTGACTGCAGATCTTCCAGGTTCTTATGAGACAGCTTACCGTATTCCTCAAAAGTTTTGGTGCGGAAATAGACTGTTCCATCCTCTGCCGTATAAGCATGGCCGGAGGCAATGAGTTTTTCGATCATATCCAGCATGCCGCAGATTTCCTCAGTTGCCAGGGGATTCTTGGTTGCAGGCATTATATTCAGCGCTTCCATGTCCTTTTTGCATTCCTCAATATAACGTTTGGAAATAGTGTTTGCATCTACCCCCTCTTCAATTGCCTTTTTTATGATCTTATCATCTATATCGGTAAAGTTTGATACAAAGTTTACCTCATATCCCTTATATTCAAAATATCTCCTGACCGTATCAAATACAATGATGGGTCTTGCATTTCCAATGTGTATGAGATTATAAACTGTTGGTCCGCAAACGTACATCTTGACCTTTCCAGGTTCTAAAGAAACGAAGTCTTCCTTTTGTCTGGTTAATGTATTATAAATTTTCATAGTCTCTTCCTTTCTTCTTTATTGCCCATGCTTTCTGGGCATACAGGTATACCCGCAGGGTGTTTCCTCTTTATTGCCCATGTTTTCCGGGCATATGAATATGCCCACAGGATATTTTAATCGTTTTGTTTTATTTCCCGCAGCCTCCGCAGCAGCCTCCGCAGCCCCCTGCCATGATTTTGTCGTCATAACAGTAATCTTCCATGGAGGTCAGTAAGACTATGGCCTGAGAGGTTATTCCCTCTCCTTTTCCCGTAAAACCAAGGCCTTCCTCTGTAGTGGCTTTTACATTGACCTTTCCGTCGGGAAGTTTTAAAGCTTCCCCAATGTTTTTTGCCATCTCAGGGCGGTAGGTCAGAAGCTTTGGCTTTTGTGCAATGACGGTGGCATCGATATTTTCAATCACATATCCCTTTTCTTCCAAAAGTTCTCCTACACGCTTTAAAAGTTCAATGCTGGATACTCCTTTATATATGGGATCCGTATCCGGAAAATGTTCTCCGATATCTCCCAGAGCCGCCGCACCTAAAAGGGCATCCATGACTGCATGGACCAGCACATCTGCATCAGAATGCCCCAAAAGTCCCTTTTCATAGGGAATCTTCACGCCGCCAAGGATCAAATCTCTTCCTTCTGCCAATTTATGCACATCGTATCCCTGTCCAATCCTCATAATTCTTCCTTTCCTCTTTCTTGCCCACGCTTTTTGGGCATAGTGGTATACCCGTAGGGTGTTTCCTCTTTCTTGCCCACGCTTTTTGGGCATAGTGGTATACCCGCAGGGTGTTTCTGATTTATCTCCCGCGCTTTCCGGCATAACAGGATACCCGCAGGGTGTTTCTTCTATATAACATGTCTATTTCTATACAATCATGCGCAGCTTTCTGGCGATGCACCGAAGCTGCACGTCGTTTTGGCAAAAACAGCTCTCTCCATCTACATGAACTGCCATTGGACGGTCCATATGGATCATCACTTCCTCACAGGAATAATACCTGATCCCCCTATTTAAGGACTTCTTTCCCATAAGCGAACGAAGAAGCACCGGAATCAGCTTTCTTTTTTTCCTGTTGCTCATAACACAGACAGACAACTGCCCATCCTCAAAATTTGCATCCGGGGCAAATTTAAACCCGCCGCCTTCGTAAGGGTGAATGTGGACGGATATAAAATAAGCATTGCTGAATTCAATTTTTTGAACCCCGTTAAGGAGAATATAACCCTTTGAGGCCTTGGCAAGAATAAGCTGCCTGATTCCCGCCATAAGGTAAATCAGCTTCCCAAGGCGCAGCTTATGAAGCAGTCCCTTTGACTTAGAATAAAGGATGCTATGGCAAACAGCCGCATCCATTCCAATCCCGGCACTGACCAGAAAACGGCGATGGGATATTTCCCCATCCCCATAGGACAAAACTCCATAATCCATAAGCTTATAGTATTTTGGATGCAGTATTTTCTTCAGGCACCGGATCGGATTCTTTGGAAGCCTTAAGCTTCTTGCCAGATCATTACCGGATCCTGCAGGAATATACCCAAGGGTAATTGAACCGCAGAAGGAAATCCCATCCAGGATTTCATTTACAGTTCCGTCTCCGCCTACCCCGATGATAACACTTGATTCCCTGCAGCCTTCCGTCAGCTCTCTGGCAAATCTCCTGGCATCTCCCGGCTTCTCCGTAAGAAATGCCTGATACTCCGCATTATAGGCTTTTAACATTCTTTCCACTTTTTTCCAAATGTTTCTTCCCCGTCCGCAGCGTGAGTTCGGGTTTACAATAAAATAGTACATGGAATCCCTCCACTTTTTGCTATTTGTTAGTATAACATAAAACAGGAGAAATGAATATAAAAATTATGGAAAAACCCATTGGCACTTATGCCTGAACGAAAAAGAGCGGCTCTGCCCTGACTGATAGATCCAGCCAAGACAGCGGCGCCCTTTTTACATTTCTGTTTTAATCCCGTTTTTTTATAATATCTCATGCTTAAATGATTCCACATCATCAATCAAAATCGCCTTTGCCAGCTCCAAATCTCCGGACTCAATGGCAGCTACCAGATGGACATGGTTGCTTCCATCGGAAACCTTGCTTTCATTCCATAGCTTTGTAAAATACTGGTTGGATATCCTGGTACAGGTATTCATGGCATCTGCCAGTGACTTCTGTATATAACCGTTTCCACAATAGCTGCACAATGTTCTGTGAAAAAGATTATTGGCTTCCCAGTGTATCTTTGAGTCCCTGGTATCAATAAGCCGTACCGCATCTTCGTTTTGACGCTTCAATTCATCAATCTGTTCTTTGGTAAGGCGGAAAAAACATAACTCCAGAGCGCCCAATTCAATCACTTTCCTGTATTCTATAATCTCCATAATCTGGCTTGGAAGTATCGCAGTAAGCTGGTAGCCGAATCTTGGAATATTATTCAGCACCTCTTCGCTGCACAGCTGTACCAGGGCTTCTCTCACCGGAGTCTTGCTGACCCCGTATTTTTCCATGATTGTTCTTTCATTAATAATATCATTTGCCTGGTAGACGCCATCCAGGATATCTTTCATTATGCCCTCGTACACCTGGTTTTTTATAGATTGGCCCTGCATCATGTTTCCCCTTTTTCTTTTTGTTATTAGCCTTTTACAGCCCCTGCCATCATTCCAGCTTTCTGAAATGTCTGCAATATTAAATATAACACAATTATTGGAATAATTACAAGTGTTGTGCCTGAAAGAATTACAGGCCAGGGCGTTGAAAGCCCCTCACTGACAGGCAGAAGTGAAATGGTGACCATCAGCGTATATTTCGCCTGTTTTCTTAAGAACAGCAAAGGCCAGAAAAAGTCATTCCATCTGGCAATCAAGGTTACGGATGCCCAGGAAGCAAGAGCCGGCTTAATAACCGGCAGGATGATCCGCCGAAAGATTCCAAAATCCTTACATCCGTCTATTTTCGCCGCCTCAATCAGTTCATCGGGCACGTCGCTTATATACTGGTGCATATAGAAAATGCCTACAGCTGTAGCGATCCTTGGAACCACCAGGGACCACAGGCTGTTAATCAGATTCAGTTTCTTCATGATCACAAACAAGGGAACAGCCCCTACCTCCGGCGGAACCAGCATGGTTGCAATCACAAAATAAAACAGGAAATTTCTTCCCGGAAACTTGTACTTTGCAAAGGCAAATCCTGCAAGGGAACAGAAGAATAAGGAAGTCACAGTCCCCATAACTGTGGTAAACACACTGTTAAAAAAGTTGGAAGCAACAGGTATCATGGAAAACAGCTTGTTAAAGTTGCTGAACGTGGGATTTGCAATCCAAATGGACTGAAACCCGCTGATGCTTTCTGAAGTTGGCTTAATGGAAATCAGGCACATCCATAAAATAGGAAGAATGCAGATCAAAGAGATTATGATTAACGCCCCATGAACCACAAAGGATGCCAGATTTTTTTTATTCGTATATCCCATAATCTTTTCCTCCTATAATTCTCCCTGTCTTTTTTTCACTGTCATCTGCACCATGGAAAGAACAGCCAGTATCACAATCAGGATTACGCCAATGGCAGATGCATAACCCATATTGAAAATATTAAATCCAGATTCATACATATACTGGAACAAGGATGTATTGGACGTACCCGGCCCAGGCAAAATATAGGATTCATTAAAAATCTTCCAGCTGTCCACGGTAAGGGTAATGGAGCAGAAAAACAGAATATTGCTCAGGGAGGGCAGAGTAATATAAAAAAACTGTTTCCATTTATTGGCCCCATCCACAGTGGCTGCTTCATAGTAATCCCTGGGTATGTTTAACAGACCGGAAAATACGATCATGGTGAACCAGGGGGTATTTCTCCACACGTTCAGCATGATAACCGGAATCCTGGAATACTTGGTGCTGGTGAGCCAGGGAACCTTTCCCAGTCCAAGGGAAACCAGCAGTTCATTAAACAGTCCCACATTCTCATCAAAAAGCATTCTGAATATCAATCCCATTGCAATGGCCGCACAAATATTTGGCAGGAATGTAACTGTCCTGAAAAATGCTTTTCCTTTGAGCAGATCGGAATTTAACAGGCTTGCAATGAGCACAGACAGCACCAGTATGAATAAAAGACCTGTAATCCAGTATTCTACGGTATTCCCCAGAGCATCCCAGAACATATTGTCAATCAGCAGCTTCTTATAGTTTCCAAACCCGCAAAACTTGGGCGCCCCTATTCCCTTCCAGCTGGTAAGGCTGATGTAAAAGGTCCAGATTGCAGGGATCAGCTGGAATACAAGAAACAACAGGAAAAATGGCAGTATGAACAGATAGGGAGCTTTATATTTATTCAATGTCTTAAGCATATGATTTCTCCTCACATTTTACAACTAAGAAAGAGACTCTTTGGGCGTTTTTCTTAGTTAAGGCGGCATTTTCCGAATGAATGTGCAAGCATATTCCTTCGGTTCATTGCTGGCGCAAATACAAGGGGAAGGCAGTTCCTTCCCCTTATAAAGTTGCTTGCTACTTGATGATTTCCGCCTGGCCGATTTTAGCCTTTAAGTTCTTATCCATGTTGGCAATGGCCTGATCCATGGTCTGGTTGCCTGCCACGTAATTCTCAAGTTCCGCCGAAATAATTCCATCCGCCTCTGCATCCTGAGGTGTGACAACCAGATTGGTTGCGCCGTTCTCCAGACACTTGCCCTCCATCTCCCGGAAGGACATGCCGCCATAGAAACTGGAAGGCTCTTTCCAGAAGTCATCCTGAAGCATTTCCAGGGAAATAGGGTTGGCATATGGAGCATTCTGGGACTCCATGGATTTTACCCATGTATTCCTGGACTGGGTATCAAAGGTAAAATCTTTCCAAAGCTGCTCTAAAAGTCCGGCATATACATTATCACCTTTGTTTACGATACAGAAATAAGAAGATACGGGAGCCCCTGCCTTTCCAACGCCTTCAAATACAGGGGAAGACATAACCCCCCACTGTCCTGCAGTCGCCTGGCAGTTCTTTCTCATAAATTCATCCCAGAAAGCACCGATATAGAAGGTTGCCACTTTCTGCCCGTTGATTGCATCATATAATGCAGGCTCCATGATTTCAGATTTTAACAGCAGTCCTTCTGAATATAAGGTGTCCAAAGTTCCCAAGGCCAGCTTTGTTCCTTCATCTTCTCCTATTACAATACTGCCGTTTTCATCCCAGATTCTTCCGTTGGCCTGAGGCATAAGGCCTCTTCTTCCCCAGTATCTCCAGGTCTTGCTGCTGGGGCTGATGTAGGATAAATACACCTCGCCATTGCTCTTTTCCTTTAACAGGCGTCCTGCTTCCACATAACCGTCAAAGGTTTCCATCATAGCCGGATCCACACCGTATTTTTCAAAAATGTCCTTGTTATAGAACAATACGTTAGGGCGTACAGATTCCGGAAGTCCGTAAATCTTACCGTTTAATGTAGCATCATTAGCAGCGCCTTCCACCATCTTATCCATGTATGGCTTTAAGAAGTCTGTCTCATCCTTTAGTATCCCTGCCTGAGAAAGGTCCATGATGTTCACCGGGTCTAAATATGTAGCATCAGGAAGGTCGTCGTCTGCTCCTGCCAGCGCAGTCATGGTGATCTTTTCACGGCTCTGGGCATGTCCTTCTGTCTGCACAATCTCAATCTTTACGTCCGGAGCAATATCTTTGTGGTCAGCCAGCCAGGCATCATAGTACTCCTGAAGATACTGGGGCTGGCCTGTGCCGTAAATGGTGATGGTGCCTGCCGGATAAACGGTTTTATCCTCAGCCTTACTTTCCTCCTTGTCTGCTGTCTGTGTGCTGCTGCCTGCGGATGCCGTTGTGCTTTCTGTGCCGGCATTGTTTCCCCCACAACCTGCAATCATGCCTGCTGTCATCATTGCTGCTAAAAGGCTTGCTACTGTTCTTTTCATTTTTTCTCCTCCTCTTATTACATCTCTCTTGCCGCTTCTGCGATTGCACGGATCCTGTCATAAGGAATTTCCGTAGGAAGTGTGCAGTCAGCGCCAAGGATAAATGATGTTTTTCCATAATCACGAATTACTTTTTTTGCTTCTGCTTTCAGTTCATCTATGGTCCCTTCTACCATGACTCCGCTTCTGTTGGCAAGTCCGCCCATAACGGTTATGCCTTTGAAAAGCCTTTTCCCCTCTTCAAGTCTGAAATCTGTTTCATAAATGCCCCAGTTTACCACATCAGCCAGACCGTTGTAGGATTCGTATCTCTTCATATTTAAATTATTTTTGCACATATGAAGGAAATTAATACCTCCTGCTTCTTTGGAAGCTGTTAATATCTCCTTGTCAAAAGGCTCTATCACCTCTGAAAACTCTTCATCCGTAAAGTAATGCTTCTCCCCGCCTAATGCTGCGTAATAAATTCCATCCAGCCCCAGTTCCTTATATTTTACTGCCAGCTGGCACATGCCGTCTGCAATTCTTTTAAATGCTTCCAGAACCGGCTGCTTATTCTCCCTGATATGAGCACAAAACAATTTTCTTACCCTCTCATAACCATAACGCGCTTCAATGGGATGAATGGCGGATGCACAAATGCCGTGAAGCGTGCCCAGGGAGAATGCATCAGGATCTGCCTTGTCCATGATTCTCTTTACCATTTCAATCTGGCTTTTCATGAAGGCATCATTTAAGGAATAGTCCGGTATTTTATTCCAGTCCTCAGGAGTCCTGATGTCCCCTACATCAGGAACCAGATTCTCATTCATGATCTTAATAATATCCGTATCTGTCTGACGGAAAAATTCAAGATGGGACTCTGCTCCTTTCTCCCCTTTTGCTTCGCTTTCCGGAAAATGCAGCGAAAATCCGGTAGGCACATAATCCACCTCTTTTCCCTGGATCGCTGCCAAAACCCGCTCTCTCTTTGTCATAACCATATCTCCTTTGCTCTTCTGTTTATACCACTGATATTATCACTGTTATTATCAATTGTCAATATGGCTACCGTCAATTTTTATACTTTTTTTGATATATATATTTTATTTTGTGCACTTTGTCTTTATATACAGATTCCCTGCAATAGGAACATTTATTTTTCTTTACAATGTTACCCTTCATTACAATCCTGAGATTGAAACAATTCCATAATTTTTCTTTTTAACCCCATGAAGTATTCCTGGTTTTATATTGAAACGCACAAAAAAAGACATCTGTTATATAACAGATGTCTCAAAAAATAGCGGAAGGGAGATTCGAACTCTCGACACCACGGGTATGAACCGTGTGCTCTGGCCAACTGAGCTATTCCGCCATATTCAATTAAATGGATAAGCAATTCACTTATCAATGGGACCTACAGGGCTCGAACCTGTGACTCTCTGCTTGTAAGGCAGATGCTCTCCCAGCTGAGCTAAGATCCCAGTGCTTGTCTTGGTCAGGAGCGCTTTATTTTTCTCTTGTTCCCGACTGCTACATTAGTATAATATTAATTGTATTAATTGTCAACACTTTTTTGTCAATTTTTTTCATTTTTTCCTGTTCCCCTGTTTAAGCCTGATTTTTCCAGGGTTTCCGCCATTTTTGTATGCTGGTGAGTCAATGAGATATTCCTGAATCACCGGTTGATGCCTGATAAAATGGGCAAACTGTTCACAAACTCAGTGTGGAAAAATGTTTTCTTCCCCCTTTATTCCCCATGGAAAATATCAAACAGTTCCTGATAATAGGACTCATAAATACTTCCCTTCCTCCAAATAAATGTAAAATCATGGGTCAGGCTAAAATCCTCTAATTCAATTCGTTTTAAAATTCCCCTGTTTAATTCCTCCTTTACAGCGGCTTCATATAAAAATGCAATTCCCTGCCCATTTGCCACCATTTGTTTCATGGCTCCGATGTTGCTGATTTCCATTATGTTGGGAAAATCATGAAGCAATAAATTCTTACCTTCCAGATAGCGTTCAAAGACATACCTGGTTCCTGATCCAGGCTCCCGGATAAAAAGCCTTTCCAGAAGAAGGTCCTCCAGTTTTCTGATTGTCCTCTGAAACCTGTAGTCCGGGCTGCAGACTGCTGCAAAGGGTTCCGAAGCAAAGACCAGAAAATCATATTCCTTTTTCTGAAAAAAACCTTCCACCAGAGCAAATTCAATGTCCCCGTTGTTAAGCTTTGCAAGGAGTTCCCTGGTGTCCCCTACCACCATCTGAACCGCTGTCCCCGGATAAACACGAAGGAACCGCATCAGCGCCTTTGGCATCACATACTCTCCTATGGTCATGGTCGCTCCAAATACCAGTCTCCTGCCTTTCCCTGACTGCTGCTCCATGATCTTCTTTAAATGCAGTTCATCCGCTTTCATGGTCATGGCAGCAGATAAAAAAACTTTTCCAGCCTCTGTCAGGCTCACCTTTTTTCCGTTGTATTCAAACAGCCTGACCCCGTACTTTTCCTCCAGATAGTGAATGTGATGGGATACTGCAGGCTGGGTAATATGAAGTTCACCGGCAGTCTTGGTAAAGTTCATATACTTACACACCGCCAGAAATGTATCCACCCGAAAATCCAGCATAACTTATGTTCTCCTTTGTGTTCGCTCCACTAACCATAACATATTTTTATGATTTAATAAATATAAATAATTTTATTTTATTGTTATTTTCCAATATAATAGAGCCAGATCAAAAAGGAGGATTTTACTTATGAAAAAATATGTCCCTGGCGTGCTTCTCTGCCTTTTTATATCTGCTCCCGCATGGTTTTTAGGGAAAGCCTTCCCAGTCATCGGCGGTCCTGTGTTTGCCATTCTCATTGGAATGGCAATGGCCTCCTTTGTAAAAGGGAAGGAATTTTTCCGCCCGGGAGTGGCTTTTACTTCAAAAAAGGTCCTGCAATACGCTGTGATTCTTCTGGGTTTCTCCATGAACCTGGCCACGGTCCTTCAAAAAGGCTGGGAAGCCCTTCCCATCATCCTGGCAACCATCACCACTTCCCTGGTGACCGCATACCTTATTTCCAGGAAATTGAGACTTCCCGGAAAAACCGCCATTTTAATCGGCGTAGGTTCATCCATTTGCGGCGGATCCGCCATTGCTGCAACTGCCCCTGTTATTGACGCCGATGACAGTGAAATCGCCCAGTCTATTTCCGTTATCTTTTTGTTCAACATCATAGCTGCTTTGCTTTTCCCTGCTCTTGGCACTGCTTTGGGCCTATCCAATGAAGGCTTTGGCCTATTTGCCGGAACTGCAATTAACGATACCTCTTCCGTAACGGCTGCTGCTTCTGCCTGGGATGGCATATACGGCAGCAACACCCTGGAAGCAGCCACCATAGTAAAGCTGACCAGAACCCTGGCCATCATCCCAATTACACTGTTTTTAGCATGTTACCGCACCGGAAAAGAGAAAAAAGCTTCAGAACGCTCCATCTCCATCGGGAAAGTTTTTCCGTCCTTTGTACTCTTTTTCCTGCTGGCTTCCATCATCACTACGGTCTTTCCCATACCGTCACAAGTGACCGGTTCATTAAAAGATTTAAGCAAGCTTTTTATTGTACTGGCAATGGGAGCCATTGGAACCAACACTGACTTACTCAAGCTGATTCGTACAGGCAAAAAACCTCTTTTATTAGGCTTTTGCTGCTGGTTCGGGATTTCTGTGGTAAGCCTGGTTCTTCAGGTTGTTCTGGGTATCTGGTAAAAAAATATTGTGCAGCAATAAGGCGGCCAGGAAACATGGATTTTGTTTTCCTGGCCGCCTGCCATTTATTCTTCTTTTTTCAGATACACGGTCTTATTGTTGTTTTTGTTCTCCCGGACCTCCAGCTGCGGAATGCTGTGGACAAATTTTGAGAAGGTGGAATACCCATAATCCTTTACCTTGAAATCAGCAAATTTCCGGTGTATGCCATTTCCCAAAGCCGCCAGTTCCATACCGTTCTTACCGCTTCCTTTTACCAGCCCCACCGCAAAATCATCCAGTTCCTGCTTTTTGATACGGTTATCCTTCATCCGCACGGTCACCACATTATTGGACTTTTTAAGGTCAAAGCCGCCCATTTCCTCTAAAAATTTGGACAGAGAGCTGTAACCGTAGTTTCTTACGTCAAAATCAGAGTATTTTTTAACAAGGCGGTTGCCGATCTCTCCCAGGCCTGTTGCCTTATTCTTATCTTCATTCTCCAAAATAATCGAAGTGATATCCTGTTCGATCACCTCTTTTCCTATGGCACCTCCTCCTGTTCCTTCTTCATCCTGATCAAGAAGAACCTCCAGATTTGTAAAAACCGTACATGCCGCCCGGAAGGATTTGGGAGTCTTATCCTCCCCCATTCCAATAACCTCCTTGCCTGACTCCCGAAGCCTGCTGGCCAGGCGGGTGAAATCACTGTCACTGGACACGATGCAGAATCCATCCACATTGTCCGTGTAAAGCAAGTCCATTGCATCAATGATCAGGGCGGAATCCGTTGCATTCTTTCCTACGGTATTGGAGAATTGCTGGATAGGCGTAATCGAATTCTCCAAAAGCTCCATTTTCCATTTTCCCATTTGGGAGCTTGTCCAATCCCCGTAAATCCTTTTGTAAGTAATGACACCGTAACGGGTCATTTCATCCAGAATACATGTAATATACTTTGCGGAGATATTATCCGAATCAATCAATACTGCAAATTTCTTGTCACTCAATACTCTGCTCTCCCGTCTTCATTTTTTCTTTTTTCTGTCAATTTGATCCTGCTTTTCCATTATATTTCATTTTTCTAATTATTACAATATCATTGCAGTGGTTAAAATGGGAGAATTTTTACAACGTATTTTACTTTATTTCAACCATACTAAGGAAGAAAGCTCAATAAATAAATGAAACACCTTACAGGTGTACCTTTATGCCCAGAAATCATGGACAAAAAGTAGGAAAGGAGTGTTATTATGAATTCATGTACTTCATGTGGAAGTGACACATCAAACGCTGGTCCTGCCACACCTTCACAAACAGTTCAACTGGCAATTGCCACGGTTCCCATGCAGCCCTGGGAGCAGCCATATGATCCCCAGACAGCCTTAAAACATGGAACTATTTTCCCAAGCCTTAATCTTCCTTTCTTTGCAACAGGAGGTGATCAGTAATGGCGGATCAAAAAACCCTTTTAAAGCAGATCACAGAAATAAGCTTTACTGTTAATGATTTAACCTTGTTTTTAGATACCCATCCATTGGATGAAAATGCATTAACAGCCTTTAAGCAGGCAATGGAACAAAGAAAACAGCTTTTAAAAACCTATGCGGAAAACTTTGAACCTCTTACCATAAACTGTGTCTGCCCTGATAGCAACAACAAAACAGAAACCAATACAAAATATCCCGGACAAAAGCATTTCACCTGGACAGACGGCCCTCTGCCCTGGGAAGGAGGTACTGTATAATGTGGAATTATGAAAAAAGATTGCAGTTTCCTGTAAACATCAAGGAAACCTGCCCGAAAACAGCTTCTTTGATTATCAGCCAGTTTGGCGGACCAGATGGAGAGCTGTCAGCTTCCATGCGTTATCTTTCCCAAAGATATTCCATGCCATGCAAGGAAGTGGGAGGCCTTTTGACAGACATTGGAACGGAAGAGCTTGGACATCTGGAAATGATCTGCGCCATCATTTACCAGCTGACAAAAAATCTTTCTGTGGAACAGGCAAAAACAGCAGGATTTGACGCCTACTATATTGACCATACAACAGCCTTATGGCCGGCTGCTGCTGCTGGAGTTCCCTTTAATGCCTGTGAATTCCAGTCTAAGGGCGATGCAATTGCGGATTTGGTCGAGGACTTAGCCGCAGAGCAGAAAGCCAGAACCGTCTATGACAACCTGATCCGCATCATACCCAATCCTGATGTGAGAGAACCCTTAAAATTCCTCCGGGAAAGGGAAGTGGTGCATTTCCAGCGGTTTGGGGAAGCTCTCGAAAAGATCAAATTAACTTTGAATCCTAAAAACTTCTATTATTATAACCCGGAATTTGACAAACAATTTGTTAAAACTCCCATACAGTAAGTAAATCAAATAGGCTGGAACAGGTTTCCCTTGTTCCAGCCTTTCTTTTTAATTATTTTTAATTATTTTTAATTCTGGCAATGTCGATTAAGGTCAGTTCTTTTGCCCTGTTCTCCATACTGGTGACCAAAGCAGCTGCCGTATCCAGGGAAGTTAAAACCGTCACGCCGGTCTCTATGGCATTTCTTCTGATCACAAAGCCGTCTCTGCTTCTGTCCGCTCCCTGGGTGGGCGTATCAATGACCAGATCGATTTCATGGCCAAGGATCAGGTCCAGTAAGTTGGGGGATTCCTGTTCCAGCTTGCGCACCATAAAAGCCTTTATCCCATGGTCATTAAGTGCCCTTGCCGTTCCTGATGTGGAAAAGATCTTATAGCCCTGGGCCTGGAATCTTCCTGCAATGTCAATGATCTCCTCTTTATCCGAATCCTTTACGGTTATGATCATGTTCTTATGCCTTGGAAGCTTGATTCCGGCTCCTGCAAACGCCTTATAAAGAGCCTCATTAAAGGTCTTTGCGATCCCTAAGCACTCTCCGGTGGACTTCATCTCCGGTCCAAGGCTTACATCTGCACCACGGATCTTTTCAAAGGAAAACACCGGCATTTTCACAGCGATATAATCTGCCTCAGGCAAAAGTCCCGGCTCATATCCCAGTTCCCTGATGGAGCGCCCGCAAATGACCTGGGTTGCCAGGGGAATGATCGGCACTCCGGTCACCTTGCTGATATAAGGCACGGTACGGGAGGACCTGGGATTTACCTCAATGACATATACGTCTTCCCCGCTTACAATGAATTGAATGTTGATCATTCCTTTCACGTGCAGGGCTCTGGAAAGCCTTTTTGTATATTCCACCAGCTTTTCTTTTACTGTTTCACTTATACTCTGAGCCGGGTATACGGAAATGCTGTCCCCTGAGTGTACGCCAGCCCTTTCCATATGCTCCATGATGCCGGGAATCAGGATATCCTTTCCGTCACAAACCGCATCCACCTCGATTTCCTTTCCGGGGATATATTTATCCACCAGAATGGGGTGCTCCTGAGCGATCTGATTGATAATTCCCATGAATTCATCAATATCCTGATCTGAAATGGCAATCTGCATGCCCTGGCCGCCCAGCACATAGGAGGGCCTTACCAATACCGGATATCCCAGCTCTCCTGCTGCCTTCTTTGCTTCCTCTGCTGTAAATACCGTCTGGCCTGCAGGTCTTGGAATCCGGCACTCCTCCAAAATCTTATCAAACAGCTCCCGGTCCTCTGCCGCATCCACATCCTCTGCAGACGTACCCAGAATGGGAATTCCCATTTTCATCAGGGCGGCCGTCAGCTTAATGGCTGTCTGGCCTCCAAACTGTACCACAGCTCCGTCAGGCTTTTCAATGTCAACAATGCTTTCCACATCCTCCGGGGTAAGAGGCTCAAAATACAGCTTATCCGCAATGTCAAAGTCCGTGCTCACTGTCTCCGGATTGTTATTGACAATAATGGTTTCATAACCTTCCCTGCTGAAGGTCCATGTGCTGTGAACCGAACAGAAGTCAAATTCAATCCCCTGTCCAATGCGGATTGGGCCGGAGCCAAGAACCAGTACTTTTTTTCTTCCCTCAGTCTTTATTGCTTCATTCTCACTTCCAAAGCAGGAATAATAATAAGGGGTTTCAGCGGCAAATTCGGCGGCACAGGTATCCACCATTTTAAATGCTGCCACAATTCCATGATCTTTTCTCATCCCGCGGATTTCCGGCTCAGAAATTCCTGTGAGCCTGGAAATGACCGTATCCGGAAATTCAAGCCTTTTTGCTTCCTTTAACAGATCCGGAGTCAAAGGCTCATTTTTAAGAGCTTCCTCCATTTCCACAAGAATGGCCAGCTTATCAATAAACCACACATCAATTTTTGTAATATTATGAATTCTTTCATAGGAAAAACCTCTTCTTAATGCTTCGGCAATGACCCAGATCCTTCTGTCATCTACAAGATGAAGGGTCTCAGCCAGTTCCTCATCTGTAAGCCCTGTAAAATCATAGGACATGAGACTGTCCACATGCTGCTCCAAAGAGCGGATAGCCTTCATAAGGCCGCCTTCAAAATTGGTGCAAATGCTCATCACCTCGCCTGTTGCCTTCATCTGGGTTCCCAGGTTCCTTTTTGCGCTTAAGAATTTGTCAAAAGGAAGGCGGGGCATCTTGACCACACAGTAATCCAGCATGGGTTCAAAGCTGGCATAGGTCTTTTTGGTCACAGCATTTTTTATTTCATCCAGGGTGTAGCCCAGGGCGATCTTGGCGGCAACCTTTGCAATGGGGTAGCCGGTTGCCTTGGAGGCCAGGGCCGAGGAACGGCTGACCCGGGGATTTACCTCAATTACGCAATACTCAAAGCTTTCCGGGTGAAGGGCATACTGCACGTTGCAGCCTCCGGTGATCCCCAGTTCGCTGATGATCCTAAGGGCAGAAGTGCGGAGCATCTGGTATTCCTTATCCCCTAAAGTCTGGGAAGGGGCCACCACAATGCTGTCCCCGGTATGAACTCCTACCGGATCAATGTTTTCCATATTACACACGGTGATCACATTGCCCGCACCGTCACGCATTACCTCGTATTCGATCTCCTTCCAGCCTGCAATGCACCGCTCCACAAGAACCTGTCCCACACGGGATAAACGAAGCCCGTTTTCCAGTATTTCACGGCACTGTCCCGGATTTTCAGCAATTCCTCCTCCGGAACCTCCCAGGGTATAGGCTGGACGGAGTACCACAGGATATCCGATCCTTTCGGCGACCTTAAGGCCATTTTCCACATCCTCTACAATATCAGAGGGAGCCACCGGTTCACCGATTTTTTCCATGGTCTCTTTAAACAGCTCCCGGTCCTCCGCCTTTTTAATGGTAAGGGCCGTGGTTCCGATTAGGTGCACCTTATGTTCCTTTAAAAACCCCTTATCGTCCAGTTCCATGGCAAGGTTTAAGCCTGCCTGGCCTCCAAGAGTAGGAAGGACGCTGTCAGGCCTTTCCTTTAAGATCAGCTGTTCCACCACCTCTACGGTCAGCGGCTCAATGTAAACCTTATCCGCAATATCTTTATCTGTCATAATGGTCGCCGGGTTGGAGTTTAGCAGGACTACTTCGATCCCTTCCTCTTTTAAGGAACGGCAGGCCTGTGTTCCGGCGTAATCAAATTCCGCTGCCTGTCCGATGATGATAGGACCGGAACCAAGAACGAGCACTTTTTTAATATCCTGATTCTTTGGCATTATTTTCCCACCTCCATCATTTTTATAAACCGGTCAAATAAGTAGCTGGAATCCTGAGGCCCGGGACATGCCTCCGGATGGTACTGCACGGTAAATATGTTTTTGCCTGTATATTTTAATCCTTCGTTGGTCCCGTCGTTTACGTTGACAAAGGCAGGAACAGCCACCGCCGGGTCCATGGTATCCACATCCACCACATAGCCGTGGTTCTGGGAAGAGATGTATACCCGTCCGGTTTCTAAATCCTTCACCGGATGATTGCCGCCTCTGTGGCCGTATTTCAGTTTATGGGTATCTGCGCCGGCGGCAAGAGCCATGAGCTGATGCCCCAGACAGATGGCAAAAATCGGAACATTGGATTCATATAATTTCTTGATCTCTTCTATGACCCTCACGCATTCCTTTGGATCTCCCGGCCCATTGGACAGCATGATTCCATCCGGACAGGAAGAAAGAATCTCTTCTGCTTTTGTTAAGGCAGGGTATACCGTCACTTCACAGCCTCTCTCCTGTAAGGAGCGGGCGATATTTCTTTTTGCTCCCAGATCCAGAAGGGCCACCCTTTTTCCGTTGCCGGGAAGTAAGTATTTCTCCCTGCAGGTGGTCTTCTCCACCACGCCGGTCACGGAATATGTTTTCATACGTAAAATGGCTTCGTCAAGGTCATAACCTTCATCGGTTGTGATCATGCCGTTCATCGTACCTTTTTCTCTTAGAATTTTTGTTAGGGCTCTTGTATCGATACCACTGATACCTGGAATGTTGTGTTCATTTAAGAAATGCTGAAGGGTATCCCCGCTTCTAAAGTTGCTGGGAATTCTAGATAATTCTCTGACAATGTAGCCATCCGGCCATGGTTTTAATGATTCCATATCTTCATGACAAATACCATAATTGCCAATTAGGGGATAAGTCATCACAACCGCCTGCCCTGCATAGGAGGGGTCGGTGAGGACTTCTAAATAACCTGTCATGGAAGTGTTGAATATGATCTCGCTGATCACTTCACGAGGTGAACCAATACTCGATCCTGTAAACACAGTACCGTCTTCCAGTATTAAAAAAGCTTTCATACGCAAAGTACCTGTCCTTTCTTAATGCTATGGTTATTGAGCTTGCCCAAATGCTGCTGTTCATTTATACCATTCATCATTTGGCGAAAAATGTCTGTTTTCCAAAAGCGGTTATGTATGGCTGAACAGTAATGCCCAAATTGAATAGATTATACATGATACTGCGACATTTTTCAACTGTTTTCTTCTTATATATCTTTTTATATTTACTTATAAATCATGCATATTTTATTACTTTATTAACAAATCTTGCATAATAATTCAAAATTTATGGTTGATTTTTCAAAAGTATACTTTCCGCTCAATCCGCACAGACTATGACTGAGGTGATAAATTATGATTGATAACAGCGAACTGCCCATCGGCTTTACCATGGAGTTAGCGCAGCACTCGGACATTCTGACCCGGTTCGCCGGACTTCCGGAAGAACAGAGAAACAGGATAGTAAATGGGGCCAGATCCATTGAAAGCCGGGATGAAATGCGAAACTACGTGGAGTCCATGTTTCAAGAAACAAAATCATCCTTTTTCTAAAAAGCCTCCCGCAGGATTAAATTTTATCTTTCCTGCGGGGGCTTTTGTAATTATTCCTTTTCCACCTTAATATATTTAATAATAATCAATTTATTAAGGGGCATTCTATGAAAAAATACATGATGGCTGCGCAACAGGAAACCACTGCTTCCGGCTCTCTTCAGGTAGATGTAGTTTCCCAGGAAAATAACTTCCCCATCCGGGATGCGGAGATCAGCATTTCCTACAAGGGCGATCCTGAAAGTACGATCGAGCAGCTCACCACCAATTCATCCGGTCAGACGGAGCAGGTCAGTCTTGCCGCTCCTCCGGTGAACTACAGCTTAGCACCCGGCCTGATTCAGCCCTACTCGGAATACTCACTTTTCATCCGGGCCCAGGGCTTTGAGCCTGTGGCTATCTCCGGTACGGAGATTCTGGCAGATACAACAGCCATCCAGCCGGTTCGCATGATTCCGGTACAGGATCAAGTGTCTCCGGACGTTCCCATTGTTATCCCGGACCATACCCTTTATGGCGAATATCCTCCAAAAATTGCGGAAGCAGAAGTAAAGCCCGTAGCTGAAACCGGAGAAATTGTTTTAAGCCGGGTGGTTGTTCCCCAGACGATCATTGTTCATGACGGAGTTCCTACGGATCCCACGGCTCCCAATTATTACGTTCCCTATCTGGATTATATTAAAAATGTGGCATCCAGCGAAATTTATGCCACCTGGCCCAGAGCATCCATTACTGCAAATGTATTGGCCATCATGAGTTTTACCTTAAACCGGGTCTATACGGAATGGTACCGGAACCAGGGATATGATTTTACCATTACCTCCTCCACAGCCTTTGATCATAAATGGATTTATGGGCGGAATATTTATGAAAGCATTGCTCAGGTGGTGGACGAAATCTTTAACAGCTACTTATCCCGCCCGGGCATCAGACAGCCAATACTTACCCAATACTGTGACGGCAACAGAGTCCAGTGCCCTAACTGGATGTCTCAGTGGGGAAGCTGCACCCTTGGAGAACAGGGTTATTCCGCCATTGAAATACTGCGGCATTATTACGGAAGCGATATGTATATCAATACCGCGGAACAGGTATCCGGAGTTCCCTCTTCCTGGCCCGGCTATAACTTAACCATCGGCGCCAGCGGAGATAAGGTACGTCAGGTCCAGGAGCAGCTGGATACAATCGCTACCGTCTATACTGCCATCCCCCGCATCAGAGCCGATGGAATCTACGGCCCGGCCACCGCTGATGCTGTCCGGCAATTTCAGTCCATTTTCGGACTTCCGGTAACTGGCATCATTGATTTTGCCACATGGTATAGAATTTCCCACATTTATGTAGGGATCACGCGAATTGCAGAGTACTCATAAAAATCAGGAAGGCCCCTCATAAAAAGGGCCTTCCTTCTTTTTCTGTCCTATCCTTCTCCCCCCAGTAAATCGGCTGCCACATATCCCAGCAAAGCCAGGGCAATTCCCCCAAGCAGCTCATAGAGCTTTACCTCTCCCCACGGCATATCCCATAGGATGACAAAAGGAGAGGAAAACACCAGGCCTATGATGACCCGGTACATTTGCCGTTCATGGCGGGTGAGAAGGCGTTCCACCATTTTTGCAAACAGAAAAACACCGATCACAAGACCTGTCACATAGGGCGCCAGCACCAATCCATTTGCCCAAAGGCTTTGAATATCAAAAGATGTGAGGGCCCTTATGCAGGCATTGTTTGTTTGCAGTATTGGTTCATAATAGCCTATCATCATCATGATCATGGATCCGCTCACTCCGGGAATCACCATGGTGGCCGCGGCTAAGAGTCCCACCAGAAACAAGGTGAACATCCACAGCTTTCCGGAAGAAAGATAAGCGGCGCCGGAAGCCATATTCATTCCTTCTCCGCTGCTGCCGGAGGTGATCGTTGTTTCAGCAATAAAGGTAATGAGAATGACCACACCACAGGTAATTGCTGCCGTTAATATTCCTTTTTTTCTGTCTGTCCGGTCTTTTGAAAAAGATTTTTGAAAGAGGGAGGGAAGCCCGCCGCCGATCAATCCCAAAAATGTCATTTTGGTCTGGAGCGGATATGTATGGAACAGATATTCAAATGCCAGAGACAGAAAAATAATGCCTGCCACCGCTCCTACTCCGTATGGAAGGAGAACCCGCAGGCTTTTTAAAGGTTCCCGGAAAAGCTGTGTTACAGCATGAATGATCTTGTCGTACACTCCCATGGTAATGGCAAGCATTCCTCCGCTGATGCCGGGAAGTATATTGGCCACACCAATAATAACACCCTTTAGAAGCTCACTGATATATTCCAAGCAATTCCTCCTGAATTTAATATGTATGGTATATCCTATGCCTTTCCGGCCGCTTCTAATACACCTTTCCCCTGGTTCCGGCTGCTACCAGACAGCCAAAAAGCCGCAGGGGCGTGACTTTTTTCCAAAAGCCTGCGTCCCGCGGCCAGATGTAAAGCTGACATTGGCAATCCCCTTTGCCCCTTGCTCATGAACACAACGCAGCAAAGGCCTTGGATTCAAAATACAGCCGGTCTTTTTACCATAAATGTGGTATATCCGTACTGTCTGAGAGTCTGCTCCATGCGCACTGCATTATCAATATTGCGGAACGCTCCCACACGGACCTTATACAGCTCATCTTCATAGACGACAAAGGCCGGGAAACCCTGAGCCTTTAAAGTAGTGACCTGATCTTCCGCCAGAGTATGAACCTTGTATGCCCCTACCTGAATCTGATAATATTCAGGGCGGGTTTCCTCCTGTTCTTTCATGCTATTTAAGATTCCATCTGCAATGGCCTGGGCAATGGCATCAAAGTTCTGGTCAAACAGGTTATTATCCTCTTCATTGTCAATGAATCCCACTTCCACCATAACCGTTGGCACCTTTGTCCGCCTGAGGATTACCAGCCCCGGACGCTCCACTGTGCCTAAATTTGTAAATCCAACTTGATTTAAGGCTTCTCCTATGTTTCTGGCCAGCATGCCCGGTACTCCTTTATCTTCAAATACAAGAACCTCTATTCCGGAACCGGTTCCTGGTACCGGCATAGCATTTCGGTGGAGGGAAATAAAAAAGTCTGCTTCCGCATCATTGGCCATGGTGGCCTTTTCAAGGGGGGTACTGTAGGTATCGTCAGTTCTTGTATACCTGACGTCAACTCCGTTGTCTGCCAGAATTCTTCCCACAGCCAACGCAAGCCTTAAGTTATCATTTTTTTCCTGCCGTCCGCCATAGGAAGCACCTGGGTCCGCGCCGCCGTGACCGGCATCTATTACTACGATCATTCTCTCAGCCAAAAGAAAAACTCCCTTCACATACTTCTATTATATAAAGTATGTAAAGGAAGCCTTCCAGGTACCATTTTTTCGTACCATATTTATTCTTTTTCTCCTAATTCCGCCATTACATCCACATCTCTTGGCCCTACCAGAGTGGAAAATACAATCTGTGTGCTGGTCTTTCCGTATTTTTGAAGACGCCCAATAAAAATGTCCAGTTCCATGGTACTTGGAAAGGCCACTTTAACCAGCATGGAATAGTCTCCTGTGACGCAGTTGCATTCCAGCACATTGGGAATGGACTTCATATCCGCATAAAACTGCATCTTATCCGCCGACGGAACTTCCAGGCTTACAAATGCGGTAATATGATATCCCAGCTTTCTTGAATCCACTGCCGCATGATAACCTGTGATGATTTTTTCCCGTTCCAGCTTTTCAATTCTGGAAGAAACTGCGGGAGAAGACAGAAAGGTGATTTCTGCTATGCTTTTTAAGGATTCCCTGGCATTCTTTTGTAATGTCTTCACTATTTTTCTATCGATGTCATCCATTTTTTCCTCCCGGAAAGAAGAAAAGCGTCAGTACCACCAGGGTACTGAACGCTTTTGTTCTTTCAAATAAAACTGCACACTTATGAATCTTTCTAAAATTAATCATAAACAATCATCAAATACTTGTCAATGTTTATTTTTTAAGGGCTGGCATATTCTTCATCCGTTCCATGGCTTCTACCGTATTTTCGTAGGTCCCAAATGCCGTTAAACGGAAATATCCCTCGCCGCTGGGGCCGAATCCGCTTCCAGGAGTTCCCACCACACCGGCTTCCTCTAGAAGGCGGTCAAAAAACTCCCAGGAGGTCATTCCCTCGGGCACTTTTAACCAGATATAAGGCGCATTGACACCGCCGTAAACTTCACAGCCGGCTTCCTTTAACCCTGTGTAGATGACTTTCGCATTTCTCATGTAATAAGCCACCTGTTCCTTTAACTGTGCCTTTCCCTCCGCAGAATAGACTGCAGCTCCTGCCTTCTGAACGATGTAGGGGGCTCCGTTAAATTTGGTTCCATGGCGTCTGGCCCACAGGGAGTGAAGAGAAACCCCTCCCCTTACAAGAGCCTTTGGAATAACGGTAAAGCCCAGGCGGACTCCCGTAAAGCCTGCATTTTTAGAAAAGGAACGGAATTCAATGGCACAGGTTTCGGCACCCTTAATCTCAAAGATGGAATGAGGCACATCCTCCTGGGCGATATAGGCTTCATAGGCGGCATCATAAAGGATCACCGCACCTTTGTCATTGGCATAATCCACCCATACCTTTAACTGATCCCTTGTAAGGGCCGTACCCGTAGGATTGCCTGGAACGCACAAGTAAATCAGATCCGGCGTCTCCCCGGGAAGCTCCGGCACAAAATGGTTTTCAGCCGTACAGGGCATATAGATCACATTGCTCCACTTACCGGCCTCTTCCTGGTATTCCCCTGTTCTTCCGGCCATTGCATTGGAATCCACGTAAACCGGATAAACCGGATCGCATACCGCAATTTTACAGCTTTCGTCAAAGATTTCCTGGATATTTCCGCAATCGCTCTTGGCCCCGTCGGAAACAAAGATCTCATCAGGAGATATGCTGCAGCCTCTGGCCGCGTAGTCTTCCTTTGCAATGATCTCCCTTAAAAATCCATACCCCAGATCCGGCGCATAGCCATGAAAGGTTTCCTTATTGCCCATCTCATCCACTGCTTCATGAAGAGCCTCGATTATGGCCGGTGCAATGGGCTGGGTCACATCACCGATTCCCAGACGGATGATCCTCTTATCAGGATTTGCCTGGGTATAGGCGTTTACCTTTTTTGCAATGGTGGAAAAAAGATAGCTTCCCGGAAGCTTTAAGTAATTTTCATTGATTTTAACCATATGTTCCTCCTGTTACCTTAAAGATTTTTTATGTCAAATTCTCCCTCAAACACTTCCACAGCAGGCCCGGTCATGAATACATGGCCGCTTCCTTCCCGGTCCCAGTGGATGCTCAGATTGCCGCCCTTTAGTTCTACCTGGACGGTATGTGAAGTGCGGCCGCTTAAGGCGGAGGCGACTGCGCTGGCAGTGGCTCCCGTTCCGCAGGCATAAGTTTCCCCGCTGCCTCTCTCCCACACCCTCATGCGGATATAATCCCGGTTCACTACCTCTATAAATTCCGAATTGGTCCGTTCCGGAAAACGCAGGTGATTTTCAAAGGCAGGCCCAATGGCCTCCAAATCCAGGCCGTCAATGTTGTCCATGTAATAAATGGCATGGGGGTTTCCCATGGAAATGCCGATGAACTCATAGTCCTTCCCGTCAACACAAATCGGTTCAGGAACCTGACTGGTGATTTCCGGCACTCCCATGTCCACCGTGATCTGGACTGCCCTTCCATTCTCTGTCTTAACCTTTAAATGCTTGATTCCTGCACCGGTCTCCACGTCAAATTCTGTTTTTTCCACCAGACGGTGATCGTAAACATACTTTCCCACACACCGGATGCCGTTTCCGCACATCTGGCTCTCCGAGCCGTCGGCGTTAAACATCCGCATCCGGCAGTCCGCAATTTCCGACGGGCAGATAAGAATCAGCCCATCGGACCCGATGCCAAAATGGCGGTCACTGACCTTTTTTGCAAGCTCTGCCGGAGCTTCCACGGATTCTTCAAAACAGTTGATATAAACGTAATCGTTGCCGATTCCCTGCATCTTTGTAAACTTCATCGTTCTCTCCCATAACTATCGATTGATCAGACTCATGATCATCTGAGCAGTTTCCACCATATTGGTTCCGCTGTCCATGCTGCATTTCTGGAGGTACCGGTGGGCATCCGTTTCGGACATGTGGTTCCGTTCCATTAAAAGCTCCTTTGCCTGTCTGATCAATTCATTCTCTTCCCTGCTCCGCTCTTTTGGCTGGCTTTTTAATTTTTTCCGGCTTCTGGCAAGGGATTCCACCATCATTTCCAAGGTGCTTACAAGATCCTGCACCTTTAAAGGATGACCCAGGCAGACCACCCCCTCCGGAGCCCTGCCGCTCCACTGGCTGGGTGACACCAAAAGAAGCATCTGCATGCCTCCCGGAAGGCATTCATAAAGCTCATAAAACACCATGTCCGCAAACCTGCAGCCGCATACTACGATTCCACTGCCCAGCTCGTCGGCGCTGTTTACCGCCTGGGCACCGGAGGTGCAGACCGCTGCTACCGAAAAGCCGTTCCTCACAAGAATATTTTTAATATTTTTTGCATCCTCTTCTCTGGAAAATGCCACTATCACATTGGTCAAACACTCTCACCTCCAGATAACCATATCAGAAAACAGAAACCATTAATATCGATACAGGTATTCTTCCACTTCCCAATCTGTTACCTGGGCCCGGAACAGATGCCATTCGGTTTCCTTGGCTTCCAGGTATTTGGTGTAAATGTGTTCGCCCAGAACTTCTTTCATAAAACCATCCTTGCGGAAGGCCTCGATTGCTTCTCCCAGGGTCTCCGGCAGATGCTCAATGCCTTTTTCTAAAATCTCCTCCGGAAGCATGGTAAAAATGTTCCTGTCAACGCTCTCCGGTGGTGTCATCTGTTTTTCGATTCCATCAAGGCCGGCAGCCAGGCATGCAGCCAGAGCCAGATAAGGGTTGACGGCAGGATCCGGGCACCGGAGCTCGATTCTGGTCCCTGCCCCTCTGGAGGCCGGGATTCGGATCAGGGGACTTCTGTTTGCTTTGGCGGACCATGCAATGTAAACCGGAGCATCGTAACCAGGGACAAGACGCTTATAGGAATTGACCAGAGGATTGGTGAGTATGGTCATCCCTTTCATATGATAAAGAATTCCGGCTATAAACTGGTAGGCAACCTTGCTTAAGCCCAGCCCATCTGCCCCATCTTCAAACATGTTCCTGCCCTCTAAATCAGACAGGGACATGTTGATGTGCATTCCGGAGCCATTGACTCCTGCCTTGGGCTTTGGCATAAAGGTGGCATGAAGTCCATGACGCTTGGCAATAGATTTTATCGCCATCTTAAAGGTCATAATGTTATCCGCTGTCACCATGCCCTCCGCATATTGAAAATCGATTTCATGCTGTCCCGGCGAAATTTCATGATGGGAAGCCTCGATCATAAAGCCCATTTCTTCCAGGTTCAGCACCATATCCCGGCGGACATTCTCAGCTAAGTCAATGGGGGCCACATCAAAATAGCTTGCCATCTCATGGGTTTCCGTTGTAGGGCGGCCCTCTTCATCCGTATGGAAAAGGAAGAATTCACATTCCGGCCCTGCATGGAATTCAAATCCCATGTCCCTGGCTTTCTTTAACACTTTTTTAAGCACAAATCTGGGATCGCCTTCAAAAGGCGTCCTGTCCGGGCAGTATACGTCGCACATCAGCCGGGCAACCTTCCCCTGCTGGGGACGCCACGGAAATATTTCAAAGGTATCAAGATCCGGGTAAAGATACATGTCGGACTCTTCCATTCTCACAAAGCCTTCAATGGAAGAACCGTCAAACATGCAGCGGTTCTCCAGCGCCTTGCCAAGCATGTTTTTAGTAATTGCAACATTTTTCAGCATACCGAAAATATCTGTAAACTGAAGGCGGATAAATTCCACATCCTCTTCTTCTACGATCCGGAATATATCTTCTTTGCTGTACTTGCTCATAATGCTGTCTCCCTTCTTAAGGTTAAAATAAAAAGCCCCGCTTTTTGAAACAGGAAAAAAGGGGCAGGCAAATACAGTCTCACATCAATGGACCATCTTCGCACCACCCCGTCATATGTGTAAAATATAACAGCTTCAAAAAAATTTGTCAATGCTTTTATTATTACTTTAATTTATTACTTTGATACCCTAACGCCCGGATGGCGTTTAAAATGGCAAGTACTGAAACGCCTACGTCTCCAAATACTGCCGCCCACATGGTTGCCAGTCCGGCTGCCGAAAGTAAGAGGATGAGCACTTTTACCCCTATGGCAAAAATGATATTCTGTTTCACTATTGCTGCTGTTTTTCTTGCGATTGCAATGGCGTCAATAATCTTTGAAGGCTCATCGGTCATGATCACCACATCCGCAGCTTCCACCGCAGCATCGGAGCCGATTCCTCCCATGGCGATTCCCACATCGGCCCTGGCAAGGACCGGAGCGTCATTGATGCCGTCACCTACAAAGGCCAGGTTCATCCCTTCCTGTTTTCTTGACAGCAGCTCCTCAACCTTTCCTACCTTGTCACCGGGAAGCAGTCCGCCATGAACCTCATCAAGCCCCAGCTTTTCGCCAACTGCCTGGCCTACTTCCGGCTTATCTCCCGTCAGCATCACCAGCTTCCTTACTCCTGCTTCCTTTAATCCTTTTAATGCCATGGGAACATCTTCCCGTATGGTGTCGGAAATGGTAATGGAGCCAAGATAGCGTCCTGCCTCAGCAACATAAAGGGATGTACCAGTTACAGACTCCTGAGGGGGAACCGTAATCCCCTGCTGCTCCATAAGCCTTGCATTTCCGATATAAAGTTCCTGTTCCTTTTCTTCCTCTTTAAGCTCTGCCCTGATACCGTGTCCTGCAATCTCTTCCACCCTGCCGATCAGGGACTCATCAACAGGTTTTCCATAAGCTTCCTTTACGGATAAGGCAATGGGATGATTGGAATGAAACTCTCCATAAGCCGCCAGCTTTAAAAGTTCTTCCTCTGTTCCCTCCACCGGATCCACACTTGTGACCCGGAATTTTCCTGTTGTAAGAGTGCCTGTTTTATCAAAGACAACGGTTTCAAGAGAAGCCATGGCTTCCAGATAATTGCTTCCCTTCATGAGGATTCCATTCTTTGAAGCAGCGCCCAGCCCTCCGAAAAAGCTTAAGGGCACGGAAATCACCAGCGCACAGGGGCAGGAAACTACCAGAAAGCTGCATGCGCGGTAGATCCAGGTTCCCCACTCACCGCCAAAGAGCAAAGGAGGAGCCACTGCCAGAATAAGGGCTAAAGTCACTACAACCGGCGTATAAACCTTTGCAAACCTGGTGATGAAATTCTCGGCCTTTGCTTTTCTAAAGCTGGCATTTTCCACCAGTTCCAGGATCTTTGCCACTGTGGAATCATCAAACAGCTTTGTTACCCTGACTTCCAAAACACCGTTTAAATTAATGGAACCGCTGAATACGGTATCGTTTTCCTTTACTTCCACCGGCATGGATTCTCCTGTCAGGGCTTTTGTATCCAGACCGCCGGTTCCCTTTATGACAATGCCGTCAAGAGGCACTTTTTCCCCCGGCTTTATTACGATTGTATCCCCTACCAAAACCTCATAGGGATCTACTTTCTCTTCTTTCCCTTCCTTAAGAAGGTTGGCATATTCCGGATTAATATCCATAAGCTCTGTGATGGACTTTCTTGATTTGTTTACCGCATAATCATTAAAAAGTTCACCGATCTGGTAAAACAGCATAACTCCCACAGCTTCTTCCATGGCTCCGATTGCAATGGCGCCGAAAGTGGCTACTGACATAAGAAAATTTTCATCAAAAAACTGACCGTTTTTAATATTCCGGACTGCCCTTAAAGGAATGTCGTATCCGGCCGACAGATAGGAGACCAAAAAGAACAGCCAATACCAGGCAGTCTTTTCCTCCATAAGCATTCCTACTGCAAAAAACAGGGCGCTGGCCACAAGCCTTATTGCCATCCGTTTCTGTTTTTTTGTCATAACTGCTCCTCTTCCCTTACCGAAGCACCTTAAATTCTGCTTCCGGCTCAATCTTGTATGATATCTTTTTGGCTGCTTCCATGATTTCATCGGTTTTACCGTCTTCAACCTCTAAGGTCATCCTCTGAGTCATAAAGCTTAAGGACGCGCTTTCCACACCATCCAGTTTCTTTACCTCTTCTTCAATCTTGGCCGCACAGTTGGCACAGCACAAGCCTTCCAGTTTAACAATCTTTTTCATAGCTATTTCTCTCCTTTTTTATTTTTTACCGCAGTCTCCATCATTCATTGATATGCTCCATCCCCTGAGCCAGAATTGTCTCAATATGGCCGTCGGCCAGGGAATAAAATACGGTTTTTCCCTCTCTGCGGAACTTCACCAGACGCATCTGCTTCAGCACCCGGAGCTGGTGGGAAATGGCTGACTGCCCCATCTTTAAAAGGTTTGCAATATCACATACACACATCTCCGACTGGCTGAGTACATAGAGGATTCTTATCCTGGTGGCATCACCAAACACTTTGAAGAAATCTGCCAGATCAAGAAGCTCCTGATCCTGGGGCATGGCATTTAGTACCTGACTCACAACATTTTCATGAACACAGATAAAATCACACTGGTCGATTTCACAGTCCTGAATCTTTTTCTTGCTCTCCTGCTCCATTTGGTACCTCCTTAATCTATATATTATTATATGAATAACTGTTCATATGTTTATATTATCACTTATTCAGAAATTGTCAACTGTTTTTTTTGCTCACTTGACAGCCTGCTACGGCAGTGATAGACTTAAAGTCCTTTTCCAATCTAATTTCACATCTAACATTCAGGAAAAGAGAATATTGATACCACGGTAGAGTCCCCGGAAAGAGAAGATTTCTGTTTCCGGAGAGCAGCGTTTCCATGGGTTTCCCCGGTAACGCTCACCGCTTGGAAAGATATTAGGATCCTCTGACCAGTCATGACAGACTTCTTTCTTCCGAAAGAACTGCCCGCTGCCGGAAAGAACGGGTTCACAAATATTACTACCAGGAGGAACTTTTATGATTCAAGTGGAACACATGAACAAGACCTTCAAGGTCTCAAGAAGAAGTGCCGGCTTTTCAGAAGCTGTTAAGGCCCTTTTTCACAGAGAGGTGGAAATCATCCACGCTCTTTATGATATCTCCTTTACAATAGGAGACGGAGAAATGGTAGGCTACATAGGCCCAAACGGCGCTGGAAAAAGTTCTACCATTAAGATTCTAAGCGGAATCCTCACACCCGATGGCGGCACCTGCCTGATCAATGGCCTGACCCCATGGAAGGAACGCAAGGAACATGTAAAGGACATCGGCGTAGTCTTTGGCCAGCGCAGCCAGCTCTGGTGGGATGTCCCCATACTGGATTCCTTTGAACTGCTCCGCGACATCTACGAAATTCCCACACACCAATACCAGGAGACTCTGGACGAGCTGACAGAACTTTTGTCCTTAGAGGAGCTTTTGCGCACTCCGGCCAGACAGCTGTCTTTAGGCCAGCGGATGCGCTGTGAGATCGCTGCTTCCCTTCTCCACAGACCGAAAATCCTGTTTCTGGATGAACCAACCATTGGTCTGGACGCAGTTTCCAAGCTGGCTGTCCGGGACTTCATCCGAAAGCTGAACCAGAAGCACAAAACCACGGTCCTTCTTACCACCCATGATATGCAGGACATTGACGCACTGGCAGACAGGGTCCTTCTCATCGGAAAAGGACGGCTGCTTTTGGACGGTGCCCTTTCTGATTTAAAATCCCACCGCCCCAGGGAAGACGCCACACTGGATGAGATCATTGCCGCCCTTTACCGGGATTACCGGATATAGGAGGAAAAGCCATGAAAAAATATTGGTCCTTTTTCCGCATCCGTTTTATCCACGGACTACAATACCGCGCGGCTGCCCTTTCCGGCATGGTCACCCAATTTGTATGGGGATCCATGGAGATTCTCTTATTCCGGGCCTTTTATGAGGCTGCACCGGAAAGCTTTCCAATGGAATTTCAGGCTCTTTCCACCTATGTATGGCTTCAACAGGCCTTTCTGGCCCTTTACATGACCTGGTTCTGGGAGTCTGAGCTGTTTAACTCCATTACCACAGGAAATGTTGCCTATGAACTATGCCGCCCTGTGCGCCTTTACAACATGTGGTTTACCAGAGGCCTTGCTGTCCGCCTTTCCAAAGCAGTCCTGCGGTGCATGCCCATTCTGCTGTTTGCCTGGCTCCTGCCGGCGCCTTACGGCCTGGCACTTCCCGGAAGCTTTCACACATGGTTTTTCACCCTTTTGTCCATGGCTTTAGGGCTTCTTTTTGTGGTTGCCTTTGGCATGATCATATACATGTCCGTTTTTTACACGGTTTCCTCCCAGGGGATCAAGCTGATCGTCACCTCTCTTTCCGAGTTTTTAAGCGGTGCGGTCATCCCACTTCCCTTCCTGCCGGACGGGATCCGGCAATTGGTGAACCTTCTGCCCTTTGCCTCTGCCCAGAACGTTCCTTTCCGGATCTTTGGCGGCGACTTAAATGGGCATGATATGTATGCAAGCCTTCTGGGCCAGGCCTTCTGGCTGGCAGTGTTTCTCTTGATCGGACGGGCCATGGAGCGCAATGCTTTAAAACGCGTTGTGATCCAGGGCGGTTGAAAGGAGGCATATGATGAATTCTATCCGGCTGTATGAAAAATATCTGCTCATACATTTAAAGAGCATGATGCAGCATAAAACTTCCTTCTTCTTAATCATCATAGGGCAGTTTTTAATATCCTTTAACGTATTTCTTGGGGTGTTTTTTATGATGGACCGTTTTAAAGAAGTTAAGGGCTTTTCCTATGGGGAGGTTCTACTTTGTTTTTCCATTACGCTCATGGCATTTACCATAGCCGAGTCCGTCTTCCGAAGTCTGGACACCTTTGAAACCATCATTGGAAACGGCGAATTTGACCGCATCCTTCTCAGACCAAGAAACAGCCTGTTTCTGGCCCTGTGCAGCAAAATAGATTTAACCAGGATCGGGCGGCTTTTGCAGGCTGTTGTCATGCTTGTCTATGGCCTGTGTTTCAGCTCCATTGACTGGACTCCTGTCCGCGCCTTTACCGTTGTCCTCATGATCACAGGCGGTGTGGCGGTGTTCGCGGCCATTTACTTAATCTTTGCCTCCATATGCTTTTTTACCCTGGAAGGCCTGGAATTCATGAATGTATTCACTGACGGAGCCAGGGAGTATGGAAAATACCCCATCGGCATTTATGGGAAGACTCTTCTGACCATCTGCACCTACCTGGTTCCCTTTGCCCTGTTTCAATATTATCCCTTTTTATATATTACGGGCAGGACCTCTAATCACTGGTACTGCCTCCTTCCTCTGGCTGCCTGCCTCTTTTTGATACCGGCGGGATTTTTATGGAACTTCGGACTGTCCCGCTATCAGTCGGCCGGTTCTTAAGCCATAACAAAAACACCGCGGAGCAAACGGAATCCTCAGATTCCGCCTGCTCCGCGGCTTTCTTAAAGGCTCAATAGCCTTCCCTGCCCTGCTGTTTGCAGCACGCTTCTCTTTTTTTCATGACCCGGTCAAAGGTCAGTAAAGTCACGGTCAGCGACACCGCAACACTGATGAAATCCGAAACCGGCTCCGTGTAAAATATTTTATCGATCCCAAATAAAACCGGAATAAGAGCGGCACCGCCTAAAAATATCACCTTCCGGAACATGGAAAGGGAAATAGCCACCTTTGCGACTCCCATTCCCACAAACCCGTCCACAACCGCATACTGCAGTGCAAGAGGTATAATTCCCATGGTATAGATCTTAATAGCCCATACCGTCAGTTCCACATAAGCTTCATTTCTGGTAAAGATGCGGACAAAGTATCCGGGAACCGTATGAGCCAGAATAAACATGATGGTGGTAAACCCCAGGGCCAGGCTTGAAATATGAAAGCCGGCTTTTTTAATCCGGTCAGTCCTTCCTGCTCCGAAATTATAACCAAGTATGGTCTGGGTCCCTCCGGTGATTCCTCCAAGGGGCATGGTGACCATGAGCATAAAGCTCTGTACAATGGTCATGCAGGTAAGGAGCATGTCTCCCTGGCTCTCTCCGCCGTACCGCCGGATCATCATGTTCAGGGATATGATTAAAACATTATCAAATGCAATGATGAGAAAGGGACTTAAACCCAGCATCAAAACACGCTTCATGATCTGCCAGTCATAGTTTCCAAAGGTAATCCGGATGGGTGGCTTGTCTCCAAACAGGAACTTAAGCACATAAATACAGGAAACCATCTGGGACAACACCGTAGCAATTGCAGCGCCCCGCACTTCCAAGCCAAAAACAAACATGAACACCGGGTCCAGCACAATATTGCATACAGCCCCCAGAAGAACCGATTTCATTCCGGTCTTTGCAAATCCCTGGCAAATGATAAACTGATTCATCCCCGTAGATAAAAGTGCAAAGACTGTGCCCAGCAGGCATATGGTAAGATAATCATTTGCATAAGGAAAAGCAGCCTCGCTTGCTCCAAACCACATTAAAAGCTTTTCCTTTATCATAAAGCAAAAAACGGTGATCACCAGGGATAAAACCGTTAAAAGCAAAAAGCAGTTTGCCAGTATCTGACTGGCTGCCCGCTGATTTTTCTCTCCCATGCGGATGCTCATAAGGGGAGAACCTCCTACGCCCACTAAAAAAGCCACGGAAGAGATCATGGTTACAATGGGACCGCAGATCCCCACCCCTGCCAATGAAATCTCACCTGTTCCGGCAATATTTCCTATGTACATCCGGTCTACAATGCTGTAAAAAACACTCACAAACTGGGCCAGCATGGAAGGAATTGCCAACCTCCAAACCAGCCCTCTGATTTGATCTGTATCTAAATTATTTTCTGTCTTCACGTCAAAACTCCGTTAATCCGGTCACTGGACCATGGCTCCGTCAGAGCCAAAGGTATAGGAAACCCCGTCAATATCCATGGTGGTATCATGAATCATGATGCCATTGGAATCCAGATAATACCAGACGTCTCCCACCTGGACCCAGCCGGTCTGTTTTACATAATTCTTTGTATAATATTTGTTTCCATCAACAATCTTCCAGCCTTCTGAAGAAATCAGGGATCCATAATCAGTAAATGAAAGCTCAATGGTCACATCTCCGTCAATGCCATCCACTCTTCCCTGGTCCGTACATTGCCAGATGGTACGGTTCTTGCAGTTGTTGATGGTTCCATATCTGGCATACCAGACATCATAGGGAATCTGCTCCATATCAATGTAATTGGTCAGCCATTTGTTATTGGCATAAACCATTGGCCGGTATCCTGCATCCGAAACGGTCTTGCAGAATGCATTGATGTTATCCGTAATCTGCTGCTTTGATAAATGATTGTCAAGAAGGTACTGGGATTCCACATCATATGCAATGGGATAGGAAATCTGGTAATCCTTTACCATCCTAAGCACATACCTGGCTTCTTCCACTGCTGTCTGTGTGTCAAGAGCCTGGGTATAAAAAAATACCCCGGTCTTAAGTCCGCCTTCCGCTGCACCTGCCATATTTATGGAATAATAGGGATCCATGTCATTGAGATAACCAATCCGCACCATGGCAAAGGAGACTCCGTCCTGTGCCACCTTCCTCCAATCGATTCCTCCGTTTTCCGCATTCTGGCGGTTCTGGTATTTTGATACGGTTATCCCCTTTTCCAGCGCGCCTGCAATGGGGACACCGGAAGCATCCACATATTGTCCGTTTTCCAGTTTCCATGCCTGTGCAGAATATCCGTTCACCGGCGTTGCCGTTGCTTCTAACGTCATGAGGCCTGCTGCAAGGCATAAGGCCGCTCTCAGTATTGTATTCTTTTTCATTGTTTCCTCTTTCCCGCCTATGGGTTCCAGGCATACAGGTATGCTTACAGGGTGTTTTCCATCAATGTGAAACGAAATCTAATCCGGTCCCCTGCGAAAGACATTGATATCATGGATCAATGTTTTCACACTGTTAATAAAGGAATCAAAGGCTCCGAACTCATATAAATTTAAAAACAACATGCCAACAGGTACTGCCAGAATCATACCGGCAATCCCGCTTATTTTAAATCCCAGGTATAAAAACAGCAGCGTCATAAGAGGGTCTAAGCCCATGGTATCGCCAACGATCTTGGGCTGAATCACCTGCCTTAACACCAAGGTAAGAACGTAGATGATCACCAGGCCAAAGCCAAAGGCATACTCACCTGCAACAAGGCGGATGATTGCCCATGGAATCAGAATGGTACCGGTCCCCAGAATCGGCAGGAAATCAAGAATTGCTATGAGGACCGCAAGAAGCAGCGCATAATTCACTCCCAATACCAGAAATCCTGCTGCCAATACTGCCGCAATGATAAACATAATCTTAAATTGGGCAAGAAAATAACCGCCCACCAGACGCTTTGCATCTTTCTTCAGATACAGATAATATTTAGTCCCTCCATTGGGTATATAAGGGCGGAGCACTTCCATGATCTTATCCCTATCCACAATAAACAGATAAGAGGAAAAAATGGTCACAATCGTATAAACCAGAGCAGCGGGAATGCTCTTTACCACATTTCCTGCCACTGTTACTGTAGGAGAAGCAATTTTCTGGACCATTACATTTAAATATTCGCCCATATGGGTAAAAAACTGGTTCACAGAATCCTGTATATTCTGAGGCAAAAATTGCAAAAGCCCCTCTACCTGTAAAAGCAGTTTCTGGATCTCAATCCAGGCAGATTCATAATACTTTGGAATATCCCTTGCAAATCCGGCTGCTTCGTAAATCAGCTTGGAAATCAGAAAATAAAGCACAGTTATAATAACTGCCAGCACTGCAACCACAATCAATACGGAACTGTGCTTCCTTACGATCTTCAAACGTTTCTCCAGGAAACGCACCAGGGGATTTGCAATGACCGAAATAATCCATCCAATGACAAAAGGAAGGAAAAAGTTTAACAGCCTCGGTCCCCATACACAAATCAAGTAGAAAAATAAAATCGGTATAACAATATTCAGAATCAGTCTGCAATACTTTCTAATTTGTTCCATTTTAATCACCTGCTTATATGATACTCCCCAAATGCCTTTCTGACAAATAAATAAATTCTAAAGATATTCTTTCAAAAAACCGTACAACTCCTCCATCTCCTCATCCGTACCTATGGAAATGCGTAAGTGATTATCAATCCTTGGCTGTTTAAAATACCGGACAAAAATATTGTTCTCCCGGAGGGCCTTATAAATCTCCTCTGCTTTTCGTTCCTCATGAGAGGCAAAGATAAAATTTGCCATGGAATCCGGGAAAGAAAATCCCAGTTCTGAAAGCCTTTTCTTGGCCTGTTCTCTTGTGCATATGATCTTTTCAAGAGTCTCCCTGAAATAGTTGTCATCCTCAAGAGCTTTTGCGCCCAAAACCAGGGAAGGGATATTCATGGTATAGGAATTATAGGAATACTTCACATCATTCAGCCTGCAAATCAACTCCGGATGCCCGTAAGCGCAGCCGATTCTCATTCCTGCCATGGAACGCGATTTGCTGAAGGTCTGCACCACCAGAAGATTTTCGTATTTTTCAGTCAGCCCTATGGCGCTTTCTCCGCCAAAATCAATGTAGGCTTCATCCACAATCACCACGGACTCCTGGTTATGGGCTATGATATCCTCTACTTCAGAAAGAGGCATGAGAACGCCGGTGGGCGCATTGGGGTTTGGAAATATGATTCCCCCATTTTCCCTGTAATAATCTTCCTTCCTGATGCGAAACCCCTCATCAAGGGCAGGAGTTTCATATGGGATCTGAAATAAATCCGCCCAGACCTTGTAAAAGGAATAGCTCACATCAGGAAACAGGATGGGCTTATGAGAATTAAAAAAGGTCATAAAAGCCACAGCAATCACATCGTCAGAGCCCACTCCAACAAAGATCCTGTCCTCATCCAATTTATATGCCTTTGAAAGAGCATTAATCAGTACCGCTGCAGCCGGATCCGGATACTTGCGGAACCAGTCGCAGTCCATTTGAGCCAGGGCCTGCCTGACGCCGGGGGAGGGGGGATATGGGTTTTCATTGGTGTTTAACTTAATTAACTTCTCTCCCTTTGGCTGTTCCCCAGGCACATAGGGAGCCACTCTCCGGATATTCGCTTCCCATGGTCTCATTGTATTTCCTCCCTTTTTTCTGTAAGGCCATACTCTTTTGCTATCTTCTTAAATGCAGGAAGAGAACGCTGAATCTGTTCATAGGACACACAGTAGGCAATCCTCACATAGCCAGGACATGCAAAGGAAGTTCCAGGCACTAAAAGCACTCTGTGCTCCTTGCAGGACTGGCAGAATTCCTCATCATCCACAGGAGTCTTTACAAATAAGTAAAAGGCTCCTTCCGGCTTGATGCAGTCAAATCCATATTCCCTTAAACTGTTATAAAGAAGCTCCCGGTTTCTGTTATAAGCTTCCAGGTTTACTTGGCTCTCCACGCAGCGGATGATCACCCGCTGCATGAGGGAAGGGGCATTGACGCAGCCAAGCACACGGTTTGCAATGGCAGCGGCAGCTATGACCTTGGAGGAGTCATCCACCTCATCTGGAATTACCAGATATCCGATCCGTTCCCCTGGCAGGGACAAAGACTTACTGTAGGAATAGCAGACAATGGTATTGTGATAAAATGGAGTGACATAAGGAACCTCTACCCCATCATAAGCCAGTTCCCGGTAAGGTTCATCAGAAATCAGCAGAATCTGGGTGCCAAGCTCCTCTTCCTTTTTTAAAAGAAGAGCCGCGATCCTTCGGAGCGTTTCTGCAGAATATACCACACCGGTAGGGTTATTGGGGGTATTGATGATCACTGCCTTTGTCTTAGGAGTGATCCGCTTTTCAAATTCCTTTAAATCAGGCTGAAAGCTGTCTGTATCAGGAGGCACCGCCACAAGCACACCGTCGTAATTGCGGACATAAGAACCATATTCCATAAAATAAGGGGCAAATGCCAGCACCTCATCACCGGGATCCAATATGGTTTTTAATATCACGTTCATGCCGCTGGCAGCTCCGACAGTCATAAGAATATTTTCCAGATGAAAATGAGTCCCAAACCTCCTGTTTAAGGACTGGGCAACTGCAGATCTGGCATCCTCAAATCCTGCGTTGCTCATGTATCCGTGGATTAAAGTGGTTTCTTCTTCCCTGATAATGTCAAGAATGGCCTGGTTCACCGCCGGAGGAGCCGGCACATTGGGATTTCCAAGGCTGAAATCATAGACATTCTCCCTGCCATACAAAGCAGCCATCTTCTTTCCTTCCTCAAACATGGCACGGATGGCAGAATTGTTCTCTACAAGGGGTCTCATCTTGTCTGCTATCATAATCTTATCCCTTTCCTTGTTGCTGCCCATGTTTCTTGGGCATAGTGGTATGCCTGTAAGGCATTTTTATCCTGAAACGATTTTATGAGGATTATATCACAAGTGCCGGAAGCGGTCTATTCTTATTTCACACTTTCATTAACAGAAGACTGCCTTGCCTGCAAAAGAGCTTCTCTTGCCCTGTCACAGCAGGAGGCAAAATCCTTATCCTGTACCTCTATCATAACAAAGGCGGAATTCATCCAATACAGGGATTTTTCCTCATTTTCCGCCAGTTCCCGGGTTAATGCACTTACCACCCGTTTCAGCTTATTTTCCATATCGTTTTTCCGGATATTTTTACACAGCACCATTGCTTCATATACGTCATTTAAGCAGATAATATCATCTTCCCTGAAAAAGCGCTTCAGGCATTCCATATAGGGCGCAAAAAACGGCTTTCCTGCCTTGCAGACTCCTTCTGCTTCCTCTTCCGGTCCTGAAATCTCCAACAGGACCAGAGCCGAAGGCTGGAATCTGCGACGGGCCAGATAAGCTTCTGCCATGGAAGCTGCGGCCTGACGGTCAGGAAGCCCATGAATGGAATCGGGCATTCCCAGGGTCATGCGCTCCATCTGATTTAACATCTTTCTGCTGCATTCTATCTGCCTGCGCAGCTCCACGATCTCGTCTATGTGGAGCATGACTCCGTACAGAAAGCTGCCGTCTGTTTTCACCGACATCCTGGAGTGACACACAACCCAGATATAGCCATTCTTTGAAAGGATACGGAATTCCACTCCTTTTAAGTTTTCCTCCGGCTTTAAAGACGTTGTAACCTCATAAACCTTTTCACGGTCTTCCGGGTGGATCATGGCCATAAACCGATTGCCAAACTGTTCTTTCAATTCCTCTTTTGTATAATCCAGGATTTCCATGAAACGGAGGCTGGTATAAAGCAGCTCCATCTGTTCCGATCTTTTGCACCGGAAATACCCTCCCGGCATTCCTGAGCCTAAAAACTCCAGCTCATCATTTTTTAACTGAAGAATCTCATTGGTATCCTGGAGCTTTTTCTGGGCCAAAAGAGTATCACTGATATCCATACAGACATTCACCACTGCCAGCCTTCCATCCTCAGCCTGAACCACACGGCTTTTCGTCATGATCCACAGCCAGCTCCCATCCCGTTTTTTGACGCGGTGCCGGAAGGCATACTCCATGCCAGGGGATATGTAGTGGAAAATGGATTCCTGTATCCGCCTTAAATCCTCCGGGTGAATAAGATTGGCTATCTTTCCATCCACAGACTTTGAAAATATCTCGTAAGTATCATATTCCAGAAGGCGGAGCAGCTCATTGTTTACAAAATACAGCGGCAGTCCTTTTTCACAGTAAACACCAATAAGCACGCCCGGGGCGATCTGGGCAAATATGGCACCGGCAGCCCATTCATTTTCCTGGGCAATATTTTCAAAGGAAAGATTTCTTCCTGAAAGACGTAATACATCTCCCAGAATTTTCTGGGAGTCCTCCAGCTTCTGACGCTGCTCCATCTGTTCCGTGGCATCCCTCACCGATCCGTAGTACAAACGGCGGTCATCCTGCTCTCTTAAAAAGAACGCCCTTAAATGGACCCATACCAGCTCACCGCCTGGACGGTACTGCCGGAAAATCCCCTCTCCTCCCCGGAGGGGATTGCTGTATGCGTTTTCAAAGATATTCAGCACCCAGTCCATGTCATCTTTATAGACCCTGTTTAACAAAAACCACCTGCGCTCTTCCATTTCCGCCGGATTATCCCCTGTAATGCGGTAATATTCCTGGTTTACCCGAAGAACCTCACACTGGTCTTCATATACCTCGTAAAGGGCAATGGCTCCCAGCATATTATTCAGCATGGCCTCACTGGTGATATTTTCATTAAATAAGTCTTCCAGCTTCAGCTGTCCTGGCTGGCGGGCCTGGATTCCCCCGTAATCCACATTTCCCTCCTGCATCAGGAGCAGTTCCGCCTCTTCCACGGGAATGGGTTTGTAATAATAATATCCCTGCCCGTATATACAGCCGATATTTCTTAAAAAATCAACCTGTTCCTTCCTTTCAACTCCTTCGGCAATGATCTTCATCTGCATGACCCTTGCCATTCTTACAATGGTCTCCAGAATCCCCATTCCACGGCTCTGGCTGTTCTCATTCATATCCAGGAACTTGGTATCGATCTTAATCACATCCACATTGACATCCTTAAGCATGTTAAGGGAAGAATATCCGCTTCCAAAATCATCCATGAACACCGGAAAACCGGCCCTGCGCAGATCCTCCAGAACGCTTCGGATCTTATCATCATCCTCTGCATAAGCGCTTTCCGTAATCTCGATTTCCAAGTATTTGGGATCAATCCCGTACTTGCTCACCAATTCCTTGAACTTCTTCGCCACATTAATGGCATAAATATCCATGCGGGACATGTTGACGGAAATGGGGATCAGCTTTTTTCCTGCCTTAATCCAGGTATTCAGCAGCCTGCATACCATCTCCCAGATATAAATATCCAGATTGGTGATAAACCCGCTCTGCTCCAAAAGGGGGATGAACTCTCTCGGAGAAATAATCCCCCGATGAGGATGGTGCCATCTGACTAAGGATTCCAGGCCGATGATTTTTCCCGTAAGCATATTGCACTGGGGCTGGAGGTAAAAAATAAACTCCCTTTTTTCCAGAGCGCGCTGGATTTCCGAGAGAAGAAGCTGATCCTTTTCCATCTTCTGTTTCATGCCCGGATCATACCAGCCTATGCGTTTGGTATAATTGCCCTTTACGGAGTTCAGCGCAATGGCAGCCCTGTCATACATCATGCTTACCGAAAGGCTGCTGTCCTCTATCCGGTAAATACCGAAAGCCGGAAGAAATCCCGCATTTCCGCCATACTGCCTGACATAGTTATTGATCTCCTTTTCCAGACCCTTCAGGATAGAAATGTCCTCGGGAAGGATGATAACAAAATCGTCTCCTCCCATATACCCTGCAATGGAGTCATAAAGAAGTTCTACGGATTTTAAATGCTTTCCGATCTTGATCAGGAAGCGGTCCCCTTCCTCTTCCCCATACCATTCATTAAAAAGCTTAAAATGCTCGATATCAATGGCTACCATCATATACTCTGCATCAGGCCGTTTTTCCAAAAGCTGTTCCGCCTTCTCAAAAAAAGGGCCGTAACGGAAAAGCCCTGTCATGGAATCTGTTTCCTCCCGCTTTTCCTGAAGCCTTTTCTGCTCTTCCACTTCCTTTCGCTTCCAGCTGTCAATATCCTGGACATAACACATGACAATAGGGTCCGCACAGTCCCCGCACCGGAACAAAACGGCGATCACCCTGGCCCAGCAATAGTTCCCATTGACCAGCAGCTTGCGAAATTCCCCTTTTACGATCCTTCCGTTGGTGTGGAGGCGGTCCAGCAGGGTGGATTCATCCCAGAATTCCAAAAATCTTTCCCTGTCTTCCGGGTGGATTATAAGATCCGCCGCCTCCATGCACATGGAATCCAGCCGCCCTTCCGTCTTTGGGATCCTGAATTTATCTTTCTGGTAAAACAGGACTTTAAAGACATTTGCAGCAATATTCAATTCAAACAGTTCATCATAAACGGTGTTGTCTGTCAGATGATAAAAAAGATTCTTGTTCTTCTCATCAACGGGCCGGAACATGATGAGCCTGCCCCCCTTGTGCCCGGGCCAGTCGATGGTAGCGGAAGACACATCCATCCACATCTCCAAAGCGCAATTATAAAATATCACATGCTCGGACTTCTGACTTATACCCGGACAGTCTTTGCAGGGCGCCAGTCCTTTCCCAATCCCCTGATAACAGTACATTCCCACTTTCAAATCCGGATAATATGACTTAGCCGCATCATTGAGATAAATGATCCTGTAATCCTGGTCAACTATGTAAATACCGGCCTCTCCGCTTTCATCCGACATACGATTCATACACTCCCGCCTCTCCTGCATTACATTATCTACTCACCATTTAAATTATTGTAATATTATAGTATGAAAACTCTGTTTCCGTCAACAGGTTAAGACCCTCCCTCCAAAAACAGGCGAAAATGCAAAAGGCACTTCAATCCCCCGCTTTTCCCAGACAGGGCGGTATTTCCCTGTTCCGGTTTAACGGCTGACTGTCATGCCCATATTGCCAATCTATGATATTCTATTCCCCAAGTGCCCGTACCTGCTCTGTCATCTCATGGGAAAGAATGAATCTGCCTACATAACCCACTTCCCCTGTCATCAGCACACTGCCGTTATTTTCGATTTCCACCTCAAGCACACCTCCAGGCATGTGCACATACATCTTAGGATCCGTAAGCCCCATGCGGTAGGCGGCGCCTGCTGCCGCACAGCCGCTGGTTCCCGACGCCAGGGTATACCCTGCTCCCCGTTCGTAAATCTCAATTTCAATATTAGTCCTGTCCAAAACCTTTAAAAGCTCTGTATTGATCTTTTCCGGAAAATAATCGGCAGCTTCCGAATGCTTCCCGATCCGGCAGGCCAGTTCCTTTGATATGTCGTTTAACCAAATGACGCAGTGAGGATTTCCAATGGATACACAGGTGACCCTGTAAGGAATGCTTCCAAACATCATGGTTTCATTAAGCACTTCCCGCCTTGGGCCTGTCACAGGAATTTCATCGCTGTAAAAGTTCAGTTTTCCCATGGAGACCTTTATTTTTGTCCCGTCTTCATTTAAATACTGGATGGTCTGCTGCCCGCTTAATGTGTTGACAATAAAGCGGTTCTTCTGCACATATCCCGCATCCTTTAAATATTTTCCAAAGATTCGGACACCGTTTCCGCTTAACTCGGCTTCACTTCCATCGGGATTTAAAATCTTTACCTCCAGCTTATCCTGCCCCAGAATAGGGCCTACCAAAAGCCCGTCAGACCCAACTCCGAAATTTCGGTTGCAGATTAAGCGGACGCTTTCCTCTGTCAGTTCCAATTCATTTTTATTGGGATCAAAGATCAGATAATCATTTCCCAGCCCGTGATATTTTTCCAAAGTGATATTCATGATTAAACTCCTTTCCTCTCCATTGCCCACGTTTTTTGACATAAGGGTATGCCCTTAAAGCGTTCCTTATTTCTGTCCATCCTTAGGACAAAAAGGTGTGCCCTGAGGGTGTCTCACAATGTCCTCACATAATTCATGATATGAAATTCCGGCAGCCTTAGCTTCCTGGGGAAGAAGGCTGAAAGGTGTCATCCCCGGCAAAGTATTTGCCTCCAGGCAGTAAATGCTTCCATCCTTTTTCATGATGAAATCCACTCTGGAATAATACCCAAGCCCCAGAATGCGGTGAACCTTCAAAGCCGTTAAGCCCACGGCTTCCTCCTCTTTTTCCGTCAGCCTTGCCGGACAGATCTCCTCTGTCATGCCTGCCTGGTACTTATTTTCATAATCATAAAACCCTGCCTTTGGTATGATCTCGATTGCAGGAAGAGCTCTTTCTCCCAATATCCCCACAGAAAATTCCCTGCCAATAATTTTCACTTCCGCCAGGGTCCTGTCTTCATAAGCAAATGCAAGGTCAAGGGCCTGCTCCCATTGTTCCTTCCCATCAGCCATGGCAACGCCTACGCTGGATCCGCAGCCGCATGGTTTTACCACACAGGGGAAAGAAAAAGGTTCCAAAGGCTCCCCCCTGGTATAAATACGCCAATCCGGAGTCAGTATGCCGGCATCCTTCATCAGCAGTTTTGCCATGGGCTTATCCATGGCTTTTAAACACCCTTCATAACCGGTTCCAGTATAGGAAATGCCATGGGCATCAAGAACAGCCTGTATTTGACCGTTTTCTCCTGCACCTCCGTGTAATGCCAGAAATACCACATCTGCCTTTCCGCAGATTTCAATGACCCGGTTCCCAATATACCCCTTTCCCTTCCGATCTTTGGCCAGGCGGTCAAGTTCCGGTACACTCCTGCCGATTTCCCAGGAAAAGTCCGCTCCATCTTTCGGGCTTTTAAAACAGACCTCCTGGCCGTCATCTGCTCCCAAATAAGAATCCAGCAGGAAAACCTCATGCCCGTTTTTTATCAGAGCGTTTGTGATCATGGCTCCTGAAGATAATGATACTTCTCTTTCCGGGCTGAAGCCGCCCGCTAACACTACAATTTTCATTGCCGTCTTCCTTCTATCCATACGCATTTGTTTTATATTTTTAATTATATACAGCACTTTTTATCATTTCAATCAATATAATGCTTTTTTTATTGCAAATTATGTTATATTATAAGAGACAGCTAATAGGAGGAAGAAAACCAAAATGGACAACTACGAAAAACGGGGATATTTAAACAGCGATTTCCGGCTGTTTCACTTAACCGATACAAAAAAACAGGATTTTGAATACCACTATCATGATTTTGACAAGATCATCATCTTCATCCGGGGATCAGTCACCTACCGGATCGAAGGCTGTGCTTATAAACTGAAACCATATGACATCATACTGGTTGGCCATAATGATATTCACAAGCCTGACATTGATCCGTCGGTGCCTTATGAAAGGATCATCGTCTATCTATCCCCAGGTTTTTTGCTGGCCTACGGCTCCGACAGCTATGATTTAAGCACCTGTTTCCAAAAATCAAAAGAGCTTCATTCCCATGTCCTGCGGATCCACTCCATGGAAAAAAGTGACTTGTACCGCACATTGGTGAACTTAGAATACGCCTGTACCCATGACGGCTATGCCAGGGACTTATACTGCCAGGTAGTCTTTCTGGAATTCATGATCCAGTTAAACAGAGCTTCCCTGGCCAACCGGGTGCAATACTTACCTCCTTCCACCGGGGACCGGCGCATAATAAACATTATGGACTATATAAACAGCCACTTAATGGAAGAGATAACCGTGGATGCCATTGCAGAGGCCTGCTACATCAGCCGTTATCACCTGATGCACCTGTTTAAAAGGGAAACCAGTTATACTCTTTTTGACTATATCACGGAAAAGCGCCTTGCTTTGGCAAGGGATCTTTTAAAAACAGGAATGCCGGTTACCGAGGCCTGCTTTGGCAGCGGCTTTAAAAACTATTCCACATTTTTCAGGGCCTATAAAAAACACTTTCACGTTTCCCCTTCGGAAGCCGTAAAAGACCGTGGAAATCTATAAGTTTTTCTTAAGCTTCCCCGCTTTTGTTGAAATGGTCTGTGCGTCATGCTATTCTAAGGATATCACATGATCAGTGAAAATATGATGATAAAAGGAGGGGTTCAATGAGAAAAAGAAAATGGGGATTCATTCTGTCTCTTCTGGCAATTCTCTGCCTAAGCGCCTGTTCCAACAAGTCCATGACAACGGCCCAGGATGCTGCATCAGGTTATGGGGCAGCCATGCCGGCAGAGGTAAATGCCTTGGAGACAGCAGTCAGCCAATCGGAAAATTCAGAGAGCAAAACAGCTGATTCCTCACTTACAGGCGAAACCGGGAACAGTACGGTTCTGCCTGCCGGAAGAAAGCTTATACGAAACATATCAATGAACGTGGAAACTGATGCATTCGAAACCCTGGTTTCAGAACTGCAGGCCAAAATCACCCAACTGGGCGGGTATGTGGAGCAGTCGGATATGTCAGGAAGCCGCATAGATTACAACGGAAAGCCGGTCCCAAGACTTGCCAATATGACCATCCGGATTCCCGCAAACCAGATTAACAGCTTTGTAAGTGAGGTGGAGACCAACGGAAATGTAACGGATAAGTCTGAATCCACCCATGATGTTACACTTCAGTACAGTGATCTGGAAAGCAAAAAAAAATCCCTGGAAATCGAACAGGAGAAGCTGTGGGAATTTCTTGAAAAAGCAGAATCCATTGACACGGTCATTACCCTGCAGCAGCGGCTTTCTGAAATACGCTACCAATTGGAATCCATGGAATCCCAGCTCAGGCTTTACGACGATCAGGTGGATTACAGCACAGTTCATTTAAACATAAGGGAAGTAACCATATTCACTCCTGTCGCAGCAGAATCAGCCCTTACCCGTATCAATAAGGGATTGTCAAACAATTTCATGGCTTTTAAAAACATAATAACGAACTTTTTGATCGGTATGATTATAACCATTCCTTTTTGGATTCCCATTGTTCTGATAGCGGGAATCATTATTTTCTTCTCCCGCAAGAACAAAAAGAAAAAAATCCCTGCCCCTTTGCAGCCCCAAAAAGAGAAGGAGGACACAACCTCTTCCTGAAATGTTTTCTCCCCGATCCCAGACATGAAGCAACGCAGGGCCTATCCCGGCCCTGCGTTTTTAATCCCCTCATTTTATAAAATATCAATAAAATCCTTTTCCAGTAATTTAATTTGTTTTCCTGTCTTTTTCACATTCACGTTTTCTCCGGTAGTAAATACAACAGGCGATATCATTGCTTTTCCCTGCTTTTTTACATACTCCAGATCCACACATGCCAAAATATCTCCTTGTTTCACATGATCCCCTTGTTTCACACGTATATCAAATCCCTTTCCCTGTAATTCCACCGTATCGATTCCAATATGAATCAGAACCTCCATACCGTTATTCGTGCGGATTCCATATGCATGTCCTGTGGGGAATACGGAAACCAGTTCTCCTGAAACCGGTGCCGCAACTATTCCATCTTTCATCTCAACGGCAAATCCGTCTCCCATGGCTTTTGAAGAAAAGGCCGGGTCCGGGACATCTTCCATTGCAATTAATTTGCCTGTCATTGGAGACAAAAACTCCTCTTTTCCCTGACTTTCCTTTGCCCCTGACCGATAACTCCTTTTTAATTCAAAAGCCACTTTTTCCACTTTTGTTCCATAGACCACCTGGATATTGTGCTCGTCAATCTTAATTACGCCCAGGGAACCGGTGGCTTTCAGCTTTTTTTCATCTGCAAGCTTTGTATTATTCAGTACAAGTCTCAGCCGGCTGATGCAATTATCAATCTCTTTAATATTGCTCTTTCCCCCTAACGCTTCCATAACCGCATTGCCGAGTTCTCCTGCTGAAATCTCTTCAATTTCTTCCGACTCGTTCTCATCTTCCCGTCCCGGGGTTTTTATATTGAATTTTAATATGGCAAATTTAAATACATGATAATATATAATTGCATAAACAACGCCAACCAGAACATTCAGATACCATTTCGTTTCCGTTCCTCTTAAAATGCCAAAAATTGTAAGGTCAATCAGACCGCCTCCGGCATTGCCGATCATCACTCCCAGCAAGGTATTAATCAGAAAAGACAATCCTGCCATAAAGGCATGAAAGAGAAACAGGATTGGGGAGATAAAAATAAAGGAGAACTCAATAGGTTCTGTGATGCCAGTTAAAAAGCTGGTTAAGGCAGCAGCAAATAAAACACCTTTTACCTTATCTTTATTTTTAGGCAAAGCAGTCTTATACATGGCATAACAGGCAGCAGGCAGGCCAAATACCATAAAGGGATGGGTTCCCTGAGTCAGGAATCTTGTGGCTTGACGCATGGTGCCAAGGTCAGGATCAGGATTCATCAATAATGTATTAAAAATTGTCAAAGCTCCGGAAACCTGTTCACCGTCAATTACAGCAGTTCCGCCAATGGGTGTAAAACGCACCAGCTGATTTAAGATATGATGAAGTCCGGTAGGAATCAGCAAACGCTCCAGAAAACCGTAAATAAAGGTTCCAAATGCCCCTGAACCCTGAATAACAGAGTCCATGGCATTGATGCAGGTGCTAAACAGCGGCCATACAAAAAACATAAAAACTGATAATACAGGAATTGTTACCGTAATCATAATAGGCACAAACCGTTTGCCGCTGAAGAAACTAAGGGCCACCGGAAGCTGGGTCCGGTGAAAGCGGTTGTGGATTGCCGCTGTCCATATTCCCGTAATAATACCTCCGAAAACGCTCATGCGATAAGTAAATATGCCAAAGGTAGTCTCATACATGGAATTTACCTTTACAGCAGCTTCCTGAGTGGCCCCATTTGCAGTCAGATAATCAACGCTGACCGTCTCTCCTGTTATTCCTTTTAAAGAAAGAAAATACTGAATTGTTACGTGGAACAATACAAATCCAATAATTGCCGAAAAAGCTGAAATTTCTTTATCATCTCTTGCCATACCGATGGCGACTGATATGCAGAACAAGATTGGAAGCAGGCCGAACATCTGGCCAACCAAAGAATTTACAAGCCCTATAAAGCCGGATATTGCGGGAATACCGGAAAGAGTATTCCCAAATATCAACGGATTTTTTAACGTGGAAGCTATTCCAAGAAGCAGCCCGGCTGCTACAATAATGGACAGCGGCGCCATCAATGATTTCCCCAACTTTTGTATAAAAATTTTCACCACATTTCCTCCTCACACTGTTATGTTAATTCCGGCCAAAAATCCCTGTTCGCTTCAATTAACTCATCAAGTACTGTTTTTGCAAGATCTGCATCTTTCATGGTTTTTGACAGGATGAGCGCCTGCCATAATTTCTGGTAAGAATGCTCAAAGTAAGCCTCTACAACCAGCTTTTCTACTGCATGCTGCTGCTCAATTAAACCTTTCTGGAACCAGGGGATCTCACCGATCACCATTGGTTCAGGCCCGTTAGATCCTACAATACAGGGAATCTCCAGCATAGCCGTTGACGGCAGGTTTTCAACTGCACCTTTATTCTCCACAATCAAAAGCATTCTCTCATGGGTATTGAAAGCAATGGCTCTTGCCAGGTCAACAATAAAGCTTGCATGCACTCCGATTTCCAAAGTTGTATTCTTTGCCGTTTCACATTCCTTAATTCTGCGGCATTCTTCAAATACCCTTTTTTCACGGCCTTCACGTATCAAATCCACTCTGGTATAATCAGGGTCGGATTCTTCCACCGCATGGTCCGGATACAGGTAGTATTTTAAATAGGTGGTGGGAAATACCGACGGATCTGTCTTGTACAGTTCGCTTGCAAACCTGTAAGTCTTTAACCAGTCAGGATCATTTAAGCGGGGCTCTTTTCCGATGCTCTCCAGGTTATAACCATGTTCCAGAACGTATTCCTTTATGACCGGCATTAAGTCATTCCCCTCTTTATCTCTGATATCACACCACCAGCCAAAATGATTGAGTCCATAATATCGTACATCCATTTCTTTTCTGGAATTCAAGCCTGCAATATATGCCATACGTTCTTCAATATCAATGGGCATGTCGCAAATATTCAAGACCCTTGAATCAGGCTTCACCTTACGGATTGCTTCCGCGACAATTGCGGCCGGATTGGAGTAATTCAGCATCCAGGCATTGGGTGAATACTTTTCCATATATTCCACCAGCTCCAGCACTCCGGTAATGGAACGGAGGCCGTAAGCAATTCCGCCAGGTCCGCAGGTTTCCTGCCCTACAAGGCCGTTCCTTAAAGGGATCTTTTCATCAAAGTCTCTCATTTCATACTTCCCTACCCGAATATGGGCCATTACAAAATCAATATCAGTAAATCCCTCTTCCGGATCTGTAGTGGCAAGAAATTTTATATCCGGTGCCTGCTCTCTTATAATGATTTCGCAAGCATCAGCTACGATTTTCTGCCTCTCATAATCATTATCATATAATTTGATCTGGCTGATTGGAAAACGATCCAAATTATCCAATAACATTAATATGATTTCTGGCGTATAAGTACTTCCGCCTCCTGCAATTACAATTGATGATCTTTTCATGCTTTCCTCCATTCTGTGCATGCTTTATTGCACAAGCAGGCACGGGTGAAATGTTTTTCTTCCACCTTTCCTTTTTACGGTTTCCGGATTCCGTATTTTCCAAACAGCTGTTATGACAACATTATACAAAAAAATATTGAAATTAAAATAGTTTTTGTGCAATCAGTCAGGAATGTCTGCGAAAGTTAAAATTGTCATAATCTGAAATTTATGACAGGTCATGTTTTATCTTCTACTTGTAATGAAATTCTTTCTTTGATATACTGAAAATAAATGATGAAAAGAGGCGTTTTTATGAATCTGGATGCCCTTATTAACGAAAATTATGATAAGTTAAATAACAACGATTTTTATATTCTCCAGTATGTAAAAGAACATATACCCTTATGTTTAAATTTCAGTATTTCGGAATTATCGGAAAAATGTAATGTTTCCACAGCCTCCATTCTTCGTACTGCTAAAAAGCTGGGATTCTCCGGTTACAGCGAATTTAAGTATTATTTGCGGCAGGAAAAAACAATTGAAAAACATATCAGTATAAAAAAAGAGCTTGTCAGCGAATTAAATAATGATATCCAACAGACAATCAAGCTCTTTGAACAAAATACGGTAAAAAGCGTAATATTTAAAATGATGAAAGAGGCAGATGTTATTTACGCTTACGGAACCGGCCATGGCCAGCGGTTAATTCTCAGCGAATTTGCCAGATGTTTGTTGAACGTAAAAAAGAATCTGATCGTGATCCCTGCTTCCACCGAATTGAATATTGCTATGGATACTATGAAAAAGAATGACCTCCTATTTATTGCTTCTCTGTCCGGTAATTTAAAATTTACAAAAGAGGTGATTCTTAATTTAATGCTTAAAGAAATCCCTACAGTTTCTATTACTAATTTAAGCAATAATGAACTGGCATCGCTTGTAAAATATAATTTTTATTACCAATCCTCAAGCATTAGCAAAGACAAAAACTTAAATACTTCCTCTTTTCTGACGCTGCACCTGCTTTTGCACCTGATTTATGAAGAGTATACGGATTATATTTCCTGAACACTTTTATAATGATCTTATCTCTTCTCATGACGTATATCGTTTGTAAAGAATATTTTCAATATCATCATATAACCAACCATATAGCTTATAACCCATCTGTGACTTTGGGAAATTAATAAAACAAGCAGCAGGCATGAGGATAACCCCTTGAAAATGCCTGCTGCTTGTTTTATTACAATGGAACTTTCGTTTGCTTATTCTGCCGGATCTATGAAAATAATCGTATGCACTCATCCATGCCTTCCATTATTCTTCCACGAACAAAAGGCAAACAAAACCCCTGTCATTCCAAAATAAAACCAGGTGGAAGGATTGCTGAACCAGGTGGTGAAAAAGGAAAGAATCATGTACATGGCAAACTGGGCATAGAACAAATAGCCTATGGGATTGCGCGTGCGCTTTGCCATCCGCATAAGGAAAAATGCGGTCCCGCCGAGAATACAGCCAAAGAGCAGGACGCCAACAATGCCGAAATCATAAAAAGAATCATAAAACAGGGTAACAGTAGTCAGCTCCTCTTTCGTCACATAGATTGGGAAATCCACAAGTGCGGGAACCAGGAACTTAAGCCCGGTAAGAGCCCATAATGGGAAAAGCATCCGAAGGCCAAAGGTATGGGATGGAAGCCACTCCACCAGACAGTTAAAATTGTCATAGTTGTTTGCAATGTACATATAAGGCTGAGTGATGAATATGGGCATCTGGCTGTTCTTCATCTGGAAAATGCCATTTAAGTAAGAAACATCATGGCCTCTGGCAATGGTGAGAACCACGTAAATGGGGATCATGCCCAACGCCAGTCCCACTCCATAGGCAATTTTCAGCCTGTGCTCCATTGCAATATAAGTAAGGACGGCTAATCCTACGGCCAGTATCAGCTGGAAGCGGGATACGCACAAAACAGGAATCACACATGCGATGACATCCATGAGCACGGCCAGTATCAGCCTTAAGCCGTTTCTCCCCTGTTCTACACAAAGATAAAGGACCGACAGGGCAGGCACAAGGACACAGGATACGGTAAAATAATGAATTCCCGTTATGTGGAACGTTGAGTAAGCATGAGGCACTCCTTTCACAAAGAAGGGAATAAACCCCAGCACCGCTGCTTCAATGATAAAACCGGCAAGGGATACAACCGTGACAAAAACCATGGACAAAAAAAGAGGCCTTTCATATCCCTTAAAGCTGAACCAGCTGGACCGCTGTCCCCCTGATTCTCCCTGGAGTTTTGCGAAAAATTCAAAGGTGACCCAAAATCCCAGAAATGCCACCAGAAAACAGAGCCACGTAATAATATTCCAGTCAAAGGAAAGCTCTGAAAGCTTTAAACAGGCAATGCCTTCCCCTCCTACCCAGAATAAGGAAAACAAGCCCCTTAAATGAATAATATTCTCGGTTCGTCTGTAATCCCGCCAGTACAGGAAAAGGGCTGCCAGTATTAAAGTAATACCGGACAGCCAGTAAAATCCTGCTCTTGCAAATAAATAAGATGCCCCATAGCTGATCAGATAAACACTCATCGTATTTCAATCCGCTCCCTTCCTGCGAAGAAAGAATTTACAGAAAAAGGCAGCCGCCGCCCCTGCGGCAGCTGCACTTCCTCTCTGCGAGTCCATTATGTTCGGCTGATAAACTCTCTCATATAATCTTCTACTTCTTTTACAGTGGCATAGGACATAGCCTTTTCTGCCACTGCCTGAAGCTCTTTGGTGTCGTAGCCGGTGATCAGCTTTCTGGCGTTTAAGATCGCTGATGCGCTCATGCTGAATTCATTTAAGCCAAATGCCAAAAGCAAAGGAATGATCATGGGATCGCTGGCAGCCTCTCCGCACATACCTACCATAATCCCTTCCCTGCGTCCGCATTCAATGACATGGCGGATGCTTCTTAAAACCGCCGGATTTAAGGGAGAATACAGGTAGGATACCTTATCGTTTCCTCTGTCCACGGACATGGTGTACTGGGTTAAGTCATTGGTTCCTATGCTGAAGAAGTCCACTTCTTTTGCAAATACATCGGCCATCAGGGATGCAGCAGCCGTCTCCACCATAATTCCAACCTGAATATCCTTTTTATAGGCAATTCCCTTTTCATCCAGTTCCTTTTTAAGCTCTTCAACCAGGGCCTTTGCCTCCCTGAATTCCTCCAGACAGGTCACCATGGGAACCATGATGCGGATGTTGCCAAAAGCGCTGGCTCTTAAAAGAGCCCGGAGCTGAGGTTTGTATACATCTTCCTTCCGATCCAGACAGAACCGGATGGCACGGTATCCTAAAAACGGATTTTCGTCTTTTTTAAGGCCCATGTATGGGATTTCCTTATCTCCTCCAATATCCAGAGTCCGGATGATCACCGGCTTGCCGTTCATGGCAACCGCAACCTTTTGATAGGCTTCAAACTGCTCGTCCTCTGTTGGCATTGACGTCCGGTCCATGAACAGGAATTCCGTCCGGAACAGCCCGATCCCCTCTCCGTCATAATGGAGAACCTTCTCCACATCCTCAGGCTTTCCAATATTGGCAACCAGTTCAATGGAGACTCCATCCTTTGTTACCGTAGGCTTTCCGATGTATTGTTCCAGTTCCTTCTTTTCCTTTAAAAATACTTCTCTCTTTGCGGCATATTCCGCTTTCACCGAATCTTCCGGGTTTACTATAACAAGTCCTTCGGAGCCATCCAGTATAATATCATCTCCGTCGGAGGCCTGGCTTAAAAATCCCTCAAGGGCAACCACGGCGGGGATCTCCAAGGCCCTGGCCAGAATCGCGCTGTGGGAAGTTTTTCCTCCCAGCTCTGTGACAATGCCAACTACCTTGTCCGGATTAATTCCTGCTGTCATGGAAGGGGTTAAGTCTTTGGCAACGATCACGCTTCCCTCCGGAAGAGCAGAAATATCCACAGAGTTAATTCCCATCAATATTTTCTGTACACGGGTCTTAATATCCCTCATGTCCGTAGCCCTCTGCTGCATCAGCTCGTCTCCCATGGAAGCAAACATATCGGCATAGGTATTGCATACATTTTCAATGGCATATTCGCTGTTGACATTCTCCCCGTCGATCGTATTCTCGATCTCACCTGTCAGCATCGGATCAGAAAGCAGCAATAAATGACCATTTAAAATCTCCGCTTCCTTTTCTCCCACTTTTGTTGCCAGATCCTTTGCTAAGGCATCGATCTCTTCCATCGCCTGCTTTGCAGCCTCCTGAAAGCGGATCTTTTCAGCCGCCGGATCTGCAATGGACTCCCTCCTGATCTTAAGCTCCGCCTCTTCCACGCTGACAACTTTTCCGATGCCGATTCCCGCAGATGCACTTGTTCCTTTAAACATAAATTGTCCTCCTTATTAATTATTGAATAACTAATCTATTCGCCAAGACCCTCTTCAACAGCCTTGACCATGGTTGCCAGAGCTTCCTCCTCATCTGCTCCCTCACAGACAAAAGTAATCTCATCCCCGCTTTTTACGCAGGCACCCAATACGCTAAGTACGCTTTTCGCATTGGCAGTAGTATTCTTAAACCGAAAACTCACCGAAGATTTAAAGTTCATGGCTTCCTTACAAAGAATCCCTGCCGGCCTTAGGTGCAGGCCGGTAGGATTCTTTATAACAACTTTCGCACTGACCATAATGAATTCCCTCCCTCTATTCTTTCATCATTTGCCTTCTTCCGGAAAACAGCCTCTTTATTGTGACTCAGACTCTTCCGTGGTAGAGGCTGTGGCACTTTCCTCTGTCCCGGGGCCAGGATTTTTATGGGTGACCGTCACATGGAAAGGCGTGTAACCAACCACCTCAAATCCTCCTGAAACTTCAAATGTCAACACCCCAGGATGGGCGCCGGGCCCCTGGTCTGATAGGTTAAGAACCGCATTTAAATCCGTTTCCGTCAGAGCATCCAAGTCTTCCTTCAGCCCCTTTATGGTAACATCAGAAGTCTCCTTATCAAAACTGTAATCGTAATCAGCCTCTTCCCCCTCCATATTCAGGCCTTTTAGCTTTAAAGTGAACACCCTGGTAGTCAGCGGCTCTACCTTCAGCTTCACGGTTACATTCTTATATTCTTCCCCTGCCACAGTGGTGCTGGGCGGCAGATACTGGCTTAAATCCAACTGAATCACCTTATCAGAGGTGGCGCCGTCAATATTCAGCTTATCCGAAGCAACAGAAAGGGTGGTCAAGGATGCCAGAACAGACTTTGTGCCCACCACCGGCACGGATTTAACCTTGCATTCCACTCCCGTATACCGGTATCCCTTTGCCACTTGTCCTGAAACCTCAAAGTTAAGGGTAAGGTTCTTGGCCTTTAACACGGATACATTGTATTCGATTTCCTTCCCGCTGACTGTCACCTTGTTTCCTAAGTCCAGCTTGTTGCCATTGGCATCATAAAAGATCGGAGAAGCCACAGAATTCAAATCTGCGTTTTTATTATCCACATCAATTTCTATTCCCATATGATTGATCTGACCGATCTGAGACTTGGGACCTTCCACCGTCACATAATCAGGCGACAGGCTGACAATGCCAAGGGCATACCCGTCCTCAACGGTCCCTGTTGTCTTAAACTGAAGGTCAAACTTCTTGCGCTGAAGTTCTTCCGTAATGATCCTGATCACCATGGGCTTTGCCGTAATGGCGTCGCTTTTGACCAGATTTTCCTTATCCCTGTTAATCTCCACTGTGATGGGAATAGCTCCTGTCACATTGTAATCCTTCAAATCAACATAGGCATGAAAGTCCGAAGCCTTCACCAGGGAACGGTCTCTTGTTCTCACCTGATAGCTGACTGTCACCGAATCCTTTCCATCAATCTTATAGGTTAAATTGGCGGCTTCCAAAACCTCCTCATTGCGAACCTCCACCGGTACCAGCTGAGAATCGTCAATGACGGGATTGGAAATGTTGACAACAGCCATCCATACTGCACAGGCAAGAACCAGAGACGCAACTTTCAGTCCAAGATTATTTAAGAGCTTTTCCTTCATTCTTACGCCTTCCCTTCAAAATTCGAAATCTGTTTCCTTCCTCTGCCTCCTGTTTTACACCTGTAAGAACCAGCCGGAGCATATCCGCATCCGTGATCCGTTTTAAACCGCCCTCTAAAGCTACTGTCACACGTCCGGTCTCCTCCGATACCACGATGGTAACGCTGTCGCTGACTTCACTGACCCCTACAGCGGCCCTGTGCCTTGTGCCCAGGTCCTTGCTGATGGTCATATTGTCGGACAGCGGCAGATAACAGGTAGCCGCTGCCACACGGTTTCCCCGGATCACTACCGCTCCATCATGCAGCGGCGTGTTATGCTCAAAAATATTAATCAGAAGCTGGCTGCTGACAACCCCTCCTATTTCAATTCCGGTACGCTCGATCTCTTTTAGGGAATCCCCTCTTTCAATTACCACAAGCGCTCCGGTCTTCACCTTTGCCATTTCAAAAGTAGCCTTCACCAGTTCATTGATGGTCTTATCCGTAAAACTGGAATTGTCCCTTCCATCGTCAAAAGTAAGGATCCCTGTAAATGGATTCTTGCTTCCCAACTGCTCTAAAGCCTTCCGAAGCTCAGGCTGGAAGATCACAATGGCCATGGTCACTGCAGGCGTAGCAATTTTATTAAGAATCCAAAAAATGTTATCCAGCCGGAATACGTATGCAAAGACATAGAAAAGAAGAATTACAATGATTCCCTTTAAAAGAGTCCATGCCCTTGTATTCATGATCCAGGTCAGCAGCTCATACAGCAGAACGGCTATAATAATAATTTCAACCAGGTTTGTTTTCGAAATTCTGGGCAGAAATGATACCCAGGAGTACATTCCGTCTAAAAAATCTGCCATGTCGTCCACCTCCCTTTTATCTTTTCCTTATTCTTGCCCACGATTTTTGGGCATCCAGGTATGCCCGCAGGGCGTTCCCTATTCTTGCCCACGATTTTTGGGCATTAAGGTATGCCACAGGGTACTTCTACCTCTGCGGTCTTTGGAGTTTTCTGGCATTGATTTTCTGAACTTTCACGTCAGGCGCGCTGACCGTCAGCTTTGGAACCGCCTTGACGTAATAATAATAATCATCATCTTCAAATTGTACGTATTCTGTCCGGGAATAATCCACTGCAAAGACAAAAAATGTATAAATTCCTGCGATAAGGAGGGAAACCAGGATTCCCACCAGGAGCCTGATCACCGATACGGACACATCCGCAACAATATCTCCGATAAAGATTACACTAAGCTGCGCAATGGTGCCTGCCACAATAGCAATGATCCAGGAATAATCCATTGATAAGTTCCTGGTAATTGCCACCACCACAAGAGAAAGGGCAAAGGCCGTAACCATCACAAGCATCAGCTTATTAGAAAGCAGGCTCTTCATGAGCTGCATGAATTTCTGCACCTCATCCACTGACATATCGTTGGTCAGAACCCCTGCATTCTGTTTCACATATAAAAGGGCATAATAAATAAATACACCGCAGCTTACCGGTATCACAGAGATGACACTTCCTGACAGCCCTACGATCAGAGGGATGGCATAAGGGATCTTTAAAAGGAAAAATACCGGGGTCAGCACCAGCAAATAACTGTCACCCGGCTGGAATCCATAATAAAGAAGTCCTACCACTACAATAAAAACAGCCATAACCAGCGTGATCTCAAGGGAAATTCCCGACAGATGGGCAAGCATAAAACCTGCCGCCAGAAAGGAGATGGCTCCATAGGGCAAAAAGGAGCATACCAGAGCCAGCACCAATGGGATATAGGCTTCCGTCAGCTTCGTCATAAAGCCGATATTCTTATTCATCAGGGAAAACGCCAGTAAGCTGAAAATGAACTTGATTACAGGCGTTATATAGATGTCAAATCTCGCATAAAATTCTTTTAATCGTTCTTTAAATACAAGAAGGCCCATCATGATGTCCGTCCTCCCTTAGTTCTTTTTAAAGGTCTGGTATTTCCTTCGTACCGCTTGTCCAGCCGTTTTAATTTGGCCAGATACACTTTTATTCCACGGCTGGCATATTCATACCGCTTCACATATACGATAACGCTGATTCCCAGATAAATTACCAGTCCCACAAGATAACCCCCGCCGATCCGAAAGCCCGCTGCTGTCAGGCCCTTCAGTTCCATGGTGGTCATCCACCGTTCCATATCATATAATACCCATAAAACCAGACATAAGACAAAGCTCAGGGTGTAGCTGAAAAAAGAACGGAACAGCTTGCTGCTGATGTAATCACTTTTGAAGTACCGGCTAATGGGAAATATCCGCTTTCCTTCATGTTTTTCAAACATCGCAAGGCTGGTCATAATTTTAATTTTTTCTTCACTAAGCATATGGTTTCCTCACTATACCATAAGATATCACCCTATTATAGCATAGAAACTTTTACTTTGCGAGCCTAATACGGAATTTTTATTTTTTTATATCGTACAAGATATTAGAGCACAGCTGTTATACCAGGCTCAGACGGCAGAAAAATCGGTGCCCGGGACGCAAGTCCGGGCACCGATTTCTTCATCTTAAAGCCATCTGGAGCCGTTCCATTTCATAGAATTCTCCCTTTTGGGCCATAAGCTCCTCATAGCTGCCTTCTTCTCTTATTTTTCCCTTGTCCAGCACCACAATCCGGTCCGCTCCTCTGACCGTGGATAGCCTGTGAGCCACAATAAAGGTAGTTCTGTCCTTAATAAGGCGATCCAGCGCATCCTGAATCTCCTTTTCCGATATGGTATCCAGAGCTGAAGTGGCCTCATCCAGTATAATGACTTTCGGGTCACGTATAATTGCCCGGGCAATGGAGATCCTCTGTCTCTGCCCGCCGCTTAAATTGGCACCGTGCTCACCGATCATGGTATCAAGACCCTTGGGAAGCTTCGCAATAACTGACTTTAAATTGGCCGCTTCTATGGCGTGCCCGATCTCCTCTTCCGAAACACGCTCCAGACCGTAAACAATATTTTCCCTTACGGTTCCGGTAAAAAGGACCGGAGACTGGGGAACCACGGAAATAAACTTACGGTAGCTTCTTAAGTTAATGTCGTTGACATCCATGCCGTCAATCAAAAGCCTTCCGTCAGAGGGCGCGATGAATCCGATGATCAGGTTAAGGACTGTCGTCTTTCCGGAACCGGATTCTCCTACCAGGGCAATGGTTTCCCCTGCCTTTACCTCCAGCTGGAAGCCATCAAGCACCTGTTCTTGGGAATCCTTATAAGAAAACTGCACGTTGCGAAAAGAATAGCTTCCATCCAGCGCCTTCATTTCCCTCTTTCCATCATTATGCTCCACATCGTCTGAAGCTAAAATCTCACCGATAGAAGTAACGGATTCCAGCCCCTTTGTCAGGATGGGAAGGAGGTTTATGAGAGCAGTGAACTGATTTACCACAGTTGTAAAGCTGGACTGATAAAAGGTCACATCCCCGATCCTTATGAGGCCCTTTAAAGCCATAAAACCGGAAAAGCCCAGGCAGAGAGCCTGAAACACCTGGAACACGCACCAGCTGACTGCGCCGAAATGAGCCTGTATCATATCCAGACGATATCCCTTATCCGCAGTTTCTTCCAGCTGCTCCTTGATTTTTTCCACTTCCCTCTGCTCCAGGGCATGGGCCCTTGTTACAGGAACCAGCTCCACCATCTCCATGACCCGGGCGCTGGTTTCCTCCATTTCCTGACGGAATGCTCTGTTTTCTCTGTGTATTTTCTTCCGGAATGCAATCACGGTCACAGAGGTCACAGGAGCTACCAGGAGAAAGAACAAAAGGACAATTCTGTTTTTTACGGCTGTAATGGACAGGGTGATCACCAGATTCATCATAATGTTCATCAGGTTTACAAAAAGCTGGGATGACAGGGTTTCTACCGCTTCCACATCCCGGATGATTTTTGACTGAAGACGTCCTGACTGGATTCCCGTGTGGTAAGGGATAGAAAGTTCCTGAAGCTTCCTCACCAGGGCTCCTCTTAAACCTGCCTCGGTTTTTCGTATGACCTTGTTTTTGTATTTATTATGAAGCCAGTTGGCAGGAAGATGGATGACAAGCAGCCCCAGCCAGACCGCCACATTTATGTAAATGGCCTGTTTTCCGGCCTCTCCTCCTTCCAAAGCTCCATTGATCACATTGGCGGTCAGCAGTGCCGAAAAAAGACTGGGGGCATGCTTGATCACGAAAAAGAAGGTGGAAATCAGAAATTTGTGATACTGGCCCTTGTAAAAACCAAGAAGAACCTTGACGGAATGATTCCCGTATTTTTCATAACACCGGACAAAACGGCGTTCAATTTCTTCATAATGATCCATAGTCTGCTCCTTAAGAAACATCAAGCCCCGCATTTTCCCTCTGCTCTGCCCTTTTTTCCAGGAGGTCCCTGTAAGGGGAGCCCAGCTTTTCCAGCTCATCGCAGAGAAAACCGGCCATAAGAACTGCTCCCTCAGGCCTTAAATGGGTATTGTCCTTAGGCCACATAAAATAGGCCTTAGAGGCAAGGTCCCCCAGAGCTGCCAGATAGTTTTCTGTGATTGCCGTCATATCGATTACAGGCACACCTGCCTTACTTCCTGTCCGCTTAACCGCCTCCGGATAAGCACCATGGCTTCCCCGCCGGAAGGTTCCACTGTCATCAAAAAGCCTTCTCCCAATGGGGGTTATGAGGACCGGCCAGGCTCCCTTATCCCTTGCTGCGTCAATAAAACGCATGAGGTTCTCCGGAAATGTGGTGTCCGGATCCGTATGTCTTGCCGGATCGTCTTTCTCATCGTTGTGTCCGAACTGGATAAAGAGAAAATCGCCTTCCTTTATCTCTTTTCCGATCAGATCCAGGAGTCCCTCGTCAATAAAAGATTTTGTGCTGCGTCCATTCTGGGCAAAGCTTTTCATTTCCACGGAATCCTTTAAGTATAACAACAATGCCTGGGAAATCCCGGTCTGGGGATAGGCGGATATTTTATTGAATTTCACTGTGCTGTCTCCAGCATAAAAGATTGCTGCCATTTACGTACACTCCATACATGGCTCCTGTAAAGCGCTTGCCTTTTACAAGGCCCTCGGAACAGATGGAGGTCACATCTGTCCATTGCCACAGAAGCTTACTGTTTAATAGAAAGGTTCTTATAAGCCCGTTTGTATCCACCCGGAATGTTACCGGACCTTGAAACAGGAACGGTTTTGATTCTGTTCTTACATAGGTGTCGTCAATATATTCAGATACAAATACCCTGTCTCTTGTTACGCCGAATTTTATATAAGTATTCTCATCATAATAAAGGATCACCCCTGCGTCCGAAGCAAACTCCTCTTGTCCCTCTTTGGGAAAACTCATTTCAAATTCCAGGGAAAAGCGGAAATCAGGCTGACTCTTCACTAAAAGGCTCTTACAATCCCTATCATATAAGTCCAGCCCATCTCCTCTGATCCATATGGTTCCATCAGCGGCTTCGCCGGTGATCTGCGGATCTTTTGTTCTGGGGGAAAGCCATTCCCCGGCCGGCCTCTCCCCAAAATTCTGCTCCCAGGTTGCCGAAAAGGGCAAAGCTGCCATATAGGATGGCCCTTTTCCCCGGTTAATGACCGGCCAGCCGTCAGTTGACCAGGTCATTTCATCCAGGCAGGTTTCCCTGCCCAGCATCCCCCACCGGCCTTCTGAGAAACGGGAACATAAGTATACGATGAACCATCTTCCGTCCGGAGTCTGGACCGGCTTTCCGTGGCCGCAGCACTGGATGCTCCCGATCTCATCACTTTGCTGCATAATGGGATTATAGGGGCAGTCTTCATATGGGCCAAACAGGTTTATTGACCTTGCCACAGTGATCATGTGCCCCTTTCCCGTTCCTCCCTCCGCAAGAAAACAGTAATAGTACCCATCCTTTTTTATTATATGGGGCCCCTCCGGCGCATGGCCGGAATGACCGTACCATATAAGGGACGGCTCTGAGAGAATCTGCTTTCCATCCTCTGATATCTCCATGATACGGGCTCCCCGGTTTAAAAGCATGTACCGTTTTCCATCATCATCGGTAAAGATAGAAGGGTCGATGCCAAGTACATTGTGGATGACCGGCGTTTCATAAGGTCCCTCCGGATTCCCGGAGCTGGTGATCATCTGGGTCTGGATAAAGGGAGCGTCGTCATTCCTTCTCAAGGTAGCACAGATATAGAACCTTCCGTTGTGATAGCTGATATCCGGAGCCCAAAAGCCTCTTCCGCCCTCCAGCTCTCCTAAGTATTCCTCTGCCCATTTCCGGTCAGTCACAGCATATCCGATGGTTTTCCAGTGTACCAGATCCCTGGAATGGGAAATGGGGATGCAGGGAAAGTAAATAAAGCTGGAGTTGACCATATAATAGTCCTCCCCCACCCGGACAATGCTGGGGTCCGGATGCATTCCCCTGCAAACCGGATTCCGGTAACATTCCTCATAGGAAAAGCCGCAGACCGACTGAAAGTAGTCTTCCATGGGAGAAATGCCCCTTGCCAGGTCATAAGGCGTTACCATGTTCTGATTGGCCCAGGCAGGATCCATACCGCATTTTTCCACTAAATATTTTACAAGGTCCGGATTTTTTCCTTTTACTGCATAGTGAAGCAGGCTGTTGCCCTCTTCATCGCAGTCTTCCGTATTAAAGGAGTGATCGATCAGGCGGATGACCCTTTCCAGATCTCCCCTTTTTGCGGCTTCAAAGGCCTGTTTCGCAGCTGCTTCTGTCTTCGATGTGTATAAAATCATATTCCCCGTACCCTTCTGAAATTACATTCTTATTGTTGGAACTCCAGAGACAGAGCTTGGCCCCGGTCCAGGTAGCTCTGCGCAGGGGATAGTCCCCTCCTATGGATGTATAGCGTATTCCATCCTCAGACCAGAAAAACCGATAAGTCTTGTTTCGGAACACGTCTACTTTAAGATAAGCCCCGTCGTTCTCAAAGGGGAAGGAAACTTCCCGGATCTCCCTGGCTTCCCCCTCGTATTCCTTCTGTATCACAGTTCCGGAATAGAGAACCAGCTGATTGCCTGTCTCCGTCTTCATCAGCCCCATGTATGCATAAGAATGGCCGATCATGCCCATAACTGCCATGTCCCCTGTCATCTTTCCCTTAAGCGTTACCTTTGTCACCGCAGAAAAGGCCTGGTGCTGAGGTATCTGGGTCATGGCGTTGGGGGCATACCATAAAAGGTTTTCTCTTGCCGGATTTGCAAGACAGTACAGCCGTATGCCGGAATGCCCCTTTGTGGAATAAAAGAAATCCTGAGGGTTCGCCTGCCACTGCCACTGAAGTCCCAGGCGGCTGCCGCAAAAATCATCGGACTGGACAACCCGGTACTCCGGCTGTCCCTGAACCGGGAGATCCCATTCCTTCACCGGTTCTCCGATCCCATCTCCGTTCTGCTCACTTCCTATAAAGGGCCAGCCTGCATGAAAGCACAGTGGCTGGAGATGGGTGATCCTCCCCAGCTCGGTCACATCCTGGAAATGAATAAACCAGTGTCTGCCGTCGTTCGCCGTTACCCAGCCTCCCTGATGAGGACCATTTATCTCCGTATTTCCCTGGTGCATGACGATCCGGTATTCATATGGCCCTGTGACAGATTTTGCGCGCAGAGCGGACTGCCAGCCGGTTGCCACACCTCCGGAAGGCATCAGTATGTAATAACAGCCCTGGTATTTGTAAAGCTTCGGCCCTTCCGTGGTGGGCGCCAGCTGCTTCCCGTCAAAAACAGTGACCGGCTCTCCCAAAAGCTTTGTGCACTGGGAGTCAATTTCCACCAGATCCAGCCGGTGCTTGATTCCGCTGCGGCTATTTGCATAAGCAAATACCATGTAGGCCTTCCCATCGTCATCCCAGAAGGGACATGGATCGATCCAGCCCTTTGCAGGATGAAGGCAGTTCAAAGTAAACTCTCCGTAAGGATCTGCGGAACGGGCTACAAAGATTCCTTCATCCGGCAGAGGAACGAACACGTAAAATATCCCGTCATGGAAGCGGATGGAGGGAGCCCAGGTTCCGGAACCATGGGAAGGCTTGTTGTATTTTTCAAAGGGAAGTGAGCGGACGCAATAGTTGATAATTTCCCAGTGGACCAGGTCTCTGGAATGAAGAAGGGGAACCCCTGGCAGATAAGTAAAGGAAGAGGCCACCATATAGTAATCCTCTCCCACCCGGATGACATCCGGATCCGAATAATCTGCATACAAAACCGGATTTTGATACATTGTTATTACCCCCGTTTTTATTTTATTTATATAGAGAAAAAGGGACAGACAGTCTGCCCCTTTTCCTGCCAGGCATCATTCCTTAACAGCTCCGATGTTGACGCCCTGAATAAAGTATTTCTGGCAGAACGGATATATGATCATAAAGGGCAGGATTGCAACAATAACCGCAGCATTCTTTACCGTATTCTCCGTGGCTCCTCCAACTGCAGTGGGCAGATCACTTCCCATTATAACAGACCTTAACTTCATTTGGAAGTTGTAAAGATTTTCATTGGTGATGTACAGCTTATAATTGGTGTAGTCATTCCAGTAACCAACGGCATACATCAGACCAATGGCTGTAAGAGCTGCTTTGGAAAGAGGCAGGACAATTCCGAAGAAAATCCTCATAGGGGAACAGCCGTCTATTTCCGCAGATTCAAACAGGCTTACCGGGATTCCTTCAAAAAAGTTTCTCATCAGTACCATATTGTAAACATTGATGGCAGGAAGAAGGATTACCACAAATAAGGTATTGGTCAGGTGAAGCCCCCTCATCACTAAATAGGTGGGGATCATACCGCCGTTAAATATCATCGTAAACAGCAGAAGGTTTGCAAAAAAATTTCTGCCGGGCATTTTCCACTGGATCAGGACATACGCTCCCAAAGTGGAAATGGTAAGTCCGATAAAAGTGCCTGCAACCGTGGTAAAACAGGATACCAGAAATGGCCGGTACAGAGTGGGGTTTGTGAATACGGAAATGTATCCCTCCAGGCCAAACTCCTCTGGAAACAGTTTCATACCGTAAGCTGTTTTTAAATCCAGAGAATCGATAAGGACTTTGTATATGGGGATAATCATGACAAGGCTTATGAACACGAATATCAACACCAGCACATAGTCAAATGCGGTCGCTTTCTTTTTCATTTCTTTCTCCCCTCTATACAATTCCTCTTCCGCGGACCTTGTGGCTTGCCTTGTTGCAGATCAGAACAAGAAAGCAGCCTACCAGCGAAGAGGTGAGACCTACCGCCGTGGTATAGCCGTAGTCAGGAAGAGCCCCGGAATTAAATGTTTGTGTGTATATGTAAGTCTGAAGTACATCCGCCTTCTGAACAACCGCATCATTCTGCAGTACGAATACGGATTCAAATAAGTTCATGACCTTTGCAAGATTTAAGATCAGAACCGTGATAATGGTATTGGAAAGTCCAGGCAGGGTAATGTAACGCATCTGATTCCAGAGTCCTGCCCCGTCCATGGAAGCAGCCTCGTAAAGCTCCGGGCTGATTCCGGAAAGCGTCGCCATGAAGATGATCGTTCCCCAGCCGGTGTCCTTCCAGACGTTGATGACATAAAACATGGGACGCCACCAGTTCTGGTTTCCCAGAAAATAGATTCCTTCTTTTACAATGCCAAGCTTCATTAATATGGAGTTGACCAGTCCGGCACTTGTGGGAGACAGAATCAGGGTAAAGACGGAGGCAGTAACTACCCATGACATGAAATGAGGAAGGTATACCACTGTCTGGGAGAACTTTTTAAATATCAGGGATTTCAGCTCATTGAGCATAAGAGAAAGTACAACTCCCATGAAAGTATTTAACAAGAGCTTCGTGACACTTAAGGTTATGGTATTGCCGAAGGCGTTCCAAAACCCGGGCATGTTTATCATCTTCTCAAAATTTGCCAGGCCTACGAATGCAGGATCCTTGATGCCTTTGTAGGAATAAAAAGCAAGCCGGATTCCGAACATGGGAAGATAATGAAAGACCACTGCAAAAATAAGAACAGGAAGAAACATCATGTAAAATCCTCTGTAATAATAAATCGAAACAAGCAGAGGCCGTTTATTTTCGCCTGCAGCATTTGCTGCAGGCCTTTTCTTTATTTTACTCATACTCTACCTTCCTGAACTATTTTGCAGATGCCTGTTCATTCAGGGAATCAACGATCATCTGGGACCATTTTGCCCCGTTTTCAGCTTCAAAGCGCTTATACCCTTCTTCAATGGAGATCCCCTGTACCACAACGTCCGCAATGATGGAGTTCTTTAACGTGGTCAAGTCTCCGTTATAGGTTGCCATCACCTCAGTGGAAGGCACGATCTGGGCCTGGCGGCAGTTTTCATTAAACATGGTCTGGGATTCCCTGGCTGATTCCTCCACAGTATCTTTCCCTGGATTACTATCCCATTCCGCTATGGAAAGCATGGGATCCATGTGCTGTTTTGTGTACTGGGTACCTGGGAACTCCAGGCTTTCTTTTAAATGGAACACGCCTTCCTCATATGAATTGTCCAGCACGGACTCTGCCTTTGCTGACCAGTGGATATCTTCCACTCCATAGGTCCACAAAGTCTGCATATCCCCTCCATCCAGCATGGATTCAATGAGATACTTGTACACGCCTTCCGGATTCTCACAGGCAGATGTAATCGCCCATACAGGAGGAATTCTCTCGATATAGCTGCCTGTTTCCTTAAGAGGCTTTAATGCAACCAGCTCCCCGTCTTTCCCGTTTTTCTCCAGATTGCTCTTTAAATTGGTTGCCCATGTACCTGCCCAGTAAGTAAATACACCGAACTTATCCTCATAAAACTTATTGCGGCAATCCTTGCTTCCGTTGGTCAGGGTTTCTTTATCAATATAACCGGCTGCATAGGCTTCCCGCAGCCTTGTCAGGGCTTCCTTAAAGTTGTCCTTTGCAAAACCGTCGTACCATACGCCGTCATCTCCCTTTATAAAAGAAGGATATGCATCCTGGTAAAATTCCGGCAGATAGTTTACATAAGGAGCCTCTGTTCCAACGATTCCAGGTGCGGAAACGCCGTAGGTGTCCCCATTGACTCCGTTTCCGTCCGGATCACCCTCTGTAAATGCTTTCAGCATGTTCAAATACTCGTCATAGGTTTCAGGAACCTCTAATCCGCAATTGTCCAGCCATGCTTTCTTAACATAAGTGATGCAGCCATTTCCTCTGGTAACCGGAAGTCCATATAAATGTCCGTCGATCTTCATATTATCAATTACATCCTCACCTGTTACACGCCCGGAAGCCTTTAACTGAGAATTCTCCCAGGTATCTGTCATGTCCCACAATGCACCCTCCTGGGCATACCCGGTATAATAGGAGGAAGACAGGATTATTGCATCCGGCCAGTTATCAGGACCCGAAGCAAAGGTCTGTCCAACCACATCATAATAAGCGTCATGATCCGGCTGTATAAATTCCAGATCAATACCGGTAAGCTCCTCCCACCTTTTTTCAAAGGCATCTCTGTTGTTAATCTTGGTGGTTACCGTTCCGTCTACTAAAACGGTAATCTTTTCCGGCTTTTTGATCTCATTTTCCGCTGTTGTTTCACCGGCAGATGATCCGGAACCGGTGGTTGGCGTTTCTGCAGTCTTTGAGGAACATCCGCTTAAGATGACAGAGGCCGCCATTGTCACGGCCATTCCAGCTGCAAGCATTTTCTTAATTCTCATTTCATACCTCCCATAAGAGTTTTTGTTGTGCGAATTTCGCATTGCCTATCATAGCATCTGATCTCCGGCATATCAACGCACAGTTTTTCCTGTCATTGTTCACTTTTTTCTACAGCAGTTTATTTTTCAAAAATCCATTGTGCAAATGGTACCATTTTTCTTTTCGATCATGGAGCAAAACAAATAATATGACAAAACAACGGTTATTTTTGAGTACATTTCTTATTATCAGTGTGCAGATTTTATCCGGTTGTCCCAATTTGTTGATTTTGATAATGATTCATACTATAATTTCTTCATACGAAAAAAGGAATGGTAAACATGAAAAAACAAAACAACAGCATCCCATTTAAAAATCAGCTGATGTTGTCCTACATTATGATACTGGCAATAATTCTTATTATCGGAGTGGTCCTGTATTACATCTCCTGCTGTCAGGTCAAAAACGGCATCAACAAGCAGAACCGGCTCACCCTCTCCTCCTCTGTCACTCAGCTTGATTACACCATGAAGCTGATGAATGCGGCGGCGAGGCAGACCTCTTCCAATATCCTGTTTAATGACCTTTCCCATCTCACAGGAGAGGAAGGATCCGATTTTTACCATCTGGCCTATCAAACCCAGCTGAGTTTAAAATCCATTACTCCGGTAGAGTTTCTGCTTCCCATCAGCAATTCTTTTATTTATATGAAAAATTCCAAATATGCAGTTTCCTCCACCTTGTTTTCGGATTATAATTTTTATATCCGGCACAATACAACGTATCAGATCGAGCCCAAACAGTTTTCCGAAGCCCTTTTAAACAGCGTGTTTTGGAACAAATTCATTCCCTTCGGACATTTGCAGAGCACAGCCAGGAGCTTTCTCTACATCCAGCCTCTCTCCGCCTCAGTTGTTAAAGCGGGAGCAGATTCTGTCCTGTGTTATGAATTTGACTACGATCTGATCACAGCATATTTTTCAGACATGAACTTATACGGAGAAGGATACCTGGTTGCTTACGACAAGAACGGCTCCCAGGCATTCCTTCTGTCAGGCGCAGAGGAAGTAAGCAGCTTTGACACCTTAAAAGGACTGGATTACAGTAACCAGACCGCCCACTTCACCCCAAAGGAAAACCGCAGGGAAATGTTAGTGACCACGGTTTCCTCTTCCTATAATAACTGGACCTATTATCTGGTCCAGCCTGCGGACAAAGCTTATTACTCGATCCTCCCTTACCAGCGTTTTTTTACGGCCATTACCATTGCCTCCTTTGTCATCGGCGGAATCATAGCAGGAGTTTTTTCCTCCTTCGGCAGCCGCTGCCTGACCCAGCTGGCAAATGAACTGACCGTAACGGAGTCCATGGCCACCTCTTTAAACCTTCTGGTGGAAAAGCAGAAGCCAATGGTCATTGAATCCTACATGAGAAGGATCATGGAAGGAAGCATCACCACCAACGATGAAATGCAGTACATCATAGGTGAGCTTTCCTTAGACCGGCCGGATACGAAATTCCACGTTTTATATACCGAGGTATCCCCTTCCGAGGATTCCATGATCCGCTCCAATGATCTGGAGCTGTGCCTTCAGAACTATGACATGCTGGTAAGGGAGGCTCTGCGCCGTTACTATCCTGATACCGGGTATATATACAAGCCGTCTGACCGGGTATTTGCCGTTTTAATTTCCTCCGACAAATCTGTCCCCCCAACACAGGCCATCAGCCGGGACATGGATATTTTTATTGCCCTGCACAAAGAGCTTCTGGAAAAGTACGGAATCTGGATCAGCGGAGGATTAGGCGGCAGAAACGGTTTCATCTCTTACACATGGAAATCCTACCAGCAGGCAAAGGAAGCGAAATCTATTACCACTGCGGAAAAATATATTTTAAGCTGTGATTTCACTCATTCCAGCGATGTCTATTATTACCCGGAAAGCCTTTCCGTCCAGTTAAGCGGTTTTATTTCCATAGGAAACAAGGACCAGGTCCGAGAGCTGTTTAAGCTCCTTAAGAATGAAAACACCGGAAAAAGAAACCTTTCCTGCACCCAGCAGCGCTGGCTGATCTCTGATGTACGCGCTACTGTATTCAAAAAGAGGCACAACATCATCACAGACAGTCTGGCGCCTGAAAAATTAAAGCTTTTGGACATGATCGACAAGCAGTTTGAAGGAGAGATGAGCCTGGACAGCTTGAAAACCATTGCAATCCAGCTGTGTGATGTATGCGGCTCCGAAGGAAATGAACTGATTCTTAAAATACAGGAATACATAAACAGCAACTATCACGATGCCAATTTGTGCCTGACAAAAATTTCCGATGAGTTCGGGATTTCAGAAAATTATTTCAGTTATCTGTTTAAAAAAGAGGTATCAGAAAACTTTTCCACCTACTTAGAGCGGCTGCGCATGGCCAAGGCAAAGGAAATGATCCTGGAATCTGACACAAGCCTGTCGCTCCTGTACCAGTATCTTGGATACAACAATGCCGCCTCTTTCCGGCGGGTATTTAAAAAGAATTTTGGTGTATCACCAAAGGAAATGAGGGATAAAGTCAATGCAAAACAGTAGATTTAAGAATATTCCGGAACTAACAGAAGCCCTTTGGCTCAGGCTTAAAAAAAGCGGGCTGCCCATCCACAGCTTTCTTGCCCAACAGGGAGGCACGATTTTGAAGGAGACTTATAAAGCCCCCTACACTGCCTCGGATCTTCACCGCATGTTTTCCATTACAAAAAGCTTTTGTTCCCTTGCCACAGGCTTTCTTTATGCAGATGGAAAACTTTCTCTGGATGACAGGATCACGGATTATTTCCCGGAATACTGTTCCTGCGGAGAGATTCATCCCTGGCTGAAAGAGATGACCATACGCCATATGCTTTCCATGGAAACCTGCCACTCCGCTACCACATACAAAGCGGATCCAGGCAAAAACTGGGTGGAAAGCTTCTTCACCACGCCTCCCACCCACAGAAGCGGTCAGATATTTCTTTACGACACCTCTTCCAGCCATACGCTGGCTGCCCTTGTAATAAAGCTGACAGGAAAAGGGGTTCTGGATTATCTAAGGGAAAAATGTCTGGATGAAACCGGTTTCTCCAAGGATGCTTACATCATCCCTGATCCATTTGGTTCAGAAATGGGAGGCTCCGGCCTTATGGCCCGCCCCATGGACTTATTAAAGCTGGGCCGGTTTTGTATGGATACCATTAAAAATGGAACCGGGAAATTTGCAGAGTATTTAAGAGAGGCGGTTGCCTTTAAGGTTCCTACCATTCATTTTGGTCAGACTACAGATGAACAGCAGGGATACGGATATCAGTTCTGGCGCATCCGGAATGGATTTGCTATGTATGGCATGGGGGGCCAGTATGTCCTTTTTTATCCTGATTCTGATCTGATTTTCGTTGTCACAGCGGATACACAAAATATAAAAGGCGGAAACCAGAAGATCCTGGACTTGATCCATGATGCGGTTGAAGAAATCCAAAGCGGCCCGGAACAGATAAGGAAGCAAAAAGGTCCCGGAGCCTGGGATGTCTCTTACGGGCTTTGTGCAAATCCAGGCGGTTTTTCCAGGCTTTCCCTCTCCTTTGGTCCGGAAGATGGTACCCTTGTTCTCTCCGCCCCTGACTCTGCCTTTCATATTCCATTTTCTTTTCACAGCCAGAAAGTAAGCATTCTGGAAGGATATAACCAGAGAATAGCCGTACAGGGAGTGTGGGCCGGACCCGATTCCCTTTACTTACCGGTCCAGATCGCAGGAGAATGTGTGGGGTCCATCCATTTCCTGCTCCGGCTGTCTGATAAAAGGATCACGGTGTGGATGAAAAAAATAGAAGAAACATACTTTCATGAGTTCCAGGGATTTCTGGAAGGGATAAAAGAATAAAAAACAATCTGTATCAAATATGCAAAAACAGGTTGGAAAGTCTGTATCCATAAGACTTTCCAACCTGTAATAATATAACTTATCTGAACTTGCAAAGCAAGTGAAGATAAAAGGGCTGTTTTTCAGCCCGTCCATCCGATTATGAAAACATCTTTTGTTTTCATAATATAACTTATCCGAGCTTGCAAGGCAAGTGAGGATAAAAGGGCTGTTTTCAGCCCGTCCATCCGATTATGAAAACATCTTTTGTTTTCATAATATAACTTATCCTCACTCTGGGCTCATCAGGTCTCCCGCAATTCTTTATTCATACCTCAGGGCATCGATGGGATCTGCCTTTGCCGCCTTGGAAGCAGGGTAAATGCCGAAGAACAAGCCAACCAACGCCGAGAAGCCAACTGCCACCAGAACAACCCCCGGTTTTATCACCACCGACAGGCCAAAAAGCGCTCCTCCTGCCAGCACAAGTCCTCCGCCGACCACAACTCCCAGGATCCCGCCAAAGGCGGAAAGAATGGCTGATTCGGTTAAAAACTGGATCAGAACATCCCTTGTTCTTGCTCCCAGAGCCTTTCTGATCCCGATTTCTCTTGTTCGTTCCGTAACGGATACCAGCATGATGTTCATGATCCCGATTCCTCCTACCAGAAGGGAGATGGCTGCGATCCCTCCCACGGCAGCGGACAGGCCTCCCATAAGTGTGTCCGCACTTCCCATTTCACTGGACACAGAATAAAAGGTGACATCTTCCTTGTTCCGGTTCTTAGCCTTTGCCACATAGGAAGTGAACCTTTCAGAAAAGGAATTCATGTCGGTTCCCTCCTTTGCATAAAGGCGCAGGCTGTAAATGTTGTCATTGGGCCAGGTCAGCAGGGTATCCGGCACATATCCTGCCTTGGTCTCGCTGGCCCCGGACATCATGGCTTCAAAGGGATTCTGGTCCAGCCGGTAGATACCCACAACGTTGTAATCGTCCGTAACTCCGTAAATGGTGGTGCGGAAGGTTTTTCCCACCGCATTTTCCATTCCGAACAGAGCCTCCGCCCCCTTTGCCTCCAGCACGACATTGTTTTTTCTTCCTTTAATATCAGCCTCATTTAAATTGCGGCCATAAATGATGTCGATCTTCTGGACCTGGGGATAATTGGCGTAGATTCCTTCAAACCGGTACTTGATCTTATTGCGGCCAAAGACAGCCTCTGCATTGACGCTGGCATTGCTGTCTAAGTAGGTGATATCGTCTCCGAATACCTCTTTCACCCGATCCATTTCGTCCAGGGTAAAGTAATCGCTTTGCCTCATATCCTCCCCATCCTTTGGCCAGACATAGACATAAGCCAGGGTAACTCCCACATTTTTATAAAGGTCAGATACCATAAACCGCATGGTGTCTCCGATTGATACAATGGCAATGACGGACCCAATGCCTATGATAATCCCAAGCATGGTCAGAAAGGACCTCATCTTGTTGGCCTTGATGGCATGTATGGCCATACTCATATTTTCCAGCAGCATGACGTTCCCCTCCTATTCATATCTTAAGGCTTCAATGGGATCTTTTTTCGCTGCCTTGGAAGCCGGATAAAGCCCAAAGAATATGCCCACTAAAGCCGAGAATCCTACTGCCAGGACCACTACAGAGGGCCTGATGACCACTGTCATTTGAAAAGCGGCTCCCCCTGCTTTCACAAGAGCGACTCCAAGAAGGATTCCGATGATTCCTCCGCAGGCCGACATAAAGGCAGACTCTGTCAAAAACTGGATCATAATATCTCTTGTCCTCGCGCCAAGAGCCTTGCGGACCCCGATTTCCCTGGTTCGTTCCGTGACGGAAACCATCATGATATTCATGATCCCGATCCCTCCTACCAGCAAAGAAATGGCGGCAATTCCGCCGACAGCGGCCGCCATGCCGGAAAGGCCGGCATCTACGCTTCCCATCTGTTCGGCAACGGACATGGTCCGGATTTCCGATTCCGGGCGGCCCTTTAATTTTGCCACGTACCTGGTAAGTTCCGTCAGAAATGCATTCATATCTACTCCATCCCTGACATAAAAGTTCAAGTCCTGAAAAAAATCATTGGATTTTGTTAGGACCGTATAGGGCAGAAACCCTGACTGAGTCTGTCCGTTTCCCAATAACATGGCCATCATGGGAGAAATATCCTTATGATAGACTCCAACAACCATATACTCCTGGGTGTCTTTATTAATGGTCATGCGGAAGGTTCTGCCAACACAGTCGGCGGTGCCGAACAGCTCCACCGCCCCCTTATCCTCCAAAACCACATGATTTGCCGCTCCTTTTACATCCGCCGTATTGATGGCTCTTCCGTAAATGATATCCAATGGCTGTACATCGGTATAATTGGAATCAATCCCCTGGAATTGATACTTAACCTTTCTCCGCCCATTGACAGCCTCTGCATCGGCACTGGCATCGCTGTCAATATACTGGATCTTATCCTGGTACACGTCCCTGACCCGGTCCATTTCATCCCTGGTAAAATAATCTGACATCCGGAAATCCGTCACATCCCAGGACACCATAATGATGGCCCGGTTAAAGCCCACATCCTTATAGGCATCGGAAAATAAATTCCTCATGCTGTCTCCTACGGATACAATGGCGATCACCGCCCCAATGCCGATGATGATTCCCAGCATGGTCAAAAAGGATCTCATTTTATTGGACCGTATGGCGTGAAGCGCCATACTCATGTTTTCTAACAGCATGGCGTCCCTTCTTTCTCCATATTTTCAGACTCTTCCTGTTCCTGGATCTGAGGAACATTGAGCTCATCGCTGACCATCTGTCCATCCCGAAAACGTATGATCCTCTCTGTAAAAGCAGCAATATCCTCTTCATGGGTTACCAGCACCACAGTAGCCCCCTCCTTGTGAAGCTTGGAAAACAGCTCCATGATCTCCTTTGAAGAGGCGGTATCTAAGTTTCCCGTAGGTTCATCGGCCAGAATCAGGGGAGGCTCATTTGCCAGCGCCCTGGCAATGGCAACCCTCTGCCGCTGTCCTCCGGAAAGCTCATTGGGCATGTGCTCATACCGGCTTCCAAGACCTACCCGTTCCAGAAGCATTAAAGCCCGCTCCTCCCTGGATTTTTTGGATATATGGGCATAAGTCATGGGAAGCTCCACATTTTTTAATGCAGAGGTCCTTGATATGAGATTAAAGGACTGGAATACAAATCCTATTTTGCGGTTTCTGATGGCTGATAAATCATCGGCCGGAAGCTCCGCCGTATCAATGCCGTCAAGATAATAATGCCCCATAGTAGGCCGGTCTAAGCACCCTAAAATGTTCATGAGGGTTGACTTTCCTGAGCCGGACTGTCCCATAATTGCCACAAATTCTCCCCGCTTAATGGTTAAGTTTACCCGCTTTAATCCCAGCACCTTAATGGAGCCGGTATCGTAAACCTTTACCACATCCACCAGTTTTATCAAATCTTCCTTAACATACTCTGTTACGCGGGCAGGAAGCTTATCCTTTTTTTTCCACATACTTCCTCCCCCTTACTGAACCGGTGAAATCACGGTTACTGCCATTCCTTCTGTAAGCATAGGAGTCGGGGCATCAATCACCTGCATCCCTTCCGTCAAGGCTCCCTCTTCTTCCGGAATGATCTCTGCCTGGATATCGCTCTCCACTCCGGTTTTCACAGGAATAAAGGTTACTGTTTTATCCTTTACACAGGCAATGGCCGTGCTGCCGTCAGGCTGCTGGATCACTGCTGAAATTGGAACAACCCATACATCCTCCGCCTTCTGAAGCTCGATCTTTGCCTTGGCGGTAATTCCTGCAATCAGCTTGGTGTTCTGGTCAATGATCCGTATGGTGGTGGGAATGACCCTTTCCGTGGAACCATTTCCCTTCTCCTCTCCGGTTGGAGAAATGGCGGTCACTTCCCCTCTTGCTGTTTCACCGTTTAAAATATCCGCACTGATTTCCACCGGCTGTCCTATGGCAACCTTTCCTATGGAATACTCGCTGACATTGATCTTCATTTCCAGCACATCCAAATTGTTGATGATGAACATGGGTTTGTCATCATCGGTTTTATCTGCAAAACGGCCCACCTTGCAGTTGACTCTTACTACAGTTCCCGCAATGGGGCTGGTGACCTTCGTATTATTTAATGCTTCCTTCTTCTGTTCCAGTTCAAAGGCCTCTTTTTCGATCTGAAGGGCATAGGATTCATTTGCCACCGGCTTTCCATTTTTTAAGGTATATGTACTCATTTCCCGCTGCGCGTCATTCATGGTGTTGGATGCAGTCTCAAGCTCCACCTGGGAAGCGCTTCCTCCCTGGTAAAGAGCCAGGGTCCGGTTATAGTTGGCTCTGGCAGTGTCATAATCCTGCTTTGCCTTTGCATATCCGTTTTCCGCTTCCCTCTGCTTATCTCCATAGGTGCTCACAGCCAGGTCATAGGCATTTTGGGCGATGTCCACTTCCTTTTTTGCATCCTTGTCATCAAGGGTAGCCAAAACCTGTCCCTTTTCCACCCGGTCCCCTTCCTTTACAAGAAGCTCCAGGATCTCCGCATGAAGACTGGATACCACCTCCACGCTGTCCGTTCCCTGAACAGGCCCGCTGACTGAAAGCATTTCCACCACCTCTCCTTTGGCAAGGGGCGAGGCAGTCACCGGCATAGCCACACTGCCTCCGCCTGCCAGAACCTTAAAGGCAACAAAAAAGGCCCCAATGGCCGCTGCTCCAATGGTTATGATCTTTCTCTTTTTGCTCCACTTTTTACGCAAGCCTTTTTTCTTTTTCTTTTTTCCTCCATTTTCCTCCTCCATCAGGCCTTGCAGCTCTTTATCAAATACTTCATCAGACATTGGCTCCATTTCCGCCGCTTCGCCCGTTTCTTTTTCAGTGTGCATAAATTTGTTCATGCCCGTTTCCCTCCTGTATTGGTACCACTTCTTTTTTCCTTATTAATTATAACGGGTTGATATAACATTTTTAAGTATAAAATTCTTATAATTTTCTAAACTTTTCCACCTTTTAATGTTTTTTTCCGGAATTAATGGCGTAAGCAGATCTTTTTTCATTTTATATTTCAGGCATAATAATTCCAATGCCCTTTGTCAAGGATTGCTGTCACGGTATTTCCATGGACTTCAATTTTCAGACAAACCCCAAATAAAAATTATATAAATTCTTTTTTAACTCTCACATGCCCCATTTTTCTGAATATACTTATACAGACAATAGAAACAGGGAATCACCTAAATGAATGAGCATTATCCTTTTGTAAATCCACCTCTTCCTTATGCTTATGATGCCTTAGAGCCGTGTATCGACACAAAGACAATGTGCCTTCATCATGACAGGCACTTACAGACCTATGTGAACAACCTGAATGCTACCTTAAAAGACTGTCCTGATCTGCAAAGCTGGTCTTTAAGAAAGCTGCTCTGCAACATGGACTGTATGCAGAAAGACGTTCAAAAATCCATCAGAAATAACGGCGGCGGAGTTTACAATCACATCTTTTACTTTAACGGTATGTCAAATTCTGAGACCCGATGCCAGGCCGGAATGCTCTATTATGCCCTTGTCGTGGATTTTGGATCTGTAGAAGACTTTTACAAGGAATTCAAGGAAAAGGCGCTGTCCGTTTTCGGCTCCGGTTATGCGTGGCTGGTGGTGGATCAAAACTGCAAGCTGAAAATCGTGACCACAGCAAATCAGGATACCCCCATCGTTCAAAACCTCTGTCCGGTCCTTACCATAGACGTTTGGGAACACGCCTATTATTTACTGCATTACAATGAAAGGGACGCATACATCCAAAACTGGTTCCAGGTAATAGACTGGGAACAGGCCAATAAAAACTACCGGAAATGCCTGGCATGCAAGAAGTAACGAATAAAAACACTTGATAAAATAAGCAAGAACTGTCTGCAATTTCCGCCGTGAAAGGAAAAAGCATTTTAAAAAATGAAAGGACTTATCAAGGATGGCGCAGCCGCTGGTGGAATCCTTGACATATCCTTTCATTTTTTCTGCTTTAACAGACTTGGCCAAAATCAATCTCATGACATTCATTGAATTTTGCAAACCGTTTTATGCAGCCCTTAACAGCTGCCTGAAGCTTTTTTGTTTGTCTTATTCCATCTTCATACCAGATATTTTTCACAATCAAGGTGCTGTTCTTTATGTCAGCCACGGTTTCCACACGACCGACCAACTTACTGCCATAAAGTACCGGCAAAACATAAAATCCGTATTTACGTTTGTCTGCCGGGGTATAGATTTCCCAGGTGTATTCAAAGTCAAATAATGCGCGGATCAGCTTTCTGTCCCACATCATACAGTCCAGGGGTGCAATCAGTTCACAGCGGGGTTTAAAGGTATCGGACTGCAAAACCATTTCTATTAGAAATAAATCCTCAGCCTGGCAAAAAAGCATATCCTTTAAGCCTTCTACCTTGATCTGGAGAATGTCTCCTTTTGCAAGCAATTCCTGGAACACCTGGGTTCTTTGCGGGGTTTTAAGTCCCCAGATATTCAGCCATGCGTCGGATGGACGATTCCACAGAAGCCCTACTGCGCCTATTCTCCGAAGGACACGCCATTTTTGATGCTCAAATTCATCCGGCAAAGGGTCAGGAGCGTCAAGGAATCCGGCAGATAGATGTTTATGAGTGAGGTCATAATACTTCCTGGCGCCTTTTTTGTGATGGATGATCAACTCGCCGGTAGAATACAGCTGTTCCAGCACCGCCCGTGACGCATTGGTGCTGCCGCTCCAGTTACCGCTCCAATGAATGGCGGAATGCCAGTGTATACTGCCCTGTATGGGTAAATCATCGGAGCCCACCGCTCCGTTTGCCCGGATGTAATCCTTTGTGTCTGCTTCCAGCTCCGCCAGCTCTTTAAAACGCAGCCCGCCTTCTCGTGCAGCTTTACGGTAGCGTTCAAAATACGGCCAGTCTTCTGTTGGAATAATGGAAAGGTTTTTATCGGGATAATCCACAAGCTTACGGTCCTTATACAAAAGTTCGTAAAGAGTCTGCTTTGTAAAGCCCTTGACACGGGATTGCAGGGTAAGCTCCGCATTCTTTCCGCAGGAATCAACCGGATCAAACTGAATGCAGCCTGCCTGGCGCACAAAATCAAAGGCCCCCTGCTTACCCGTAAATTTGTGTTCCCCAAGAAGCCCATGCTTGAGAAGCATAAAATCTCTTGCCTGTCTGTTAGTTAAGGTGATCATTGGTTTTCTCCCGGTAAATTTCAAACTTCATCATCATGTTCTCCTTTTGATATAATAATGTTCCCACTCCCATTTTTCATTTGAGGGATAGGGTATGTAACCGTTCTGAATTAAGGCGTTAATGCGCTCCACACCATTGGGAACAGCTTTTGTAGCAATTTTCTTACAATCAAAATCATTAAAAAAATTATCGGCCATATGCAGCAGTTCGTCAATAGGTTCTGCGCTTTCATAAGCGGATAATAGATCCATGCGCAAAACGCTGTGGCCTCTGCGTCCGCCATCAAATATTTCCATTGTTCCCATTGCCCTGTTGTCCTCTTTATTTATGATGCTGAAACGGACAAAGTTCTGACGGCAGTATTCTTCAAGCCATTGTTCAATGGCGTTTTGCATCTCTTCCAAGGTCTGTGAACCGTAACCATAACTACAATTTTCAGAGTTGGCCTGTACGCTGGCAGCAGGATTTTTATAACATTCCAGAAGGTCAGCTGCATCGCCTGCTGATACCTTTCGCAGGATAAAGTGTCTGCTTTCGTATGTCGGACATACATCATAGGGGTTTTTCCTGCCGTTTTTAAGCAGATCAATTACCTCTTCCTGGTTTTTGCACTTATCATAGTCGCCGGACAACTTATCCTCTCTGTGATAAACAATTCCGCGGTTATCATTCATATATAAATATTCCGCCAGTTTGTCCAGCCCCTCCTCTTTTGCAACCGTATTGAATGCCCTCATCCGTATTCCTTTGTGCATATCCCTATTACATGGCCATTGGTCACACTGGAAGCAATAATCCAGGCCTTTTTTATGGCAGCAAGCTTTAATCCCGCAAGAATCCTCCTTACCTTTGCAGCCTGCACATACCGTGCGGCAGCTGCAAAGGCCACATACCAGCCCGCAGATTCCGTACCTTTGTTTAATATCCTGTATGGTCATAAATAATACCTCCTTTTTTAGATATTTCTATTATACGGAAGTATCTATGACAACATTATGTCATAGTTAACCATACAGCAAAATAATCTTTTTCGCTGCTTCAACCACCTGCTTCCTGATATGCTCCGGCTCCACAATTTCTATTCCATCGCCCAGGGAAAGCAGGGTTCCAAGCCATAAATGCTCACTTTCAATTACGTGCAAGGTCATTTCGCATTCGTCATTTTCATACTCCACAGTGACTTTTCCGTTGAGGTACTCCATAGCTTTTGCCCTTGCTTCAGGCTTACAGCGGACGATTACCTGTGTGCAGGGCTGGGGACTTTTTCTATCATTTTCACGAAGTATGGCTTCTGCGGAATCATGTTCTTTTGTAAACGGTATGCCCATAAGCTCCACGTTCCTCATACGGACCAGCTTATATGTTCTGTAATCATCTTTTACAACCGAGTAGGCCAGCAGATACCAGGCATACCAGCGATAAACCACTGCCACAGGCTCAACCGTATGCATGCGGGTTATGTTATCCGCATTTGTATAGGTAAAGCTAACCGGGCGCTTTGCCCGTATTCCGGCCTGCAGCGTTTGAAGAAGCGTTCCATCATCTTCCCGAAGTACGGAAAAGTCCAGAATGATACTGTCATCTTTGTCTCTGGTAAGTGCCGAAAGCTTTTCCAGGGTTGCATTAATCCTGGAGTTATTCATTGCAGATGAAAAACCTTTTAAAGCGGTAAGTATGAACGAATAGTCCTCTTGTGTCGCTGTATGCCCATCCATATGAAACGTGTCCGTAAGATAATAACCTCCAAAGGGACCTGTTTCTGCAACAATCGGAATGCCTGCCTGACAGAGTGCGTCCATATCCCGCTGCACCGTGCGCACTGAAACTTCAAATCTTTTTGCAAGCTCAGAAGCAGATGTTTTTCCGTGATTAAGGAGATACACGGTTATTGCGTATAATCTGTCAATTTTCATATATTACATTTTCCCCGCCTTCACCTGGCCAACTTGTCCCGAAATCTCCTTATGTTTTTATTCTACCACAATACGAAACTTTCTGCTATCTTCTATGGCCTTTTACCACGTATGTATCTCAGATTTTTCAGAAATTCAGATTTACTGGGCGCTTTTAACAATAACTGGATTTCCCCGGCAGTCAAATCCCGCCTCATAATAAAAACACCGTCTTGTGTACATGCCTGGCTTTGCAAAAGCCATTTCATTACAAGGCGGTGCTTTTTTCAGTTCAGTCTTTATAAAGGATCAATGCGATCATTTCAACCGGCTCTTCCCCAATTGCTTCTATGCTATGGCCTTCTCCGGCCCCGGTAAATGTCACATCACCTCCGGTTACGGTAACAATTGTCCCATTATCATTAAACCGTCCGGTTCCGCTTAAAATATAATAGGTTTCTGATTCATTCTCATGAATATGATATCCCAGCCCGGCTCCTGGATACACCGTGGTATGGGCGAACACCCTGCCTTTTTCATAAAGCTCCTCAGGCCCTTTTAAGAGGCTTCGCACGGTAATCTCTCCAATTCCTCCAAAAGGGCTTTGCTTAAGCTCTGACGGTACGTCTTCTTTCCTTCTGACCATGGTTTTCATCTCCTGTCATTACTTTTTGAAGTCAAATATCCAGCAGCATTCCTGCCTCCGGCTCATTGCCTGGAAAAATAAACCTGTTGAGCGTTTTCATAGTATAGAGATCTGCACCAGGGCAGAATGCACGGAATCCGCATCCATGTTAATGGTAATAACCGGGATTCCGGCTTTCTCCGCCTCAGTTACAGAAGCGGCAAGGGCCGAGTTGTCGCTGGCCTGGAGAACGATGGCATCATATTTTTGAGTGATGACCTCTGGCATGATCTTAACCTGTTCCTCTGCACTGCTCTTTCCGTCAAACCCCTGGATGGTGATGTTGGGATAATAAGAGCATTCTCTCTCCATTCCTTCCAGCCATGCCTGGTTCACCGGAGTCCCGATGTCATGCGCCACATACGCAATTTTAATGGGATCTTCATATGGCTTTTTTGCAGTTTTGCTGCTTGTTACGGCTTCCGTGGTTTTTACGGACGCTTCAGCGGGAGCCGCTTCCTGGCGGGCGCCGCCGGAACATGCCGTTAAGGAAATTACGGCTGCCAGAGTAGTAACCAATGCCAATACCTTGTTCTTCATACTTCCTTCTCCTTTGTGTTTTATGCTTATTTTATACATAAAGTATACAACATGCTTATTTCTTTTTCAATTGATAAATATAACAGTTAGAACGTTATCTTTTTGTCAGTTTTTACTCACTTGCTCTTTGAGTGGATTGGGTATATAATAGATACATTGTATACTACAATAAGAGATTATCAGAAATCAATATTAAAGGTGAAAAGTGATTATGGCTAATAAAACAACTGCTAACCGGGATTTGAAAAATCACGTTTACGGCATATTAAAGGAACGGCTCATTAATTGTATCTATCCGCCAGGCACCATGCTCAATGAAGCCCAGCTGGCTTTGGAGCTGGGCTTTAGCCGCACTCCCATCAGAGAGGCAATAAGCCGCCTGGAGGTGGAGGGATTTGTGAAGATCATGCCGAAAAAGGGGATCTATGTGACGGATATTCTGTTAAGCGATGTAATGCAGATTTTCCAGGCCCGGTCAGAGATCGAATCCATTGCCCTCCGGATGGCAGGACCCCACCTTCCGGAAAAAGAGCTTCTTTTGTTCCGGGAAAAGCTTGCAGAAAAGACCATTGATGTACAGAATGGATTCAGGCTGGATACAGCCATGCATCTTTTCATCATCGAACACTGCGGAAACAGGTTTATCATTGATATGATGCACAAGGTATTTGACGAAAATACCAGGATCATCATATCCAGCAAACAGAACCAGATTCAGATCCATGATGCCAGAAGGGAGCATCTGGACATTATTGATACCCTCCTTAAAAAGGATTATGAAACAGCGGCGCAGCTGATGTGCGTTCATATTGAAAACTGCCGGAGAGCTGCCCTGGATTATTTCTATTCCCTCCAGTCTTATACGGCTGCTCCGCCGAAAACTTATCAAAACTGCCTGAAGGATTTATAATTTAGTTAATAAACCTCCGATAATTCGGTATAATTTCTTTGGTATATTAATTTACTTGACATATCTTATTATGCCATGAATGGCAGGTTCCGAAGAACCTGCCATTCGCATTTTAGAACAAGAAACGAGCGCTGCTCCCATAGATATTTTGATGTGCCCCCAATAAGTTAGACTTTATAACGGAATAGTTTTCTTATTTATCTACTTTACCACACTTTAATATCTCCATGAAAATGATACGGTTGTCTCTCATCTTCCGGAGGAAGTTTATTATAATCGCCATACAATACGGTTAATACTTCCTTATAATGCAGTGGAGCCATTAACTTTGTATCCTCAAAAACCAGTTCTGTGACTTCTTCGGTCCATTCCTTTTTACTTTTAATGTAAAAATAATTTGGTATATAGGAGCTAAAAAATCTCTTATCACTATTATCTTTCTTATTCATTGTGGCAGCATACTGTTCCCACTTATATATGATTGGAAGTGGTATTCGTTTTCCTATTGCTGATAATATGGCAATAACGATTCGCTCATTCGGTTTATATTTTTTATAATTTAATCCAAATCTATGTCCAAAGCCCAAACCAAATAAGATTGTATTCAATCCCAGATTAACAGCACTCATCACTTTATTTTCTGATAGCTTATCAATTACAAATATATCCACAAAAATACGGTTCAATTTCTGAGCATCAACTGCCATTTGATGAATCCGAAGCAATTTTTTACCTTTACTTTTTGCAGCCAGTTCTTCATAATTAACATCGTCTAATATACATCGCTTTGATGCGCTGTTTCTATAATAAACTCTTGTTGTAAAATCCAAAAAGAAACTCCCATTATCTTTCGGTTCAACAAACTCCATCTCCGATGTCAATTCTTCTCTTACCACTCTCTGAAATTTATGAAAGTTATTTCTTGTCATGGCAATATCTGCATCATCATCCCAGGGAATAAAACCATTGTGGCGCACTGCGCCTAAAAGGGTTCCGGAATCCAACAAATAACATATATCATGTTTTCTGCAAATTCTATCTATCTCTTTTAATATTTTTAAACTTGTTTTATGCACTTCATTTATTCATTACTATTCATTATTTATCTCCTCATAGCTTCATGAAACACTTTACTCACAAAGTAATCATCTCATCCGTCATTCCCGGATATACGGTCACGGCCCCAATCCCGGAAAGATCGCATTATTGTGAGTTGTTCGTATTAACTGCACCTCCCTCTCCCATTGTTATAAGGTGAGGCGATAAAAGCTGGAGGTTCCATCACATGCTTGGAAGGTGGAGAATGCCGCACGTCCGTCGAAAAAAAGACCTGACATTCAAAAGGAAATACTTACTCCTCCAATATGCTAATTATGATCTGGCTATGATTATGCCATAAAAACCGCAAAATATTCCACCATAATCATTATTCTTATTCTGAAAGAATCTAAGTATCAGGTTAAACACCTGGAGTCAAATGTCATGTAACGCCGACTCCATGAAGTATATACAGGCACGGATAAGCGTTTCCAGGCGAAAAAAGTACGAGAGCATATCCAATGGATAAACCGAATGGATATGCTCCCGATTTTTAACTTATATAGGGCAGTTCATTTCTCATCTATTTTGCAACGCACCCTTTTGCGCACTATTCTGCAAAAATACTATTTTATAACAGCCCCATCCTATTCCAGCCTACTTTACAGTCAGCACCTGTACCTTTTTACCGTCTTCCAAAGGACTGCTGCTCTGCATCACCACTTCATCTCCTTCAGAAAGCCCCTGGGACACCTCATAATAAGCGTTCTTTTTCTTTCCTTCTGTGATCGCCGTCTTGACAATGCTTCCATCGGAAACCTTGTATACAAAAGTCCCGGAGTCGTCGGACTGGATACACTTTGCAGGAATGTATACGGAACTGTTTTCCTTATTATCAGATACCCTTAAATCTGCTGTCAGGCCGATATAGCTGACCTTGCTTGCCTCTTCCAGCTGTACGGTTACCGTAAACATTCCTGTTGAAGCATTGCTGACTGCGGATATTTCGGAAATGCTTCCCTGGCAGCTTTCTCCCAGGGGCTGAAGATTGACCTTCATTGCCATCCCGGTTTTCAGCTGGTCAATATCCATGTCAGCCACCTGGATCTTCACCTTTTTGCCGCTGTCATCAATGACTGTTATTGCCTTGACCTGAGGGGAAACCATCTGGCCCACTTCCGCATAAACGTTTGTCACCATTCCGGATATTGGGGAAGTGACCTTACAGTCGTCATATTTCTTCTGCACAATATCCAGGGAAGCCCTGGCGCTGTCCAGCTGGGCCTTTGTAACATCGTAATTGCCGGTCTGCCCGTTCCTTGCCGCCTGAAGCTGTGCGGCTGCAATATCCATCTGGGCCTTTGCCCCTTCATACTCTGCCTGGGAAACGGCGTCCCCGGCGTATAAGGCTTCCATGCGGCTGAAATTATCTCTGGCTGTGTTAAAGGTAATTTCTGCCGGCCTTACACTTGTATTCTGCTGGCTTGCCTTCTCTGCATTTTTAAAAGCGGCTTCCGCTGCCTGATAACCTGCCCTTGCCTGCTCCAGCTGCAGTTTCACATCCTGATCGTCTACCTGAAACAAAATGTCTCCCGGATTTACATGATCCCCTTCCTTTACCGGAATCTCTAAAATCCTCCCATTGCTGTTTGGCATTACATCAATGCTGCTGAGGGCTTCCACGGTTCCCTGCCAGACCATGGTGGACAAATCCTTCCCTGATTTGGCCACTGCCACAGTCACCTCTGTCTGTTTACTTTCTGCCGCACATCCCGTAAGCAAGCCCAACAGTATTGCCATTGCCGTAAAACCTGTGAACAATTTCTTCATATTTTCTGACCTCCTGTAAGCCCTTTTCATTTCAGATGTATTTTAACAGATGCGTTCATGCCAAAAACCAGGGGAAGACTTTCTTCGTTTTCAATCGTCACCTTAATTGGAATCAACTGGGTCACCTTTGTATATTCCCCGCTGGTGTTAAAGCTGGGGCTGTTGGAAAAATAAGTCTGGGTGGCCGGATCAATCTCCGTCACCTGGCCTTTAAAGTTTTTTCCGGGATATGCATCTATTTTCACATCCACCCGCTGTCCTAAGCGGACCTTCATGATATCTGTTTCTTCCACATTCACTCCAATATATAAGTCCGAGGTATCGGCTACCAGGGCCAGCTCAGATCCCAGGGCAACGGTCTGATTGATGGCCCCGTCATTTTTTACCACTGTTCCTGTAATGGGGGAAGTGATATAAGGAAGGACTTCCTGCCGTCCCAGCACCTGGTCCTGTTCCACCAGATCACCGTTTTCCACATCCCATGACAAAAGCTTTCCATTGGTTACCGCTTTCACGGAATACAGCTTTGCCGTCACCTTTGCATTGTTTGTTTTAAAATAGGATACGTTTGAATCATAGACATAATATCCGGCCACGCATCCGGCAAGCACCAGCAGGATCAGAAGGGGAGCTATGATTTTTTTCAGTTTTCCTGCTCCTGTCTTTATTTCCTGATCCTCAACATTCATATGTTTGTTTTCCTGCATATTCTTTCCTCTCCGTTCTGTTATTCTCGCGAAGGCAGCGGTCCAAGGTCAGGAGGTCCTGACTTTGGCGGCTGCCCATGGGGCAAATATCCCATAGCCTGTTGCGGGGTATTTGGCTAATCTGCAAACTGGCTGTGATACAGATCTGCATAAAATCCTTTCTTCTCCAGCAGCAATTCATGATTTCCCTGTTCAATGATATCGCCGTCCTTCATTACCAGGATTAAATCTGCATCCCGAATGGTGGAAAGGCGGTGGGCGATTACAAAGCTGGTTCTGCCCTGCATTAATTTGCCCATGGCCTTTTGGATCAACACTTCTGTTCTTGTATCAATGGAGCTGGTGGCTTCATCCAGGATCAAAATCCTGGGATCAGCCAAAATTGTCCTTGCAATGGTCAAAAGCTGCTTCTGTCCCTGGGATAAGTTGCTGGATTCCTCGTTGATCACCATGTGATAGCCGCCAGGCAATGCCCGGATGAATTCATCACAGTGAGCCGCTTTTGCCGCCTCTATGACTTCTTCATCTGTTTTATCAAAATTTCCATACCGGATATTATCCATGATGGTGGCATTGTACAGCCATGTTTCCTGAAGCACCATGCCGAACATGGAGCGTAAGTCCCCTCTTGTAAAATCCAGGGTGTCATGACCGTCGATGAGAATGTGACCGGAATTTAATTCATAAAACCTCATCAGCAGTTTCACCACCGTTGTTTTACCCGCTCCTGTGGGACCTACAATAGCCACCATCTGGCCGGCATTTATGGCGGAGGAGAAGTCATGAATGATCAATGTATCCGGCTCATAGCCAAAACAAACATTTTTAAATTCCACATTTCCATGAACCGACTGGAGCTGGATGGGTGTACCGCACTCCGGCACCTGTTCCTGCTCATCTAAAAACTCGAATACACGCTCTGCCGCCGCTGCTGTGGACTGCAGGGTATTGGACACGTTGGCGATCTGGGAAATAGGCTGCATAAATGACCGCATGTATTGGATAAACGCCTGGACATCTCCAATCTCAATCACCTTTTCCACAGTCAGATATCCGCCCAGAAGACAGACACAAACATAACCCAGGTTGCTGATAAAGGACATGATAGGCATCATCATGCCTGATAAAAACTGGGATTTCCAGGCCGATCCGTACAGCTTGCTGTTGATCTTTCCGAACTTTTCAATGGCTTCCTTTTCTCCGTTAAATATCTGCACCACATTATGGCCGCTGTAAATTTCCTCAATATGGCCGTTTAAATATCCCAGGCTTTCCTGCTGCTTCTGAAAATATACCTGGGATTTTTTCACCACAAACATGATGAGAACCATGGAAACGAAAAGTACCAAAACAGCCACCAAGGTCATCCGGATGCTGATGGATATCATCATGATGACGATTCCCACCAGGGTTGTCACGGAAGTGATGATCTGCGTCAGGCTCTGATTTAAGGTCTGGCTCACCGTATCCACATCATTGGTGATCCTTGACAATATCTCACCATGGGTCCTTGTATCATAATAATTAAGAGGGAGACGGTTCATTTTCTCCGAAATATTCTTTCTCAGCTCATAGGTGACCTGCATGCTGATGCCGGACATAATATAACTCTGTAAATAAGAGAATACGGCTGATACCAGATAAAGCACTACCAAAAGCAGCAGCCGGTTTCTGATATAGCGGAAATCCGTTAATAATCCGGTTCCCATCATCCAGGCAATCAGGCCTTCAAACAGCTTTGTGGTGGCCTTTCCTAAAATCTTTGGCCCTGCAATGGAAAACACAGAGGAACAGCTGGCAAAGAGGATCACCACAATTACAGAGCGTTTATAAGGCTCTAAGTAACGGGCCAGGTGAAGCATGGTTCCTTTAAAATCCTTTGCGCTCTCTCCTTTGCCCTGAATTGGGCCTCCTTTACCCACGGGGGAACTGGATGGTTTTTTCTCTGTCATTTCAATTCCTCCTCGCTAAGCTGTGATAATGCAATTTCCCGGTAAACCTCGCAGGTTTTCATCAATTCCCGGTGGCTTCCCATTCCGGCAATCCTGCCGTGCTCCAAAACAATGATCTGGTCTGCGTTCATAATGGTGCTGATGCGCTGGGCCACTAAAAAGATGGCGCTGTCACCGGTTTTTTCACGAAGGGCGGCCCGAAGCTTTGCATCCGTTTTAAAGTCCAGGGCGGAAAAGCTGTCGTCAAACACATTTACAGGTGCTCTTTTTACAAGTGCCCTGGCAATGGAAAGCCTTTGTTTTTGTCCGCCTGATACATTTCCTCCTCCCTGGGCAATGGAGGTTTCAAAGCCCTCTGGCTTTGAATGGATAAATTCCATAGCCTGAGCCGTATCCGCCGCGTCTTCCACCTGTTCTTTGGTGGCCTCCCGGTCTCCGTACATTAAGTTGCTTTCAATGGTTCCTGAAAATAAAATCCCCTTTTGGGGAACAAATCCTATGATATCCCGCAGCTGATGGACCGGCCAATCCTTAATATTGATCCCGTCAATGAGGATTTCTCCTCCTGTCACATCATAGAACCTGGGGAGTAAGTTCACCAGGGTGCTTTTTCCGCTTCCCGTAGCGCCGATAAAAGCTGTGGTACGCCCTGGAAGGGCTGTAAACGTAATGTTATGTAAGACATCTTCATCTGCATCCGGATACCGGAAGGATACGTTGCGGTACTCCACAACCCCTTTGGAAACCTCCGGGATTTCAGCTGCAGCCTCAGGGTCTGCAATGGAAGGTTCTGTCTGAAGCACTTCCACAACACGCCTGATGGACACAATGGCTCTTGGAATCATGATGAACATCATGGTCATCATTAAAAACGCCATGATAATCTGCATAACATACTGCATGTAGGCCATCATATCCCCCACTTCCATCCGGAAGGAGGACACTGCCTTTGACCCTACCCATATGATCAGTAAATTGGTCAGATTCATGATCAGCATCATGGCAGGCATCATGCCGGAGGTAACCCGATTGACAAACAAATTGGTCTGAGTCAGCCTTGAATTCACCTTTTCAAACCGGTTTTCTTCAAACTTCTGGGTATTAAAGGCCCTGATCACCAGGGTTCCTTCCAGGCTTTCCCTTACCACCAGGTTTAAACGGTCAATGAGCTTTTGAACAAACTGAAAGCTGGGCATGACAACCGCCAGCATGCTGAAAACCACCACCAGCAGTAATCCTACGGAAAGAGCAATGACCCATGACATTGATTTGTCTTTATCCAGGGCGTGTATCACGCCTCCGATTCCCATGATGGGAGCATAAAATACGATGCGGATTATCATGACGATCAGCTGCTGGATCTGGGTGATGTCGTTGGTCGTCCTTGTGATCAGGGAAGAGGTGGAGTATTTCTCCATCTCCGCATTGGAAAAGCTTTCCACCTTGGCGAAAATGTCCTTCCGCAGGTCCCGGCTGACACCGGCCGCGATCCTGGCTGCAATAAGGCCGACTAAAATCGTGCAGCAGGCACTGATCAAAGCGATTCCTAACATCTGAAATCCAATTTTAACGATATACGAGGTATTGCCCGTTGTAATTCCCTTGTTTACAATATCAGACATGAAATCAGGAAGTGACAAATCGCATGTTGCCTGACCAAACAGCAGCGCCACTGACACTGCTAAAAATAAAAAATACGGTTTAAAATACCGGAAAAATGTTTTCAAACTGATTCCCTCCTTTCCTTTCATCTCTCATATTTTCTTTAAAACCCCTTCTTAACTGCCGTAGTCTATTGTTTTTTTTCCTCACCTGCGTCCTTATCCTTCATGATTAAATTCACTTCTTTTTCCATCAGTTCGGAAAACCTTTTCCATAATTTTATTAATTTGCACGCGTCTTCTTCTCCCATGCCCATGATCACCCGCTCCAGAAGCTCGCTCATCATTCCAGAACATTTCTTCCACATGTTCTCCCCTTCTTGTGTTAAGAAAACGCAGATGTTCCTGCGGTTTTTGGGATCTATTTCCCTGTATACCAGGCCCCTTTCCTCCAGTGTATTCAGCATCCGGGATGCTGCCGATAATGCGATATTCAGGCTCTTTGCCAAATCAGAGACATGAATTCCCTTGTTTTCCGGGTTTTCATTCATTCCACCCCGTATTTGATGCAGCGCAAAAAATTCGCTCCGCGTGATTCCTTCCGGCATACAATTTTTATGGACCTTTTGTTTGCTTCCCATCATCATAGCCAGTTCCTCTTTAAATTTCTTTATGTATTCTTCCTGCCCATCCTTCACAACAAAAATCCCCCTATTTTTCACTTAACATTGTTAACAATTTTCAATGTTTATCATTCTACATCCGTTTAAATGGAGTGTCAATTATCTTTTTATTAAATTTTTATGCATTTTCTGGAAATCAGCCAGGATTATTCTGGGATCAAAACCAGAGAAACCTCGCAAAAATACCGGTGGAATGCCCTCTTTTTCAAGAGCATTCCACCGGTATTTGATTCCATGATTCCTATTCCAAATCTTCCCCATTGGAAGCGATTACCTTTTTGTACCAGTAAAAAGAATCCTTTCTGCTTCTGGCCTTTGATCCTCTTCCTTCGTCATCCTGGTCAACGTAAATAAATCCATACCTCTTGCTCATTTCCGCTGTTGATGAGCTTACAAGATCAATCGGGCCCCATGGGCAGTAAGCAAAAATATCCACTCCATCCTTTATGCATTCTTTCATCTGCATTATATGCCGGCGGTAGTAGTCGATCCGGTAATCATCATGGATCTCACCGTTTTCCTCCACCTTATCCATGGCTCCGAAACCATTTTCCGCAATCATGATGGGCACCTGGTATCTGTCCCAATACTGGGATAAGCAGTTATAAAATCCCAGGGGATCCATCCTCCATTCCCAGGGAGTTGGTTTTAAATTGGGATTTTGTATTGCATCCCTTGGATTCATACCGCAGCAGTCTGCATCAATCACCTTTGACGAGTAATAAGAAATCGCCAGGAAATCCTGCTTGTTTTTTCTGATGATTTCTTCATCACCTGGCTCTGTCTTTATGTTCCAGCCGTTTTCTTCAAAGAAACGGATTGCATAAGCAGGATATTCGCCGCGAAGCTGTACATCTGTATAAAAGTACTGCATCCGATTGCGCTTCATGGTCAGAACCACATCCTCAGGCTTGCAGGAATTGGGATAATAGGTGCAGTCTGCCACCATGGTGCCGATCTGCATGTGAGGATTTATTTTTTTTCCATATTCGTATACAAGAGCATTGGCCACGAACTGGTGATGCACTGCCTGGAATTTGGCCTCCTCCAAGTCCCCGGCATAATCATCCAACAGGCCAATGGAACCCCAGGAACAGTATTGCAGCAGATTGATCTGGTTAAAAACAATCCAGTATTTCACTTTATCCTTATAGCGGTCCAGGACAACGGATGCGTACCGGACAAAAAAGTCGATCAGTTTCCGGTTGGCAAAGCCTCCGTATTCCAGAACAAGATGAAGGGGCATATCATAATGGGAAATGGTAATAATGGGTTCCATGCCGTTTTTTCGGATCTCATCAATCAAACGATCATAAAAAGCCAGACCCTTTTCATTTGGCACCTCTTCATCCCCCTTTGGAAAGATACGGGACCAGGATATGGATGTCCGGAACCCGCGAAGCCCCATTTCTGCCAGCAATGCCAGGTCTTCCTTGTAAGTATGATAAAAATCTATTCCATACCGCTTGGGATAATAGTTTTCATTATCCTCCATGTAACTGAGTATTTCAGCCCGGGTCCCGCCTCCTTCTTTTGATACGTTGGATCGGTTTAAATTTTTTGAATACATGTGGACATCAGAAGTGGATAAGCCTCTGCCATCCACATCATAGGCCCCTTCCACCTGGCAGGCAGCTACCGCGCCGCCCCATAAAAATCCATGAGGAAAAGTGTTCCTTGTTTTTTCCATAAGCTCTCTCCTTTATCAGATATTTCCGTCAGTCCATGGCCTTAGAATCAGTCAAAGTCTTCCCCCTTTGATTCAATCAGTTTTTTATACCAGAAGAAGGAATCCTTTCTGATCCTCCTGCATTCCTTAGGATCATCGTCAGTGCGGTCAACATACACAAATCCATACCGTTTCTTAACGCCGTTGCTGGTGGACAGAAGATCAATGGCAGACCAGGGGCAATAGGTCAGAACCTGGACGCCAGAATCCATGGCCTTTTTTAAAGACTTTATGTGATCTCTTAAGTATTTGATCCTGTAAGGATCATGGATTTTGCCATCTTCTGTCAGGCTGTCGTAAGCCCCCAGGCCATTTTCCGTAATCATCAAAGGTTTATTGTAGCGCATGTAAATGTCCCTCAGCAAATATTCCAGGCCAATGGGATCAATGGCCCAATCCCAGTCCGTGGTATCCAGCATGGGATTTGGGCACATCTGGAAAAATCCCGGCTGGTGCTCATGGCCATCCATGGCTCCCTTTACGCCGGTCCAGTTGACTCCGGCAAACCTAAGCTCATCCTCCTCTGAACATGCTTTTGCGCATTCGCTGGAATAGTAATTCAAAGCAAGGAAATCCGAATACCCTTCCTTAATCAGTTCCATATCGCCAGGCTCTATATTTGGCGCAAGCCCCTTTGATTCAAGGTAAACCATGGCTGATTTTGTATAAAATCCTTTAAAGTAAATGTCAAGATAATATCCATTATGTAAGTCATGAGCGTTCTGGGCCGCCATAACATCCTCAGGCCTGCTGGTAAGGGGATACACCGGCGCGTAGCCGATGGCTGCTCCCACCTGTCCTCCCGGCACTTTCTCGTGAACCAGCTTGCAGGCAATGGCATGGGCCAGATTCATATGATGATTGATCTGGTATCTTAACTGATGGTTTGACTGCAGCTCCTGGGGAATAAAGCATTTCTGGGTCCAAAACTGCACGATAATGCTTTGCTCGTTAATTGTTGTCCAGTATTTTACCTTATCCTTAAATTCCTCAATGATGTAAGCTGCGTAATATTCAAAATCCCTGACAACTTCCCTGCTCAGCCAGCCGTTGTATTTTTCCACAAGAGCCCAGGGCAGGTCATAATGATAAAGGGTTACAATGGGCTCAATGCCGTGAAAAAGCAATTCATCAATCAAATCCCTGTAAAACTGTATCCCTTCTTCATTCACTTCCCCAACGCCATCAGGGAAAACTCTGCTCCATGCAATGGAGAAACGGTAAGCCGTAAATCCCATTTCCTTCATTAAGGCAACGTCTTCCTTAAAATGATGGTAATGATCGCTTGCGATCTGGGCTGTTGCAAAACCTCTTTTTTCATAATTATCTTTATTGATAACATCCTGCTGGGATGCCTTTTTCCCATGGGAAAGTGCCGCTCCCTCCACCTGATAGGCAGAGGTTGACGCACCCCATAAAAAATCATCCGGAAAACCTTTTTTAAGCATAATGATCTCCTATTCCTAAACAGTCTGTATGGATCTTTTTTAATACCACTTCAAACAAATCGATCAGCTTTTCCGACAGCAAAACTTCGGAATTAATGGTCATCAGCGTATCCTGGGCATGGGCAAAAAGAAGGCATGGCTGATACGTTTTCCCCCTTGTCTCATTTTGTATCACCTCTGTCTGGGATACATGTGCCAATCGAATGCACTCCTTTGCTTCCAGCATCTTTTCTTTTGCTTCCGTAAAATTTTCTTCCTTGATGCAGTCAAGTGCACGTCCTACAGCCGTTCTGGCATCGCCTGCATGTAAAATGATCTGCATGGCAACTCCTGCCAACTCATTTTCCATAATATCTTCCATAAATACTTCCTTCCTAACTATTCAATTCTTCCTTTATGCACTGCCCTTCGTATGCCTTGAAAAACGGCATCCAGGTTACAAAATACACCGCAAATAGAATCACATAAAATATAATCGCCCTGACATCCTGAGTGATCATAACAGAGGAAATGGGGGCCGGAACCTGGCCAACCTGAATCATTTTCCCCGGAATATTCAGCCAGCCAAACTTCATGGCAACGTAAATGATCGTGGGACCTGTAAAGGAATTGATCCACATTGGCAGCATGAGTAAGGGATTAAATGCAATGGGCGTGCCATAGATCACCGGTTCATTAATATTAAAGATGCTGGGAGCAATACAAACCTTTCCAAGGGTTCTCATCTTTTTTGATTTTGAACGCAGCATCTGAACAACCAGAGGCAAGGTGGCTCCCATACCGCCCATGGTAATCAGTGCGGCAGTAAAAACAGTTTCACTGGTAACAATATTGGTTGCAGTCCCTCCGGCAGCGATTGCAGCGATATTGGCGTTGATGCCTGCCATAAATACGGGAGTGGAAATTGCGCCGAATGCCCATGACGATACGCCGCAGGAATACAGGATCGCAGGAGTCAGGCACATAAAAATCATGCCCGGATAAGACTGGCCAAAGGAGGCAATTGGCTTAAATACCGCATTAACGGCAGATACAACATCCACTCCGCCCTTAGATACAACCACCATGATCACCAGCAGGGTGATAAAAATAGGAATGATGCTGTTGATCCAGTTTGCCAGAAAACTTGGAATGGTGGTACTGTCTTCCAGGAAACCAAACCGGGTCCATAAATCAAATACAAATGCAACAAAAAGTCCTGTAACAATGGCAACCATGATTCCGCTGGGACCGAACACCCCAAAATTCACGTTCATAAAAGAATTCTCATCAAAGGTGGGATTTAAGCACATGATAAATGCGGAAAAGCCCAGCAGGCCTGCGGGAACCTGGAATTTATTCCTTTTCTTCAGTTCCATCAGATTATAAGGGATCAAAAAAGAAATAAAAATTCCTATGAACATAAAGGAATAACTGGCAATTGGAAATATATCCGGAAGAACAGGGATATAATCCTTAAAAACATTGTAGAAAAACACCACCGACCCCACCAGTATAAACGGCAGCACTCTCATCATTGCCTGGGATACGGCTGCCACCCATGGGTTTTCCACTAATTTATTCATTGCCGGTGCAAAGGAATCGATCAGCCACTTCATAAATTTTTTCATACTTCCTTCTCCTATTCTTCTCATTACTTATTGAGATACTGAATGATATAATCCAATAATCCTTCACCGTCCAAGGTCCCGTAAATATCCTTTGGGATCACCATGACTTCTGTTCCATATTCCGAACATAATTCCTTATACGTATCATACCTTGATGCGTAATGAGGCCCAATGCAAAGAATGTCTGCCCCTTCTTTTATTACGGACATTACATTGCTTTCTGCATGGGCAGCTACCATAACATCCATTTTTCTCTTTTTGCTGGCTTTCTTTACGGCGTTGGCAAGAAAACCGCTTGACATGCCTGCGCCGCAGCACAATATAATTTTTAGGTCGCCCATCCTTTCCTCCTCCTTTCATTCAAATGTAAATCCCCATACATCTTCTTTACACTACTAATTATCGTAAAAGAAAAGAGAAAAATCAAATCACGTTTTGCACTCCCCCATGCAATCCGTCACTGATTTTTCTCTTCTTCATCCAATGATTGATCTTAATGTATTTTCAAATTCCTCATAGGATTTGCAGTCACGAAACAGCTCAATATTTGTTTCCTCAGAAAATATCATAACCAATGACTCATATAATTCCTTAAAAACATGATTATCCAGTTTATTAATTGCAATCATTAAAACCACATATACCAGCTGGTTTTCCCATCGTATGCCCTTGCTGCAGATCATCACGGAAGCACAGGTCTTATATGCATTCATTTCAACGGAATGAGGGATGGCAATCTTCCCAAATGCAGTGCTGGCGGCCCTTTCTCTCATGAGCACGTTTTCCCTGTAATCTCTCCGCACGTATTCCTTATAGTATAAATTATTTGTCAATATATCAATTGCCTCCATTTTATCCAGGGGCACATTGGATACAAAAAACAATTCCTTTTCAAAGTAATCATTAAAATGCCTTGTCAGCATTTTGTTTTTCTTATTATTCAGGGAGCTTTCTATTTTTTCCTGTATTTCCAGCTTATCCACTGAGGTCATGAACGGGGATATGACGGCGGTTTCACAGGCCCCAGGCGTTTTTACCCGCACAGTGGATATGAGTAAGTCAAAATTCAATTCCTCCAGCTGGTTGGAATCCCTTACCGATGCCACAATGTTGATGTCATTGCTGAAATTGATCAAAAGCTCATTATAAAGCCTGGATTCTATGTTCATATAGCTTGGACACAACAGGACCACCCGTACCTTTGGATTATTATTTTTCTGCCGCTCTATTTCTCCCCCTATGTGCAGGGCAATAAACGCCACCTCATCCTGGCTGATATATATTTTATGCTTTTTTTCCAGCTGCAGGGAAACGTACAGGGCCATATCAAATAATATAAGATGCTGGGACTGGATGGATTCCAGCATGGGATTTTTTATGTTGGTGCTGTTTTTTGCTCTCAGCATGAGATTTTTTAAATGCAGGGCAAATGGAATGATAAAGTTTTCCGTGTCCAGATTAACGGCATAGGCCTGCTGTATCAAATAGACCAGCTCCTTTGTCTCCTCCACAATCTCATTTCCCACTAAAGCCCGCACCTCCTGCATGCCGCCGGTAACAACAAAATTTGTGCTGGACTTAAATAAAATAGAGATTTCCTGCCTTTCTTCTTCATTAATTACAATGGAAAACTGCTGCTCCAGCTTTTTGCACAGCTCCAAAACGCAGGGATTTTCCCCGTCTTGATCCTCCAGCCCTTTTGCAAGGCCAGAAATGGTCTTTCCTTCCTGTATCCGCTCTATAATGATGACCAGGTGCAGCAGCATATTTCTAAGGGCCAGATCATTGATGTAATAATCGTTCTTTGAAAATATCTGTTTTATGGCAGGAAGCATGGAATCAATATCAATATTTTTAAAATTTCTTTTTAATATCTGTAAATCCACGTAATGGTTATCCACTTCTTCATAGAGAATGTAGCTGAACAGCTTTCTGATGTTTTTTTCCGGTCCCTGAAGCTTGATCTGGTCTTTTTCGATTGCAAACACAATATTAAAGCTTTTGAACCTCATATTCATCTTTTTAATGTCAGCCTTTAAAGTGGAATCACTGACAAACAATTCATCCGCCAGGACATAGAGATCCAGACTGTTGGTGTGCTGCAGAAAAAATGCCTTGATCACATACGTGGACCTTTCCTCATATGTCTGAGGTATGACCATATTCTCCTGGGCAAGCAGGCTCTTTGCCACCGGAATGTTTAAGGTGTATCCGTTTTTGTTTGATATAATGGCTTTTCCTTTTCCGATTTCATTGATCTGGGAAATATAGGTTTTCACGGAACGCATGGAAATATTTAAAACATCAGCCAGCTGCTGGGAAGTCAATACCCTGGCCTTGTTTTCCATCATATAGTTAATCAGTTCTATCTGCTTGCTCTGCATATGATCACCCCGTTTAAGAACATTGTAACCTATTTTCCCTTGCTATAAATTCTGCCGGCAAAATACTTCAAGCTTATCTGCTGCCGCATCTTCATCTTCCCCCTCAATGACAAATCTCACTGTTTCCGAACATTTCACCCCTAATGCCATAATGGACAGCATTTTTTTTGCATCCGCTTTCTCCTTGTCCCTGCAAATCAGGACCGTGCTTTTATATCCGGAAGCTTCCTTGGCCAGCAGGCTTGCAGGCCTTGCATGAATGCCTACGGCTTCCTTTATGACATATTCAAATTCTTTCATATGATTTCTCCCTCATTCCTTATCAATAATAAGCCCTTCCTGTAAATTTCAAATTCTTTTCCCTTATGAGGCTTGGAATCATTATAATGGTACTTAAGGCCCATTACAAATATATATTTGCACTCACTACGTGCAAATATTATAAATATTCTATTTCATCTTTTAAGTATATCAGAAAAACCATGGAAGCAACCTGACCTTTCTCCGGTTACTTCCATGGTTTTTTAAGCTTGTAAAAATTAAATTTACCCAGTTGAATCCATATCTCTTACTTTTTCCCGGTTCCCTTCTTTATGATGTCAATCTGTCCCCGGCAGGTATGCCCAAACAAGTCCGCTTCATCTCTTATGTCTTTTTTTATGGCTGACACATAAGCCTTTAAAAACTCCATCCTATAATCCCCCTCAGCAGTGTCATCCTCTGATTCGTCAACCGTTTTCTGCGATGAAGATCCATTGGTTTTCATTTTATCTTTCTCCTTTACAGTTCTTTCCCGTTGGTTTTTATGACATTGCTGTAAAAATCATAAGATTTCTTTTTCAGACGTTTGCCGGTGCCCTCCCCGTTATCATCCAGATCCACATAAATGATGCCGTACCGCTTGGACATCTGGCCCGTGCCGTTGCTCACAATGTCAATGGGGCCCCACATGGTGTACCCAAATAAATCCACTCCATGCTGGATAGCTGTTTTCATTGCCTTCATATGCTTTTTAAGGTAATCGATTCTGTAATCATCATGTATGGTTCCGTCTTCTTCTACTTCATCAATGGCGCCAAGCCCGTTTTCAGCCACAAATAGCGGCAGCTGATACCTGTCATACAATTCCTGCAAGGCAAGCCGCAGTCCATCCGGATCAACAGACCAGCCCCAGCCTGTTTTCGGCAGATACGGGTTGACCACCCCTTCCAGGGAATTCGTATCAATCACCTCCGCAGGCTCCATGGATTCTGTCGATACCACCCGGGAACGGTAATAGCTGAAGGAAATAAAGTCAATGGGATAGGATTTGATAATATCTTCATCTCCTTCTTCCATGACAATCCTTATGTTATTCTCCTCAAAAAACTTCCAGATATAGCCTGGGTAGTACCCTCTTGCCTGAACATCTGAGAAGAAAAACTCCTTGCGCTTTTCTTCCTCGGCAGCAATGACATCAGACGGATTGCAGGTGTAGGGATACACTGTTTTGTAGGCGATCATTGCGCCCACCAAGGCATCCGGGTCTGTCTCATGTATTAATTTTACAGCCAGGGAGCTTGACACAAACTGATGGTGGGCTGCCTGGTACATTTCCTGGAGCAAATCCTCAGAGTCCGGATAAATCGCAGCCGCATCCCAGCAAATGGGCTTTACCGCTGCATTCCCGATTTCATTAAAGGTCAGCCAGTAACTGACCAGGCCCTTAAACTCAGTAACAATGGTTCTGACAAATTTCATGTACAAATCAATATACGCCCGGTTTGCCCAGCTTCCATACGTATCCCGCATTGCCAAAGGCGTCTCATAGTGGGAAATGGTGATCATCACCTTCATTCCCAGCCTGCGGCATTCCTCAAACATGCTGCGGTAAAAATCAATCCCAGCCTGGTTGGGAGTCTCCTCTTCCCCTGTGGGGTATATGCGGGTCCAGTTAATGGAGGTGCGGAAGATATTAAAATTGGCATCAGCCATTAATTTTAAATCCTCCTTATAGGTATGGTAAAAATCAATCCCCTTGTGTGTTGGGTAATAATCCGCATCACGGCGGATTCCTCCAAAGAAACCGCGGGCCTTAATATCTGCCGTAGACATTTGTTTTCCGTCTTCTAAGTATGCTCCTTCCAATTGATTGGCAGCCACTGCGCCGCCCCATAAAAAGCCATCTCTAAATCCTGTTTCCGGTTTTTTCAAAATCTTTTCCTCCATTTCAAATTTCAATCCATGGTTCCCTGAATCTCATATTTTGCAATTACTGATTTTCCTTTTTTGACACTGCCCTTTGCTTCATAAGCAATTGCATGCCCGTTCTGATTAACCACGATCATCATTACAATTGGATCACAGCCGCTCTTTTTAATCACATCAAGGTCCATATCAACTATTTTTTCTCCTGCTTTGACCTTTGTGTTTACTTCCTTAAAATACTTATACCCTTTTCCCTTTAAATTCACAGTATCAATGCCCATGTGGACAAGCAATTCGATCCCTTCATCTGTGACCATGCCAAATGCATGTTTCGTTGGAAATATCATGGTAATTTCTCCATCCACCGGGGCAACGATGGATGGGCGGTCAGGAGTGATGGCAACCCCATCCCCCATGGACAGGCTGGAAAATGCCTCATCAGGGGTTTCTGACAAATGACACATTGTTCCTGTGGCAAAGGCTACCATGGTGTGTTCCTGTTTTTCCTGTGTACCAAACCATTTGCTGAAAATACTCATATTATGCTCACCTACTGTGCAATCGTTGAATCGTCAAATCCCAGGATTACAGTTGCCGTAACAGAAACTGCAAAGGTCACCCCAATGGCAATGATGATCGCCATCATGGTATCCATGAAAATCGGGATGGCCAAAATACTGGAATAGCCTAAGGTATAGGCTTTTGCTCCCATAACTCCTGCTGTTGCTCCTCCTGCAAGGCCGCCGGCAACCACTGCATAAAGGGGTTTTTTCAGCCTTAAGTTGATTCCGTAAATTGCCGGTTCGGAAACTCCTGAAACAACTGCGCCAATGGCCGCAGAAATTGCCTCAGAGCGAAGCTTTTTATTCTTTGTGCGGATGGCAACTCCTGTACAGGCTCCTCCTTCTGCAATATTATGCAGGATCCATGCAGGCCGGAAAAAGTTATCATAACCGGTATTTGCCAGCAGCTCTGTCATGGGCGCTACAAACAGCATATTCATGCCGCCCATTACAATAAACGGCCACACTGCAGCCAATAATCCAATGGCAACACCGCCTGTCACATCGTAAATCCCCACAAAAATGCTTACAATATAATTGCCTGCAATGGTTCCAAGGGGAGCCAGAACAACCATGACAATGGGCATTGCAACAGCCAGGGTCAAAAGGGGGGCAAATACGGACCGCAAAACCCCGGGTATCACTTTATAGAAGAATTTTTCCAGACGGGCAACCAGCAATGCGGATAAAATTGCCGGAAGCAGGGTATTGGAATAGCTCACTAAGGTAACGGGAAGGCCAAAGATCGTCACCGCCTGGTCTCCGCCGATCAGCTGGACAAAATTAGGGTAAAGGAGCATCAATGCCATTGCCATTGCAAACGCCGGGTTTGACTTAAGGGTGCGTGAGGCGCCATAGGCGATAAACACCGGCATAAAGTAAAACGGCACATTGGACATAAAGTTGAACATCATATACGTGGTATTTCCAGTCACATCAGGCCAGAAGTATGCACTTACGCCCAAAGCAACCTTCAGCATACCGGCCCCGTACAGCACCGTAATAAACGGAGTTAATGAGGCTGATAAAAATTGTATGACCTTTCCCAGGTAATAACCAAAACCGGAAGCTTTTGCAGGAGCCACATCTTCCTTATGGTACTCTTCCACCTCATCTTCTGTTTCCAGCCCATATTCTTTTACTACGTATTCAAATACCGGAAATAAATTAGGGCCTAAAACAACCTGATATTGCCCGGAGCCAAACACCACCCCAAGAACGCCGTCAATTTTTTTGATTTCCTCAGTATTTGCTTTTCCCACATCTTTTAAAATAAACCGAAGCCTTGTAACACAATGGGTCACACTATGAACATTTTCCTTTTCACCAATAAGCTTCATAATAGAATCAGATAATTCTTTTACATTGACTGCCATAAGTTTCCTCCTAAAATTATTTATAATGTAAACCGTACTGCGCACATACGATTCCTTATCCTTACTTTTTTAATAATCTCCGGATATGGATGAACAAATAAAGCTTATCGTCATCCCTCATTTGATATTGATATTTATTTAAAATATATCGTTCAATGTTTTGAACAATTTCATGAATGGCTGGAAACTCCACCTCAAACTTTTGAAGCATGGAATTGTTATCATTGCTTGTCTCTTTGGAATTTAAAAGCACCTTTCTCATAAAAAACTTTAAATGAATGATGAACCGGGAATAATCGAAAGACTCTATATCAGGTTCTATATGGAGGCTTTCCATAACGATATTTACCAGGTCCCTTACTCCATACATGATCTCAAGAGTCTTTTGTCCCCTCTGGTTGCTTGCGTTGATGATATGAAATGCCATTGTGCTGGCTTCCTCATAATCCAGTTCAATGCTGTATGTTTCATTGATCATATCCACCAGCTCGCAGCCGATCCTGTATTCTTCCTGATAAAACCTTTTGATCTCTTCGCTTGCAATGCTGGGAAACAGCATTCCTTCTTTATACCTTATGAGCAGATAATGAATATGGTCGGCAAGGCTGATTGCCAGATTTTCATTTAATTTATGATTAAGAGATTTTTCCGCATGTTCCACCATCTGCATGGTAAGCTGGATCCTGTCAAAGGGAATCTCCTCCAATATGGTTACCAGCTTATTTTTTACCTGATTGTTTATCTGAGCAAAAATCTTTATGATTTCATTATCAGATAGGGATTCACGGACTTTATGGCGGAACCCGATCCCATTCCCCACAGCAATATACTCCTGCTTTTTGTCATCCACCACAAACACCACATTGTTATTAAGTATTTTTACAATTTTCCAGCAACCCATAAATCTCCTCCAAACGCAATAAAAAAAGGCAAAATCCTTCCTATAGAAAGATTTTGCCCAATTTTCATTCACGAAATATGGTAACAAGTCTTGATATTTGGATTATAACATACCCATTTGGATTATGCAAATCTTTTCTTTTCATTTAGAGACTTTTTTATCTGCTAAACCCATGAAAGAAAAGATCCTTCAGCCCATGGTATGCCATATCTTCGTCCGCTCCGGTAATCTCTATCCTTATAACATCACCGAATTTAATGTTCAGCCCCATAATTGCCACCACATCGGAAGCGTCAGCAGTTTTCCCGTCAAGGAAAATTTTTATCCTGCAGTCATATTTCTGGCTCTCCATTGCCAGCATTACTGCCGGCCTTGCATGGATCCCAAACCGTTCTCTTACTTCATAATCAAATGTTTTCATCTTCCCTCCCAGCACCCCATTGCGTATCAAATAAAAACAACCTCGGAAACCATAAATACCTTTATTCTTATTATACATATCAAAACAAATCTGTCCAGTTTAATATCATCTGTCCGAAGGATCTTAAGTGCCTTTCTTTGCCATTTAAAAAGAGACACCATGAAATGATGCCCCTTTCCTTTTACCGCCTGATTCCGGGAAGATCAGCAGTTCCTGTTTTATTCCAGATAAATCTCCTTAAGCCGCCTTCTGCCGGACTCATAAAAACCGCAGGCCTGATCCAGATAGGCTTCCATTCCTCCCAGTTTGTCCACTTCTTCAAAAGAGGCCCTGATATAAGACTCCTTTGCCTCCATAAGGCCTGAAAGATAATCAAGGATCACCATGTTATCCGTATACAGCCGGTATTGATCCATTCGCCGTTCATTGCGCTCTCTGTTATATTGGGCAGTTTTTAAATAATCCTTTACGATTTCCTCTCTTGGAACCTTTAAGATGGAAAGGAACAGGGCGGCTGCCCAGCCGGTGCGGTCCTTTCCTCCCCTGCAATGAAAAACCAGGGGAACGGAAGCAGCGTCAGTGAGCAATTTTAAAAAAGCGGAATATGCCCTTATGCTGTTTTCTGATGTTACAAAAGACCGCATCTGTCCTTCCATGGAATTTAAATTCCTTATCAGATATTCATGGCCTTCAGAGGTTTGCTCCCACTCCATGAGCCTTGCGATCTTTCCTTCCTCATCCCTGTGAGAGGCGCTTGCAAGAGCTGCTGTTTCCCCATCAGGAGACAATACCTCCATCCGGATTCCCTTAAGCAGCCGGTCCGGCTGTAGCTCCCTTTCTGGTTTGGAACGAAAATCCACTGCTGTGCGGATATTCATTTTTTCCAGCTTTTTTAAATCTTCTTCTGACAGGTTGTGAAGTGCATCGGAGCGAAACACCAGACCCGTTTTTACCCGCCGCCCTTCCTCTGTATCAAAACCTCCCATGTCACGGAAATTAAAGGTTCCGTCTAAAGAAATATATCTGTCCATTGTATCTTTCCTCCCAAAGTAAATCTACTGCCCTATGTTTTCTTTCTCTTTTGCTTCCTTATCCACACGATATATAAAGGGTATGTAAAGAGCAATGATCGCAAAAAGCTGTATCAGCTGTATCAACGCACCTTGCCAGCCCGCCACAAGGAATCCCTGCAGCACGGGAGGAAGCTGTCTTGACACATTGGCACTGACAATGGGTAAAAATCCGGCCAAAGAAGCGGCATAAGCAATTAAGATGCTGATAACAGGAGCAAGTGTCATGGGAATGATCAGCCAGACATTCAGCACCATAGGGATTCCGAATTTCATAGGTTCCGTAATTCCGAAAACGCTGGGGATAATGGCCACCTTTCCAATGCTCTTCATATGCTGGCTTCTGCAGTACCACACCAGCAATATGGCAATAGCAAGGGCTCTCGGCCCTTTAAAGGATTCCAGAAAGAACATATTGATCACATGCCTTGGCATATCACCTGCAAGGACTGCTTCCGCATTTTCATAGGCCTGGGTTGCAAAAAGGGCATTAAGGAAAACATTGGACACATTGGAACCATGGATCCCGAAAAACCACAAAAATTCCGATACCGCATAGAGGATACAGGCGGAAACAATGGAGCCCCCAAGATTCTGGAGAGGAATCTGGAGAACCTTGTAAATGAGATCATGCATGTTTTCAAAGGGTGTCATTTTAATGATGCTATCCACAATGAGGAAGAAAAACAGGATGCAAAATGCAGGTACAATGGCCTGAAAGATCTTTGAAACACCCTTTGGCACAGCAGCCGGCATGCGGATATAGATGTTCTTGTCAATAAAATAAGCATAGGCCCGGGTTGCCACAAGGGCTATGATGATCCCCACGAACATTCCCCTGGAACCAAGGTAACTGGTGTTGATGACATTGGCGGTTTTTGCACCTTCCGCTGCCTCTGTGAACATTTTCTGAATAGGGGTCACTGCCAGAAAGCAGGCAAAGGAAATAATGACAGGAGGCAAAATCTCCTGTTTGCATTCATTCGCCATGGCCACGGTTAAGGATATAAGGGTGTAAATGGTAATCAGATTTAAAGTGACCGTGGATCCCAGGGTACAAAAATCCTTAACAGGCTGGGGCATAAAATCCAGGGTGGTTATGATCATAAATATACTGCCTGCAAGGGAAATGGGCATAATCCCCATCATTCCTGCTGAAATGACCTTCACGTAACGGGCCGATGCAAACCTGCCCATGCCCATTGCAAGTTTCTGACTCATGCTTTTTTTATCATTTGACGCTGCCATACCATTTTCTCCTTTCCTTACCGGCTCATCTGGCTAAGTGCATCTGCCAGTACCTTTTCTCCGTTCATCATGCCGTAATCCATCATTTCAATAACCCTTACAGGGATAGACGGAAAATCAGCCGCCACCTTTTCTTCCATGTAACTTACCTGGGGGCCTAAAAGGATGATATCCGTTCCCTCCGCGTGGGAGCAAAGAGAGGTGACAGGAACTGCTTCAATCTCCAACTCCATCCTCTTTTCATCCGCACTTTCTTTCATTCGCTCAACCAGCATGCTGGTTGACATTCCTGCCGCGCAGGCTAAAATAATTTTCATAAAGCTTCATCTCCTTTTCTGGCTTCATTTTTGAATCCTAATGAATCTTTTTCAATCTTATACATAATACGGTACATTTCGATCATCTGCTCTGCCAGATCCTGTACGGTCATGGCGTTCATCAGATGATCCTGGCCGTGTATCATGATCAGGCTCATCTTGTTTTCTCCGCCTCCGTTTAATTCTTCCTGAATCAGCTCAGTCTGTACCTGGTGAGCGGAAAGCAGAGATTTGCGGCACTCCTCCATAAGAGCCGACGCTTTTTCAAAATCCTTTTCCCTTGCTGCCTGAATCGCCAGCATTGCCTTACTCCTGGCATTTCCGCCCTTTACCACCAGCTCCATTACAATGGTTTCTGTTGTCATACCTTCTATCCTCCTGTTTCACCTTACCTGCCCGTTTTTTTGCATAAAGATATACCGCGGGATGTTTCTTCTTTCCTGCCTGGTTTTTTTGGGGCTTAAAGGTATACCCCCATAGTGTTTCTCCCTACTCAGGAAATTCCTGCAGCAGCCGGATCAAAACATCGAAATCCTTTTTTAAGATCAATTCCTGTACAGCCTTCTGGCTAAGGGCCAGCTTTGATGTATACTTATAAAAATCAGAGATCCCTTTTTCCTCGTTCTTTCCAATTGAGACAAGAAGCACCACCTGGACCGGATGCCTTGACCATAAAACTGGGTCCTTGAGTACTGCCACACAAACAAAGGTCTCTTCCGTCATCACCTCACAGGGATGGGGTATTGCAATCAGGTTTCCAAAGTCTGTCTGGGCCATATCCTCCCTCTTTAAAACCGCCTCATAAAAGCCTTTGGGAAGGCTTTTCTTCCTGCTGATTTTTTGGCATAAGTTTTTAATGACCTCTGTCCTTGTCTCCCCCTGGATATCGGTGAAAAAATAATCCCGTTTATAGTACTTCATCAGAACGCCTTTTCTCCCGCCTTCTAAGGCTGTCCTGATGGTTGGGATGTCCTCACTCTCCAGGAAAATGCCTATTTCAATAATGGGTTTGGGAATATGCCTTTGAATGGGCACTGTTGTGAAAACATACTCCACCTTGTCAAAATCAAAGCTTTCCAGTCCCGGAAGATCACAGATATAAATGCGGTTTAAATACTTCCCGAATTCCTGGCCGTATCTGAGCTTTAAAAGCCTGGAGCTTCCTCTTCCCGTACTGCATACGATCAGAATGTTCTTCTTCTCATCCTTTTTCTTTTTTTGCTCTTTTGCCAGGGCAAAAATCAAGGCAAAATAGCTGATTTCCTCCTCAGGAACCGGCTTTTCATACCATTCAGCCAGCACTGTACAGGCTGAGACTGCCATGATATATTCGAAAAAGTACCGCTTTAAAATGTCCATATAAAGAAGGTTGCCAACCGGAATGTTGTAACGCATACGGATATCAAATGGGACCATATGCTGGTTCAGCAGCATACGGACGTCAAAATGGCGGCTGAACTCCATTTTAAAATCCCGGTCCACCAGCTTTAGCATTTGGGAAACAAGGCTGTCGATCTCTTCACTGATCACAAAATTCACTTCATCCTGTTCCACATTGCCAATCATCCGTTTTCCTGCCAGCCACACCGCCGTATAGGCGGCTTCATCCTGATTGTATTGGATTTTAAAATTCCTGCCCAGCTCTCCAAGCAGCTCTTTGACAAACTCCCATTCCCTGTCCCCTAAAACCGATCCGCTGTTTTCCGGCATTCTCACCAGCCGTCCCCGTCTGATCCGCTTTGCCGCAATATAAATCTGGATTGCGAATATTTCAAACGCTGTTTCAGACAGGTGGATATCGTATTTTTTTAACATAGGAAAAATAACGGCGCCTATTGCTTCCAGCTCCTTTTTCTGCTGTTCCCCGTTTTCCTCCAGCATATTTCTTTTGACAAAGTAATCTCCGATACACCTTCTGAAATCAAATTCATCCCCTGCCGCCCGAATGCCATAATTAGGCCTTCTGTCCAGGCGAATCCCATACCGGTTTAAGATTTCCTCCGCTTCTTTTAAAGGGCCTGTAAGAGTTGCCCTGGAAATGTACAGAAACTCACATAAGTCATCCAGCCGGATGTAGTCATGGTAGTTAACCAGGTAGGCCAGAAGATAGTTGACCCTCTCCTTGGCACCCGAGGGTATCTTACCCTTTTGTTCTTCCTGGGAAATGAAATCCTCCATACGGCTGTTTTCATTGAGGATCAGGGCATATCCGTACCTTGGCTTTGCCTCCACTGAAAAACCAAAGGCAGATGCCCTTTCATTCAATTCTTTTACCCTTATTCCAACGGTTTTTGTACTTACTTCCAATCGTTTTGCCAGCTCCTGTGCAGTTACGTAACATCCTGGCGTCAGCATATTCAGAATTTCCGTTAACTTTGTATTCATGGCACCCCTCTCCTGTCTTAATCCTATCATTCGTCTGATTGAAACTCCATATGGAAATCTTCCTTATTGAATTGGGAACTTTTCATCATCAAAAGCTGATTACCCATATAATACATAGAAATACCCTGCAGGCAAAGCACAATCTCTTTTTCTGTGCTCCGCCTGCAGGGTATATGGTTTCCCTATGATTGTTTTTTCTTATAAAAAAGGACTCTGCCCGTTTTAATCATCCCTGGCAGGTGTAATGAAACTAACTCTGCTTTCTCTGCACCGTCAGCTTAGCCAAAGCTTCTACAATATAAACTGCCGGTATTTGAGAGGTGATATCCACCTTCATCTTCTTGTAGTCCGTCCGCTCTCCCTGGATATAATAAGAAATATTGTAATCAGAAATCCTGGCCAATGTACTGTTTTTACTGTTTGTAATGGATACTACCGTACTATTGCTCTGTTTAATAATCTCTGAATTCTCAATGAGTATATCTGTTTCCCCCTCCACAGAAAGGATAATAATAATGCTTTCTTCAGGAAATTCCAGACTGATTGGAAACATGGGATTATTGATCCCAGTGGCAAATATGCCGATATTGCAGAAATAACGGCCTGCATACTCAGCGATGATTCCTGAATTGCCGATTCCAAGAAAAATAATCTGCTTCTTTTTGGCTATAAGATTGGCGACAGATTTAAGCTGTTCGTGAAAAGATTCCGTGCCGCTTCTTTGAAAAAAATCTGAAATGGAGCTGAAATCAAATCCCTGCCGGATGGTTTTTGTACTCTCCTGCTCCAGCCTGAACCTGATCTTAAACTCAGAGAACCCATTACAGTTTACTTTCCTGCAAAACCGGGTTATGGTCGTCGTAGAAACATGGGCCTCATTGGCAAATTCCCGGATGGTCATATAAGGAATCTTCTCAGTATTTTTTAATATGAAATTATAAACCTCATAATCAAGTTCACTAAACTGGTTCAGTACCTGATTAGAAAACATCATCATATTCCTCTACCGCCTTTTATATTTATTCGTTAAAATCTGGTATTCCAATTGAATGCTTTGAGATGCTTTTTATTTTAACATAAAAGGAAGGGATTTTCAACGAAGAGGATTTTCTTAACCATGAAAAGGAGTCCCTGCAGCTGACATTTCTGTCACCATGCAACGACTCCTTTCACAACAGGGAATTATGGAAATCAACGGAAGCTTAGCTGTTCTCAGCTTCCAGACGGTCAATAACTTCTTTAAACTGAGGCAAATGTTCCTTATGAGCCAACAGCAGTTCATCCAGTACTGTCTTGGCTAGCTTACCGCTGGGTACCAGGGGATTTAAGGTAAATGCCTGCTGGGCAGTTCCGTAGTCACCGGTTACCGCCGCTTTAATGGTAGTCAGCTCCATATCTTTCATTAACTGCAGCAGACCTCTGCTGGAAGGCTCAAATGATCCCCAGGAAATCGGAACCGGACCGCCCGAGGTTATAACACTGCTGACTTCCACCACCACATCATCAGGCAGATCTGAAATTGCTCCGTTATTTTTCGTGCTCACTACCATATGAGTGCGCTTATCATTAAAGATGGAATTAATTAACTCACAGGCAGCATCAGAATAGAAAGCTCCGCCCCGTTTCTCTAACTGAGGTGGTTTCACACTGAGATTTGGGTCCTTATACAGTTCAAATAATTCGGCCTCAGTACGTTTTACCAGTTCAGCACGGGTCTCCCCTTTTGCAAAGCCTTCCAGTTCTTCCCGCAGCATATCATCTGTAATATAATAATATCTGTGGTACATGCAGGGGATAATTCCAAGATTACAGATCTGCTCCGGTAAAAACGAGATGTTGGGAATATTCTGCACTCCTGAATTTGCGCTTGTAAAGCTTTTCAGCGCTTTTTTCATATTCTCAACACTGGTATAAGCCGCTTCAAGCACCTCACCGGTCTTTTCCTCACCGGTTTTGTCCCATACCCTGTGCCAGTGAAAATGATTCAAGCCGCCAAAACGGAAGAACAGATTTTCCTCATCTTCTTTTAAAGCTCCTGCTGCAATCTTTCTGCAAAGAATAGGAACATTGCATAAGCCTACCACCTTATTCCAGTTGCCATAACGCATAACAGCTTCTGTTACCATGCCGGAGGGATTTGTAAAATTAACAAGCCATGCATTGGGACACAGCTCTTTCATGTCCTCTACAATATCTAAAATCACCGGAATGGTACGGAATGCCTTGAACATGCCTCCTGCGCCATTGGTTTCCTGACCCAGAATTCCATGAGACAATGGAATTCTCTCATCTTTAATACGTGCATCCAAAAGGCCCACACGAAATTGGGTGGTGACAAAATCAGCATCCTTTAACGCTTTCCGCCTGTCTAATGTGAGATGGACTTCCCAGTCAAGTCCTGCTGCCTCCACCATGCGCTTTGCCAGATTGCCTACAATCTCGAGTTTTTCTTTTCCTGCCTCAATATCCACCAGCCAGATTTCCTTGATGGGAAGGTCGGCTCTTCTCTTTATAAACCCTTCCATTAATTCGGGAGTGTAACTGGAACCGCCTCCAATGGTTACTATTTTAATTTTTTTATTCATATGAAACCCTCCTTTTATAAGAAATTATAATACAAAAAGAGGGGTAAGAAAATAGAGACAGCCCATCCAGTAACACAGCAAACCCTTTAGGTACATGTTTCTGAAAAAAGACACCTTGTATTTTTTCTTCCGGGTTCCGGAAAGCCTTTACAACAATGGTAAAAGCCCTTTGTGAAAAACTTATCTTATTATTTCTCCGCTGCCATCTGATCTACAAAAGCCTTTATTTCTTCATCCTTGCATCCTGCATAAAAGCAGTCTAAGAACCTTGGGATCATGCATTCCCTTACCATCTGGGGATCTAAGGATCTTAAGGCCTCCAGAAATGGTTTTCCCACCTGTTTTTTCACCTCAAAAAGTAGGTTGGCATTCCTGTTCTGAGCCTCTTTCCTGCCCTCCGGGTATCCCATCCCCTTTGGCGAGCCAAATGCCCTGGCAAAAATATTATTTAAGTTAAGCTCTGCTCCCCAGCCAAAGCCCTTGGCATAAGGAAGAGACAGGGCATTTCCGTTATTGATCTGTAAAAACAGATAAGCATCTGCAGGCTCTATGCAGTAGCCGCACACAACTCCAGGATACATGTTTAAGGACATTAAAGCCCCCTGCCCCGTACCGCAGCCGGTGACCACAAAGTCAACTGCCCCTGAATTTAAAAGAAGGGCGGCTAAAATGCCCAAGTGTAAATAAGTAAGCCTTGGATTTTCCTTTGTGTATGCCTCCGGCACATCCTGGTCTGATAAGGGCTTTTCCATTGCTGCGTTATAGACTTTATGTCCCATTGACTCTGCAACGGATTTTAACTCCTTTAATATGATTTCGTTTTTAGGCGCCTGGCTGAATTCATTTAATAATGCGATTTTCATTTGCTCCATTCCTCTCCTTCTGTTTACTTTCTTTAAACCTGTTTTTCAATGGCCTTGTCCGCATCTCTTCTCATTCTTAAAAAATCCTCCTGAGACAGGGGAATGTCCATGGATTTTGCCGTATCCTCAATCTGGGACAGCTTTCTTGCGCCGCAAAGCACGTTGATGTTAGGAGAAACCATGGAGTTCCATTTGATGCATAGGTTTGCAAGGCTGCACCGGTATTTGTCCGTCAAATCCTTCCAGCCTGCCAGCATCTCATTTGCTGTCCTGATATTCCCTGTCTTCCACCAGGCTTTTCCCTCCCGGACTTCTCCTTTTCCCGGTATATAATCATCAGCCGCTTTCCCGGCAAGAAGTCCCTGTTCAATGGGGGAATAGGTCTGGAGGGTGATCCTATTTGCCTTGCAGAAAGGAAGGAGATCTGTTTCAGCCTTTCTGTCCAGGATGCTGAACTTTTCCTGGATGACATCCAGCTCCCCTGCTGCCACATAATCCTTAAGAACCCTTAAATCCACATTGGAAGCGCCAATGGCCCGGATCTTTCCTTCTTCCTTCATCTTTAAAAGCTCTCCCATGGTCTCCGCCACTGGAACCAGGCCATAGGTCTTACACTGCCAGTGTGTATAATACACATCAATATAGTCCGTATCCAGAGTTTTCAGGCTCAGTTCCAGATCTCTCCGTATGGCCTTGGGAGATAAGTCCCTGCTCACCGTATGGCCTTCCTTTGTAAAATGTACCTCTCCTCCCTGGTCATACCACTGGATGCCGCATTTGGTGGAGAGGATGACATGGCTGCGGTCCGTTTGCTTTAAGGCCCGCCCAACCACTTCCTCACTGTGTCCAAAGCCGTAAACCCTGGCAGTATCAATCCAGTTGATCCCCAGCTCCAGGCCTCTTAAAATGGTCTTTACCGACATGTCATCGTCATTGGCTCCCCACCATTCTCCGCCGCCGATTGCCCAGCAGCCCAGTGCAAAGGCATTGGTCCTGATTCCTGATTTCCCTATTTCTCTCATTTCCATGATCAAACCTCCTGCCCTGTCTTTATGAAAATGCGTCCAGTAAATCCTCATACGTGGACGCAGCCTGCAGCTTTCTCATAATAGCCTCATTTCCAAGCTTGCCCGCCAGCTCCGCGATCAGGCGCAGATGATCCTTTGCGCCGTCACTGTCAGATGGCACGGCAAACAGGAAGAAAAGGTCCACAGGTTCCTCATCATAAGACTCCCATTCCACCATCTTCTCTGTTCTTCCCACGGCAATCCCTACCATATCCACAAAATCCGATTTTCCATGGGGAATGGCCACATGTCCTCCGATCCCTGTGATCCCTTCTTCTTCTCTTAAATACACATCCTTAATATATCCTTCCAGATCCTCTACGTATCCCGCTTTTTTAAGGAGTCCTGCCAGATGGCGGATTACCTCATCCTTATTGTCTGCCCTCATCTTTAAATCAATGACCCTCTTATCCAGAATCTCTTTTACTGCCATCTTGTTTCTCCCCTTACTTGATAAAATACTGATAGACTTCCAGAGATGATTCCAGCCGTTTCATTGCCTCCATGTTGTCATCATTCTCTGTCAGCAGCAGAAAATCTTTATAAAACTGCTTTGTCCGTTTTATCTCAAATTTTGATGTCATTTTTATTGCAAGCAGGAATATGGTATCTGCCATATCCTCATGCCATTTGACCGGCTGATCTAATATAGCCACCACAATGCGGGATTCATTCACCTCTGCCATGTTTCCATGAGGGATGGCGATCCCTCTGCCTATGCTTGTGGTTGTGGCTCTTTCCCTGTCAAACACGCTTTCCAGATAATTCTGAGTCACATCTCCCTTTTCTTCCAGCCGCTTCACCATCATGGTGATCAGCTGGTCCTTATCCTTTACCTGAGGCTTAACCAGAATCAAGTCAACCTCAAACAACTGGTGACATAAGCTGCTGAACTGGAAGTCCGGCCTGCTCCTCAGCCTGGAAACCTGGACTGCCTTCCGGCGTATGACCTCAATTTCCTTTTCGCTTATCCGGTCTCCCACCGCAACCACCCTGGAATCCTGTAAATCCAGGCCGGAACCGTTGATAATAATATCTGTCTCCGGATGAAGGGATAAGTTAAAATCATGGCGGCTGACTGCCTGTACCTCGGTGATCTCAGGAATGCTGTATTTGATCATCTCAATGGAAAGCTGGCAGGCGGCCATCCCCCTCTGGCTGACTAACAGAGCGGTCAGGGGCCTTCCCTTTTTCCTGCGGATCATGGCAGCCTGAATATAAAGAGCGATCCCTGACAGCTCATCCTCTGTTACCTGTACGTCGTAATATTCTTCAAATAAGCTGCTGGTTGACCAGGCTGCCAGAAAGGTCTGCTTGTATTCACTTTTCACATACTTGCTGATGCTGTCTCCTGCCACTGTGGAATACTTCATCCGGAAAATCGCCGACCTCATATGGATCAGCAGGCCTTCATACAGCATCTGGTCCCCGGAAAGGTCTGCATCCAGCACAGAATCAATGGTCTCAATCACCAGCTTTACAAAGTGCTCCAGATTCCTGTCATACTGCATGGCATAATCCTCATCGCTGACATCCGTAAAACTTTTCAGTTTTTTGGCGGAAAGCAGCAGCACTGCCAAGAGGATGGTATCATCCTCTGATAAGTCCACCTGATATTCTCTTCCGATTCTCTGGTAAATGGATTCGGCAAAGGAGTATTCATTGTAACGCTGGATATTTTCCTCCTGCATATTGCTGGAAAGAAGTCCGTCATCAAGGCCCTTCCGGGCAACGGACAGGCAGGCCATGATCCATACCATTTTAAAGGAATGGTCGGCAAGCTCGATCCTCCAGGCATTTTCTGCTTCCACGATCATGCGCCGGATGCGGGCCGCATCCACTCCCGGCGCATAGGTGCCAAACAGCGCTTCCATGACTTCCGGAAGCATTTCCAGCATATAATCCTTGATGGCGATCCGAAAGCTGTACTCTTTTCCAATGAGGCATATCCCTTTGTTTCTTACGGCAGTTATTTTTATATTCCGTTTTTCAAACCAGCCGGATACATTTTTCAGCAGGTTGCTGACGGTTGGAGGGCTTAAGTAAAGGCTGTCTGCCAACTGCTGCAGGGTCAGGACCTCTCCCTGTTTCATTTTAAGAAGCTTGCCCATAAGCTGTTTGTTCCGGTTTTCCAAGTCTCGGGCAGGGTCCTCCCCCTGTTCTAAGCGGTCTTCCAGAAGCTTCCTCTGCTTATCGTCAAGCTCCAGCCATATTCCGATTCCCCGCCTTTTCTCTATTTTCCCAAGCCCTTCCATCTCCAGCCATTCCTCAAGCTGATTCATACGGGTCCTCACTGTTTTTTCAGATAGTCCCACATTATCGGCAAGCTGCAGTATGGTGTAAGTTTCTCCGTTTATCAGGCACTGCAATATTTTGTTATTATATAATGCGATCTTATCTTCCTTCAAGTAAACACCCCTATCCCTTAGGAATTACTCATTTCCCGCCTGCTTTGCTTCTCCATAAATAAATCTGCCGCTGGAACCGATCACCCTCATATATTCCTTTACAAACTCTTTGATCCCGGCTTCCGCCGCCATGCAAAGATGCATATAATCGGTATTCGGATTTTCTTCAAGCTCCTTTAACATTGCCGTTTTACCTGCCTCAAATGCATCGGTGCACACGTTGATCTTGTTAATGCCTCCTGCCACCGCTTTCTTTAAATTCTCTTCTCCTGAACCGGAGCCGCCGTGAAGCACCAAAGGCATGTTTAAAGTCTTTTTCAACTGATGAAGCCGTTCAAAGTCCAGCTTTGGTATCTTTCCCTTTGGATAAGCCCCGTGAGCCGTACCGATTGCCACTGCAAGGGCATCAATGCCTGTTTTTTCCACAAAATCCATTGCAAGGTCGGGATCTGTATACAAATCCTGATCCGCATCATCTTCATGGTCCGCCTGGCCCACATGCCCCAGCTCTCCTTCCACGGAACAACCCATGCCATGGGCAAGTGCGGTGATGATTGCCGTTCGCTTTGCATTTTCTTCGTAAGGCAGGGAGGAACCATCGTACATGACATTTGTAAATCCCCGGTTGATACAGTCCGTAATGGTGTAAAAGTCTGAACCATGGTCAAGATTTAAGGCAACCGGAACATGAACTCTGGACGCCAGCTCCCTTATTACAGGAAGCATTTCTTCCGCATGGGCATGGTTTTTCATCTGCCCCGGCCCAAACTGGATGATAATGGGAGAGTGCTCCTCTTCCGCCGCCATAATCCCTGCTCTGGCCATTTCAATGTTGATGCTGTTCATTGCCATAACCCCGTAGTAATTTTTATTTGCATCATCAAGAATGGCTTTCATTGATACTAACATATTTTTCTTGTCCTTTCTATATCAGCGCCTATGTTTTTTTGCATTAAGGTATGCCCACAGGGCGTTCCATTTTATCTGCATCCTTACTGAATGTTAATATCCAGATCAAAGTCAAATTCTTCCTCTTCCTTTTCCACCTGCTGGTCTAAAGGACGTTTTAAGACTGCATATACAATTCCTGTCACCGCGGAACCGATGAGAAGAGCAATTAAAAACCACAGAGGGTTCTTCATCATGGGAACCACGAAAATACCACCATGGCCTGCCACAGATTCACAGCCCATGCCTACCGCAATGGCTCCGGCCACGGCAGAACCGATCATGCTGCTTGGGATCACCCTTGCAGGGTCAGCTGCCGCAAAGGGAAGGACACCTTCCGTAATAAAGCAAAGACCCATGGGAAGCGCTGTTTTTGCAGTCTCCAGTTCCACCTTTGAAAACTTGTTTTTTCTTAACAGGGTAGCAATAAATATTCCGATAGGAGGAGTCATGCCTCCGATGATTTTTGCAGCCATAGGGCCGTTGATTCCGTCTGCACCCAGGGCATTGGCAGCCATGGAGGCTGTCTTGTTAATGGGACCGCCCATATCAAATCCCATACAGGCACCGATCACTCCGCCGATCACAGCCTTTGCCCCTCCGTTTAAGGAAATGATCCACTGCTGGAATACGTTCATAATAAAGGCCAGAGGAATTGAGAACACACATAGGAAAATCATACCGCATGCCAGGGTAGATATCACAGGGATAAACATGACCGGCATCAGCCCTACACACCACTTGGGAAGCTTCCAGGTCTTCATCCAGTTTACAAAGGAGCCGATAATAAAGGCCATCAAAAGTCCCCCAAGAAACCCTGCCTTGGATTGGGACGAGCAATAGCCGATTACAATGCCGGGCACAATTCCAGGCCGCCCTGCAATGGAATAAGCTACACCTGCCGTCATTACTGCTACCGCAAAATCCATTGCTATGGACCCCAGCTTATTGACACCCCACCAAAAGCCGATCCATGAAAAAGGATTTAAATTGGAAAAGGGCGTTGCCCCTGCTTCTATTGCGCTGCCGATATCATATCCGCCAAACCCTTTTGCCAGCGCGCTTAAAATACCTCCGCATACAACAATGGGAATCATATAGGAAATTCCCGTCATAACATGTTTTTTAATATCAAGTTTTTGCTTTGCCATTGTATTCCCCTCTTTTTCCATAATCTTTTCTTTGCTGAGTTCCGGCTACTTCCCCATTTTTTCGTGAATTTTTGAGATCACTCCTTTTGGGGATTTCATTACCATGCTGATGGGAATCTCCACCACCGGCTTTCCTGCAAAACGTTCTTTATTCACCCGGATATCCGCGGAAATCAGGATCACATCCGCCTCCCGTATTTCCTGGGGTGTCAGTTCATTTTCCACTCCAATGGAGCCCTGGGTTTCCACCTTAATATGGTCTCCCAATTCCTTTGCTGCATTTTCCAGCTTTTCCTTTGCAATGTACGTGTGGGCAATTCCTGCCGTACATGCCGTGATAGCTAAAATCTTCATACACTTCCTCCTCACTTGTTTTTATGTTATCTTAACTTTATCACTTTTATGGGGTACAGGGTAAATGAAAAGCGGCACAATGTTACGGTAAATTTTTGTTTGTTTCAAAAGACACAATACAAAAACACCCTGCAGACTTTAAAAATCCTGCAGGGCGTTTCCCCATTTTGTCAGTTATTGCCTTACCGGCTGTAATATGTACCATATTTATTTCTTCTATCTCTGCCCTGACTCCGGCAAATCTTCTTTTGGAATATCATTTAAAATTCCGGCCTGTCTGCCTTGGGAAAAAACCGGAGTTTGAGGCAGACTCTCCATTTACGTATAAATGAGCCGTGTCTCCTGTTCCCTTACAACGGAAATAGGCTTCCCCCTCTGCCCTCTCCTCTATTTCCAGAATGGTGACTGAGGAAGGTGCCAGAAAAAAGCCCTGCCACAAAAGCGGTGCAGGAATACCTAAGAGATGAGACAGCATAACGCAGATAACCCCAAAATGACAAAACAGGACAATGGTGTCATCACTTCCCGGCACAGTCCGGTACAGCCTGCCATCTCTCTCATAGCCGTGTTTCTTTAAAATTTCATCAAGGCCGGCAGCCACCTTCCCATACTCCTCTTTTACAGGCCCTGTTTTCATCCTCTCATTTTCAAACCATAAGTCCCTGTGGTAAAACTCCTCCCGGTTTGTCCAATATCCGGGCATAAAATCCCAGGGTATGGTTTTGGTTCCGCTGATCCCGTCATCCACCGGGGCATGGAATTCCCTGAGCCAGGGCAGTATCTTTGCCTCTGCTCCTGATGCCTGTAAGGTTGCCTTTGCAGTATCCTTTGCTCTTCCAAGGGGGGAGCAATAAAATGCTGACACAGGCAGCTTACTGATCCTTTTGGAGAGCATTTCCGCCTCCCTCCAGCCTTTTTCCGTAAGAGAATCAATAGAGTAGTCCGGTTCCCCATGTCTTATTAGAATCAATTTCATATTTATCCTCTTTTCTCTGATGATCATGATGCTTTTATCATAGCATTTATGATAAGTAAAAACAATAAACCTCCAATGAATATACCGGCTGTTTTAAAGGTTAATAAATTACAGGTGAGATTACCGCCATAAAATAATCCGCCAGTTCTTCCGGAGTTTGTGCAAGGCGGTTTTTGATCCACCACTGCACCATACCCACAAAGGAACTGGAAATATGATTTACAAGAAATTCATGGGGTAGATTTTTGCTGGATAAATGAGCATTTCCCAACAGCCGCGCAGCCATCAGTTCATTGAGGTATTGCCTGAAAAAGCCTAAAAATAAATCGCCGCTTTCGCATGTGAGGATGCCAATAATGTTTCTCTTATTATCAAGCAGATGATAGAGAATATGGGTGATCATTGCCGATGGATTGCCTGTTTTCATGGAAAAATCATGGGTGCTTTCCGCGCTTAGGGAATCTGAAAAAACATGGGAAAACAAATCCACGCACATTTCTTTTAATAAGTCATCCTTTGTTTCAAAGTGGGCATAAAATGTGGTCCTGCCCACATTGGCCTTATCAATAATATCCTGAACCGTAATATATAAGAGTAAATGATATCCTGCGGATTCTCCCCGGTGAAATCATACCGGTGGATGGAGAGATCCTAAGGGGCAGCACCTCCGTTGACCAGGCTGTCATGACCGGCGAATCCCTGCCTGTTGACAAGGCCCCAGGCGATAAGGTGTTTTGCGGCACGATCAACCGGTTCGGTTCCGTTGATATCCGGGCAGCAAAGGTTGGGGAAGACAGCTCCCTGCAAAAGGTCATCCGCCTGGTCCGGGAGGCGGAAAATAAAAAAGCCCCCATGGAACGCATTGCAGACAAATGGGCAGCCTGGCTTGTGCCTGTTGCCCTGCTCATTGCAATTATCACAGGGATTGCATCAAATGATATTGTCCGTGCCGTGACCGTGCTGGTTGTTTTCTGCCCCTGTGCCCTGGTCCTTGCAACTCCTACAGCAGTTATGGCTGCGATTGGTCAGGCAGCCAAATACGGGGTTATCATCAAATCCGGGGATGCACTTGAACGTATGGGAAAAGCGGACACCATTGCCTTTGATAAAACCGGGACCCTGACTAAGGGAAACCTGGCAGTTGCAGACGTCTATCCCTTTTCCGAAGGCATGGATCAAAGGTAGCTTCTGGGTTTAGCGGCTTCTGTTGAGACTTATTCAGAACACCCTTTGGCAAAGGCCATCACTGCCCACGGGAATGAGCAGAAGGTGGAGCTTATGCTGGCAAAGGGATTTCAAATGATACCGGGAAAAGGAATCAAGGCAGAAGTAAACGGGCAGCAATTGTTGTGCGGCAATCCGGATTTCATCAGGGAACATCAAATACTGATTGATGAAGCCGCAGCCATGGCATTAGACCGCTTCTACAGCCAGGGTAAAGCGGTTGTCCTGGTTGCATATAAAATACAGTTAGTTAGCGCCGTCACTCTGTCAGATACACTGCGGGAAGCATCAGGGGATGTGATAACGGAGCTAAAAAAAGCTCATACACATGTGGTATTGCTCACAGGAGACCATGAACAGGCCGCCAGATATTTTGCAGGTCAGGCCGGGATCCATGATATCCGTGCCGGGCTGCTTCCTGCGCAAAAAGCGGAAGAAATACAAAGATTACAGAAGGAAGGACGTAATATCTGCATGATCGGTGACGGTGTCAATGACGCTCCTGCCCTCAAAACCGCCCATGTGGGCGTTGCAATGGGATCCATGGGAAGCGACATTGCCGTTGATTCCGCAGACATTGCCTTAATGGGCGATGACATCAGCAAAATCCCTTATCTCAAAAGACTTTCCAATGAAGCGGGTAAAACCATTAAACTCAGCATCTGCCTGTCGCTTTGCATCAATTTTGCGGCGATTTTCCTTTCCATCGCCGGAGTTTTAACCCCAACAACCGGAGCCCTTGTCCATAATGGAGGTTCTATATTCGTGGTGCTGATTGCGGCACGTTTATATGACCGAAGGTTTATTAATGAGAAGCCAAACCCCAGTTAATAAAATGCCCCCCTTATGAGGAAACTATTTTTCCTTATAAGGGGGACAAAACCTTTTAAATTTGATAAGTTCATAATCAGGAGGGATTTTCACCCATTCTGCTCCAATAACACCAGACTTAACTGCAGCTGAAAGCAGTAATTGGCATCTGCGATTTCCCTTCCAAGAATTTCTTCGCACTTCTTAATCCGGTATTTAACAGTATTCCTGTGAAGAAACATATGATTGGCTGTCTCCGTAACGCTGCATCTGCAATCCAGATAGGTCTTGAGCGTCCTCCTAAGCTCCAGGGTCATTTCATCCTCAGGATTTGTCAAGCCTTTTAAATGATATAAACAGTATCCTTTGATCTGTTCGCCGGATACCATTTTAAACAGTTCATTGGCATCGGTTGATTTGAAATATTTAATATAGGAAATATTCTCATTCTCTTCCCCGTACTGATAACTTTCCAATGCCGTAATATAGGAATTTCCAATGGTCTCCAGCTCCACCACTCCATTGCCAAAGGAAAAGGTAACCGAGACCTGCAAAAAATGCTGCAAAGCCTCATGGTAATCCTCCAGAACACTTTCCAGTTCCCTGTAATTTCCCTGTATGAGCAAAATATACTGGTACGTCACAGTCTCCGGAAAGATGATGATATCCCCATGGAATTTTTCCTGCAGCTTCCTGCTAAGCCAGTCATAGATTAAGATGTAACGCTCCTCCCTGTAAGACAGGTTCAGAAAATCAAACTCTTTTCCCCCAAATGGCTCCAGGGTCGCCAGGATTATTTTATAGCCGGCAGCCGGCTTTAACCCATATTTCTCACCTACCGTAAATAGCTGGGCAGAGGACCACCGTTCTTTCTTATGTTTATTTACAAGGATATGTAAAATCGCTTCTTTTTGCTTTAACGGATTGCATCTTACATACAGGTTCTTATATAGAAAGATGCCAAACACCAGCACCAGCTGTTCAATCACCATGCCTGACAGGGAATCTTCCTTTTCCCCGCCGCCATAAATATAAAGATAATAAGGATTTTTTCCCACCGTCTGAATTGGATAGATGCAAATCCTTTCCTTTATCTTTGACACATATACGAAATTCTCAAAGCTATCCGTCCTTCTTTCGTAAAGTGACAGATCATAAAACAAATTCTGTGCTGCTTTTAAATATTCCTTTTGACACGTATGAGTCGCAGCCTCTATTTCACCAAAGGGATTTAATAATGCGGCCGGTTTCTTAATAACAAGCCCCAGGTTGTTCATCATAACACTCAGGGAAGCTCCCTGAAGAAGCAATGCGGAAAATTTCTTCTGCGTGTTTAGGGCAAAGGTCAGTTCTGCGTTCTGATTATCCCAGATATAAGCCAATAACTGCTGAAAGACCTCACCCAATGTCATGTGATAGGGAATCTGAATCAGAGGAAATCCCAACTGGTCCGCAAGGTCTGTAACCTCCGGCTCCAGATGGTCAATAAAACGTCCCAGCTTAATTGCAAGCCCTGCGCAGGGGAGACGGTCCAGGCTGAGAATGAACTCACACAATCCGGACTGGTTTTCCTTAAAAGCCATTCCCGTAGTGATCAATAACGTATTCTCAGGCAAATAAGAGGCAACATCCGGCGTTTCCGTAGACTCAACCGTGAAAATCTCTCTTCTTAAATCAGCCCTTTTATTCAGCACCTTTAGATTTTGAAATATTGGTTCTTCCAGTAATTTTCCAACGGTCATATTATGCCTCTCTTTACATTCGGAATCGTTTTCTTCTCACTTTCATTATATCATGATTCTGCGAATTATGATCGTCATTCAACCTTCAAACTTCGCGCTTGTGAACAGGCCCATTTTCGCTCACCTGCGCTCATTATACTATGTCCTTACTATCCTTGCAATCCGGCATTTATGAATCAATCCCTGATTATTGATTTCCATTTAAAATCCCGTAATCCAGTTCCTTTTCATCCTTTGCTATCATCATTGCAACCAGGGCGTCAATGTCCACATTCAATATGGTCCGGAACATCCCGGAAAACCAGTCAATGCTGGATAAGAAGGCAATGCTTTCCAGCGGCAGCCCAAGTGCGGGAACTACCGTAGCCAATGCTACCAGGCCTCCTCCTGGCACTGCCACCGTTCCCAGACAGGCTAAGGTAGATAAAACAATTACCCTTACTAACTGAGGCATTGGAAGGGGAATTCCATAAATCTGGGAAACCGTAATACATGCCAGAGCAAGAAACATGGATAAACCATTGCTGTTTAAGGTCATTCCCAGAGGATTGACAATGCCTGATACTTTCTTGCTGACTCCCAGCTTCTTTTCACTGTCCTCCATTTTAGTGGGAAGGGTAACGGCGGAAGAGGTTGTGGTAAATGCCACGATTGTCATATTACACAGCTTTTTTCCAACAGTAAACGGGTTGGCCTTACAGTAAAAGGATACGAACCCGATCATAATTCCCAGATACACAAGAGAACCGCACCCGAATATTAAAAGAAACTTGATTAACGGCATAATGACCTTGATGCCTGTTGTGCCTGCGGTATAGGCTAACAGGGCGCCGATCCCCAAAGGAGCCAGGTTCATGACCTTATGAACAATTCCCAATATCACTTCATTGAATTCCTTTATGACTCCCATAAGCAGGCCTCTCTCCTTTTTTATGCGGCAGGACCCAAGGGACGCGCCGAATAATACGGAGAATATGATCACCTGGATCATATTGGAGTTTGCCATGGATTGAACAATGTTGCTGGGTAAAAAGTCCAGAATGATGTTGTAAAGTCCCTTGTCTGACGTCTGTACAATCTGGTCGGAGACAGGGAGGGAAAGTCCTTTTCCAGGTAAAAAGAATTGGCCCAAAGCAGCTCCTGCTGCTGCCGCCAGCACCGTGGTCAGCAGAAACCAGAACAGCATCTTCACTCCGAATCTCCCTAATTCTTTAGGATCCAAATTAGCCACTGATTCAGTGACCGCCCCCATGATCATTACCACAACAGACATCTGAATGAGCCGCAGGAAAATATCACCTATGAGTTTGATATCCTTTGCCTTATCTCCCAGAATGATTCCAAGCAGCAGCCCCCCTGCCATCCCGATCATGATCTGCACTGTCATTGACAATTTCTTTTTTTTCATTCACGGTCCTCCCATCATATTTTTGCTCTACCTTTGATATAATCAACCCCTGCTGCCATGCCTGATATCATATCGCAGCCAGAGGTAGAACCTATTGCCCTTATCCTGTCTATGCACATCTTCATCTGCCAGGAATTTTTCTGAGTTAAGGCTTTCACCAGCTCCACCAAAGCGTTATTAAAATACCCTTCCAATGCACAATGATAATAATGCCCGCTGATATCCGTTGTATATTGACGGTCTATGAGCGCCTTTAAGCCCTGGAAAAAGGGAATTTCCAATATAGGACAGATTCTGTCCATATAAAGAAGCCCCATAAGGAAATCATCACCTGACGGCGTCAGGCCCATCCCTCTTCCGATCCATCTTTTTATGGTTTTTTCAGCCTCTTCTTTTGGTTTTGAAAATGCCTCATATAATTCTTCCACTTCCTTTTTTTCTCTCTCAAAAAAAGAACCTATGGATTGCCCGAATCCTGTAGGAAGATTCCAGTCAATGAGCCGTTCAAACATGGCAAACCCTTCACGGTCTATGGAATATTCCTTTTTCCGGATAAAGCTGCTGTATATCCGGGAGTTTTTTAAGCAAAGGCGGAGGGTATCCGAATACAGGGTCCTTTCCTTTCCATCCCACTGAAAACAGGCAGAGGAAGCTGTCTGTTCCATAAATGCAGGCAGATCCTCCTCATTCAATAAAATGCCGTAAGGAACCAGGGCATTGTTTTTATTTCCAATAAAGCACAGGAAAGGAGACAACGCCAGATTGCAGCCGCTTTCAAATTGACTGTGTATCCTGTAACCTTCACCTTCTTTTAATACTCCTAACAGCTCTGACGCCGCCAGCTTTCCTGATAAGCTCTTCATATTTTTACCCTTTATACCCCAGTTTTTTTGCATAAGCCTTTACTGCCTTTTGAAAGCATTCAACAGGCGGATGGACAGTTCCCGCTCCGATCTGCCCCACACCAGCTTCTTTATGGGCGATCCCTGTATTGATCACAGGAGTGATCCCTGTTTCCACTACCTTTCTTGCGTCAATTCCCAGGCAGATCCCCTGGAAATTCCATGTAGGAATGACAAAATTGGAGTTTTGGCCAATGACGATCTCCATCATTTCATTGCTGATCCGAAGGGCATCCTGAAACCCTCCTGTTCCAACAAACCTGGTGACAGCGGGAGCGGCTATCATCGCCATTCCTCCAACACCAAAGGTTTCCGTAATGGCGCTGTCTCCTATATCAGGGCTGGCGTCCTCTCCGGAATATCCTGTAAAATAAAGGCCCTGGGGAGTATTTACAGGGGCTGTAAACCACTCATCCTTCATGCCGCTGATTCTGATTCCGAAGTTTTCTCCATTCCTGCACATTGCCGTCACAATGGTTCCTTCTGTGATCAAACGCGCACCATCCATCACTGCCTTGGCCGCTGCCATCATAATATTTAAGAAGAACTGGTCCGTATCAGCCAGAAACTGAATGACCTCTTTTTTCTTCTCCTCCTCTATGGAAAGCCCTGCTATGACAGGAGACATCTCCTTTAAGAACAGGAGGGAGGCCGCAATATTCCTTTGATGGAATTCATCTCCCATTGCAATGGCCTTTGCGATCATGGGGTTGATGGCAAGCCCTTTCTCAAGCTTTTTAAAAGCCAGAGAAAGCACCGGTCCAAGCACATCCCGCATCCAGCCCAATCTTAAGATCACTTCTCTGGAATATGCCCCGAATCTGAGGACCTTGCCAATTCCTTCATTCATGGTGCAGTAAGCCCTGTTTCCGTCAGTGGTATTTTCTACTACAAATACCGGCATGTTGGCGGAAGTAATGCCTCCCATAGGCCCTACAGCATCCACGTGATGACAGGGAATGAAGTCCACCTCTCCCCTGCTTAAAAGCTTCACCGCTTCCTCCTTGGTTGCCGCCCATTTTTCAAACAGGGCCGCACCGATACAGGAGCCTTTCATGGGACTGGTCATATTTTCCCACTGGATTGGCGGTCCTGCGTGAAGAAGCACCTTCCCCTGATTTAATTCCTTGATTACTGTTTTCCCAGGCACCACATCCAATAAAACCGGTGAAGCAAGGGTTATTTTCTGTATGACCGCCTGATTTGCATCGTCTATTGTATCGTACAACATAAGAACCTCCTCATATCCACATAAGCCTTCTTTTCCGATCCTTACTTCCTGGAAAACTTGTGGCCTCTTAAATACTGCAGGACCTTGATCATTTCTAAATCCCCACCTGCCGGCGGAGCCCATTGATACTGCACTGCCTTGCAGGAGAATTCCTCCAGCACATTGGTAAAGCTTTTCAGCCCAATATTAATGACTCTGGGCTTTTGGGTAAGCAATTCCATTATCTGCTTTGATACGGCATGGTCCTTGTCTGTTTTCACCTTTTCCCTGGGAAGGATGGTCTTCTCCTTTTCCACATGAGGATGACCAATAAGGCAGAGGGCTGTTTCCACCGCTCTCTTGTTGCTGGTACAAAGGATGACCCCCATATCTTCCAGCTTTTTCTTCTGCAGATTATAATTCTGCTTATCCCCATTGGTTCCGCAAATGGCCGCCACAAAGTAAACCTTTCGCCCCTGCTTCTTCACCTGCTCCATCATATCCATGATCCCCGGAGCAAGGGCTCCTGCCATGTCTTCATGAGAACCGTATCCAAGGACAAGATCAAAGAGAATGACTCCGGTCTGTTCCTCCTCCAGGACCTGCTTCATGCATGCGATCCTGTTGGTGGGGTCAATCATTGGATGAGGTTTTCCCACGGTATAGACATCATCTCCCAGATCTATGATGGTATAACCCTGTGTGTTGAGCATATAGCCTTCCCTTTTTCCTCCTGAGGTAATTCCAATGGTGTCCTTTATGAGCATCACAGCCTCTGCTGCCAGAGTCCCTCCGGAATAATAGCCTTTTATGGTTTTGTTATCTTCCTTTTTAAATCCTTCCTGTATCTCAGGTTTCCATGAATCCTTGACAATCTCCTCATTTCTCACTAAGGAAACTGCAATTCTGGCCGCTTCGTCAAGGGTATAGGCGTGGTAGAAATTCTCTTCGTGTATCTCCGGCTTTTCCCCAAGGAATAAGGTCACCACAGGCTTTTCATAGTCCCAGAGCCTTTTTACGATCACATCCCTCACTTCCTTTGCAGGAGGCTTTGACAGGATAACAACCACTTCTACCTGAGAATCCTTTTCCATGGCATCAATGGCATCCAGCATGGTGATTCCTCCAACTTCAGCCGATAAATCCCTGCCGCCTGTGCCTATGGCATTTGCAACCCCTTCTCCCAGCCGGTCAATAATGGTCGTAACCTCCTGTATTCCTGTGCCGGAAGCGCCGATGACTCCGATTTTTCCCAGCCTCACATGGTTGGTAAAGGCAATGGGCACTCCCTTGATGATCCCTGTTCCGCAATCCGGTCCCATAACCAAAAGACCTTTCTCATGAGCTTTTTGCTTTAAATATATTTCATCCTTTTTTGATACGTTGTCACTGAAAATAAATACATTTAAATTCTCGTCAAGGGCCCTGTCAGCCTCGGCAGCCGCATACATTCCGGGTATGGACAGGACTGCCAGATTGGCATCCGGCATTTTTTTTAAGGCCTGCTCCCAGGAAGACACCGTTTGACTTTCTTCATTTCCGGCGGGGCTTTTTGACTGGTTATTGAGAAATTCCTCTGTCTCTTTTAAAACCTGACCAACCAGCTCCTCTGACTCCACATCCACCACAACCGCCATATCATTGGACTGGGCTTCCATTAATTCAGGGGTTTCCAGGCCGCTTGCCTTAAATAAGTCTTTGTTGGCAGGTGTTGCCATCATAATAGAAACTTTATGTATTCCCTCCATGGCGGAAATTTTATTGGTCAGCAACATAAGAACCACGGAATCCTGATAACTTCCTTTACGAATTATCGTTTTAATCATGTTACTACTCTCCTTTTAACCCCTTTATTCAGCAAATTTATTCTTGTGGTCATAGCGGTCATAATGAATATCTTCGCTGATTAAGTATTGATAAATATCATCTACGATCTCTATTCCATTTTTATCATAATCAGCTTTTCTTAAAAGTCCCCGCTCTCCCGGGTAATACACCTTGTCAAAGCCTTCTGCCGGTTTAATGGCAGCCAGTTCCTCCATGGTTGTTGTTATATCCTGCTTAAAACGTTCCAGTCCAACAAATTTGTTGGGATCCAGCACAATGTGAAGCTGCCCTAAATCCCTGCCCTTTGACAGGTCCTCATACATGCTGCTCACATGCTTTCCAAATGGAAGGCCCAAAAGAATGCCTGAGAGCATATCAACCATCATCATCAGTCCATACCCCTTTGCTTCTGCAATGGGAACAAGGGCATTGACCAATGTGGAATCTGTGGTTGGATTTCCATTGACATCCACTGCCCAGGTGCTTGGAATAGGTTCCTTCTTGGAGCGGGCATACAACACCTTTCCCCAGGCCTGGACCGTTGTTGCCATGTCAAATATAATGTTTCTGCCGTCAGCCCCCGGCGCACCAAAAGCAATGGGGTTCGTTCCGTAGTAAGGTTCCGATCCTCCGTAGGGAACTGCCATTGGGTCTGACTGGCACATGGAAATAGAGACTAAGTCTTCCTTTGCGGCCATTTCCACATAATATCCCAGGCTTCCGCTGTGGGAAATGTGTTTGGCTCCTACCACTGCAACTCCTGTTTCCTTTGCCATTTTGATTGCTTCTTTCATGGAAAGCACTGCCGCCGCATAACCTGAACCATTGTCCCCATGGAATATTCCGCTTGCCGGGCCTGTTCTCTCGAATTTAAACTCCGGCTGAACGGTAATGCCTCCTTTTGCTATTCTTTCAGAATAATACTCTACCCTGACAGCTCCATGGGAATGGATCCCCCTTGCATCAGACCATGTAAGGATATCTGCAGTAATATCCCCATGTTCCTTTGTAAGACCTGCCTTTTGAAGCTTATTGCTGATCAGTTCATGTAATTGTCCTTCTGTTAATCTCATAAAATATCCCTGGTCCCCCAGGAATGGCCCGGGGGACTGCCACAATTGTGAGCGTTAAAAGAACGTTACGTGGCAACCTTTCTTTGATTATATTTTCTTTTAACTTTTGGAGATTCTATGTTACGTTCTATATTTCCGCATCTCTGTTACAGTCTTTTGAATACACATAGGCAAATTCTTCATTCCGCCCTACTCCATAAGCTGCCTGCAGGCTGTACGCGCCCATGAACAGATAATCGCCCTTTTTAACCGGAATCCAGTGATTGTCCAGATTATACATTCCTTCCCCGGAATAGATGTAGGCGCCGTGCTCCTGAATATGGGTTTCAATGTAGCCGTGACAAGCTCCGGGTTTAAAGCTTAAAATATGGAAATTCATATCAAATCCAATATCAGCTGCCGACGGCAGGAAGTCCTTGACTCCCACATCCTCCATTCCCTCGTAAGGTGTAGAAGGCACATCTCCTATATTCCCGCAGACCGTATAAGCTGCGTGGCCCTCAATCCTGTTATAGCGCCTTTTATATAGAAATGCCCTTGCCTGGGTATCTCCCTCATTTTCAAAGCTCACCTTGTTCCCCTCAGGGGAATAAATGTATCCGCCTTCCGTCAGTTCTTCTTCCTTATCTTCATTTCTCACTTTTACCCTTCCTTCCAGAATATAGAGAAATACTTCAATTCCTTCTCCTCCAAATCCTGTTGGATGGCCTCCGCCCTGTTCCATTGTTACCAGATAATCTACGAAAGAAGCTCCCATTTTAGGGGAAGCCAGGATAGTCACCGCACATTTCTCAAATCCCGGTATCACGTTCTTCACCAGTCCATCCGGCTCTATTAAAGCGAAATTCCCCCTTTTTACGATGGAACGGCTTGATAAAATGTCCTCCCGGTATCCGGTTATGTGATTCATATAGCTCATGTTTTATTCTCCTTTATTTTGTAATTATTTTACCTTGCTGAAAAATGTCCTTGCATTAAATATCAGGAATAGTATGGTACCCAGGATAAGAAGCAATGCTCCAATATAAAAACCTGCGGTTCCTGATCCGGTTTTATCTATAATAAATCCTGTTACCGCCGGTGCGATAATGGATGAGGACATTCCGAAAAAATTGAACAGTCCAAGGGTTGTTGCCATATTCTTTTTATTGGCCCTGTCTGATACATAGGATATGAGAACAGGATCAACGGCCATCTTGCCCAGGAATCCATAAAGCAATAAAATGATGGTAAGGGACAATGCGTTTGGCATTGACATGGATAACGCCACAAGCACAAAAGCGGACAGCTCCAGACCAATGATAATCAGCGCCTTTTTCCCTCTGAATTTATCTGACAGGCTTGCAAAAAACAGTGCTCCAGGTACTGCTGTAACAGATATCATGGAAACCACAAGACCGATCATTCCCCCGGTGATCCCTCTCTCTGACTCCAGGAATTTGGGAAGCCAGGTCACAATAAGATAATAGGCATAGCAGGTGGAAAAATACAGTATGTAGCAGGAAATCATGTTAAGGGAAAGTAAGGATGCCTTCTTCTCTATTTCTGTTCCCGTCTCTTCCGCCTTTTTGCTGTCTGTCCTTTGAACCCCGTGGTGTTTTCCCCTGTCCTTGATGGCAATGGCAAACCAGATGACTAAAAGTACAATAAGGCTGGCTGAGATGGTCACCATCGTCTGCCATGGCAGATGCAGGGTCTTAACAATAAAGCTGGAACCTGTCATTCCAAGGATCAGTCCCAGGGCAGAACCGCTGTTGACAATAGCCGTAGAAATTCCCTTCTTTTCAGGCGGTACGTGTTCCGCTGTCAGGGAAAAGGCGGCTCCGTAATAAGTTCCGCAGCCTATGCCCGCGCAAACACTGCCAATGTAAATCATATTAAGGGACTTTGCCATGGCAATGCTGAAGGCTCCTATGGCAAAGAGAATAAAGCCTGGTATAAGAACCTTTTTCTGCCCGAATCTGTCTACTAAGAATCCGGATGGTATTTGCAGTGACGTATATCCAAAGAAATAGCAGCTTGCAATCAGTCCCATTGCGGTGTTTGAGTTCTGCCCCACTGTCCCCTGGATTTCCGAATAGATGGGCGACAGCATGGAACGGTAGATCCAGATGACCACCCAGCCTAAACAGAAAGTAAATACGATTGTCTTCCAATAATCCTTTGGCAATTGTTTTGTTAAACTTTGATCTCCCATAATGCCCCTCACTTTTCCTATTGATATGATAATTCATATAGAGATGACTTTAATGCCTCGATTCCCTGCTTTAAATCCGACAGCTCCGTCCGTTCCGCCGGATTATGGCTGATTCCCTTAATGCTTGGGACAAAAAGCATGCCGGTAGGGATCCTGGGTGCTATGATCTGGGAATCATGGCCCGCACCGCTGTGCATCATCCGGTAATTCAGCCCTTTTTCCCGGCATACCTTCTCTATGAGCCGGATCATTTCGTCATTCATTGGAACAGGCTGTTCATCCATCCACAAGTCTATGTCTATTTCTACCCCATGCTTTTTTGCAATCTGCTTCATATTTTCTTCCAGCTGGGTTGTAATGCCTTTTAAAAGATCTTTATCCGTATGGCGGCAGTCCATGGTAAACAAGGCTTCTCCGGGAACAACGTTTACAGTGTTGGGTTTTACTTCAATTTTCCCAAAGGTCAATACCAGCGGGTCTCCTATGGCTCTTGCCTTATTTAAGGAATCATATACAATTTCGGAAAATACCTGAATTACGTCCTTTCTGTATTTCATGAGAGTTGTTCCGGCATGGTTTGCTTCGCCTTTTAAGGTGATGTTATATCTTCGCTGCCCCACGATTCCAGTGATCACTCCTACGGATTTTCCTTCCATCTCAAGGGTATTTCCCTGCTCAATATGTAACTCGATAAATGCTTTTACATCATCCATGGAACCGCCGGTATCCTTCTTAAAATCAAAACCGCACTCATGCATGGCATCTGCGAATTTGATCCCTTCGGAATCCGTGAGGTTTTCGACTTCTTCCTTTTTTGCCAGGCCAAACAGGTTTTTGCTTCCCCAGAAAACATATGGAAACCTGCTGCCCTCTTCTTCTGCCATGGAAATGACCTCCAGATTCTTTTTCGGTCTTCCATGGGTTTCCAGAAGGTTTTTAACAGCTAAGTATCCTCCAAAGATTCCAAGCTGGCCGTCTAAGTTCCCTCCATTCACTACCGTATCCACATGAGAGCCGGTGGCAATGGTACCGGATTCCGGCTCCGTACCTATCATTCTTCCATATAAATTCCCCACTTCGTCAAATCGGACTTCCATGCCTATTTGCTCAAATTTTTCCTTTAAAGCCATCTGTGCCTCCAGCCAGCTCCTGGAATATAAAAGCCTGGTCATTCCCCCTGTCTGGTTTTTTCCATAAGAGGACATCCAATCCAATGCTTCCCTGATCTCATTAACGGAAATATCCATTTACACTACCTCCTGAATCTTTTTTCTATCGATTCGAATCCATGCTTTTATTTTAAAGAAATTTTTATTGCAATACATCATCCAAACCAGATAATCCGGTTTGGAATTTTTGTGTGTTTAGCACAATGGTTTGGGGGTTATTAGGTATTTAATTAACGATATTGTTAATTATTTTTCAATCCCATTAATATAGATTAGCAATTTATACACTTAAAAAATAGAAGATACTTGTTTCTTAGCCTGTATGCCTTATCAATGGCTAAGAATATCATCTCATGCAAGGTGCAGCTGGAACGGGAAAGAGATTCCAGCCGGAATGAAAGGATCGGTCTAGATGATGCCGAATATGTTTCACTTGTTTTAAGGTTACAGACATGAAAAAAGACGCTCATTTCTGAGCGCCTGGTTAAAACAAAATAAAAGCATTATTTACACCCCTTAGAAAGTCTTAATGTTTTTGCTTTGGCGGTTCTCTTTTACCAATATCACTATTTTCCTACTTATTGACAAAAGGAGGTTACAATGATACCCTTTATGCATTGCATAAATCAGGAGTTGCATGATACAATGAATTTTTAAAATTGTTCACAAACTGATTTTCCCTGCCGTAATTAATACTTTGAAAGGATTTTATGGATAAACATGGACACTACAAAAGATCTAATCAACGGTAATGAAACAAAGGCCATGATAAATTTTGCCATCCCCATGATCATAGGAAACATATTTCAACAATTATATAATGTTGCAGATACAGTGATTGTAGGCAAGTTTATTGGCTCCAATGCTCTTGCTGCGGTAGGCAGTTCATTTTCCGTTATGGTTTTATTGACCTCTATCATCATTGGATTCTGCATGGGCAGCAGCGTAGTGTTTTCCTTGTTTTTTGGTGCAAAGGAAATTAACAAGTTAAAAAACTGTTTTTTTACAGCTTTTATTTTCATTGGAATCATCACAGTTATTATCAATGTATGTTCCATCATTTTTATTGATGAAATTTTAGCCTTTATCAATATTCCTGCTGAAATTTTCAGGGATGCAAAAACTTACCTGCAGATTATCTTTTATGGGATCAGCTTTACCTATATTTACAATTACTTTAGCGCTGCTACGCGGAGCATAGGTAATTCGATGGTGCCGCTTATCTTTCTTATCATATCTGCTGTTATCAATATTGTGCTGGATATCATATTCGTTGTTCCACTTCAGTTAGGGATCGCCGGTGCTGCCTATGCCACAATCATTGCACAGGGATTTTCAGCCATTGGCATTGCTCTTTTTTGCATACTGCGGGTTCCTCTGATTCATCTTAAACGGGAGCATTTATATTTTAATAAAAGTATTATTAAAAAAATTTCCAATTTCTCCATACTCTCCAGCATCCAATATTCGGTTATGAATTTTGGAATTCTGTTGATACAGGGGTTGGTAAACAGCTTTGGTGTATCTGCAATGGCAGCTTTTGCAGCAGTCGTTAAAATAGAAAGCTTTGCTTATATGCCGGTGCAGGATTTTGGCAACGCCTTTTCTACCTTTATTGCCCAAAATATGGGTGCGGGAAAGCAAAAACGTATTTACACCGGAATACGCTCCGCAGTTAAATTAATAACCATTTACTGTGTTATGATTTCCATCCTAATACTAATATCTGCAAAGCCTTTAATGTATATTTTTATAAATAGAAATGAAACGGAAATATTAAAAATTGGTGTACAATACCTTTCCATTGTAGCTGGTTTTTATTGTCTGATTGGGTATTTGTTTATGTTTTATGGCCTGTTCCGTGGAATCGGAAAGCCAGGTGTATCCATTATACTTACCCTTGTAAGCCTTGGTACCAGAGTTATCCTGGCTTATATACTCTCCGCTGTAAATTGGATCGGAATTGTTGGGGTATGGTGGGCGATTCCCATCGGATGGGCTCTTGCAGATGTGATCGGTGTTATTGTAATAAGGCATTATTATGTAAACAATCCCTAAGCCGGTGAAGATTCGGCAGCAGTCTTTATTTATTATTATTTAAATGGAATTATACAAAACAATCAATAGTAAATTCCTTAAGCTATGATTTATTATTACTGATCAGATGAAAGAAACAGATGATATCCGTACAGGTGCAGAAATGTTTTTGGAATACTCCCAATTATTCTGTTTATTATATTTCAAATCGTTTGATAAAACAATAAGAGTATTCTTTATAGAATTACTCACTCGACACTTTAAATGACTACATATATCTGCAATAAGCTATATGTAGTCATTCTTTACTCATTATTATAATCTTTTTCCTTTTAATTTACGGACTGAAGCTTTAATAAGTTCTTCCGCATTAGGTACTTCTCCCTTATAAGAAATACTCTCTTGAATAACTCTTTCACTCTCAGATTTATCGTTCTTTTTATAAGCATTGTCAATGGCAGATTGCATTTCTCTTTTTACTTCTGCAATCGATACACCATGCTTCTTAGCAATTTTTCGGTATATATTTCTTAAACTCATAGTTCATCCCCTCTTTATCTTATTAATTTATATCCTGCCAGCTTAGTTTTTCAGCAGGTTCTGTTTCTGCTATCGTTTGAATGCTTTTATTTAAACAATAGTAACCATTAAATATTTAATAGATTTGCATAATTATGACCTCCTATTGATTCTGAGCAATCACTCGAAATCTTTAGCTTTCCTTTGTTTTTTTACAATATACTACATCTTTTGCATTTTTCCACTTCCGTGTAATTATTAACGGTTTACATGTAACTTCCAGGTGTAATTTCCCCAATAAAAAAGGCAAAATGACATCCCGCTTATGCTTCAATGTCATCCCGCCTTAAATACAATCGTTCTTTTAATTTAATTATATATCATCATATAATATTGCTTCCAACGAAAAAACATCTTCCTCCCAATCCAATTCCACATGCCCATGATATCTTTTTGCTATCTTCTTTATCGAATAAATTCCCCAGCCATGAAATGCCTCTTCTTTCCGGCTTACCAATCTGTTTTCTTTATTATGCTCTATTTTTCCCTGATAGCGGTTTCTGACCAAAATATACAAATAACCTTTTTCATACGTTATCTCTATCCAAATCTCCCCCTTGCCACCTTTTACATATTCAGAGGCCTCCACCGCATTGTCAAAGGCATTTCCCAGTAATACCCCCAAATCTTCATCTTTTATTTTCATAACTTGTGGTACAGTCAGCTTTGTATGTAAAAGTATCCCTTTTTTAAAAGTCTTTTCCCACACACTATTCACCAAGGCATCTATTATCAAATTTCCTGTTCTTGACTCCAATTGCCCTATGCTCCCTGATTGGCCGATTAAATCTTCCAAAGTCGCTAATAATTTTTCTTTTTGGCCGGATCTGGCCAACTCTTGTAAATAGATCAGGTGCTGTTTCATATCGTGTTTCATTTCCTGTATTTCTGCCGCCGCTGCTTCCTCCAAACCATGCTGTCTTTCATAACTTTCCAATTGCTTTATATACATCGAAGAATTCCTTTTTATCTGAACGGTTTCCACTAATCTTAAGTAAATAGGATACATGGATAGGTTCATAACCGTTAATATTAAGGCTGCTATCAGCAGCCAGCCAAATAAATCCGTTCCTTTTCTTTCCGTCGTTTCTACCAGCATATAAATTATAGGATACAGAATCATTCCTGATAACAAAAATATGATTAAATGGGCGCCTCCGCCATAAGCCACTCTTCCACCTCCATGGTGCTTCATAAACCGGCGTATTCCTATCACTACTGATAACAACAAAAATTTTGAAAAAATAGAGCTAAACAAAAATGTCAGACTTTGCCCATTATTCAGATATGAATAAGTAGCTCCTGCTATTCCTTCCAAGAGCATCCACATCATCACGAATGTTATAGGAAATGAACACCGCTTCCAAAATATTCCTTCATAAGAAATAATACCAACTGATAAAATTGACGTTAATGTCATTATCAAGTTTATTACCGGATGGAAAAAAACTATTTTTGTATTAATGTAAATCTGCCATAGAAAAAAAAGCAGCCAGCCAATTCCTCCCGTACATCCGCTCCTTTTTACAAGAAAAAGATCAAGATATACTTTTAGTAAATAAGTAGAATATAATGACATACTTATACCTGTAAAAATCATTTTGACTACATTCATTATTTACCTCTTTTTAAACTGTCTCAATTTTTCATCTACCGCCTTTTTATACGTCCTGCTTAAGGGCAAAATAATTCCTTTTGGCATCTCTACCTCTTCATACCCCAGCCGAATGACATGCTGGTAATTTACCAGATAAGACTTATGGATCCGTAAAAATCTCCCTCTGCTTTGTTCCAGACCTTTTTCTATTTTATTTAATGGACTATATTCTTTTAAGCAGCCATCCTGCAAAATAATTTCAGCCACCCGAAGCTTGCTTTCAAAATACAGAATATCACGTATTGCCACTTTATATTCCGACTTCATATACCGGAAACGGTAATACGCATCCTGTTCCTCCACAAGCCTTAATGCATAATAAAAGATCTCCTCGAATTCCTTCCTTTCTATGGGTTTTGTAATAAATCCAATTGGGGCAACACGGAAGGTTTCTTTCATACATTTATCATGAGATGTCACATACACCATTTGCACAGTGCGGTCTATTTCACGTATTTTATATGCCGCTTTCAAACCATCCATATATTTCATCCGAACATCCAGATAAATAATATCAAACCGCTTTCCTTTGTTAACCGCTTTAACCAGGTCTTCTCCGTCTTCATAACATTCAACATCAACCTGAATACCTGCACTCTTCCCAAGTTCATACAAACATTCTTCCAAAACTCTCAGCAAATAACGCTCATCATCACAAACAGCTATCTCAATCACAATCACTTTCCCCTATAAATATTACTTTTTTATCTCCATTCTGTCGGACATTATTTTCATTAAGGTCTAATTAACTTCCTGATAATCATTTCTTAACATATCAAAGGCCAGAAAGAAAACATATTCTACAAAACTTATCCAGCAATTTTTACTTTCATAAATTCGTTACACTCTTATTTTCCTTAAAGTTTCCACAAGCTTAAGTCAATGATAACATTATAGATTTTACAAAATCTCATGTCAATACGCATTCCGAATCTACAGAGTTACTTTTTACCATAACCATTTAATCTATGGTGCAGTGATATAAAGCTGCTTTAGCTTTCTGATTCCAAAAGATACTTGAACCGCTGACTATTACATTATTCCTGTTTTATAAGGGCATTCAATATTCGTTTAAAGCAAAAAGGGAACCGTATCATACCGTCCCCTTTAAACTTCCTTCTATATTCTCTTCCTTCCGTTTACCGCTCTATTCAAATCCTAAGGTTAAAAATTCACTTAAATCCGCTGCCAAACAAAAATCATCCCTTCACCGACCCCGCCGTAAGCCCTTCTATCATATATTTCTGGGCAAAGGTAAACAAACACATGGTGGGGATCAGTGACATAATGGTTCCTGCTGCCATTTCCCCCCATTTTATATCATATTTTAAGATCAGGGCGTTCAGCCCTACCGGTATTGTCTTAAATTTGTCCACATCAATAAACATAACTGACATAAAAAGTTCATTCCAGGAATTAATAAACGCAAAGATAAATGTGGCGGCAATGCCTGGCATGATGACCGGTACAATCACTTGAAATAATGCCTGTAAATAGCCGCAGCCATCAATCCATGCCGCTTCTTCCAGAGATTTGGGCACTCCGTCAAAAAAGCCGCATAAAGTCACAACGGAAAATGGTATCATCATATTGGTATAGAGCATTGCAAGGCCATACAGGTTATTCAGCATCCGCATCTTTCCCAGCATCTGGTACAGTGGTGCCAGCATGATAAACATTGGTATCATCTGTGTAACCAGGAAAAACAGCAGCAGCACATTTTTAAAGCGGAAACGGAATCTGCTGATAACATAACTTGCAAGGATCGAAATGAAAACCGAACAGGCCGCTGCAACAGAAGATGTAAAAAATGAATTGCATAAGTATCTGGCAAAATTACCTTTCCAAAGCATTGCCACGTAATTTACAAAGGACACCGGATCCGGCAGATATTTCACCGGGAATGCGTAAATCTCGCCCTGTGATCCCTTTAAGGAAGTGAGCAGCATCCATAGGAAAGGGAACATGGTCAGTATAAGAAAGACAGAAAGTATGACAAACTTAAATAATCTCCACACCTGTTTTTTACTTGCTGCAGTCATATGTTATGCCTCCTTATCCGTGTATTTTGTAAGCGTTAAGTAAAACGAAGCAAATATCATAAGAAACAGGATGCAAAGTACTCCCACGGCGGACGCCATGCCATAATCCAGGCTCTGGACCAGCTGCATCATATAAGATGTGATGATATTGGAAGAACCTGCCGGACCTCCCTGTGTCATGGAATATATGAGATCCGGGAAATTAAAGATCCAGATCACCCTTAGTAAAACCGTCAGCAATAACACGGACCGGATACAGGGTACTGTAATTCCGGAAAACTTCTGAAACGGATTTGCCCCATCCACATCAGCGGCCTCATACAGTTCTTCCGGAACTCCTCTTAAGGCAGCTGTGATCATGATCGTAAAAAAAGGAATCCCGTACCATATATTTGCTATAATACAGGAATACAGTGCCGTATTCTTATCTGCAAGCCAGCCCACCGGAAGGCGGATCAAGTGCAATTTCATCAGTAAGTCATTGATAACACCTGAGGTACCATTAAACATCCAGCGCCACATGATTCCGATAATAAATCCGGATACTGCCCAGGGAAAAAAAATCAAGCCCTGGTACACACCGCTTCCCTTAAACTTCTTTTTTAAAAGCAGTGCCATGGCAAATCCTGTTGCAAACTGGAAAATCAGGGAAATCCCCACCCATTTGACCGTATTCCACATGGTGGTATAGAAGCTATTGCCGGCGCTGTGTACAAATAGCTTTTTAAAATTATCAAATCCCACCCATTTGATATTTTTAATATTCATCAGGTTATAACTCTGGAAAGCCATCATAGATCCCCTGATCATGGGATAATAAGTGAATATAATTGGAATGATAATGGCGGGAAGAACCATAAGAAAGATAAAACAGGCTCTTTTCAATTGCAGTCTCGATTTTTGTTTCATACCGCTTCCTCCTCTTTACTGCCTTTTATCCGTAAGAAGTCTGGAAGGAGATTTCTCTCCTTCCAGATGTTCTTATGAGAATTTAATTCCTGTCCAATGCTTTATTTTTCTCAATGCTTACCACTTCTGTCCTTCATCCTGATATGCTTTGGTCCAGAATTCATCCAGCCATTTTAACAGATCCTCATCCGTAATCTCATCCGTAAGATATTTCTGATACATGGTATCAACCTCTGTTTTATAGGAAGCAAATGCTTCATACATCTGGGGATATGCTGCATGACGGTATATTTCCGGCTCTTTTGCCATGTCCATATACATGGCAAACCGTGCCTCTGAAAAATAACTGTCGTTTTCAGCTGCATTGCTGTGAATCGGAATTGTGGAATAATTCTTGGCAAAGTATGTATTATTCTCGGAATTAGACAGGAACAGAAGGAAATCTGCCGCCTCTTCCGGATGCTCCGTAAAGGATGTCATGCCCCAGCCGGCGAATCCGTTTGGAAAAACTGCCTGTCCGGATGGTCCCTTTGGGAATGGAACCAGATCCCATTGGTCATCCTGTAAATCAGCGGAGCAGGTGGCAATAACTTCCGGATCCTGAATCAGCATGGAGGTGGTTCCTCCGACAAAGCCCTGTACCATTTCAGAAAAGCCCCATGCTATGGAATCTGTAGGAGAAGCATTTTTAAAAAGGTCCTTGTAAAAATGAAGCGCTTCTTTTACCTCCGGCAACGTAAAAATGGTCGCACCATTGCCATCCTTTAAAAAATAACCGGCATTGGGATCTGCAAGTTTATCAGTACCGATCCAGCTCCAGTAAATCGTATCTGCATACTGGTAACCGCTTGGGCCGCCGCGGAAAGAATAACCAAAACGGCTGTTGGCCGGATCTGTAACGGCAACTCCTGAATCATAAATATCCTGCCAGGTCTCAGGCTGCTTTAAGCCTTTTTCCTTAAACCAGTCGGCTCTGTAGTAAAGGCCTCTCTGATAAAACCCATAAGGAATCATGTAAGCTCCGTCTTTCATGTAATGGATCACTTCTTCGGCAGAATCTGTCAAAGTGTCTTTTTCTGGCCAGCTGTCCAGGTATTTTTGAAGATCTGCAATCCATTCATTGGTCACAAACTGGGTAATTGTGGAATCTCTTACTTCAACGATATCCACACCGTTTCCATTCATCAGCATCTGGGTGATTTTCGCATCAGCATTCTCCAATGGCGGGGATACAATATCAATCTTAATATTGGGATGCTCTGCCTCATACTTATCCGCAATTCCCCGTAAAATAGCCGTACGTTCCGGACTTGTCAGGGATTCTACCATGCTGATGGTAATGACATCCCCCGACTTTCCATTGTCTGCCTTTGCTGCCTCTGTCTTGGCTGCTTCCCCGCTTACTGATGTGGTTGCTTCTGTGGCTGTCTTTCCGCTGCATCCTGAAAGAATGGCTGCCGCCGCTGCCAACGCCAATACTGCTGCTCTTTTTTTCCTCATCTGTTCTCCTCCTTTTATTTGTTTTACTTATATTTGAGCAAGAGCTGATTCCAGATCTGAAATCAATGCCTCTGTACCTTCAAGCCCGCAATGAATGCGGATAATATTCTGAGAACCGCCTAAAACTTTGCATTTATTTTCTTCCAGCCTTGCATGAGGTAAAAATACCAGACTCTCAAAACCCCCCCATGATACGCCGATCTTAAATATCTTAAGACTTTCCGCTGCTTTTTCAGCGTCCTTTAAAGTTCCATGAATCTCAAAGCTCAGCAATCCCGTATTTCCTGACTGCTGTTTCTTCATCAGCTGGTACTGGGGATGGGTTTCAAGACCGGGATAATACACGTTCTTTACTTTGGGATGGGTTACAAGGAACCGGGCAACCGCCATGGCGGTCTCCTGATGCTGTGCAATGCGAACTGCCATGGTACGAAGGCCGCGGATCATCAGCCAGGCCTCCATTGGCCCTGCAATGCCGCCAAGCAGTTCCCTGTTTGCTGTCAGTTTTTTCATCAGATCAGGATCTTTCACTGCCAGCATGCCGCCTATGATGTCGCTATGGCCTCCAATATATTTTGAGGTGGTATGCATTACAATGTCCGCGCCAAGGGTAAGGGGCTGCTGGTAAATGGGGGTGCAGAACGTATTATCAATATAAACAAGTGCATGATGTTCTTTTGCGATCTTTGAAACCGCTTCAATATCCTGCAGGGAAAATACAAGAGAAGAAGGGCTTTCCAGTACAATCAGATCTGTTTTATCCGTAATGCTTTCTTCAAATTCCTCCACACAGTCGCCCTTTATAAAGGTTGTGGAAATGTCCAGGTGTTCTTTGCAGTAACCGGTCAGAAAATCTTTTAATGGCCCATAGGAATTATGGATACATATTACGTGGCTGCCTGCTTTGCATACGGTCAATACTGCCGTTGTTGCAGCCGCCATGCCAGACGCAAAGGCCAGGGCTCCGATTCCATGCTCCAAGGCTGCAATTTTATCTTCCAGAATCCTGACTGTAGGGTTCTGCACTCTGCCGTAGCAGTATTTGTGCTTATCAGTCCGGTCAAAATCGTAATATTCGTCTATGGTTTCAAATACATTGAGAGAATTCATGAAAATCGGCGGAACAACCGCATTATAATAATGCTCATATTCCTCCCCATAATGGGCGGTAATTAATTTGTCACTTTTCAAGTAACGGCTCTGATCTGACATAATTTGACCTCTTTTCTTTTTTGATTCCTTATCCTATATGCTATATGCTATAATATAGGTTGAGTTATTATAATACATGATTAAAGTTATTATATATCATTATATTTGTTTTTTAATATCCCGGTACACTGCATCCAGCAATTGCTCATTGATAAACTGCGCTTTTTTCACATTTTTTTCGCAAATCGCTTCATATAGTTTTTCATGCAATGGCAGGCTTTCTAAAAAAGGATCTTCCATGTTAAGGGGGAATTCCCAGAACTGGTCCATTACATGGCTGATGGATAAAATCAACTGATACATAATATCATTATGGGACAAACGGTATATGGTATAATGGAACAGCTTGTCCTCTGCTGTCTGCCTGACTCCCTGATGAAACTTTTCCATTAATACCCTGGTAATATCGCCCAGCTCTTTCAGTTCTTCTTCGGTAACCGTGTGTATCACCATTCGGAGAATTTCCCGTTCCAGAATCTTACGTACTTCCAGAGCATCTAAAAGCTTTCCTTTTTCCTTTGTAAAATCAATCAGCGACAAAAATGCACTGTCCTTCTGGTTGCCTACGTATACGCCCTTTCCATTCCGCACTTCCAGAACATTACGCGCCTCCAAAGTCTTCATAGCTTCTCTGAGGGAAGTCCTGCTTACCCCCATCATCTCCAGCAGCTGTTCCTGGGAAGGAAGCCTGTCTCCTGCTTTTAAATCATTTTCTTCAATATAATTCTGTATGTAACGAATAATCTCTAACTGAAGAGATGTCCGCTGTATCTTATTAGCCATCTGTTATCTCTCACATATCTTTATTTACGTTTAACTTACCATACGTGAGTTTATATGTCAATATTTTATTATTTTTTATTTTTTTATCTCTCATTCATGTACATAATGTACAAATAAAGTCCCGCATATTATTTTTTGACATGATGACTCTCTTGTTTTTAGCATATACAGAAAAAAAGCGCGACAGTTTCATGCCACGCCTTTGTATTGGCCACATTATAGTCCCGGTTTTACACTGTGTCAATGCCATTCCGCTTTTTCTTTGAATTATTATGCAGATTCATTTAAAAATAAACCCCATCATAAATCTAAAAACCTTTCACCTCAACTCCTGCTTCCGCAGAAGGCGCTGCGCCCTGGGAAGATTCCAAACCGGCAGCGGCTGTACTTCCTCCTGCTGCACTCTGCTGAGCAGACGAGCCACAGCCGGCAAGAAGTGCTGCCGTCATTGCTGCAGTAAGAGTTACGGATAAAAATCCTTTTTTCATAATCGCTTCCTCCTCAATTTGTTATCATTCAGACGAACAGAAACAAATAGAAAACAAAAAAAGGAGGTGTCCCCGAAAATGCAGGGAAAACCTCCTTGTTCTCCTTACGAGCTTTATTTGCTTTATGGACCTGGATCGTTTGCATGGCAAATACGACCCATAAGCAAAAGGAGCCGCAACCGTACTGTGTACGCTTGAGACTCCTTTGTTCTCTCGTCTGATATGTTGGTAGGATTATAGCATCTGCTTTATTAAAATTCAAGTAATTTTGCCAGCTTTGTGTTTTTGACGGTCATGACTTCATTTTCTTAACAATCCAGGCCATTTCTGTAAAACCGGGTGATAGTGCCGTTATGTTATTACGTTGGGCCTGATGTTTTACATGCAATGAATCGGCTCATTCCGAATCCATAGCGGAACGGCAGGTATTTTTTCTGATGATTTTCTATTATATAAATAGTTAAAATTATGGCTTTCTTGCAATCTGTAAATCGATTGTGTCATAAATTGTAATAATACCACCATTATCATATATCGCCTGTCTTATTTCACTAAAGAATTTCTTCCTTGTGGACTCCTCAATAGCAATGTGATCTGAGTAAGTACCTAACAACATTGTATATTCATCGGCTGTAAAGCTTCTTGTTCTGTGATAAAGTTTATAACTTATATCCGTAAATCCATATTTGATGGCAAGATCAGCTCTGTGTTTAGCATTTTCTTCATTATATTCATTGCCAACTAATGAGCCAGGCATATACTTTGCATATATCTTTTCAAATGCAACATGTATTTCATTACGTTCCTTATCTTTATAGGGATGATTTGCGAATCGTGCAAAAATGCCGCCGCTTTTTAACATATCAAATACTTTGATGTATCCTATTTCTTCTGGAATCCAGTGAAAAGCTGATGCCGAAAAGATAAGGTCAAATGAGTTTGATGGGCACTCAAAATCTTGAAATGCAATATTTTTTACATTGAATTTCTCATATTTCTTGAATTTCTGTTTTACGTACTCCGCCAACTGGTCACCCAGTTCAATTGCAGTTAAATTACAGCCTGTTTCAAGTACAGGCAATGTCGCCTGTCCTGTACCTATTCCAATTTCAAGTACATTACTTAATGGAGTAATCTCTTTGATATCAAAAATATCATCATACAGCTCTTTTAAATAAGCAGGACGCCATTTGTCATATTCGTGATATACGGTATTAAATGTAGTTTCTAAGCCCTTGATTATTGGCATTTCTCCATCCCCCCAGTAATAATTTACACTATAAATTCCAATCTTTTTAATTATATCAAAACCAGGAAAAAAAGTATATCACTACATCACTTTCTACTGCAAAAGTGCTATACATCCCCCTGATTTTTCAATGTCTGCATCGTCAATAATAAATTTTATATCCTATCAGCCACTTCTTCTCATAATTCCAGGATTATATTCTTCACTCCATTTGCCCTGGCAATCTCTGCAAATTTCTCCATATCCTGCCCGGAATAATGCTTCGGATTCTCATTAAAGCAATAGGTCCTATCCACAAGGCGGTATTTGGCTTCCCCCAGTGGATTGTAGTTTAATATCTCAAAAGACACCTCACTGTAAGCCTTTGAAATGAACCGGCTGATTCCCCCAATATTATCTTCCTCTGTGGTAAACCCCGGGATCATAGGGGTACGGATTATAACTTGACTCCTTTTCTCTGATTCCAATAAAAAGCGTATGTTCTTTTTAATCTGCTCATTTGTTTCACCGGTATATCTTTTGTGCCCTTCCGAATCAAAAATCTTGAAATCTCCATAAATTAAATCCAGCCAGGGAAGAACTTCTTCCAGCCTTTCCCCAGGCACATGAAGAGCCGTCTCCACTGCCGTATGGATGTTCCTTTTCTTCATTTCCTTTAAAAAAGAGAGAACAAACTCCGGCTGGAGCAGGGGTTCGCCTCCTGAAAGGGTAACACCGCCGCCATACTTATAAAAAGGAGTATCCTTAAGCACCTCTTCCACCACTTCATCTACGGTCATTGTCTTACTGTCCCACAAAATCGCTCCGGAAGGGCATTCTTCTATGATCTGATCCCAGTTCTCCTGCTTTGTGATATCCAGCCTGATCCCCTTTTCTGTCATCACAACGCCGCTATTTTCTGAAAGACGGCAGCAGATCCCGCAGCCAATGCATTTATTGGGAAAATGCATTGGTCTTATCCTGGTGCTGATCCCCTCAGGATTATGGCACCACACACAGGATAAGGGGCAGCCTTTTAAAAATACAGTCGTCCTGATTCCTCCGCCGTCATGAGTGGAAAAGCGGCGGATATCAAAAACAGTTCCTTTTAATGCCACCTTCTCCATATTGATTTCCTCCATATTGGCTGCATGATCAATTAAATATCCCCATAGCTGGTTCTGGCGATGATTTCATTTTGAAGTTCATCTGCAAGTTCCGTAAAATAAGCGGTATATCCGGCCACCCGGACTGTGAGACTGCGGTATTGTTCCGGGTTTTTCCTGGCTGCGATCAAATCTTGCTTCCGGACCACATTAAATTGGATATGGGGAATTTCCAGGTCCACAAAAGTCCGTAAGAACAAGGCAAACTTATCGATTCCCTGCTGCGTGCGGAAAAATTCCGGTAAAAACTTCATGTTAAGCAGTCCTCCGTTTGAGGTCAGACACTTATCCAGCTTTGATACGGATTTCAGCACTGCCGTAGGTCCTGCAATATCCCGTCCATATACAGGGGACATTCCCCCGTCAGCCAGAGGCTGCCCTGCGTGCCTTCCATCAGGAGAAGCCCCTACATTCTCTCCCATGGGCACATGAGCGGAAACCGTATACATGCCGGTATGATACTTGCCGCCTCTGTAATTAATATATTTTGACAAACGTTTTTTGAAATATTCCGCCCATTTTACCCCTAACAGGTCTACCCAGTCCACATCATTTCCATACTTGGGCACCTTGTTCAAAAGTATGGTGCGCAGTACTTCTTTTCCATCAAAGTCATTTTTAAGCGCTTCCAGAAGCTCTTTCCCATCTACCTTATGTTTATCAAATACAAGCAGCTTTAAGGCTGCCAGGCTATCCGCCAAATTGGCTACCTGAATCATCTGGATTCCGGAGAAGTTATAACGTGCTCCTCCTGCAGTCACATCCATTCCCTTTTTCATGCACTCATCAATGACGGAGGATAGGAATGGGGATGGAAGCAAATCTATGTGGGCTTTCTCCACCTGCTCACAGGCCTTTACCATTAAATCCATGTATTCATCCAGATATCTCTGAAATACGGCTTCCAGCTCTTCAAAGGTTGTATAAGTGGTTAAGTCTCCATAATCAGGGGCCAGCTGCTCCCCTGTCAAAAGGCATTTTCCTCCTGTTAACGTCAGTTCAAGGATTTTGTTTAAATTAAACATGGCTGCATCGCTCCAGCCTAAGTTGTTTCCCTGGGTGGTAAGCTCCACACATCCTACAATGGCATACTCTCTGGCATCCTTTTCATCCACTCCCAGTTCTTTCATGGAGGGGATCACCGCTTTATCATTGAAAAACTGAGGCATACCACTTCCCTTTGAAACCACTTTTACCGCCTGTTTTAAAAGATCGTCCCCTGTATGCTCATGGAGCCTTACGGAAAGATTCGGCTGGGGAAGCCCCAGATGTTCCTGTGCTTTTAGCAGAAGAAAAGAAAGATCATTGACGAAATCATTTCCTTCTGCATCCTGCCCTCCTATGGCAACGTTAAATCCAATGGGGAACCCTGCAAAATATTTGGCACTGTTGGCGTTGCGCATGTATACGATCTCATTGAATTTCAGCCACAGGCACTCTATAATTTCCAAAGCCTTCTGCTCATTTAAGCGCCCTTTGCTTCTGTCCCTGTCATAATATTCCCAAAGGAATTCATCCATTCTTCCCGGAGAAAAGGAAGAAGCATTGGATTCCATATGGAGAATTACAAAAAGAAACCACAGAGACTGTACTGCCTCGTGGAAGGTTTCCGGCGGCTCCTCAGACAGCTTTTTACAGATGCGGGCAACTTCCTTCATGCTGCTTCGCCTGTCTGCCTCTCCTTCTCCCTGCGCCATGTCCAGCAAAAGGTTATGATAGCGCCGCATGAAATAAATGGCCCCGCTCATCACAATGGACACGCTTTCAAAAAATTCCTTCTGCCGCCCGAATGCAGTCCTTAAACGGTCATCTGCTTCCCCCTTGATTCCTGCCGGACCTTTGTGAAGCCATTCCTTGCAGTTTGGACATATGTGTCCCTGGGCATGGTCTTTCTGATTGATTTTTACCACCTTTGCAATGTGGTCAATTTCTTTTCCGCAGCGCTCCCTCAGCACATCTTCCAGGGACTTTCCCTTCCAGTAAGGCTTGATTACCTCACGGAAATATGTAATGTCTTCCTGTCTGACCTCAAATCTGTCCTGGGGTCTGGTGGGAAGGGTTTCAAATTCCCGGTCCAACCAGGTGCTTCCGCTTTCCGGAAAAACAACGCCATACCGTACTCCGGCTGTCCGGTTGCCTACAATCAGCTCTTCTGGCTCAGCGTGGATTTCCATCTGTTTCAATGCAGCTTCCAAAGATAATGCCCGCTGGATGATTCTCGGTTTTTCTTCATTGGCCTTGTAGGTATCCGTGATGATCTTTGCCTGCTCAATGGATACATATCTTGGCTCTGACAGCATTTTTTTCTTTAGGATGGTGATGCGGTCTGTCATTATCAGATTCTCCACATTTTCCCTCCTTTTTTTATTATTTTTTATTGTTGTTTATTACTTTTTCTAACTTCAGTATATTATTCTTTTTTATTTTTGTCAACATAATTATTATTGTTGCTTATTATCCTTTATTTCCTTAAAAGATATATATCCTGAGCAGCATTTTAACCCTTATGAAATATAACGAGAGAGTCCTGCTGGCTGGATTCAGGTTTCTTCAGCAAACATGTTTCTTAAGTGAATTTCTTAAGGAAGATTATATCCTCTTTCAAAAATATAACTTGATTGAACGTTCTTTTTGGGATAAAAAAACATGCTCTTCCCCGCCGGAACGGAAAAGCATGTTTTTGACCTGAACTTTCATATTTATAAACACTCAATATTAAATTCTTTCAATTTTTCTTCTATTTCAGACGGTGGCATATTTTCCATTACCGCACCGGTAAAGCTATCAATTCTTGCATATTTATAAGTGCCGTCAGTGTTAAATTTCCTGGTCTCCAACATCATAAAGGCGCTTTTACTCACTTCCAGCACCGCACTTTTTGTAATCCCATCTTCCACCATATAGGTCGAAACGTTATTTTCAAACACATCAACCCCAACCGCTCCCATGAAAGCAATGTCAAACCGGAAATCTGAAATCTGTTCATTGGTGAAGCTTCCCACAAACCCATCCTTTCCACTGCTGAAGGACCCTCCAATAAAAATCAGCCTGGCTGTGGTGGGAACCATGAATTCCAGCATAATATCCACCATATTTGTGACAACTGTAATATTTAAAGGGGATTTTATAATGAGCTTTGCCAGTTCCAGATTCGCAGTCGAAATATCCAGAAATACCATATCCCCATCCTTGATCAGTTCTATGGCTTTTGAGGCAATCTTTTGCTTAATCTCAATATTTTTGTCCTTTCTCTGGGACACATTCAAGTCATGAACATTCACCCTTTTTTTCATGGCTCCGCCATATGTCTTTTTCAAAAGTCCCTTTTTTTCAAGAAGCGTCAGATCTTTCCGTATGCTGTCCTCTGTCACCTGGTACTTTTCACTGAGCTCTTTTACACGCACAGAACCATTTTTATTGACAAGGGCTACAATTTGATTCTGCCTTTCTTCTGCAAACATATAACCGCCTCCATTTATTACTTTTTCCTATTGTATCATATTCTTTATTGATATGCATTAGGAATTTTTGAACACAACCAATGATTTGCAGAAAAGTTTACATACTTTACCTATGGAATCAGCTAGAAAAAACTCCTGTCCTCATTCGTTCCCCATTATCCCCACTTTCACCATTATCCTCCCCCCTGCTGCCGTTCTAAGGATGCTACCACCTGATCTACAATCTCACAGCAGCGCAGCGTTCTTTCACCAGTCATAACCGGACTTTCCATCAAGCCCTGTCTGATGCATTCTTCCGCATGTGCTGCCTCGTACTTCATTTCAAAATCCACCGGCCATGCTTCTTTTCGGCTGAAATTAATGATTCATTTTATCATTGGAGACTCAATGGAGGTTCTTTAATCTCACTTATTACGCATTTTCTTCTGAAATTCCCTGACCGCTTTTGTTTCATCTTCCAGAATACTTCCACCCCTCCCGACCCTGTCACAAAGCCCCAGAAGTGCAACTTCACTGATATCTGTTTCCCGTTTCATACCGGCAATATCCCCAAAAGGAAGCCCGCCTGTCACATACAGAACGTGCATATGATACCGGACCAGTTTTGCAACCCCTCTGATCCATGACTCATCACCGGAAAAACAGGATAAAAAATCCACTGCCAGCTGCTCTCCCTCCGAATCATGATCATATGCTGTAATCTTTCCTTTCCGGTTTTTCGTCACTCCCGGCTTGCCGATATCATGAAGCAGAGCCGCCCACATCAGAGTTTTTGCATCTTTACTCTCTATTTTCCGTTTTGCAGCCTCATCCACTACCATCATGGTGTGGTTCCATACGCTTCCTTCCGGATGGTACTGCTTTGACTGAGGGGTTTCCTTCATCTTTACAAGCATGGAAAACGGGTAATCCAAAAACCACGGTTCCCTGCTGATTTCTTCCATATATTCCGATGGACGTTCGTCATGAAGCAAGTGATGATCTATTTGCCGGAACAGCTCTTCCATATTATTTTTTTCTGCCATAACATCTGCCTTTCTGTTTATTAAATGCCAGTGTATTATCCAATTCAAGCCAGTATCTATTATTTCAATTATTTATTGAAATAAACAAAATTTTTATTCTTAACTGCTGCAGATAAGATTATTATATAAAAACATCTGTACACAGAGTGATCACACACATGTACAGATGTCACATTATTTCTCGATTAACGGAGACTCCACCTTTATTTTTCCATTCTTAAACCACATGGGCGCTATATACACCTGTCTGTCTCCACTTGGGTTCTGATAGTCGGTATGAGCATGGTAGACACAAAAATATGTTCCATCAGAAACCTTAACTACACTGTTGTGCCCCGGTCCGGAAATGGTGCTGCTGGTAGAAAGAATTGGGTTATCTTCATACTTCACAAACGGACCCATGGGATGATCTGCAACCGCTCCGCCAATTCCATAATCTGCCGATGCATAAAAATTTGCAGAATACATCATATGATATCTGCCTTGATGCTTAATAACAAACGCCCCCTCATTCCAGTACTGGGGCACTTCTCGTTCTTTCCTCTCCCATTCCTGTTCCGGCCTGGCAATCAGCACTCCTTCACCTTTCACTGAAATAAGATCATGAGCCAGTTCCACCACATAGAGGTCGGATTCTTTGGCACCGTCAACCATATGCCCCTCTCCGGCCCTGGAATAATAAAGATAGTTTTTTTCCCCATCTTTTAAAATATGAGCATCCAGCACCCCGTAGCCAAAATCAAACATGGGAGCTTCCTCATGAACGTCCATAAACGGGCCTTCGGGATGATCTGAAACAGCAACTCCGATCCTTAAGCTTTCTTCTTTAAAAATCTTCCACTGTGCCGTGTAATAGATATAAAACCGTCCGTTAAATTCATACACTTCCGGAGCCCAGAAACAGCTGTTTCCAAAGCTTTTATCTGTTGCCTCATAACAGATCACCGGCTCGCCCCAAGTTGACAGATCGGCTGATTTCCAGCAGTAAAATCCGTTAAAATGGCTGGTGGCATATAAATAATAGATATCTTTCACTTTGAGAATATATGGATCGCCGATATTGCTGATCGGTACCGGATTTTTTACTTTCATTTCCTGATTTCCTCCTAAATGATCACCTGAAATACTGTGCAGGCGTCAATCCCGTATGCTCTTTAAAAACCTTAAAAAAATAATTGTAATTCTGAAAGCCAACACTGTTAACAATGTCTTTTAATTTTCCGTCTCCTTTTCTGATATGTTCGATCACCCTTTCAATTCGAAGCTTATTTAAGTATTCATTGAATCCGATCCCCATATCCTGCTTAAACACGCTGCTGATATAGGCGGGAGTCACTGAAAGCTCTGATGCAATATCGTTTAAGGTCAGCGGCTGGGAGTAACTGGTATGAACCTTCTTTAATGCATATTTCGTATATTTATGATAAAAATTATTTTCGTATTCCGGCGTTATTGCTTCACAGAGCCGTTTAATCACAGACATATACAATTCTTTAAAGCGGCTTAATGTGCGGATATTTTTTAAATCATTGAAAGAATATTCTCTTTCACCTAACAGATAATACCTGCTTGCCCCCAGTTCTTCACCAAAAAGCAAAATCTGATTGAGCTGAAGTGCAGCCTCCGCAGCAAATTCTCCTGCCGGCAGTCTCATCTGTCTGGCATGTTCAAAAAATTGTTCCCAATGATCTGTCATTTCTTTCTGCTTACCATCAATAATCCATTTTTTCAATTCCCTGATATCCGGGAACTGAAGCTTCTGATCTTTTCCTCCAGCTTTATTAGAAAATGCCCAGCTACAGATCAATGACCGGCTGTCATCGTAGAAAAAATACTCCCCGTTTTTCACCGCCTGACGGTAAAACTGATTCAGCTTTGAAATATCGCTGCAGACCTCCGAAATGCTTATATTGACAGAAACATTAAAAAACTTCCTTCCATTATTAATAATTGTATTGCCCCACTGCTCCAGTTTCTTTAAAACCGCCGCCTGGCTGACTTCGGTCTTAAAAGAAATGATAAAACAAAAGCTGCCCTGATCCAGTTCCAGCAATTTCACAAAATCTGCATCTTTTAAAATCTGTTGACACATATGAAACACGGACCGGCTTAATACCTGATCATTAAAAAAATCACCACCCACAATCAATACTGACAGACAGTCTTTATTAAAAGGAATGTTAAGATTCTTTATGATATGTCCGATCTGTACTTTATCATAGTCACTGTGAAACAGTACTCTCCGGAAAAAAGAGTCCTGAAGCTGTTCTTTAGTCAGTTCCTGATGTGCTTTCAGCTCATCTGCGATCTGCTCCTTATCCCTCAGCTCCGTGAGCATCCCAATAAGAACCTCCTTTGACAGCTTGTTTTTCAGCAGATAATCATGAGCTCCATATTTCATGCTTCCTCTGACATAGTGAAAATCATCATAAGCACTTAATGCCACCACATAAATTTCCGGATAATGAACGCTGATATATTCAATCAGCGCAACCCCGTTAACCCCAGGCATCTCCATATCCGTCATGACAAAATCAACTCCATGGCTTTTCAGGGCATCAATAGCCTCCTGGCCATCGGAAGCAAAATAAACTATTTCCACACCGAATTCTTTCCAGTCCAGCATTGCTGCCAGTTGATTTCCCATCAGCGCGTCATCATCCACAATCATCAAATGCAGCATTCAGTTATTCCCCCATCAAAAACACCTTCCCGCCTTTACGATTCTTCTCTGATATAAGGCAGTTCCATGGTCACCTTGGTATAATAGTTTTCTCTGCTCTCAATCTGAAGAAAATATTCGTCTCCGTAAAAAAGGCTGATTCTTTCCCTCACATTATCAAGTCCGATATGATGTGTCTTATGCTGTTTAAAAGTCTCTTCGGAAAAACCCACACCGTTGTCCGCTACAACTATAACAAGCCGGTCTTCTCTCCGCTTTGCCATGATTAAAATTTTACCCTGTTTCTGCAATTTGGCAATACCATGCATAATTGAATTCTCTACCAGCGGCTGTATGATAAATTTTAAAATCCGGCAGTCCCCTGTCTCCTTATCCAGTGAATATTTTACATCGAACAGCCCATAATACCGATATTCCTGTATGGTCAGATAATTTTTCACATATTCCAATTCTTCCTTCAGAGTCACTACTTCATTTTTATTTTTCATGCTGTAATGAAGAAGAGTTATCAGAGAGGTGGTGATTTCACTGATATTGGCAGCGTTCTGCCGGCCCGCCATCCAACTGATGGTGTTTAACGTGTTGGAAAGAAAATGCGGTGAAATCTGTGCGTAAAGCGCCTGAAACTCCGCCTGCCGCTCCCGCTGCTTTCTGTCTTCCAGATCATTCATCAATTGATTCACCCGCTCAATCATCTGATTAAAACTTGTGCCCAAAGCCCCAATTTCATCCCCGGAATTAAGCTGGGGCAGTGCCTTTAAATTACTGGCATCCACATGGTCTACATATTCTTTTAGTTTCAGCACATTTCTCGTCAGCAGGGTGCTGAATTTACCGATCAGCAAGATTCCGGCACCAAGGCAGACAATGCTTAGCAGCACAACCATATTTAAGGTTTTGTTGACATCCCTTAAAATAATTTCTGTCGGCATCAATGATATGGTAGTCCAATTAGTAAAATCTGACCGCTTATAGATAGCAAGGTACTCTTTTGAGCCGATTTTAATACTGATCTGGTCCTGCTGACCGTTTAAATATCCTATGATGTCTTTGAACCTGGTATCATAAATAGTATCCACGGGCACTTTAGGGGAATTACTGTCATAAATCACCCCGCCCTGATCATCTATGATCAGGAGCGTGCTGCCATCCATAACTGATTTGCTGAACCTGTTATTGATATAATCATAGGAAATATCCACCAGAAGATAACCGATATGTTTATCACCGTTCAGCAATTTCCGGCCCGCCGAAATGACATAGCTCTTCTGGTGGTTTTCCGCGGCATCGTTGGAGTGGGTTTTAATAAATATTCCATTCTGACCAGACTGCTCCAGATCAGGAAACCACGGCATTGCGGAAATTTCTCCCGGTGATAAAACCACACCGTTTGAAAACACCCTGCCATTGACACCACAAAGCATAATGCTTGAGATATAGCTTCTGTAAGAGTAAAAATCATTGACACTTCGTGTCAGAATCCGGTCGCTTTCCAGCTCTCTATAGGTTTCAATGGCATTTCTGCCCGTTAAAATCTGACTTTGATCGGCAGCATTAAAAGACAGGATCAGGGAGATATAGTTAGCGTCCTTCATCAGACTGTCAAATTCTTCATTAAGAGAATCCACTGTCCTATAAAAATACCTAACCGCCTGATCCTTTGCCATATCTCCCATCATCTTGTACCATGCCAGACAAACCAGCACTGTTAATACAAGAAAAATCCCTGTAAAGCTCAACTGCAATTTTCTTTTAATACTACGTCTCATTTGTTACTCCCTGGATCTAATAAATTGCTTCTCTGGCCGGAAGAGGGTCAATGGTAAAGGCCATTTTGTTTGTCATTGTTTCCAGCATGGAAATCCGGATCCTTGTCATTTCCGAACGGTAATAAAGATTGGTGTGTTCTCCCGGATCAGTTTCTCTGTCATACAGTTCCCCCTGGCGGCTGCTGTGACAGTACACCATTTTATAGCGATGGTCTGCGACCATAGTCAGATATGCTTTTAAATCCTGGTGATTTCCCATAGAATTGTAATATTCTGAATAGACTGCATTCCGATGATGATCCTGTGCATTTTTTTCGGTGAGCAGTTTCTTTAAGCTTTTCCCCTGCATTCCCGGATACGGGTCAAGGTTTGCCAAGTCTAAAAGAGTAGGGGCCAGGTCTAAAAGCTCAGTCAGAGCTTCTCTCTCTTTTCCCTCCATAATCCTTCCCGGCCAGCTAATGATCAGAGGAACCTTTACAAGGGGATCATAAAAATAAGGTCCCTTTAAATAGATTCCATGATCTCCCAGCATCTCTCCATGGTCAGAAGTAAAGATTACAATGGTATTTTCATACTGACCGCTTGCACGGAGCGCATGAATTACACGCCCCACTTCCTGGTCTATTAATTCTACCATGGCATAATAAGCCGCTTTGACCTGCAGATGATCCTGATCAGTCATCTGATCAAAGTCGAAAAATCCAGGAGTATCGTAAGCCCCTTTATGGTCTCTTTGCTGAACATAGGGCTTTTGCCTCCATTCTTCTGCCTCATAATCAGGCAGATCCGATTCGTCCACCCGTTGTAAATATTTTTCAAGCAAGTCCCTGGGCGGGTCAAAATCGTGGTGAGGGTCATAAAAATTCAAGGAGAAAAACCATGGACGAGCATACGCACTGTGAGCGTTTATAAAGCTGATGGCGTTATGGGCACACCATCTGCTCTGGCTTAAGTGCCGGTCCATGCCCACAAATACATACCTGGAATTCTCATATGGAATCCTCTTATAAGCCTCCCCTTGTTCCGAAAGCCAGATATTATATTCATTCAGCGGCCAGTTGCTTTCTTTTTTTCCGTAAAAATCAGGATGATGGGACCAGCGAAAAACATGGTATCCGTCATCAATTCTTGGTTCAGAGGACGGACTGACGCTGGGGTGGCACGGAGCAATATGAAGCTTTCCGGACAAACCGCAGGTATAACCGCTGTCAGCGAACAATTTGCTGACCAGCCGTTCGGTTTCCGGTATTTTCTGTCCATTCTGCCGGACTCCGCAGGTTCTGGGATAGCGCCCTGTCAGAAAGGAGGCCCTGGACGGCGAGCAGACCGGACTCTGGCAATAAACATTCTGAAACAGTACACCTTCTTCTGCCAGCCGGTCAATGTTGGGAGTATCAATCTTTTGATTGCCGTAACAGCCCAGGCTGTCAAACCTCTGCTGATCGGTACAAATCCACAATATATTAGGCTTCATCCATTCCTTCCTCTCTGACCCAGGACTCCAGCCTTTCCCTCATATCGGAAAGAAGCTGCCGCTGGTCTTGCTTCAGTGCCAGATTATCCATTTCATAAGGATCCTTATAAAGATCATAAAGCTCTTCCATCTGCTCTTTATTTTTCACATATTTATATCTTCTATCCGTAATCATCTGTCCCCTGTGCCTGAAATGATGGCCAAAGGTCTCTCCATACAGCACCTCTCTCCAAGGTCTCTCTCCTGCTCTGAAGATGGACAGAAGGCTTCTGCCGTCCACCGGCCCGCCAAACCTGGTTCCTGCTGCATCCAGAATGGTGGGAGCAAAATCCACATTGCTCACCAGCGCATCACTGATCACACCGGAAGGAAGCTGACCATCAAACCTGACTCCCGCCGGGATACGCATGACTTCTTCAGCAAGATAAGCATCCTTATCAAAATGACCGCCATGACAGGCCAGGCCGTCTCCATGGTCCGCAGTCCAGATAATCAACGTATTTTCTGCCAGCCCCAGCTCTTCCAGCTTATCAAGAATCAGACCGCCGGCTTCATCCGTTAATGTTATCTGCCCATAGCACCGTGATAAAGTTTTCGCCCATTGGTCCCAGGAAACAGGATTTGGCTGAAGAATCCGGTAATCTTCACTGATTCCTTTTCCTCCCTCAAAATGATAGACATCCGGTTTTGTACTTAAATCATCCTCAAAGCTGGGATAAACCGGTATGGATACCGGATCATAGAGATCTGAATATTCCTTTGTGGGCAAGTAGGGCTGGTGAGGTCCCCAGAAATCAACACGCAGACAAAACGGCTGGTTGTTTTCCTTTAGCTCTTCCAGCTTTTTACAGGCTTCATGAGCCAGATAAAAGGCCTCATGAGTCTCTTTCGGAGTTTTTAGAATGCCTGAAATACATTCATTCATAGTCTCTCTGTCCAGCCGGTATTCGCTGCCCTCCATTATATCATCAATCCAGCCGGGAGTGCACCAGTTTTGTTCGATATATGCCACCGGAAACGGCAGATTAAATTCTTCCAGATATTTTTGGTAGGTCGGAAGCAGGTAGGGATTCCCATAATCCTCACAGAATACTCCTTCCGCACCAAAGTCACCGGGGGTTCCCTTTCCGGCGTGCCACTTTCCATAATAATAAAGCTGGTACCCTTCTCTTTTCAGGCAGTCCATATATGTTTCGTAACTGTAATCTGCTGACGCCTGATTATTGATCTGGCCGTGATGGAAGGCGTAAAGTCCGGTTGCCATCGTCCGCCTGGAGGGACAGCAAAGGGGCGTAGAACAATACGCCCGCTTAAAGTCCACCCCTTTTGAAACCAGCCTTTGATACGCCGGACGCCTGATGGAATAATGCTGTTCATGTCCGTAGTAAGCCTGGTGGTCCCCCACCAGGAATAAAATGTTTGGTTTTTTCATAATCTTTCTCCTTCCCTGTCAGCAAAGCCCGGGGGTTCTTATTTCACCGCACCCGATGTCATATCGGAACGGAAATACCTGTTTAAGAACATGTATAACAGCACTGACGGAAGAATCGCCAGAATCAGATATGCATAGAGCTGAGCCTGCATCTCCATGGTCATGTTCCCGGAATCTGTCAGGTAGGTAGTTGCCAGGGTGATGGTATACATGGGTTCTTTTGTTACAAAAATAAGTGGAATCAAATAGTTATTCCAGCAGTAGATAAAGCTTAACAGGCATACGTTTAGAATAGCGGGAAGCCCCAATGGAAGCATCACTCTCCTGTAAATCTGCATTGGCGAAGCACCGTCAATGACAGCCGCTTCCAGCAATGCATCCGGAATGGTAGAAAAATAATTTCTCATTGTAACCATCATATAAGGAGCATGAAAGGATGCCATGATAAGGATCATGGAAGTATAGGTATTATTCAGCTTAAATGTTTTGCCGAAAAATACAAGAGGTACCATGATGGCTGCCGGCGGCAGAGTGAGACAAGCCACCAGCAGATAATAAAGCAGCTTTTTCCCCTTAAACTGAAACTTCGAAAACCCATAGGCTGCCAGTGAAGAAATCACTACCACGATTGCGGTTGACACAATTGATATGAATACACTGTTAAACAGCACTCTGGGATAGCTGATCCTGGGATGGTTCAGTACCGCTTCATAATTTCCCAAGCCGTTAATTGCCAGGGATTCCTTAAAGGCTACGAACAGAGGATAACACCAGATCGCTGCCATAGGCAGCAAAATCAGCCATTTCCATAGATATTTTCTTTTCACGGTCATCCCCCTATTCTTCTTCTGATTTTTCATAGCCTCTGTTCTGGACCATCGCCATGGTAAGAGCAATGACAAGAATGATGATTCCTATGGCCGATGCCTGACCTCCGTTGTATTCATCCAGAGATTTCCGAAATAGAAACGTAGTCAAAAACTCCGTCGACCTTCCCGGACCTCCGCCGGTCATCAAAAAGACGATATCAAAGGTTTTCAGTGATCCCACAATGCCCAGCATGACCAGACTTGCTGTCGTCCCTTTCAGCATTGGAAGAGTAATGGAAAACAAAGTCCTGAAAAATCCGGCCCCATCCAGCTTCGCTGATTCATAAATCTGTTCGTCGATAGCCATAAGTCCTGCATAATAGGTCATCATGCTGAATCCCATCCAGTTAAAGATATTTACACAAATGATGGAAAACAGAGCATATTTCGGATCTCCCAGCCAGGATACAGCCAGGGACTTAAGGCCGATTTTGGTCAGCATAATGTTCAGGGCTCCGATGTTTGTGTCCAGAATCATTCTGAAAATGGTAGCAAGCACCACTGGAGCCATAATAACCGGCAGAAAAAACAACCCCTTAAAAGCTGTGTTTCCGCGGAATCTTTCTTTCAGCACCACTGCCAGCAGCAACCCAATGACTGCCTGTACAAATACCGTGGCCGCAAAAAAGATCAGGTTATTTTTCAGGGCGATAAAAAAGGTGGGATTGGTCAGGGTATCGATGTAATTTTCCAGTCCGATGAACGTCATATCTTTACTGATGCCATCCCACTCGTGGAAACTGGTAAAAAGGGTGTAGCCGATACAATAATAGAGCAATACTCCGCTGATTAAAAATATGGGTATTAATAGCAAGTATGGTGTTGCTTTTTTTCCGAATTTCAATTTCTTCATCCCCTGCTGCCATTCATTTATTTGAGTTTCTCATAAGCACTCTGCACTTCCTGCAGCGCTTTTTCAATATCTTTTCCTGTTACAACATCCTGCATTGCCACACCCAGTGCCGATACCAGCTCTTTATCATTAAGGAATCGTTTCCCGGCACTGTTTTTTATCAACTCCGTGGTATAAGGAATGATTTCACGCTCTGACTCTGCTGCCAGTGAATCAATGTTTTCAGGAGTAACGTTGACATTAGCCGGGGTACCATTTAACTGGTTCGCCATGATCTGGCTGCCTTCTCCCTGTGTCATAAACTCCATCAGCAAAATTGCCGCTTCCTTATTTTTCGCATCTTTATTGACAGCAACCGCGATGTCGGTGCTAACTACTGCTTTTGGCTCGTAAGGTCCGATCTGGGGAAGAATAAACATTCCGAATTCATCATCATTGGTGGCACCGTTATATTTTGGTCCGCCCTGCTGCAGCGCTCCTGGCTGCCATGACCCTGTCATAAACATCACTGCTTTTCTGTCAAAGAAATATTTAATAGACGCATCCGGATACATCTGAAGTCCAATGGCACCATCCTGGAACATTTTGTCGTCAAACATCTGTTTCCATGCCGTCATGGTATCCACAAATACCTGATCGGTCCACGGAATTTTTCCTTCTTCCGCTTCATAGAATTTTCCCGGTCCGAACTGCTGGCTTAAGGCGTTGAACATATCCACACATTTATCAGCCTCTTTTGCACCGTACACCACCGGAACGATATCCGGGTACTTTCCTCTTAAGGTTTCAACAATTTCCTTCCACTCTTCATAGGTGGCCGGAGTCTTTGTAATTCCGGCTTCATCAAGAAGAGTTTTATTATACATTACAAACTGCTGCCCGCTTACGTTGACGGGAAGTGCCACATAATTTCCGTTTACGTCTTTACATTCATTGATGGCATCGGTTAAAAATTTTGATTCCCAGCCGGCCCCGAAGCTGTTTTCCGCAATCGGTCCCAGGGGCTCTAAAAACTTTGAATATTGATTCAGCATCGCGCCTGTCTGCATCCCCATCAGGTCAGGACCTTCTCCTGATGCAATGGCCACCTGCAGCTTTTTCTGATAATCGGGCAGCTCTCCTCTCCAATACTCCAGATCAATATTAGGATAAACGGCTTCAAACGCCGGTTCCAGCTCTGCAATCTGCTTATCCGTCGGCTGCCAGGACCAGAATACCACCTTCTGCTTCTCACCCTCTGCAGCCGCTGCCCCTGTCTGCCCCTGGGAAGTCTCCGCTTTGGTTTCTTCATTTGTCTCTGTCTTTGTTTCCGCTTTGCCGCAGGCCGTCAATGACAGCATAAGGAGCAGCCCCCCTAGTGCCAACCATCTTTTTTTCATAATAAATACCTCCAATTTTTATTAACTTCTTTTGCTTGCTTCATTATAACAGGGAGAAAATTCGCTCTCAACTAAACTATTTTTATATTTACTATAAATTTTTAACAATCAGGAGTTCGATTATGATATTCTCTGATTGCTTATGATTTCCCATTTAAAAATAAGAGGCAGCTCTTAGTAAAAGAGCCGCCCCTTATTTTTAAAGGTTCCTTACAGCCATATTCAGATAAACTTCATTCATCTTCTTCCTCATCTTTAAAAACTCCACATTATCCCGGCTGGGATGAACCCTGTTGGTCAGCAGAACAAAACCTTTTCTGTTCTTTAGATCCATTAAAACAGAGGTTCCTGTAAAGCCTGTATGATAAAGCGTATCCCTTCCATACTCCTTGCTCCATCCCAGGGTGCGTTCAAACCTCATGGTGCTGCATAGCTTTTCAAACATTTCCTCTTCAAACAAAAGCCGGGAATGTTCCAGGTAAGCCTTAACAAATTTCACCATATCCTCCAATGTTGAGAACAAACCGGCGCTGCCGCACTGACCCAGCAAATAAGCCTTGGTGTCATGAACCTCTCCGCAGATACAGCCTCTTTGTTCTGTGCATTCCGTTGGAATACAGCGCTCCCTGTTTCCCTGAACCAGATAAGAGGTATCCTTCATCCCAAGGGGATTGAAGATATGCTCCCGGAAACTCTCATCCAGAGTTGTTTTATCCAGACTTTCAATAATTTTTCCCAGCAGGATAAAACCCACATCCGAATACAAAAACCCTTCCTCTGCTTCCCTTTCCCTGGGCGTTGTATAGAGGTAATCCAGAAGATTTTCCCGGCTCCAGCTTTCCTTGTTCCGTATCTCCGCAGGAAGCCCGCTTGTATGAAGGAGTAAGTGCTCCACTGTGACATCCTCATAGGAAAACCGGCCCAGGATCTCTTTTACAGGAGTGGAAAGGCTTATGACTTCTTTTTCCACCAGCTGCAGAATCCGGGTCGTGGTCCCTATTATCTTTGTCAGGGAAGCAAGGTCGTAATACATGCCGGATTCCACATTCCGGTCACAATAGGGGACCACCGCTCCCTGCTTTCCGGCATACTTCAGGCGGATTCCCTGATCACTGACAAACCCCAGGCTTGCTCCGCAGATCACCTGATCCCGAACCAGCTGTTCCGCCATTTCTTCCAGGACCGCAACATTTTCATTATTCCAGGCTTTTACCATTTCCATCAACTCCGTTTTCCACAGACGCAATGGCTTTCCTCACCTGGCCGCCGGACTCTAAAAGAGCTTTTTGGGCCTGATCCTTTTTGCAGCCGCATTCAATCATAACAATGGCTGCAGCCACATCCTTATCTGCCTCATAAAGCACTTTAAGAGCCATCTCCTCTTCTGCGCCTGTTATTTCACCGATCATCTTAACGGCCCGCTTCACAAGCTTTTCATTGGTCGGCTGCATATGGACCATATAATTCCGGTAAACCTTTCCAAGTCTTATCATGGCAGCCGTGGAAAGCATATTGACCACCATTTTCTGGGCAGTCCCTGCTTTCATCCTGGTGGACCCGTTGATCACCTCCGGTCCCACTACGGGGGCAATGGACACATCCGCGGTCTTTGCCATGTCACTGGATTGATTGCAGGTAACGGAAATGGTAAATGCCCCTGTTTGTTTTCCGAATTCCAGAGCCGCCTTTGTATAAGGAGTCCTTCCGCTGGCCGCAATGCCGATCACGCAGTCATCAGCCGTAAGCTTTACCCGTTTTAAATCTTCCACTGCCAGTTCCCCGGAATCTTCTGCGCCCTCTACCGCCGTATACATGGCTTCTTCCCCGCCTGCAAGAAGGCCGAAAGCCCGGGTTGGCTCCACGCTGTAAGTAGGGGTAAGTTCCACCGCGTCAAGTGTGCCCATCCGGCCGGAAGACCCTGCGCCGCAGTAAATGATCCGGCCGCCTTTTTTGTAACGGTCCACAATGGCCTCCACTGCTTCTGCGATTTGAGGAAGCACCTTTTCTATTGCCTCCGCAACCTTTTTGTCTTCATTATTTATTAACGTAACGATTTCCAGTGAATCCATCCTGTCAATATTTAAGGTGGATTCATTGGTTGATTCCGTTATAAGTTTTTCCATATTGACCATAAAACTTCCTCTATTTCTTTATTTTCAGCCCTTCCACCAGTTTTCTGGTCTTGATCAGCTCCACTTCATAATGCTCTAAGTTCTCCTGGATCACTCCCATGTACAAAAGATCCGCCATCATAATGGAGGTATGAAGAGAGGTAAATGCACCGATCCGCATGACCTTTTCGTTGTCCGGCACATGAAGGCATATATCTGCAATGTCACGAAGGGGGGAATCTCCTCTGCGGGTGACCGCGATGACCGATGCTCCCTGCTTTCCTGCAGTCCTGCAGGCGTAAAGAACTTCCTGAGACTGCCCGCTGTAGGAAAATGCAATCACCGCATCCCGTTTGTCAATGTAGTTAAAAAATTCCACCATCATATTGATATCCTGGTAAAAATTCGCATTGATGTCAGCCCGCTTCAGTTTATGGAACAGATCATAAGCAGGCAGCGAAGAGCTTCCGATTCCCACCAGATAAATGCGCCGGGCTTTCTTCACTTTGTTGATTGCCTTTTTTAAGGCATCCTTATCCAGCTGATAGAAAAAATCCTGAAAAGCCGCATCCACCAGGGCATCCATTTTTCGGCACAGGGTATCTAAATCATCTTCCCTGGAAATAATGGGGTCCACCATATCTTCCTTATCATTTTGGGCATCAGTTGCAGCAAGTGCCAGCTTAAAGCCCTCCAGTCCGTCAAACCCCAGCTTCTGAACATAACGAATCACAGAGGCGGAGGATACCCCGCTTTTTCCTGCAATATCCACTGCCGTCATTCCAAGGCAGTTTTTGGTATCTGACAATACAAAATCTGAAATCTTCTTCTCTGCCTTACTCATTTCATTGTATTGTTCTCTTATTTTTAACCTGACTGATTCCATTCCGCCTCCTTCTCCATGGTTTATTTTACAGCAAATTCAAAATGGACTGGTCTGACTCATTAGGCAGCATCTGAGCCGTTACACTCACTCCCAGCCCTACCATTTCCCGGATATCCTTTTCATCGTTTTCCGTGAGATTCACTGATTTCTTAATGGGCCTGCTTCCTTCTCTTTTTGCCACATTTCCCACATTAAAAGCCTTGATGGGAACTTGAGAACGGACCAGGGCCGCCATATCCGCCACGTTTTTGGTAATCAGAAATACCTTTTCTTCTTCATATGCTTTTTCCGCAAACTTTTCAGCCGCACGTTTCAAAGACAGGATGGAAAGCTTTACTCCTGCCGGTTTTGCCATCTTAAGGCCGGCAATGATCAGTTCATCCTTTACCGCTTCATCGTTTACCACTATGATCCGGGTCGCTCCTACGGTATTGGTCCAAACCATAGCTACCTGACCATGGATCAGCCTTTCATCTACTCTCGCGTGTACAATTGCCATGGATCTTCCTCCTTTTTCTCCCTATTCTTCCAGTTCACAATCTTCATCCGATGTATGAAAATACATCATATGCTGTTTTCCCATCTCCAGGGAGGCATCCAAAAGCTCTTTGATATCTGAAATCATTGCTCTGGACATGTATGCATGGAGGACCAGAGGAAGGCTGATGCCTCCCACCACTTCCATATTTTCATGGATGCCGGACATTTTCAGCCTGGATGCCACATTAAAGGGGGAGCCGCCCACCAGATCCGCAAGCACTGCCACTGATTCACAGTCCCTCAGCTGCCGGATGGCTTCTGTCAGCTTTTCTCCCAGAACCTCCGTGGAATCCTCCGCTTTGAAGTCAACAGCTTCATAATATTCCGTCTCTCCAGCCAGCAGTTTCAGCCCGCTGGTCAAACCGGAGGCAAATTCACCATGACCGGTTACTATGATTCCAATCATACCACTATTTCCTTTCCTGTTTCAACTTCCATTTTTTCTAAAGTAAACCTGCTGCAAAGGTCAGCATGGACTGCAGATTGCCAAGCACCATGCCCAAAACAATGAGAATAAAAATCAATTTTGTGGAATCCACCTTTTTCTTTCCAAGAAGCCAGTATGAAAATGCCACGATTCCCAGCGGAAGGAGAGAGGGCATGATTTTATCCAGCATATCCTGTAAGGCAAAGGTCACTTCTCCCATGGTAAACTGTAAGTCCGTGCGATATTTGATTACAGAAGGAATCAGTGCCCCAACTACAGTCAATCCCAGAATGCTTGCCGCCTCTGTAATAGGAGAAATCTTATCTGCAAACCCGGTTGCAAGTTTTCGCCCTGACTGGTAACCAATGTAGGTGAATTTATACCGTATCCATAAAATCCCGGCACATGCAATGAGAGGGATGAGCAAGCCAACAGGATTCCCCTGCATGGCAATGTAAGCCGCAATGGAGAACACAATGGCCCTGTAAATGGCAATGAACAACGTATCACCTACTCCTGCAAAGGGGCCCATAAGTCCTGTCTTTAAACCGGTAATGGCCTCCTCCGCCTCAATTCCCAACTCCTCTTCCAGGGCCATATCAGCGCCGATGATCAGATGAGACATTGCCGGAGTGGTATTAAAATAGCCCAGATGCATCTTCAGTGCCCGCTTCATTTTCTCAGGATTTCCGGAGTACAGCCGTTTTAAGACCGGCATGATAACATAGGCATAGCCAAGTCCCTGCATTTTTTCGTAATTCCAGCCAAATTGTAAAGTGAACAGATTGCGCAGATATACTTTTTTGATATCGCTTTTTTCCAATTTCCCGTTTCCTGCCTGGTTATTTTCAGCCATCGATTTCTACCTCCTCTTCATCCAAAGTCTGCACTGCTGCCCGGTCCCTTACTCCTGTAAGATGAAGAGCTGCCAGAGCCAGGCCGATCAATGCGGCCGCCATAACCGTAAAGGTACCGCCTCCAAAGGCAATCAGCACGAATCCGATGATAAAATACGGATAATATTTTTTTATGGGCAGATAGCGCATCAATATGGCCATACCCATTGCAGGAAGAATGGCGCCTGCGGTTTTTAAGCCTGCCATGAACCAGGCCGGGATAACTGCATTTACTCCATTTACCACTGCCTCTCCAAAACACAATCCCAATGCAACCGGAATCACCCGTGAAAGAACCCATGGCAGCAGTCCCAAAAGATTTGCCCGCTCCACTCCTTTGTAATCCGCCTTCTCAGCACAGCGGTCTGCGTAATGCTGAAAGAAGGAGTTGGTCATCCTTCCCAGGATATCCATCTGGGTCAGCAGCAGCCCGATGGGAATCGCCAGACCAATGCCGTATTCCGCCCCCTGCCCGGAAATAATTGCATAAGCGGTGCCCATGATGGCTCCTGATAAATAGTCCGGAACCGTAGCACCTCCATAAGTAGCAACCCCCAATGTCATTAACTGCAAAGTCGCACCGACCACCAGACCTGTCTGTAAATCTCCCAATAATGCCCCGGTAACCACAGCTGCGAACAACGGGGTGTACAATCCGCATTGAATGGAAATCTGATCCACCACTGCAATCACAGTATACAGAATCAATCCAATGACAACCAGCATAGAAACTCCCTGCATGTTTTACCTCCTTTTCCTGCCTCATGCCTTTTCACTCCATAGGCAATATGTATGGTTTTTTATAGTATAAGCGCTTATATTTAGTATTATAGCATACATGTAACCATTTTACAATATATTAAAATATTTTGTTTTAAATGTAATTATGTTACATTATTCGATAAAGTAATTTGCTGTTTAAAGAAAAAAAGGGGGGGATTCAGGCGAACTTTATAAGGTAGGATAAGGTGAAATGTTTAGTTTTACTTTGTTCAACCGTTATATTGATATGAAATGATTTTTTATTGCATCTAACCGTTCCAGAATCAGGGTTTTCAAGCTGTCTGGCTTGATGGAGAAAATCCTTTCACCGTAGATGGTGAAATAATCGGCGATAAACGGTTCTTCCCCTTTGTTATAAAAACCCCTTACATAATATTTTCCATTTTCGTGATGCAGCTCCATGGATGGATAGTGCTCTTTATAAAATATATCCACGCCTTTAACAGAAATACCGATCTCAAAGTCGATTGCATCTTTATCCCGAAACATTTCTTTAGCAGAAACAAGAAATTCAGAAAGCGGCTTTGCTATATATTTATCACAGGGCTGCACAAAATGAATTTTATCACAGCGGAACACCTGGGGTTTTTTCGTTTGGAAATTGTACGCCGTTGCATACCACTGTCCATAGGCAGAGGTAATATCAAAAAACTGAACATAATACTGCTTCTCAGCCTTTCCCTTTGTATAGCGGACTTCGCACACATTTTCCTCAACCGCCATGTTCAGAATATCTTCCAGGCAGCTGCATTCATTCTTGTTTTGGTAACTCCCCAAGCTAAAAATCAATTCCATTTTCCGCAGTTTTTTTATTCGTTCTTCTGATATGCACCCTTCAAACTTTTGCTTTAGCTTTTGTACATTTAAGTGAAAAGGTGTGGATTGATAGGCATTAAGGGTTTGCATGGAAAAATACAGCGCGTGAACCTCGTCAATTGTAAAGACAATTGGGGATAAAAGGCGATTAGGCAGAATACCGTAATACCCGTTTCGTCCGGACTTTGAGTAAATCGGCATGCCGATTTCTTCTAAGGACTGAATATCACGAAGTGCTGTACTTTTGGAAATAGAGTATCTGTCCATTATGCTTTTGAGATTAAAGGACTTTTTATCATTTAAGTATATCATCATATCATTCAGCCGCTCTGACTTTTTCATGTTTTTTTCCTCTTTCTGATATAATGGTGTCACTAATTGACACCATTATATATTATACTACAAGCAAAACAATATATAAAGCAAAGGAGAACTTTAATCATGAATACAAAACAAGAGTTTACCCGACTGATGAACACTCAAACCGAAATTGCTTTGGCTACTTGTGCTGACGGCCAGCCCAATGTGAGGATTGTGAATTTTTACTTTGATGAAGCAGCCAAAGTAATGCTTTTTACTACTTTTGGAGATAATGAGAAAGTCAAGGAATTTGAAGGCAATAACAAGGTGGCACTTACGACAATTCCCCATACGGGAAATGAACACGTCAAAGCGAAAGGGACGGTGCAAAAAAGCAGCCGCACTGTGTTTGACGCAGCGGAACAGTTCATCAAAAAAATTCCCGATTACAAAGATATCATAGAACAGGCCGGAGATTATTTAATCCTCTTTGAAATCGCTTTTGAATCAGCTGTTATTACCTTGGATTTTGAGAATATAGAAACATATGATTTAGATGACTGAGGGTGAGTGTAAATGCAGAAGCAGGAATCAGATAGCCGGTAAACGAAAAAATAGCACAGCCTTTTGGCCGCGCTATTCCTCTTCCTAATCTTACAGTTCTTCCCCATTAGTTTCTATAACCTTTTTATACCAGTGGAAAGAATCCTTTCTGGACCTTTCCAACGTACCATTTCCCTCATCATCCTGATCCACATAGATGAAACCATAGCGTTTTGTCATTTCCGATGTTCCGCAGCTGATTAAATCAATGCAGCCCCAGGTAGTATATCCCATGATATCCACGCCGTCTGTCACCGCTTCCTTCATCTGCTTTATGTGCTCGCGAATGTAATCAATCCGGTAGCTATCATGAATGCTTCCGTCTGCCTCCACCTTGTCCCGGGCTCCCAGTCCGTTTTCAACCAGGAAAAGGGGCTTTTTGTAACGGTCATACATTTTATTCAAGGTAATGCGGAGTCCGATTGGGTCAATGGGCCAGCCCCACTCTGTTAATTTTAAATATGGATTCTTAATAGGGCTGTCCAGTTTTCCGGCCAGCTCATTTGCATCCGGCCTGTCCTCCGTAACGTGGGTCATGTAATAGCTGAATGCAATGAAATCCACCGTATAATCCCTGATGATCTGAAAATCTTCCGGTTCTGTTATCAGCTCAATGTTCTTTTCTTTGAAATACCGGTACATGTATGACGGATATTCTCCCCTTGCCTGTACTTCCGGATAAAAAAGGTTGATCTGGTCAGCCTTTAATGCCTGTAACTGGTCCTCCGGCTTGCAGGTTTTTGCATAGGATTCGATCCGGTTGATCATACAGCCGATTTTTGCATCAGGCATGATCTCCTTTCCTGCTTTTACTGCCAGGGAACTTGCCACAAACTGATAATGGGAAGCCTGGTAAGCTGCCTGCTCTAAATTCTCCACTTTGTCATGAAAGCTTCCTGCTCCGGTGTACAGGCTGTTTAAGTTCATATTCATTTCATTAAAGGTGATCCAGTATTTCACATCATCCTTATAGCGATTAAAGCATGCAGTCGTAAACCGGACAAAACATTCTATCAGTTCCCGGCTCTGCCAGCCGTTATATTTTTCTGACAAAGCTATGGGCAGTTCATAATGGGACAATGTAATGAGAGGCTCAATGTTATACTTTTTCAGCTCGGCGATCACTTTATCATAAAAAGCAAACCCAGCTTCATTTGGCTCTGTTTCCAGACCTGTTGGGAAAATCCTTACCCAGGAAATGGAGAACCGGAATACCTTAAATCCCATTTCTGCAAACAAAGCGATATCCTCTGCATAACGATGGTAAAAATCAATTCCCCAGCGTTTGGGAAACTTATATTCAGCCTCATTGGCCCGGTACTCTTCCAGTTCCTTTGAGGTGACATTGAAGGTGAAATTATTCACTTCTCCTGTTGCATAAGGGTCTTTATAGGCAGCATAATCTGATGTGGACATTCCTTTTCCGTCTTCCTGATAGGCTCCCTCGATCTGATTGGCCGCGGTTGCTCCTCCCCATAAAAAACCTTCTGGAAATCCGTATTTTACTTCCTGTTTCATGATCATTCTCCTTTTATTGAATATTATTAAATTGATAGGAACTGCTTATTTTATTGAAATGTTATTGGAATACGATGAGAACCTCACTGGTTCCCGCCTGAGCCATTTCCATAGGGAAATCCAGCACATTCACATATTCATCTGAGTTTGTTACAATGATGGGAGTGATGGGATTTAATTGGTTCTCCTTAATGAAATCCAGGTCCACCTTTATCAAAGGCTCTCCCTGCTCTACCCATTGGTCCTCTTTTACAAGAATTTCAAATCCCTTTCCCTGAAGGTTTACCGTGTCAATCCCAATGTGGATCACCAGGTTTACCCCACGGTCAGAGATTAAGCCAATGGCATGCTTTGTAGGCGCAATCATTTTTATCTGTCCATGAAAGGGGGCTTTCACTGTCCCCTCATCCGGTATGATTGCAATCCCTTTTCCAAGGATTCCTTCCGCAAACATCTTATCAGGAACCTGGTCGAGACCCACTGCTTTTCCGGTCATGGGGGCTGCAACCGGTATTTTTACCATCTGCCCTTCATGGTCCTGCGGAATCTTTTCAGCTTCTTTTTCCTTTTCCTCTGCCTTTTCCTTTCCTTCCAGAGGAAGAATGATTGTTATGATAAATGCAGTGAGAAATGAAGCAGCAACACCGACACATGCCCAGACAAAGTTATTAAACTCCCCTTCTTTCAAATAAGTAGGCAAAGCGGTAATTCCCGGAATGCTGAAAGCATAAGCCTTAACACGAAAGATTCCGTAAATGGCTCCTCCCACTGCTCCGCCTGCTAATGCGGCATAGAAAGGCTTTTTATATTTTAAATTCACCCCGTATATGGCAGGCTCCGTAATGCCGAACAAAGCAGAAAGGGCACTGGAAAATGCAATGGACTTCATTTTCTTATCCTTTATTTTAAAGGCAGCTCCCAAAACAGCGCCGCACTGGCCCATATTGCTTACAATACTCATGGGAAGCAGTAAAATATCATAGCCAAGGCGTCCCAGCCCATCAAAGGTGGACGGGAAAAATGCATAATGCATTCCGGTCATTACAATGACTGACATGAGGCCGCCCATGAGAAGGCCTGCCACAGGTCCTGCCACTCCAAACAGAGAAATGAAAAAGGTTGCCACATATTTGCCCACATAACTTCCCAAAGGTGCAATGAACACAAGAACCATAGGAGCCGTTATGAGAAGCGAAACCACAGGCGTCACGATCAGCTTTAAAAAGCCCGGCACAAAACGGTCTAAAAATTTGTATACAACACTGAGTAACAATACACCTAAAATAATTGGAATAACTGTGGAGTTATAATCCATTACAGGAATATTCAGAAACAGAAACTTCACCGTACTGATCCCCTGCCCGCTTAAATTCACAAAGGCAGGATACATAATGATTCCCGCCAGGGTAGCCGCCAGATGTTCATTCACTCCAAATCTCTTTCCTGCTGAAAAAGCTACCAGAAACGGCAGGAAATAATATGTGGCATTGGAGATCATATCTAAAACAAAATAATTGTTTGACTCCGGGTTCAGCATTTTAAGAAATACCAGCAGCGCCAGGATTCCCTTTATAATTCCGGCCCCTGTAATTGCAGGTAAAATGGGGTTGAAAATTCCTGAGATCACGCCGAAAACCACGTTGACCGGATTCTCTCTTTTTTTCTCCTTCCGGCCTTTTTCTTCCGAAACAACAACAAGGTCACCCAGCTCTTTTTTTACCCCTTCAAATACCTTTAATACCTCATTTCCTATGATCACCTGAAACTGGTCCCCCTGAAACTGGGCTCCCAAGACACCGTTTAAAGCCTGTATGGCCTTTACATCTGCCTTTTCATTATTTTTCAGATGAAAGCGCAGCCTGGTAATGCAGTTCCAGGCCTGGGTAATATTATCCTTTCCACCACAATACTGGATAATCTCCTGAGCTAATTTTAAATATTCCATATACAAAGTCTCCTTTTCGCTTTATTTTTACTAATAAAATAAACCTTCGATCGCAGACAATGCCTAATTGAATAGTAACACTCTTGTTTTGACCTCTTGTTTGAATCACTTTTTCGTGACACTTGTTATTCTTTCAATGTGAAGCAGTAAATAAATGATTTCATCATTGGAAACCTCCCAGGAATAAGCATCGTATAAATACTTTGCAATCTTTACAGCGCATTGATAGCTTTTTTTATAGCGGGTTTTTACTGTTTCCAATAAATCTTCGTCGTTTAATCCGATGGTATCCTTCATATGGGTTTTCTGCCGGATAATAAAATACCGGAGATGCACAATAAACCTGGAGTAATATAAGGAGTTTTCATCCAAATTCAATTGGAAATGGTAGTTGACGATATCCAGGATCCTGCTGATGATCTCTGTTATTTTCAGGGTATCGCTCATATCCTGGCTTTCAAATTGTGCATTTACAAAATGAAGAGCGATAAAGGATGCTTCCTGAGGCGGCAATTTCACTTCAAACCGTTCCTCAATGAGTTTCATTCCCATGATTCCGATTTCATATTCTCTCGGATATAAGTGAGGAACTTCCCATTGCAGCGGATTGTCCACATTCTGGCTTTTCCTTGCCCTTTCCATTGCAAAATACAAATGGTCGGCCAGTACAATCAGAATGGAAGCATGAAGCTGTTTTTCCAATACCCTGGAACCATATTGGACGATTTCTTCCGTGACGGAAACAATATCTTCCGATAAGTTCTGAATCATGGGAGCCAGACGTTTATTGCTGTCATTGATGAAAAGCTTGCTGACAGAGGATTCTTCAACCATATCTCCTTTCTTCCGGCCAAATCCGATTCCGGTCCCAAACAATACGACTTCGTTATGCTTCTCATCGTAGGCAAGAACGATGTTATTATTCAGTGATTTAACAAACTCGAACATAAAACACCTCCCTTCTTGATAAAACTTTCCTTTTAAATTATTTATAGGTAAAAATAACTAAAAAATGAAATAAAAAAAATCACCAAATACTGATATCCCCTATTATGCGGACATTTGCATTTGATGATGCCTGATCGAATCAGTAACACTCACTATTAACTTGTCTTCACTATAACATTTATTCGTCATATTGTCAATATCATGGATTCTAAAATTTGTCCGGCGGCTTTGGCCCTCGATATCTGTTTTTTCCGTATCCACGTCCCTGGGTTGCCCCGTTCAGTTCTGCAATATGCGGTCCGTGGGGGATGTGCCCGGGAATTATCTCCATAGCGGGAATATTCCAGATAACCCAATGGTTGTATGCCGGAATGGGATGTCCCATATCATCCATTATAACAGCCAGGGACCTGGCATTTTCATCTATGGATAATACATGGAGTTCTGGTGAAATATCTTCTCCGCGCCCTGTATATTGAATCGGTATGATTGCTTCGTTTTCAAATGCCGGGCTGGTTATGATCAGTTGGTTTTTCATATTTTCATCCTTTCCTGATTAAGAGTCTGCAAACCAAGAGCTGTGCGGATCAGAATACAACACCGTATTCCTCTAAAAGCTGGTCCGGAATGAGAGATCACGGCTTTATGATTCTTCCGCCCATATTTCACTCTTCCTCATCAAATGCTTCCAGTGCGATGGGAAGGGCCTTCACAACCCCATTTCCAACAGCGGGCAATCCTACCAGAATACTGCTGATAATTTCTTCTCTTGATGCCCCAGTTGCTTTTGCCATTTTAACATGAAAGGGCAATCCGCTTTCCAGGCCCACAGCAGCCATCACCGCAAGGTAGGCAAGCTCCTTTGTCTTTTTATCCAGTACGCTTGCGCTGTCCAGTTTTAGTACCATTTCCATCCAGGCCTTTTGCATGGCCGGAGCCTCTTTTGCGAAAGCCTGAAACGATGAACTTACCTGCATGGAATCACCTCCTATAAGCTGTTGAAAAATTCTTTCCACGCAGGAAGCCTTTTCATGCTGCTTTCAGCTATTTGAGCCGCAGCCTTTTCATCAAATCCCTGAGTCCTGATGATAAAATTAATCATCCCTGCTTTCTTTTCTTCAAACGACTGCATGGAGCCGTCGGGGCGGGCGCAGTGTATACAATAATCTTTGCTTGTGTCATTGCAGGCAAATTCAGAAGCCTCTTTCATTGGCATACCGCAAGCTATACAAACTTTCATTTTATGTCCTCCTGTTTATTTTTTCATTAATTCTAAAAAGGTTTCCATAAGCTCTGGGCCATAACGCTCTAAAACAGGCGCATCCGGCGAAAACAAATCTTTGTTCAGCAAATAATAATGAATCAATCCCATCCATGTATTAAACAACAAGTGAACAGGAAGATTCTTAATGGTACTGCTTTCACGTTCAATTACCTTGTTAAAATGGTAGGCAGCAATGGATTGAATATTTGAAAATGTTAATTGGGCTTCCTCCGGCAATAAACTTCTTTCAGCGATAAGCCGGATATAAAATTTTTCGTAGCGGGCTAAAACATCCAAATGAGCTTTCAGCAATTCCTCAATATTATCTTTTGTCTCTGCTAACCGATGTATCTCTGAACCCAAAACGTCACCAAAATCCTGTATCAGGCAGCACAGCAATTCATCCAATGACGGGAAATGAACGAATATTGTGCCATGAGATACACGGGCTTCTTTTGCAATAACAGCCGTTGTAGCTGAAAACCCCTGCTCAGCATAAATCTGGTATGCTGTTTCAAGGATTTTTTTTCGAGTATTTTCTTTTTGCAGCTGTCTTTTTGATTTCACATGATGACCTCCAACTCAGTGAGTATATACTCATTATATTTTATTTTTAATAAGTTGTCAAGATATGATGATTAGAAATAAATTCAAATAACGCGATACCTGTTCACTTATAAAGGCGGCCTTTGGTACAGATGTTTTATCACTGCACACAAAAAGCCGCCGTAACTTATTATCGTAATGTAAATCTATCAATGAACACTTCTGTTATGAGAAAAACCCAAAAAAATAAGAAGCTAAAATTTTCTCCGGCTCACTGACCTCTTGTTGCAAAGACATGAAAAAACAACCGGAATTACTCATGATCAATCCCCAGTTCTGATTTTATTTTTTCATACCTTGCTTTCTCAGCCGCCTTAACATCAAACAGCGGATTATATAAGCAATGCTGCAAGACATCAGCATCCTTCAACACTTCATCAAACGGTGACTGTGTGACCGCTTTGCTGCTGTGGTTATATATGGCACTGCAAATCATATCAACTTCATTTTCAGCAAAGATCTTCATGTCATCAAGAATTTCTCTTGCCATAATCGAGCCCTTATGTGCATGTTCCTTTGTATCCATGGCCGAATATGAATAAATATCATGAAGCATACCGGCGATTACTGCCAATTCAGCATTTTCATTTCTTTTTAATGCGATCAATGCACAAGCCTGTGAAACACCATACAGGTGCAGATAACCGCATCTTCTTTCAGCGGTATCTTTCATGGCTAAAAGCACAGCATCAACATGTTCACGGACTTTTTCGATTCGATTCATACCTCTTCCCCCTGTTCCCTGACAAATAATTACAGCTCAATACTCAATCCTACACCTACTTCTTTTACATCAACATATTTCATCATTTCAGCTTTCGCTTGCAGCGATACGCAATGGCAGGGATACAATGTGCCAGACAATGTATTTTTTAAATATTGGATCGTATTACTTAAACGGCAATCGCAGTCAAACAAATGAAAACCGCCTAGTACCCCCGCAACCCTGCCGCAATTGCATCTTTGTTTTGAATATTCTACTATATTGCAGATCCCGCTGTGTGAACAGCCGGTGATAATAAAAATTCCTTCTTTTGTATTACATACCAAGGCTGAATCATCAAAAACAAGATCATCTGCCGTTTTGCCGTCTATAACAGTTGTTCCTATTTTGCGGCGCTTTTCAAAATCATTGAAAGCCGGAACTTCACCTAAAAATACGCAGTTATCTGAAATCCTATATGGTTTAGTTGCGGGAACATAATTACACATCTTTGATATTTCCTGTTCCGAATAGGGGGAACCTATATTTTCTGTTCCTTCTGATTTCGGCTGAAAACATAAAGGGTGGGCAATCAACCGGATCTTTGACAAATCAATTTCTTCTTTTAAATGCACTAAGCCATTGGTATGGTCATTATGGCCGTGGGATAAAACAATGTCTGTGACAGAATTCAAGTCTATTCCCATGGCGTTGGCATTTTTAATCAGAATGTCAGAATACCCGGTGTCAAATAATATCTTTCTGTCATCGATTTCAATATAGTAACTGACAGCAGGTTCACCAAAGTAATATTGATCAATATATGTATTATTATCTAATAAAACTTTTATTTTCATCTTAATTTTCCACCAGTCAAATATGCTTTTTAGTGAATTTATTATACTGTACCATCACTAAATGATATAAAAGATAAGGAAGGGGAAGTACCCCTTCCTCAGGCTGCAGACAAACTATATTTTTTAATTTTACTTTACGCTGCTAAATCAGAATGCTTAACTAAACCCAAATCATAATTTTCATATCTTTATCAATTACAATATTTTCTTTTTTTCTGATTTTTGCTTTAAGTGGAAGCAAGTAAGTATCTTGCTTTGTGTCAAACCAGATGGCAGTTTGCCATTCGCTGCTACCAACTTTTGCTGTTACTTTCATTCGTCCCCAGCCTTCTTCTAACCATTTAAAATTGTCTCTTATTTCTATGGACATTTCTTTTGGAAGCGAAACAAATGTCCATCCACACATATCTGCTGACGATGAATATTGATAAGCTTTTGCTGAAAACTCATATTTCATTCCTTGACTTTCCATTTTGTGCACTCCTCAATAATTCCGATTTAATAAATTATATCATGTATTTATGTGAAAGAACAGTATTGGATATTTATAAGCATAGTCCCCCTTCGTGTCTTTTATAATAAAGAAGCAGCCTCCTGGTCAAGTATAAGCATAAAATTAGGATGTAATTTCAATATGCTGGATGGAAATGTATTTTGTATTTCAGAATCCACCAACTGCTTTACTGCCTTTGCTTTGGCTTTCCCATTTACGATCATAACCAGCTGTTTTACTTTCATTACCGCTACGGCTCCCATGGTAACGATCTGAGATGGCCTGTTCTCACCAAATGCCTGGACCAGGTCCGGATACCAGGGATAGTCCTCTTTTACCTCTATCATATAGGTTCCCTTAGTGAAATCAGCAGCCACCGGCATATTGGCGCAGAAGTGACCGTCGCCTCCAAGTCCGATCATCATCAGGTCAAGCCCTCCGTGGGATTGGATCATTCCATCAAAATCAAGGTAATTTTCATAATTTAATTCATGCAGATTCTCGTCCCGAATTCCTGCCGGATCTAAAAACTGTCTTTTTAATTCATCTACGGTAACTCCTCTGCCGCCTTTATTTATTTCAAAATTATCGAAATTATAAAAATGAACATGATTGAAATCATCAATGTTTTCTCTGATTTGAGGGGCAGCCATCTCATAAACTCTCACTGGAGTTGAACCGGTTGTATTTTCTGCATTGTCCCTTTACTCGTCTATCCTTAATTTGATACGGCTATCACCTCCATCAGCAATCAACCTGCATTTTCCGGAATTTCAGATTCCTTGGTTTAAGATTCCCTGTTTCAAAACATTATACCTGCACATCCATGTGTTGTCCAATACTTCATAGATTTTTGCCTGTATATGATAAAAATGCTGCAGTGACAAGAGCTTTTGTCCAATGCAGCATTTTTCCAGGGGATATTGTCCATTCCGCCCAATGATCATCCCATTGCCCTGGGCGGTTTACAGCTTTCTCTCTCTATTAATTTTGTGGGTATGGTAACCATTTTGCAGATTTCCCGCTCTGTTTCAATTCTTTCCATCATCAGGGAAACTGCGGTCTCTCCCATAAACTCCATGTATAAGCGCACGGTTGTAAGAGGCGGAACCATATATTTTGTTGTTGCCAGATCATTAAATCCTACGATGCTCATGTCCTCCGGGATTTTTAATCCCAGTTCATTGGCCGCTTTATAGCAGCCCACTGCAAGGGAATCATTGGCAACAAAGACAGCCGTAGGCGGTTCCGGAAGGGATAAAAGCTCTTTCAGCAAAGTATATCCATATTTCGGATTATACTCTCCGATCTTAATGTATTCATCCCGGTAAAGCCCCTTCTCCTTCATGTAGCGCTCATAAACTCTTTTTCTCATGTCATCAACGCTGTTTCCCTGGGCATCGGTCTCATGGCCTCCGATAAAAGCGATTTTTTTATGCTCCATACCGCTTAAATAATCCAGAACCTTTTTAGTCGCCCGCTCAAAATTAATGACAACGGAATCGAATTTGGATTCATCAGGAGAACTGTCCACAAATACCACAGGCTTATGAAAGCCTTCAATTTTTTTCAGCATCTGCCTGTTAAAGGTTCCAAGACAGATAATGCCATCCACATTTTTCAGACTTTCCTCCGTGTCCTCTGCTGTCACGATCCGGCGCTTCTGGTTCTCAAAAGCGATTTTTTTCTCAATCGCCACCCTGACGTAAAGGTAATAGGTATCTACCAGCTCTTCTTCAATGGAATAGCTGTAGTATACACCAATATTCAGCTTTTTCTTACGCTTTTTCTTTTCCTTTACAATATAATCCAGTTCTTCCGCCGCTTCAAAGACCTTCTGCTTTGTTTCATCAGGAACATTTAAAGTCTCATCATAATTTAATACACGTGAAACCGTGGAAATAGATACTCCCGCTTTTTCTGCAATGTCCTTAATCGTTGCCATTGATATCACCCCTGACTGCCTTCTTTCACAGCTCTTTTATTTCTTCAACGTATCTTTTCATGACCCATTTCGGCTTTGTTTCCGCAATAATAACTGCCGCCAATATTAAAATGCACCCAGCCACCATTCTTGCCGTTATTCTTTCATGCACGATCAGAATGGAGAACAGCGTTCCGAATACAGATTCCATGGACAGAATAACAGCTGCTTTCGTTTCTGTCGTATACTTTTGTGCCACTGTCTGCAGAAAAAAGGCTATTGTGGTTGAAAAAACACCCAGATATATGACACTGGCAAGCCCATTCCCGCTTACAGAAAGATTTATGCCCTCTACCGGCAGCATTACAATAAAAGAAAGCAGAAATGCAACTATCATTTGTATGGCAGTAAGTATCAGCACATCATATTTCTGTGCAAATTCTCCTGTATAAAATATGTGGAAAGCAAAGCAAAAGGCGCAAAACAGAGTAAGGGCATCCCCAAAGGAAAGGCTTAAATTTCCTCTTAAAGAAAGGATTCCTATTCCTGTGATAGCCATAACAGCACCGGCACAGCTATAGCCATCCACCCTTTTTTTATTGAGGAGAAGAGCAATAAAGGGTACGATCACCACATTGGTTGCTGTTAAAAAGGCATTCTTGGATGGGGTAGTATATTTGAGCCCAAAGGTCTGAGCCGTAAAGGCTGTAAATAATATAACGCCAAGAATTGTCCCTGCAATAATTTCCTGTTTTCCAATATTTTTAAATCTTTTACAGGCAATTGCTCCCATCAGGACAGCGCCAATAAAAAAGCGGAAGCATAAAATCTGCAAAGGTGTCATTGTCTCAAGTGCTATGTTATTGGCTACAAAGCCGCTGCCCCAGATAACTGCCGTAAGCAGCAGCCCCAGGCTGCCAAGGTGCTTTTTCATTCACTTTCCTCCATATCCGGATATTCTTTTAGTAATTGCAGAAAAACACAGGATGTCCAGGAAAAGGCGGGATCATCATAGCCCTTTCCGCTTACCGGATCATAATTTTCCGCCATCAGTCCAATAGGTGCAAGCTTTACGAACTTCTCAGCAAGCCGCCTTGCAAAGCCTTCATAGCCGTTTTCCCGCAAAGCATCCAGCATAATATAGGTCACTGGTGCCCATACCGGCCCAAGCCAATATCCCCCTTCCTTATAACAGGGGCTTAAAGGGCTTTCCGTGCACAATCCATAAGCAGCCTCAAACCGTTCCTCCAAATCCAGGACCATCCGGTCAAGAACTTCCTTTGGAAAGCGGTATCCAATAACCACCGGCAAATATAACAGCAGGCTGTCCCCCTGGGTAATGGTCTGCCCGTCAGCAGCTGCGCGTGCAATGAACTTCCTTCCATTATATAATCTCTTCATCAAAGTGTCAAAGAGCCTGTCTGCAATTTCTTTTAAATACTTTTTATCTTCCTCTTTGCCAAGCTCTTCTGCCATACCGCTTAAAATATCCAGCTGGCGGATCAGATAAGCCGCAAGATCCGGCGCCTCTACCGGCACCCCCTGATGAAATACAGAGGCGTTGTCCCAGCCGGAATCATTTCCGTGATTGTATTCCGGCAAGGCCCCTTCCCTTTTGATGCGGCAATTGACCCAGTATTCCGCTACTTTCTTAAAGCTTTCATAGGATTCTGCCAGTCTTTCCTTTTCTCCAAAGTAGGGGTTGTTCTTTCTCATTTTCTGAAAGGTCCAGGCATGGATGGGCGGCTTACAGCAGCTGTAGGAATAAAACCTGTCATTGACATAATCCGGATAACAGCCGCTTGTATCCTGTATCCCATAAAAGACCTTTAGCTGGCTGTAAGCCAGTTCCGGCTGTTCATAGCTTAAGGGAAGGGCAGAAAAGCAATTATCCCAGCTCCAGATATTAAACATCCAGTTCTTGGAGCTGTACATGGATGGCTCTTTTAATACTCCTTCGCTGCCAATAAAATTAGCCCAGGAAAGGTAAGAGGCAAGGGCGGTCTCTTCCTGGTATACCCCGGGAATATGGGGCATGGAAGCTTTCCAGCTTCCATACTCATCCTTTAGTTCCTTTAATACCTTTTCAAAGGGCGGGTATTCCCTTTTCTTCCAGACCGTGCGGTAATTTTCAAGGACAACATATCCGCCTTCCTCTTCCGGTGTAAACAACATGCCGGCCCCTTCTGTTCCCGTCATCTTCCAGGTCCCGCGGCTTTCTCCCTTTCCCTTTACCACCGTAAAGAGGATCCTTCTTTCTTTGGAATATAAGGTATGCTCCCATTGATTGGTGCCATAAGGAACCAGGCTGTCGTATTTTCCACCCAGGGCTTTTAAATAAAAGGACATACCCCTAAGCTCTATGTGTATCGTATTTTCTTCTCCAAACACTATGGAAACCCTTCTGTTTTCCTCTTCCTTATGGCGGAATACAAGCAGAGTTTCTGTGGCTTCTGCTTCAATGGAAGACCTTTCTGTTTCCGGGAATGAGATCTCATAAATATTGGATACGGCCTCGTCTCCCCCGTGAAGGTCCCTTAAATACCATGGGCCGCTGTTTTCTTCTTCTGAAATGGCAAAATAGGAACCAAAGCGGCTGAAAGGAATTTTCCTCATATCAAATTTCATAATTTGTCTCCTATTGAATCAAGGGGATATGCCTGCATATCCGGTTGAAGCCCCATGAAGCGGGGCACGCTGTTGAAAAACTCAAGGTTGAAAGATACTTTTCTTTCAACCTTGCTCTTTATCTTCATGTCTTTTACAATTGCAGCAACCTGGATAAGATCTTCTTAAAAATACAGGTTCTTGCTTTCCTCTATCTCACCAAATGCCTTTACCGGCGAGAATTCCAGATGGAGTTCAAAATCCTCAAGGCCTGCCCTGTAAGGCTCCAGCTGTTCTTCGCCGCAGCTGTTGCTGCCAAGCCCTGATTGCCTGTAATCCACATTTACAACAAGATCCTCACACGTTTCAATACAGCCCATATGCGCTGCCTTTTCCAGAGCTTCTTTTGTATAGTCATGGACATTAATGCCCACAGGTTGAGCAGCTTTTATTAGCAGGCCTTCCTTGCCGTCGGTCAGGCTGAACCACTTCACCTGTTCCCTGTGTCCATTTTCCTGGGGATAAACGTAATCCGTGTGAAGGCTGTCCACATTTCCCCTGTAAACGCCCATAAAGGCCGCTTTTATGCTGTCACAGTAATTTTCTCCGTCGCCTCTTCCATACCAGGCCACTTCCCTAAGCTTTGGCGTATGAAAGAATATTCCTATTCTCGGGAGCATGGCAGGGAATATTTCCCCTTCCTTTCTCACTTTTCCCGTTAATTTCAATTCCAGGGTTCCATGATTGTGAATATAATAACAATAGGCCAAATGGTATCCCCAGGACTGGTTTAAGCAGGAAAAATACTTATAAAAGGTTACTGTAACCCTGTCTTTTTCCTGTTCTACCTGTACGGCTTCCAGCTGTTCACTGGATAAGTGAAGAAAATATTTATTTCTCCAATCCTCTTTCTTGTACATATCATTATCAATGATTGCCCTGTCAACCGTGAGCTCAGGCCCCTGATTGATCAGTTGTCTGCCATGGGCCTTGTAGGATTCTAAGTTTCCGTAAACCTTGTTAAATACAACTTCTGCATTTTCATTCCGGATGACAATCTCCGTTTCACTGGAAACCACATGAAGGCTGCCTTTTTCCAGACGTTTTCTGCGTTCTGCCATGTAAACCGGCAGCCGGAACTGTTCCCTTGCCACCAGATGACCGGCCTTTGCATAAGGAGCATCCTCTTTTAACACAAAGAAAAGATTCAGATAATAATCCGTATTGGGTAAAACCTCTATTGGTCCGCAGACAAGGTTTATTTCCTTCTTTGTTCCCGGAGAAACCTCCAAAGCTCCAATCTCCCCCTGGAACAGCACTTTGTCATCATAGCTTATATTCCACTGTAATTTCAGATGCTCAAGGCCCAGGAAATCATAGGAGTTTTCCACTTCAACCAGCCGGTCTTCCCAGCTTTTCAGCACTGCCTTTACCGGGGCGATCACCTGCTTGTATTCCTTTAGGGCAGGGCTTGGGGTACGGTCAGGGAATAAAAGCCCGTCAATGCAGAAATTCCCGTTGGTGGGTGTATCTCCATAATCTCCGCCGTATTTATAATAAATTTCGCCGTTATCTCTCTTCGTCTCAATTCCATGGTCAAACCATTCCCAGATAAAGCCGCCCTGAAGTCTTTCGTATTTCCGGTATGCTTCCTGGTATTCCAAAAGACCTCCCGGTCCGTTTCCCATGGAATGGCCGTATTCACACAAAATATGGGGCTTGTTCCCGCCCTGGTTTCCTTGGCCTATTTCGATCAATTTATTCAGCCTTGTGTACATGGTAGAATATACATCCGTCACTTTTGCTTCTGAATCTCCCTCATAATGTATCAGCCTTGCAGGGTCCATATCTCTTGCAACAGATGCCATTTTCTCAAAATTACAGCCAAAGCTGGATTCATTTCCCAAAGACCACATAATGATACAGGGATGGTTGCGGTCTCTTTCAATCATCCGCTTCACACGGTCTACATAGGCATTTTCCCAGGAAGGATCATTGCTGATTCGGTTATATTCTCCTGAGAGTTCAAAACCATGGCATTCTAAATCCGCTTCGTCTATTACATAAAGCCCATACCGGTCACAAAGCTCATAAAGATATTCATTGGCCGGATAATGGGAACAGCGGATTGCATTGATATTATGCTGCTTCATCAATAAAACATCGGAGAGCATACTTTCCTTTGTTACTGTTCTGCCGTTTTTCGGGTCATAATCATGCCTGTTTACGCCATTGAGCAAAACTGCCTTTCCGTTTACGGTAAAGGTGTTTCCTTTGATTTCGATTTTACGGAAGCCTGTGTAAAATGGGATGGCTTCCTTTAATTCTTCTCCCTGGTATCTCATAAGGAGAAAGGTATAGCCATAAGGCTTTTCCGCATTCCAGAGTTTTACGTTCTCCACCGGGATATGGATATCAGCCGTTTCACCAACCTCTGTCAGAGCCCCTTCGGAAACCGTTTTCTCTTCCTCATCAAGCAATGCCCACCGCAGGGAGGTATCCTTTGCAGGCTTTTCCATAAAAACCCTGGCATTTAGAATACCATCCTCATAGGTTTCATTCAAGTCTGTTTCTATGTGGCAGTCCCAGATACAGGTATGATCCATATGAATGAGTTCCACATCCCTGTAAATACCGCTTAACCACCACATATCCTGGTCTTCCAGATAGGTGCCGTCGCTCCATTGGTACACTCTTACGGTAATCTGGTTCTCTCCTTCCAGGATCACATCCGTTAAGTCAAATTCCGCCGGCATTCTGCTGACCTTGCCATAACCAACATACTGCCCGTTTACCCAGAAGTCATAGGCGCTGTCAACACCATGGAATTTGATGATGGTGCGTTTATGAAGCCACTTTTTTTCTACTGTAAAATTCCTTCTGTAAATCCCTGTAGGGTTCTTAGACGGCACATAAGGAGGGTTAATGGGAAACAAGTACAAAACATCGGTATAATGCATGTGCCCGTAGCCTTGCAGCTGCCAGCAGGAAGGAACCCTTATGGTTCCCCACTTCCCTGTATCCGCCTCTTGAATATAAAAATCCTCAGGGGAATATTCCGGAGCCTCCAAATATAAGAAGTCCCAGCTGCCGTTTAAGCTTACGGTGTGTAACTTTGTTTTATCATTTTTCAAAGCCGCCTCACGGGATGGATACCTGTGAAAGGCAGCATGCCCCGGAAGCTTGTTTATATGGGTAACGGTATGGTCTTCCCACCGTTTTTTCTGTCGTTCCATAGCAGTTTCTCCTGTCATTTAATCGCTCCGCTCTTACCTTCCACAATGTATTTCTGAGCGGCAATAAATACTAAGACCGGTGGAATTATCATAATAATGGTAATGCACATCAAAGGTATAATCTGTGTTCCATGGACCCCTTTAAAGGAAGCAAGTCCCAATGCCAGGGTATATTTGCTTCTGTCCTGTAAGAAAATAAGTGGTCCAAGGTAGTCGTTCCAAACCGTCAGGATATTTAAGATCCCAATCAATATCAGCTGAGGCTTCATCATTGGTATGAAAATCCTGGAATAGATTTCAAATGCATTAGCACCGTCAATCCTGGCCGCCTCCTCAAAATCCTTTGGTATTCCCATTAAAAACTGCCTCAACAAAAAGATATAATAGGCTGATCCGAAAAAGGAGGGAACAATCAAGGTCTTTAAGGAATTGATCCAGCCAAAGATCTTAAATTCCATATACAGGGGAATCATGGTCACATCCCAGGGGATCATCATGGTTGCCAGAAGAATCATAAACAGAATATTTTTAAAGCGGAAATTATATCTGGCAAAACCGTAGGCAACCAAAGAGCAGGAAAGAATCTGCCCTATGGTCGTCATAACAGTTACCACCAGGGAATTTAATAAAAAGCGGGTGAATTCCTGGGACTTCCATGCTTTTGCAAAGTTGCCTATGAGCCATTGATCCGGCAGGAATTTGGGAGGGTAGGCCTGAGCCTCTGCTTCCGTCTTAAAGGCAGTTAAAACCATCCATAAAAGGGGAAACAGAAAGTACAGGGCAACCATGCCTAAAATGATATACATTATGACTTTGTATCTTTTTGAGGTTTTCATTTCTTTTTCCCCTCCTTTACTTCCGTTTCATAGAAGACCCATGCGGAAGAGGATTTAAACACAATTGAGGTTAAAATCAGTATTACGATAAACATAATCCATGCATTGGCACTGGCATACCCCAGCTTATGATGCTTAAAGGCGTTGTTGTACACAAACATTCCATAGAAGTAGGTGGACTTTAAAGGCCCTCCTCCTGTGAGCAGCAGTACCAGGGTCAATTGCTGCAAAGCGGATATTAAAGAGGTTATTACATTAAATAATATGGTCGGCGTTATGATGGGTATGGTAATCTTAAAGAACTGCGCCACCTGGCTGGCTCCGTCTAAGGAAGCCGCCTCATATAAATCCATGGATATGTTCTTAATGTCCGTATAAAATATCAGCATCATGGTGCCAACACCCCAGGCACTTGCCATAACAATTGCAAAAAGTGCCCATGCCGGATCTACAAGCCACTTTGGTCCTTTGATTCCTATGAGGGACAAAAAGTAGTTTAAAATTCCGTAATCTCCGTTTAATATCCATCCCCAGATAATGGAGATTGCAACTCCCGACACCACGGCCGGAATGTAATAAATGGTGCGGAAAACCGTAACTCCTTTTACAGGCTGGGTAATAAGCATGGCCAAAGCCAGGGCCGTTATCAGATTAAGGGGTACAAATACCGCCGCAAACTTCAGTGTGATTGCCAGAGATTTATAAAACTGAGGGTCCTTTGTAAACATTTCAATATAATTTCCAAGGCCTATAAAGCTTGGCGTGGAAACAATTGACCAGTTAAAGAAGCTCATCATTAATGACAATAACAGAGGGCCCAGTGTAAAAACCAAAAATCCCACAATCCAGGGCGATATAAATAAGTAGGGAGTAGCTTTTCGTAATCTTCCTTTTCTTTTCATGTGTCATCCACCTTTTCCATGCAACGGGTCTTTGCCCTTACTGTCCCGCCACCTCGTCCAATACTGTTTTGGGGTCACCATATACGGTAGAATTGAAGATATTCTCAAAAGCCGTACTTAAAGAATCTGATATTTCACTCCAATTTTGGGCCTTAAACGAGGTGGGTGTATACCCTTCACTTTGTTTTAACATGGAGTAGAAAACACCCTTTACTCCATCACTTTCAAGATTTTCTGATTGCACTACGGATTTTAAAACCGGAAGTTCGTATTGGATACGTGCTTTGTTCAAGTCCTCGCTGGTCCAGTATTTGATAAATTCCCATGCAGCTTCCTTGTTCTTGGAGTCTTTTGCCATGGCAAGTCCGGAGGAGCTTAAAATACTGACGGAAGGGCTTCCTTCTTGAAACATGGGAATTTCCACAACGCCGTAATTTAAATTTGCATCGTTAAAGGAAGAAATGGGCCAGGAACCGTTGATGTACATTGCAATTTTGCCTGCCAGCATTTCATCAGTGCCATCCTTATCCGTTGCTACGGCAACGCCTTCCTTCTCCATATTCTGGAAGGTGGTGAACACCTGAACCGATGGATCGCTGTTTACATAATCTTTTAAATTTCCGCTATCATCAGAAAGCGCTGTGCCATTGCTCCACAGAAACATTTCAAAATCATAGGGATCGGGAACGCGTTTAAAGCCAAAGCCTGTGATGTTCCTGCCTGGGTCAGTAAGCTTTCCGGCAGCTTCTTCCAAATCCTTAAAGGTCCAGGAGGCCGTAGGATAAGCCACTCCTGCTGCATCAAAAATATCCTTGTTATAGTATAAAACATGTGTGGTAAAGCCTACGGGAATTCCATAAACAGCATCTCCCATCTCGTTATAGCTCCACAAAGTTTCATAGAAATTATCCTTATAGGCCTGTCCTTCCTTCTCAATATAGGAATCAAGAGGCTCCAGCCCTTCATAATAAGCCGGATAATTCCACATATACATCACATCCGGAGTATCCTTTGACCCCATACCCGCTGCAATCTTTGTATCAAAGTCACTTCCGTAGGCTTCCAGGGTTACTTTAATATCCTTGTGATCTTCATTGAACTTGTCCACCAGTTTCTGCTGTTCTTCCAGATCCTTGCTGTTATCCCAGGAAGCAAAACGGATACTTTTTACCCCATCCGTATTCTGCTTGTCCGATGACTTGCACCCCATAAGAGAAGCAGCCATTGTCATTACAAGCGCAGTTGCTACTAAAACCTTTCTTTTCATAAGAATACCTCCTCCAAATTGTATGTTTTGATATTTGCATTATAATACATTATTATAGTAAAAGTCAATTGTTTTACTAGGTAAAATATTTAGATTTTATTTAAAACTTTTACTTCATCTATGATTTTAACTATATTTATCCGAAAATATATACATTAAATTCATATATATTACATTTATTATAGATAAATCATCTAAATTATTTTTGATTCTATTTTATTGGCTTTAAGTAAAACTATATATTTTACTTCTTTTCAATAAATATCTTTCCACCTTACGACAGGAACTTTATTCTGAAGCATGTTCAAAGGGAGGCCAAGGCGTACATGAGGATCATAATACAGGAATACAGGATACAAATCTTTCTGCTGTAAGGAACAAAATATCAATATCACGAGCATCAATGAAACATTTGAATAAAAATCCGGAAATTTATTTCTTCAATGATCAACAAAAACAGCCTGACAGATTGCTTCCTGCCAGGCTGTTTTATATTTATTACTTTTATATTCAGTTATCTGGGGACTGCCCCCCTGTAGCCTCTCATTTTCAGAATATTTAGATGGATCATGACAATCATAAATTCTTCTCACAGAATTCCCAGACTTCCAGCACCATTTCCTTTTCATCCGGCCCCTCCATGATAAACCGGATCTCATCTGCGCACCTGACCCTCAGAATCATAATGTCCATCAATTTTTTGCATTTGCAACCTGGCTTCGTTTATAGAGTGCAATATTGCTTTGGTAATGCGCTGTTTTTTACGGTTCTGAAATTTAAATGCAGCTCTGTTCCAGTCAGGGTAATTGTTTTTGAAAGCTTTCGCCACCAGATACTTCAATTTATCAATCGCTTCCTGATAAATTAAAGGAATTTTGTTTTTTAACCTCCGGCACATTGGTATCTGCTATTCGGTCTACGTTTATAACACTCCCTTTCTTTTATCATCTCTCCTTTATCATCTTTTTTCTATTCATAATTTTATACATCTGAATGATCGGCCCAAACAGTTCTGATTCTGCTTTCTTCTGTCAATTTATTGAGTTTATTAATTCCATATCTTTCAGCAATGTCCAGCAGCTTAGTCAGCACTATAATACGTTCTTCTTCACTGCTGAAATGAAAAAATTTAAACTTGTATTCAGATTCATTAGTAAGACTTTTTGACTGGCACGTTGGAAGCTCCACCCCATGAATATAAATATTCAGTGCATAGGCATCTTCCCATCGGCTTTCTTGAATAGCAATACACTGGGTCACCCCTTCTACATCCCGACTGAAGGTCCAAAGCAGATATTCATACCACGCAAATCGAAAGCCATAGGGAGACAGTCTTTTTTCATTATTTCGATTACAACACTTTTCATTTCCATCTTCCTCCGCTTCCACACAGTTTTTGTTTTTATCCATCCATTTATCTGAATATTTTAGTTTAATGCAGGAAAAAGCTGCTGCCAAACAGTAACATAACGGGATCGGCAATCAGCAGACAAGCAGTGCGTAAAACTTTGTTGCTTGGAATTCTGCTTTCCATGACAACAGAAAGAAACTATGATAATATATAAGTGCTGCAATATAATTCCGCACAAATATAAATCAGGAAAGATGATGATAGTGAGACCAAGTGAATATTTGGAAAGAAAATTACGCACCACTTTAAATCGCCAGGTGGAAGAAATAATAGACAGAGAAATAAAAACTATATCATTTCCCGGTGGGCACACGGTGTTGTTGGAGGGAGATACAGCATCAAATCTTTATTATATCATTCAAGGCATTGTACGGGGATATTATGTTGATAGTAAGGGCAATGACATAACAAAATGCTTTTGTGGAGAAGATGATTTCTTTTCAACAGAGGGCTTTCGAATATCTTCTCCGTCAACGTTTACTATTGAATGCTTAGAGGACTGCAAATGCTTGCAATTACCATATAAATCACTTAAAAACATTGCAAATTCAAACAAAAACATCAGCGATTTGGTAAGTCATTTATTTCAAATGGAAGTAGGTAAACAAGAAGAAAAAAGCAAAAATCTTATGCTGCTGAATGCGGAAGAACGTTACCGTACTTTTTGCATTGACTATCCACATTTACATAATAGAATCGCTTTAAAATACATAGCCTCCTATATCGGTGTGCGGGCAGCTTCATTGAGCCGTATAAGGAAAAACCAGAAATTAGAGAAAAATTAACATAGGTGAATGATAAAATCACTTCTTCCAGTCGTGCTTGGTTATAAAGGGAGGAGTGATTTTTTATGAAGAATGTGCCCATTAAGGTGGACCCAGTGGATGAGATAGTTCTCTCCTATTTATATAGCTTGCTATTAAAATTATTCTCTTCTTTAATATGATAAGTGCTTCATTTTCCTTGTATAAGCCTGCAAATATATAACCGTCATTGCCTCCTTCAGCCGCCTCCAAAGCATTGTCAAGCAGATTTCCAAACATATTGAGGTTTACCATATTACTAAGCTTTATCCGCTTGCCTTCATTATATGTCGATATTCAGTGGTAAAAAGTTACCGCGGGTAAGATGCCCCCTGTAGGTATATGTATCCTTTATAACACACACTTAGGAAATTACTTATTAGTCTATTTCTTTTTATAAGCTCAAAAACTTTAAAAATATAAATCATAAAAACGCGGTTGCTATTTTACATTGGCGGTATTTTATATTTCGCTCCTACTGGCTGCCATTCTTCTCCAGCAAATCTTCTACATTGGCTTACCCAATTAATAATGGTTCCACATTTATAATTATATTTTCTATTATTTTATTTTCTTCATTTTGCTGCCAGGCTTCAATAAAATCTTCCAGCACATCGCACCAACAAAACACTTGTATATCTACACCAGTTCTGCCATCATTTTTCGTGTATCTCCAACGCCCTCCCACTTTTTTAATCAGCATATTTCCATAAACAGAAGAAAGCTCTACTAGTTTATCCTGCATGTCCATGTACGTTTCTCCATGCCTTACCTCCAGTTCCTTTTTTAACAGTTGTAAAATATCCTCTTCCATCAAATCAACCGCATTATTTCGATTAATAAACTGCTGTGTCAATACAGAGTTCTCCTTATATAGTTTCTTATACATTTGGGCAGTCGGCTGAATGAATTTCTTTTCTTTCGTCAATTCATCCAGCTTGTTTATTCCATACTTTTCAGCAGCATCTAACAGCTTATTCAGCACAGCTTTTTGTTCTTCCTCGTTATTAAAATTCAGGAAGTCCAAATTGTATTCCGGATCATTGGTTATTTCCTTAAGTTTGTATGGCCGATTTCCAACATTAATTTCCAAAGTATAGTCATTTTCCCAGTGTCCCCCCTGAATCACTATAGCCTGAGTTATTTCTTCTACCTCTCTACTGAATCTCCAGCGATAGTTTTCATATGCTGCATAATGAAAGCCATAAGGAGACAACTTTTCTTCCATTATTTCAACTACAATACTTTTCTTTCCCATCTTTCCTCCAAAATTCCGGCTTTAAATAAATTCATTCTGGAAGCCGAGAGGTCCCCAACCCTGCAATCCGTTTCCCGGCATTGATATACCAATATGCCACCAATATCACCCAGGTATTCTCTGTCTATGATAGGATACTTTTTATAAGTTCCTTATAGGTTATATCTGTATTATGGATGAATTCATTTTTCTCTTCGCAATCTATCTTGTTATGGATTGATTTTAAGAGTTTCCGATGTAACCTTCATTAAATGCTCCTCTCCCATCTGGCTGGTTGGTTTAGTCCACAAGTATCCTGCGTCTTTCCTTCCTATTGCTTATGCCTTTTTCCTTCCCCTTTTGTATCTCATCAATTACGCTGCACATGGATTGGAAAACAGACAGGTTATCCATTTCTGTATCCCATACGTCTCCGCTCCGGTGCCTGACATAGGCAGTTAATGCTTGGGCCGGCACTGCTCCAGGCTGGCTTAAGCACAGATACGCAAATGACCGGTCCTCAGGCTGGCTATTCTCACTTTCCAGAACAGTCCTGGCAAAATATCTGGTAACTGCAGGAGCCATACTTTCTCCCCCCAGACCTCCCCAGGTTCCGTAAATCAGATTGATGGTATCATACCCGGTTATCATGTCTAAGAACCCCGTATACCGGCTCCTTAGCTTTGCCCCTTTCCTCAAATGAAAACGGCAGAGCTCAAATTCATCTTCATCTTTTGCTTCATTTCGATCCAGCAAAAGCATTGTGCGGTATACGATATAATCTGGAGAAGATCGATCAATCTCTGCTTTTATCTTCAAAAACTGCATCTGTTCCAACGGAGTATATCCAATTGTTTCTTCTTCCATCATCAGGCAGATAAACGGTCCGTATTTTATAATTCCCGGGCTGACAACCAGTTTATCCCCCAGGACTGTTATATCACATCCCCGTAAGATCCCCTGGCTATATTCCTGATATTCCAACTGGAGTTGTGCAAAGGAATAATCCCGGAGTGACCAGAGCAACTCCTTCTTTAATATACGATTTTGTTCAAACAACGGATATAGATTCTGCATAGGTCCCTCCTTATTTCATCCCATCAAAAAAGTTCTGAACCCATTTCTCATTTTCAAAATAGAATTCTTCTTCTTTTCCAAGATACAGCTTTCCAATCTTCCGGTATACCGGTACTACTGAAAATGTCAAATCCATGGGCTTGGCCCATATGAAGAACTTTACTTCATTTTCCACAATATCATCCGTATCTTCCTGAAGGATATGTTCCCCATGTTTCTCCCTAATTTCCTCATAACTCTTTTCTTCAAAATCAGCCAGGGAACTGTGGCAGGTATACTGGTACCGTTCATTTCCTTCCAGATCCTTTAAATACAGCTTAAGTGTCAAATCTTCCATATTCCTGGATATCATTCCGCTCCGGCTTTTTCGCTCCAGATGGCGGATCAACTCCACCTCTTCCCCATTATGGGTAAAGGCTGTAATCCGGTAAGGTAGGGCAGATTCCCCGGTATGGATGGCAATCTCTGCAAATCCATATTTCTTATCCTTCAAATAACGGAGTGCCCCATCTACACAAGTCATCTTCAATTCAAGATTCTTTGTCTGATCTCCACTCTTCCGCTTGAACTGGATTGTCCTTCCCGGCACAAACTCTTTCAGGGCATCCCGGAATATGTTGATCTTGCAGGATTGGCCGGTCAGCCTGATAATAGAATAATCACCCAGCTTATCCTCCTCATACATCGGTTCCATAAACCGGCGGATAAGCCCATAGATATCTCCCCTTAACAATAATTCCAGTTCATAAACGCTGAAATATACTGCCGGGAACTCCTTAATGGTTTCAAGCCCTCTTTCCGTACATCCGGACAGCTTCCACTTATCCACAGAAATCCAGGTTACAGTATCATCCTTTACCGGTTGAGAGGATAACACTACCCGGAGCGCTCCCACATGGTTGTAAAACTCTTTCTTCACAGTTTCCGCCAGACGAAACAGGAAATAAAAGTTGTTCTTTACCTTATAATAATCCGCCCTGCTCCTGTTCTCGTATTCACGGAAACGAGTTGGCAGAAATTCCTCCGCTTCTTCATAATTTTTCTCCAGTTCCCTGTACAGTTCTTTCGTACCGTACTGATCCACATAACGGAATACATCCATATCGTATCCAGCCAGGATATGCCCTTCCTGATCCAAACTCATCGGATACAGGCGATTCACAATTGCGATTTTTAATAACTGCATCATCCGGTAGGTCAGGTTATTTCCTCCGAAATCCGCATCCCCATTCTCATAACAAGTGTCAATCTCTACCCTGTAAGCTATGCGTCTGTCCCAAATCCGGAACCTGCAGGAACACAGGTCAGTGGTCCCGCCGCCACAGTCAATAATCAGTGCCTTATACTCTTCCCCTTCCCACACTGCCCCTTTCCTGATCATTTCGGATATAGTGTTGTACAAAACGGACACCCCTTCATCAATCATGTACATTCCTTCCACTCCATTGTCCGGTAGAATTTCTGCGAACAATTTCTGGAAGCGGGCTTTCTGCTTCACCGGGCAGGAAATATGTACTGTCCGGACTTCACACTTGAACCTATCTCTTACCGCTTGAATGACATAGTCAAAATACTCTTTCAGGATTTCCTTTCTAGAAACAAATCCCCTTCTCCCTTGGCAGTCTGTAATCTCTTCCTGACTTTCATAGTCCCCGATCCAACGCTTAATGTCGTAGAACACGCAGAACCCCTCGTCAATGTAGCTGGAATCTGCCAGGCGTATGGCTTCATATCCAAACAGAAACTTCGGCCTTCCTCCTTCCACAGAAAGTACTCCTACCACGCTGGGAAACAGGGTGGTTTCCTGACAATCTCCGGAATTATCGTAGAACAGGGCGTAGTTGATGTCATTCTCTTTTAACCCCCTTTCCCCGTCATGCACCCCGGCTTTTTCAAAATATTGGTTATCCAGATAAACCCCGGCTGTCGTATTGATGGTTCCAAAATCCATGGCTATGGGCATTGATAAAGGTATCGGCTTCCTCACCTCAAAATCCAGAAGCGGAACTCGGCAAACTTCCATATGCTCCGGCATGTAACTATAGCTTCCATTATAAATATCATAAAGCATTTCAGATTCCCGCCGTCCCATACAGTACAGACTGTAGTTTTTGACACTGGATTCCCGGCAGGTAATTTCTGCAGCTTTGACCAAATGCAGACAATCTGTCCGATCATCCATAGGCACTAAATTTAAAATTGCACAGACTGTCATATCTCCCCCTACCACCAGGGCGTTGGTACCAGCCAGTTCCTTGTTATAAGGCAGAGTCAGACCGTCGTAGAAACCGATTGAAAGCTCTTCATATGCCACAATCCTGGAGCTGCACTGCAGTCGGTTATCCTGCTTTTCCTGAAGCTTTGTTCCCCGCAGCACCCCTTCCAAGGCCTGCAGGCCATTCTCATTCTGTTTCTGGATCAGGAAGTATTCATCCGCCCCCCGGTACCTTAAAATAACCCTGATCAGTTCTTCTTTATCCATCGGATCTAAAACTCCATGGATGATTTTCTCCTTCCGGCAGATTTCACGCAATTGGAATGTCGTCATCAATTCCAGATCTGCTTTGTGATAGTGTTTGTCCGGAACTTTTTTTTCCTGCCGCTTTAGCACATATCCATATTTGTCCATTTATATTTCATCCTAATCTTTCGCTTAATCTTTTAATATGATAATCATATTGTTTAAACACCCCTATAATGAAACAAATCACAACTTTTCCCAATTTGAAAATCTGAAGGTTAAATATTCATCATTCGTGCAATCATATATATCCCTGAAATCCACATTTTGTCTTTTTCCGAATATGCTTGATATAAGTACCTCTCCATAAAAGGAATAATGTCTTTTTTATCAAAAGACATCAATGCAGCAGTTACCTCCTGAAAAATCGGCCAATTTATATCCTGAAGTAACTCTAATAAACATGGCAGCCCTTTTAATTTTTGTGTATATCTCATTTCCTTAATGATAAAAATAAAATTTGGCTGTGAAGCAATTCCACCGCTATATAAGACCATAATAATCATACTTATCAGTATAAAAATAACATGATCGATCCCTGCTGCACATACACGTCTCATAAGCCTCATCATAAAAGTGCCTTCTGCCGGACCTACATAATAGTTTCCACCAATCCCCATACCTACTTCTGCATTAACATCCACAATTTTATCAATCTCATCCTGGATATTCTGATACATTTCTTTCCATGCCCTATCTGCAGATTTACCTAATTTTTCCGAATACCACCTCCAAACATCGTAACTTGACGGCTTTTGAGGCCGCTTCCCATCTAAATCCACCCACTTTATAGGATTCCCCCAACAATATCCATAAGAATTTAAAGTAAATGGTTGATTAAGATCTCCTTTTATAATATCCTCTCCCGTAAATCTCCCTACCCCCGACAAATACTCCCTTACCTGTGCAAAATATGTATTGGCGATTCGATCTTTCTAGTACCCAGTATACCCAAAGGGCTGAATCTCTCCCAGTTCCATACAAATCCTTGCCGTACTCATCATGCCCATATACAGTCTGCTGTTCTTCCTTAAAACAAGAACTCTTGCATAAAGAAGTATAGAAATAAAAATATACTTACAAACAATAAACATGTATTAAATGACTCAAAAGCCTATAAATATAATCCAACTCTATTCCTCTGACAAAAAATGTATACACAATCGTACTTATACATACAAAAAATAACTTAATCAATACATGCTGCACATAAACGTTTCATGCATTTTTCTGTCATGAAAACTCTAAGAATAATAAACTATACTTCTTCTATTCCTATAATTTTGTCATAAAACATACGATGTTTGGCAATATAATACATCAAAGTTACAGGCCATAACATACAGGCCAGTATTTTAAATAGGCTATGTTTTATAGCAGTGCCAATGGTTTTTTCTCTAAATCTTAATTTTAACCAGACAATTCTTTTTCCAAAGCTTATTCCTTGAAAAAAGAAATCCTGAAAAAAGAAATATAAGAAGAACAATAGAACAATAATCATTAAATATATCTTAAATGACTTAACAATATCGTATACATTATTAAAAATTATACCTCCTACACAAAAAAAAGTAACATAATCAATTATTGCTGCATATACACGTTTCATATTTTTTTTACCTCATCTTTAAACATTACTGTATACACTTTTTTATACAATGATTAAACAACTTTACTAATTATTAATTTTTGTTAATGTAAAATAATTTATTCCATTTGTTCCGTCTATAGATAAACTCACACGATAATTATCACTTTCACTTTCAACCTGAAACGTATATATGGTTGTGACCGGTCGTTTTCCTTTAGACGGTCTTTCCTGTTCCCCTATTTTTTTGAAAATATATTTTTTCTCTTCTCCCCATTCCTCCAAGATTGGTTGAAATAGTACATCAAAAGACTCAAGTGAATCCGACTTTCCATGAATGCATAAAGCAAAAGCAGCCTCAGAATCCTTTTTATTTAACGCTTGCAGAAACTGATCCAGATAAGATTCAACTTCTTGTTCACTAATAGAATCAGTCTCATAAGCAGTTACGAATCTATTCTTGCATCCACTAAACAATATCATACAGATACATAAAATACAGATTGTTAATGTTTTTTTCATATTCATCACCTTTGGCTATTACAGTCTAATATCTTTTTAATTTCATTTAAAGCTAGCTTTCCTATCTCTCCGGCATTAATGATAATATAACCTCCTCCTCCAATTCCCACATAAAGTTCACCACCAAAACTTATTTTAAGATCTCCATCATATAAGATAGAATCCAAACCCAATGGTGTAGTTAATTCTTCTTTTTCAAAATCATAATCTAATCCTATAACTGCTTCAGGCAATCCCTTGATTTCTCCACTTATCGATAAACTTCCTTTGGCAGAAGTATCCAAATGCTCATTTATTTCAATAAAACTTTTGAACCCTCCTCCTAAACTCCCTTCTCCGACACTTACTTTTGCACCAAGTCCTGTACCTACTTCTACATTGATGTCCACAATTTTATCAATTTCATCTTTTATATCCTGACAAGTTTTTTTCCATGCCCTATCTGCAGATTCACCTAATTCTTCCAAATACCACCTCCAAGCATCGTAACTTGACGGCTTTTGAGGTCGCTTCCCATTTAAATCCACCCACTTTTTAGGATTCCCCCAGCAATACCCATAACCATTTAAAGTAAATGGCTGATTGATAGTCCCTTTTATAATATCCTCCCCCGTGAATCTCCCAATCTCAGGCATATACTCTCTTGCCTGTGCAAAATATGTGTTAGCTGTCCGGTCTCTCTGATATCCTGTATATCCAAAAGGCTGTACCTCCCCCTGCGTTCCATATAAGTCGTGACCAAACTCATCATATCCATATACCATCTGTCCTTTTTCCTGTCTTCCAACCAGACGAACCGTACTTCCCAGTTCATCCTGCAGATAAATATGCGTACTACTTCCTTCTGTCATAAATGCCGCATTGTTATCCCAGATATAGCTTTGGGTATACGCATCATTTTCTTCTGATTCCGTTTTTTCCAGCAGATTATAATACTGCTTGGTAAAGTCCAGAAGATACTCCACTTCTCTGGCTGGATTCTCCACAGGCATCATTTCTGCCTGGAACTGACTGACAAAGTTAGTCTTCTCAAAATCATACTCTTTCCTGCCAACTCTGTTGCCAAGCCCATCATACTCATACCGGACGGCCTGCCCTTTTTTATGAAAAGCCGCTGCAAGACGGTTCGTCTCATCATAAACATACTGATTGGCTGTTATCTCTCCCTGAAGAATCGCCGTAAGATTTCCTCTTGCGTCATACTGATAGGATTGTTCAGGAAAAATCCCTTCCTCATGAATTAGTTGATTGGCAGCATTATAATGATAACGAACATTTTTTGTTTCCGTCTGCCTCCCAACCCTATTTCCAAAAGCATCATATTCATACTGGCTGATTCGCTTCCGGTCCTTTCGCACTTCTATGAGCCGGTTCATGCTATCATACCGATACTCATAATTTCCGCTTTCTTCCTGCATGCGCCGTTCTGTTTCTGCTGAAATACCTGACAAGGAAGATACTGCTCTTCGCCTTTTTCCTATTGCTGTCTTATTTCCCATCAGATCATATTCATATTCGTACTTCTCCAGCATTTCTCCGTTTTGCTGGTGAATCAAGCTCTCCAATAATCCCCTGGAATTGTAGCTATAACTGCTGATAATATCATCCGGAAAAACCTTTTTCGATAAATGTCCATCCTCATCATAGCAGTAACCAATTTCCCGTTCCCCATCCGTCAGCCTGCTTAAACGTGCCAGTTCATCATATTCGTAGGATATTTTACGCCCATTCGGATAAACCAAGGATTTACGTTCTCCCATTTTCCCCCACTGATAGGAAACCTCACGTCCTTTATAGTCTGTAATTTTTTTCGCTCTGCCTATCTCATCCGGTTCAATTCTTGTTGTTCCAAGCCAGTCCTGTATCTCAGTCAGCTGTCGAAGAGAATTATAAGAAAATGCAACACTACGGCCATCCCCATAGGTAACTTTTTCGATGTCCCCCGATGGATGATATGCGTAATGTGTCTCATATCCTTCCCTATCTTTTTTTAATATCATCTGTCCGGCCAAATCATAAGTATAATGCTCCTGCAATCCAAGAGGATTCGTAATAGTTTCAATCTCCCCGGCCAGATTACGTTCATATTGGGTAATATGAATATGATTCTTGCATTCGGAATCATTTACAAATTTCTGATCTGCTCCATTTAACAGAAATTCTTTCCCCTGATGCTGGCATATGGTAATCAGCATTCCTAATGCATCATAAGCATATTCTGTCCGATTCCCTGCAGCATCGATCACGGAGGTCAGTTTCCCTCCTGGTGAATACAAATAACGGGTCACATGTCCCAAAGTATCTGTTACTGATGTCACTTTTCCCACAGCATTATATGTATAACGCTTTTCCTGCCCAAAACTGCTTTTTACCGTAATGGGCTGATTCAGGCAGTCATAGATGATCTCGAGAAAATCTTCTTTATGATTCTGGCGACGTATCAGATTACCGTTTTTATCATATAAATAAGTTTCAAACGTTCCATCTGGATAAATCGTTCTAGAAAGATACCCTCCCTGAGCATACTCATAGATGGTCTTTCGTTTCTCCGGGTCTATAACGCAGATTAGCTTTCCTAAGGCATTATAATCATAGCAGGTCTTATTACCAAGAACATCTGTCTCGCTGATAAGCTGCCCTGCTTCATCGTAAACATAGGTATGGGATTTTCCCATAGCATTAGTAACATTGACTAAACGTCCCTCCAAATCATATTCATATTGGGTGGAAGCACCGGAAGGGTCGGTTACTTTGGTAATCCGATTCCGCTCATCATATTCCATAACTGTGCGGTTCCCATTTGGATCGGTTACTGCAGTACGGTTTCCATTTGGATCATATTCATAATAGATGACTCCTCCCATAGGAAGCGTCATCTGCTCCATGCGGTTTAACCCATCATAGGTATAAACCAACTCTGCTCCGTTTGGCAGAATCCTACGGATGACGTTCTGCATTAGATCATATTGCGTACTAAGCACTTCACCATCCGGACCGTTATAAGCTTCAACCTGGTTCATGCAATTGTACTTTTGGCTGGCAACAGCCTCATTAAAATCTATAACCTTTGTAACTTTTCCATTCTTTGTATATTCATAGATACGCCGTTTTCCCTGAGCATTTGTTACACAGAAAATTCGATCACAATTGTCATAGGCAAACCTTGTACAATATCCATTTCCATCCACTGTACCAATGACCCGGTTAGAATCATCATACTCATAACTCAACTGTCTTCCTGCCTCATCAATAATACTGGTGATATTTCCACGACTGTCATATTCTAATGATGTTACACTGCCATCCGGCTGCTTCACTTGTATGACATTCCCGCTTTTATCATATTCAAATTCCCGATGCCGGTTCAATGCATCCGAAGTTTTTAACAGATTTCCTTTTGAGTCATATACATTTTTTAGTTTTTCAATACCGTTAACAGACAACATAAGAAGGCGGTTATTCACATCATAAGTCATGTTATTCTTAGAACCATCCGGGTAAATAACCTGGGACATATTTCCTTTATCATCATAGGAAAACCTTGTCCTGTTCCCATTCTTATCAACATACTGGATCATCTGGTTACGCTCATTATATGCAAACCTTTCTTCTCCATCTTCATAGACTGTTTTGATGTTGCGGTATCGATCATCATGGATATAAGCAACCTTGCTTCCATTCTGTTCGGTTACAAGGGTACAGTTACTTTCTTCCTGATAATCATAGGAAATCTTTCCGCCATCAGCAAAATGCTGACAAAGCGTACGGCCCTGATCATCATATTCATTTTCCAGAACCATAACGCCTCTTGGATTCTGAATCCTGTAAAGTGTCTTATCATTATCATAATAATAACAGTAGCTTTCCCCACAGGCATTTGTGACATGGCATAATCGCCCCATTTCGTAACTAAGAGTAATGCTGCGTCCCGTATGGTCTAATACAGAAATCAACCGCCTCGATATACTGTCATATTTATAGCTTATGCATACCCCATAACCATTTGAAACACATGCCAGTTTCCCATTTTCTCCGTAAGTAAAACACAATCCCCTGCCATTGGTATCAGTCCTAGCCGTTAAGCGCCCTTTCTCGTCAAATGTGTAAACCATGCCTTCCTGAGTTTTATACCGAAAACCCTTTTCTCTCTCTTCCAGGCGGCAGATACAGCCAAATAGTGCCTTTATCCCACCGTCTTCCAATCTTATGTAAATCTCTTCCCGTCCATCTTCCCAAATAATAACATAGCGGTCATTTTCGACTAGAAGCTCTATTTCATAATTATGCCGCCAGCCATTCCCCATGCTGCCTTCTCTTTTATCAATCCGGTTATACGTTCGCTTAAAATACAATGGTAAAGTGGAGTTCATATGAATATCTTCTTTTTCATAAATAAAATTTCCGGTATTAGCATTGACAGGATCTCCGGTAATCGCACATACAGCGGATTGTACCCCTTTCATAAAATCAGTCAAAGTGGCACTTTGCATAAGTTCTATCAGTACCTGATTCCACTGCGAAAATCCAGGACCTGCTTTTTCCAGCATCTGTTTTATCATAAACATAATTAATTTTTTTAATTCTTCTTCGCTCAGATTTCCACTCTTCGCATACGCACCATTCAATACTTTCATTAGTGACAGGACATAACTGGAATTATACTGTCCTGTTGTTTGATTTTGTGTTACCTGTATGGTTCCGGCTGTACCAATTGCTCCCATAGCCGCCATAAGAGCCGGTGATATATTATTTGCTCCGGAACAAACAGGTAATGCTCCTAGTGCAGCAGAAACAATGGCTTGAATGTTAACTGGTTTTGCAGTGTTATTTAAGGAAATGTCCGGCCAGCTTTTTCCTTTTGTTTTTACTTCTGTCTTTTTTCCAATAATATTTACTTCCTGGTTTATGATAAAGCTATTTCCCAAAATATTCTTCACCGACATGTAGATTTCCCCCTTCGTAAGTTAAAATAGAACGTATTTCTCCCATGTAATCTCCAAATATAAAGTGAAATGGTACTTCTTTCTTTAATTTTATAAATATTTCATTTTGATACAAGCCAATAAGCGTTTTCGTTAAATATACTTCCATCACTTTTTTATAGCCTTTTGTTAACTGGCGGACTGCATAATCAATTTCATATTCTTTTATTCTTACAAATTTTTTCATTAATTCTCCTGATAAAGCAGATCTCTCTTCATCCAGGTTATCATATAAAAAAGCTGGAAACCAATTATAACTGACGCATTCGTCATCAAAATACATTCGTCCATTCATAAGGCAAATCTGGTATTCATAAGTACCGGTCATTAAACTGCTATGTAAATGAAAGATGGACATATAAGCAGGTTCCCATATCTGTTTCTTCTGTTTTTCAAGGGCTACGGATAAAATCTCCTCTATTTCTTTTGGAATAATATCAAGTCTTTGTTTTTTTACATCTGTTATCTTTCTTTTTATCTGATCGTTTATAAATGGTTTTAAGTACCGTTCCATTGCTTCCAGACGTGTCATATGTCCTCTTTTCTATCAAATAATTTCTGTCGGTACTCTTCTATTTCACTCTCCTGTCGACTTTTTAATTAATTCCTGTCCATTAGAAAAAGTACTGCACATATTCTGCTTAAATAGGGGAGAATCCATTTGTCAATTATCAGATATTCAGGTGTTGTACCTGTCATTAGATTAAATAAATCATTAAAATTTGCTGAGCTAAAAGTATAGCCAATCCATTGTCCCAATATAACAAAAATCGAAATACATACTGAAATTAAAACGACCATAATAAAACTTTTTTGAATATTCTTTTCCTTGAAAAGTGCCTGTTTCTTATCTTTAATTGAAATTTTACATATTATCAGCATTATAGAAAAAAATAATCAATATCTTCAGCATTGTGGATAATATTACAATTCCTAATATTGTATCTAGCAAACTTGAAATTGCATAATAAAATAAATATAAAACAATTTTCTCTAGAATTATTGAAGCGCCAATATAAAAAATACAAAGATTCTCTGTATCCACTCCAGGGATCATATTTATTTGAGCACCATCGGAATAAAATTAATAATAATATCACTATTTCCCCATATATAATTACCAACTCAATAAAAGTACTGACTACCTCAAATCTTAAATCCATCAATGGGCATAAAATATTAATTATACCTATTATCAAGTGTTTAATAAATATCGTTTTCCCTTCTAGATATAAAACATACCGGTTAATATCATTAATAAATAATAATTTTTCCTCTTCTTTATAAACGTATCCATTATTCTCCCCACAGCTCTCTTAAATCATCCTTTGCCTGGATTATTTGCTTCTGAAACCAACCCTCGTAATCATTAGAATTGTTTACCTGTTTCGTATATATTTTTCTTAATGCTTCTTCTATTTTTTGATTAGAATCCTTGTAACCTTCCAAATTCCAGATGTAATAAGCTCTCGCATATGATTCAATGATCATATCTGTATCCCCTAAATACCCATATGCGTTTCCCAAGTTATAATAAGATACTGCAGCTAAGTCATGATAAGGCAAGCAATTTTCTAAAACATGCTCATAATCCTTGATAGCCAAGTCAAGTTTGGCCCACCCTAAATTCAAATATATATTACCTCTTAATTCATATAAATTTAATAAATCATAATGATCTTGCACTTGCCATATTTCCAAAAGATCTATAGCTTTATTTACATAATCATAGGCTTTATTCAAATTATAATCTGGTTCATACATAAATGACAAAGTTTTGTATAAATTTGCTTCAACAGGAATATACTGATACAGTTTATCATTCAATTTGCACGCCTTATCTATATAATACTCACATTTCTTCATATTACCGGCATAATAACAGGCCCAAGATAATGTCTTATAATTGAAAATACCAATAAACTGATTTGAACCCAGTATTTTCCTTTCTTTCTTAATAAGTTCTTTTATATTTCCTATTTCTTGAATAAAATCTGTTTTAAAAGGCAATTCAATTGCTGTAAGATTCGATTGTAAAACCAGCTTTTTTACCTGATCGTCTACCTCCAGTTTTAGAGCTTCTTCTACATAATTTTTAGCAGTATCCCTATTTTCTTGATATAACATAACTTCAGCCATATTTGACAAAATGCACATTTTCTCTTCATCTGAAACAGCAATGCGAAGCGCTTCCTGAAATTCACTATTTGCTTCATGAAACCTCCTCAATCGCAGATAACTGACACCCAAAGCATTCTTTATGCTTGCATCCTGTTTTATATCTTCTAAAACTTTTATTGCCTCAATTAAAGAGTCCCCATTACCTTTCAGTTGTACCATTAATTCTTTATTTGCCTCTTGACCTGTTATTTTACAAAGCATTAAAATTGCAGAATCATCTACGATATACTCTGTATCGTCTATCAAACTATTTTCCTTTTTACCGCAGGAAGTTATAAAAATTATGGAAAAACAAGCAAACAATAAATATTTTAAATACCGCATATTTATGTTCCTCCTACCCTTTAATAGTTATCAAGTTAAATATAGACTTTGGTTTTGCCTTTTTAGGAATCTCATCTTTCAAATTTTCAAAACTAAATGTTGCATTTGATGGGGTACTTACTTTAGGCATTGTATCACTTGAACTTTGTTGTTCTAATACTTTATCAAAGATTTCCCAAAACTTATGATTTCCTTGATTTGTATCTGTATCATGTATAAATTCGATCAATTTAATTCTTTTACCAAACGGATAAATTCCCATTCGCTTCACAATTGCTAATGACTCCTCTGGATGAATAATGAACTTTTGACACATATTATCATTATTGGGATAAAGAATTACATGATGTACATTACATTCCCTTTTATTTGATAAAAATAAAATCAAATCATAGTATTCATTATCTTTTAACATCATTTCTTCTTTACTGACTAATAATTTTGCATTTGATAGTCCTTTTTCAACATTCTCAAGATATATTTTAATCAATGTTTTTACAGTTTCCTTCATTTCATTTTTCGTTTTAATTGTTAAATTTTCAGGCACAATATCATACAAATAACTTCTTTCTCTTTCATAGAATCCATAATTTATATACTTCCAATAATCTGACTTTGTACCACCTAGCAAAACCACTCTACGCTTTCCAGTACTTGCCTTTTGAAAGTAGAAGGTTACATGAGTATACTCAATTGCATCAGCAAACATCTGTAATATATTACTAGATAACCAGGCAAGTTCTGCAAATAATATTTCATTTCCAGCTTTACTGCCTGATGATGTATGTTTAGGCACAAATGTCATTTTAGAAGTTTCTGTTTTTGTATTACCATTTGAATAATTAACTGTTTGATTTGCATATTGTGAAACCTCTTCTCTAGTAAAATCTTCTAAATCAAAGTGAATTCCCAACAATGCCTGTGACAAGCTAAACTCTTTCTCTGTCATAGTATATTCCATAAGCGTATACCACTCTTCAACCGGCCTGATTGTTACAATATTAGAAACCATTTCATTATTAGGATTATATATATCAAACCGTATATCATTTACTACAATAGCAGTTCTGTCATCCGTAATATATACTTTTTTCCGAATAGGATTACGAATAACCTGACCCGAATTTACCGGTTCTACGATTCCTCCCTGTTTCATACAAATACAATAGGAATCCCGTAGTGGAACAGCGCTTTCATATTTCAGAGTATTTTTATCAAACATCTGGTTTTCGTTGCTCCCATTTAACCAGGTTGACAACTCAGGAGTACATTTTTTATCTGTTATCTTACACGTCCCAAATCCATGAATATTTGCTGCCTTACTATCCTGCACATTAATTTGAGGCTGCCCCTGTATGTAAGCCCCATGATCTTCCGGTAGATTGAGCACTGCCGTTTTTTCTCCGTTGGAACACTTTATTACTGCCCCCCTTACCACATATTCGCTGGCTGTTTTTTGTAAGGATTGACTGGCCGCCATCTGCTTAAGAATCTCTTTTTCTTCCATAAAATTTCCTCTCAATTAATAATAAAAGATATTTCCCTGTATTTTTCATCAATATACAATTAGATCAATGAGAAACAACTGCCATTGCTCTGACAGCAGAATAATAATCCAACATACAACCACTGAAACGCCCCGAAAGACGGCTGACTTCTCAGAAGCTGTCATATAGGAAACCATCCCAACCTTACCTTCACGGGCTTTTTTAATTCTTACTTTTACACTTTTAAACAGCCATCTGTCACCCAAAAATCCGAATAAAATAAATTTTAATATCCAAAACAAATAAAATCCCAATCTTATTTTTACAGATAAATACCTGCCATTTACATTACTATATAACAACCACATACTTATGAAAAACTGTGCTGCAAATTCTAAGGACCACGCAATTATACATTCTGGAAACATAAACTGATAGGCCATCCAGGAATTTGTAAAAAATCCGGCACAAAAATTAAACGTCCTTTCCCCCTTTTCGATTTTCTCAAACCTATCAAGATATTTTTCCAGGTTTGTAGAAAGATGATAGCTTATTTCCTGCGTATCCAGGCTACTTACCTCCCTGTTCCCTTCTACCATACTGTCTCCTTCCACTGGTTAATTTACGCTTTAATGGTCATTGCTTTCTTCCAGTTCCATAGATGTCTGAAACACCTGCCAGGCAGCCTTTTTCCAATCCTCAGAATCCCTGTCCAGACAGTTAAAGATACCATGCAATATACCGCCATGAAATGAAATGGTGCACATCATATTGTACATTTGTTCGTCAATTCCATAGCTTCTAAAATCAAACATTTTAATTATATTTCCGCTGGCTGTTTTTCCATTACGTTCTTCATAAAAAACAAATGATGGATTCGTTTTAATAAGTACATCTTTTATCTGTCCGGCCACTTCCTCTCCCTGGTTTATGCCGTTTAAATCCTCCAGCCAATTGAATGCAAAATTGATATTTGAATTTAAATTTGTCTTAATCACAGCCGGCCGGTTATCAGATGGATATTTTATTTTTTTTATTTTATCTGGCATTTCAATAAAACTTTCTGGCAAGTAAAGGCTGACATTATCAAAAATACGAACTGGTTGAAACTTAAAATACTCTTCTCCAATGTAAATTTCCTGCTCTTTTATGTTGGCAGTATGCAAAGCTTTCATTTGCTTCTTCACTGCAATAATCTGTTCATCCTCGTATTCCATTATATTTGATCTCCTTATTACATACCCGTGAGTGCTTTGACCTCAGTCGAAGCTGATAACCTGATATTCTTAGCAGATAATTTTACTTTTCCATCAGATTTAATTGCCAGGTTGTCTCCTTCTATATCTATTACAGATTCATCAAGTATATTCAGCGATTCCTCTGATGTTGCCAGTTCTATGCTGTCATTAAATAAGCCAATTTTTACATCCGATGTTTCTAATAACTTGTTTTCGGTACTTGCATCCTGATTTTTCAAGCTGTGCAGACATCTGACACCAATTCCCTGCTTTTCATCATGATTCATAAACTGCACCTCTACTTTGCTGCCTTCTTCCGGCATGGCATATAAAGAGTTTCCTGATTCCGGCCTCCAGGTATAAGAATAATCTCCGACTTTTTTATCCATATCATAACTGATTCTGAATGTTTCTTTTTTCGTCTTTTCAACTGTACCTGTCAACCCCATACCAGTGAATCTACTATTATAGCTGTGTTCTGTCTTAAGGTCCTTTGCTTCTGAAAGCCAATAAACAAACTGGAGTTCCCCTTGTTCCAATCTTACAACCTTCTTATAGATAACGCATTTTTTTTCATAAATAAAAAGCCAGTCTCCCAATGAATAACTGATTCTGCTTTCTATGCAAAAACGTAGAATCGCTCTTCCTTTTTCTCCATCCGTATAATTCTTTTCAATTTCTACCTTAAAAGCCGATTCTTTCTCCTTAAATTCTTCTCCTTTGCACATTCCAAACCAAATGTTTGGACGACCAGTCACTACATCTGGAATAATATAACTGCTTCGCAGGCTCGCCAGCCTTTTTTCAAATTCCCAAATGGTTTCTTTATAGCAAATGACAGGCTTTTCTATTTTCTCATTTCCCGTAGTTGAAATTACCTTCCCATTTGCCAAACCACTTATATCTCTGGCCACTTCTGCATATGTTTTGTTTGGGTTCTGAAATGTGCAGCAGATTTTCTTTTCATCCAACCGTACAGATGCAGATTTTGCATTTACCGTCATATGTGTTACACCATGGCTATATTTCCAATCAAACATTTCCACTACCCCACAAAACAGTACTTTAGAAGTTTCACTCCTCCCGTTTCCTTCCAGTATAAGCTTTATTTCTCCCTGCAAATAATCATGGTTTAACAGCCTGTTAGTATTACTTCTTATAATTCCCGATATATTTACTTCTGAATGTTTATTTATTTCCCATATCATCAGAAACTCTTGAATTGATAGAAATGGAATTTCCGTTTCCAATGAAATTTCCTGATTAATCCTTATATTCATGTTCCACCATCCTATTGCAGATTAATTTTTGCACCGTTGAATGAGATTCCATCTGCCATTCTCATCACAGTATCTCCCTGTCTCAATACAATGCTGTTCGAAGCAGACAATTCTACTCCCGCATTCATACTGTTGATACTGATGTCATCGGCTGCTTTAATGGAAACTGAGGAATCACTGATGATTTTGATCCCTTTCCGGTCGGAAAGCTCCACAGACATTCCTTTATTATTGGTAATTAGAATCTGATCTGGCGTTATACGGATTTCTTTCCCCTTTTTGTTTCTCCAAATCTTGTTATCTGGATTTCTTCTTATCCCCTCCCCCTGATTTTCCTGAAATGCACTGATTACATATGCATTTGTTTCATCCTCTGACGGAAAATATAGTCTCACTGTATCTCCTATTTCAGGCATACAATACCAGCCGGCACCGTCTGGTGAGGAATAGACTGTGGAATATGAAAACCATCGGTTTCCACTTTGTGAATTTTCATCATTTCTGATAGAAACTTTCACCCTCTCATCTTTCACCGCAGTCACAGTTCCAAACAACGATAGTCCAATTATATCGTCAAGATATGACTTAATCACTTTCAGCCCATTTTGGGTTTTTAAATAATATTTATGTGACAGCTCATTTCCCAACCATGATGTTTGAATCTTAGCCACATATAAATTCATACCATGAAATGATACCTTATCCCCTAATTCAAAGAACGCCCTGCTGTCTACGATATAACTGGCAGCATCTGCCTTTCCGATATTTATCCCCCCAGCGATTTTACGAGCATACTCTTCTGCTTCCTGTCGGATAGTATAGTCTTCTGTATCATATTCAACCATTGCCTTTCTATCTGGCAGTCCAAAAAAATATCTTTCTCCTTTCACCTTACATGTTGGCACAATTACCGTATTAAGAAAACTTGCGATTCTTTTCAGAAATCCCCAATCTGTTTCTTCATACTGCAGAACAAAACCAGGTAGAAAGCCGTCTTTTCCTTCTGTCATAATCACTCCTGGCTGAGAATAACTTTCATTGCAAAGGTCCACTGTCTGTTTGTATGTATAATTTTCTTTCTGAAAACTTCTGATATGTTTTTTATAATCCATCAGCCTTGTACCGGTAAAAAGGACCAGTTCCAGAACACAACCATTTCCTTCCGATCGAATGCTGAAATCTGTAAGTACACCATAAAACAGGATGCTTTCATTTCCATTGTCATCATATGCCAGTACCTGTACCCATGTTTCTCCAGCAGCCATTCTGATATATTCTTCTTTTTTCTCTGCCCGAATCAGCCCTTTAACTTTAACAATCCCGTGTTCATTCACTTCCTGTATTCCCTCATAATCCAATATAGAAATCATTTCAAATGGTTTAATTGCTATTCTTTTCTCTCCCATATGTACTCCTTTGTTTCTGATGATTTATCAGATCCAGGCAACCTGCTAAAACATTTACTTAATGTATTTACCTGGTTTTTTCTTATTTTTTTATCTTTGATAAAAGTTAAAGCAACTTTATTTTCTCCTGAAGAATCGGATTCTCCTGCTTCTGTGTAAATAACCATTCTGTCTCCTATTTTCCATATCCCTCAAAAAAATTTTCCGGAGACTGGACAGTTATCAAAACAGAGATAAATCAGACAAAAGGGATTTGATATTCCTTTTGTATACAAAGCTGTGGTCCGTCATGATCACTATTCCCTTCCTTGCTTAAGACATTATATTCTTTGTTTTGCTTCCCCTTTATCCATTTTTAAAATCTCCCTTTTATCTTTCCTTCAGTTCAATCTCCTCTAAACGAATTCCTTGGACCTTTCGTCTTAATATACTTTCCGCAAAATCCAAACTAATGACAATATCCCTGCATCTATCCAATTCCATCATAAAAATATTTCGTTCTTTTAAGGGTTTTCCTTCAATACGAAGGATAACTTTCTTTTTTAAACCTCCTACATTTTTTTCAGCCTCAATCTCACCAGTTAACTCTTCCAAGACAACCATAAAATATTGCTTCATGCAACCATTCTCAGAATCTACTAATACAACATCTTTTGCCAAAACCATGTCTCCAAACATTTCGATTACTGATCGGACTACTTCCGATACCAGTAAATATGGAGAAGTTATGACGGCTGGAAATATCGTATCCTTTGTAGTGGTAACAGAAATAATATTTCTCTTTGGTATTTTATAAAAATGTTCTCTGCAAATCCAGCTATGATTAAATGCATTTCTCTGATTTCTTAACATTGGCCCATCAAAAAATCTTTCATCTGGTCTGAGTATAAAATACTTCACTAAGTGTCTCCCCTCCTGCCAATACTTTTATTTCCTTTTCTAAAATATTACATTTAGATAAAAAACTGTATAGTTTCTATTGCCAAAGGAATTACCCAAGACCACAAAACTGCTTTTCTAATTGTATTCACCTTGCTCCATAATTTGGGCATAAATATCCCAAACGACACGAAAAGAATAATGTTACCAAATATGTTTATTACTATGTGTTCTTTTTTCTTCAAATGATAAATAATGTAAAATTATCTTAAACGGAACTATGTTTATCCTTTGCCCATTAACTCCTTGCAAAAAAGCCAAAAACAAAACTATCGCATATAAAACAAATACTGAAATCCCTATTAAAAGAGAAACTATAGTGTAATTCCATATCATTTACAAATTGCTTCCAAATACTCCTCTTTTCTTTAAAACAATATTATCTCATCCAATCTCATAGTCTCTTCCACGTCAATAATCCCAAAATGGTGCTCCCAAAACAGGAACACCTCAAAATTAACAGGCAGGAACATACCCCTTAAGAATTCCAGCCGCTCCCGTTCAACTTCCGTTTCTTTGGCCCCTACATATATCAGAACCTGACGCACCACCTCATTGCTGCCATATACCATAGAATCCGGATACATACACCGCATAACCTCTCTGAAAAGATGAATGGAGCTTCCACACTGGTACAGCTTTAAGATCAGACGCAGGAGCCGCCTGGTTTTCTCTTTTTCAAATTTCTTGATAACACGGGCTGCCTGACTTCCGCACACTCCCTCCAATAAGTCTTTCAGCAAAAAGCGCAGGGCATACTCTTGCTTTGAAAGCCCCTGGCGCAGATCCAACTGTACCATATAGTGCATAGCCGCATCAAAAAACAACTCCCTGGTCTTTTGGTATCCCTCAATATTGATGTTAAACACTCCCGAAAATTCACTGGCAAACCGGTAAAGAGGATTTACTTCTACCTCCAGCCGTTCCAATCTCGGGCTGTTGATGTTTTCTAACACCACCTCAGCATAAGGACTTCCGTTCCTTACAGAAATAAACCGCACTGCTTCTCTCTCTGTACCGGATCGGTCTGCAGCCAAAACTGCCTCCCAGATATAGTTCATACTATCACCCCTATGCATCGGTACTCACTGATTTCCATCTGTATTTGAGATATAACAAAACGCACCATACTGTCATTTAAAAAGCATTCCGAATTTTTTTTCTCAAACTTTAACAGTAATACCTTTCGGCCTTCCATGGGAAACAACTCATCCTTTACAAACCAGTTCATTCCCTCCTCCGCCATATACTCCTTCCCATTGTCACAGATTTCATATCCAACCACTTCGATGTACTCGCGGATGTCAAGCTCCATGATCCGCCGGAAAAGATCTGTTTTTGTCATGAGCTGTACGGACTTATTTTCCGAATATCGGCGAAAGAATGTATCACGTTTATGATTAGTGAGAAACGGTTCATCATAATCCAAAGACCGGACGGTTTTCTTCTGTATGATATGCAGTGCCTTCCAATCTTCAAAGGTTTCTTTCTGGGATTTAATGACGATTTTTTCTTTTTCATGGCGAATCTCCAGGATTTCCTCATTTGTCTGGATCAGGTAACCATCCTTTTCTTCGGCATCCTTTAAAGAAAACTCATGCTCGTAATAGATTCCGCTGATACAAGGGAGCATAAAATCGGCACTGTCAAAATTGATCCACTCCATGTTCCAAAGAGGAATGATATCATACCGGACAGCAGCTGAGAATTCTCCCAGCTTCAGGGTGGCCTCTTTAAGCGACACTTCTCCGGGTTTTAAATCTGTATTATCAACAGATCCCAATGTGTCCAGATACACATCGTAGAATTTGTCCAGATACCCAGTGTTAATAGTTTCCCACAAAATATGGTTATCCTGAAACACCTGATAAATCTGTTCCATTTTATCCCGATACCTTCCCGCCGGGCAGATGAGAAAAGCTGCCTCTTGTCTCTCTCCTTTCCACAAAAGCGTACCAGCAAACGGACCAGACTCCCTGAACCGATGGTTTACCTCTCCATCCGCCTTTAAAAAAATGGTCCCAAGGTAGAATTTCCCTTCAGTACATAGCTGCTCCGCCAGGTTTTCTGTTTCTAAATCCACGGCAATTACAGGAAAAAGAGTTTCGTTTGTAGGATCGTAATGATCTCGGTGGACCACCGTCATAACCGTTTCATACTGGTTATCCTGGGCCTCGACCTCCTCATATACCCGTCGCTCCAGCTCCCGGTATTTTCTTTCCGTACATTGTATCAGTTTTCTTAAGCCATCTAACAGAACTGTCTTAGCAAACCGTCTTTCATCCAGATCATCTATCTCCCGTAAACGTTCTTCTATGTAGCGTTCAAAATCAAATGGATATTCCAATATATCTGATAGGTTATTTTCAGCCCATTTATCCATTCTGCCACCTCCAATCATTGCTAATCCTTCGGTCTTTTTAAATTTCACTTCCTGGTCCGATCTCTTGACCTTCTTCTTTTATCGCATCAGAGTCTTCTCCTGACGAAAGACCTTCCTTCTTATTATTGTTTTCTTCAGACATCTTGTTTTCTTTTTTGATATTCTCCTGCATGGCAGCTACATCCAAAAGCTCCAACAATCCCTCTATTTCCGTTACCTTGTTGTCCATCTTCAATTCCTTGTAAATGTTTTTTGCAAGCAGATACTGTTTTTTTGCATCCAGCTTATCGCCTGTCATTTCCTGTTCCCTGCCAGCTTTTATATACTCCTCTGCCTGTTGTTCCTTCTCTTTGATTTCTGTAGATTTCTGTTCACTGGAAGCAATCCTGGTCTGGACCAGCTCTCCATGAACCACATCTCCCAACTGTTGATATTTCTCAAGAGCCATAGCATAATAAGCCTTTGCTCCCTCGTAATCCCCTTCTGAGAACGCCTTATCTCCCTGAGAAGCCAGTTGTGCTGCTCCTGTTTCATCAGATGCTTTTGCCTTTGCTTCCTGGGTGTCTGCTTCTTCTGCTTCTTCACGCCTGGCATACATGGCCTCTAACACCTCCATTGCCTCCTTGCGTCCTTCCTCAAAATAGGCCCTCGTAGCCAGACTCTTAGCCTGTAAGTATTTTTCCTCTGCCCTTGCATAATCCCCCTGAGCCGCCAATGTGTCTCCTAACTGAATATAGTCAAACACAGAACGATAATCCGTGATCATGCCAAGCTGCTTATTAATGTATTCATCTGCAATCCGGTCCGCATACCGGGAGCGTTCCTTTGCCGTTGCATAGCCTGACTGGGCCTCTTCATATTTCTTATTACTGTAAGCGCTGTCCGCAGCATTTACTGCTTCAATCAGCTTCTGGTAATCGTAAATCTCCCGGATCCGCTTTTTATCTTTCAGTTTCTCAGCTGCCTTCAATGCCTCCTCGCACTCAATTTTTGCACGCAGATAATTATTGTCCTGGATATATTCAATGGTATTAAAATATTTCTGCTCCATATTTGCGATCTGAGACTGTCTTTGCCGGTAAAAGATAAGCAGGATCAGGCTGCCAACCAGTACAAGTGTCAGAATAGCGGTAGCTACCGTAATCATCTTCTTAATGCGTTTCTTTTGGTTAGGGTCCAGAAATACCTTGTCCACATAGATGGCAGCAAACGTATAATTCCCCAGTTCCTTGGGCTGTCTGGACAAAAGCAGGTCTTCAATGCAGTCCAGGCTCTCCTGAGGTTCCCCTTTAGCTTCAGAAAATACATCATTTAACTCTCCGCCGTCTAAGTTTTCCCATATGCCCCGTGTATACAGCGTGAGAATATCTCCGTTTACCAGCTTTATCTTTTTGGACACATATGGGGCAAACCCATTTCCCTGACCAATATAGGTATATAGATTGTTCCGCTCCTCATGTCTGGCAAGCACATCATCAGGAAGTCTCTTCTCCTTCTTTAAATCGTTTCCAAGAGACATATCCTGAGTCTGTTCTTTCATATTCCCATCCCGGTACAAAAAAAGCCGAGTATTTCCTGCATAGCCGTAGAGGATATTTGCATAATCCGTCACAATCACGGTGACAGAAGCCTTCAGACGTTTCTGGCTATCCGCCTCCCTAAGTGCCTTATCCGCTGCCTTTAAGTAAGAAAAGACCACCCTTTTTTTGATGGAAGGATTTTCCTGAAATGCCAGAAGCACCGTTTCAATAGCCAGCCTGGCACTTCTGGCATCCGACAGTTCATTTAATCCATCCGCAATCACATAACATGCATATTGCTCCAGTTCTACGAATGCAAAATAATCATTATTTTCCAGCTCAGAGCCTGCCTCCGAAATAAATGCCGTCTTGAATGTACTGTTCTGCTTCCTCATCCTGTATGATCCTCCTGCACCTTTTTCCTATCCCTTTGGTCTTTCATCTGACTCGGATAATTACAACGGACGAATTGTCCTTATCCTCTTCCTGGCTCGTGTTGATCATTTCTACCAACCGGAATGCTTTCTCCTGAGATGTTCCTGTCTCTTCAAGGCAGTCCTCCATATCTTTCCACTTCACCCCTTCATATAATCCATCACTCATAAGAAGGACATATTCCCCACGATTAAGTGAGACAGGGGTATCAAAAAATTCAACATCATGGAATCCATCCTGCCCCACATAGTTATACAGTCGATGATGCTCCAAAAGGGACACCGCCACCTGTCTGGTCAGCTTTCCTTCCATGTATTTCTGTCTGGCCAGCACATTTATTGTATGCCCTGCAGTCACCGGAACCAGCTCCTTATTCCGGTAGACGGCAATCTTTATATTGCCTGCCGTAGCATAATAGAGTTTCCGTTCCCTGATTAATATGGCTGCCACAGAGGCGCAGCCCTGATCTTCCTCCAGTTGCTTCAGGATTTCCCTGTTTGCTCCCTGGAATGCCTTTCGAAAATAATACTGAGGATTATAAAATGCATTATTGTCCCGGAATATGTCCTGGAATACTTCCACAGCCGTCCTGCTGGCGACCTTACCTCCATAATGCTTCCCCTGTCCATCTGCCAGGACTGCCATAAGTCCTTCCTCAGACTCCACGAATCCATAGGCATCCTCCTGGATCTCACGAGTTCCGATGGTCATACTTGCTGCCGTTTCACAGCATTTCACTTGTTCTTTTCTCCCTAAAGCTACCGACAACCAAAGCCGGTATAATGTCAGGCCACTGCCGGCCGCACCCAAAGCAATGGCTATGTATCCAGGAATTGTCATGGTTTCCTCCTGTCCTTACTGTTCATGCCCTTTATCTGGTTTATTCCCGCCCTTATCATTCCACATAAAATTTTCTCCGCAAAAAGGGACGAATACAAACTTGCTGTCACCCATTTCAATCACATCAAAGGAGTTTAAAACGGTTGGGGTATAGACAGCCGCATCATTATGATACACTAGTCCGTTACTATCCCCCGGCAAAAGAACGGTTTCCTTCTTTTTCGGGTCAAACACAATTACCCCATGATTCCTGCGGGAAATCTTGTTGTCTCCCAATATCTGGATATCCATATCATCCGCCCGACCCACAAAGTTCTTTCCGGACTTGATCTTATAGTCCTTCCCCTGCCTTGGACCAGAGATACAAATAATCCAGCCGCATACCGGAGATATTTCCTGAACAAACAGTAGTTCCTCCAACTCCTCCCCACTTTTACTGCCTGTTTCCTGTTTCTCTTTGGTAGCAGTTTCAATATTACAGTACGGGCATACTGTCCCATACCTCCTTGATGAAAATAGATGCCCGTTCTGGCATCGGATCAGATTGCTCATTATCTTCAGCTCCTTTTTCTCTTCTTTTTAACACTTATTCCTATATCCTGCCGACTTCCTGCTTTTAATGTCCGGTTTATCGCAGCAACAACCGATTCAGCCCAACATACAAACAGTCTCCCCGATCCAGTCGGCATGGGGTATCGGCCGATAGTCTGTAAAGCCGGCCATCCCCCGCTTTTCTCACGCTAATCCCATTGGCACTGCCCAAATCCTCCACATACCAGTTTCCGGAGGAAAAGTTTAACACCGCATGCTCAATGTCCACCATACTGGCATAAGAGCTGCCGCTTAAATCCACATCCACATGGTTTTCCTTTACATCACGTCCGATTACTGCAGTAGTTTTCCCATACAGTTCCCAGACCATCCGAGCCCTATCCTCTTCACTTAACAACACAAGCTCTGTAATCAATTCCGAATCTGTCGGCAGGCCGCCGTGGATCCGTCCTACAGATTCTTTTCGCCTCCGGTCATTTAACGCCAGAACCAGAAATACACATGCCAGGATGCCAGCGGCCCACATCACCGCTCTCTGGCCTTGGAACTGATTTGGATACGACCACGTCACCCCTGATAATGTTAACCAAACAGTTGCTGCCTCTAAGTCTATCATGCGCTTTTGGTTCATCTTTTTTCCTCCCGTTTTTATCACCCAACAGACATATTTATTTCTTTATGCCCATATATCTTTCAAACGTCTCCGTCATATCAATTGGATTTGTCTTTGTTTTCCCACTTTTATTCAACGCTTTCTCATCCATTTTCCCATTTTTAGGCTGAAAACCAAAAAACTGTGCAAATTGCTCATCCATATGGCTGAAATTAAAATTCATGGAACTTTGTGCTGATCGTTCCTCTGTTGTCGCCTTTCTCTTTTTTTCTTTTTTTGCAGTATTTTTTTCTTCTGCCTTCAGTATCTGGTCATATTCCTGTTTCTTCCGAGGGTTCTGCAAAATGGTATAGGCTTCTGATATTTCCTGAAACCGTTCTTCTCTGTCATTATTTCCCGGATTGGCATCCGGATGGTACTTTTTGGAAAGCCTCCGATATGCCTTTTTTATCTCTTCCTCTGTAGCTGTATTTGTAATTCCCAACACACAGTATAAATTCTTCATTCTGCCCATATCCTTCCCTGCTCATGTCATCTATTGACCTTTGAAAAAAGGGCGCATCCGTTTTTCCCGGCTGCACCCTTTTTATCCCTTATGCGGCCGGATATCCACCTTCCACCGTAATCATACCTAACTTATCTTTCTTCTGCTTGATCGTTAATGTGAACGTTCCAGTTCCTTCCACATCCCCATAATCCTCCTTATAGTCAATTACAAAGGCATTTGGGAAATAGTATTTTCTTTCCATAATCCCGGCTGCTATATGTTCCACTGTCACCTTCCGGTAGCAGTCGGATTTTTCTGCCGGAACTACCGACCACAGAGCCAGTTTTCTGGTGCTGTCAAACGGATCTCCATCCACAGCGGTTAAAATTCTTCCCGTTATGGTCAGAGTACTGCCCACGTCCTTGGTTCTGGCATTGGAATCCAGCGGAATATCCGTGGTAAACTTCACACTGCGCACACTTTCTTTTGCAATTTCAAAGCTTTCCTGTCCCTCGATTTTCACTATGTATGACATGACTGTTTCCTCCTTTCGATTTCATTATTCGCCGCCAAAGCCGCCTTCAATTTTAGTCGCCGCATTTTCATCTTTCTTCTGTTTCATGTGAATGTAGAAGGTTCCCACACCGCTCTCATCATCCACCTCCTCGGTGTACTCCATGACGAATGCATTTGGAAGAGTGAACTGGCGCACCACCTGACTGGCGGATACTACAGTGACTTCAGCGTTCCTATAGCAGTCTGCCTTTTCAGACGGCACCTGAGACCACTTAACCAGCCCCAAGGTGGGATCATTTCCTTCTCCTCCCAGCTTATACAGCATTTTACCCCATACCTTCACTGTCAGGCCAAAATCTGTGGCTCTTGCGTTGGAATCCGCCGAGGAAATGGAGTCAAAATCCACTTTTGTAATGCTCCGCTCATCAAACACGATTTCCTCTGGTCCTCCGGTGATCTTCATTCGAAATCCCATGCTTATTTCCTCCTTTTCTTCTGATAAATTTATGCTTCAAAGGCTATTACGCCTTATTCGCCGATAATCGGTTGATCTCAACTTCTAAATTCTTAACATTACCATTAAAGGTAATATCCAGGGTACAGAAGCCTGCTTCCTCGTTGATGCTGCAGATGATGTCATCTCCTGCTCCAAGGATTCCATTTAGATATTCCCTTCTGGAAAGCCACCTGCTCTTCTGGCTGTTAGGATTATTGGAAAAGAACTGGACAATGGAATCCTCCTTAAAATCCCCGGTTCCATGACGCATCACCCGTTCAATATAAGTAGTTACCTGTGTTTTATGAATCGGTTCAAACATCGAACCATCAGACATCAAGTTCCGTGCCTTGTAAACCATGATCTTTGTTATGTCATTTCCTTTATATGAAGCATTTTCAGAACTGAATATAAATCCAAAGTTCTTCCGATTGATATCGTTTTTAATAGAATTGGTGAATCCCGTAATCTCCTTTGCCATGGTAGTACAGGCGATGAGCCCATGATCATCCGCCTCAATGTCAAACCTCACTCCCGGCAGCTCCATATCCAGCTTAACACCAGGGCCAAACTTTGACTTTAAGTATTCTGGGCATTGATAAGCTGCCGTAATGCCAGCCGCTACATAAGCAGCTCCCACATAAACACCGTCAATCCACAGCTTCATGATGTCTTCCTTTTCCCTGGAAAGCTCCGCCGTTTGATTATCACCGACTACCATCCGGCTGTCTAAAACGACTCCTGATTTATCTTTCGGAATAATTGTATAGTTTGGCAGACAGGGAATGGCAAACTCACTGTACTCTTTTCCCATAAGAGCGGCGCAGCGATCCTCATATTTACCAATCCCCTCGGTTGCCAAAGCATTGAATGTAGTGCTGTCATCTGCCTCATAGCTGAAAAAGCACTGCACTTTGTAATCCTTAAAGACATCAAGAAGCCTTATTAAAGATTCCACGCTGTTAGTATCATTCTTTTCTGTCTTGGAATTTCCTTTAAACCGCTCTCTGGTCAGCTTCATCTTACTGTTCTGGTCTAAAGATACGTTAGGTACAATGGCATACCAGACTGTGTTTGCAAAATCATTCTTTGCATTCACTGTGGTTAGGTACGTAATCAGCCTGGGAATGTTGCTGCTCTTTGCCAGCATCTCATTGGACACGTTAGTCACCAGCATAGAAGGACGCATTCCTTTCAGCTTCTTCGGATACTGTTCAAAATAGCACCAAGCCCCCAGCAGTCTTTCAATCAGCGGCTTTACGGTCTTGATAAAGGCATCTTTGGATTCCTTGTAAAATTCCAGATAAGAATTATAATTGGCAACCTCTGCTGCTATGTCAATGCTGCTTTCCATAGTGGAGGACAAGGGGCAGAAGGTTCTGGCAATCAAAGCTCCCACATAATCATTATTCTCTTCATTCAGAACTTCATAGTCCTCTTTCAAAGCTTCGATTAACCCCATATTCACATTGTCATCAATCGTTGTCAGGTCTGTGCTTTCCACCTTGGGTGCCTCTAAGACTCTCAGCTCCCCCTGCTCACCCATACTTAAAACACCTAAGGCCAAAGGCGTGCTGTCTTTTTTATCTCCTCCATCTCCCAAAAGAAGCCTGGTTTTGATGTCCTCAATCGCCAGAGGCAGCAAGGCCATGATATTGTTATAATTGGCACTTGCCTCCTCAAACATGACATTCAGCTTATCCCCTAAATCTCTTTTATGGGGATCCTCCTCATCCAGTTTGGCATATTCGCCATAAGTATATTGCAGTTCCTTCCGGTTCTGTTTGATGGAATCCATTACTTTTTTCGGAGAAATCATGTCCGTAAGCTTTTCAAACTTGAAGTCCACGTTAATGGTCCCCTCAGAGCGCTTCGTTTCCACCATGGACATGAGCATTCCCATGAATTCATTTTGACGATTTAAAGGGATTTCCGTCAACATTTCCTCTGGCACCTGCTCCGGCTTATCCAACTGATAAACCACCTTCTGATTGTTGGCATTATAATAACAATAAACAGTCGGAGCAAATTTCTCCAAAAGCTCATCAAAACTGCGAACCATTAAATAATCATTGATTTCCTTAATTTTTTCATCAGACAGGCTCTCCACCCCCCGGACATCCCCAACCAAAGTTAGTAAGTCCATTTTTTCCGGATTTATAACCTCCATCAGCATAGTCCGGTTGGTCTGCTTTATTACGTTTCCCATATTGCTTATTCCTCCTCTTGTTATCTATCTGAAAGGATAAGCGCACACTAGTTCTTTCATTGTTACGCTTTCCTCTCACTTGGCTTTAGGTTTTTATAATGGATCTCCATCTCCGTGGACTCATCCTCAAAAGTAATGGTAATTTTTTCGTTGTAAAACACCGGGTATCCCATACCCTTTTTTAGAATTTCCATCCCTCGCAGCACTGTACACCGCTCTGACTGATCCATAATAATTACCGAATGGTCCGGCCCAGGATAGATGATGATGTCCTCCTCACCGATCTTCCCCAACTTGATCTTACAAGCGGTTAAAATCTGATCCAAGGTCATACGTCCGCTGTTTCTGGCGAATAACTGGTATGTCTGGGGAGGCACGTCCCGGCCATCCGCAGTTCTTACTACGTATATATTGAATTTCCCGGAATAAGTACAGGCTTTAGTCTCTATCTTCTTCGCAGGCTCCCTTGAAGCCGGGGGCTGCGACACGTAAACAACCGTAGCATTCTTTTTCTTCATCCACAAGGCCAGTATGAGAATCAATGCAGCTGCAAGTACTCCCAAAATCAACCACAACGGACGGTAATCCGGCTCAGGTATAGGCTCCTGTGGTGTTGCAAGTTTTATGAATGCTGGTTGTGTGATCTCATAATGCTCTGTAAAACTACTGGGATCAATTTCAATAGAAAGTTTATCTATCCCGTCTATGGAGAGGGCGTAGGATATGAATCCGTTACTTATCGTTCCTGTTTCTGTAGCTCCATTGACACGGAAAGTCACTTCCTGCCCCTCATAATAGGGAGTATTCCAGAGATTTCCATTTTTGCCCTTTATATCTTTCAGCCATATTTTCAGGTCAGCATAATGCTTACCGGCCAGAGGTACTTTTGTTCTCCCGTTACTTTCTTCACCTGTTTCGGAACTTTCCCTTTGATAAGAGATATCTGCTACCGGTTCAGCCATGTATTCCACGGTCATATATGCTTCTACTCCCGCTAACTCCGGGGTCTGGAAACGGACATCCACAGCATCTATTACTGGTCTGTTTATTTCCACTACCGCAAAGTTCTGCCCGCTTGTAATATGCCCTTCTTCTGCCGTATAATCCGCAGTTATGTTTTGAATTCCCTGACTAGCGGTCAGCGTTATTCTCACATGTTCTACCCCAGAGGAAGGCAATTCTACATGAAGGTTTCCGCCCTTCCCATCTGTCACTCCTACTGACTTCTTTGGGATATTCATGCGATCATACAGGATACGGTTCATAATCTGTACAAGGGTGCCTGACTGGCCCTGCCAGTAAATGGCTCCGTCCGTCATCTCAGCACCGTCAAAAATGTGCATCCGCGGGTCATTTAATTCACTGCCTACTGCAACAATATAAATTTTTATCCCAGCATCCTTTGCTCTCTTCATCGCATCCGAATATAAGATACGTGAAGACTCTTTTGCCTGCTGGTCGGGCATATCAATTTCTCCGTCTGTCACCATGACGATGGTGCGGTCCACATTCTCCCTGTCTGAAAAAAGCCCCACAGCCTGGTCCAATCCTTCTCCTGCGTTGGTATAACCGTTGTATGTAATAGAGGAAAACTGTACATCCATTTGTTCCCGTCCGATGCCTACAGGAACGATTGTCTGGATTCCTGTATTATAAGATACCAAACCCGCTTTATAATTTGAGGGAAGACTGTAGGTTGCCTGCCGGATCGCATCAATTGCCAGACGGTTTTTGTCGTAGGTGTTCATGGAACCGCTGGTATCCAAGAGGAATACCACCTCACCGTCTTTTGCACTGAATCCCTGATCCTCCCCTGCCGCCAGCGTGATTTGTGTGGCGGCAAGGAGCAAAACTACTATCTCTATGGACAGAAAAACCTTTTTCCACCTTGTCATATGGTCCCTCCTCGCAAATTTCTAGTAAACCCTGCAGATATACCTGGGAATCAGGATGAAATTCTCATCTAAAATCTGAAGCCTGGAAATCCGGCCATCCAGGATTACTTTACTGATTACTTTTTTCTCGCACTCCCTCATATGGCGCTTCCTGTTTCAGAAATTCAGTTTATTATCAAGATATCCGTATCCAGACTATCCGTCCTGACCTCTTCGGTCTTATCCCGGTTTAAGATTCGGTATGTGATTCTATACCGATAGAAGCTTTGATTGATTTTTGTAAATGGCATATAGTACCTCTTGTTACAAAAAACACTTTTTCTACATTTTTCTACAAAAATATCACACCATTTTATACAATTCAATGTAGTGGCTAAATTTGGTCACTAACTTGCCAAATTTGGTTGGCTTAGGATCTTATTTGTAAAAAAAAGGCGTTGCCCCAGCAACGCCTTTCTACTTATTCCGTATCACGATTTTTCTGCAGATATTTATTCTTTACACTTCCAATACATAATAAAACTGACAATACCAGATGTCCCAATGTAACAGCAAGGCTGATATTTCTGGCATTTAATAAATAGCATATTACCAACAATACAGTTTCTGCAGTCCATACTTCCCTGCTGCGTCTCCTGTAACATTCTCTTTCTGCCTGATCCAAAGGTTTATTATAATCCTGCACCGGTGCGAATATAAAAATTAGAATCCCGCTTATAATCCCTCCCCCTAGATTTACCCAAATGATATAATGGGGTGGTATCACTTTAGCGGCAATACAAACAATGTACATCAACACTGTGGAAACTATCGTACACATATTATACGTTTTGGCATGATAACCTCCTGCATAAGAACGCAACGGAATATATGATGCCAAAAATATCAACACCGTTGTATAGGAATGAAAAACAATTGCCAAAAAGCAGGCAATCATTATATTGACTGCCTGCCCGATCAGCAGCTCATATGCATATGTATACAATTTTTCATCTTTCTTTGACAGATGATCTTTTTTTACCTGCCAAGCCACAACTTTTTTTGCCAACTTTTCAATCATTGCTTTTACTATGGCCTAAAATTTTCTAAAACATTTGGCTTCTTCCGGCACCTCAGGTTGATGCTGCAGCCAAGCGCAAGTTGCATTAACATTCTGAGATACCACTGACAGTGCCAAAGTATTCATCATAAAAACAGCCCAATTCCGGCTTTTCAATTTTCTCTTTATCTTATGCATGAGGATCCCTCCTATATAACTTTTTTTCAGCATACCATGTTTCTATCAACAAAAGCAATATCTTGACCGAATTTGGTCATTAATTGGCTGAATTTGGTATATTTGATAACATTAACACCGCCACAAAAGCATCGTCCTCCTCATAACAATTTAATATACCTCCATATCTTTCTGATAATTCTTCTACCTTTTTAATTCCAAAACCATGCCTTTTCTTTTCACTCTTTGTTGTAAAATACTTCTCTCCTATTTTATGAGGCTTGATTTTAAAGTTATTTTCTATTCTTAGTATGATAAGTGCTTCATTTCCCTTGTATAAGCTTACAAATACATAACCCTCATTGCACCCTTCGGCTGCCTCCAGGGCATTGTCCAGCAGATTTCCAAACATACTTATTTTATCTAAATCATCAATAAAGCCCACATCTATTCCGGTCTGGATATCCACCTGGTAATCTACACCCTTATCCAAGGCATTTCTTTCTCGTTCTATAAAAATAGCGTTGGTGATCTGGTCATTAATATAACATTGCTTCACAGTTGCCCTTCCCATCTGGGAAACCTTCTCCACAGCACCTTTAATCGCCCCCTCCTCCTCTGTACATGCCAGTTGCTCCATGATCCGAACTATCCGGCTCATTTCATGCAGATATTCTGCATAATCCTGATTTATTTCCTCCATCCTTTGATAATGGCTTCGTTCCAGTCTTGTTTTTAGCGCAAGTAATTCAGCATCTCTGGCTACTCTTTCCGCCTTTAATAATTTTTCCACAGTAGAAAAACCAACTACATTTGATATGATTAATAAAACCCCACCTGCACAGATTAAAAGATAACCGGCGGAACCTTCCTTTGATAATAAAAATCCATTCAGCAAAACTAAAGATGCAATAGGAAGCATAAACAAGTATTTTAAATATTGGAAACTTCCACTTTTATAAGGACTCTGGTGCCGCTTTTTTATCATCTGTACTACTGCAAATTCAAATATTTTCTGAATAACTAAAAAAAGCACCATACTAAAATCGGCTTTTGAAACATCAATTTTTAGTAAAGTATAAATATAATGAAATATAAATTCAGTTACTGCTAAAATCACGTAATAAAATAAAACATAAAGAAAGTTGTATTTTAATTGGATACGAAACATCAGCCATACAAAAAATAAATACATAAGCGGTACACAAAATAAATTTATGGTAGGCAGATTTAAACTGTTAATTAAAAAAATCACCATACTGCATCCAATTACTTCCAACAAACGGATACTTTTACGGTCATCATACGCCCGATATACACCTTCCAATAAATTGTACAATAAAAATATTTCAAAGACACAGTTTAGGTACATCACCGGCCCATACATCATTTGTGCTATACTCATTCCTTTTTTGTCCTCTCTCGAATATACCTAACTCCATAATATTTGCCAAGTTCTTCATCAAAGACCTTCCTCATCCTTCTGACTACAATAAGATTGTGACCGCCCTGCAAGCGAACAATATCTTTCTGCCGGGATATTACCCTCTCTGCATTGATAATATAACTTTCACTGGCATAAATAAAACCATAATTTTTCAGCTCCTGATAGTATTCCTTTAACCTGGTTTTAGTTTCAATAGTCTGTTTATGCTCTTTTTCAGAGGATACGCTTCCCCAGATTTCTTCTGCTTTTTTATCTGTCAGCCATATTTGGCTCCCTTTCCTGTATATTTGAATGTATATAATATCTGATATCCGTAAAATAAACACTTTCCCGTCACATACAACAGGTAGTCTGGGTAATTCCTCCTTGTTCTGTACTTCTTCCAATACCATATCCAGGCATTGGGTCAATTCTTCTTTTGAATACTTCTTCAACAAATAATCATAAGGCCTTACTGAAGATATCCTGCTGGCTGGTGATTCAAATTCAGAGTAAAATACAATAATTACCTTTGAATCGCGCATGCGTATGTTTTGAGCTGTTAGCGCCCCATTCATGCCTTCCCCTATTTTCATATCCAAAAATACAACATCAAAATCCCTATAATCAGCCAGCAAGGCCTCCCCACTGGAATACTTGCAAAACTCTTGGTTTTTTGGACAGAACTTGCTTTCTCTAATACACTCCTCCAGTTGCCTGATATCTTCCTGACAATCATCGCAGATAGCTATTTTCATACATATCCCCTTTTTATCTCTTGTATTATCTTTGAGAATTATAGCATACTATACGATTAATTGTCTTTAAAAAATGCCAATGTTTCCTGTCATTAACCTTATATTATTACAAAGTTTCCAAATAGTCAACACCAGCGTTATATACTAATAGTAAACATAAAACTGGTATCGGAGGCTCATGATGTACGATTTTGGAGAGCTGTTAAAACAATTACGTAAAGAAAAAGGATACTCCCAGGAACAATTGGCACAGAAAATCAATAAAAGCAAATCACTTGTAAGCAAATACGAAAATAATCAAAAATTGCCCACTTTAGAAACATTAATTGACTTATCCATACTTTTTGATGTGAGCCTGGATTTTCTGGCAGGTAAAGATAAAGGCAAAACTATTACAGTCAATCACTTAACGTCCAGCCAGATCGATATCATATACGCGTTAATGAAGGAATTTCACAGCCATAAACCGAAATATGTTACTAAAGGATTAACCACAAGGCAGCTTGAGATTTTCAATGGACTTATTATTGAATTTACAAAAATCCAATGACGCAGAGAAAGGAAATAGAAAACAGCATTTCACCAGCCCTCCAGTATATACGATTTTTCATAAGCTTGGTTAAAAATTCAGTTTATCTCTTGCGTTAACTTTTTAATTTCTTACTGATATGCGGAAAGTGCGGTTCATTTTCATTGAACCGCACTTCAGACTGCTTGCTAAAATCCAAATCCCAGCCCCTTCCTCCGCCGTACATACCACGGCCCCCTTACTCATGCTGCAGGCGCAATCCGCTTCGCTGCATGCTCATAACCCAATAGCAGCTATATCTTCTTATCAGGTGGAACTCCTGCTCAAACGCCAGACCAATATTTCTCCTGCCCTGCATTCTTTGTACAAGCGGCATGGACCCACCGTTTGTTCTCCTGTCCAATAATCGTTCCAATTTCCTTTTGGCAGATACACCTGCCTTCCTGTCACTCCCTCCTCTAAAACCGGTGCCACTAAAAGCCGGGATCCAAACATATACTCATCATCCACCCCGCAGGCCTCTTTATCCTCCGGCCAGTCAATCACCAGTGCGGCCATAAGGGGGCGGCCCGTATTTGCGCTTACACTTGCTTCCATAAGAATATAAGGCAGAAGCAGCTCTCTTTCTTTCGTAAACTTTCGGCAAATATCAAGGACTTCCGGCCTGCCTGTTACCTTTGCCACGTTCCACGGACTTCTGTCGTTGATCTCTTCTTCCGAAGCCGCCAGAAGCTCAGAAAACTGGCCGGAAGCCGGTTCCGAATGCCACTGCATGACAGGAGCAAAGCAAGCCATGGCAAAGGATCGCAGATACAATTCGGCAGAAGGCATTTTTCCTGCAAAGCCTGCAAGGTCAAAGCCCCAGAAGGGCAGACCTGACAATCCGGCGTTTAAACCCGCCGTCATCACATGGCGCAGTTCTTCCCAGGTGGACTGCTGGTCCCCTGCCCAATGCATGGGCGTGGTCTGAGCGCCCGTATATCCTGCCCTGGAAAAGAGAATCCTCTCATCTCCTATAAAGTCCGCATAAGCCCTGGTGTAAACCATGGCATAACCATTTTTCATTTGGCTTCCGGTCCGCCCGTCAAAGAATCGGGCTCCATCGTCATATACAAATTCCCCGCCGTCGGTCTTAAAGCCGTCCACTCCCATGTTAAGCAGGTATTGCCGTTTCCCAAACCACCAGTCACAGACTGCCGGATTGGTAAAATCCGGTATCATGGAACCGCCAAACCAGCGGCCTTCCGGAATCACATAGGGGGAACCGTCGGCATTTGTGACAACAAAGCCCTTTTGGACCGCTTCGGCGCAGTCTGCTTCGTGTTCCGGGCAAGTGCGCCCCTGCTCCAGCTTTTTTAAAACCGGAACCTGCCAGAGAATCAGGCGGATGCCTTTTTCATGAAGGTCCCGGATCATCCTTTCCGGATCGGGAAAACGCTCTTTGTCAAAGCGGTAAAAGGTGGCTTCATCACTCCAGGCTTCGATTACCACCACAGAAGGTTTCATCCCCTGCCTGATGGCTTCCTCCACCACTTCTTCCACCACCGCCTGACTATTCCAGCGGTTAGCGGACATCCAAAGGCCAAAGGCCCAGTCCGGCGGCAGCTTGGGCCGCCCCGTAAGTGCGGTAAATTCCTTAAGAACCTCTAAGGGCTTCCCAGTAAATGTCCGCACATTGTATTGATCCGGAAGGGTAAAGACGATTCCTTCCTCAGTTTTTTCCGTAAAAACAGTAAACTTTTCCAATGTGTCCACATAAAGCCCCCCGCCCCCGTCCGTCAAGGCGAAGGGAATTGGCAGATAGGTGGAAGCCCCCTGATTGGTAAAGGTTTCGTATACGTGGTTTTCCCGGGCCAGGCCCTCCTGATTCAATGCGTCAAACCGTTCCCCAAATCCGTAAACTGCCTGACCCGCAAGCAAACATTTCATCCTTTCACACCTCCTACCTGTAATCCTGCCGCAAAATACTTCTGTGCCAAAGCATATACCACCAGAATCGGAAGCATGGAAACCAGGGCTCCCGCCATGAGTAAGTTGTATTCGCTTTTGTACTGCCCGTTTAAGGAGCTTAGAATAATGGGCAGGGTAAACTTTGTCTTTGTGGTCAGCATGACCAGCGGCAAAAGATAATCATTCCACGCATCCATAAAGCAGATAATCGCCAAAGTGGCCAGGCTGGACTTGCACATGGGGCATATGATCTGCAGAAAGACAGTAAAAATTCCCGCGCCGTCAATGGCAGGCGCTTCCAGATAGACATTTGGAATCGTCATCATGCGCTGGCGCAGCATAAACACCGCAAACACCTTGAACACGCTTGGCAGTACCAAGGCTCCCAGGCTATCCACCAGTTTCAGTTCTCCCATAAGTAAGTAAAGGGGGATGAACAGCACCTGGGAAGGAATCATCATGGTTGCCAGGTAAACCAGGAAAATGACGTTTTTCCCCTTAAAATCCAGTTTCGCGAAGGCAAAGGCAGCCATGGAGGAACTTATAATCGTCACGGCCACGGAGCTGGTGGAAACCACAAGGGAATTAAACATGGAAACTGTCATTCCCTCTTTGCTGAATAAATCCGTAAAATTCTTAAAGGTGGGATTTTGGGGTATCCACTGTATGGGCAGGGCCATGATTGCGCCGTAGTCCTTAAAAGCAGTAGACAGCATCCAGAAAAACGGAAGCAGGATCACCACCGATAGCAAAGCTGCCGTCAAATGGTATAAAACTCCGGATACCGCTTTATGACTCATAATACACCCACTTTCTTTGCAGCACGTTTTGCAGTGCGGTAAAAGCAAAAATAATGACAAACAACACCCAGGACCAGGCCGCTGCATAACCCATACGGCCAAACCTAAAGGCATATTTGTAAATCCGCTCCACCATAACCATGGTGGCTCCGTTGGGTCCTGCGTCACCGTTCTTGGTCATGACCATGACCTGCGGGAAAAGCTGAAAGGCATTGATCAGGGACAGCATGATGACGTAGAACAAAATCGGTGACAGCAGGGGCAGGGTAATACTTTTGAACTTTTGAAAATATCCTGCCCCGTCAATGTCAGCGGCCTCATAGTACTCCGGATTTATGGCCAAAAGGCCGCTGAGCAGAATCATTCCGTAAAATCCCATGTCCTTCCACACACTGGCCAGGACAATGGAGGGCATTGCCCAACCCTCGCTCTGGAGCCACAAAGGTCCCTTGATCCCTATGGCTGACAAGGCATTGTTGACTGGTCCGTACTCCGGACTTAACATCCATTTCCAGATCAGTGCTCCCGCCACCCAGCTGGTGAGCACCGGTATGTAGTAAAGCATCCGGTAAACGGCAGCCATGGGGCTTTTTCGCTGAATGATCAGGGCAACCATTAGGGAAAACAGCAAAACCAGCGGAAGGTACAGCAAAATGAAATAGGCGTTATGGCCCAAAACCGCCCAGAATTCAGAATCTTTGACAAGCTGGGAGTAATTGGAAAACCCCACGAACTTGTCGCCGATAAATTGGAAAAAACCGTGGAACAGCCTTACCCTGCTCATTCCAGACCAATCGGTGAGGCTAAGCAGCAGCGAGGCAAAAATCGGAATCAGATTAAACAGCACAAGTCCGGCCATACTTGGCAAAAGAAAGATAAAAGCCTTTATCCCCTGTTTTTTATACATAGCAGTTCCCTCCTGTCAGGCACCATAAATGTCAGTTTAATTTGATCTTCTGTTCCAGCTCCGCCTGACACTCATCCAGCGCGTCTTTTGGGGTAACGTTCCCGGAAATGGCGTTGTTCAAGTGCTTGGTGATGATCTCCTGCATTTCAGACTGCTGTTTCACCACCGGCGGTGTTACCAGATAATCCAGGGATTTAAATACGGCTTCCCGGTTCTCCGGCGGAGTGACCTTTAGATAGGAATCAAGAACATCCTGATAGGTAACAGGCGGAAGTTCCCAGCTTGAATCCACCCGGATTTGTGCAGCTTCCTTGCTTCCAGCCAGGAAAGCAGCCAAAGCAGCTGCGGCTTCAGGATTGGCAGTTTCTTTGTTTACCACATAGGCATTTGAGAAAAAGTGAGTGGCTTTTTCCGTATTCCCCGGCTCCACCGCCACGTCCCAGGCAAAACCGCAGTTGTCCGTAAAGTCACTGAAGGCCCAGATTCCGGTTATGATCATGCCAAGACGCCCGGATTTAAATAAATCCCAATCGCCCATGCCGCCCATTTGTGCATCCGAAGGCATGACATTGCTGTCCGTTACCCAACCGGACATGATTTCAAGGGTTTCCACATTCTGCGGCAAATTGACCGTAAATGTCCCACCATCACCGCTTAACAGGCTTCCGCCGTTTTGCTTTACCCCTTTATAAAATTCATGGAAACTTACGGGGCGGTATAAACCGTAGGTGTCTCCGGAAAGGGACCGGATTTTCTTTGCGGCTTCTGACATTTCCGTCCAGGTCCAGTCATCGGTGGGATAAGAGGCTCCGGCCTTGTCAAATAAATCCTTGTTGTATATAAGCACCACGTTGGAGAAAGAATTTGGAATTCCAAATTGTTTTCCCTCGTACTGGAAGGCTTTTAAAGCCGTCTGGTTAAAGCCTGAAGTATCCCCTGTGAGAGCGCCCAGATCCAGAAGTACATCTTCCGACGCATAGGCCACGAAATTCTCAAAATTCAGTTCAAATACGTCTGCCGCGCTGCCGCCCACGATTTTGGACTGCAGCTGAGTGAAATAATCGTCATAGCCAAAGCTTTGCAGCTCCACCTTCACGTCCGGATACTGCTCGCTGAATTTTGCAATCATTTCTTTCAGCGCTCCCTCAGACGCACCGCTGCCTGAAAACTGGTCCAGACGGATTGTAACCGCTTCTTTGGCTCCGGGTTTTTCTGCTGTTTTGGAGCTGCAGCCTGAAAGTAAAACTGCGGCACATATCATTACACTTGCGGCCCATTTACATTTTTTTGCTGACTTCATCATAATAAACTGCCTCCTTAATAGAAAAAATGGCTGTTGCTTTGTTTTCGTAAAAGGATCAGCGCACCGATTCCCTTTCTACCAGAGTTAATGGAAACACCTTCTTCTGCAGCGTGTGGTTCTCGTTTATCAGGATTTTCACCGCTTCCTCCCCCTTTGCAGCCACATCCTGATGTATGGTGGTAAGAGGCGGATCACAGGTTTTGGCAAGCAGGGAATCGTCAAAACCTATGACGGAAATGTCCTTTGGAACCCTTACGCCCCTCCCGCGCAGTCCCATACATAAGCCCACTGCCAGAATGTCTGCGGAAACAAACACTCCGTCAGGCCGTTGGGCCAGCCCCGCCAGATATTCCCCCATTTCGCAGCCGTATTCAAAGGACACTTCCCCTGACAATAACAAGGATTTTTCCGGATTCAATCCGTACTCTCCCAGGGCCTTTTCATACCCCTTATGGCGCAGGAAATTCACGCCCCTGTCATTGACATGCCCGGTCACATGGGCAATCCTTTTAAGCCCCTTTTCCAGCAGGTATTTAGTGGCCATATAACCGCCCTGCATGTCATCCACGCTGATTGAGTGAAAACCGGAAGCTTCGCAGTAACTGTCTACCAGCACCACCGGGATGTTCAGGGTCTTTAACTGACGGCACTCCTCGTCGTCATTCATCCCCACCACAATGGCGCCGTCCAGCCCCCTGGTTCTGGCCACTTCCGCGTAAGTCTGGCCGGAGTCAGCTCCTGAAATCATGATGTGATAACCGCTTTTACGGGCCGCATACTCCGCAGCAGACATGAAATCACCGTAAAATGGATTGGAGAACATCAATTCTTTTCCTGATTCCGTCTGAGGAATCAGCACTCCTAATAAGTTGCTTTTGTTGTTTACAAGGGTGCGGGCCGCCAGATTGGGAATGTATCCCAGCTCCTTTATGGCATCATTTACCCGCTTAATTGTTTCAGGGCTTAAGCTTTGCGAGGGTGTATTATTGATTACATAAGACACCGTGGCTATGGAAACCCCCGCCTTTTCAGCCACATCTTTTAAACCGGGCCGCTTCATAAAATCACCTTCCTTCTTATCATTTTTTACTCCTCTTCTGCTTCTATCTTTCCGCCTTTTTCGTCAATTACCGCCAAGTACCGCTTTCCTTTTATATAAAAGTGAAAAGATAAACCTTCCCAGTCCCTGGGAAGCCTGGGAGTTAACTCCGGCCTGCCCCCGTTTCCCAGTGACAGACCTGCGAAACCAAAAACCACCGCCTGCCAGGTAGCCCCTGCTGCAGCCAAATGAATGCCTTCCCGTCCTGTATTCTTCATCCGGTCTTCCAAATCCAGAAACAGGCTTTTGTCAAAATATTCACAAGCCTTTTCCTCCAGGCCTAAATATGCTGCCGCCCAGGCATGAATCCCAAAGCTTAAGCTGGAATCATGTAATGTCAGCGGTTCATAAAAATCCCAGATAGCCTTTTGCTGCCGTTTCGTAAACAATTCCGGTTTTAAGACCATGAGAAGTACCAAATCAGCCTGTTTTAACACCTGATACCTTTGGAGCCAGTCAAAATCATACTGGTGGTAAGCTGCGCTTCCATCCCCGGCCTTTTGCCCCGGAAATGCTTCCAGCCGGAGGAAATTGTCGTCCTGAATGTACAAGTCCCTGTCAGAATCATACTCAATCCTGCTTTTTTCTATAATGTCCTGCCATTTATTCATTTCCGTAACACCGGCTTTGGCTTCCTTTCTCCGGACTGCCTGCAAAGCCAGCCGGAGATTGTGGCGGGCCAGAAGTACGGTATAGGCGTTATTTCCCGAAACGCCGCAGTATTCGTCAGGTCCCTTAACAAAGAGCAGGTTATATACATCCTTTCTTTTGTCATAGGAAAATCTTCCGGCCCAGTACCTGGCGGTTTCCACGTACAGCTGTGCCGGCAGGTTATCCAGGGTTTCATCTCCTGAAACGTTTAAGTAGTTTTCAACGGCATAAGCAACGTCTGCGGTAATGTGAATCTCACAGCGCCCGATATCCCAGCTTTGGCACTGTTCTATGCCGCCTATGGCGCACATCCAAGGATACCTGGCTCCAGGCAGATTCAGTGCCTTTGCGTTCTCCTCTGCATCCGGCAGAGTGTTTAGGCGAAACAGGATCAGATTTCTTGCAGCCTGTGGATCCGTATATAAGTAAAACGGCAGCAGAAAAATGTCCGTATCCCAGAAGCAGCAGCCCTTATACCGTCCGTGGGTCAAGCCCCTAGCGCCAATGCTGACCCCAGAATCCTCCCATGGGCAATTCTGAATAAGCTGAAACACGCTGTACCGCAGGGCGGACTGAAGGGAAGTGTCGTTTCCTTTTTGGGTGATCTGTATGTCGGCTTGGTCCCAGCGGGATTTCCAGGCCCGTTGGCTGTCTTTTAACAGTTCCCCAAAGGAATGGTTTATGACGTGAGGCCTTAAGTTCTGACTTCCCTTAGAGAGCGTCTGGAAAGCCTGGGAAGCTGCTTTTGAATCCTGCAAAACTGCTTCCGTATATAAAATCTTTTCGATCCTCACCATTTCCCCTTTTACCAGCGGAATGTTTAGTTCTTTTGCCGGGCAGTCAGGTATTAAAGCATCCTTTGCCGTACCCTTGGTTTGAAAAATGCGGGCAGTCATTGCTGCATGCAGACGGCCGGAGGCTTTGCTGTCAGCCTTTAAAAAACAGTAGTCCTCTCCTGTTTCCGTTTCTGAAACAGAGAGCAAAGACAGGGTATCTAAGTTTTCCTTTGTCTGGTCGTCCTCCACAGGCAGGTTCACGGTTTTCCCGTCTATTCCCATGAGAACATCTATATTCCCGTTGTAGTTTAAGGCCGTCAATTCCAGGGAAAGGGCTGATACGTGTTTATTGTCCATGCTGATAAAGCGGGAAATGTCAATTTGCGTTTCCCTGCCTTCCTTATCTTTCCACACCGATTTCCTCTCAAAAAGGCCGTTGCTCATATCCAGGGATTGGGAAAAAGACTGGTAATCCCCTGTTCCCAGGGAAAGCCGGAAGAAAAACAAATCCGGCAGGTTCACCATGTCCGTAACACCGGGGCTGATATACTCAAAACCGCCTGCCAGATAGTTGCAGCGCTCGTAAGCTTTTGCCCCGTCCATGTAAAACGAACACCGGGAACCCAGATAGCCGTTTGCCTGGCTGAATATGCTTTCCAAAAATTTTGTATCTTCTCTGCCCTCACAGCGTATCTTCCATGGCTCATATTGAATCATTTTCCACACCTCCCTCATTTAACCCTTCCATTAAGCAATAGGCCAAAAATCCGGCACAGGTTGCAAATGCTGCTCCCGTGGTACATTCGCCTGTCATTTCATCCACGCTTTCACAGGCAATTCCATTGTCCATGGAAGCCCTGCGCAGAAAGTCTAAAGACGCTTCCTTCCTGCCGCTGATCAGCCCGTTGGCAACGCTTAAGATCCAGGGATGGGGTGCATGGGGACAGCCAATGTCGGAAAAAGGCTTTCCTGCAAAAGAGTATGGGTAATCCGGACTCCGCAGTGTCTCAACTGTATTTTTCCAAATGGAATCCTCCATGGTGCAAAATCCCAAATAAGGCAAAAGCTCCAGGCTTCCCGGCGGTTCGTCGTACACATCCCAGTTTCCTTCCTCGTCTACGGACCAGACAAAAATCTTCTTTCCCTGATACTCCTTAATGCAATGGGTGCAAATGGCACGAAACAAGGTTGAAGCTTCCTCTTCCAGGCACTTAAGCGTTTCAGCAGGCCACAAATTATGGTAAATTTTCTCCAGATCCTGCAGGCACCGCCAAGTCAAAACATTGTTATACGTGCCATAGGGATAAACCCGCATGTCATCCGTTGGCTGTAAAAAGGTTTCATACAGATGAAGGGTCTGACTTCGCTTGGTCTTTAGAATCGAAAGGATTTTCTTTACGCCTCTCTCAATATGGCTTTCCTGTAAAAGGTCAGTCTCTCCCGTAGCATTTACGTAACGGCTGAGGGCCATTAAGGGGGCGCACAGTTCATCCAGTTCAAAGCCCGGTTCCAGCACCGTCCCGTCTATGTAGCGGCTGTGAATGCCGATTTGTCTGATCTGACGGGTAAATACGTAATCCAGAAGTTCCTTTGCATACTGTGGGTCCGCCTTAAGAATGGAAGGAAAGCTCCACAGCAGGCTGTCCCTGTCCCAATAAGCTGCGCTGACGTAATATCTGGGACTTCTGGAAGTGACCATAACCACTTCCTCTGTATCCATGGTCATACCTGTGGCATAAAAGAAGTTAAAAAACAAGTTCCGGTTTAACAGGGCATCCACTTCCCGTATGCCCACGGTTTTCTGACGCTCCCGCAGCCAGCACAGAGTTTCCTCATAAACCCCGTCAAAGGTCTGCCGCAAAAGCTCCTTTGCCGCAGTGGCCGCAGACACTTCTTCAAAGCCCACGCCCCAGAAAATGTCCAGCACCACGGATTCCCCTGACTCTAACCGGCAGTCATGGGTCCCTTTGCAGCGTATTTCCTCTCCCTGTTCAAATTCCCATTTAACGGGCAAAGACGCCATGGGTGCAAATGCCATAACAGGCATTCCAATGGACAAATCAAAAACCGGGCCGTCATTCCAGCCGGAGTGGTAAACCTTTCTCTCTCCTGCAACCGTCTTATCCTCGTTGACACTGTGGGTCACTTTTTTCCATGCCCCGCTGAAACCACAGGAAATCTCCCTGTCTTTGCCGGAATGATTGGTAACGGTCAAACGTATGGCAAAGGCCTTATGGCCTATGGGAGTTAGAAAAATCCCCTCCGTACCAATTCCGTCCTTTTCCGATGCAAAGCTGGGAATCCAGTCACATTCCCGGTTCCATCTCAAATCACAGAGCAGATCCTGGTTCTCCGCCCGCACAAAAGGCCGTATGAGAGGTTCGCTTTCACCGCCCCAAAAAGCCAGCATCCCTTTATAGCCCATATGCAGCACCGTAAAGCTTTCTATGGAAGCCGTGGCCTGGTCCAGTGTCGGCAGGCTGACAAATTCATTCCCAGTGGGCATATAGTAATTTTGCATAAAAAATACCTCCCCAAATTTTACTGAAACGCTTAAGTAGTCAATACAAAACCATTGATATTGTATAGTATATACTCTGTTTTCTTTTTTTGTCAATATGTTTTAGTAAAAATTTCTTAATTGCAAATGAAGATTTGTGTATATGGACAATCGTCAAAAGCCCCCATTTCAGCTGTTTAAAAATGGGGGCTTTGCTGCCTAAAACCGGAACATTTCCAGATCCTCTGCCTGATACTTTTCTCTGATCTGCCTTAATTTCATTTTTAAATCTGCCAGCTCCTCATCCTTATAATTATGGAATGGCCGCCTGGAATATCCTCCTTCAAGCCCTCTCCATCTCATCAGGCTATGTACGCAGGATGGAAAATCGTATTGAAGGCAGGCAAAGATAAATTCATCTGCAATCCGCTGCAGCCGGATGCCGCCCGGTATATCACTGTTTTGAACGCATCGGTATATGCTCTGGTATATTTCCGGGATGACATTATAGAAAGATCCGATAAGCCCATCCGCTCCAAAACACAATCCGGAAAAGGCCATCTCATCGCATCCCGAATAGATCATGAAATCCTTACCCAGAATCTCTTTTAAAGAGCCCATCTCATCATGGCTTCTGGCGGTATATTTCAGTCCTTTCACATGATCGATCTCAGCGATTTTAAGGATTAAGTCCTTGTCCATGATTCCTGCCAGTTGAATGTTATAAACAATCATCGGAAGGCTGGTGGATTTTGCAATATCATCATAATAATGATAAATATCTTCTTTTGAAAACTTCCAATAGAAAGGAGGAACTGATGAAATGGCATCTGCTCCTGCTGCCTCCGCATGCTCTGCCAGACCTATGCTCTTTCTGGTTCCAATATCCCCGACGTGAACAATCACCGGCACCCTTCCTTTTACCTGATCAATGACAATATCCACCACCTGATTTCTTTCCTCCGGCGTCATGGTAAAGCATTCTCCTGTACTTCCGGTTAAATAAAACCCATTTACCCCTGTTCCAATCATAAATTCTGTCATATTTCTTGTACAGGCTTCGTCAATATTCTCTTTTTCATCAAAAAATGCCATGGTTGCAGGAATGACTCCTTTAATATCTGTAATTTGAAATTTACTCATTTTAACCTCCGGATTTATAAGTTTTCGGCCAGATGGCAGCATACCAGATGCTCATGGCCGTTATGATTGATTCTGTGTGCTTCGGGTATTTCCGTTTTGCAGCGCGGGATGCATTGGGGACAGCGGGGATGAAAGGGGCAGCCGCCAGGCGGGTCCACCGGACTTGGGACATCTCCCTGAAGCGGAATCCTCTTACGGCGTCTGTTAATATCAGCAATGGGAATGGCGCTTAACAGGGCTTTTGTATATGGATGCAAGGTGTTTTCAAAAAGCTCCTGGGTCTCCGCCAGTTCCACAATATGTCCCAGATACATTACTGCAATTCGGTCACTGATGTACTCGACTACGGACAGATCATGAGTTATGAACATATAGGTCAGATTCTTTTTTTCCTTTAATTCCTTTAACAACTGTAAAACCTGGGCCTGAATGGAAACATCCAGCGCAGAAACCGCTTCGTCACATACAATAAACTCAGGATCAACGGAAAGCGCCCTTGCTATGCCGATCCGCTGCCTCTGTCCTCCGGAAAACTCATTGGGGTACCGTTCCATATACTCCTTGGGAAGATTTACTTCTTCCAGAAGTTTTGCAATCTTTTCCCGTCTTTCCTTTTTGCTCTTCATTCCAAACCGGATCAACGGCTCCTGCATGGTACCGAATATGGTGAAAGAGGGATTTAAAGATGAATAGGGGTTTTGGAAAACAATCTGCATCTTTTTACGGGCATTGTCCAGTTCCTTTTTCGGCATTTTTGTAATGTCTTTCTCTCCTTCCGGAAAATGGTAAAACACTTCTCCTGAAAAGGGCCTGATCAGCTGCAGAATGCTTTTTCCCAGAGTGGTTTTTCCGCAGCCCGATTCCCCTACAACACCAAGGATCTCCCCTCTGAAAATATCCAGATCCACCTGGTCCACCGCCTTTACATAACCAACAGTCCTTTTAAATATCCCTTTTCTGACCGGGTAGTAGGTCTTTAATCCTTTCACAGAAATCAGTATTTCTTTCCTCTCCTTGTTCTCATTCATGATGCTGGCCCTCCTCTTTTAAACAGTCACGGAAGCACCGGCACATATGTCCGGGAGCGGTCATATGCTCATCCGGAAGCCTTTCCTCACATACCGGTTCTGCATATGGACATCTTGGAGCAAACTGACAGCCTAGCGGACGGTTATAAGGATCCGGAGTGGAACCTTTGATTGGCTCAAGCTTCTGCTTTTTCCCCCGTCCCAAAACAGGAATGGAATTTAACAGTGCCTTTGTATAAGGATGGGAAGGCTCCGTCAGGACCGCCCTGGCATCTCCGCTCTCTACGATATTTCCCATATACATCACCGCAACATCATCTGCCAGTTCTGCCACTACCCCCATATCATGGGTAATTAACAAAATGGCGGTATCATTGTTATGTTTTAAATCCAGCATCAATTCAAATATCTGAGCCTGAATCGTGACATCCAGGGCCGTAGTCGGTTCATCCGCAATCAGTACTCTGGGCCTGCAGCTCATTGCCATTGCGATCATGGCGCGCTGGCACATCCCCCCGGAAAACTGATGAGGATATTCATAAAACCGTTTTTCCGGCATAGGGATTCCCATTTCCTTCAAAAGTCCGATGGAGGCCCTTGCAGCTTCCCCTCTGTTTTTTGCTCTCCCATGAGACAGAAGTGCTTCATTGATCTGGTATCCCACGGTAAACACCGGATTCAGCGCTGTCATGGGATCCTGGAATATCATGGAAATACCGCTGCCCCGGATCTTACGCATTTCATTTCCTTTTCTCTTTAGTTGGTCAATCCGGATATCCTTACCATCGTTAAAAAAATGAATCTCGCCTTTTTCAATCCTGGAGAGATCAGGAAGCAATCCCATGATGGAATTTGCAGTAACCGATTTCCCGCATCCGCTCTCTCCTACGATACATAGAATCCTTCGCTTTTTTAAATCAAAGTTGATTCCTCTGATTACCTGATTGCAGCGATCATTGTTATAAAAGTTTACATGGAGGTTTTTAACACTTACTACCGTATCATGACTCATCTGACCTTCCTCCTTAACCAATTTGAGACGGATCTGCTGCATCTCTTAAGCCATCACCTATGAAGTTGATGCTGATAACAAACAGGGTTACCACAACACCGGTAGGTACCCAGACCCACCATGCATCCCTTAGTATCATGATATCCTGTGCCGCATTCAATATATTTCCCCAGGTAGCCACCTCCAGCGGAACGCCCAGTCCAAGGAAGCTAAGTGAAGTCTCCTGCAGAATGAACATTGCTGTTGACAATGTTATGTTAACAAAAATAGGGCCAACTGCATTGGGAAGCATATGAATAAAAGCAATCCTCATGGATCCTATGCCAAATGCCTTTAAGGCCTGGACATATTCCTCCTCCCGCAGGGAAAGCATCTGGGATCTGGCCATTCGGTACATGGATGGCCAGCCGGTTATGGAAAATATGAAAATCAGATTCCACAGGCTCTGCCCGGTTATGGTCACAAGGATCAGTACCATTATCATCTGGGGAAACGCCATTAAAATCTCTGAAATCTTCATGACAATCCCGTCTGCCAGCCCTCCTTTATAACCTGCGATTGTACCCAGAGAAACACCCAACAGCGTGGCAATCAACGCAGATCCAAGACCAACCCCAATAGAAATTCTGCCGCCATACAGGATTCTTGCAAAAACATCACGTCCGATTTTATCCGTACCAAGAATGTGTTTTGCTGACGGTGCCTGCAGGATGCTCCTTAAATCGATCTTGGCAGATGAATTGGACGTGACAAGAGGAGCTGCAAAACAGATAAAAAAGATAACAATAAAAATAATAAGACCCACCATGGAAAGTTTATTGGCAAGCAATTTCCTTAATACCCTGCTTTTCAGCCGTTTCTTTGCTTTCCCGGATTCCTCCTGAGCAAGGATCCGATCCATTTTTTTCTCTAATGCACTCATAGATCCCATACCTCCTAACTCAGTTTTATCCGGGGATCCAGCATAGCGGTGATTAAATCAACCAAAATGCTTGACACCAGAACAATCAACACGGAAAAAAATCCGATCATCATGACAAGGGGAGTGTTCTGCGCCCGCACGGCCTTAATGAAAAGACCTCCGATTCCAGGCCACTGGAATACCTCCTCCACAACAACTGCCCCGCCGATCAGCATGGGCAGCCGGAATCCGATTAATACCACAACAGGAGTCACCGCGGCCCTGAGACCATGCAGGAGATTCACCCTCCACTCCGGGACTCCTTTTGATCTTGCGGTTTTCATATAATCCCTTCCCATGGATTCCAGCATGCTGCCCCTTGCATACCGCATCACACCGGCTGTCATGGAAAAACCCAGGACAGCAGCCGGCAGGATTAAATACGGCAATCTCTGAATAAAGCTCTGCCCGGCATGAGCCATCCGCCCCCCTGCCGGGAGTATGCTGTGATGGAGAGCCAGGGCATTGATACAGATGAGACCGAATAAAAATTGGGGAATCGCCACACCCACCATTCCCACTACGTCCAGGATATGATCCAGTGCACTTCCCTTTTTCAGGGCACTGATCACGCCCAGAAAAATACCGAATACAGAAGACATGATCAGGGCGGCTACGGATAATTCAATCGTTGCCGAAATATGATTCCTCATAATTTCCGCAACAGGCACTCCGGACTGCAGGGAGTAACCAAAATCACCGTGAAGGATGCCCGTCAGCCATTTAACGTACCGGATGACAAAGGGATCATTTAAGCCAAGGGAATTTCTCATCTGGTCAAGCTGTTCCGCCGACATTGTGGAAAGCGCATCCGGCGGAATAAGGAAATCAATCGCATCACCTGGCATCAGTTCAATTCCCAGATAAATGAGAAAGCTGATGACCAGCATCATTGGAATTAATGATAAAATCTTTCTGATTGTATAAGTAGCCATTTAATTCCTCCTGTTATAAACGGTGAACCCTGACAGATCCACCGTTTATATGCTTTATCAATTGGAGATTACTTAATATTTGCGTCATGGGGAAACTGATTGATAAAAAAGCATCTTGTATATCTGATATTTGCCGTATTAACCTTCATATGATCCATGGTTTCAATGGCCTTTGCTTCATCCGTAGACTTGGACCATGCATAGTCAATCTTGCCTGCTCCCGCATTCTTTACAAGGTTTGCATCATTTTCACCGCTTGCAAACATGTAAATTGTTTCAATATTACCGTTTCCTGTCTTGTAATATCCATCCCATCTTTTCAGGGTCGCGTAATTGTTCAGCACCACTTCATCAACCTTGTATGGACCGGATCCGATTGGTTTCTGCCAGAATCCATCCTGCTGGAGAGCAGCCGGGTCTGCCTTTTCAAGACAGTGTTTGGGAAGAATGGGCCACTGGGCAAATACCTGAAGTGCATTGGCGGAAACCTGATCAAAATTCACCGTGATCTTATTCCCATCGGTCACTACGCCTTCCAAATGCTCTGTTTTTCCGTCAATAAAGTCCTGTGCTCCATGGATGGCCTTCATGACTTCCGAAGCAACTGCATTGGTTCCGGGGGCCTTGAGCATCAGCTCAATGGTGAACTGGACATCCTCTGCCGTAAGAGGCTGGTCATCGTGCCATTTTAGATTGTCACGAAGCGTAAATTCGATGGATTTAGAGTCCTCACTGACTTTATAATCCTGGGCCAGCATGCCTTCCTTTGGATTTAGATTCTCATCCGCGCTTATAAGCTTATCAAAAATCAGTTCCGTATTAATCAGGAGTCCAGGATTTACCAATGGATACCAGAAAAATTCCTGTGGCCCGCCATTTGTATACATCGTATGGTCGTCCCGGTTGATCTTCCAGTCCAGGATGTTCTTCTCATATGAGAACTGATCGTTCCCAAATCCTGCCCCTGCCATATCAAGATCTTTGCTGGTATAAATAAAGCAGACCTGATGATAAAGCGGCAGTGCAATTACATTCTCTGCCACAAAATTCTGAATTTCACCAAACGCCTTTTTCTGCTCGTCCGTATCCATGGTCCCGTTAGCTGAAATAATTAATTCATCAAGCCCTTCCTGCTTTGGAACGGTGGAGTTATTGGAGGCAGTCGAACTGAACCTGTTATAGAATTCGGATTCTGCCAATGCAGCCACCGCAGCATAAGCCAGATCCCACTTTACTGCAGAAGGGCCCTTTACCCGATCCACCGGAGGTACCCAAAGCTGTGCAGCCAGATCACCTTCCAGTTTTCTGAACTGGGCCTTTACCCCTGCCTCCTGCCAGTACTGCCCAATGATGGTCATTAAGTCAACGGTCTGCTGATCATCGTAATAATATACCACATCAAGAGTATAATCCGATGGCCAGCCGGCTTCCTTTAAAAGCTCCTTTGCCTTTTCCGGATCGTACTTGTATGTAGGAATGCCTGCATTCAGCCAGTCCCCTGGAGCGGTAAAACTTTTTGCTGCCTCAGCTTTGCCGTTAAACAGTGTCTCAACAATTGCATCCATGTCAATTGCATAAGCCAGGGCCTGTCTGACTCTTAAATCCGCAAGCGGGGTCCCAGGCTCTTCCCTGCTTTCACTTGCCTGAGTCCCAGCCGCCGAATCCCCGGCATTGGCATTCTCTGTCTTTGCTCCGGTTCCCGCTGTCTCTGATGCCGGCTGTTGCTTCCCGCTGCAGCCGCTAAGAAGTGAAACTGCCAGGGATGCAGCACATAAAATGCTCACAAGTTTTTTGTGTTTCATAAATAACCTCCCTTTCCAATTTGTACTTTGTAGTATAAAGTATAAACTTATAAATGATATTTTAAGTTTAATTAACTTTTTTCAAAATGTCAACTAACAACCTTACAGAATATCTCATTATTATTTGTGCAATTCTTACATATTTTTCTTTCGAAAAGTTTTTATTTTAGTTTTTATGTTTCTTACATTGACATACTTTTATCTATAAATTATAATATTAAGAAAATTATTACTTTGTACTACAAATATAATTCGGAATGGATCATTAACTTATGAAAAATTTAAAAACCAGAAAGTTGTATTTACAGGTATACGATGAAATCAAGCAATATATCAAGGAGCATAATCTTCAGCCAGGAGATAAACTTCCCACTGAAATGGAAATCTGCGAGTCATTGGGTGTGAGCCGGAATGTACTAAGGGAAGCACTTAAATCCCTGGAAATCACCGGCGTTGTAACCTCCAAGCCAGGTGTTGGCATCATGATCAGAGAATTTAACTCCGATTTTTTCATGTCTTCCCTGATTTCACACGTAGACGCTTCCAATGACAGCAAGATCAAGGATTACATTGAGGAATTGCGTCATGTCCTGGAACTGGGTTTTGATCAGAAAGCCTTCTACAGTCTGGGACTGGATGATATTGACCGGATGAACCAGCAGGTGATCATCATGCAAAGCCATCTGGGTGTGGATGACGGCGGAACAAAGCCGGTGGGCATTGAATTTGCAAAAGCAGATGCCATGTTCCATAAAACCATGTTTTCCAAATTGGACAATGTGCTCCTCTCTTCTATCATTGATTTCTTCTGGGCTTATGACAAATATTACACCACCAAGCTCTCCTCCAAATCCATTGAGATAATGATTGAAAAGCACGAGCGCATTATTAAAGCACTCTATGAGCATGATTATGAGAAATTTCATCAGGCCATGATTTACCACTACACTTATGAATATCTAAAAAAATAGATATCTTTATGACGCAGCTTATCATTGAATTTACAAAAATTGAATGACGCAGGGAAACGGTCCCGAAACCCCTTTTCCCTGCGTCATTCCTCATCTTCACCTGATAACGCTCCATGCGTTTTAAAATATCATATCCAAACCCACTGCCTCAATCCATGGGAACCCGCATCCACGCATCATAAATATGATCCTTATACGCCTTTTCCTCTCCAATCACAGGAAGATTGCACACGCAGTTTCCCTCTGACGCCCTGCGCAGATACCCTTGTTTTAAATCCTCTTCTGAAACCAGCAGCGTCTTTTTCTCATCTGCAAACAACTCCGGATGCATCAGATATACCGCTGCTGTCACATCCCAGTTATAAAATCCCCTAATGCCGTAATCCTCTTCATTATATCCAAACCAGTAATCCGTTTTCTCCCTGATGTATGCGGCAGCCGTGTTTCCTGTGCCAAATAAACGTTCCTTATATTCCTCCCTTGTAAACAGCACCTTCAGGCAATGATTCCCTGTGATCACCGAGACATTTTTTCCTTTTGTGAGCACCGTCCATGTGGCAAAGGGATCACAGGAAAAATTCAGCTCATTCATCACCTTTTTTTCAAACACAAGAGGGCTTGTAATTCCTCCCATTACCACGATTTCTTTTACCTTCTCAAAAAAATGATTGTCCCTTTCATAAGCTCCCCGAAGATTCGTAAGGGAACCGGTTGCAAGAATGGATAAAGCTCCCCCACACTGATCCGCCATCTCTGCCAGATAGTCTGCCGCCTCACTTTCGTATGCTCCGTATGTTTCCCCGCCCTTTTTCACCGGAATGTCCTCACGCCCCAGATCTTTTAACATTGTTTTGCTGGTATTGTATACAATATCCAGTTGATTATTTCCATAAGTTGCTGTGATTCCGTGTACTTTTGCTTCCGGGCAGCCAAGAAGGTACATCAGCGCAAGTCCGTCATCCACATCACAGTCCTTTACTCCAAAGGTATTGTCACAGTCAAATACCACATGCTTCATCTGATTTTATGCTCCTCCTGGAAACCAGTTCACTCCGTTTTCCTCTATAAAAATACCGGCCCGGTCCCCTTTTTCCAGTCCCAGCCCCTCCAGCTCATGACTCATGACCTGGCTTAATATCATGCCATCAGGTACCTCTATCTTCACTTGTGCCAGTTCTCCCATAAATGTAATTTCGGAAATGATATACGCCCCTTCTCTTTCAAGCTTCACGGAAAACGGCCTTATCATTGCCTCATAATCCCCGTCTTCCAGTTCTGCATTCATCTCGAACAACCTGCTGCAAAACCTGTGGTTCTCAATTCTCCCTTTCACATAGTTCACCCTGCCGAAATATTCCGCCACAGCCCTTGATGTGGGATGGCGGAACATATTCCTTGGGGTATCGTACTGTAAGATCCGTCCCTGGCTCATCAACGCAATCCTGTCCGACATCTGCATTGCTTCTCTTTTCTCATGGGTCACAAGAATCGTGGTAATCTTCCGCTCCTGATGAAGCTTCTTCACAAGATTCCCCATCTCCAGCCTTAAGCATTCATCCAGCCCTGAAAACGGTTCATCCAAAAGCAGCACTCTCGGATTTGCAGCAAGAGCCCTTGCCAGTGCAACTCTCTGCATCTGTCCTCCGGATATCTCTTTTATTTTCCTGTTTTCAAAGCCCGAAAGCTGCACTTCTTCCAGCAGCTTTTTCACCGTTTCCTTCCGAACACGTTTCGGCACCTTTTGAAGCTCCATGGGAAATGCAATGTTCTGCTCCACGGTCATGTGGGGGAACAGCCTTAAATCCTGAAATACAATGACTGTTCCTCTCTTCTCAGGCGGGATCCCCACAACAGATGCATTCTTGATCCGGATATCTCCCTGCTCAATTTCAAGAAGCCCCCCTATGCTTTTCAAAAGCGTTGTTTTCCCGCATCCGGACGCACCAAGAAGCGAAATGAATTCCCCTTCCCTTATATCCAGGCTGATCCCATGAAGAATCACCTTTTTCTGAAGCACTACCTTTAAATTTTCAACCGTAAGGCTCATGGTTTTTCTCTTCCTTTTCCCTGGTCATCTCATTCCGATGTATAAAATTCTCCGCCGCCATTTTTCATCCAATATCCTGCCGCTCCTTCAAACACCCGGAACACCAGCAAGGTGACGCAAAGAAACAGGACACTGTAAATACAGGCAATGTTTCTGTTTCCGCTTTGCAGATAGGGAACCATAATGATGGTAAAGGTCTTTACATTTCCTCCTCCGATCAGGAGAGTGAGAAAATACTGGCTGAAGGAGACAATATATGACATGCTCACAGCTGAAAGGATCACAGGCGTCAGCATGGGCAGAGACGTTTTATAAAAGGCCTGAAAAGGAGATGCCCCCAGGACTCTGGCCTGCTCTTCCAGTCTGCTTCCAAGAGCCATGGTCCCATCCATGATGAGGCGCACCCCATAAGGGAGTGAACAGATCAGATGAGCAATGATAACCCCTGTGATCCTGTTGTTTAATCCCATTTTAATAAACGTAATCTGTATCCCCATTGCAAACACGGTGGAAGGAACCATAAATGGAAGGATGGTAAAAAAATGCATCAGCTCCCTTCCTGGAAAACGGTATAATACAATGGCTCTCGCCGTCATAATGCTGATCACCGCAGACAAGGCCGCCACAACCGTGGAAATCAGAATGCTTGACCAGAAAATTTGCAAAAGCTCCTTTTTTCTTCCTGCTATTTCTAAAACAGCTCTCTTTGAAAACACCTGAGGCATCAGATCCGGCCATGTCCACCGCTCCGTGAAAACCCATAGAAACAGAGTGGCCGCCGGAATAAGAATGGCCGCCATCAAAACGAACCCTGTAATACTTGTAAACACTGACTTTCTTTTATTCATCATGGTTATCATTCATCCGTTAAATATTTCACATTTTTCCGCATCATTAAGAAATAGATCAGCGCGCTCATAAGGGAAATCACAATAATGATTCCATTTAAAGCCATTGCATAAGGCCGGTTTCTTAAATCCGGATGGATATACTCCTGATACGCAAGGACCGGCAATGCCTTTGGAACCGTGGCTCCAAGCAAAAGAGGAAGCTCATAGGCTCCCAGGGCAAACACAAAAATAATCAAAAAGCCGCTTATAATTGTATTTCTGCACAAGGGCAGCGTCACCCTTAAAAATACGGTCCGCTTTTTTGCTCCCAGGTTTGTGGCCGCTTCTCCCAGACTTCCGTTAATATTTGCCATCAGAGCAATGACAAAATAAATAATAAAGGGAATTTCTTTCCAAAGATATGCCATAATGATTCCAACCCCATTGGGGTCATAGATGAGCATGGGAAACTGCCGCTGCTCCTGTATCATTCCCAGGGCGTAAGCGATCCTGGACAGGATCCCATTCCTGGAAAAAATATTGATCATAAAAAGCGCTGCAACTGCATGAGGAACGATAATGGGAAGCTGGATGATGCGCATCACCCCTCCCCCGGCTTTCTTTCCCATAACCCATACGCCGCAAAAAAACACGCCGCCAGCTGTTGCAAGAACCGCTGAAACCAGTGCGATTTTAAGACTGTACACCACGGATTGAAACATATCCGGCCGTGACAGAACTTCCCTGTAATAAAAAAATGTTGGCTTCTTTAACCCAAAAGCTGGAATTACCCCTAAGCTTTGGGTAATTCCAGTGATCAGTCCAATCATAAATAAAATGGTAAGTAATATTTGGGGAGCCAAAAGCAAATATGGCATCAGCTTTTCTTTCATTATTTTCCTGCCACTTCTTCCGTCCATATTTCCTCAATGAGCGGAACCAGCTCTGCGGGCATTTCCGGAAGACGTTTTGATAACAGTTCATCCTGGGGAATGGTTCCCTTTCCAAGATCCACCTTATCAAATGAAGCTTTTTGTTCCTCTGAAAGCTTTGAATTGTCAAGCACAGGAATGACTTTCATTGTATCATAACGGTCGGCCTGGATCTTTGGTGACAGCATTTCATTGATTGCCACCATTGCTCCTGCCTTATTCCCGGAATTTGCCGCAATGGCCATAAAATTGGTATTTCCTATGGTGCCTTTGTCAAACTGGAAAGACTGGGTTGTGGTGGTATAGGCTCCGTCCGCTATTTTGACAGCAGTCCCGTAGGCATCATACGTCATATTCAGAACCACTTCTCCGTCTGCAAACATATTGTCAAGGGTGGTTGAGGAATCCGGGAAGGTTTTCCCTTCATTCCACAGGTATGGATTCAGCTCCCTTAAATATGCCATTGCAGGCTCTACGGCAGCTTTCACAGTCTCCTTATCCCCTTTCATATTCAAAAACTGCTCATATCCGCAGATTTCATAAATAATATTTCTGACAAACGCGCTTCCTGTAAAATCAGGAAGGGCCGGGTAGGTCACCCTTCCAGGATATTTCTGTACAAATTCCTTCAAGGCTTCGGCGCTTTTAGGAACATCCGGAGTCACCGCCGTATCCGCAATCATTACGATCTGCGCTTTTCCGTAAGGTGCTTCAAATCCCTCAATGGGATATGCAAAATCAAGTGTCACGTCTTCAGACTTTTCATCCACATAATCCTGGAAATTGGGAAGCTTATCCGCAAATGGCCCGTACAGCATACTGTTTTCTTTTGCAGACCGGAAGTTTTCTCCGTTGATCCAGATCATATCAATGCTTCCGTCCTTTTCCCCTGCCTGGATTTCTCCTGACAGCTGGCTTAATATCTGGTCAATATCCATTGGAACCCGTTCCATGGTAATATCATACTTTTCCTTCATTACCGGCGCAAAGGTATTGTCCAGCCATTCATTCAGCTTTTCATCCCCGCCCCAGCCATAAAATGTAACGGCAGTGCCCTTTGCTTCCTCCATGATCCTGTCAAAGGACATCTTTTCAATTTCTGAAGCCTGCTTTTTCTCTGCCTGCGTTTTTTCATTGTTCCCGCAGGCTGTCATGGAAAGAGCTATTACAGCTGCCAGAAGTGCTGCCGAAATTCTTCTTTTCATCTCTTTTCTCCGTCTCTTATTGTTTTCAAGGTGTTGGCCTGTTATTTTACAAATGCCGCCTGAACGTCACCGTCTTTTGCCCCGTTTTCAATAATAAACAGATTCTTTTCGTCAAAACCGCCATCCTTTAATACGGAAATAGCTGTTTTTGCGCATTTATTTCCACTGTAGCATAAGAAATATACGGGTTCTTCTTTATTAAGCTTCTCTGCTGCCAGTTCATACATTGCTGTCTGTGCATCGGCGCTTTCAAAATCTTTTAAATTGATTTGAAGAGAGTTTTCCAGATGGCCCCCTGCATATGTATCGTCATCACGCACATCCACAATCTGTGCATCTTTCTTTCCAAGCACATCCGCTGCTTTTGCATACTGCCAGTCTATGCTTTCTTCTGCACGGTTCGTTGTCAGCGCGCCTTTTTCTTTTGCCAGGGCTTTTGCTCCTCCCTCAACCGTATAGATCAGGCTCTCATCGATTCCTGCTTCTTTCAGCACTGTTGTTGACTTCTGGGCTCCTCTTTGCCCGCTGTTGCAGATAATATAAATTTTCTCTCCGTCTTTTAAGCTTTTCTCCGCATACGCTTTCATTCCATCTGCCAGGGATTCGTCTTCCAGGGGGAAAATGGGACACCATTGTGAATTGGCAACTCTTCCTGCCCCGTAGTTTGCCCACTCCCTTACATCAAGGACATGAGTTTTTCCGTCAGCCGCTGCTTTTACCGCATCCCCTGCGGATACAAACTGATATTCTTCCTTTGCTGCATTTTCTGCCACCGTTGTACCTTCAGCCGCTGATGTGCTTTCCGCTGCAGCAGTACTTTCTGCAGCCGCCGTGCTTTCCACTGCTGTTGTTTCTTTCTTCTCTCCTCCATTTCCGGAACTGCATCCTGCAATCATGGATACTGTCATTGCTGACATTACAACTGCTGCTAAAAACTTCTTTTTCATATTTTCTTCCTCCTTGGTTTTCCGGCGTCCCTATATGGTTTAACGCCGCATCATGGTGATGATAAAGGCTTCTTCCGCTTCATTTAAACGGAACTGCCATAGTTACCCATACATTTATTCCATATATTTACAGATACTTTCTATTAACCAACAAATCCTTCCATTTTATCCAGGAATTCGTGGCTTAAATATGCCTCCAGCTTGCGGGCTGTGGATTCGTTGATTATTTCTTTGTCCGGCTGCTGATATTCCACCCAGGCCATGGCACACCAGGTGATTCCACGCAGGCACGTAATGGGAATATACGCCCTGATCCGTTCTTTCACACCCTTAATATCAAATCTTCCTGCAGCCTTTTCCAGATACACATCTACAAACTTCTCCATCTGTTCCCTTTCCAGAATCACATCTGTCTTCCAGAAGGTTGTGGTTGGCGCAAGAAAATGTCCCAGATCCTGTGCCGGGTCACCGTAAACCGGTTTCTCCCAGTCAATTAAGTAATTCCCTTTTCCTTCCCCGTTAATGAGGAAATTCGTAGAATTCAGCTCCGTATTGATGCAGCACCGGTATACCGGCTTTGAAAGGCTGTCTGCCCTGCTCCAGCCTCGTTCCAGCATCCTTCGTATTTTTCGTTTCTTCCCTTCATCCCCAAGAGCGGATGCTTCATACGTCCGGAACATCTCCCCGCACTCTTCCATAATCGCTTTCAAGGGATTATCCGGCGTAATAAGGGGAGGCTCCCTTCCAACGGGAATGCTGTGTATATCAGCCAGACAGTCTGCCGCATAAAGCAGTTCTTTCCCGTAGTCCAATGGATGTCCGGGAAGATACTCCATCACCATTACCCCATAGGGAATTTTCTTCTTTGATCCATCCACATACATAGGGCTTGGCGTGCGGCCGGAATCCTTTAACAGCTCCAATGCATGGAATTCATATTCAATCTGGTTTTCCAGATGCATCTGGCTTCCAAAATTCACCCGCAGAACAAGCTTTTTTCCTGTCACCGGGTGAAGAAACAGATAGTTTCTGTTGTACTCCCCCTGAGCCAGCATCCGGTACTCTTCCCTTACTTCCTTTGGAAGCCCCAGACTTTCCCGGTATCCTCTCCATTTGATATATTCTTCTAATCCCTGTACCTGATTCATACTTTTCCTTCCACCCCCTACCTGATATCCCGGTACATATCCGAGATCCTTTCTATTGGAACTCCGTCCCGGTACATTTTTCTAAGCCGGTTCATTTTCCACATGAGTTTCAGCTTTGGTATGGTTCCTTTTGGGAAACGCCTGTCCGATGTATGGATTCTTCTCCCTGCCATCCCAAGCTTTACCCCTTTCTCCTTTAATGTCAGGGAAAACTGGTAATCTTCCATAATGGGGATCTCAGGAAACATTCCGGCTTCAAAAAACAGCTCCCTGTCCACAAAAATCCCCTGATCTCCAAACATGACCTTCCTGTCCTTAATTCTGTGGTTGGAAATCACCCTGCATGTTAACATGAAAAAATTCCGGGAATGAAATGCGATCCCAAAGCAGCCTGCCTGATGATCCCTCATCACTCTTCTGATTTCCGCCAGGGGCCTTGGCGGAAGCTGGCTGTCACAGTGAAGGAAAAACAGAATATCCCCGCAGCTTTCCCTTGCTCCTGCATTCATCTGCTTTCCTCTTCCTTTTTCACTGCGGATCACCGTGTATCCTGGTTCTATTAATTCCAGAGTCCGGTCAGTGCTTCCTCCATCTACAAACAATATTTCACATTTCCCCTGCAGTTCCTTTAACTGCTCTTGAAACTTTACAATTCCTTTTTCTTCGTTATATACAGGGATAATGATTGAAACCGGAGTGATTCCCGCAGCATAACGCCCGGTTTCCGTCTGCTTCCCTTCTTTGCTCACCCGCATCCGCTTCCGATACTCTTTTAAGTCCAATGGAGTGTCCATGTCCCAATGCTTCTTCGTATAACCCACCGTAATTCCGGCCTGGTAAAGTGCCTTTATGGTATCCTCGAGAACCGCTCCATGCCCATATTGGCCAAGGCCAAAGACTTCCCTCCTGGCTTTTTTCATCCCTACCAGATAATATCCTCCGTCATGGGTTTTCCCAAACACCACATCCTGGGTTTTAAGCACATCAAACGCCCGGTTAAGATCATCAGACCGCAGCTCCGGCACATCGGTTCCAATCAGAATGCATTCCTCATATCCTTTAGCAAAAACTGTTTCAAAAGCCCGGAACATTCGTTCCCCCAGATGTTCTCCCCTTTGGGGAAAATACCCTCTTTGCTTTCCCAGGATTTTCTCCAGATACTTTTTTTGCACATCTTCATCCGGGGTATAACAGACAAAAATATCCCCAAAGCATTTTTCGCATTCTTTTCTGATATCCTTTAAAAAGCAGATATGAAGCTTTGCACATTGCCGCGGACTAAGCAGGGGCATCATTCTGGTCTTGGTCTTTCCCGGCATCGGCACTCTTGTGAATATGATAATCGCCTGTTTCATCTATAAAATCTTTCCTAAAATTTCTATTGTATCTTCCACGACCTTGGGGCAAAACCGGAGAAGCAGACCCTTTTCCATCACCTTTTCCAGTTCTTCTCTCCTGGAAATATCATAACCCAGCAGATCACGGCAGATACAGGAAGAATATTTTTCTCCAAACAGCCTTTTAAATTCTCCGGTTTTCTCCTTCATTGCCTGCTTCTGCCCGGTGTCTCCTTCCTCGCTGTGTCCGTACTTCATTCCAAGCACCATCAAGGCTCCTGTGACAGCGCCGCATGTTTCCCCGCACTGCATTCCCCCTCCAAAGCAGGCGGAAACTTTCCTCAAAAGCTTCTTATCCATCCCCAATTCTTCCGCAAATTCCCCTGCCACCACCTGGGAACAGTCAATTCCCCGGAGAAATAATTCCTGGATTTCTTCAAAAGGGATCTGTTGTCTTTCACAAGTACCCATTCCTACTTTTCTCCTTTTTTCTTTTGATTTTCCACGTATATTCTTCTTGCCATAACAACCAGCGCTGACAATGCAAACAGGATCATAAGCCCTGTGACAAATAATTTTGCTCCTCCTGTCAGCATTCCTCCCACATAGGAATACACAATGGTCGCAGGAAGCTGTCCGATTCCTGTTGCAAGAAAGAAGGAACCAAAGGACATGGAAGTAAGTCCTGCCCCATAGCTTACAAGATCAAAGGATACAAAGGGCAAAAGGCGGCAGACCAAAACCGTACTTTTTCCATATTTTTCAAAGAATGCATCCACCTGGTTTAACCCGGCCTTGCTTGTAAACTTTTCTGCTGCATCCCTTCCCAGAACTCTTGCAATATAAAAGCACAATGCTGCTCCTGCCATGGCGCTTGTCCATGAGAGAATCGCTCCCTGCCACCAGCCGAACAGGTTGGCATTTGCAAAGGTAATGAGAAAGGCAGGAAGAGGCGCTGCTACTGACTGGAAGATCATAAGCCCAAAGGATATGACTGCCGCATACGCTCCCCAGGATGCTATAAAATCCTTTGCCACCCCAAAATCTCCGCTTGCAAACATTTTAAATACCTGATTCATGGTTTCTCTTACTGAAGGGATCCCATAATAGCCTGCAGCCGCAGCCACAATTCCTGAGATCAACACCAACCTTTTAATCCATTTGCTTTTTTCCGCCATTATTTTTTCTCTCTCCGGTATTTCGTTTTTATGCGGTTAACCACAGACCCGCCTGTGTCCGGCCGCTCGTTTCTCTCTAATATTTCTAAAAGAATATGCTTTGTATCCTTGTATCCCTTTCTTACAAAATTCCCTGAACAGGAAGCGCAGTATGTATAAATAGTTTCCTCTTTCTCCTGCCCAATGTTGCTGACCATCTGTTTTGCCAGGTCCTTTTCTTTGCTTCCGGCACAGCCTCCTAGCCCGCAGCACTGCACATGGGAAATAATGTCCGGTTCTTCCTTTAAGAACGCCTGTATGGTGCCAAGGAGTTCTTTGTTTTCCCGGTCAGGGCAGGGAGGAAATATGGTAAGCTTCTCCTCAATCACTCTCCCGATTCCAAGCTCCAGGAGTTTTTCATATATCCCAACTACCTTCACCTTCAGGCGGGGTTTTAAAAAATCATAGCAGTTTGGGCAGAGGGTGATCACTTCCTCCACACCATGTTTCCTTAACCTTGTATCCAGCCTTTCTATAATCGCTTCTTCCTGCTTCTCCATTCCCAGCTCTGCAATGGGTTTCCCGCAGCAGTCAAATACTGTCCCTGCGCATGCTCTTTCCTGAAACAGTTCCATTAAGTACCTGGTGGTCTTAGGATAAAAGGCTGGAAAATTGCAGCCTGGAAAAAGCACGCTTTTTTTTGTCCCATGATTGTAGTTCTGAAATAAATAGTTCTGTTTTTCCCTTACAAGCATCCCATAGCCTTTTTCACGAAGCTGCCCTTCATTGCTCCGGACCTGCTCCTTACGCATGCCTAAAATGATTGATCTTCCGTCAATCCCCTTGGGACAGACCTGGGAACATCTGCCGCATAAAAAGCAGTGGTATGAAAGCTCCTCCAGCTTTTCTTTATCCCCGATATCCATTTTATATTTTTCCAGAAAGAGACAGTGCTGCCGGCATATATGGCAATGAACACATGCATCCGGATCCATGATTTTCGCCTTATCTTCCATCCTGCTCCTCCTGTATGTACTTCTTCTTTAAAAATATTCCCATGCCCATTACTCCGATTGCCAGTATTGCCGCGATCCCCATATACAGCATACGGTTTTCTTTGTCCGCAAGCCCGGCCGTTCCAACGGTGTACATGGCAGTCCCAGGCAGCATAAAAACCAGAGAACCAACCAGGTAGGTGCTGAATTTAATATCCGTAATTCCATAGGCAAAGTTCTGAAGATTATAGGGAAATACCGGGACAAGCCTTGTAATGATGAGAATAAACAATTCGTTTTTTCCCGAACTGTCAAACAGCCACTTTTTCAGATATTTATTCTTTATTACCATTGGCCTGACAGTGTCCTTTAAAAAGTACCGCCCTGCCGCAAATGCAAGCGCTGCTCCTATGGTAGTTGCCGCAGAACAACATACCGTTCCCAGTACAGGCCCAAATAAAAGCCCGGCAAAAATTGCAAACGTAACTCCGGGAAGAGCCAGAAACGCACAGCCTGCAATGGTGAGCAGCATATAGATTGCAATGGCATAAGGAAGATTGTCATTTACCCCCTGTTTCAGAAAAACCAGATTATCCATATTCCTGATATAAGAAGACCAGCCAAATATATGATTCAGGCAAAAAATCACAACAGTGATCCCTGCAAATATCCACATTTTTTTATTTTTCATCCTTCTTCTTCCCCCAAATCACAAGTGCTGCTCCGGCCTTTATGATCTGCAGCAGCGCTGCTGCCCCAAACATCAGGCTGATAAAATAGTACGCTCTCATTGCCGCTGTGGAGCTGATACAGGTATAAGTTCCATACAGCGCTGTGAGGATAATCATTGTGAAATATATAACAGTAACCAGCCGCCCCTTCTGTTTCCGCCGGATCATGAAAGCTGCCAAAAGCAGAAGGGTCAATGCCGTTAAAACTGTTACTGACGTGTATTTCAATGTATCCATGGGAAACGTCCGCTCCCAGCCCTGGTTTTTATAAATCACATATCTTGCCATCCCCATTTTTCTACGGGTAAAATAGTGGATGATATATGCGCCGGCTAAGAAAAGTATTTCCGCAAGGGTTAAAATAAAGTATCCGATCTTTTTCATTTCCTCCTCTTCCCATGTTAAAATAAGCGCTGCCGCTTCCGCGTCCAGCGCTCATGTATTTTATTTTTTATTTTTTGGCTTTATCATTGGAAAGCTTTCCTACTGTGGTGTATTCACATGTACCGCTTCCAGGATCTCCAACCTGTACCGGAAGGCTGTCATCCATCTGCCACTGGTACCAGCCGCCGTCATAAAGCTTTGCATTGGTATAGCCGTTTTCATAACAGATCAGGAATGGGACGGTGGCTCTCCATCCCGTACCGCAGTAAAATGCCAGTTCATTGTCAAGGGATGCTCCTGATTCTTTTAAATATCCTTCCAGCACATCCGTACCGACTGTTGTTCCGTCTTCCTTATTATAAGAACCATCGTCCGTATCATGTCCCCAAATCGCGCCTTTTGGTTCTCCTGCCTTGTCAATATATCCGTATCCACTGGTCTCTCCTGAAAACTCTGCTTTGCTTCTGATGCTCACTAATTTGAAGTTGCTGTCATTTTCAAGCTTTTCCTTCACATCATCAATGGAAATAATGTATTCCGGATGGGCCGGAACGGTTGTTCCAAATCCCTTATCAGCGGCTTTTGGCTTATTGCTGCCTTTTTCCGTGGCATATCCGGCTTTTTTCCAGGCTTCAAACCCGCCATCCAGGCATTTTACATTTTCTACTCCCGCCCAGAGCATTGTAAATGCAACTCTGTCATCTGCTGAATTTACTCCGTCTGTTCCGTAGCAGATTACAGCGGTATCTTTCGTTATTCCGTAATCAGCCATGAGCTTTTCTATTTCCTCTGGCGTACGTATGTTCCAGTATTCTTCAGATTCTATATAGTCCGTATTCATATGATAAGCGCCTTTGATATGTGCTTCCGTGTATGCAGGATTATCTGCTTCCTCTCCCCAGCCGCATTCCAGAATTACATAATCAGAAGACTCTTCCTGATTCCCGTCAATCACACTCTGCACCCAATCCGGAGATACGTACACCTTTTTCTTATCCACCGGATCAGCTTTTGCATCAGATTTTTCTTCCTTCTCTGCCGCCTTTTCGCTGTCAGCAGGCTTACTTTCAGACTTTGCTCCACATCCTGCCATCAATGATCCTGCCATGGCAAAACACAGCAATGTGCCTAATACTCTTTTCTTCATGATGTACCTTCTCCCAATATGTATAGTTTTTCGCTATATCTATTATAAAGATGTAATGCTTTTGCGTCCAATTGATTTATTCAATAAGTAAATGGTTATTAATAGACATTATCTATACGGATTATAAACAAATCGGTGTCAGGATGTAAGCCCCGGCACCGATTTGTCAGCAATCTGATCGATAAGTATATTTATTTGCCTGTATTTATGTAAAGTCATTTTTACCCTGACTGACAGGCAGATTTAAATCAAACAGACTCATCTGTCTGCTTTTTCTCTGTTCCTGCCTCCGCAGCAATTTCTGTTGCCAATATTGTTTCTGCTGCATCCGGTGTTTTTACACCTTCCGGAATTCCAGTGATGTTTAAGTTCTTCGTTACTTTTGCATCATAAGTTTCTGCTCTCATGATCTCGGACAGATCAACTCCTGTGGCTTCTTTCATTGATTCAAATAACTTAGCCATAACAACGGGAACATTTCCCGCAACAGAACTGATTCCATTGCCGTTATCACCGCTTCCTCCGCCAATAATGGTAATCTTATCAATCTGAGACAAAGGTTCTGCAATCTTTCCGGCAATTTCAGGGAGAACATTAATCATCATTTCCGCCATAGCAATCTTATTATACTTTTGGTAAGCTTCTGCCTTCTTTTCCATTGCTTCTGCTTCGGCTATACCCTTTGCCTGAATTGCGGTAGCTTCTGCTTCACCCCTTGCCTTTATACCTTCTGCTTCCTGAAGCATAGCATATTTTTCTGCCTCGGCCTGAGCCTTCTTAGCCTCAGCTTCTTTTTCCTGTTCATATTTCTTAGCTTCAGCTTCTCTCTGTCTTCTTGCCAGATCAGCCGCAGCTTTCTGTTCAATTGCATAGCGTTCTGCATCTGCCTTTTTATTGATTTCAGCTTCCAGGGTCTGCTGCATAACTGCAACTTCCTTGGTTCTCAGTTCAGCTTCCCTCTCTGCCTTAGCAATCTGAGCATTTACCGTAGCAGTCTGAATTGTCTTTTGCTGTTCCTGCTTCTGGATTTCATATGCGGCATCTGCTTGCGCTCTCTTTGCATCTGACAGCTGCTGCAGTTCAGCTTTTTTGATTTCAAGCTCATTATTCCTTATGGCAATTTCCGACTCAGCATTGACCCTTGCATCATTTGCCTCTCTGTCTGCCTCGGACTGGGCAATCGCAACCTCTTTATTGGCATTTGCTTTTGCAATTGCAGCATCTTTTTTAATCTGTGAAATATTATCAATACCCAGGTTATTGATAACATCATTTTCATCACGGAAGTTCTGAACATTAAAGCTCACTAATTCAATGCCCATCTTCTCCAGATCCGGGATTACATTCTCAGAAACCTTGTTTACGAAAGTCTTTCTGTCACCAATTAATTCACGTAATTTCATGGTACAGATTATCTCACGGACATTACCTTCCAAAACCTCTGATACAATTGCGCCAATCTGTTCAGAACTTTGGTTTAAGAAATTCTGTGCAGCCAGATCAATGGATTCATCTTCTGCCTTGATTTTCACATTTACCGCTGCATCCACATAAATATTGATGCAGTCTTGTGTTGGCACAGGATCCTTTGTCACAATATCAAGTGGGATGAGCTTTAAATTCAGCTTATCCAGTCTCTCCAGAAACGGAATTTTAATTCCCGCCCGTCCAATGAGAATTTTCGTTTTCTTCTTTAAACCGGAAATAATATATGCAGTATCCGGCGGTGCTTTTACGTAACCTGATGCAAGGATCCCTAAAACTACAATAGCTAAAATAACGACTGGGGCAATACCTAATAACATATTTAACATACTCTTTCTCCTTTTACTTTTTTCATATATGTGATAATTTTGTAGTACCTTTCCCATGATCCCAAAGGGGGATATCTAGCTTACGGGCTATTAGTCCGCTTCCCATTGATCCAGGATCCGCTGAATCTTATCTCTGCACCGTTTTCCTTTACAGCTGCCATTGCCGGTATTTGTCATGCTCCATACTTTCTCAACGGTACCCGCGCCTTCTGAAATGGCCTTTTTTATGGTTTGCTTGGAAACGCCTTTGCAAATGCATACTTTCGTTAATTTATCAACAATTTCCTGGTTTTCCATTGTCACTGCTTTCCTTCCTTAATCTAAATTTCGTCCTCTGATTCATGATCGTGCAAAAGGGCTGTTTTTCATGAACTTTCCCGGTCCTTTTTCTCCTGAAAATCTTAAATTAACAATTTTCAGTATCCGTGTGTTTTTATTTTAATTCTCCTTGCACCGGTTTATGCAGAGTTTTGAAAATATCTCCATTCATATCAATTGCCTTTTTCTCAGTATTTAATGGAATTTTCATATAATAATAGTAATTGCAGTTACACCCGATGTCAAGATGCCTTTTCCCTACAGTCTGGTATGATAAGTTATTCTTTTCGTTGTAAGCCTTGCAAACAGGGGCGCCGGGGCAGTACCTTACAAAATTCTTTCTTATTAAAAAACCATTAAAAAACTGCTGAAGCATGGAGTTTTCTCCATATTCAGCAGTTTTCATATTCTGGTTCAGATTTTCATTTCACCGTAAATCTAAAAATACAGCGCTCCCTCAGGCTGGTTCTGTGCATAATTCCCGCCCAGATATCCTCTCGGCAGCATAGGCTGCCTTTCAAATCCGGAGTTCATCTTATAAAACTGTTTTGTTTCTCCGCTTTCAATGATTCCCGTAAGGATTTCCAAGGCATGAAGTGCCATATCAGCGTTTGTCCTTGGTATACGTCCTTCCCTTAAAGCCCAGGCCATCTCCGCCACTCCAAGGCCCCTGTCGTTGCCGTCATATCCATGGGTATAGGGGAATAAGACAGGCTCTGTCTGACCTTTTAAAACCACCTTCACATCGCCGCCAAAAAAGTTGGGATCCTCCAGGAAAATAATACCTTCCGTACCATAGAAAGCCACATAAGGCTTTTCCGTGCGGATGCTTCTGGAATTAAAGTGAAGCGTTCCCATACAGCCGTTTTTAAAACCCAGGGTACCCATAAGATATGTCTCTGATTCCTGGGAATAGGTTTCCCCAAAATTATCATTTTTCACGAAGTAGTGTTGCTGCATCGGCATGGAAACGCCGGACATTCCGCATACTTCTTCCACCTCTCCCAGCACGTTGATCATGGCAGTGGTGTAATAAATCCCCACATCAATCCCAATTCCGCCTCCGGATCTGGCTGTGTAGGGAAATTTCTCAGCCAAAAGGCGGGCATCTCTTTGAAGGACAGCCACGCTGGAAGTAATGGTTCCGATCATACCTGATTCCACTAAATACCTGACAGTCTGCACAGCCGCCCCCAGAAAGGTATCCGGTGCGCTGCAAAGCAGTTTTCCCTTCTCAGCAGCCAGGCTTACTAACTCTCTGGCCTGGGTAATGTCAGCTGCCAGCACCTTTTCCGTATACACATGCTTCCCATGATCCAGAAGGTTCTTTATGACCTGATAGTGAGCGGCGGGATTGGTTAAGTTCACCACGATTTCAATTTCAGTATCCTCCAGAATCTCTTCCATGGTCATGGCCCGGATACCGTAAGCAGCAGCTGTCTCTTCCGCCAGCGGTTGGTTTAAATCGCAGCATCCTGCCAATTCCAGAATTTCAAAGTTTTTTGCCATATTTTCAATATAAATACGGCTGATGGCCCCGCAACCGATTACCGCTGTCTTTACTTTTTTTATTCCCTTCATACGAAAGCCTCCTTATACCCCATTCTGTTCAATCACCTTGGAATACCAGTGTCCGCTTTCCTTGATAATTCTCTCCTGGGTATTGAAGTCCACGAATACCATTCCAAAACGGCTGCTATATCCGAATGACCACTCAAAGTTATCATACAAAGACCACTGGAAATATCCCTGCACATTAACCCCCTGGGAAATGGCCTCCCAAAGCGCTGTTAAATGTCTGTGGAGATAATCCTTTCTTCCGCCGTCTTCTACTTTTCCTTCCATTGAAACCACATCCGGAAAGGAAGTACCATTCTCCGTAATATAAATCTTGTCAATTCCGTACTCATTCTTCATCCGCAAAAGCATATTTACAAAGCCCTGCTCTGTCACCGGCCAGTTCCTGTCATTGACAGGAACGTATTTGGGATTCTCTATCTTAAAGCCAAGAGGCCATACGCTGTCATCTGCCTTTACATGAAAGTCATTGTAATAATTCAGGCCGATAAAATCCAGCTTCTGTCCAATGAGCTTCATGTGCTCCTCTTGGAACTCCGGAAGGCGGACTCCCTTGGAGCGGTAAAACTCAATCATTTCCTGAGGATATCTGCCATACACAATGGGTTCTGCAAACCATCGGTTCAGATACCCATCTGCCCTGGCTGCTGCCTGGATATCCTCCGGCTTATCCGTAAGAGGAAGCCTTCCCATAAGATTTAAGGTAATTCCGATTTCCCCGTCATACCCCTTTTTGCGGAAATAATCCACTGCCAGGCCATGGCCTACATAGAGGTAATAGGAAACCCGAACCGCAGTTGAAAAATCCCGGATGCCGGGAGCCTGGCGCCCCTCGGAATTGCCCAAAAATGCAGCACAATAAGGCTCATTTAATGTAATCCATTTCTTCACCCTGTCATGGAATGCATCCATAATAATCTTGGCGTATTCCAAAAAGTATTCCGGCATCCGTGGATTGGCCCATCCGCCCATGTCCTGGAGAGCCTGAGGAAGATCCCAGTGGTATAATGTGATATAAGGCTCAATTCCCGCCTCCAGAAGCTCGTCAATAAGATTACTGTAAAATTCAAGCCCCTTTTCATTGACTTCCCCGTATCCCTCCGGAAGAATCCTGGACCAGGCAATGGAGAACCGGTAAGCCTTAAGTCCCATATCCTTCATCAAAGCTACATCCTCTTTGTATCTGTGATAATGGTCGCATGCTATTTTTCCGTCATCTCCATTTAAAACATTGCCGGGAATTGAACAATACCTGTCCCATATGGTTTCTCCTCTTCCGTCCTCATCCCATGCACCTTCAATCTGGTATGACGCAGTAGCCGCCCCCCATGCAAAACCTTCAGGAAAATGTTTTTTTTCCATTATCCGTCCTCCCTTTTATTCGTCCCTCTCCAACAGCTCCACCACTACTTTCAGATTGTCCAGCGCATCCATGAAAGCATATCTTCCATTTCCTCTCCTGTACTCTCCTCTTTGCAGCAGCTTCATTCCCCAATCCTCACAGGTGCTGATGGTCTTTTGCATACCTTTTACATTGAAGGAAATATGATGGATTCCCTCTCCAAACTGCTCTAAATGCTCCTTCCAGATGCTTGGCTCTTCATTGGGCTGGATCAGCTCCATCTGTAAGTCTCCAAAATAAAAGAATGTCATATAGCACTTTGCTTTTGGCGCCGGCTCTCCCCTGTATTCTGTCTTTGTAATCTCAAATTCACCGCTGTTTACGGTTTCAGGCTCCTCAACCCCAAAAAAACGCGCAAATTCCTTTTTTGTCTTTTCAATATCATTTACCAGAAACCCAATCTGTGCCAGTCTCATATCCTCAATCGGTCTGTCCATAATTTTTCTCATCCTTTCAATTGATGCACCTTTTCCACAGTGCCCATTTTTTCTATTGCTTCCATCAGTCCTTTTATGTATGCAGTATCCGCATAGCGTACCTTATGGCCCCAGTCCCTGTCACCTTCAATACCAGGCACATGGTCACTGACCATAAAGCCGTCAAATCCGGAATGCATCAGTGCATACACCACCTGGAAGGGATCAAAATTCCCTTCTCCCAGGAAACATTCCTGGAATTTAGGCACAGTACCTTGCACATCCCTCATATGGGCGTAAATCAGTTTTTTCCTGGGCCCGAAATATTCAATGGCATCAAAAATGTTCTTTGCCCCGCCTTTCATCTGTGAAAAGGTTCCGATGCAGAACAGAAGTCCCCAGTTAGGGCTGTCAATCATGGCCTCAGCCCGCTTGTAGCTGTCCACATCAATAAACATCCTTGCAATCCCGGACAGGCTTTCTATGGGAGGATCATCCGGGTGAAGAGCCATGGTCACATGGTATTCCTCTGCCACCGGTATGACACGTTTCATAAAATATTCAAAATTCTCCCACAGGGCTTCCACGTCAGGCACCATCACATCTCTTCTCTGGCCAAAATCCGCCATGTCATCAATGCCCTGCTTCTGTTTTTCTAAGTCAAAGGCCTGCACAGCCGCACCATATCTTCCTACAGGAGCATGGTTTTCCGTTCTCCAGACAAAGGACGGTGAAAAATGATATCCCAGCACAGGAATTCCCACCCGGCCCAGATTTCGGATGGATTCGCAGACATTCTCAATCTGCCTGTCTCTTCCCTCCAGTCCCAGCATTGCCTTGTCATAAAAAGAAATAGGCATATTCTCCATTGCTTCCACAACTACGCCGTACCGGTCACATCCTTCTTTAAAACGTGCCAGATCATCGTATTTCCAAAACTCATCTGCAGGTAAATCATAAGGGAGGTTAAACTGTACCCTGTCAATGCCCATCTGCCTGGCATTGGTAAGGATCTCCTTGTCCACGCTGCGAATCTGCCCATATGCTAATCTCATCATCTTCTATCAGCTCCATATCCGGTCCAGAGAAGTCTCCTGGTTCCATTCATCTGTAGATACCCACACATCCTTGCCCTTTATAGGCCCATGCTCCCGGATCAATTCCTCATTCAGGGACTCAATTCCAAGACCAGGTGCATCAGTCACTACCGTAAAGCCATTCTGTACAATAGGCTTTACCGGCCCTATAATCAAATCCTGCCACCACTCAGAGTCAAAGGCATCATGTTCCTGTACAAAGAAATTCTCACTTGCAGTTGCCATATGGGCACCGGCCAGGGCCGATATGGGACTTTCGCACATGTGGAGTGCCATAGACGCCCCGTATCTGGCTGCCATATCACCAAGCTTCTTAGTTTCCAGGATTCCTCCGGAGGTCAGGAGGTCAGGATGTACCACATCCAGGGCGCCTGCCTGAAGCAGAGGCTCAAAGGTCTCTGTCAAATACATATCCTCTCCCGTTGCAAGGGGAGCCGTAGTGGCGTGCTTCAGTTCCTTGTACTGTTCCGTTAAATACCAGGGAAGCATATCCTCCAGCCATGCCAGATTATACTTTTCAAGCCTTCTTGCAATCTTAATCATATCCGGAAGTGGAAAATGCCCAAAATGGTCAATAGCCAATGGCACCTTGGTGCCGATCACGTCCCGCACCCTTCCAATGTATTCATCCAATTGTGCCAGCCCTTGTTCCGTTACATGCATATTGGTAAAGGGATGGGAAATCCGGTTGAAATCATACAATGCTGCATTTGCCGCAGATACTTCGGCCCTGGTACCGGTCCTGGAAACCTGACGTACCCGTTCCTCCACAACCCGCAGCTCATTGACCCAGTCCAAAGGGCCGCAGTAATTCCCCTCCTGCGCCATAAGAAGCTCCACGCTGAGAATTTTCACTGCCGTAAATCCCTGATCCATATATCCCTTCAGGATTTGTCCCACTCTCTCCGGTTCCATTAAAATGCCGGTGGCTCTTCCGTCCTCAATATGGGTATCCGCATAAAGCCTGACCTTATCCCGGAACCTTCCTCCCAAAAGCTGGTAAACAGGAACCCCATAAGCCTTTCCTGCCAGATCCCAAAGAGCCAGTTCAATGGCGCACACCCCGGCAGACTGTCTGGACTGACCGCCGAATTGTTTGATCTTCCTGAAAATACGGTCTACTTCACAGGGATTCTCGCCAATAATCCTGCTCTTTAAATATTTTAAATAGGTGGCGCTGGCACCGTCACGCATTTCCCCGTATCCGCTGATTCCCTGGTTGGTATCAATTCTCACCAAATAACAGCCCCAGGGAGGAAGATCCACCTTTGTGAATTTTACATCCGTGATCAATAACTTAGACGGATTGGAGCTCTGCCTCACAAAATTCAGACACTCCTCATAATTTACATCTGCCTGACCGCTCTTATGTTCCACTGTATGCCTCCTGTCAATTCTTACTCTTATCTATTATTTCCTGCTGATTTGCCTGCTGCCTGAACGTTCCCTATTAACCCTTGACAGCACCATCTGCCATACCCTTGACAAAATACCTGTTGCAGGAAAGGAAAATAAGGAGTACGGGAAACGCTACAATGGCCGATGCCGCCATAGTGGAGCCCCAGTCTACTGCAAACTCTCCTGCAAACATATGGATCGCAATGGGAAGTGTTCTTGTCTTTGTCGATGTGCTTAAGTTCAGCGCAAAAAGGAATTCCTCCCATGCATGGATATAGGTGTAGATGGCAACGGAAATCAGTCCCGGCTTTGCAATAGGCAGAACCACCTTGAACAATGCTCCGATCCCCGTGCACCCGTCAATTTTGGCTGCTTCCTCCAGTTCCTTTGGCACTGTCTCGAAAAAGGAACTGAGCATGATGACACCCATGGGAATGGTCAGTGCCATATCTGCCATGATCAGTGAAAGATGGGTATCCAAAAGCCCTGTTTTTGCAACCAGAAAATACAAGGGAATAATGATTACCACACTGGGAATCATCTGTCCGAACAAAAGGCCAATCTTCAGCACCCCATGTCCCTTGAACTTATACCTGCTTAAACCGTAACCTGCCAGGATGGAAATAAACAATGTAATTACAACCACACTCACTGTGATAATGACGCTGTTAACAAAAGCGTCAAACATCTTGGAATTAGTAAGTACGTTAACATAATTGCCAAATGTAGGTGTATCCGGGATGATCTGGGGAGGAATGTCATACTGCTCAGTAGGAAGCTTGATGGATGTGGACAGCATCCAGATTGCCGGGAAAACGGCTGCCAGAACTACCAGAAGTAAGATTGCGTAGGTACAAATCTGCCAGACAATATTGGTCTTTGTTACAGATTTTTTCAATTTTACCATTTTACTTCCCCTCCTTTTCTCTTGTTAGATAGAGATATACAAGACTCACGAACATTGACAAGGCAAACAAAACTGCACTGGCTGCACTGGCTATGCCGAAATCATAATCCATGAATGCCCGTTTATAAATGTACATTGCCATTACTTCTGTCTTATGGGCTGGTCCGCCCTCTGTCATTGCATAAATGAAGGTAAATGCATTCAGGGTCCAGATAATCATTAAAAGGATCGTAGAATAGCAGGTTGGGGCAATGGATGGCCAGGTCACATTTTTAAAGATGCCAAATACATTTGCTCCATCAATAACCGCAGCCTCTTTCAAATCCTTGGACACACTCTGAAGGGAGGCCTCAATCATCAGCAGGATGAACGGGAACATCTTCCATGTGTTGACTGCAATAACAGACCACATGGCGATCTTGGGATTGGACAGCCATGTCTGGTTCTTTTCAATGATTCCCAGAGCGCTGAAAATGAAGTTGATAATACCATAGTCAGCATTGTACATCCACTTCCATACGGCGGAACCGATGATGCTGGGCGTTACCCACGGAATCATCAGCAGAATGCGAATGAGAGTCTTCCCTTTTACAAATGGCTGGTGAAGGATCAAAGCCATGATAAAGCCCAGGCCAAACTGGAAAAAAACACTTCCAAAGGTCCAGACTAACGTATTTTTGATGGAACCAAGGAACACTCTGTCCTCAAATAACTTTTTATATTGGGAGATACCGCAGAAAACCGGAGCTTCCAGGAACAGGGTGTTATTAAAGAACCCCATGATCAATGTATAAAGCAATGGATATATCATGACTACTGCAACTGTAATCACAGCGGGAAGTACATAGCCGGCCCCTGAACGTTTGATTTTTCTAAGCATACCTTCTCCTTTCTCTTTTTTAAAAAAGAAGGCCCCGCTTGTCAGCGGAGCCTGCCTGCCCCTCTTCGGATTACTCTAATAATTTATTTGTTGCCTGATCCAGCTGGCCGCATGCCTCCTCTGCAGACATGTCCTCAGACAGCATCAGCTGAAGGTTATCCATGATCGCCTGGCGGATACCTACAATGTTTTCAACGGAAGGAAGTGCATTTGCATACTGCAAAGCATCTGCGTTTGGTTTGATAATTTCTTCCGGATAGTCTGTGTAACGGGCCGCAACTTCTGCCGTACCAGTAAAAGTATTTGTATAAATAGCTGCAATATCCGGTCTGCTAAGGAATTTTACAAATTCCCATGCAGCTTCTTTTTCCTTGCTGCACTCTGCAACAGCTACAGACCAGCCTCCTAAAATGGTGTTCCTCTCCGCATCGTTAGCAGTCGGAACCATGGTGCATGCAAAATTTAAATCAGGATTTGCCTTAACAATTTCCGCTAAATCATAGATGCCGCTTAAGTACATTGCAATCTTGCCGCTGGCAAACAGGGTACGGTTTGCAACGTTGTCATTCTCCAGCAAGGAGGCAGGCGCATAAGCTACTAAGTCCTTATAAAGCTGTGCTGTCTGAATTGCCACATCGCTTCCCAGAGCAGATGCGCTGTTATCATCATTTAAAATATCACCGCCGGAAGAACGGAGCATGGTTATATACTGGAATGAGAAATTGGAGTAGTTTGTGCCGCAGAGACCATATCCATATATGTCTCCGTTGGTACATGCAGCCGCAACCTCTTTCACCTCATCCCAGGTTGCAGGAGGTGCATCATAACCTGCTGCTGACAGGATGTCCTTATTATAGAACATAACATATGTCTCACTGCGGAATGGAAGGCCATAGAGCTTTCCTCCCACAGTGGAGGCATCGTTAGCACCTTTGACAAACTGATTCACATCCAGGGAATCCTTTGCTATGTACTCATCCAATGGCGCCAGCAAACCTGCATTGCCGAAAGTGGTAACCCAATCCAGCGCACAGGATAACACGTCAGGAGCAGTGCCGTTTTTCAGTGCCAACATATATTTATCATTTGCCAGATCTGCCTGGAATTCTGCTTCGATCTTAATATCTGGGTGTTCCTTGTTCCATATAGCCTCTACCTCTGGCCAGACAGCTTCCTGCCAGTTGCCATCCCAAAATTTAATGGTAACCGGTTCCCCCGAAGCTTCTTTCTTCTGTTCAGGCTGGGGAGCCGTGCTCTCAGCCTTCTGTTCCCCCTTTGCCGGAGAGCAGCCGGTCATTAACCCCAATGCCATTGCGGCTGCCATAGTCATACTCAGCGTTCTTTTTACTACCTTTTTCATGTTCTTCCTCCTCGCTCTTTTTTAACCCTTTTACTGTTTTGTTAACGTTTTCATTCTTAACACAACTACATATTAGCAAAAACTTGTGCACTTTGCAAGTGTTTTTTTGAATAAAGTTTGCTTTTTAATTAGTATTTACCATTTTATTTTTATAAACGTTTTCATTTTTAGCCATTATCTTGCCTTGAAAGTGATTTTTAGATGTGATATAATGAAAATAGTATAAATATTTTCATGAGAAGGGATTAAAAATGAAAACAATAAAAGATGTAGCAGCTTACTCCGGCGTTTCCTTAACCACTGTATCCCGGGTAGTTAATGGCTCTGATAAAGTCTCTCCCAAAACCAGAGCAAAGGTTAACCAAGCTATTAAAGAACTGGGGTATTTTCCGAATAACGCAGCCCGCTCACTTGTAAAGAAGCAAACAGATTCCATTGCTATCCTGCTGCGCAATATACATGACCCCTTTTTTACGGATCTGATTCGCGGGATCGAGGATGCTTCCGCTCTCCTTGGGCGCAACGTCATATTTTGCAGTCCGGGAAGAGATGAAAAAGTCAGGGACCGCTACATCGAATACCTGACAAACGGCATTTCAGATGCTATCATCCTATATGGCTCCCTCTTTTCTGACAAGGCAATGATTGAACATCTTCAGGAAGTGGGATTTCCCTTTCTGTTGATCGAAAATAACTTCCAGATGATGCCGGTTAACCAGTTCTTAATTGACAATGTGACCGGAGCCAAGGATGCGGTGAATTATTTAATCCGCCATAACCACAGACGAATTGCCCATGTAATGGGAAATCCCAATAAAAAAGTCATCCTGGAGCGTTTCAGCGGCTATATGGAGACCATGCAGGATAACGGATTATTAATCCAGGATCATTATATCCAGAATACCCTTAATGATTCCACACTCTCTCTGTCCAATTTCAGGGAAATGATGGACCATCCGGAAGGCGAGCGGCCCACTGCTATCTTCTGCAGCAATGACAAGATTGCAATGCAGGTAATTAACGAGCTGCAGCAGTCTGGTTTTAAGGTGCCGGAAGATGTTTCCGTTATAGGCTTTGACAATCTGAATACATACGGCTTTTCCTACCGGGGTCCGCGGATCACCAGCATCCAACAGCCTTTGTATCAGATTGGATATGACAGTATCCTGTCCATAGACGGCATCCTTCAAGGCAATATCACAACACCTATTAACAAATTCTATCAGACCACCCTGGAAGAACATGAGACAGTGCGCTTTTGCCCGGAATAACGTATAAGGGATTGTTAAGAAAACTGTTATACTAATGTTCAAGTAGTTAATATATTTTCTGCCAGATAAACAAGGGAAATAATAAAGGCTTTGGAATTGTCAAGGTTTTACAAACACATAAGCAAGGGGATTTTTTGAGTTTTTCTCTTTGAATTAAATAGATGTCAGACGGATAAATGCATAGTGAATTGTTTGATATTGTTTGCGTGTTGGTAAAATGGTTATTGGCTTTCTTTATGGAAATTCACAATTAATTATGCAGGCGTTATCATCATTGACAATTTCCAAAACCTCAGGCCGGTTTTTTGTACTGTTCTGCCGGTTTTATTTGCTGTTTTATTTGTTGTTTTATTTGTTGTTTTATTTACCGCTTTATTTGCTGCCTCATCAATTGCATTCGCGGGAAACCTGCCTCTTTTATGCCCTGGTTCTTTAAGACTTTTATCTTCTTTTGAGATGCTCTTATTTTTCAACTTTCTTTCTATATCCTTCCTATATTCTTTTCCTTACCACTTAGTAAATATTGACTCAAAAAAGGGGCTGTGAAATAAGTCTCTACAAAAAAGGAGGATTCTCTTCTGAGCGATAGCTTGGAAG
>CABJBM010000003.1 GCA_902363835.1 Lachnospiraceae bacterium
TTGTTTTGTTTTAAAATAATCTATGGTATTGTTTTTCGTCATAGTTAAATTTTACCACAAAAATAGGACTTCCGATGCACGAACGTGCTTCGGAAAGTCCTATTTTATTGAGGAGTTATTTCACAGCCCCTTTTTTTAATTTTCCGTGCTTTGCAGTTATGCAAACCTCCTGCCCACTCCTCCGTAATATTAGCTGCACAGCTTCCCGGTGAACGTTTTTGCACCGTAAAGGAACTGTCCCAGTAGTGCTGTTTCCACTTTATGCCGGAAGCACCTGGGCATTTTGAATGAACTGCAAAAGCAGCATTTGACTTCATATCTCACCTTCGGCCGCAGCAAAGTTATCAAGTATAAGATTCGTGCTCATTGTCTGTTCCCCTCTACTGGTCGTCTGACAATAAGATATCCGTTAAATAATGACAATAACCGGATAAATGATGTGCCACATCATCATTTCTTACTCTGAATATATGGTGCCTGATAAAAGCACCGTACAAAATGGTCTCAGGCGATTTGAAATACATGGCATGCTCCGGGAAAAAGACTCCGTCTAATTGCCGGTTTGCCCTTATATGCAGCGTTGTTTTAAACTTGCTCAAATCATAACCTTCCAGCAATTTCTCCTTGCCACATGCTTTTATATTTTTCACCATGGCGTCAGCAGCAGAAAGCAGCTCAAGAAAAGTCGCCCAGGTGGTAATCCGGTTCATCATAAAGTCCAGATTGTTGAAAGCATTTTTTAATCCAAATATAAAATACCGGTCTTCAGGCACAACCGCAGCCAATTCATTGGTGCAATAGGCAAGCCAGTGGTCATAATTGCGCCAATAATCATGGGCAAAGAAGTATTCGAACGCTTTCTTTACGGAATTCAGCCACACTTCATTTTTGTCTATGGAATAGATGCGCATCAGAGCAAAAGCTGCTTCTCCTGAATAATAGACGATTCGAAACTGGTCAACGATTTCAAGACCAGGAAAACGAAGCACATGAGTGAACTGTCCGGTTTCTTCGTTCTGCATATACCTTATGCCATTGCCGATTTGCCTGAGTACTTGTAAATATTCATTTTCTTCGTTGAAAATTTCAAGATATTTGACAATTGCCAGCACGGTTACACCCAATCCACCCAGCTTGATCTCATCGTTGTTATCAAATTCTACAACGAATGCGCAGTCGTTAACTGTATAAATATACTTGCCTATCAGATAAGCAAAGGATTTCCTGATAGGTTCCAACAGTGCCTCATCCTTTGTTACAAGGTATGTTTCCGACAGAGAATAAACGCTTAACGCGTGACGCACCACGTTATAGGATGAGATTTTCTTATTAAAGCAGCTAAAATAACCGTAAATGAACCGTCCGTTATCCTGTACCGTATTTGCCAAATACCTGGAGCTTTTAAACAACAGGTCTTTTAAAAATTCCGGTGACAACGCGGAGATTTTCCTCCTGGCGGTACTTAGCTCGGCTTCTTCCAGTTCAAAAAATTCTTCCTCATCATAAAAATAGCTCTTTGTTTCAAAAATAATCACATCGTTCAAAACAGAGTCCCCTAAAACAAGGGACTGCCCGCGAACTGTCTTTAAATAGTGATTGACATTTCCCCAGTTAATTTCCGCTATTGTTTTTGTCGAGTCTGTGTCAACAGAAATACCGGCCAGCTCCAGGGTATCCGGGCTTGGCTTGGGTTTATTTCTTTCCTGTTCTGTATATTTCAGCAGGCATGCTCCGTTCACTTCCTGATGCAAAAATGCAATATTGTAAAGCTCATCAAAGGCAATACCGTATTTGAAATAATATCTTTTTATAGTTGAGGCAAGTTCCAGAAATTCAGATCTGGCCAGCCTTTTTTCCATTACCACAAAATCCGCTTTTAGCCAGGGTGGATTTTCACTTTTTGTTTTAATATGTTTTACTGCTCTGTCCTGGGCCATCTTAAATGCAGTACTTTTGTTGTTTCCAATACCGGTAAAGACAGCCGCTCTTTCAGACTGATAGCCAACGGATATGAAGCATTTCACTTTCCCGTTCCGTTCACTTACAGAAAGCTCCTCCAGCTTATTCTGAAACATGTGCATTTTTTCTTTTATCATTTTTATACCAGCAGTTTCGTTTGAACTGTTCATTTTTATCTCCCATTATTTTTTAACTTTCCATGTTTTCATAAAGGGCTTGATAAAGGCCAATGAGCTTCATCTCATCAGCCTTTATCGAGTCCACCACTATAGTATTATTGACATGGATCGGCCGGAACATGTGACCTCATCTGGAAAATCACTTTGTATCCGTTTTACGTTTCCTTTTTCCAAATCCCAAGCCAAGCGCTATAGAGGAAAGCAGAGCCAAAAAGCCATTTCTGGGTAAGTCATTATTGTTATAACCGGTTTTAGGCATAGAGTCCCCCGCTCCAGGAGCTGTTGGGATTCTGCCTTCCCCGATCTCTGTAGTCTGATCCGGAGTTATAACTCCCAGTGGTACATCAGCATCTGGCACCACTTCTAAAGGCGTTGTATTTGAACTGCCAGAGACTTTGGGGCCACCGGAACTGCTGGAACCGCCAGAACCACTGGAACCGCCAGAACCGCCAGAACCGCCGGAACCGCCAGAATTGCCTCCATCGGAGTCTGAGTCGGAATCGGCGTCGGCGTCAGCATCGGCATCTGCGTCAGCGTCGGCATCCGCGTCAGCATCGGCGTCAGCATCAGAATCCGCATCAGCATCGGCGTCAGCGTCGGCATCAGCGTCGGCATCTGCATCGGCGTCCGCATCAGCATCAGCATCCGCGTCAGAATCGGCATCTGCATCGGCGTCGGCGTCAGCATCTGCATCGGCGTCAGCATCGGCGTCAGCATCTGAATCAGCGTCGGCATCGGCATCTGCGTCTGCATCTGCGTCCGCATCGGCGTCAGAATCTGCATCAGCATCGGCATCGGCATCAGCGTCAGCATCGGCATCAGCATCAGCATCGGCGTCCGCATCTGCATCCGCGTCAGCATCAGAGTCCGCATCTGCGTCAGCATCGGCGTCAGCATCGGCATCTGCATCGGCGTCAGCATCGGCATCTGCATCGGCGTCCGCATCGGCATCTGCATCTGCGTCTGCATCGGCGTCGGCATCAGAGTCAGCATCTGCATCCGCATCTGCGTCGGCATCTGCATCGGCGTCAGCGTCAGCATCAGAGTCCGCATCTGCGTCGGCATCTGCATCGGCGTCAGAATCGGCATCCGCATCCGCGTCGGCATCCGCATCCGCATCCGCATCAGCGTCGGCATCAGCGTCAGCATCCGCATCGGCGTCAGCATCGGCGTCAGCGTCAGCATCAGCATCGGCGTCAGCATCGGCATCAGCATCTGAATCCGCATCCGCGTCAGCATCGGCATCGGCGTCCGCATCTGAATCAGCATCAGCGTCCGCATCAGCGTCCGCATCGGCGTCAGAATCAGCATCAGCATCGGCATCAGCATCGGCATCAGCATCGGCGTCTGAATCAGCATCGGCGTCAGCATCGGCATCCGCATCGGCGTCAGAGTCTGCATCTGCATCAGCATCGGCGTCAGCGTCAGCGTCCGCATCAGCATCTGCATCCGCATCAGCATCTGCATCCGCATCCGCGTCAGCGTCCGCATCTGCATCGGCATCGGCATCCGCATCGGCGTCGGCATCAGCGTCCGCATCAGCATCAGAATCGGCATCCGCATCTGCATCAGCGTCTGCATCAGCATCCGCGTCCGCATCAGCGTCAGCATCTGCGTCGGCATCTGCGTCAGCATCGGCGTCAGCATCGGCATCCGCGTCAGCATCAGCATCGGCGTCAGCATCTGAATCAGCATCGGCATCTGCATCAGCGTCCGCATCGGCGTCCGCATCGGCATCCGCATCGGCATCAGAATCGGCATCCGCATCGGCGTCAGCATCGGCATCTGCATCGGCATCTGCGTCAGCATCAGAATCGGCATCCGCGTCCGCGTCCGCATCTGCGTCGGCGTCTGCATCAGCATCGGCGTCCGCATCGGCATCTGCGTCAGCATCGGCGTCGGCATCCGCATCAGCATCCGCATCGGCGTCCGCATCGGCATCGGCGTCCGCATCTGCGTCAGCATCAGAATCGGCATCCGCATCGGCGTCAGCATCAGCATCCGCGTCAGCATCCGCATCCGCATCGGCGTCCGCATCGGCATCGGCGTCAGCATCGGCATCAGAGTCCGCATCCGCATCGGCATCAGAGTCCGCATCTGCGTCGGCATCCGCATCGGCGTCTGCATCAGAATCGGCATCTGCGTCCGCATCTGAATCAGCATCCGCGTCAGCATCGGCATCTGCGTCAGCATCCGCGTCAGCATCTGCATCTGCATCTGCATCAGCATCCGCGTCAGCATCTGAATCAGCATCGGCATCAGCGTCAGCATCAGCATCAGCATCGGCATCAGAATCGGCATCCGCATCTGCGTCAGCATCGGCATCGGCATCAGCGTCAGCATCAGAATCGGCATCCGCGTCCGCGTCCGCATCTGCGTCAGCATCAGCATCGGCGTCCGCATCGGCGTCTGAATCAGCATCTGCGTCCGCATCTGCATCGGCATCAGCGTCAGCATCGGCGTCCGCATCCGCATCGGCATCGGCATCGGCGTCAGCATCAGCATCAGCATCAGCATCAGCATCGGCGTCAGCATCCGCGTCAGCATCTGCGTCAGCATCTGCATCAGCATCGGCGTCAGAATCGGCATCCGCGTCAGCATCTGCGTCAGAATCGGCATCGGCATCGGCATCGGCGTCCGCATCCGCGTCCGCATCGGCGTCTGCGTCGGCATCAGCGTCCGCATCAGCGTCTGCGTCGGCATCGGCGTCCGCATCCGCGTCCGCATCGGCGTCCGCATCGGCGTCAGCATCCGCATCGGCATCCGCATCAGCGTCCGCATCGGCATCGGCATCTGAATCAGCATCTGAATCAGCATCGGCGTCCGCATCGGCGTCCGCATCGGCATCGGCATCAGCGTCCGCATCCGCATCGGCGTCCGCATCGGCGTCAGCATCGGCGTCAGAATCGGCATCCGCGTCCGCATCGGCATCCGCGTCCGCATCAGCGTCCGCATCAGAATCGGCATCCGCATCGGCGTCAGCATCAGCGTCAGCATCAGCATCGGCGTCAGCATCGGCATCCGCGTCTGCATCGGCATCCGCGTCAGCATCCGCATCGGCATCTGCATCTGCGTCAGAATCCGCATCGGCATCGGCGTCCGCATCCGCGTCCGCATCGGCGTCTGCATCGGCATCAGCGTCGGCATCAGCGTCAGCATCGGCATCCGCGTCCGAATCGGCGTCAGCATCGGCATCCGCATCGGCATCTGAATCAGCATCGGCATCCGCATCGGCATCAGAATCGGCATCCGCATCCGCGTCTGCATCGGCGTCGGCATCTGCATCCGCATCTGCGTCGGCATCCGCATCGGCGTCCGCATCGGCGTCAGAATCTGCATCTGCATCCGCGTCCGCATCTGCATCCGCGTCAGCATCCGCATCGGCATCTGCGTCTGCATCGGCATCCGCGTCAGCGTCGGCATCTGCGTCGGCATCTGCGTCGGCATCGGCGTCCGCATCAGAATCGGCATCTGCGTCGGCATCGGCGTCCGCATCAGAATCGGCATCTGCATCTGCGTCGGCATCTGAATCCGCATCTGCATCCGCATCTGCGTCGGCATCCGCATCTGAGTCCGCATCGGCATCCGCGTCGGCATCGGCATCGGCGTCCGCATCAGAATCGGCATCTGCGTCGGCATCTGCATCTGAATCCGCATCGGCATCCGCATCTGCGTCGGCATCCGCATCTGAGTCCGCATCGGCATCCGCGTCGGCGTCAGCGTCGGCATCTGCATCAGCATCCGCATCCGCATCGGCATCAGCATCTGAATCAGCATCGGCATCCGCATCGGCGTCAGAATCTGCATCCGCATCGGCGTCAGAATCGGCATCAGCATCGGCGTCAGCATCCGCATCGGCGTCAGCATCCGCGTCAGCATCGGCGTCCGCATCGGCATCAGCATCTGCGTCAGAATCGGCATCTGCGTCCGCATCAGCGTCTGCATCGGCATCAGCATCTGCATCGGCATCAGCGTCAGCATCGGCATCAGCATCGGCGTCAGCATCTGCATCAGCGTCAGCATCGGCATCTGCATCGGCATCAGCGTCAGCATCGGCGTCCGCATCGGCGTCAGCATCGGCGTCCGCATCTGCATCCGCATCCGCATCGGCGTCAGAATCCGCATCAGCATCGGCGTCAGCATCTGCGTCAGCGTCAGCATCAGCGTCAGAATCGGCGTCCGCATCAGCATCGGCGTCAGAATCGGCATCAGCATCGGCATCGGCATCAGAGTCCGCATCGGCATCTGCATCTGCATCGGCGTCAGCATCAGCGTCGGCATCAGCATCGGCGTCGGCGTCAGAGTCCGCATCCGCGTCGGCATCAGCGTCCGCATCGGCATCCGCATCAGCATCAGCATCTGAATCAGCGTCAGCGTCAGCGTCAGCATCTGAATCAGCATCTGAATCAGCATCTGCGTCCGCATCGGCGTCAGAATCGGCGTCCGCATCGGCATCGGCATCAGCGTCCGCATCCGCATCTGCGTCAGAATCGGCATCCGCGTCCGCATCGGCATCCGCATCGGCATCGGCATCAGCATCCGCGTCCGCATCAGAATCGGCATCCGCATCCGCATCCGCATCTGCGTCCGCATCGGCATCCGCATCCGCGTCCGCATCGGCGTCTGCATCAGCGTCAGCATCTGCATCTGCATCTGCGTCAGCATCGGCGTCCGCGTCCGCATCTGCATCAGCGTCAGCATCGGCATCTGAATCAGCATCTGCGTCCGCATCGGCGTCAGAATCGGCGTCCGCATCGGCATCAGCGTCCGCATCGGCGTCCGCATCCGCATCAGCGTCCGCATCGGCGTCAGAATCGGCATCCGCGTCCGCATCGGCATCTGCATCCGCATCTGCATCCGCGTCCGCATCGGCGTCAGCATCGGCGTCAGCATCTGCATCGGCATCCGCATCCGCATCAGCGTCCGCATCGGCATCGGCGTCCGCATCTGAATCAGCATCCGCATCAGCATCGGCGTCTGAATCAGCATCGGCGTCCGCATCCGCGTCCGCATCGGCATCTGCATCAGCATCGGCGTCTGAATCAGCATCGGCGTCCGCATCGGCATCCGCATCGGCGTCCGCATCAGAGTCCGCATCTGCATCCGCATCTGCATCGGCGTCAGCGTCCGCATCTGCATCCGCATCCGCATCGGCGTCAGCATCTGCATCGGCATCTGCATCAGCGTCAGCATCTGCATCGGCGTCAGCATCCGCATCTGCATCGGCGTCGGCATCTGCGTCCGCATCCGCATCAGCGTCAGAATCGGCATCGGCATCAGCATCGGCATCAGCGTCAGCGTCAGCATCAGAATCCGCATCAGCGTCAGCATCGGCATCAGCGTCAGCATCCGCGTCAGCATCGGCATCCGCGTCGGCATCGGCATCCGCGTCAGCATCAGCATCTGCATCAGCATCTGCGTCGGCATCTGCATCCGCGTCAGCATCGGCGTCAGCATCGGCGTCAGAATCGGCGTCCGCATCAGCGTCTGCGTCGGCATCCGCGTCAGCATCTGCGTCAGCATCTGCATCTGCATCGGCATCCGCGTCAGCATCGGCGTCAGCATCGGCGTCAGCGTCAGCATCGGCGTCAGCATCGGCGTCCGCATCTGCGTCCGCATCAGCGTCTGCGTCGGCATCCGCGTCAGCATCTGCGTCAGCATCAGCATCGGCATCCGCGTCCGCATCGGCGTCAGCATCAGCATCCGCGTCAGCATCGGCGTCAGCATCTGAATCAGCGTCGGCATCTGCATCTGCGTCGGCATCGGCGTCCGCATCAGAATCGGCATCTGCATCTGCGTCGGCATCGGCATCGGCATCCGCATCTGAGTCCGCATCTGCATCCGCGTCGGCGTCAGCGTCGGCATCTGCATCCGCATCTGCATCAGCGTCCGCATCGGCATCCGCATCAGCGTCAGCGTCAGCATCGGCATCGGCGTCTGAATCAGCATCTGCGTCCGCATCTGCATCCGCATCGGCGTCCGCATCAGAGTCCGCATCTGCATCCGCATCCGCATCTGCATCAGCATCCGCGTCGGCGTCAGCATCCGCATCTGCATCAGCATCTGCGTCAGCATCGGCATCTGCATCGGCATCGGCATCTGCATCAGCATCTGCATCTGCGTCAGAATCGGCATCGGCGTCTGCATCGGCATCAGCATCTGCGTCGGCGTCAGCGTCTGCGTCTGCGTCTGCATCCGCGTCCGCATCGGCGTCCGCATCGGCATCAGCGTCAGCATCCGCGTCAGCATCGGCGTCAGCATCCGCATCTGCATCCGCGTCAGCATCGGCGTCCGCATCTGCATCTGAATCAGCATCTGAATCAGCATCGGCGTCAGCATCCGCATCTGCATCGGCGTCAGCATCCGCATCCGCATCGGCGTCAGAATCGGCGTCCGCATCCGCATCGGCGTCAGAATCGGCGTCGGCATCTGCATCAGCGTCAGAATCGGCATCAGCATCGGCATCAGAGTCCGCATCCGCATCTGCATCGGCGTCAGCATCCGCGTCGGCATCGGCGTCAGAGTCCGCATCAGCATCAGCGTCTGCATCGGCATCAGCGTCTGCGTCTGCATCCGCATCAGCGTCCGCGTCAGCATCAGCATCAGCGTCTGCATCGGCGTCAGCATCTGAATCAGCATCTGAATCAGCATCGGCATCCGCATCGGCATCAGAATCGGCATCCGCATCGGCGTCAGCATCCGCATCGGCGTCTGAATCAGCATCGGCGTCCGCATCGGCATCGGCGTCGGCATCGGCATCAGCATCCGCATCTGCATCCGCGTCAGCATCGGCGTCGGCATCTGCATCTGAATCAGCATCAGCGTCAGCATCGGCATCAGCATCTGCATCTGCATCGGCGTCTGAATCCGCATCTGCATCGGCGTCAGCATCGGCGTCAGCATCGGCGTCAGCGTCCGCATCTGCGTCAGAATCGGCGTCCGCATCCGCATCGGCATCGGCATCCGCATCAGCATCAGAATCGGCATCTGCATCTGCATCTGCATCAGAGTCCGCATCCGCATCTGCATCGGCGTCCGCATCAGCGTCGGCGTCAGCATCCGCGTCGGCGTCAGAGTCCGCATCCGCATCTGCGTCGGCATCGGCATCAGAGTCCGCATCTGCATCGGCATCCGCATCGGCATCAGCGTCTGCATCCGCATCGGCGTCAGAATCGGCATCAGCGTCCGCATCGGCGTCAGAATCGGCATCTGCATCGGCGTCAGCATCCGCATCGGCATCCGCGTCTGCATCGGCATCCGCGTCTGCATCCGCATCGGCATCGGCATCCGCATCGGCGTCCGCATCCGCATCCGCATCGGCGTCAGAATCTGCATCTGCATCTGCGTCAGCATCGGCATCAGAGTCCGCATCCGCATCGGCGTCAGAATCTGCATCAGCATCGGCATCAGCGTCGGCGTCAGCATCGGCGTCAGCATCCGCATCCGCGTCAGAATCGGCATCCGCATCGGCGTCAGCATCCGCATCCGCGTCAGCATCAGCATCCGCATCACCTTCACCTACTTTAATGGTATCGTTCTGTGAATAAACAATCACAGAGCCGCTTCCGTTATCGTATAAGGTCAAAGTGACGTTCAATCTATTTCCGATCTTTGCACTCGTTACCTCCCAACCATCAAAATGTTGGATCAGGTAATCTTCATCATATGTTTCACTTACAATTTCACCGTCCTCATTGACAATGATTTTGGCAATCTCAACCCCTTCATGCTCAAAAATGAATTGGTAAAGATTATCCGTTTCCTCATAATCCGTAATGGAAAGAACACTTGGAGAGGCGATACGCTGCACTTCCACATCTACTTCATCTGTAATTGACGCTGATTCTTCATTTCCCGAATGAATATCCGCTTCGAAATCTAAGATTTCAGCATCTGTAAAATCCTCTTCATCAATTACCAGCGTTATCTCTTCATAGTCTTCAAACTGATATGTAGATTCCTGATCCTGTATCATCTCAACCTGGGTTGTCGCATTTTGATGCGCATATTCTCTCAGATTGGCCGCAATTACTGTCAGGTGCGTTCTGCTGATCACTACGGTACAAACGGTAAAGGCCGATATGACCCGAGCTATGTACTTAAGTTTGGCTCTTGCCCGTTTTTCATTTAAAATACGTTCATAAGGCTTTCTTTTTGATCTTTTTCTCAATTTTACTCCTCCGCAAGCTGTAATCCTATTTTAATAGCTGCCGGTTACACGCACGCCACTGTTAATTTCACTTTGATTCGGCACCCCATCGCGGATCATTACCTGAAAGGTAATGGTTTTGGACTGTCCGGGAACTAGCGACCCCAAGCTTATGATCACTGAGCGGCTATCCGCGTCATACGTATATTGATCTTCGCCCTGCCCCACATCAGCCGGAGCACCGTCAATCTCAAGCGTCCCATCGATAAAGGATAAATACTTGTGCAGCGTATCTGTGGCGACGACATCGCTCCAAGTAAGTGTAGATGCGTCTGTATTTTCTATAGTAATGGTAAACTGAAGGATATCTCCGGGGCGCACTGTTGATTGGCCGCTCAGATTTTCCCAACTTGTTTCAATTGCCGGCACTAGGTCTCTTGATGCCACAACAATCTGGGCCGGACTGCTTACCAGTTTTCCAGGTTCTTTTTGTGTCCCTGTCAAGATATTTCCCACAGCAAGCGACTCGCTGCCAGGAACAGCAACAAACCATTTGCCCTCGGAATTGACCTCGGCATTTCTCTCTGCGCCGCTGGGAAACGTCACTGTAACTTCAGATCCAGGAATCCCTGTACCCGATACCCGTTTATCCGTGGTGTACACAACATTGATGACAGGAGGTCTGGAACTGTTTTGAACCTCCGGCGTAAAACCACAAAAGTCAAAGTATGGATATGTTTCGCCTTCATTAATGTTCCAAATGCTTCCAAAGTCCCATCCGCTGAAGGTTTCCTGCTTCATCATCGCTTCCGTTCCCCGTCCTTGAGGCGGTGTCCCGGCTGGACTTCCGGCAGAGCCGTGGCTCACAGAAACATTTGCCCGATCGCTGTCATAGTAGTTGGTGCCTGTAAATGTAACGCCAGAACGACCTGTAAAAGCTCCCAGCTCATTATTCGAATTACCTGTCACTTTCCCAGAGGAATAAGAGTTAAAAACAGTCTGTCCGGAAGAGGCAGTTCCGGAAAAATAACCTACCAGGCCGCCAACGCTTAACGTTCCTGAAACATCACCCCGGGCATAGCTGTTGCTTACCTTGGAATAAAGGGATTCGCCAATCAAACCGCCGGCAACAATCCCCTTTACCGTTACATTCCCGTAGGCGCTGCACTGTTCAACCGTTGACGCATAATTAATTGAGCCCGCATGTAGTTGCCCTAACAGACCGCCGGCATAATTACCGTTGCTGGATACGTTTCCCAGGGCATTACACCGGGTTAGGGAGGACTGCGCATAAGCGATCCCGGCAAAGCCGCCGGCTACTTGCCCGTTCACTGCCGCCACATTCCCCTTGGCACAAGCATTGGTGACTGTCGCAGAATTCAGTTCTCCGGCAAAGCCTCCGACATAGTTTCCATAAACTGCAGAAACATCAGCCGTTGCATAGCAATATGAAATATCAGCCTTTTCATAGGCTGTACCGATAAAACCACCGGCATAAGAGGTGCTCGCTTTAACACTTTCAAATTCAGCATTGCACCGGGAAATTGTAGATTGCTCATACATGGCGCCGATAAAACCACCGGCATAAGAAGCTCTTGCATCAATAGTTCCCCCTGCAGCACTGCTGTCTGTAATTACAGATTGTCCATGCATGGCACCGGCCAGACCGCCGACATAAGAAGTTCCTTCCGCTTGAACATCAACGGTTTTACAGCCTGTGATCGTTGTCTTATAGGCCACACCGATAATGCCGCCGGAATAGTTTCCGCTTGTACTGGTGGTCACGTTACTTACAGTACAGTTGATTATCTTTCCATTAGGCCCGTTTGATTTTCCAACGATTCCACCTGCATACCCGCCTCCAGTGACCTTAATCTGCCCGCCGGAAACCGTGCAGTTTTCAATGACCGTAGCGCCCATAGCCGTACCAACGATTCCGCCGACTTCATAAGCGCCGGACATACCTTTGGAGCCAAGCTCAACATTAAGATTTTTAATCGTGGCGTTATTTGCCGTAGAAAACAGGCCTTTATAAGCGCCGCCGCTGTTGTGCCACAGGCCAGTAATTTTATGACCGTCTCCATCAAACTTTCCGCTGAAAGGGCCTATGGCTGCCCAGCCATTTGTTTTGGTATTCAGATAGGAAGTCAAATCGATGTCATTTGCCAATCGATAGTTCCCACTTAAATTATTACTTACATTAACTAAATCTTCTACTGTGTAGATCATGGTAGCTGAAGATTCCGTTGCCCGGGCAATCATTTGATTGCCTGGAACAGTCAACATCATGGCTACCAAAGTCAGTAGCATACAGATCCTTTTCAAAAAGGTCCTTCCATACATTTTCATTAACGATTACTCCTTCTTAAAAATTCAGAAAACGCTGTATCGTATCTATGCGTATTCCGTTTCATTTGCTGTTCCTCTTATCAAGAGATCATTTTAATTCGTTATGTTTTTCGTGAATGGTTAAATAGCTTATCTAATCCTTCAAGCCTTTCTTTTAATCACCCCGCTTTCTCTTTCATGAAAAGATCGCTGAATTTCACATTGCCAGAGCAGTCACGATCTCCCCTTGGCGCACCTCCGGAATTTTATGCACCGGACATACCGAAGCCGTGTTTCTGCTGCAAACACCGTCCTCAGTCAGCGATCAAGAATGATTTCCCCCTTCATGGTATAACCATGTCATACAGTGCGGCCTCCTTCGGCAAACAATAGCCGATGTTTAGCTCCTGTACGGATTCCAAAAAGCCATGCTGCCTTAACCAGATCACAACCTTATTAAAAAAAACGTAGGTCATACCCAGTGCGTCCGCCACTTCTTTTACGGGTGAGACCTGATCTTCTTGCTGGGCCATGCAGAGAATGATTCTCAACACATGGTCCGTGATAATTTGGAATTTCATCGCATCCCTTAAAAATAAATACAAGGGACAGTCAGTTCTATTTTCACCCCCTCACCAATCCAAACTTTACTTGAAAAGTATAATATAAAAGAAAACCGTATCATCAATATAAGCAATGAATTGTGGCTTTCATGTTCTGAATAAATACATCTTAAAATCTGGCGTAAATTTTTAATGCATTTTCCTTTGATTACAAGGCCGATACCGAGTTATAAAGGTGACTTTTATGTGGCACACTTTACCAATTTATTAACAATTGTAACCAACAATTTTTCCTCCTCCACTGCCTGATAGCCAGCTTGCCATAAATTTATTTTAAGTAGAGGAGGGTTAAATACCTGCACGCAAGATACTTCCTTCCTGTTTTCTTCTGACACTGACAGCATCAGCCGTCATTATTCACCTCCTCATATCTGCCGGGATAATCTGCCAATAAGACAAAGTGCCTGTAGCTTAAAGGGAGCTATATCAACAAAAAAAGAAACAACCCGAAAATGCCATCCATTATCGGGTTGTCCCAGAAGAACTATTTATTAAATTGTTTACTTTTTCCAAACACCATTGTCTCCCACCAGATAACCATCAGGAGCCATTTCATTTACTGCCATAAAACCATCGGTTTTCAGACAATACCACGCCTGTTTCGATAAAATTCAAGTCTTTTCGACACGATACTAAAATAATACACGAAATATATATTTTTTTGTTTTGTAACCATCCGAAACACATTAGCATCCTATTAAATAAGCACCATCCATTGCCGATTTTCGCCCACTGCCGACTGGCTTAACCGCCATCAGTAAGCTCATATCACCAGCCTTTCTTGTTGAAATCTTATGCCGTCCGGTAATCATTAGCGGCCAAAAAGATTGCCCTGGTTCTTTAGCGATTTTAATGCAATCCCTATAAACATCAGAATTGCCCGCAAATCCTCCTGCATTTCTGCCGGTCTTGAAGCCAGCTTGTGAACTGCCGCATAGACAATCGGCGTATCCGGCCGATTAACCGACTCTGCCCCCCATGCTGCCGGCCTGGGTAACCTTGCAGCTTACCGTTTGATTGGCGAAATCAGCTTCCACCCCAACTTTATAGGTGGCTGCCGTATTAATTTCCGCTGCGATCCACATAAAAATACCTCCTGTTTTTCCTATACTGTAAAGGAAAAAAGACAGGAGGTATTGTAGAAAATCGGCAGCTAAATATAGCTGTATCGTGTGTTTTCCTTAATCATTACTTTTTTGACGAAAGGCGTTGGGGTTTGGTGTACCACTTGATTGCTTGTAGATTACCCCTCTTATCCGCCGAAGTATCTTAGGCGCATATCCAGTATAACGCAAAACCATTCTTTCAAGGGTTTTGAGATTTATCCTTTCCTTACAGAAAGATTGTATTATTATATTCCCGTCAGCTTCCATAAGCTCATCAATAATTCTATTTTGAATTTGCTCCAACGATTACGCCATCAGATCATTCAAGGACAAAGCGAAAGGGCAGCTGCAATTTCGAAAGTGATGAGGCGAAAGAAAATCAAGATTACGCAAAGAATTAAAAGATACTCAGAATGCATTAGAAATATAGTATTCACGATCCATTTTAATTCCTGATTCATTATATATTTTTTTATTTATTGCTGTATTTCTCTTGATTTATGTATGTATACAAAGTGTATTTACTGATACCATAATAATTCGAAATAATATCTCCTGATCCAGTTATAAGAAATGCACCTGAATCTTTTAAAAACTTAAAAGCACGAATTTTTTCATCCTTACTCATCGTAATTGGTGGTTTTCCAATTAAGTCAACACTCCTTGTAATTAAATTATCGAGAAGGTTTCGAACATCAGTCATGATTTCGTCCTGCTTTGCATTTTCCCCTTTATCAATTATTTCTGTGAAATTATTGATAAAGGACTGTGACGCAAGAAGTTCCGTAATATCAAAATTGATTCCTAAAAGATATCTGACTTCACCAGAATTATTTTTAAGGAAAATTGTTGAGGATTTCAAAATTCTGCCGTCCACTGTACGAGTTTTGTATCCGAGATGATCCATAACCACTCTTCCTTCTATAATGTCTTCCAATGTTTTCAAAACGATTCCCGATGCTCCATCTCCTTCCTTTCTGCCGGTAACATGACCATTAACTATATAGACAATCGTATGTTCCAGATCCGCGGATTTTAAATCGTGTATGCAAACTTCACATTGGTTGCCAAATTGCCTAACAATCCCATGCGCAATCCTTACAAGATTTTCCAGAATTACATCGTTTTCCATTTTTTATCCTCCAAAAACTAAAATAATCTCTCAGAATCTCGAATCCTTTATTGATAAGGCTTATAGATTCCTTTATTATTATGATTTTTATGTTGTTTATAAATCTCGGCGATCTTTCCGCCATCAGAACCATGTTGTTGAAATGGTGCGTAAATATCATCCCACCCCTACTGTCATTGCTTGTTCCACTTAGGATTTTATTACCCGTTTCCGGAACCTTGACCTTTATATTCCTCAATTCAATTAGAACTAACGCCCACCCTTTAGGACAGGCGTTAGTCTTTTTACTTTTTATTATTAACGCCTTAAAACCCTCTTTAAGAATCGACCTGTTCCTTCTTTACCGTAGAACTTACCGTCTTCTACAATTACCTCGCCTCTGCGAATAGTTGTTACAGGCCATCCTTTACTTTCAAACCCATCAAAAATAGAATAGTCGAGACCGTAATGCAAATTATCCTTTGATAACTGAACTGTTTTCTCCGGATCTACCAGTATGATATCCGCATCACTGCCTACATTTAAGCAGCCCTTTTGCGGATACATTCCAAATACTTTGGCTGGATTCGTACTGCATAATTCGACGAACTTATTGAGACTGATACGCCCTTTGTTGACGCCCTCTCCCATCATCAGACCGAATCGCTCTTCCAATCCACTTACGCCATTAATCGGCTTACGGAAGTCAGGAATAACATTACCATTAGCATCTCTTTTCAGTCCTGCTTCTTTTAATTCTCTTGTAAATGTGCAGTTGTCCGAGCTTACAAGACTGAGTGTACCATCCTTTAATCCATTCCAAAGTGCTTCCTGATCTTTTTTCTCACGAAGAGGAGGACTCATCAAATAAAGGAATCCGTCTGGTCCATCATTCTTTTCTTTTGTGAGTGTAAGATAATGCGTACACGTTTCACCAATAACCTTAACGCCCCGCTCCTTTGCTTTTCTAATCAAATCCACTGCTGCTGCTGATGTTTGATGGAACAGAAAAATTGACGCGTTCAAATATTCCGCGAAATGGATTACCTTACTCACTGCTTCCGCTTCGCAAACAACAGGTTTACTTTCAGGAAAATATTTCCAGTCAAGCTTGCCTTGTCTTTCAAACCTTTCTTCATTGTATTCAGCAATTGGGTTACTCTCAGCGTGGAATCCACATAAACCGCCCCATTCGTTCGCTTCTTCCATAACTTTCAGTAAATCCGTATCATCAATCATTACACCGGACTTGCGATAAGTCATAAACATTTTAAAAGATGGGCAGCCATAATCGATGATATCTTTGATGGAATGCAACAGCTCGTCATTAGCTTCCACAAACTTTGCATGAATACCAAAATCGATACAGCTATGTTCCATTTCCTCCCGACGTGATTTGATGGCGTCAAGAACATTATCTCCCTTTGTAGTATTGGAAAAATCAATGAATGTAGTTACTCCGCCATATGCGGCAATCTTACTTGCCTGATAGTGATTCAGTATATCTACATATCCTCCCAGCGGTGCATTAATGTGCATATGCGGATCAATTAAACCCGGCATTACATATTTACCTTTTGCATCGATGATTCTTGCTGCCTCTTTTACTGTGCCAGGAACCGTTATACTAACAATTTTCTCATCCTTCACTTCAATATCAGCATCAAAAATTGCATCCGGGGTAACCAATGTGCCATTTTTAATAATTAAATCAAGCATTATTCTCCCCACCTTTATATTTAAAATGTTACACCTCATGTTAAGAATTCAGTTCTAATATCCTCTTAGTTTTCATTTTGATCATAAGCTGCTCCCCAAGTCTTTGGAACAACCGATCTCTTAACCATTGCCGTTAAAGCAACTATTGTAATAATATATGGAAGCATCTGGAAGAACTGGTATGCGATTACGGTATCAGTTGACTGCAGCCTTAACTGAAGAGCATTAGCTGCACCAAACATCAAACAAGCCAGTGCCGATCTTACAGGATCCCAACCACCTACAACTACAGCTGCAAGAACAATAAATCCTCTTCCTGCTGTCATACCGCCAGATGCAAAATATCCATCTGTTGCAAGGGTAAGTGTACAGCCGCCAAGCGCGGCAAACATTCCACTAAGAATGACCGTCTGGTATTTAATTTTTATAACAGACAGACCTGCCGTGGCAACCGACTGCGGATTGTCACCAACTGCACGAACATTTAATCCCCACCTTGTCTTATAAAGAACAATTCCTGCCAGGAACGGCAAAATCATCGCAACCCAGGTACTAATTGGCTGAGAAAAGAAAATTGGTCCGATTACTGGAATTTGCTGCATTGCTTTCGGGAAAAGCGTCGGGAAAGTAGTAGCCCGGGTATATCTTGCTGCGGACATCATTGAGAATAACCAGTCCGTTGCTCCGACAGCAAGCATATTGATCATAAGGCCTGTAACCACCTGGTTTGTTCTTCTTGAAACAGTAAGAAATGCTACACCCAACCCAAGGATAGCTCCCATAATACCGGTTACCAATACCGCAACCATAAGATTGCCCGAAAAAAAGCTGATCGCAATACCGCACAGCGCTCCGGCGAGCATAATTCCCTCAATTCCCATGTTAATCACACCTGCACGCTCAGCAAACACTTCTCCAATCACCAAAAGAATCAGTGGTGCCGACCAACGCAACGTCGCCTGAAGCCAGTCAATAATAATACTGAATGACATTTATTCCCCCTCCTTTTGTTCAAGAGACATACCTGCTTTTGCAATAATAACCTTTTTTTCTTTTTTCAACTTTGAGCCATCTTTAAAACCTGCGCCAATTACAAAGAGAACACAGAGCGCAATAATAATGGAATTCATTGATGAGCTGACACCTGTCTCAATGGACATGGTTGCACCGCCGACCTTAAGACAGGCAAAGAAAAATGCACTGGCAATAACTCCGATTGGATTTCCTCCTGCCAAGAGCGCAACTGCCACACTCTCATATCCAACGCCAGTAACAAATTCCATGTAAACACGACGTTTCAGTCCAGATACTTCAATGGCTCCAGATAACCCTCCTATCATAGCGCCAAGGATCAGAATCATTAGAATTTGCTTTTTTGTGTCTACACCGGAATATTTAGCCGCATGGATATTGCCTCCTAACATCCTTGTTCTGAATCCAAATGGTGTATATTTCAAAATGAAGTGGAATAAGATACAGACCGCAAGACCAATCAACGGTCCAGGGTGCAGGCTAGTACCTGACATCAAAATTGGAAGCTGAGCCGAAGTTTGAAATATTTTTGACATTGGATAAAACGCTCCGCTCTCAGCGATAGCAGGTACAGAAGTAACAACCCATGTCGTAAAGTAAATAGCGATATAGTTCATCATAATCGTTGATGTAACTTCATTAACGCCCATGTACGCACGTAAAAAACCAGGAATTGCCCCCCAAGCAGCTGCAAATAGCATTGCAACGGCCATCACAAGGATTATATGCAGGAAAATTGGTAAATGCAGATCCGGAATCCCTGCAACAGCGGCACCGATTGCACCTAAATACATATATCCTTCAATTCCCGTGTTCCAAACACCGGCTTGTATTCCAAGCGCAACACCCATGCCGCCAAGGAGTAAAGGCGACATTCTTACCAATACGTTACTAAATGACTGAGGACTGGAGAAGCAGCCTCTCAGCATAGATGCATATGCATCAAAAGAGTTAACTCCTGTTAATGCAATCAAAATTCCTCCGGCAATAAGCCCCAAAACAACACCGATAATTGTACGGGACCTTGACATAATTAATTCACCGAGAAGAGGCACTTTTAATACTTTTACTTTCTCTTTACTTTTCATCTTCTGCCTCCATAGTTTGTCCGAGCATCATCTGGCCAATTTTAATTGTATCTGCCGTTTCTCCATCTACATCTCCCATGATCTCACCACGATAGAGAACTATTATTCGGTCGCTAAGTGCCATAATCTCCTGAAGTTCTGCTGAAATAAACAACACAGCTGCTCCTCGGTTTCTTTCCTTCATGAGAATGTCATGCACATTTGTTACTGCTCCTAAGTCCAGGCCACGCGTTGGATGTGCTGCAATATCAAGTACTGGTTCCGGATCAAGCTCGCGGGCTATTACCACCTTTTGCTGGTTTCCACCAGATAAAGTCTTCACCTTTACAGCCTCCGACGGAGTTTTGACATTGTATTTTTTAGCCATTTCTTTGGCATGTTTTTTTATAGCGCCGAGATTTAAAATATTTTTATTAGCATATGGTGCCTTGCCGCATTCCTTAATAATTAAATTATCAGCAACAGAAAAATCCATTACAAGACCCGTCTTTTGTCTATCTTCAGGAATATATCCAATAAAGGAAGGATCTGCAACAACATCTGTAATTTCTTTTCCTTTCACTTTAATTAAACCGCTTGTGGCCTTTCTCAAACCGACAATGCACTCTGCAAGCTCCCGCTGACCATTTCCATCAACTCCAGCTACGCCGACAATTTCTCCCGCATGTACCGTAAGGTTGAAATTCTTTAGAGCCGGAATTCCTCTGTCATCCTTTGCATCAACATCCTTCATCACAAGAACCGGTTCCGGATTTTTATTCGGTTCTCTTTCTCTTCTTTCAATTGAAATCGGCCGGCCAACCATCATCTTTGCCAGTTTAATCTGATCAGAGTCCTTTGTAGCTATGGTTCCGATGTATTTTCCATCTCGGATAACTGTTACATTGTCTGTAATTTCCATCACCTCACGCAGCTTGTGACTGATAAATACTACAGATCTTCCTTCTTTTGTCAGCTTTTTAATTGCACGGCAGAGCTGATCACTTTCCGAGGGAGTTAAAACAGCCGTTGGCTCATCAAGAACTAGAATCTGTGCATTCCTATACAGCGCTTTTAATATCTCAATCCACTGTTGCTGACCTACAGGAAGTTTCCATACTTCAGTATCCGGCTCTACATAAAGCTCGTATTCCTTGCAAAGGTTTAATAAACGTTCCCTGGCCGGACCTAAGTCCAGAAATTGTTTCTGATCCGGCATACCAAGAACAATATTTTCCAGTGCTGTTAGTGTATCAACAAGTTTAAAGTGCTGATGCACCATTCCAATACCATATTGGATTGCTTCAGATGGTGACGTTATTTTTACTTCTTTTCCATTGACGAGTATTCTGCCTCCATCTGGTTGATAAAGACCGTACAGGACATTCATAAGGGTTGTTTTCCCCGCCCCGTTTTCGCCAAGTAATCCTAAGACCTCTCCTTTTTTACACTCTAGGCTGATATGGTCATTTGCAATTACACCTGGAAAAACCTTTGTTATTTCTTGCATTTGCAGTGCAAAAACATTATCATCCATAAATAACCTCTTTCAACTTATTATCTAGTCTCTTTAATGAGCAACCTTCATTTGATCAGTGGATTTTATTCATTTACGTTACGGCTCAATGCCAAGGCTGCCAGCCTTCAGCCCATCAATGGCTTTCTTAAGAGCAGCCTGTCCATCTGCTGACAGAAGTTTTTCATCATAAACCGGAGTAATTCCATCAGACTCCATTCCAAGTACATGAACTTTGCCGTCAAGAAGTTTTCCGGCAGCTTCCTCATATCCAAGTGCTTTCCAGTTAAACACAACACTGCCAATTGTAACCTCTGGAGCAACTTTACCCATATCGGCTACAGAGCCAACAACATAAATATTTTCTGAATCCTGGGCAGCTGAAAGAACTCCTACATATGCTGCATCAAGACAAGGGAACAGGATATCATTTCCGTCTGCAATCAAAGAAAGTGAAGCTTCTCTTGCAGTATTAACATCTGACCAGGAACCTGTAGTAATTGCGGAAACTTGAATAGATGGATCAACAGCCGCTACACCCGCTCTAAATCCCTCTTCCATCTGGCGTTGCGGACCATACCATTCACCGGTAATCATAGAGACCTTCTTTGTCTTCGTGGAATGTGCAGCCATAATGCCGCCAAGGTATCCTGCATGTCTGTAGCTTACCGTCGCAGCCGTCACATTAGGAAGGCCACCTGTTTCTGTACCCACACTAAAAATAAAGTTTGTATCAGGGAATTCTTTTGCTACTGTCTGTAAAGCTTCGCCAAACTGTCCGCCCTGTCCAATAATGATTTTGTACTTTGACTGTGCAAACTGACGTATTACTTCCAGCTGTTCATCCTGTGAAACTTCCTCTCTAAATGCCGTTCTAATGCCAAGCTCCTTGCCTGCCTGTACCATTCCTTCATATGTGTACTGATTAAATCCCTCATCAGTCTTTAATCCTGAAAGAACCATTGCTACTCCTCCGTCATCTGACTTTTTCTCACCAGATGCAGTTGAACCGCTTGACCCACACGCTGTTAAAGCTAAAGCTGATGCCATGATTACTGCCATAACCGTTGATAATGTTCGTTTCATAATAAATTCCCTCCTAAATAGTGTGTGATTACAAATGTTCTCTTTGATGAATAAATTATTTTTGGCCTAAATAATTTTTGTTAGTTAAATTATACATCGAATCGATTAATATAGCAAGTATAATTATATATTTTTTAGTAGTTTCAAAATTATGCATCATATTGTTTGTCTGATTTTTAGATATTTCAATGATTTTTATTGTTTATATATGTAAAATAACTAAATTTAGTGAACGTTTCAAAAAAATGCATAATTCCCAACATGTACTAATACTGCTGGAATCTATTTTGACGGAAACATATATGCAATAATTTTTAGAAATTTTCTGCCCAATGCAAAGCCCTGGTGGAAGTCTATCCTCCACCAGGGTTTCATTTTCTGCCTTTTATTCAAACTTTTCACTACTTCATTTTATAAACTTTTATTCAATAGCAACTACATAGGTATCACAAAAAATAAAGCATAGACCATTACACAAAACAATAACGTGTAATGGTCTATGTCCTATGTCAAACAGAATGTAGCTCATCCTCCGTACCTCTGCTTCTCATGCTTCTCAAAATACTTCTACATGTAAGAACCACCCGATACCACAATACATTCTCCCGTTACAAAACTGGAATCGTCGCTGCACAGAAACGCTGCCACGGCGGCAAGCTCCTGCGGCGTACCCAGCCTGTTTGACGGAATCGCCTCAATGAACTTCTGCATAACTTCTTCTGGAACCGCCTGAAGCATCTCCGTATTAATGTAACTGGGCGCGATTGCATTAACCGTGATATTCGCCCGTGCAGACTCCTTTGCCAGACATTTCGTAAATCCAATGACTGCTGCCTTAGAGGTGCCATAATTAGTCTGCCCTATGTTGCCAAACGCCGAAACACTCGCCAGGTTTACAATCTTACCATATTTCTGCTCCCGCATTCCCTGAATAACTTCTCTTGTGCAGTTAAACATCCCATTTAGGTTAACATCTAAAACCTGGTTCCACTGCTCGCTTGTCATCTTATGAAACATTACATCCCTGGTAATCCCGGCATTGTTTATCAAAATATCAATTACTCCATATTCCTGCCTGATTCTTTCCATGACACCCGATGTCATCACCTGATCTGCCACATTGCAGGCAATTCCCACGGCATTCTTTCCGTTTTCATCGATTCTTCCTGCTGCCATTTTTACCTTACCTTCATTTATATCCAGCAGAACTACCATGGCGCCTTCTTCAAAAAGTCTCCGGGCAATTGCTTCCCCAATGCCCTGCGCGGCTCCTGTTACAACCGCAACCTTCCCGTCAAATCTCATTTCGTGTCCTCCTCAAATCAATTTTTCCACTATCTCATATAAAGCAGTATCGCTCCCCACATTGCCGGGGAAAATCACGTAAGCCATACCTGGGAAACGACTTTCTTGTCCTATCTTCCAAACCGGGATGCCAGGCAACACCTGACCCATGACAAGAGCTTTTTTTACCCGAAGCCCCTTGATTCCCACATCACTGGACGTAATTCCGCCTTTCGCCACGATAAATGATGGCCTGATATCCAGAGCGGCAACTATTTCAGTAAGCGCCTCAGAGATCTTCACCGATACTTTTAGATCATCCTCCCGGTTACCGGTATTCATATCCTGCCGCTTCCTGCTGGTATATACCGTCACGGTCTCCCCGTCAGCAATGCACGCTCTCATCTGCCGGAATACGCGTTGCCTCTCAGCAGCAAACTCCTCTTCCCGGCTTACCAGCTCCACATGAAATTCAATAAATCTGACTCGCTCTTCCCTCCGCAGCGCCTCCAGCTGCCGAGTGGTTTTCATCACATGTGAGCCTACGACAATCAGTCCTCCCCGTGGATTTTCGGGATCTTTCAGCTGTTCCCTTTCCAGTAGCCCTGCATCCGTTATATTTCCCAATACCTTTGGCAATGCCGCAGCCGTCCGGAAGAGATAATTTCTGCCCTGGTCCAGGCAATAACGGCAAGCGTCCACAAACACTTCCAAATCCCGATATTCTACCGCATTGACTACCACCTTACGGAAATCGGCAACCTCTTTGAGTTTTTGCCGCAGCTTTCCTATATCCCCGTTTCTTAGTTCCGCCAGGCTAATGGAAATTACATCCTCCCGCCTGTAGCTGCCGCCGCTCTTTTCCTCAATCCATGCCTTTAGGTCGGATTGGACATATCCAAAGGTTCTGTCCCTGGCAAACTCCGTCTCCCCGGCAGGCACCAGCCTGGCGCTCTCAACCACATAATGGGTGTCCCCCGCCGTATACCGCCCTCCTTCTGGAAAGAATGGGCAGAGAATCTCACCGTCTATCGAAATTCCCTCTTCTTCCAAAACCTCCCGGAGAGTATCCGTCTCCAGCGGATAATGCCCACGAAGGGTGGAATCCCCTCTGCTTATCAGCAAAAACGGTATGCCGGTCTCTTTGGAAATCCGGGCAATGCGCTTGCCAATCTCCCGATGGACCTGCCGCGTTTCTTCTGCCGTAAAGCCCCTGGAATTTGTCAGCAGAAAGAACATGGGCATTTCATCCTCAAAACCTGCCTTGATGCTTTCCTCGCTCCAATCCGTGTAGACATAAATATCATGGACCGTCTGAACCCCTGTCGGGTCATCATCCAGCACAATTATTTTTCTTTTTTTTGTATCCATTGCCTATACCCTCTCAAACAGTACACTGAGTCCCTGGCCTCCTCCAATACAGAGGGATGCGATACCGTAGCGTACATTCCTGCGCTTCATCTCATATAAAAGCTTCACGGAGATTACCGCTCCCGTAGCTCCGATCGGGTGTCCCAGAGCAATGCCGCTTCCATTGACATTAACGAGCTCTGGATCCAGTCCCAACTCCCGGATGCAGGCAATCGCCTGAGTAGCAAATGCCTCATTCAGTTCAAACAACCCAATCTCTTCCAGTCTCATCCCTGTCTTTTCAAGCAGCTTTCTTGTGGATACCACCGGTCCGATTCCCATATAATCAGGATCCACGCCCGCAGCAGCATAATCCACTACCTTAGCAAGCGGTTCACATCCCAATTCCTCTGCTCTCTTTCCACTCATCATCACCAGAGCAGCAGCGCCGTCATTGATACCTGACGCATTTCCCGCTGTTACTACACCGTCCGCTTTTACGATGGTCTTCAGACGCGCCAGTTTTTCAACTGTGGTTTCTCTTGGATGCTCATCTGTATTAAACATCCGGATACTTTTTCTTTCTTTCACTTCAACAGGCACAATTTCATCCCGAAACCGTCCTTTTGCAATGGCTGCCAACGCGCGTCTCTGGCCCTCCGCCGCATAAACATCCGCCTCTTCCCTGCTGATATTGTACTTTGCCGCGATATTCTCAGCCGTAATGGCGATGTGGATTTCCTTTCCTGCCTCGCCTTCAACTGGTTCTGTCAGCGCAAGCACCAGGCTATCTTTTAATTCCGTATTTCCCATCCGGCTGCCCCAGCGGTTTGTATACGAGCTATAAGGAAAGCTGCTCATATTCTCAGCCCCACCTGCCACACAAATTCCGACATCCTGATGATCGATTGCTGTCGCCGCCGTCACCACGGCCTGCAGCCCAGAGGCACAGAGACGGTTCACAGTCTGACCGGTACTTTCCACGCTGCAGCCTGCTTTCAGGCCTACCAGGCGTGCCAGAAACGGATTATATCCATATTGCCCTACACATCCCAGCACCACCTCGTCAATCTGGTCTGGCTCCAGTCCCGCTCTATTTACAGCTTCCCTGATCACAAGCACTCCCAAATCAACTGTACTGACATCCTTTAAGGATCCACCAAAACTGCCCACCGGCGTTCTGGCCGCCGATACTACCACTACATCCCGAAACATACTGTATCCACCTCGCCCTTTCCTGCTGCCGTCTTAAAATTTCACTTTATCTATCCCTTTTAGATGAAGCATCTGTCTTGCCTCGTCCGGATCAGCAATTTCAAAATCCAATGCCTCCAGAATCTGTTTTATCTTTGTCACCTGCGCCGCGTTATCGACGGCCAGCTCTCCATTCGGTTTAATATAAAGTCCGTCCTCCATGCCGACCCTCACATTACCTCCGTTGAGTGCACACAACGTCTCTGTCCGGAACATTCTCCGTCCTGCCCCTACAGAGCAGTATTGTATGTCATTTCCAAGGATTTTTTTTGACTGGTCGATCATAAACATCATGCCCTCCGCACTGATCGGCATACCTCCCATGATACCAGGCACAAACTGCAGGTAGATTGGCTGGGTAATTACGCCGTTCTTCTTAAAATACGCCAGATTGTTCAACTGCCCATAGTCAAAGATTTCGTATTCCGGCATGGTATTACATTTGTTCATGGTTGTAATGCAATACTCCATGTCCTTAAAAGTGTTTTTGAATATATTGTCATAGGTCCGGCTGATGAACGGAACCTCCCAATCATACTGCGGAGTTTCCATCGTATCTGCTAATTTGCTGAAGCAGAAATTGATGGAACCTCCATTGGCAGAAGCCATCTCCGGACGGAACCGGTCTATGACGGAAAGCCGCTCCTCCACCGTCATTCCCTGTGCACCTCCCGTGGTCAGCCCGATGATCACATCACATTCTTTTTTTATAGAAGAAAGGATATACTCAAATGTCTTATGGTCCGCAGTAGGTTCTCCGTTTTCCTTTCTTGCGTGAATATGTACGATTGCCGCCCCCGCCATATAGGCGTCCACAGACTGCCGAATGATATCGTCCGGCGTCTTCGGAAGATAAGGCGACATCGTCGGCGTATGCACGCCTCCCGTGATTGCTGCCGAAATAATTACTTTTTTCTGTGCTTTTCCTGCCATGTCTTATTCTCCTCTCAAACCGCATCCCGAAGCATCTCCAGCGAGGCTTTCGCCGGTGCATACTCCAGGGGCAGATCCACTTCGATTGTGACCGCTCCATCATATCCCGAACGATACAGCTTTCGTATCCGCCCCTGATGAATTTTCTTCTTTTCCTCTTTTAAAAAATATCGCTTTTCTGGACTTCCCATATCATCAGAAATATGCACGTGGACAATTTCAGCCAGCCAGGGCCGCAGATCCAGATCCGCTTCCCCGGTATACTCCATATTGTAAAAATCAGCCACCACCCGGATATTTTCCCAGCCTATCTCCCGGACAATCTCTGCGGCCTCAGCCACGTAATTGATAAAATTGCAGTAGCACGGGGCGAGCGCCTCCAGACAGACCGTAATTCCATACCGCCCCATCTCCTCCGCGGTCGTTTTCAAAAAATCCCGCAACTGTTTTTTTGCAAGCTCCCTATTGTATCCATCGGGCAGCATACGGGATTTTGGGGAGCCGATCCCAACAAAAGAAGCGCCTGTCTCCTTCGCCCTGCCGGCAGCTTTCCTGGCATAGCGCTTTGCCTGTGCCAAATCAAAGCTCGGCCCGGCAATCACAATTTCTGCGGGGCAGTATCCGTTGATCCCTCTGCACTCCACCCCACTCACGGCAAGATTTGCGACAAGTTTTTTAAAGGTTTTCTCATCCAGGGACACCAGATACTTTCCCATTAATTCCACATAGTCAAACCCTATCTGCCCTGCCAAGGCAATATACTCCTGCCGAACCAGCCCACAGCCCACCTGCATAAAACACTCCTCTCAAAGTAAACGTTTACTTAATGTACTTAACTTCCCCCTGCCTATCAATGACGTAAGCAGGGGACTTTATTACTTTTTATTTTTTGCAACAATATCTTGCGCTTCCTTTATAAAGGCCGCTGCCGCCTCTTCCGGACTCATCTCCCCGAAAGCCACCGACGCATGGGCATCCCGGAATGCCGTATCAACAGATTTTGCACCAATGGGTGCATAGGTTCCTTCCCCTGCCACTTTCATTGTCTCTTCTACATATTCAATCTCAAGCTTTAGCACATCGTCGAGAAAACCTTTGATATAGGCTGCCATTTCTCCATTGGCTGGAACCCCCTGTTCCATCTTGAACAGCTCCATAGAGTCTTCCGTATTCACAAAGAAGTTGATCAATTTGGCTGCCGCCAGCTTTTTTTCCTCGCCGCTTGACGCGGAAATTGCAAAATGAGCACCCTCAATATATTCTCCCCTCTCCCCGTTATTCCCAGTAGGGTTTCTCAGACAGATCAGTTCCGAATCCGGCATCTGCGCCTGATATAAGTGGAGCTGGTTTGCCGGCTGCTTGCAGATCGCCACTTTGCCCTGTGTAAACAGTTTCTGCTCCAGCGGAGCTCCAAAGTCCTCCGTCGTCATTGCTCCATCCGGAATGGCATTCGCATCTCTCAGATCGGTCCAGTACTTAAACCAGTTGGCAACTGAATCTTCTGTAAATGCAATCTCACCATCCGCCGTATACTGGTCGGTTCCGTCTTGGCGTGCCATATAGCGGTACGCGGAGAACAGGCTGCTGAAATCATTGACCATATAGGCTTCCTCACCAGCCTCATCTGCTTTTTGAGCAAAGGCTTTTGCCTGCTCTGCGAATTCCGCCCAGGTCCAGTCATCGTTGTAGGCCGGATAAGAAATTCCGTACTTATCGAGCATAGTCTTGTTCGCAATAAGATTGGTAAAAGTTACCCCTTGGGATATCATACACAAGCTATCGTTCACCCGCCCGCTATCCACAACCGACGGTTCCATCTTGCTAATGTCAATAACTCCGTCATCAATATAAGACTGCATATCCGCCAAGGCGTTCCTTCCCGCATAGTCGGACACATACTGCGGATGCATGCCGAACGCATCCGGTGCATTACCTCCCGCCACTTGAGTAGCAAGCTTATCCCAATAATCCTGGAACGAACCAAATTCCCGAATCACCTTAATATCCGGATTTTTTGCCTCAAACCGATCACAAATAGAATTATATACCTCATGCCGCTTGGTATCTCCCCACCAGGTAAAACGAATCTCTGTCTGAGCGCTTGTACCGGCAGTAGTTTCCTGCACCAAAGCCGAGGTCACTCCCTCCGTCTGCTCCTGCTTTTTGCTGTTGCAGGCAGTAAGTCCCACCGCCATACACACAGCCAATTCTACAGATATAATCGTCTTCCAAAATCTTTTTTCCATCATACACCCTCATATCTTTCCTGATTATTCATCACCGATTCATCTAGTTCCCAGTTTAACTTTTCATACTTTTCTTTCCTTGCGTTCTTATCATGATATAATTCCTGGTGAGCATACTTTGCTACATCCTTAGCAATTTTTCTGGGAACAACGATCACCCCATCACCGTCAGCCACTACCACATCCCCCGGGCAGACTAAAACCCCACCGATGGCCACTGGAATATTCTTCTCCAAATACCGCCCTCTGGTCTGGTTCATCTTCTGTGATACAAAATAACTCCAGACTGGTATCTGCTGCATGATCACTTCATCCGTATCCCGGATCCCTCCGCCATTGGTCACAAAACCCCGGACGCCTTTAATCTTCGCCCCCAACGCGTTTTCCGAACCCATATGGCCCACATCTACGCCGGACACATCCATGACAATCACATCCCCCTCCTGCACGTCATTGATCCACGGCTGGATGGAGCAGACATTCTTGTAATAGTCGGCAGACCACTGCGTATAGGCCTCCCCCGTCACCTCCGGGTCCGGCCCCCCATAGGGGATATAGCGCACGGTTCTCGCTATTCCCACGATCTTTGTCCTGTACAACGGCCGGATCTCATGGTCCAGAGATCCGTAATGGTGATACCCCATCCAATCCATGCCGTCTCTTACATCCGCCACACGAAGAGGCTCAAAGATCTTCAACAGTTCTCTATTTTTTTCTGCTGTGTATTGTCCTTCCATCGCTTTATACCTCAAACCTTTCCTGATTATTGATAACCGTATCATCCAGCTCCCAGTTCAGCTTCTCATACTTCTCCCTCCTGGAATCCTTGTCCTTATACAGCTCCTGGTGGGCATATTTTGCCACATCCCGCGCAATGGCCCGCGGCACCACGATGACTCCGTCTCCATCTGCCACAACCACGTCCCCTGGATATACGCTTACTCCGCCGATAGCGACAGGCACATCCTTCCGATCAAAGCTGGCTCTCACCTGGTCCATCTTCTGCGATACGAAATAACTCCAAACCGGGACTTTCTGCATGATGACCTCATCCGTATCCCGAATTCCGCCACCGTTCATCACAAAGCCCCTGGCTCCCCGAAGCATCGCTGTCAAGGTGTTTTCCGAACCCATGATGCCCACATCAATACCGGATACATCCAGTACAATAAAATCGCCTTCCTCAATCTCTTTCATCCACGGATATGTACATTCATTCTTGTAATACCAAGAGGACCATTCACTGTATTCCTCTCCGATTACTTTGGGGTCCGGACCTCCATAGGGAAGGTATCTGGCTGTCCTTGCAATCCCTACCGCCTTCGTCCTGAAAAGGGGACGTATCTTATGATCCATCGTCCCGTAATGATGGTAACCCATCCAATCCAATCCATCCCTTACGTCCGCCACTCTCAGCGGCTCATAAAGCTTTAAAAGCTCCTCATTTTCCTTTTTCATCTTAATGTTCTCCTCCTTTTTATTTGCATTCTGAGACAGAATGTATTTACCCTTTCACGCTTCCCGATGTGATACCTTCCACCAGATAGTTCTGGAATACCACAAACATCAAAAACAGCGGAACCAATGATACTGCCGACATCGCAAACAACCCGCCCCATGAGCTGTTGCCCATGGCATCCACTAACTGCCGGAGTGCCAGCGAAATCGTATATTTCTTTATGTCATTTAAATAGATCATCTGGGTGAAGAAGTCATTCCAGGTCCAGATGAAAGAGAAAATCGCCGTAGTCACAATCGCCGGGACCGACAACGGTACCACGATATTTGAAAATAAGCGGAACGGCCCGCACCCATCAACCGTAGCTGCCTCATCAATCTCCCGCGGCAACCCTCTGATAAACTGAGTAATAAGGAAAATAAAGAACCCTTCCTGTGCCAGAAATTTGGGTACAACAAGCGGCAGATATGTATTAATCCAGCCAAAATTATTGTACATCACATATTGCGGGATCAATTTCACATGCTTAGGCAGCATCAGCGTCACCATCATCAGAGCAAACCAAAAGTTCTTCAAAGGAAATTTTAGTTTACCAAAGGCATATGCAGCCATCAGGCATGATACGATATTTCCAAACATCGACAGCGCCACAAGAAAGAACGAATTTAGATAAAACCGGGTATAGGTAATGCCCGATATTCCCTGCCACCCTGAAATATAATTCTCCAGTGTAAAACTCTTGATTGTCAGGGAAAAACTTTTAAAAATCTCTGAATTTGGTTTAAATGAGCTTACCAACATCCAAAGCAGCGGATACAGCATCACGAAGCCGACCCCTATGATAAGCAGATGGAAAACAACATTTCTGAGCATTCTCTTATTAAATATCTTTGTCATTCTCTCGCCCCTCCTACTCATCATAAAATACCCACAGTTTCGCGCTTAAAAACAGCAGCCCCGTCACGATTCCTATTATAACCAAGAGTACCCAGGCCATCGCGGACGCATAACCCATCTCAAATTCCCCGAAAGCCTTAATATAGAGATAGAGTGTGTAAAACAAGGTCGAATTGAGCGGAGCACCAGTACCGCCGCTCACGATGTATGCAGGCGTGAATGCCTGGAAAGCATTGATAAATGCCATAACAATGTTGAAAAAAACCATTGGCGTCAGAACCGGAACTGTGATATAGAAAAACTGCTTTACCACTCCCGCGCCGTCAATCCGTGAGGCCTCATAATAGTCCTCAGGAATCTGTTTCAACGCCGCCAGAAATATGACCATTGAAGCCCCAAACTGCCATACAGCCAGAACAATCAGCGTGTTAAGCGCCGTACCCGGCGTGGCAATCCAGTTGATACCCTTTATGTCAAAAAACGAAAGAATTTGATTAAATAACCCCCCTTTATTAAACAACTGCCTCCATAAAATGGATACCGCCACACTACCGCCAAATAAGGATGGCAGATAATAAACAGCCCTGTACAACCGTATGCCTTTTCGGTTTTTCTTCAGCAGCATCGCTACAAAAAGTGCGAACATCAGTTGCAGCGGCACGCTTACAAACACATATTTGATTGTCACCAGGAAACTCTTTGCAAATTTCGCATCATGAAGCATACCCGTATAATTTTGAAGGCCGTACATAACCGGATCCGTAAGCATGTCGTACTTCATAAACGAGAAATACAACGACGAAATCATGGGGATGACTGTAAGACCAAAAAAACCCAGCAGCCAGGGAGCCAGGAATGCATACCCGACCCACGAACCCTTTTTCAATCTTTTTATTTTCTTCATTCAGAGCCTCCTTTTCAACAAGTTCCGGGCAAGACACGGCTTTCTCTCTCTGTGATATAGGAAATCCCATACTCATCCAGTTTCCGTTCAACCTCCAGCCCCGGCAGTTCCATGAAGCACAATTCAATCAAATACTGAACCTCACATCCGTCCTCAACATGACCGATATACTCCTTCCCCTCCGGAGAGGAACAAACAAAATGAAAGTGTGGCTCACCATTCAGGATTAATCCCTGCATCGATCCCAGTTCAATCGGTTTTTCAATCGTCACATACCTGTTTTCTGCCAGATCATCCGTCGTCAGGATCATATGCATCACAATTTTTCTCAGCGAACCAATGGCACACAGCAATACCGCATTGTTAATGCCTCGCCGTTTCGCTTCGCTCCGAATGCTTTCTGCCAGCAGCTCTCCTTTCTGAAGGTGCATCGTGACAATTCGGCCGCTATTCTCTGATATAAAACTTTTCATTTTTCTCTCCTTTATTTAAGTAATCGTTTTCTTGGTGATCTAAAAAAAAACTATTTTAGATAGTTTTTCTGACTGCCCAGCGCAATATATCATTAAATATAAACAAATTGCACAAGTAATCGTTTTCTTCATGTCTGTATAATACCAAAGTGATAATACTTTTTCAAGAACTTTTTTTACAATTTTATAAATTTATTAATTTTATACAGGTTTGTTTTTAAAAATTGTGCACAATGTATATTTTATATTTAAAGTATTTTTCATAAATATTTAAAAAACTATTGATATTTATTAGTAATAAATGGTATATTAGAAGCAGTTCAAGAAAACGTATACTTAAAGTCATAGTGAGGTTTTTTTATGAAATGTAAAGCTACAGTCAAAGACGTTGCTTCTGTTGCGAATGTATCTGTGGCAACCGTATCCAGGGTCCTGAATGGCAATTATTATGTGAGTCCAGATGTAGAAAACCGTGTCCGCGCTGCCATCGACGCCCTGGGCTACGTACAAAACTCTATCGCCCGGAGCCTGAAGATGAATTCTACTCATATGATAGGATACGTTGTATCCGACATCTCCAACACCTATCATATATCCGCAGCCAGAGCCGCGGAGGATATTCTGCGCAATGAAGGATATAGCATGATTTTATGCAGTACCGAAAATAGCCAGGAACGGGAACGCAAGTATCTGGACCTGATGATTGGAAAAAATGTGGATGCCCTGGTACTCAACACAACCGGAATGAACGATGAATACATTGTAAATCTAAACAAAAATATGCCGATTGTATTAGTAAACCGAAAAATATCCTCCCCTGAATTCACGGGTGATTTTGTTGATACCAACGGTTATGAGGGATGTTACCATCTGACGAAGCTGCTCCTTTCCATCGGACACCGCAAGATATATGTCCTGCACGGCCCGCAGCATCTGAGCAACAGCCAGGAACGCCTGGCTGGCTTTAAAGCTGCCATGAAAGAATACGACATAACCGTAGACAGCTCCTATCCTTACCAGTTTGCAGGAAGTTTTTCACTACAGTCGGGAATTGATGCAATCGAAGCCCTTTGCACTATGAAAGACAAGCCTACCGCAATCATGTCCCAGAACAACATGATGACCATCGGAGTCTTGAAGGGGCTTAAATTCAGAAATATCAGCATACCGGAGGAACTCTCTCTTGTCTCCTACGATGGTATTGACAATCTGGATTTGATGACCGTCCGACCAACCATCGCCAACTTTGACACGAACATCATCGGCTCCCAAATAGCCACCTTGCTTCTGGAACGCATAAAAAACCCGGAACTGCCTAACCGCAATTTTATATTGGAGCCGGAAATCATTCAGGGAAACAGCATCGGACTTCCTACAGATTTGCTGAATCGGAGAAATTTCAAAAATTAGGAGGATTATAGAATATGAAAATTGCAGTCGGAAGCGACCACGCCGGTTTCGCCCTAAAACAAATGCTTGTAGAGGACATCAAATCTCTTGGCCATGATGTAGAAGATTTCGGGAGTTATACGCCTGCCGCGGTGGATTTCCCGATTATCGCACAAAAAGTGGGTACCGCAGTTCTGACAAACCAAACAGAACGAGGCATCATGTTCTGCGGTACCGGAATCGGCGCCGCAATCGCCTGTAACAAAATCCCCGGCATACGCGCCGCCGTATGCCACGACATTTACTCAGCTCACCAGTGTGTGGAGCACGATAATGTTCAAATTCTCTGTCTTGGCGGTCAGGTCATCGGTCATACCGTAGCATTCGAATTGATCCGGCAGTTTTTAGACGCCCGCTTTTCTGAATCCCCGGAATTCCGGAGGCGTGTCGCTATGCTGGATGATATGGAACAATATCCGAAATCGGACGGTCTGTTCCACAGTCCACATTTAGAATCTGCTGACAAGAATATGCCGTTGTAATACCGATACTGGTATTCCCTTCCCTCTATGGCGGCGCACCTCTCATGTCTAACAGGATCATCCCCCCTCGGAAGAAGCCTAACTTCCTTCGTCCCGCCTATTCATAACCAGACTGGCAACTCAGTCCCTTTACAGGGCCATGCCCTATGGAAATTATTCCTGCTGACTACTGGCTCATTCTTTGTTTTAAGATTCCTGACTTCTGTCAATTTGATGGCAGCTTCCTGTCCCTGTGGCTGATCCTTCTTTCTCCTTTATGCTTCCCAGCTGTCTTTCAGAAATATGATGCATATCCTTTTTTCTCCCAAAAGTAGAAAAGGACATTTCCAAAATGGAAATGTCCTCAATAATGCCAGCAACGATTTTCCCTGTTTACGGTATCAAATCGTGATCTGCATAGTTTTTAAGCAATGCCTCTTTATTACGTAGTATAAAAATTTGATGCAGTAACCTTTTTTCCTTTTTGAAAGCCCGCATCCCCGCATAAACACTAGGTTTTACTTTTCTAAGCTTTTCATCGTTGGGAACAACAGCACATCCCTAATAGCATAAGAATCCGTAAGCAGCATAACAAACCTGTCAATTCCGATTCCAATACCGCCTGTTGGAGGCATACCGATCATGAGTGCATTTACAAAATCATCATCCATTGAATTGGCTTCATCATCTCCTGCCGCAAGAAGTGCTTCCTGGGCCTTAAAGCGTTCGATCTGATCCAAAGGATCATTTAACTCAGAGTAAGCATTGGCCATCTCACGCTTTGTAATGAACAGCTCAAAACGCTCCGTATAGTCAGGATCATCAGGCTTTTTCTTGGTAAGTGGAGAGATCTCAACCGGATGGTCCATAATAAAGGTAGGCTGAATCAAATGCTCTTCTACAAATTCCTCAAAAAGCAGGCTTAAAATATCACCCTTCTTATGGCGTGCCTCATATTCCACATGGTACTGGTCTGCTAAAGCCTTGGCTTCCTCATCCGTATGAACGGTGGTAAAATCAATTCCCTTGTATTTCTTTAAAGCATCTACCATGGTAATGCGCTCAAACGGCTTTGACAAGTCAATTTCCACACCGTCATATGTCACAACGGCTGTTCCAAGGACTTTAAGGGCCACGGACCTGAATAAATTCTCCACCAGGTCCATCATGCCGTGGTAATCAGTATAAGCCTGGTATAACTCCATCAAAGTGAACTCCGGATTATGACGGGTATCAACGCCCTCATTACGGAAAACACGCCCGATTTCATATACTCTTTCCAAACCGCCTACGATCAGTCTCTTTAAATAGAGTTCAAGAGAAATACGCAGCTTTACATCCTCATCAAGTGCGTTGTAGTGGGTTTCAAATGGTCTGGCTGAGGCACCTCCTGCATTGGCTACCAGCATAGGTGTCTCCACCTCCATGAAGCCCTGGGCATCCAGATTGTCACGGATGGCCTTGATGATCTGGGAACGCTTTACAAAGGTATCCCTTACCTCAGGATTCATGATCAAGTCCACATATCTCTGCCTGTAACGAATGTCCGTATTGGTCAGACCGTGGAACTTCTCCGGCAGGATCTGAAGGCTCTTGGTAAGCAGGCAAACGCTTTCCGCATGGATGGAAACCTCTCCTGTTTTTGTTGTAAATGCAATTCCCTTAATGCCTACAATATCACCGATATCCAGCTTCTTGAATTCCTTGTATTCCTCTTCTCCAATGCTGTCTCTGGCTACATAGGACTGAATATTGCCTTTTAAATCCTGGACATTACAGAAGGAAGCTTTCCCCATCACGCGCTTTGACATAAGGCGTCCTGCAATGGATACTTCCTTTCCTTCCCATTCTTCATAATGTTCCTTGATTTCACTGCTGTGTACGGTTACATCGTACTTTGTAACTTTAAACGGATCTTTTCCCGCTTCCTGAAGCTCTGCCAGCTTTTCCCGGCGAACCTTCAGCAAATGGTTTAAATCCTCTTCTATAACCTGATTTTGGTTTTGATTCTGCTGTTCTGCCACCTGTTTGCACTCCTTTGTGAACTATGTTAAGGAAGTCCGATTCGCCGGATGGCTCATCGAACGGCTGATTTTCTAAGATACTCTCTGGATTTCCAGCACCTTATACTGTATCACCCCTGACTGTGTCTCTACGTCTACCACATCTCCCACTTTCTTACCGATCAGAGCATGACCTACCGGGGATTCATTGGAAATCTTATTCTGAAGGCTGTTTGCCTCTGTGGAACCCACGATTTTGAATTCCATCTCTTCGTCCTCATCAACATCGTAGACTTTTACCTTGCAGCCAATGTTAATCTTATCTAAATCAATCTCATCCTCAACCACTACTTCTGCATTCTTAAGGAGCTTCTCCAGCTCTTCAATACGCAGTTCAATGTCCCTCTGTTCATCCTTTGCGGCATCATACTCAGCGTTTTCGGATAAATCGCCTTGTTCTCTGGCTTCCTTGATTTTCTGGGCGACCTCTTTTCTTTTTACCACCTTTAAATTCTGAAGCTCATCCTCGTATCTTTTAAGGCCTTCGTAGGTTAAAATATTTTTCTTGTCTACCATGGTTTTGATTCCTCCTGGTTTCATACTCGCTCATTCGCATTCCAAATATTATAGCGTAAACATTTTAAAATGTCAAGAATACAACGATTCCTGATTGCATTTCTCTGACCGGAATCCGGCCAGCCTTTTTTCCACAAAATCCTTTAACTCATCCATGGTTCCCACCTGGTTAATATCATTTCTAAGCTTTGCGGAATGGGGAAGGCCGGTGGTATACCATGCCATGTGTCCCCGCATCTCACGCATTGCCACAGCCTCTCCTTTGTGCTCCGTCTGCAGGATCCCGTGGCGAATGATCATCTTACAGATTTCTTCTCTGGTGGGGCCTGGAAGCAGGTCTCCTGTTTCCAGATAGTGGATGGTTCTTGAAAAAATCCAGGGATTTCCTTTGGCTCCCCGGGCGATCATCACTCCGTCGCAGCCGGTTTCCTCCATAAGGGCCTTTGCATCCTCCGGCTTAAATACATCTCCGTTTCCAATGACCGGAATCGTCACAGCTTCCTTTACCTTCCTTATAATATCCCAGTCCGCTGTTCCTGAATAATACTGCTCCCTGGTCCTTCCGTGAACAGCAACTGCCGCCACTCCGCAGCTCTCCGCCATTTTGGCGAATTCCACGGCATTGCATTCCTCTTCCGTAAAACCCTTTCTGAATTTTACGGTTACAGGCTTTTTAACCGCCTTTACCATGGCGGTTAAAACGCGTTTTGCAAGCCTGATATCTTTCATAAGAGCTGACCCTTCCCCGTTATTTACGATCTTTGGCATGGGACAGCCCATGTTCACATCAATAAAAACATAGGGTCCGTCTTCCACCTGGGCCGCAATATCCGCCATAATCTCCGGGTCAGAGCCAAAAAGCTGGAGGCTTACAGGACCTTCCCCCTCAGCTACCTTAAGCAGCTCTTTTGTATTTCTGTTTTTATATAAAATCGCCTTGGCGCTGACCATTTCCGTTACTGCCATACCGCACCCCTGTTCCCTGCAGAGAAAACGAAATGGCAGGTCTGTAACTCCTGCCATAGGTGCCAGTATCAGGTTGTTGTCCAACGTCACGTTTCCAATTTTAAGCTTCACGTATCTCTTTCTCCGCCTTCCAGTTCTTCTCCCAGATAAAACACCCGGTAATACATTTCCAGCGCTTCCAAAAGTTCCCTCTTTTCTTTCCGGTACTGTTTGATCTTCAGTACGCTTCCGATCTCATCAAACAGATAATCACTTTCCTCCGCCGTTACCTTAAATTCCAGAGTGCCGTCCTCATCGTACTCCAAAATAAGGATTCCACCAACATCTTCCGTATAGAGCACGCACATGATCTGAAGCTCCCGTTTGATACTTTCCGGGAGGCTTGAAAACTGCTGGTTAAAATAATATTTCTGCTCATAGGAATTGGCACCGCAAAGCACCACATTCTCTCCATCATGCTCCATTGTTCCTGACACCGCTCTTTCCTTATTACAATCCTCGATTTTCGGGCAGAATCACCCCATTTTCATGTGGACCTGCGCAGCTTTATAGGGCATGAACATATGCCCTTTGGTGTTTTCATTGGTTTACTGACTTCATATTGTAGCATATATGAAAGAAAATGACAATAGGTTAAAAATCGGTGGTACACCGTTTTATAAGACGGCAGGTCACCCGGTTATTTCTGCTTACTTCCGCTCCTGCTCCCAGGAGAATTTTCATCATATTATCAATGGTGATGTTGCATAATTCCTCGACCCTGTTGTCAATGGAAGAAAGCTCGGGATCACTGCAGATTGACAGGGCAGAATTATTAAATCCGGTAATGCATAAATCTTCCGGAATCTTTAAAAGCTTTGCATTGGCATATTTAATCGCCCCTACGGCCAGACCGTCATCTGTGGCCACCACACTGTCAAATTTTAAATCACGGCGCTCTAAGAGGATATCCCTTACGGAATGGATCCGGTTCTTCACATAAAGCTTTAAATCTCCCAGCACCGGAAGGCCATGGTCTTTTAAAGCGGCTTCATAACCGGCCAGTTTCTGAGTCGCGCTGTAAGAGCGGGAATCACAGAGAAACAGGATCCTGCGCCGCCCTGTCTCAATCATCTGGCTGGTCACATGATAGGTTGCCTGATAATCGTCTCCATAAGCGCAGTATACATTTTCACTGTCCATATAGCCATTGATCAGAAACACCGGAACCTGCTTTGCCGCCTCCCGGACATACTGTGTATTTTTGTCGGCTTCCCCTGTCCCGGCATAAGTGGAACCAACCATAATAAGGGCATCGATCCTCTTTGCAAGAAGGAGGCTGACATACTTTTCTTTAACAGACTGTTCAAATCCGCTGCAGCACAAAATACAATCATAACCATGCTCGTGCATGCGGCTCTCTAAATGGGCTACTGCCGTAGCCATATAGGCATCTGACACATCCGGACATAAAATCCCAATGGTCTTCATGGAATCAAGCCCAAGTCCCCTGGCAAATACATTGGGGGTGTAACCGTTCTCTTCCATAATCCTTCTGACCTTTTGTTTTGTTCTCTCACTCACCCGGGGGCTGTCGTTCACCACACGGGATACGGTAGCGATGGAAACTCCTGCAAGCTCTGCAATATCATATATGTTCATCCTGGTAGTTCCTCTGACATCATTAAATTTCCACACAAAGCGGGCGTAAGCGCTTACACTTTTCTCGATCCATTATACAGGATAACTTTCCGTAAAGCAACTGTTATTGCTGAATTTTATCCAGGAAAAAAGCATTTTTTTTCTTAAATTATACCCTTAAATAAAAAGAAAAATCTCTTTTATTCTTTCCCTATTGACGAAGGCAAAAAAATAGTGTATGTTTTATGTAAGCACTTACATTACGTGTATCAACGGAAACTGATACGAAGAAAGGAAAGGAAACTTATGCAGGATTTTATCAAAATTCATTCCAGAGATAATGTTGCAGTCGCATTAAAGCCGCTTTCTTCCGGCACTGCCGTAGAGATTGGTGAAAATATTGTAACACTCCTGGAAGATATCCCACAGGGCCATAAGTTTGCACTCATCCATATACCTGCCGGCTCACCTGTCATCAAATACGGCTGTGCCATTGGCATGGCAAAGGAAAATATTAAGACAGGGGCCTGGATCCACACCCACAATTTAAAAACAGGGTTAGGGGATTTACTTACTTATACTTATGAGAAGCAGGAAACAGCAGTTGCCCCCTCAGAAGAACGTTTCTTTCAGGGTTACCGCAGGCCGGACGGAAAAGTGGGTGTGCGCAACGAAATCTGGATCATTCCTACGGTCGGGTGTGTCAACAACATAGCCACTGCACTGGAGCGCATGGCAAAAAAGTACGCAGGCAATACCATTGACGAAATTGCCGCATTCCCCCATCCTTACGGCTGCTCCCAGATGGGTGATGACCAGGAATATACCAGGACCATTCTGGCTGATTTGATCAACCATCCCAATGCAGGCGGCGTTCTGGTCCTTGGACTTGGCTGTGAAAACAGCAACATTGCCGAGCTGAAACCTTATATTGGTGATTACGATGAGCGCAGGGTAAAGTTTCTGGTGGCCCAGGACTCTGAAGATGAAATGGCTGATGCAATGGAACTCATTGAACAGCTGGCTGAATATGCAGGCACGTTCCACAGAGAGCCTGTAAGCTGCAGCGAACTCATCATCGGTATGAAATGCGGCGGTTCCGACGGTTTATCCGGAATCACAGCCAATCCCACGGTAGGGGCATTCTCCGATATGCTGGTTTCCAAAGGCGGAACCACCATTTTAACAGAGGTTCCTGAAATGTTCGGTGCGGAAACCCTTCTCATGAACCGCTGCCACAATGAAGAAACCTTTGAAAAAACCGTTGATCTGATCAATGATTTTAAGAATTATTTCACCAACCATAACCAGACCATTTACGAAAACCCCTCTCCAGGTAATAAAAAGGGCGGTATCTCCACCCTGGAAGACAAATCCTTAGGCTGCGTCCAGAAATCCGGCAGCGCTCCTGTCATGGATGTATTAAAATACGGGGAGCCGGTGCGTACCAAGGGTTTAAACCTCTTAAGCGCTCCTGGCAACGATTTAGTAGCCTCCACAGCACTGGCAGCTTCCGGCGCCCACATCGTCCTGTTTACCACAGGCAGGGGAACCCCATTTGCCTGTCCTGTGCCAACCATGAAAATTTCCACCAACACCGCATTGAGCACAAAGAAGAATAACTGGATTGATTTTAACTGCGGCGTACTGGTTGAAGATACGGATATGGATACTCTTAAAAATGAGTTCTTTGATTTTGTCATTGAGGTGGCTTCCGGCAAAAAGGTGAAATCCGAAGAAGCAGGATTCCACGACATGGCCATCTTTAAGCAGGGTGTGACCTTGTAATTTACGCGGCAGTGAGCCGAAGGGATATGACTGCATATTCACTTGGCAAATGGCCTTTTCAACTAAGAAAAAAGGAGATAAATTCAATGGAAAAGTTATGTTATGAAACACTGGAAAAGCTTGGATTTGACGGATATCTTTTAAAGGATGCTCCGGAGCGGGTGCTGCAGTTTGGGGAAGGAAACTTCTTAAGAGCATTTGTGGATTATTTTATCGACGTTTTAAATGAGAAAACCGGATTTAACTCCAAAGTCGTTTTATGCCAGCCCATTGCAGCGGGCCTTGCAGACATGATCAACGAACAGGAAGGGCTTTATACACTTTTCCTCCGCGGTTTTGAAAACGGTCAGAAGGTGAATGACAAGCGAGTGATCTCCTGTGTAAGCAGATGCTTAAATCCTTATACGGATTATGAGTCCGTATTGGCCTGTGCGGACAATCCTGACCTGCGTTACATTGCCTGCAATACCACCGAAGCAGGGATTGCTTATGATCCATCCTGCCAGTTTACGGATGTTCCAGCTGACAGCTACCCTGGAAAACTGACCCAGTTCCTTTACAGAAGATTTGAGAAGTTTGGAAAGGAAGCCGGCAAGGGCTTTGTCATCCTCTCCTGCGAGCTGATCGATAACAACGGAAAAGAACTGGAAAAATGCGTTTTAAAATATGCCGAGCAATGGAACTTAGGCGAAGAATTCATTAACTGGATCAAAACGGAGAACATCTTCTGCTCCACTTTGGTAGACCGTATTGTCACCGGATATCCGAGAAATGAAGCCGCTGCCATCTGTGAGGAATTAGGCTATGAGGATAACATTATCGATACGGGCGAAGTCTTTGGCTTCTGGGTCATTGAAGGACCGGACAGCTTAAAGAAAGAGCTTTTGTTTGAAGAGGCCGGTCTTCCTGTTATCATTTGCAACGACCACAAGCCATACAAGCAGAGAAAGGTCCGCATTTTAAACGGCGCCCACACTTCCTTTGTATTAGGCGCTTACCTTGCCGGACAGGACATTGTCCGCAACTGTATGGATGATGAAGTGATCTGCGGCTTTATGAACAAGACCATTTACGATGAGATCATTCCTACCTTAACCCTTCCAAAGGAGGAATTAATGAGTTTTGCAGCCTCTGTTACAGAGCGTTTCAAAAACCCATTTATCGATCATGCACTGTTATCTATTTCCTTAAATTCCACCTCCAAATGGAAAGCCCGGGTTATGCCTTCCCTTAAGAGTTATGTGGAAAAAACCGGTGCTCTTCCCAAATGCATAACAGCCTCTTTTGCTTTTTACATCGCATTTTACAATGGGATGAACCTTACAGAAGACGGACTCGTTGCAGCACGTCCTGCCGGTGATGAATACACGGTTAAGGATGACAAGCCGGTTCTTCAGTTCTTCTATGACCATAAGGATGAGGATGCTGCTTCTCTTGCTCATGCAGTTTGTACCAACGTTGACTTCTGGGATGAGGATTTAAGTGAAATTGCAGGATTTGAAGAAGCTGTGGCAGGGTATTTAAAGGCTATTAAAGAAAAAGGCGCATATGAAGTTATGAAAGAATGTTTAAGCTGACCGGAATAAAGATTACACATCCATAACGGAAGGTTTTTTGAATTACAGGCTGGCTGTAACAGCCTATGAATAAAAAAAGGAAACCAAAAGTCCTGGCAAAGGACCTGGTTTCCTTTTTTAGTACAGCTTCTTAGTTGACATGGCTCTCAAGAAATTTCCTCGACCACTCCGCATTATCCGGCTTGCTGTCCTCAATGGTCATCTGGATATACGGCTTTTCCTTTTTCACAAAATCCATGATCACGTCATATTTCATGACTCCGGTTCCCGGTGCTCCGGAAATAATCCGGCCGTCTTCCACCACAAAGTCTTTCATATGAAGCACATCCGTATACCCGCCTAAATCCTCAATGGCTTCCCTTATTACCTCTTGGTAATGCTCACTGTTTTCCGCTGACAAAAGATTTACCGGATCCAGGATAATTCTTAAATTAGGAGAGCCAATGGCTTTAAGCACTTTCAGCGCCTGCTTTGAATTGTATACAATGTGGCTCCATACCGGTTCAATAGCCAGAATCACACCGAATTTTTCCGCACACTCCACAACCGGCCTTAAGTTTGTAATAAAAGTCTGAAGCGCTTCTGAACTGTGGCAGGCCGGTTCATAACAATATGCTTCATTGGGGGCCCCTGTCTCGGTGCCCACCACTCCGCAGCCTAAGATGGAAGCAAAACGCAGATGAGCGAAATAACGCTCCTGGATCTTCTTAATTTTTTCCTGGTCCGGGTGAGCCAGATTCAGATAGCAGCCCAAAACTGCAATATCCATATCATTTTCCGCAAATTTTTTGCGCAAATACATGGCATAACCCGGCGTCAGAGCGGAATTCTCCACGGAATGATCTTGTACTGTTTTTGCCAGAGCCAAATGAACACAGGTAAATCCCTGTTCATGGGCAATTTTCACCCGTTCCTCCAGGGTTCCGGGCGTCACGTCGTGTAACCGGATTCCAATCTGCATGATAACTCCTCCTTTATCTCACTTCATAATGATTGATGCTGCTCAGTTCAAAGGCTTCCCCTTCCTGGCCGGAAATCCTCACATGATCACAGATCAGGGTGTCCACGTTGCTGATGAGAAAGCCTTTTTTCCTGCACTCTCCCACTCCGGATAACATGGCAGGCTCTCCTGCCTTTGCATCATCCGCAAAGGAAATATCAACGTTTTTAAATTCAATGCGCTGAATTTTCTTTTCCGGAAGCCCATAGAGGAAGGAAGCCGCCACATGGCAGTTTTTTGCCTTGATGTTGGTAAAGGAAAGCTCTTTGATCTCAGGAGTTCTCTCATCTACAGGAAGGGCCTCACGGCACTGTACATAATCGGACTTCCCATCAGGATCACAGAAATAAAAGCTGTTTACAACAAATGGCGTCATCACATGATCCATGTGGATATGGTCAAAATAAATCCCGGAAAGCACGGAGTCCTTTCCCCTGCCTCTTCTTGTCTTGATCCGAAGACCTCTGTCCGTATTGGAGAACAAACAACGCTCCACACGGATATTTTTAACACCTGCACCTACTTCGCTTCCCACGGTAACTGCCCCATGGCCGTTTTCCATAAGACACTGGCGGATCCGGATATTTTCAGAAGGCGTTTGATACTTACTGCCCATGTAAATTTTTCCGGATTTGATTGCAATGCAGTCATCTCCCAAAGAAAAGTGAAGGCCCAGTATTTCCACATTCTTACAGGATTCCGGGTCCAAACCATCGGTATTTGGAGAGTCTGCCGGGTTTTCAATATCCAGGTTCAGGAACTTCAAGTTCTGGCTGAAATATGGATGCAGCACCCAGGCGGGACTGTTTTTTAAGGAAAAGCCCTGTAAAGACACGTTTTTACATCTCTCTAAAAATACCATGCGGGGACGGAATGCCACCTTCATCTGGCGCACATTGTCCCACCAGTTGTCAAAGGAAGCCTGGCCGTTAATCAGACCGGGGCCATAGACCACCACATCCTCCACGTCGATTCCGGTTATAATCCCGGCAAACATTGGAAGGGGATTTCCTTCCCATGTCCCCAGATTGTAATCCTCTTGTTCGTCATAGCTTTCAATCATTCCGGGAAATCTGGGATACTTGTACCTGTCCGTATCTGCCAAAAGCTCCGCTCCCTCAGCCAGCTCAAGCCTTAAATGGCTCTTTAAAAACAGGCTGGTGATCCGGTATTTTCCTCTTGGTATCAATACCCGGCCATCCTTTGGACAGGCCATAATGGCTGCCTGGATAAATGCAGTATCATCCTGGATCCCATCGCCCTTTGCGCCAATATCTTTCACATTTAATGTCACAAATTCATAGTCAGTACGGAAGCCGGCTTCCGCCTTTTCTCCATCTCTTTCCAGAGAAATATTATAATCCATATCCGGCTTTAAGTCAAACAGCGTAAATACAACCCGCTTTGTTTCTCCCATGACTTTTCCGTTTACCAGGATCCTTCCCGGTGATTCAAATTCATAGATCTGCCGGGTCACTGTTTCCACAGTTACGGACCGTGCCGTTTTTAAGATAATCTTTAATTCCATATTGATTTTAACCTCACCTGTAAATTTTCCTTTAAAAATCTTTTCTCCTACAGAAAAAGGGCGCAGCAATTACTTACCACGCCCTTTTTTTCAATTATCCCTTAACGCCTCCGGCAGCAATGCCGTCAATAAATGCCTCCTGGGCACAGAAGAATACGATCAGGGAAGGAATGATGGAGATTAAGGACATTGCCAAAATCCGGTTCCACTGGAATCCTACATCACCGTCCATGGACATGCGCAAATAAATGGAATTGGTGTATTTGGGCATATCGGAAACGTAAATCAACGGTCCCATAAAGTCATTGGAAGTCCACATGAACTGAAACAGCGCAACCGATACCAGGGATGGCTTTAACATGGGAACAATTACATACCATAAGGTTTTAATGGAGCTGCAGCCATCAATCTTGGCAGCTTCTTCCAGTTCTTTTGGCACTCCTCTTAAAAACTGTACCAGCATAAATAAGAAATAAGTATCACCTGCAAACAGAGAAGGAATTACCAACGGCAAGTAGGAATTTGTCCAGCCCCATTTATTGAACATAATATACTGGGGCGCGTTCAGCACTACCTGCGGCAGGAACAGGGTGGAAATCATAAGAGAAAACAGAATTCCTTTTCCCTTGAAGTCAAACCGGCCGAAACCATAGGCGGTAATCGTGGCGGATACCACTGTAAAAAGAACCTTTGGCGCAACAATTTTGTAGGTATTGAGCATGGATTTGATCAGGTTGATCTTTCCGCCGTAATCCACAAATGCATTGGCATAACCATCAGTCACAGGCTTTTTAGGCCAGAACCAGGCGCTGGTAAAAATTTCTGAGTTTGTCTTAAAGGTAGCACCCACCATCCAGATTAAGGGATATACCATAATAAAGCCCACGACAATCAGTAATGTATAACGGATAAATGTACTGATCTTTTTCTTGGTCTCTCTCGTCATATTATCTACCTCCCGTCCTCATCTGAATAGTAAACCCATTTCTTCTGGCTTATAAAGGCCACTGCTGTAAGAGTCATGACAATGAGGAACAGCATCCAGGCCTGGGCACTTGCCATACCCATTTTATGACGCAAGAATGCGTTGTTGTAAATCAAAATTGAGATTAAGGTAGTCGCTCCATCCGGTCCTCCCTTTGTTACAAGGAATGGTCCGTTGAATTCCTGGAACGCCTGGCACAGCTGTGTGATTAAGTTATAGAAAATAACCGGTGTAATCAGGGGAACAGTAATTTTAAAGAACTGTGTCCATTTTCCTGCTCCGTCAATGGAAGCTGCCTCATACAACTCCTCGGAAACCCCCTTTAAGGCTGCAAGGAAAATGACCATGGCAGAACCAAACTGCCAGACTCTTAAGAGCACGATAACAGTCATCGCACCTCCCCCGCTTGCCATCCAGTTGATTTTTTCAAAGCCTAATGCCCCAAGAACTGCGTTGATCAGACCGTCCGTATTAAATACAGCTCTCCACAGAATGGCGATGGCAATGGATCCTCCCAGAATGGAAGGGATATAATATGCGGTCCGGAAGAAATTAACTCCTTTTAGTTTAAAGTTCAGGATGTATGCAATGAACAATGCAAACATCAGCTTTAAGGGCACATCAAAAATCGCATATTTAAATGTAACAAAAAACGCCTTTTTAATATCAGAATCTGTGAATATCTTATTGTAATTCATCATACCCGTCTTTGTAATACCGTTAAACAGGTCATAATTCGTAAAGCTATAGTACAGTGAAGAAGCGAACGGATAAACCTTAAAAAGTATAAATCCGATCAGCCATGGTAAGACGAAAAAGAATCCTGCATTATCTGCCAGGACCTGGCGGATACCTTTTGACTTCATTCTGCTTATACCTCCTGTTCTTTTAATATGATATATTGCGCTTTGAGCATTTCCTGCAGGCCTGCGCGTGTATGTTTATCGTTACTCTCAATCATTTTCCAAATAAGTTCCCCAAAACTGCTGTATTTTTCCCGTTGAAGCACGCCTGTATTACATGCCCTCAGGACAGAATAACCGATTTCCAGGGCTTCAGAAGAATCCGGGAGTTCCTTTATCTTTCCCTTGATCACAGTCTTAAATAAATCCCTTAATTCCCTGTAATATTCATAGATCTCTTCTGACATCTGACCGATTGTTTCTATAAGAGCCACCAGATCACTTCCTGTAAACTGATCTTTCTCCCGAAACAAAGCTGCAATCTCATTATAATGTTCTTTTCTTTTATACCTGGTCTCATATGCCGTTACAAAGGGCATAAAGTCCAGCGTCCAGTCATTCTGGCCAACCAGTGTCTCAATCTTCTGTCTGTATTTCTCATTACCTGTCTGATCCAGTGCAAAAAAATAGGCCAGGCCATCCTGTACCGGCAGACCTTTTGATATCTCTTCCAGCCTGTTTATACTGGTCATTACAAAATCCCTATAGGCCTTTTCGCCGGTAGCTTCATACATCTGTATGGCTCCCATCAGCTGATACGGCATCCATATCTCATCTTTGTATCCCATGACTTTTGCCTGCCCTTTTCTCTATGGGAGCCGCCATAAACTATGGCGGCTCATAGGAAATATGTATCACTTATTTATATTGTTTGAACTTCTTATTAATCTTCGAGGGTTTCTGTAACTCCCTTAATCAGCTCTTTGGCTGCCTGGCTGGAATCAACTTCTCCTGTGCTTAACTTTCCAAATACCTTATAGTAAACACCATCCGGATTTGCCTTTAAGTCGTTGTGCTCAAATTTGCTGTCCAGGTTAAATTTGCTGTAGCCCATAACCTTTGTGTTAGCCTCAATGGTCAGAGCATCACCAAGCTTGTTGGCTTCCAGAATCTTTAAGCCCTCGGTGGAACAGGGAATTCCTCTCTCAGTGGAGCTGATCTTAACGCCTTCCTCATCATTTAACAGGAAATTAATCAGCATAGCAGCTTCCTTTGGATGCTGGGAATTTCCGGCAACTGCAAATGCCATGGAAATCTTTGTAAAGCCGCCGTTATAATCGCCCATCTTAACGAAATCTCCAACTATAAATTCCTGACCGGACTTATTCACACTGCCTTCAAGCGCGCTTTTGTATTTGGAAGCAGCAGAATCCCACTCAAAGATGCCTGCGTACTTGCCGTCAATCCATTTTGCATTCTTGTCAATAGAATCTGCCATATCACCTCTAAAGGTTGCCATGGTTGGAATAACATGCTTTGTTTCCAGCTCTGTGATGAAATCCATTCCGTCCTTAACTTCCTCTTCCGTATAGTTGACCTCACCGCCTTCAACCCAGTTTTTACCGTACTTGGATTCCAGATAATAAACCATTAAAATCATGCGGTCATATTCCATAAGCGCTAAGGGATACATATCAGGATCCTTGGCTTTAAAAGCTTCTCCTGCTGCATACAGAGAATCCAGGTCAGTAGGAATATCACAGCCTACTTCTTCAAAGGCTGTCTTATTCCAGTAGAACACACGGCCTGTTAAGGAAATGGGCACTGCCATTAATTTATTGTCGACCTTGCAAAGGTCAAGGCTTTCCGGTGAAAACTGCTTTAAATCAAGAACATCTGAATAATCTTCCAGGTTGGCAAAGGATGTTCCGCCCTTGCTGTAGGATTCGATCCAGTTCCAGTTGATCTGCATAACGTCTGCTGCATTTCCGCCTACAATATTTAAGGACTGCTTCTCTTCCCAGCCTGTCCATGCGCCATATTCAGGAGTTACCTTAATGTTTGGATATTTGGCTTCAAATGCCTTAATGGCTTCTTCTGTTGCGGCATGTCTGCTGTCACCGCCCCACCAGGAAAATCTAAGCTCTACCGGCTCTCCTGAAGTAGTTGCTGCCGCTGTTGTGGTCTCACCTGCCGCCGCTGAAGTCGTTTCTCCTGCTGAAGTTGTCTCGCTGGTGCTCTTGCTTCCGCCGCAGGCACTTAAAGACACTGCCATAACAGTCGCTAACCCCATTGCCGCCCACTGTTTGATTTTTTTCATAGTTCTCTCTCCTTCTTCTTATCCCTCATAAATGAGTTCTTAAAAGCTCTGTGTAAACATTTTCACTTTTTCTACACCTTTTTACATTTTTGCGTAAGCGCTTACACTGTGCTTTTTTCTTATTATAACATCCATCCATTGATAATTCATTTCAAATTCGGCACAAAACATTGCAAATATTGACATCCTATGGTATAGTTTTAGTAAAATTAGCTAAGGAAATTACGACTTATGAAAGTACTTACCACTTTTTCCGATGGAATTGAACACTGCATGGCTTCCCAATGTTTCTCCATTGTACATCTTCATAAAGACCCGGGAGTTTTAAGCATGCACGGTCATCCCTGCCACGAATTATTCTTTTCTGTCAGCGGCGGCTGCACTTTTCTCATTGATGATAAGAGTTACCGGATGGAACCGGGGACCATGTTCGCCATCAACCAGTATGAAAAACACCAGATACTGCAGAACGAGCTCTCCATCCCTCATGAAAAGTTTGTCATATACATAGATCCTTCCTATTTAGAAAGCATTTCCACGCCCCAGACGGATCTGACCTACTGCTTCACCCACAGGCCCAGGAATTTTTCCCACTGTATCTCTTTAAATCAGGGACAGCAGCGGAGTTTTAAATATTATTTTAACAAACTTGCCGTAGAAGGGGGATTCGGACAGGATGTGGCAGAACGCTCTGCCTTTGCCGAGTTTATGGTTTTCATAACAAAGCTGGCTACGGAAGCCTTTTTAGGTGCGGAATCAGAACACCATAAGCAGTATTTCACCAGTAAAGTAACCGATATCATCACCTATATCCATCACAACATTGATTCCCAGTTAACCGTTGGAGAGATTGCAGCTCATTTTTATTTAAGTACCTCTTACCTTTGCAGGCTTTTCAAAAAAAGCACCGGTACCACCATTAATTCCTACATAATTTCCCGCCGCATTGAACTGGCCCAGAGACTTCTCTCAGGCGGCTACAGCGTCAATGAGGTTTACAGCATGTGCGGTTTTAATGATTACAGCAACTTTTTTAAAGCATTTACGAAAAAGGTGGGGATTTCACCAAAGAAATATGCGCAGAACAGCTTAAGCTAAAACAAATGAGGATTGCAGCCCGGTCATCCGTGCTCCAATCCCCATTTGTTTTCTTATTTTTTTATGCCTTGTACTCCCAGCCGGTCCTTCTCATTTCCGTATAGGCAAGAAGGAAGGGTCCCACCCCTTTGGCATCATCCTTTACAATTGGTTCGGACATGTAATAGTCATAAGTTCCGTTTCTCCTGTCTTTTCCCCCAAGTCCTGCCACCAGGCAGATCCCTCCCAGGCTCATATTTCCCTCTTCCAAATGAAGATAGGTATCACAGATTCCCTGGAAAGCCTTTTTGCCATACCCGGCGTAGGATTCGGGAAGACAGCCTAAACGGACTCCTTTTAAAATGGCATAGGAGAAGATGGCGCTTCCGCTGGTTTCCAGATAATTCCGGTCCATTCCGCCTAAGTTTACCACCTGATACCACATACCGCTTTCATCCTGGTATTTTAACATAGCGTCTATCAGGTCACGGAAAGATTCTTCCATGTGCTTTAAGCTGTCTTCATCTGACTTATCCCCTTTGTCCATGGTATCCAGAAGGGCCATTGCGTACCAGCCTAAGGCTCTCAGCCAGAAATTCTGGGATAAGCCGGTGACTTTATCACACCAGAACATCTCCCTTGAAGAATCGTATGCATGGTAGTAAAGGCCTGTTTCCGTATCCCTCATAAGCTTTACCACATTGGCAAACTGGCTGTAAATATCCCCGCAGTTCTTCTTTTTATTAAACCGGGTTTCATATTCCATGTAAAACGGCTGGCACATGTACAGGCCGTCAAGCCATACCTGGTTTGGATAAATGTCCTTGTGCCAGAAGTTTCCCTCTTTTGTCCGCGGCATTTTTCCGATCTGGCTGTAAACCAGATCAATGGCTTTTCTGTATTTTTCCTTTCCCGTCAGATCGTAAAGCTCAAACAGGGTTTTTCCTGCATTGATATTATCAATATTCCGTTCTTCCACGTCATAGCCGTCAATGGTCCCATCTTCTCTCACCCTGTAATCAATAAATCTGTCGGCAAAGTCCAGATAGTTTGAATCTCCGGTAATGGCATACATCTCCAAAATGGCCTTGATCATACAGCCGTCAATGTAATTCCAGTCTGCCTTTTCTCCCTGAAGCAGCTTCTCAATGTTCCATACCGGACGGTCCGGGGTGCTCTTTTCCATCAGTTCATTGATATACCTTTCAATTACATCCATTGTTTCCTCTCCTTACTTCCTGTCCCTTTTTTAACCATAAGGCATTCCGTTTCACTGCGGTCAGCCTCTTATCAGCATAACCGGAAAGCTTCCGGTTGTCAAATCCCGTTAATAAAATAGTCCCCTCTGATACCATCTGACACAGCTTCTGCTGATAAAAAAATGGCGGGAAACATGCGGAAATTCACTAAAAAGTTCCGTTTGCTCTCGCCAATCTTCTTATTTTAAAATCCCAATGCCTCATCCACAAAGATGATTTCACACTTCATGCCCATGGGCGCTCTGTCAATCACAGCCGTTATGCGGCAAATCCGTTCAGGGCTGCTGCAGTCATAACACTTGTCTGCATTTTGGGCGCATGGCGTCTTTGCATTTATTCTCCGGGCGTTTTGTGGCGCAGCCACATTTCTGCACCGGTAAACAGCCTCCTCCAAATCCAATGGTCTGATTCTTCAGGATATCCACAAGATAATCACGAGCTTCTTCCTTTGCAGGGAAAAGCTGTGTGGAAAACCCGTGTTTCTCAAAGTTTTGCCGGATCACCGTGTATTCCATTTTGTTATCTCACAAGCATCTTGGAGATCTGATACTGATCTTCCGGAATGTCCTTTGTCATGTTTACGGCTTCCTGAATGTCGAAATCCTGGAATTCTCCATGCTTATATCCTATTACCCGGTTGCTCTTTCCCTGGCAGAGGAGTTCCACTGCCTTTGCACCCATGATGGAAGCATAGACACGGTCCTTACAGGTAGGCGCGCCGCCTCTCTGCATGTGGCCCAGTATGGTGGCTCTTGTCTCAATGCCTGTGGCTGCCTCAATCCTCTTAGCCATGGAAGAAGAATGACCGATGCCCTCTGCATTGATGATGATGTGATGCTTTTTGCCCCGCTTCCTGTTCTCAATGATACGGTTAATAAGGGCCTGCTCATCGCCGTCATAGCGCTCCGGCAAGAGGATATCCTCAGCACCGTTGGCAAAGCCGCACCAAAGGGCAATAAATCCTGCATTACGTCCCATTACCTCAATGATGCTGCAGCGTTCATGGGAAGTGGATGTATCACGTACCTTGTCAATGGCTTCCATGGCTGTGTTAACGGCCGTGTCAAAGCCAATGGTGTAGTCGGTACAGGCAATATCCAGATCAATGGTTCCGGGAAGTCCGATGGTATTGATTCCAAGTGCGGAAAGCTTGCCTGCTCCCCGGAATGAACCATCTCCTCCAATAACCACCATCCCGTCAATATTATGCTTTTTACAGATCTCGGCGCCCTTTTTCTGCCCCTCGGCAGTGGTGAACTCCTGGCATCTGGCTGTATATAAAATGGTTCCGCCCCGGTGGATGATATCAGATACGCTGGTACTGTTCATATCAACGATTTCTTCCTGCAGAAGGCCTGCGTATCCCCTCATGATCCCCTTTACTTCCAATCCCTTGTGGATTGCAGTCCTGACAATAGCACGGATCGCAGCATTCATACCTGGTGCATCACCGCCGCTGGTTAATACACCGATGGTTTTCACTTGTTTTGCCATAGTAGCTTCCTCCTGATTCACGGATATCTATTTTGTAGGTTTCTCATTGCATACATGTTGTATTCTAATTCATTTTCCCAATCTTTTCAAGTTTTTTTTCTACGAGTCTGACATTTTTTTCACCAAGTTTTTTTACCAGAGTATCTATAAGCCCGTCTGCCGCATTCACATTTCTGTTTGCAGGCAAAACCTTTCTGGCCCGCTCTTTTTCCAGATAGATGATGACCGAATCATCTCCTTCCGATTCCTTTAAATCATCTAAGATCTCCCTTTCCACCGCCATATAGGATTCCTTATCAGGGAATTTCAGCCAAAGCTCCTTTGGCAGGGCTGAAAAAGTCGTTACCCGCTCACAAATCAGCTTACCTACGGGATCCTCTCCCACTGATACCCTTCCCTGTATGAATACCTTGGAATCTTCCACAAAAAGCTCTCTTTTGCTCTCATAATCCTTTGGGAATACGATCACTTCCACAGATCCCGCTAAGTCTTCTAAGTTGATGAATGCCATCATTTTATTATTTCTGGTAGTTTTTACAGTCTTTCCGGTAATCATACCTCCAATGGTCACATAGGAACCGTCCAAGACACGGGCTTTTCCCGTTTCCTCATCAACAACAAAGTCTATGGTGGTTGCGGTGATGTTATTTCTCCAGGTGGATTCATAGGCTTCCATGGGATGACCGCTTAAATAGATGCCAAGGGTCTCCTTCTCAAATGCCAGAAGGTCTTCCTTTGGGAATTCTCCCACATCAGGAAACGTGATCTGAAAATGGGTCTTTTCTTCTTCCCCTGCAATATCAAACAGGGTCATCTGGCCTTCCATGGTATTTTTCCGTTCCTTGCTCCTCTGCTCCAAAAGCTCCGGCGCAGTCAAAAGCTTCTGTTTCCTTGTACCAGGAAGGGTATCCAATGCACCTGATTTTATGAAGTTTTCCAGAGTCCTTTTGTTGACCTCCTTATTGCTCATCCGGTCAATAAAGTCTTCCATATCATGAAACATCCCGTTTTGTTCCCGTTCCGCCACAATAAGCTCCACCACGGATTTTCCCACACTCTTAATGGCTGATAAGCCGTAGCGGATGGCTCCTCCTGAAACGGAAAATCCGCTTTCTCCCTCATTGATATCCGGAGGAAGGATGGAGATTCCCATCTGCCTGCAGCTTAAAATGTATTCCGATACCTTTGATACGTTATCCATGACAGAGGTGAGTAAGGCTGCCATGAATTCCTGGGGGTAATAATATTTCAAAAAGGCAGTCTGGTAGGATACCACTGCATAAGCTGCCGCATGGGACTTGTTAAAGGCGTATTTGGCAAAGTCAATCATCTCATCATAGATGTGGTTTGCCGTTTTTTCATCGATCCCATTGGAGATGCATCCTGCCACCTCCTCCTCCGGATTCCCATAGACAAAGTTCTTCCGTTCCTTTTCCATGACAGAGGTCTTCTTTTTTGACATGGCTCTGCGCACCAGATCGCTGCGGCCCATGGTGTATCCGGCCAGATCCCTTACGATCTGCATAACCTGCTCCTGGTACACGATGCAGCCATAGGTGGGATTTAGGATAGGCTCCAGCTGAGCGCATTCATAGGTGATGGAATTACGGTCGTTCTTGCCCTTTAAATACTTGGGAATAAAGTCCATGGGGCCCGGGCGGTAAAGGGAAATTCCGGCAATAATATCTTCCAGGCTTTCCGGCTTCAGTTCCTTCATAAAGCTCTTCATGCCCGAGCTTTCCAGCTGGAACACCCCATCATCCTTTCCGGTTCCGATGGAATTTAAAACTGCTTTGTCATCATAATCGATCCGGTCAATGTCCAGAATTAAATTTCTGTTTTTCTCTATGGCTTTTACTGCATTCTGGATGACCGTCAGGGTACGCAGCCCCAGAAAGTCCATTTTTAAAAGCCCCAGCTCTTCCAGGGTCGTCATGGTAAACTGTGTGGTAATGGTTCCGTCGGCGGCCCTGGAAAGAGGGACATATTCATCTACAGAGGTCCGGCTGATCACGACTCCGGCGGCATGCATGGACGTATGTCTTGGCAGTCCTTCCAGACGCATGGACATGTCAATGAGGTATTTGACCTCAGAGTCGGTCTCGTATGCGTTTCTTAAGTCCGGGCTTTGCCTTAAGGCCTTTTCAAGAGTCATGCCAAGGTCTCCGGGAATCATCTTTGCTATGGTGTCACACCTGGCATAGGGCATGTCCAGCACCCTTCCCACATCTCTTACAACACCTTTGGCAGCCAGGGTACCAAACGTCACGATCTGGACCACCTGTTCCTTGCCGTATTTTTGAACCACATAGTCAATGACTTCCTGACGCCGTTCAAAGCAGAAATCCACGTCAATATCAGGCATGGAAATACGTTCCGGATTTAAGAACCGTTCAAACAGCAGGTTGTAGCGGTTGGGGTCAATGTTGGTGATCCCAAGGCAATAGGACACAATGCTTCCTGCCGCAGAACCTCGTCCCGGTCCCACAATAATATCCTTTGACCTGGCGTAATGAATGAAATCCCATACAATCAGGAAATAATCCACATATCCCATGGTGTGAATGACATCCAGCTCAAAGTCAAGACGTTCTCTTAAGGTTCCGTCATCCTGTGGATAATGGCGCTCAAAGCCCTCCAGGCAAAGCTTGTTTAAATACGACCCGGAATCATATCCTTCCGGCACATCGTACTTGGGCAGCTTGGTCACGCCGAATTCTATCTCCACGTTGCAGCGCTCTGCAATCTTATGAGTATTGTCAATGGCTTCTCCTGCATAGGAGAAAAGCTTGCGCATCTCCTCCTCGGTTTTGCAGTAATACTGGCCGCCCTCATAGCGCATGCGGTTCTCATCCGCCACCTTTTTTCCGGTCTGAATGCACAGCAGGATATCATGGGGCGTGGCATCCTCTGCATAAGTATAGTGGATATCATTGGTGGCCACCAGTTGGATCCCGGTTTCATGGCTCATCCGAAGAAGACCCTGGTTTACCGTATTCTGGGCCGGTATTCCGTGATCCTGAAGCTCTAAGAAGAAATTTCCTTTTCCGAATATCTCCTGGTAACGGAGAGCTGCTTCCATACCCTTGTCATACAGGCCGCGGCTGACCTGTCTCTGCACCTCTCCAGCCAGACAGGCGCTTAATGCAATGATTCCTTCGCTGTATTCCTTTAAAATTTCGTAATCCACTCTTGGTTTATAATAAAATCCATCCACAAAACCTTTTGAGACGATCTTCATCAGGTTCTGGTAGCCCTGATTATTCTCAGCTAACAGCACCAGGTGATAATACCGGTCCTCGCCGCCTGCGGTTTCCCTGTCAAATCTGGATCCTGAGGTCACATATACCTCGCATCCGATGATGGGCTTTATTCCCGCCTCTCTGGCCGCCCTGTAAAAGTCAATGACGCCGTACATCACGCCATGGTCTGTGATGGCCATGCTGTCCATTCCAAGCTCCTTTGCCCTGGCCACAAGCTCTTTTATCTTACAGGAGCCGTCCAACAGGCTGTATTCCGTATGGACGTGTAAATGTGTAAATGCCATCTGTTCTTCCCTTCTTTTTTACTTGTGTATGTTTAGCCCGCGGGGGGTGCTGCGGGATTGTAATGCGGATTGCTGGTCCGCAGTGTAGCTTGCTGGTCCTGCGGACCAGCAAGCTATAGGGCGTCCGCCCTATGAAACAGAGTGCGGAAAAATTTTCTTACGTGCGGGCACGACGAAAATTTTTCCGCACTCTGTTTCGCACTGCTCATTGCTTTTGTACATTATACCACAAACCACCCCCCCGGAAAACCTTTTATCCCAAATTTCACCAGCATATACAAGAGGCGGAGCCTCTTGTATATGAGCCTCCGCCTCGAAATCACAGTATTTTTTCAATATTACTCATGATTGCTTAAGTATTTTTCGATTTCGGCAATTGCCTGCTCCTCATCCGTACCATCTGCAGTGATCGTAATCTGTTCTCCCGCTGCAAGTCCCAGAGTCATCATGCCCATGATGCTCTTGGCATTTACTCTCTTGGATTCGATTTCAACATAAATGTTGCTTTCATACTGGCTGGCAACCTGAACCAGCATAGCAACTGGTCTTGCCTCTAAGCCTGATGCAAGTTCAACGGTGACTGTTTTTCTTACCATAATTATCCTCCTCATTCCTATGAACAGATCTATTCCATTCCGCTGCTCTCGCCTGTCCCTCGCAGTCGTTCTGCCAAGTCACAAAGCTTTCTAAGTCGGTGGTTCACTCCTGATTTACCTACAGGAGGGTCCAGAGCTTCTCCAAGCTCCTTTAATGTTGCTTCCGGCCTCTCCAATCGTTCCATGGCAATTTCGCTTAGATTGTCAGTCAGATTATCAAGCCCGATTGTATCTCTGATATATGTTATATCTTCTATCTGCTTTACCGCAGCTGATACCGTTTTATTAATATTGGCAGTTTCGCAGTTGACCTGTCGGTTCACACTGTTGCGCATGTCTTTTAAGATCCTGATGTTTTCAAGCTCCATCAAGGCCACCGGCGCTTCCATAACATTCAGGATGTCCACGATCTGGCTTCCTTCTTTTATATATACCACAAAATATCGCTTTCTCTTCACAATTTTTGCTTCAAGATCAAAGGTTGCGATAATGGACTTTAGCTGTTCCGCTTTTGCCTCTGTGGCACATACGATTTCAAAATGGTAGAATTTTTCAGGATCGCTCAAAGAACCGGAAGAGAGAAATGCTCCCCGGATAAATGCCCTCCTGCAGCAGGACTGCTGAATGACCACATTCCTTACAAGATTTAAGTTTTCCCCAATTTCTCCGTTTTCATCAAGAAGCTTTGTTGCGTGTAAAACCCGGATTGCCTCTTCGTGCTCCCGGATGGTCACTGTATAGGTACGGTTTTTATTTAAATAGGCATTTCTTCTAATGGACACATCAGTACTTATATTAAATGTTTTTTTCAATAATGTAAAGTACTTTCTTGCAACAGCCACATTTTCCGTATTAATTTTAATCCTATAGCGGTCGTCTTCCGATATGATGATTTTTCCGCAAAGACTTATGATCGCAGCCATCTCTGCAATCTGGCAATGCCTTGCCGGACTGATCTGTCTGGAAAGCTCTTCTTTTAATTTGGAAGAAAATGACATATCTAGACCATCCTTTTCCGTGTATTATCCTTATCGATGTCCCGGTGCTCAATCTTTATCCCAAACGCTTCTCTGGACTTAAACCTGTCGTAAACAGACCTGGCAATGGTGACCGACCGGTGCTTGCCGCCTGTGCATCCAATGGCAATTACCAGTTGGTTTTTTCCTTCCAGTACATAATTTGGAATCAAAAATTCCAGCATATCGTAAAGCTTGTCTAGAAACAGGGCAGCGGTCCCATGCTGCATCACATAGTCCCGCACTGCTTTTTCTTCTCCGGTTCTGGGCCGCAGTTCCTCTGCATAGTAGGGATTGGGCAGGAACCTTACATCAAATACAAGATCCGCATCCGACGGAATTCCATACTTAAATCCAAAGGAAAGAATGGTAATATATAAATTCCGATAGGATTCCCGGTCCATAAATATTTTTTCCAGCTCCTGCTTAAGCTCCTTTGTAAGAAGACGGCTGGTATCAATGATATAATCCGCTTCTTCCTTTAAAAACCCCAGTTTGGCCCGTTCTTTTTCAATCCCGCTGTCGATTCTGCCTCCTGCCGCCAAGGGATGAGCCCTCCTGGTTTCCTTATAGCGCTTAATCAGAGTTTCATCACCTGCGTCAAGGAAGAGGATTTCAAAAGGCACCCGTTTTCTTGACCATTCATCAAAAATCCTGTTTAAAACCGATAAATCCTCCCCGCTGCGGATATCAATGCCCATAGCCGCGTTCTTAATCCCCGCCTGATTGCTTAAAGTCAGTTCTGCAAACGTCTGGGTTAAGGGAATGGGCAGATTATCCACGCAATAAAACCCCATGTCCTCCAGCATCTTAAGCGCCTGGGTTTTTCCTGCGCCTGACATGCCTGTTACAATGACTAGCCTCACGTTGTTCTCCTTTGCACCGTTAAAACCTCCCCAGTTTCTTTACCTCCATCTCAAGGGCCACTCCGGAATTCTTAAACACCCTTTTTTTTACCTCTTCGCACAGGTTCCTGATATCAGCCGCAGTTGCATTCTCCTTGTTAATAACAAATCCGCAATGCTTCTCCGAAACCTGGGCTCCGCCCAGGGAAAATCCCCTTAAGCCGGCATCCTCTATAAGCTTTCCGGCAAAATACCCTTCCGGCCTCTTAAAGGTGCTTCCAGCGCTTGGATATTCCAAGGGCTGTTTTTCCTTCCTTCTCCGTGCCAGCTCATCCATCCGGCTCTTAATGGAAATTTCATCCCCATCCCTTAAGCGGATCTTAGCTTCCAGCACAACGTACTGATTCGGTATAATGCAGCTGGTCCGGTATCCCAAAGAAAGCTCAGAAACTGACAGTTCCTTTTCCTCTCCCTGGGGCGTTAAAACTTTAACAGATTTAAGAACCTCCTTCATCTCCGAACCATAGGCCCCGGCGTTCATCACCACGGCTCCCCCAAGGGTTCCCGGTATTCCGGCTGCAAATTCAAAGCCGGTCAATGACGCCTTATATGCTTCCTGTGCGATCCGTGCCAGGGATGCTCCGGCTCCGGCCTTCACAATCCCTGTCTCCTTATCTACCTGACAACTGCTGAAGCATTCCATGGAAATGACCACCCCGTCAAAACCGTCATCCCCAACCAGAAGATTGCTTCCATTGCCCAGTATGAAAAAAGGTACCTCTTCCCGGCGGCAAAGAGCCAAAACTGCAGCAAGCTCCTTCCCATCTGCCGGAGTCACAAAGCAGGCAGCAGGGCCGCCCACCCGAAATGAGGTATGCTTTCGCATCTCTTCCCCAATTTTTATATGGTCCTTATCGGCTGCACCAAGAAGTTTTTCATAAATTCCAGTCATCAGACACCTCAATCATCCTGTTTTCTTGAAAGGTTTGCCTGAACGCGGTTATATAATTCCTGAGCCGCGTTGTACCCCATCTTCTTTTGTCTGTAATTGACAGCAGCAGATTCAACGATAATTGCCAGATTACGTCCAGGACGCACCGGAATGGAATGGCATACCACCCGGTTTCCCAGGAATTCCGTATACTGGTCTTCGATTCCCATTCTGTCGTATTCCTTATCTCTGTCCCAGTCTTCCAGCTTGATCACCATATCAATGGCCTGGGTGTCCTTTACGCTCTCCACACCGAAAAGCGTCTTCACATCAATGATGCCGATACCTCTTAATTCGATAAAATGCCGGGTAATCTCCGGGGCGCTTCCAATGAGCGTCTCATCGCTTACCTTGCGGATTTCCACTACATCATCGGTCACAAGACGGTGACCTCTTTTAATAAGCTCCAGGGCTGCCTCGCTTTTTCCGATGCCGCTCTCTCCCATAATCAGCACGCCTTCACCGAATACGTCCACTAAAACTCCGTGAATGCTGATGCAGGGCGCCAGCTTTACCTTAAGCCAGCGGATTACTTCCGCCATGAGATCGGAAGTGGTTTTATCCGACACAAGGCATGGCACACCGTAATGGTTGCAAAACGCCAGCATATCTTCATCAGGAGCCTGGCTCCGGCTGTATACCAGACATGGGATCTGACTGGATAAAAGCCTGTCATACATCTCAAGCTTTCTCTCATGATTCATCTGATTGATGTATTCCTGTTCCACATAACCGATGATCTGCACCCGTTCGTTGTCAAAATGATCAAAAAATCCAGCCAGCTGCAAAGCCGGACGGTTGACATCCGGATGGCTGAGCACAATCTTTTCCGCATCAATCTCCGGAGTCATATTCCGGAAATTCATCTTCTTAATCAAATCTGTTATGGCTACTCCATGCATGGCGAACGCTCCTTTTTTCCATCTGTTTTTTTCATACTAACACAGATTTTGTATTTTGAAAAGCTATATGTGGAAGAACTCGTAAACGCTTTTCGCAGCCAGGGCATTCATACCAGGAGTCTGGGCAAGCTCTTCCAAGGTGGCTTCCTTTATGGCCTCAAGCCCTTTAAACCGGCGCATCAGCGCCTTTCTCCTGTTAGGGCCGATGCCGGGAATGTCGTCAAGAATGGATTTTACCTGTCCCTTACTCCTTAAGCTTCTATGATATTCAATGGCAAACCGGTGAGCCTCATCCTGTATTCTGGTGATCAGCTTAAATCCTTCGGAATGTCTGTCAATGGAAATTTCCACATTGTTGTAGTAAAGCCCTCTGGTCCGGTGATTGTCATCCTTTACCATGCCGCAGACCGGAATGGAAATATCCAGTTCCTTTAAAACCCCCAGGGCAATGTTTACCTGGCCCCGTCCGCCATCCATCATGATTAAGTCCGGGAATCGGGTAAAGCTTCCAAGCTCCTCATCCACGCCTTTTTCCTTTAAGCTTTCCGCTTCTTTAAGGCCGTGGGAAAACCGCCTTGTAAGCACCTCGTGCATGGAGGCATAATCATTGGCGCCTTTAACCCATTTGATCTTAAACTTCCTGTAATCATTTCTCTTAGGCTTTCCGTCTTCATAGACGATCATGGAACCTACAGACTCAAAACCGCTTATGTTGGAAATATCAAAAGCCTCAATCCGCTTAATGCCGGAAAGTCCCAGCCAGCTGCCCACCTCATTCATGGCGCCGATGGTGCGAAGCTCCTCCCGTTTTATCTTTTCCTTATCCTGAGACAGCACCAGTGCGGCATTTTTCTCCGCCAGCTCCACCAGACGCTCCTTCTGGCCCTTCCGGGGAACTACGATTTTTACCTTCTGGCCCCGTTTTGCTGAGAGCCATTCTCCTATAACGCCCTCATCCTCAAGCCCGGTCTGTACCCACAGTTCCTTTGGAACAAAAGGAGTCCCTGCATAAAACTGTTTCACAAAGCTGGTAAGGATCTGGCTGTTATCCTCTGCTGTTGCTATATTTACGTGAAAATGCTCCCGGCCGATGAGCCTGCCTTCCCGGACAAAGAATACGGAAACCACGGCATCCTTTTCATCCTTTGCCATTGCAATAATGTCCCTGTCTTCCATGCCGCTGTCCGTGATCTTCTGCTTCTGGGCAATCTGCTTTACGCTGTTTAACAGATCCCGGTATTCAATGGCCTTTTCATAATCCATATCCTCTGATGCGGCCTGCATCTTTTCTTCCAGCATTTTTATGACGGGAGCATATTTTCCGCCTAAAAAGTCCAGGGCCCTGTTAATGGATTTCCAGTAATCTTCCTTGCTGATATAATCCTGGCACGGGGCGGAACACTGCTTAATATGATAATTCAGGCAGGGTCGTTCCTTTCCAATGTCTCTTGGCAAGTTCCGGTTGCAGGTCCTGATCTGGTAAAGCTTATGGATCAGTTCAATGGTATCCTTTACCGCTCCTGCACTGGTATACGGCCCGAAATACTTGCTTTTATCCTTTTTCATATCCCTGGAAAACAAGATCCTGGGATAGTCCTCATACACGGTTACCTTGATATAGGGATAGGTCTTATCATCCTTTAACATGGTATTGTAACGGGGACGGTGTTCCTTAATGAGATTGCATTCCAGCACAAGGGCTTCCAGCTCAGAGTCTGTTATAATGTATTCAAACCGGGCGATCCTCGACACCATTTGTTCGATTTTTGCCGTCTTATTTCTGCTGCTCTGGAAGTACTGCCTGACCCTGTTTTTTAAGCTGATGGCTTTTCCCACATAGATGATTTCGTCCCACTTGTCGTGCATGATATACACGCCAGGCTGGGACGGCAGTTTTTTTAACTCTTCTTCTATATTAAATGACCTGTGGTCCACTGAAACAAATCACCTCAATCTTGCTCCTTCGTATTTATGCTGCAGCTCTAAATACCTTTTCACTGCGTAATATTTCTCTTCCGGTTCGGAATCCGGCCTTCCTATTTCCATGATCTCGCAGATAGCCAGAAGCTCTTCCGGGGAAAAATGATCCTTCCTTTCCTCAAGAACCTCCAACTTCTCATGATACGTCCCAGCGTCAAGAAATGCAAGAAGATTTTTATTTTCGTGAAGGCAGCGGTCCGGGGATAAGTCTGCCTGGCTTTGGAGACTGCCCTCGGCCCTATCCTCAGCCTTTATTTCCATCTTCTGGATACAGACATTTTCCTCAGGCTTTAAAGAGACCATGTCCACTTTTTCAAACCTGTATTTCTGCTTTGCCTCCGGATATTTCTCCTTGTCCACTTCGCTGATGAACATGGGCAGGGGGCGGACATAAATCCCAAAGGTTCCATACAGTGCCTGGTATACCACCATCTCTTCCCCTGTTTCCGAATGAACCGCAACGGCTATCACCTGGTACATCTTATTTTTAAAATGCCGGTAAAAATCTCCTGGCCTGGGCGTTCTGTCCATGGCTTCCCTCACTTCCTAATCTCTGAAACCGCCTGTGGTCACAATGACTACATCAGGCTTTGTTCTGGTTTTCTTTTTATTTTCCGTTTTTATCTCAGGTTGGGTTTCTGCTCCTGCCGTGCTTTCCTCAAGACTTTTTTTTGCTTTGTCTTCTTTTGTCTGGCTTTCGGACCGGGACTCAGACTGTGACTCCTTTGTTTTGGCAGAAGACGTCACCTCTGTTTCTCTTATACGGGCAAGCTTTTCCGCTTCCTCCTTAGCCGCCTCCCGGGTCAAAAGGCCATCCCAGGTGTACCGGTTGGAGGCGCTCCAAAGAATCCACTCATCATAACCAGCATCATAGACCGCCTGGATCTGTGCCCTGACCTCCTTGGCACCGTAAGGAATATGATTTTTCAGGTAGGAGGCAGTAAAATCCTGCAGCCAGGGACGGACAATAGCCTGATGCTCCCCCTCTTCCCTTGCGGATTCCAGATCCTGCCTTGACAGCTTCAAAGCTGCCCGGATGGTGCGGTAAGGCTCCATATCCGGATGATCGATGCCAAAATTTCCATCCCCGTAATGGGATGGATAGATCATGGGGCAGATGTAATCCAAATGCCTGGCCATATCATGATAGATCTGCCCAACTGCCTCTGCATCCACCTTGCTTCCGATGATGGTGCCAAACACATCTGCGGAAACAAAAATATTCTGAGAGGACAGTTTGTCATAGGCATATTGGATGAATTCCGTAATAATATCCGTTTTGGAACGCCCCTTTGTTTCTGCCTGGTCAAATGCCACCTGTTTCATGGAACTGTCCGTAGAAAACCGGATATAGTCAAACTGGACTTCATCAAACCCCGCTTTAGCAGCCTGAGTCCCTACCTCTACCAGGTAGTCCCACACTTCCGTACAGTAAGGGTTCACCCAGGCCAGTCCCTTGTTATCCCTGTACAGGCCTCCATTTTTGTTCTTTAAGCCCCACTCCGGCTTTTTCTCAGCCAGATAAGGATCCCGGAAAGCCACCACCCGGGCAATGGTATAAAGCCCCCTGGCCTTTAACTGGGCCATCAGGCTGTCAATATCCTTGATGTACTTTTCAGTGGCACCGATCTCATTTACCGTAGGTGCATCTTCCATTGCAAAGGTAATACGTCCGTCGTCATTCTTTACATCAATGATCACCGTATTGATCTCCGTGTCCTGGATCTTGTCCAAAATCACCTGGAGCCCCTCAGAGCCGGCCATGTAGCCGGAAATATAGATTCCCTTTACCTTTACCGGCTTCTTTCCCGGTTTGGCGGAAACTTCCATTGGAAGCTGTCCTCCATTTTCCTCTGTGCTCTGTCCGGATTCTTCTGTGCTCTGCTGAGATTCTTCTGTTTTACTGTCCGTATCTGAAGGTTCGGATAATCCCTTATACCTGCTGCATCCGGAGGTCACCAACGAAAATGCAATCACTGCCAAAAGCCATCTTTTCATATTACTCCCGTTCACTTTCTTTATGGTTTCAGGTGTTTATTGTAATAAATATTTAACATTTTACCACAATTTGTAAAATTTTCCAATAAAAATTACATTTTCCGGATGCAGCCCTTTTTTACAAGCTTCTTATTTCATAAGCTATGTACTCTATAATCAAATAATACCTTTGCTTTTCCTTATTTCAGTTTCCTCGCTTTTTCCTGAACATCCTTCCTGCAAAAACAGGAAAGTTCATGGTCATTGACCAGACCTACTGCCTGAAGATAGGAATATATGGTGACAGAACCCACAAAAGCCATCCCCCGCTTTTTCATATCCTTTGACACCCTGTCAGACAGCTCTGTTTTTACGGGAAAGCAGTCATCCTGGTTGACAATGATTTCATTGTTTGTAAACCCCCATAAATACCTGGAGAAAGAGCCGAATTCCCGTTGGATCTCCTGGAACACCCGGGCATTTTTCACGGCAGCCTCCATCTTTTTCCGGTTCCTGATGATGTCTGCATTTTCCATTAAGTCCTTTATTTTTTCTTCCCCATAGCATGCCACCTTTTCCACGTCAAAGCAATCAAATGCTTCCCGGAAGGCTTCTCTTTTCCTCAGTATGGTAATCCAGGAAAGTCCTGCCTGAAAGGTCTCCAAAAGGAACATTTCGTAGAGCTTCTTATCATCGTGAACAGGCACTCCCCATTCTTCATCGTGATATTTCACATAGACTGGGGAGTTTTCATCCACCCAAAAACAACGTTTTTTCTCCATTTACCTTGCCAATACCTCCGGTCCCTGCTCTGTAATCAAAACCGTATACTCCCACTGGGCCGACAGACTTCCATCCTTTGTATATATGGTCCACCCATCCTCGTCATCCTGTACCACATCCGCTTTTCCTGCATTTACCATTGGCTCAATGGTAAATATCATTCCCGGTACCAAAAGCATATCGGTCCCTCTGGTGCCAATGTGGCTGACCCATGGTTCTTCATGGAAATCCAGTCCAACGCCATGTCCGCCGATCTCCCTTACCACTGTAAAACCATTGGCATAGATATATTCGGAAATAGCTGCTCCGATATCCCCTAAATGGCCCCATGCCCGGGCCTCCTTAAGGGCCAGGTCCACACTTTCTTTTGTAACCCGGATCAGTTTTAATGCTTCAGGCGATACCTTTCCTATGCAGTACATCCTGGATGCATCGGCATAAAAGCCGTCCACAATGGTGGTCACATCCACGTTGACGATGTCGCCTTCCTGCAGGATCCGTTTTGGGTCCGGGATCCCGTGGCACACCACATCATTGATCGAAGTGCACACGCTTTTTGGATATCCCTCAAAATTAAGGGGAGCAGGGATTCCTCCCAGCCTGATGGTGTTCTCATGCACCAGGGTATTAATATCTTCCGTACTGATTCCGGGCTTCATGATCTCAGACACCAGATCCAAAATTTTATTATTTACAACTCCTGCGCGGCGGACTCCTTCAATCTGAGCCGGCGTTTTTATCATATAGTGCTCCGGAACCTCATCTCCCATAACCGCATAATTTTCAAGCCTTTGGTCAAAAGGCAGATGGCAGCTTTTATATTTCTTTCCGCTGCCGCACCAGCATGCATCATTTCTTCCTATTTTATGCATATCGATCCTCCTTCTTACTACAACGTTTTAACACGTTTAAAGCCGCTTGTAAAGGGTTTCAGGAAAAAGAAGAGGGAAGGAAAAAATCCATGGCAATTTCATAACTTCTGTGATACAATTTATAAGTATTACGGTCAAAGAGTTTGTGCGTGACTGAAAGGCAAGCACACATCATGGAGGGACAAATGAAATTCGGATTCGATAACAACAAATATTTAACCATGCAGTCAGAGCATATCAAGGAACGGATCAGCCAATTCGGAGACAAGCTTTATCTGGAATTCGGCGGCAAGCTGTTTGATGATTACCACGCTTCCAGGGTACTTCCCGGATTTGAACCTGACAGCAAGCTCCGTATGCTGATGCAGCTTTCGGACCAGGCAGAAATCGTGATCGCCATCAATGCTGCCGACATCGAGAAAAACAAGATCCGCCATGATCTTGGCATCACCTATGATGTGGATGTGTTCCGCCTGATCCAGTCCTTTATTGATAAGGGGCTCTATGTGGGAAGCGTTGTTATCACACAGTACTCCGGACAGAAGGCTGCCGATTTATTTAAAAGCAAGCTGGAAAAAATGGGGATCAGGGTATACCGCCACTATATCATTGACGGTTATCCAAGCAACGTTTCTCTCATTGTCAGCGATGAAGGATACGGAAGAAATGATTATATAGAGACCACAAAGCCCCTTGTTATCATTACGGCTCCCGGACCTGGCAGCGGTAAGATGGCAACCTGCTTATCCCAGCTTTATCATGAGAACAAGAGGGGAATCAAGGCCGGATATGCGAAATTTGAGACATTCCCTATCTGGAATATCCCCTTAAAGCATCCGGTAAATTTGGCCTATGAGGCTGCTACTGCGGATTTGAACGATGTGAATATGATCGATCCCTTTCACTTAGAGGCCTATGGTAAGACCACGGTCAATTACAACAGGGATGTGGAGATCTTTCCTGTATTAAGCGCTATTTTTGAAGGAATATACGGAGAATGCCCTTATAAATCCCCTACGGATATGGGCGTAAATATGGCCGGTTTCTGCATGGTGGATGACCAGGCCTGCAAGGAAGCTTCCATGCAGGAAATCATCAGACGTTATTACCAGGCTCTTTCCCGCCTGGCAAGGGACATGGGTTCCAAGGAAGAGGTCTATAAAATCGAGCTTCTTATGAAGCAGGCAAAAATAACCACTGGCATGAGAAAGGTTGTGAATGCAGCCAATGAACTGGCAGAAATAAAATCCTCTCCGGCCGCTGCTCTTGAACTGGATGACGGAACCATTGTCACTGGAAAGACTACCAACTTATTGGGAGCATCAGCTGCCCTCTTGTTAAATGCGGTTAAGGTCTTGGGAAACATACCTCATGACATCCATCTGATTTCTCCTTCTGCCATTGAGCCGATCCAGAAATTAAAGATCAATTATCTGGGAAGCAAAAATCCCCGGCTTCACACGGACGAAGTTTTAATCGCCCTGTCCGCCTGTGCGGCTGCCGATCCCAATGCCCAGATTGCCCTGGAGCAGCTTCCTAAATTAAAAGGACAGGAAGCCCATACCTCTGTGCTTCTTTCCGACGTAGATGTTAAGATATTTAAAAAACTGGGCGTAAATCTGACCTGTGAGCCCATTTATGAGGAAAAAAAGATTTATCACTGATTAAATGGCATTCCCCCCCGGCCTTATATTTCTGACCGGAGGGGAATTTTTTATTTCTTCTGTGCTGCCAGTTTTACTGCTGCGCTTGCACCAACTCTGCTGCATCCTGCTTCAATATAAGCCCTTAAGTCTTCCAGGGTCCTGACTCCGCCGGCTGCCTTGATCTTTACCTCAGGGCCGATGTGTTTCTTAAATAATTCAATATCCTCCAAAGTCGCTCCGCCGGTTCCAAATCCGGTAGAAGTCTTAATATAATCGGCGCCTGCTGCCGTAACTGCCTTGCACATGGCAATTTTCTCTTCTTCCGTCAGGTAGCATGCCTCAATGATGACCTTTAAGATGTTTTTGCCTGCCGCTTTTTTCAGTTCAGCGATTTCTTTTTCTACCTTATCATAATCCCCGTTTTTCACATCGCTGATATTCACTACCATATCCACCTCTGAGGCTCCGTCCTCAATGGCTTTCTTCGTCTCAAGGACCTTTGATTCTGTTACGCTGTAGCCTAAGGGAAATCCTACTACAGTGCAGATATTAAGGCCTGGGAATTCTTCATGTATTCGGCTGATGTAACAGGGCGGAATGCATACGGAAGCAGTTTTATATTCCACGGCTTCCTCACAAAGCTCCTTAATGTCTTCCCATGTGGCAATGGCCTTTAACTGAGTGTGGTCCACGTAACTTAACATTTCTAAATCTGTCATTATTTTTTCCTACCTTTCTATTCTGTCAGGCGCTTTACGCCTTCTTTTGTAACGCTGGCATAAATCAGTGGTTCTGCCTCCGGCTTCTGCCCGCTAATGACAACCGCTTTTAAAAATTCCTCCTCAGAAGCTGCAAACAACTCTTCCATGGAAGTGTAGAGCACTGCAATGGTCTCTCCCTCTTCTACCTTGTGGCCAACCTTTTTCTTAAGGGCAATTCCGGCCGTATAATCAATGAGACTCTCCTTGGTAATTCTTCCGGCTCCTAAAAGAGAGGAGGCGATTCCGCATTGCTCTGTGTTCATATGGGTGATATAGCCGCTCTTTAAAGCTTTCACTTCTCTTTCAAAGGGTGCTTTGGAAAAAAGCCCGGTGTCCCTGATCACCGCAGGATCACCTCCCTGGGCTTCCACCATGGCAATCAGACGTTCCAAAGCGCTTCCATCGGCAATGGCGCCCTCTGCCAGTGCCCGGCATTCCTCCATGCTGCCCTTTCCTGCCAGGTAAAGCATACCCGAAGCTAAGCTTAAGCAAACCTCGGTTAAGTCCTCCGGTCCTCTTCCGTGAAGGGTTTCCACCGCCTCAATGACTTCCAGGCTGTTGCCGATCAGGCTTCCCAGAGGAATGTCCATATTGGTTATAAGGGCCATGGTTTTCTTTCCTGCATGCTCCCCGATGGCCACCATCTTTTCCGCCAGGGTAATGGAATCCTCCAGGGTTTTCATAAATGCTCCGCTTCCGGTTTTCACATCCAGGAGAATGCAGTCATTTCCTGCTGCCAGCTTTTTACTCATAATGGAGGCTGCGATTAAAGGAATGCTGTCCACGGTCGCGGTCACATCCCGAAGGGCATAAAGCTTTTTATCCGCCGGGGCCAGGTTTCCCGACTGACCGATAACGGAAAGGCCGGTCTTATTGACCACCTGGAAGAACTCTTCCTCTGTCAGCACAGTCCGCATTCCAGGTATGGATTCCATTTTGTCAACGGTCCCTCCCGTATGGCCCAGGCCCCGGCCTGACATTTTTGCAACCTTAACTCCGCAGGCAGCTACAATGGGAGCTACCACCAGAGTCGTCTTATCTCCCACACCTCCGGTGGAATGCTTATCCACCTTCACTCCCTGAATGGGAGATAAGTCCACCATATCCCCGGAATGAGCCACAGCAGCCGTGAGAATGGCTGTTTCCTCATCACTCATCCCTTTAAGGTAAATGGCCATGAGCATGGCGGACATCTGGTAATCCGGAATATCCCCCTTTACATAGCCGCCGATCATAAAGCGGATCTCTGCCTCTGTCAGAGACTCTCCGTTCCGCTTTTTTGCTATGATATCATACATCCTCATAATACACAAAAACCTCCCTTATAATTTCCTCTTTTCTGCCCATGTTTTTTTGGCATAAAGGGATACCCGCAGGGTGTTTCCTCTTTCCTGCCCAAGCTTTTTGGGCATAAAGGGATACCCCCAGCCCTTTATCTGGAATCCAAGTTCTTTCTCGTAAATCCCAGCGGCAGCAGCTCCTTTAAGGCGTACACGGAAGCTTCCTCCCCCGCTCCCAGAACGATCTTAAATTCCTCAGGATCGCAGAATTCCGCCATAACCTGACGGCATACCCCGCAGGGAGCACATAATTCGCCCTTTTCTCCCTTTTTATTTCCCACAATGGCAATGGCATCAAATTCCATGACTCCCTCTGAGACCGCTTTGAAAAATGCCGTGCGCTCCGCACAGTTTGTGGGCGTAAAGGCCGCATTTTCAATGTTGCAGCCCCGGTATACCTTTCCGTTTTTTGCAAGCAAAGCTGCTCCAACGCAAAAATCTGAATAAGGCACATAAGCCATCTTCTGGGCCTCATAAGCCTCTGCCACCAGCATGTTTTTTGTCATTTCATCCAGTTTCAAAGACACACCTCCTGTTATTCTCTTAAAGACAAGGGACACATTCCGGCAGTTACGAAAAGGGATTGCTCTGCAATCCCTTTGCCCGGTTCATCAAATCTTCTCAAATCGTTCCACATCGGTCACAAATATAGTAGCTCCGCCAAGTTCCACGGTCATTGGCATCATCATATATCCAGCCGAAACTGACGCGATGTTTGGCGCCGGAACGTTGCAGGTAATTTTTTGGCGTTTTCCGCAGGTATCTTTAATCAGGGTGATGACTTCTTCTACCTGTCCGTCATCCGTACCGATCATTAACGTAGAGTTTCCTTTTTTTAAGAAACCACCTGTTGTGGCAAGTTTTGTCACACTGAACTGGTGTTCATTCAGCACATCTGTCACCCTGTTTCCATCATCGGAGCTGACGATTGCGTAAATAATCTTCATATCTACCACCTCGCTGTCTTATTTGGCAAAACTCTATTTATTAGCTGCCTCTATTATAAATCATAATCAGGAAAAATAAAACAGAAAATTAGAAAATAATTATCATTTTTCTGTTAATAATTCCTATTCTTCATTTTATCAAGGAGCTTTTTGTAAATCCGGTCCCTCATCCACGGCTCATTTACTGCCATTAAACATTCATCCACTGCAAACCAGCCCACAGCGCTGTTTTCATCCTCTTTTTTATGAAGGGCCTCCCTGTCATCCGCTTCCAGAAGATAAGTCACATTCAGGTGAAGATGGGAGGAAACATAAGCTCCTCTTTTTTCATGTCCATCTACAGTCAGCACCTCCAGAGAAAAAATCTCCTCTGTAACCGGCTTTACGGCTGTAATCCCGGTTTCTTCCATTGCTTCCCGGACCGCCACCTTAAGTAAATCCGTTTCCCCGTCTGCATGACCTCCGGTCCATGCCCAGGAATCATATATGTTATGGTAGGCCATAAGGACCTTATCACGGGATTTATTTACCACCCAGGCTGACGCCGACATGTGAGCGCCTAAGCTTTCCCGGTAAAATATAGGCTCCCCTGATGATAAATATTGGAGAAGCATCTCCTTATCCTTTTCTTCCTGCTGGTTATACGGCAAAAAAGCTTCTACTGTTTTTTTTAAATTTTCTCTGCAGTTCATGTCCTTACTTCCTCCATCTTCCTGTGTTTTTAAGTCATACTCTGCCATCTGGCGGATATATTTTAAATAGAATAAATTGAAATGAGGGTAACATATGGATTTATCAGCTCTTGCTTTTTCCGACCAAACTCCCTGGCCTCCCATAGAGATCGTTTCTCAAAATAAGCAATATGCAGCCGCCATGCTTTCCAACATAGGCTCCTGTAATTCTGAAATGTCCGCAATCAGCCTCTATATTTACAACAGCATGATCACCAGAAGCTATTTCTTTGATATAGCGGAATGCTTCCATAAAATCAGCATTGTGGAAATGCATCATTTAAATACCTTTGGAGAACTTGCCATCATGCTGGGGGCAGACCCCAGGCTGTGGAGCTACCATAACGGGCGCACAAGGTATTGGTCTCCCGCCTGCAACCGCTATCCCACCCGGATCGGCCCCCTGGTTGCCAACGCCCTGGCCAGCGAACTGGAAACAATTAAAAAATACCAGTCCCAGGCGGAGTGGATTGAGGACTGCCGGATCAAGGCGGTCTTAAACAGGATCATTGCGGATGAGCTTTGCCATGTACAGATCTTCCGGCTCATCCTGGCGGAGCTTAATGACGACCTTTTTAACCCTGAATCGGGCTGTAAGGTTTGCGCGGAACAGGCCATTCCTGGCAGCTATATTCCCAAAGCTACATAAAATCACGGCTTCTTTTCCGGGAAAGGGGAATCCACGGGAGAAATCCCCTTTCCCGGCGCCATTACTCAATTCTTATTTCCAGATCTTCCTGGTATCCTTTTTCCATCTTATGCCTTGCTTTTCTGTTTTCCACGGTATCAAAAATTATGGAAAAGTCGTAATCCTCCGGATAGAGTTCTTCGGCTGCAACCAGAAGCTTCACACGTTTCTGGTTAATCCAGATTTTCTTATCCGGCATCTGCACCTGCAGCACGCCCTTTTCATTGACAGGCCTGCACACAATTCCCTTTTTCTTATCAGGATAAATATAAACGCTGTCCCCAATGGTGAACTTTTGTTCCATGACATTTTTATTTGCCACTGTTTTTTTCAGCTTCTCAATTTTAGGACCGCCGGTTTTTTTGATGCCAGACTTTTCTTTTAAGAAATCCGGCTCCTCTTCCCGTAAGCTCTCCCTGTCTCCGTAAGCGTATTTTCTGGCTCTCCTGACCATGCTGTCCGGCATTCCAAGGCGTTTTGCTATATAAAGGGCGCAGCTTTCTCCTGCTTCCCCGATTTCCATACGGTAAAGAGGTTTAAGGGTTTCCTTGTCAAAAGCCATCCTTGCATTGGTGATCCCTTCCGCTTCTTTGGCATAGGTCTTTACCTCCGGGTAATGGGTGGTTGCCAGAAAAAGGCATCCGTTGTTTCTCAGCTCTTCCAGTATGGCAATGGCAATTCCCATGCCTTCCGCAGGATCTGTTCCTGATCCCAGCTCATCAAGGATAACCAGGCTTTCCGGACCGGCTGCCTCCAGAATCTTCATCACATTGGTAATGTGGGCCGAAAAGGTGGATAAGTTTTCCGTAATGTTCTGCCCGTCGCCAATATCACAGAGCACCTGGCTGTTCATGCAAAGATCAGCTTCTTTACAGGGTACATGAAGGCCGCATTGAGCCATGAGGGAGAAAAGCCCCACCGTCTTGATGGCCACGGTCTTTCCTCCTGTATTTGGCCCTGTAATAACAATGCCCCGTCCATTCCTTCCCAGTTCAAACTCAAGAGGCACCACTGTTTCCGGATTCATAAAAGGATGGCGGCCGTTTACAATCCTTATAAACCGTTTTGTATTGATCTCAGGCGGAGTTCCGGCCATTGACGCGCTTAAGCTTCCCTTTGCAAACAGAAAATCCAGCTTTTCCAGAAGGCGTTTATTTCCTTCCAGCACCTCTAAATTCTCTTCCACTGCCGCAGTGAGCATATACAAAATCCTTCTTGCTTCATTTTCCTCTTCAATCCTTAACAGTTCCACTTCCCCGTTAAGCTCCATAATGGCAGCCGGTTCAATAAAAAGGGTGGAACCGGTTGAAGACTGGTCAATGACACTGCCGGGAACCAATGACTTATAATCCTTTTTCACCGGAAGGCAAAGCCTGCCGTTTCTTAATGTTACATAAGAATCTGAAAAATACTTTTTATTTCCCCTTAAAATGGCTTCTGCTTTTGTCCGCAGCTTTTCTTCCAGCCTTGCAACATCCTGCCGGATGTTTTTTAAATATTTGCTGGCGCTGTCCTCTACCCTTCCGTTTCTGACACTTTCATAAATCTCCCTTGCCAGATCCTCCAGGGGGATTAAATCCTGCTCATAATAAGGCAAGCCCAGTTCCAGGTATTTACACCGGTTTAAAAAGTCCTTAAACCGCTTTACTGCGGTGAGCATTCCCCCTGTCCGCTCCAGTTCCTCTGCGGACAGACAGCCTCCCTGCCTTGCCGTGTTCATAATATCCTGTAAGCCGTTCATGCTGACTGCAGGAGGAAGCCCCATCCGGTCAATGATGATCCTGGCTTCCGTGGTATCCCGAAGGCTTTTTTTAACCTCGCCTTCCTTCAGGCATGGGGTTAAATTCCTTATCCTCTCTTTGGCTGCTTCTGTATGGGCAAATTCCTCAAGTTTTTCTAAAATAAGATTAAATTCTAAAATTTGAAATGTGTGATCCATGTAATTCTCCTCGTTCCTTCTGTCCTTTTAACTGGTTTCCTGAGGTTCATGGAGCATGGCGGCAGGATGATGGTTCTGACAGCCAGGAAACACACGCTTTGCAAGTGGTTCTTAGCTGCCGCAGCATTGGCAAAATGAATATGAAAGCATATTCGTCCGGCTCATTACTGGCACCAAAAAAGCCTGTAAGACTACAAACCGACGTCTTACAGGCTTTTAACCTTATTCTGTCTGTTTTGTATCCCATGGGCAAAACAGGTACACAAAATAGAGGAACGACCAATGGTCTTCCTTCTGTGATTCCTGCTTTTCATATGAAACTGCCTTATGCTCCATGTTTTATACAATTAACAAACACACACATCCTATCATTTATACTTTTATCACTATATCACGAAAAGAAAATCCGGTCAATCTTTTTTCATTTCCCGGCCATTTTTTTCTATTGACAAGGTCAAACACATTGCATATAATGTACTTATCCAATAAGCACATTGCAAGACACTAAGGAGACCTACTATGGAGATTATAATCAGCAGTAATACAAATAAGCCCATTTACGAGCAGATCACTTCCCAGATAAAAGCGCTGATTATGAGCGGTGAGCTGCAAACCGGCGATCCTATCCCATCGATGCGGGCATTGGCTAAATCCATCCATGTCAGCGTCATTACCGTACAAAAAGCCTATGAAGATTTACAGCGGGACGGCTTTATTGAAACAACCGTTGGACGGGGCAGTTTTGTATCGGCACAAAACAAGGATTTCTTTCAGGAAGAGCAGCAGAAAAAAGCTGAGGAACATCTGCAGGAAGCTGCTGATATCGCCCGCACCAGCGGTATATCACTGGGCAAACTCATAGAACTTCTGACCATGTTTTACCAAGAGGAGGATTAACAATGGAGCCAATTTTGCAGGTTGAGAATCTGACGAAGCAATATCCTGATTTTAAACTGGATCACGTATCATTTTCCATTCCCAAAGGCGCTATTATGGGATTGATCGGTGAGAACGGAGCCGGTAAAAGCACCACAATCAATGCCATCCTTGATCTCATTTCAAAGGATGAAGGGGTGGTGAAGTTTTGGGGACAGGAGCTTTCCTCGGATCCCAGAAACATCAAAGAAAGCATAGGGGTGGTGTTTGACGGCATCAATTTCTATGAAACCCTAACCCCGGCCAAAATCGGAAGGATTTCGGCTGCTGCCTATAAGCAATGGGATGAAGCCGTTTATGATAACTATTTGAAAAGATTGCAGCTTCCGCCCCATAAAGAGGTCAAAACATTTTCCAGAGGAATGAAGATGAAGCTTGGTATTGCTGCTGCACTTTCCCATAAACCGAAGCTTCTGATTCTGGATGAAGCTACCGGCGGACTTGATCCGGTTATGCGCGACGATATGCTGGATCTGTTTCTGGATTTTGTACAGGATGAGAACCATTCCATTCTGATGTCATCCCACATTTCCACGGATTTGGAGAAGGTGGCGGATTATATCACCTTTATTCACAAAGGGGAAGTCCTATTCTCGAAACAAAAGGATGAATTGCGTTACCATTATGGAATTATCCGATGCACAACGGCTCAGTTTGATGTCATTGACAAATCAGAAATCCTCGCTTACCGGAAGAGGGATTACCAATGGGATGTGCTGGTTGCTGATAAGGAAAAGGCACGCCGTAAGTACAAGGCATCAGTGATTGATAATGCCTCTATTGACGACATCCTTCTTCTTTATGTGAAAGGAGAACAGGTAAAATGAAAAGTTTGATTTTAAAGGATTTATATAACATCGGACATAATGCCAGGTCCATGCTTTTTATACTGCTGATTTTGGCTTTTTCTCTTATTCCTTCTACCGGAGTGGAGTCCTATATTATTATGAGCGGCATTTTATGCAGCATGATGCTCATCACTACCTTCAGCTTTGATGATCATTCCAAGTGGATGAAATACGCTATGATCATGCCGGTTACCAGAAAAGACATTGTGATCAGTAAATTTATTGTTCTTCTGATCTTTTCAGCCATTGGCGCTGTGACCGGTTTGGTAATTGGCTCTATAGGCAGTATCATCCTTTATAAGGCTGCTTTTAACAGCATAAGCAGTGTTTTAAACCTGCTGTTCACCGGTCTGGCCAGCCTGGTAATTGCAGAAATTATGGGAAGTGTGTCAATCCCCCTTCTGTTTCGGTTCGGCGCAGAAAAAGCCCGTATCTTAATGTTTGCTTCCTGTTTAATTCCTGCCGGGATCAGCTTTGCTGTCTATAAGCTTTTTATCCTGCTGGGTATTTCATTTTCAAATTTCTCAATACTTATCCTCCTTTGCTTCTCTCCGCTGATAGGGCTTGTCTGGAATCTGGCAATGTATAAGATCAGCTGCGGGCTATTTGAGAAGAAGGAACCTTTGCATTAGGCGGCAAAGGCGCCAATGGGTTTCCATTTAACAACGCATCTGCCAGATCATCCCCTTTATACACAAGCTTTAAGGAGAAGAAGGGGGCATCCGCGAGTAACAGATCAAAGAAAATACGGTCTCCTTCCCAAAGAGGCAGGCCGTGTATTTCTTTCTTTGGTATCCATTTAAGCTCTCCTTCTGCGCACTCACTCAAGGCTCCTTCATATCCGTCAGCAGTGTACAAAAACATGTATTCATCCGGGTACTTATCTGATACAAAGGTAATGATCCCTCTCATCCGGTAGGAATGCAGGGACAATCCGGTTTCTTCCTTTACCTCCCGCAAAAGACATTCCTCCGGGCTCTCCCCTTTCTCCAAATGGCCTCCTACCCCCAGCCATTTGTCCTGGTTCATATCATCCTTCTTTTTAATCCGGTGCAGCATCAAATAGCTTTCTTCCCGCTGGATATAACAAAGTGTTGTTAAATTTTCATGCCTCATTTTTTTATCTCCATCATTAAGATTTATTTCCTCAGACCCTGTTGTGCAATTCCCCATATTCCTCTGTAAGGTATTCCAGAAATTGCCTGCTGGCAACAGGGATCGTCCTTTTATCCTTAAAAACAACACCAATGGTTCTGGCTAGTGGCGGTTCCGTCTCTTTTACGGAATTCCTATAATCCACACGGTTTAATATGAGCTCTGATAAGATTCCCACGCCAAGCCCCTTTTCAACCATTGCCATGATCGTATAATCATCGTGGACTATGTACTGGATATTAGGCTTGATCCCATGCTCCCGAAAGCATTCCATTGGTTCATTTAAGCTTCCTTCCTCCAGAAGAATAAACGGTTCTGATGCCAGTTCCTTCAGCACGATCTTCTCCTGCTTTGCCATTGGATGGGAAAGGGGAAGAACGGCCAGCATTGGGTCTTTTTTTAAAGGGATGGTCTTAAGATCAGGATCTCCTACTGCCTGGGGATTGATCAGGCCAAAGTCCACGCTTCCATCCTTAACCAGCCGCTCAATGGCCGTATAATCCCCCTGATACAGTTCAAAGCTGACCAAGGGATACTTCTCCTTAAACGCTTTAATTAATCCAGGCAGCCAGTGGCAGGATACACTGGCAAAGGTTCCGACCCTGATGGTGGCATTCTGGATTCCTTCCATCTCTTTTTTCTTTTCCCTAAGCTCCCTGTAAGCATGGCATATGTTTTTTATGTAGGGTAAAAGCTCCTCCCCGTCAGGAGTCAGTACTACGCCTTTTTTAGAACGGACAAACAGTACCGTACCAAGCTCTTCTTCTAAGGACTGCACCATCTGGCTGATGGCGGACTGAGTATACCCAAGTTCCTGGGAAGCCCTGGTAAATCCTCCTGTTTCCACAATCTTCATAACTGCCCGGTACCGCTTCATATTCTCAGCTCCTTATCATCAGTTTTTCTAATGTTTTCATTATAAACATTTGTTTTACTGATGTAAAGGATCATGGTATATTTTTATAAGTACGATAAGGGCTGTCACGCCCTATGAGGAGGAACTTTATGAATACCAGCAGAGAACAGATAAAAGCCGGGATAAAGGATGGAGTCCCCATCTGCCTCGGTTATTTTGCCGTATCATTTACCTTCGGGATCATGGCCATAAATTTTGGATTGTCACCGTGGCAGTCCATTGTCATGTCTCTTACCAATCTGACATCAGCAGGACAATTTGCCGGCCTGGGCATTATTACGGCAGGTGCTCCCTTTGCTGAAATGGCCGTTGCCCAGCTGGTCATCAACCTGCGCTATTGCCTCATGTCCTGCTCTCTTTCCCAAAAGCTTAACAAAACCACCCCATTTTACCACCGCCTGCTCATTGGCTACGGAATAACGGATGAGATTTTCGGCGTTTCCGTGTGTAAGCCCGGTCCCTTAAACCCTTGGTACTGTTACGGCCTGTTTCTCCTGGCCATTCCGGGCTGGACACTTGGGACTGCAGCCGGAGCTTTCTTTGGCTGCCTTCTGCCTGAAAGAGCTTTAAGCGCTTTTGGAGTGGCCCTGTACGGGATGTTTCTGGCAATTATCATTCCGCCTGCAAAGACAAATAAGATTCTGGCCGGAGTAACCGCTGTTTCCATGGCCCTAAGCCTTTTGTTTTTCCTCATCCCGGCGCTGCGAAGCATTTCTTCCGGACTTAAGCTGATCATTCTGACGGTTGTCATCGCCGGAGCTGCCGCCGCTTTGTTCCCGGTAACAGATCCTATGGAGGTTTCCCATGAATAACCGAATCTATCTCTACATACTGGTCATGGCTGCGGTTACCTATTTTATCCGCGTCCTTCCCCTGACCCTGATCCGACGGGAAATAAAAAACCCATTTATCCGGTCTTTCCTTTATTACGTTCCTTATGTGACCTTGTCGGTCATGACATTCCCGGCCATTCTTACGGCCACCAAAAGCATTTGGTCCGGTGTTGGGGCGTTTGCTATGGCCGCCATCCTGGCTTATAAAGAAAAAAGCCTGTTTCAGGTTTCCATAGCCGCCTGTATGGTGGTTTTTGTCATGGAATTATTTCTGTGACAGCTGTTCCTGCAATGGGCTGCTCCCTTTCCTTATCTTCTTTTTACCAGCATATTGAAAAGGGAAAGACAATAAAACACCGCAGCAGTGCAAAGTAAAATTGCAATGCTGAAAGCAGGGGTCATCTCATAACCTTCAAAGTGAAAGGTCACGCCCATGTACTCCTTAAACTCCTCCAGATACACGGCAGGAATCCCGTCAAACGAGTTCTCCATGGGCTTTTCCATCAACACCTGGCGAAGCAGGGAAGCGCCATGGGATACGGGAAATACTTTTATGATCATTTGCACCCATGGCGGCAAAGCTCCGATGGGAAGATAAATGCCTGTGAGAAATCCGATGAGAGTTCCTATGATGGTGCTGGCTGCGCTGAACTCGCTGTGGCTCTTAAAAAAAGACACCACAAAGCAGACCATGGAAGTATTTGCCAATGCCGTAAGAAGCACCAGAAAAAAGAGCTTAATGCCTGCAGTAAAGGTTAGCCAGTGACCGCCGCTGTATACAATGTAAATTTCTGCGGCAACAGCTGTAACAAGGGACATGATCACGCCGATTAAAAACGAGCTTCCTATATATCCGCCTGTTCTGCTGCTTCTTTTCATGGGAGAAGCGTCAAAATCTTTGCAGATCTTACTGACTTTATCATCAATCATAATGCCAAATGCGCCCATTGTGGTTGTTACCGAAGTCACCGCAAGAAGGCCTGACGCAAGCCAGCTGGCCATCAGTATATGAGCATCTTTAAGATCCTTCATGGAATCTTTCTTCCAGGCATCTCCTAAAAACACCGCATATAGCGCAACAATGATAATAACAGCCATCAGTGAGAATATTACTGTGTTTTTATCACGGAAATACAGCCTTAAATTTCGTTTTATGAGAACTCTCATTGCCGCAGCTCCTTTCCTGTAATGCCGATAAAGGCGTCATCCATGGTGCCTTGCAGGACTTGAAAGCTGTTAATGTGTTTCCGGCATTTTTCCAATATGGGGATAGCTGCCATGGTATTTGGCAGCTTTACAATAAACTCACCTGCTGAAACCGTAAAATCCAGCTTTAATTCCTCCATAACCTGCCTAAGAGCCGTTTCACCAACAGCGGCTAATCTCAAGGTATCCGTTGCATACCGTGTCTTTAATTCAGAAGGCGTTCCCTTTGCCGCAATTTCCCCGTGGTCAATTACAATCACATAATCTGATTCAGCGGCCTCTTCCATGTAGTGGGTTGTGAGAAAAACCGTCATCCCTGTCTGAATCTGAAGTTCTTTGATGGTGTTCCAGATGCTTTTCCTGGTTTGAGGATCCAGGCCGGTGGTAGGCTCATCAAGAAACAGAATCTTAGGCGTATAAAGGAGGGCACGCGCAATATCCGCCCTGCGCCGCTGACCACCTGAAAGCCTGCCGTAAGGCCTGTCTAAAATCTCATTCAAATCCGCGGCAGCCGCTGCTTCACATACGGCATTTTTGATTCTGATTTTATCCCATGTGTATAAGCCTGCCCTGATAGTCAGATTTTCTCTTACAGTGAGTAAGTCATCCAGCACGCCATCCTGAAACACAACGCCAATCATCTGCCTGATTTCCTGGCTGTCATGGCGAAGATCAAGTCCGTTGATGGTGATTTCTCCCCTGTCAAACTCCAGCAGGGTACACAATATGTCAATGGTAGTGGATTTCCCCGCCCCATTGGGGCCAAGAAAGGAAAATAGTTTGCCCTGTTCCACATAAAAACTGATATCCTTTACAGCAGTTATCTTGCCGTAACTTTTTCTTAAATTGGCTACCTCTATTATTTTCTTTATCATACAATCCCCCTTTTCATTTTTAACTATAGCAAAACTCATAAAATTTTACAATATCGGCAACTTCATCCTGCAAAAAGGGTCTGCAATGCCGGGATCCTGGTCCTTTCTCCTTTATATGTACAACACAATTTCCAGAATATTGTTGAAATAGAAACAAAAGTCTAATATAATATTATTAATACACCAAGGGGTGGGAGGATAGGCCATGAACAACGAAGAACAGGTCATGATGAATCTCTGGGACTTATTTAACAAGAAAATTTGGCTTGATGAGTTTAAGATGAAGGACCGCCTTAAAGGTTATAAACCTTCTGAATTACATTGCATGGATTACATTGATAAAAATGCGGATTCCAATGTGACAAAACTTGCAGAGGCCTTTTATATGACCAGAAGTGCCATAAGTAAAATAACAAAAAAGCTCATGGATAAAGGCCTGATTGAAAGTTATCAGAAACCGGATAACAAGAAAGAAATTTATTTTAAACTTACTGAGCAGGGAAAAGCAATTAACGCAGTTCATGAGCAGTTGCACAAAGAGTTACAGGAACGGGATAAAGCTGTATTCCAGCAGGTAACCGATGAGCAGTTTAACATGATCCTTGGTTTTACGGAAAAGTATAATCAGCATTTAGAAGCAGAAATAAAAAAACTGGGTGTAGATATTACATCAGGATATTTTGATAAGCTATAATTATACCAGACTCCTTTTGAAGCTGGTTATGGAATGTAAAATGATCAGGCAGCCCAACTCGGTTGAGATGGGCTGCATTTTTATGGCCATTATTTTGTTGACAAGGACACAAAAATCCGCTACTGCATTTATGTGTCCAAGGACTCAAAATCTAATTTAAAAGGAGAACCACTAACCGTGAATAGAAAAACAATATTCCAAAAAGACTTTACACTTGTTATCATAGGCCAGATTATTTCCATATTTGGCAATCAGATATTAAGATATGCCCTTCCCCTTTACTTACTGAATCAAACAGGCTCATCTGTTTTATTTGGAACAATTTTGGCAGTCTCTTTTATTCCGATGATTTTATTATTTCCCATAGGAGGAATCATTGCCGACCGTGTGAACAAAAGAAACATCATGGTAATTCTGGATTTTAGCACGGCAATACTGATCTTCCTGTTTTATTTGCTGGCAGGGAAAATAGACATTGTTCCGCTTATAGCAATCACAATGATTCTTTTATATGGCATACAAGGCGCTTATCAGCCGGCAGTTCAGGCAAGCATACCTGTTCTGGTAGAAACGGAACAAATCATGAAAGGAAACTCCGTTGTTAATCTGATAAACTCCGTAGCCAGTATGGCCGGGCCGGTAATGGGCGGCATTTTATTTTCTGCTGTCGGATTGACACCTATTCTATACGTAAGCATTGGCTGCTTTTTCGCATGTGCCGTAATGGAAATCTTTATTCACATTCCATTTGAAAAAAAGGATTCAGCAGGAAATATATTTGCTACCGGATGGAGTGACCTTAAAGAAAGCTTTCACTTCATGTTCAGGGAGCGCCCTGTTCTGTGGAAAATATCGTTTCTATATGCTTCTATGGGTTTATTATTGACTTCTCTGACTTTAATCGGAGTCCCCGTTTTAATCACACAACGCCTGGGATTTGCCCCGGATGCTGCTAACCGGCTATATGGATACATGCAGGGCGTAATGGGCGCAGGGGCTATATTGGGCGGCCTGCTTGCAGGCGCATTATCAAACAAACTGAAAGCAAAGGCAAGCCCATTTCTCCTGATCGGCTGCGCGTTGTCCATACTCATGGGAGGAATTGCGCTGCAAACCTTAAGGGGATCTATGGAAATCTATATTGCCTTACTGATTGGATGCGGCCTTTTAGTGGCATTATCCACATTATTCCAAATTCAGGTGATGACATATGTGCAGCTTTTAACACCAAAAGACTTAATCGGAAAAGTCATTTCATGCTTTATCTGTATTTGTATGTGTGCAAATCCTCTTGGCCAGTTCATTTATGGCATTATTTTTGAACATATAGGAAGCAGAACATATCTCCCATTTTATATAGCATCATTGATAATGATAGGAATCACTGTGTTTACCCGCCGTATTTTCTATGGAATCGATCATTAAATAGAAAAAGCAGTCAAGACCACCGGCTTAGCCGGCGGCTTGCTCCACCCCTATAAGGGAATTTTATCTGCTTGCGCCCGGAAGGCGCTCCGAATGGCTGCTGACAACAAAAGAGCTGCATGTTCCCGCAAAGGGAATATGCAGCCTTTTTATCGTCGAGGATTCCAAAGGGACTTGCCCCTTGGCACACGACTTTGCGCGCAAAGTGTAGTGTGTTATACGTTCTGTCAGCGTTTTTGCAAAAATACCGTTTGCCACAGTGGAGGCCAAGATAAGAGTAAGTCTTCACTTACTCATTCACCTTATGCTGCAAAGGTCAACAAAGCGAATGCCTATAATATCCGCTTGCTATTACTATCTACAATTTCAAAAATCTCATTATTCTTGATAACAGCAATACAACCAACAGGTAAAGCAAGCAGTTTTAATAACTGGGGTTTTAACTCTAATAATTGATATGTGTATATGGAGACATAATCTTGTTCAGTCCTGCTCACCTCTTTATCATCGTTAAGCAAACCTAAATACCAGCCGCTGTCCCCTTGTTTTACCTCCTGCCGCACAAAATATAAGTCTTGAGAATTTAAGGCATCTTTCAGAATAATCAGTTTATCTTGAAACAAAACATATGTGCCTTGGGTTTTCGTCTGCCGTAAAATGTCGTTCTGCTGCATTTGAACCAAAAGAGTGGTAGAAACATCGTTTGTAATATCAGCAAACGGGTTTTTGGAAAAGTCAGGAACATTGAGAATAAAACCGTCATCGCTTTTTATCATGAAATATAAAGACCAGCCTATTTGAATTTTATGACCATTTTGCAGTATATCATTCTTTTTTTGCTCTTCTTCAATAATTTTCAAGATAAACTCAGCCTGCATGGATAATGCTTCGTTGCAATACACAACAACATTTCTGCCATCAATATGTTTAATAATTCTATGTATTTTGGGTGCAAGTGTACTTTTTTCATTTTCTGCCTTGCTTTTGAATTTACCGAACAATCCCATTTTCAACCTCCGAAAATATAAATTAGCTGCATCACTTTCACCATATATCCATGTAGTTTCTGTTGCTTCTGAAAAGGGGGCTATTCTTGGTGTCACCAATTGCCCCCCCGTCAACAGACAGATTGAAAGGTAATTCATAGTGAATCATATCTAATTTGCTCTTTTCCTGCCCTGCTTTTTCCCTTGCCCTTTCAAAAGCTTGTATTTTTGTAGTACCTGCATCATTACCTCAAACTCCACAGCGGGAAACAAACCCCAAATGGTTTACAGATATTTGGGGCAGCAAATACAAAACCAAAGATCCGTTAATGAGATTTATTACAGATATTTTGCTGTTATACTGCTGCCTGTTTCAACTAATTCTTTGGGAGTTCCCGCAAAAATAACCTCCCCGCCTTTTTCGCCCCCTTCCGGGCCAAGATCAATGATCCAATCACTGTTTTTAATGATTTGCTGATTATGCTCTACAACGACCACAGTATTACCGGCATCCACCAAACGGTTGATCAGCGCGAGAAAATGCTCCACATCTTTTGGGTGTAAGCCGGTTGTAGGCTCGTCCAATAAATACAAATTTCTTTTCTCCGGGCGGGTTCCCATTAGTTCCCTGGCGAGTTTAAGCCTTTGCCCCTCACCGCCGGACAAAGTGGTTAAGCTCTGTCCAAGTTCCAGATATCCAAGCCCCACATCCTGAAGCAGTTTTAAAATCTTCATCACTTTTTTATGGTCTTTAAAAAATTCAGCCGCTTCTTCAACATCCATTTTCAAAACATCTTTGATTGAACGATCTTCGTATTTAACAGAAAGGACCTGGTGGTTAAACTGATTTCCGTTGCAAACGGGGCATGTCACTTCAATATTGGAAAAGAACAGCATATTACTGTCAACATAGCCCAATCCTCCACAGTTTTCACATCTGCCCCCAGGTGTATTAAAAGAAAAGTGCTTTGCAGTCAATTCGGCTTTTTTTGCATCATCTGTTTTTGCAAAAATGCTTCTTATTTCAGAATACACCTCCGAATACGTGGCAATGTTGGACCGCTTCATTTTTGTGATTGGTGATTGCTGAATTTCGACCACTTCTGAGAATTGTTCAAGCCCAAACACACCATTGTGCTGTGAATGGATATTTCCCTTTGCAAGCACTTCAAAGGCCAGGGTCGATTTTCCGGAACCGGATGGCCCGGTAATGGTTGTCAGGCAGCCAATGGGAATATCAACGTTTATATTCCTTAAATTAAACTTGTCAGCATTTTTTATATGAATCACCTTGCCGGTGTTCTTTCTGAAAATTGATTTCCCCGGCAGTGGATTTCGCAGATAAGCTCCGGTTACAGAGAGAGGGTGATCTTTTATTTCCGCCAGTGTTCCGGCAGCTACAACTTCACCGCCATATTTCCCCGAACCTGGTCCAATGTCCACAATATAGTCGGCGGCAGCCATTACATCAACATCATGTTCAATCACAAGCACAGTATTTTCCAAATCCCGCAGTTTTTGAAGAATTGTTACCAGCCCTGCCGTATCTTTTGGATGAAGCCCTATTGTGGGTTCATCCAAAATGTAAATTATGCCGGACAAATCTGAATCCAGAACTGCCGCAAGACGCTGCCGCTGCAGTTCACCTCCCGACAAAGTGACCGTTTGCCTGTCAAGAGAAAGATAACCAAGCCCTACGTTTATAAACCTTTTAAGCTTTGTTTCCATATCAAGCAAATATGCTCTTACCAATTCATAATGCTTTTCTGATAAGGAAGCTCCTGCTTCTTCAATCCAGCGATAAATCCGTTCCAGCGAATAAAGAGAAAGTTCCGGCAGGCGTATCCCTTTTACAGTGACATTCCGGCTGAGTTCACATAGGCGTTCTCCATTGCAGCCTGGGCATGTTACGGTGTCAAAATACCGGCCTAATTGACCGGTATCTCCGTCTTTCTCTGACAGACGCCGCCACAGCATGGGAAACACACCCTCAAACCTGCCTGAAGCAACTGTTTTGGGCGGATTCCTATGGGGAAAAGCATTTTTCACCTGTTCGCTGTCAATCCCCTCATATAAAATAGATTTCTGTATTTTACTGTATTTCTCAACAGGGGTATGCGGCTCAGCAGGAATACCGTAATGCTGAAAAGCCGCATAAAGGACGGAAATCTGGTATTCCCCATATTTCTGTTCCCAGCAGCTTATGGCGCCATCTTCCAAAGACAACTTCTCATTTACAACATTGTCTTTGTTAATTGCATGAATTTTCCCCAATCCCTCACAGGCAGGACAAGCTCCTTCCCTTGTGTTGAATGAAAAATCCGTGCGTGTAATTTTATCCATTCTCCTGCCGCATTCACAGCAATACATGTAAACGTGAAAATCCTCGCCAATCTTTTCCGTTTCTTCTTTACAATCCGCGGAAGAAATGATTTTACCACAATGGGGGCATGTCCGCATGCCAAGCTTTTCATATACCATGCGTAAATCAGTATAAATATCTGTCATTGTTCCCACAGTGGAACGGGGATTCTTGTTTCCATCTGTTTGTGAAATTACAATGGCAGGTGAAACCCCCTGGATACGTTCTACCTTTGGCTTATGGATTCCCTGAAAAGACATGGCCTCCAGATACTGCCTTTGACATTCATTGAAAAGAACATCAACCAGCAATGTGGATTTTCCGGAACCGGAAAGCCCGGTAAATACGGCAAGTTTATTCTTTGGTATTTCCAGTGAAATATTTTTTAAGTTGCCTTCCCTCGCTTTCAGGATCTTTATTACTGACATACGGCACCTCCATGTGAAATATATTGACGCAACTCTTCTGCTCCTGAATGGTGCCAGGCAGATTTGCAAAATGATAAGCAAACTGCACAAAAATGTTCCTATAAAATAATCAACAAATGGCCGGCAATCGGATACAAGCTTTATAATGATATCCATATAAAACAATTACTAACCTTATACGCCATAAAACTATCCGTAAAAACACACCGGGGAAAGCACTTTATAAACGCAGTGGAAGAAGTTTATGGAAAGATTGCCTGTTTCACCTCATTTTCGTACTGAAATAATGTGCAGCCGCCTTTATGGTTCAAGGCTTCCGCCCCGCTTATTTCCCGAACCTTTTCAAAAAATGGTGATTGCAGAATAGTCAGAAGTGACTGTTCTCTTAAGTTCATTTCCGAATAAGGAGAAAAGGGACAAGGTTCGGCTCCACCTGCGGCGTTGATGTGAAAGAAACCTCGTCCGGCAATATCAGAAATATTTTTTATCCCATTATTCATAAAACCATTCAGATTCAGCATGGCACATATACCCCTTTTCATTTTCATTCAATCACCGGTTCCTGGCATTCACCGCTTAAAAAGCTTGTATTCAGGTTTAGCTCCTGATATAATTATATTACTTAATAAGTTTTTTTCAATAACTAATATAAAACTAACTTAGTAACAAAAAACATACCATGGAAATTGAGGGATATAAAATGTGTGCCAATAAGAAACAGGAAACCATACAATCAGCCGAAGAATTACTCTGTCCTATCCGTTATTTAATGAATATATTTGGCGGCAAGTGGAAGCTGCCCATTGTGTGCATGCTTTCAGGAGAAACCCCTTTAAGATACAGCGTCATCAAAAGAAGATTGGGCGACATTACAAATGTGATGCTGGCCCAATCCTTAAAGGAACTGGAAGCGGCAGGAATTGTCCATCGGGAACAGTATAATGAAGTGCCTCCAAGAGTGGAGTATACGCTGACCGAAAAAGGCACAAGCGTTTTGCCTGCACTGGTACAGCTTGCAGAATGGGCGGTTGGATCTATGCAGGGCGAAACCGATTGCGGTATTCTGTGTACAAAATGTCAATCCACAACATGATAATACGGAAAAAGCAACCGCTATATATGACGGTTGCTTTTCCTTTTTTAAAGGACTATGTAAATGTATGGAAGTTGATGGAAAATCAGTACCAGGCAGGCCGCTGGCTGCCATATCAATCCGGAAACAGCCCGCTGACCTTATCCCTGTTCTCTTTGGAATTAAGATTTTTAAATAAATCCCGTTGAGACTCTGACAAATTGTATACTTTCACAGCGGAAAGCTGTGTTACACGAATTACGGAGTTTCCTTCTGTTTTGGCTCCGTTTACAGCATTCAGGCTCCAGTATATGGATTGAAGCTGGGTAAAATCCTCTTCGCCGGTTATTTCGATTTCATAGGGATAATTCTCGGTCTGCTCATGCCTTATGGCATAAATGGCAAGTGCTTCACAAAAATTATCCTCTCCTTCTATGAGATCATAACCATCTGTCATATCCAGCAGACCGGCAATGTAATCAATGTGTTCATTCAAACTATCCTGTGCAGCCTGCATGGCTTCCACAACATCCTGATTGCTCTCGCTTTCTTTATGGGACGGAATCCCATTTGGAATCCCACCTGGTATCTCCTTCGGTATCTCTCCCTCAATCACTTCCGGAGTTTCTTCCTCAGTCTGAATCTCCCCGCTCTCATCAGTTTCTGCCGCAGGCAGATTTTCCCCTTCAGAGTCAGATTCATCCGGAGGAGATTGGGAAGGGTCGCTCTCTGATTCTTCGGAGGTTTCCGGGGATTCAGATTCACTTTGTTCCGGCTGCTCCGTTTCCTGCTCTTCCCCATCATTATGGCTTTCTTCCGGATATTCCCCGGCTTCCTCATCTGGCTCTGTGCTGTCCTGCGGTGAAGATTCTTCAGCCTGAGTCTTTTCAGCCTGAGTTTCCTCAGTCTGGGTTTCCTCCTGGGCAGATACCAGATGAATGGTTCGGGTGATCAAACCGGTAATCAAAACTGCACATAAGACAAATGTAGCCCATTTTTTCATTTGACTTCCCTCCTTATTTACAATCTATCCCCTCAGTCAAATTGGCGGGGAGGAAATTATTTATAAAAACCTTCAAAAACATGTAAAAGGATCTGCATTTAATGGCCCAGAGATCCGTAAACCGCACTTTCTTTCAATTCGTTTCTGGAATACGATTTAACGGCTGCTTCTTTTTCTTCCATTGCATATTGCGGCGGCATCTCCATATAGTCCGAATTGCCAAGCAGTTTTTCAATTTCATTTTTAATCCGTTCAAGTGCAAGAACCTTATACCCTCCCAGAGAAGATATTTCTTCCTGCAATACGGTTTTCTTTTTCTGCAGTACCGCCAGTTCATGGGCGCATTCCTGTTTTGTTTGTTCCATTAAGTCAGCCGCCGCCTTTTGCGCAGTCAGAAGAGCCTCTGAAATCTGATTCTTCATTTGTATGTATTCTGCCTGAACGCTGCGCAGTTGCTCAAGTTCCCTGCACTGTTCATCGGCTGCAGCCGCAATCTCATCAAGCAAAAGATCCACTTCCCTGGCATCATAGCATTTACTGAATCTTCTTGTAAGCTTAACTGTATCTATTGATTCTTTCGTTAACACCATTTTTTGTTACTTCCTTTCGTACCTGTTTTTAAGCTCCATACTCTGGCCTTAAAACACCGATTACAATGTACCGGGCATCGTCAAACTCATAGCTGCACGTAGAAAGTACAATAAACTTATCACGGTCCGTATATTCTGTGCTGCTTACAAAAGTTGTTTTTGATGATGCGTATGACAGCAATGCTTCTAAATTTCCTGTGTACATAAATGCCTGATCCCGCCATTGGTCCGCGCCGATAACACAGCCGTATTTTAAATCTATCCGGTAGTTTCCCTGTTCTGTATAAAGGTACAGGGAAGGGTGCTGTTCAAAATATTTCTGTTCCTTATATCTGACCAGGGAACCAAACATCTTGCCTGATTTCATGTGGTGCCCATAAATAATGTTCAGCCTGCCGCTAAAATCCGGCGGACAGTTGTAGTCAAGGAATAATGTTCCGTTGGCATGATAAGTACCGTCCGGCAGATGATGAAGATACCAGTTGTAATCGTCCGAACGCATAACAGGATAGTCGATTTCGGTATCCGGGCAGTAAAGCCATGCAGCAGCATCCGCATTAACTTTTTGAAGCATTTCAAAATCTATGGAGATTGACGGAATATTCACCAGCGGCAGTGCTTCTGAATCAGAAACAGCGGCCTCCACCGGATGACGGATCTGCTTTTGCAGCTGCTCATAGTTTTGATCTCCTTCTGCATAAATCTGTATGCTTTCCCTCATCTTATACCAGGAAAATATCATAACGCAGACTGAAACCATTAGAAGGAACCTTACTGCTGTTTTCATTGGTTTTTGCCGTTTTCTCATGAGACACCCATCATTCTCTTTCATTTGTCAATGGCTTTTGCCGTTTCTTCTGTTTTACGTCTGCCTGCAAAGATCAGATAAATAAGACAAAAGGCCGCTGCCATAAAACTGCCCCAAAACATTGTTGTATAGAACCCGTATCTGCTATTATCACCGGTTTGGGGGACACCGGCTTGGGGGAGTCCGGCTTGGGGGATGCCTGCTTGGGATACGTCAACTTCGGGTGTCCCTGTCTGGGGTGCGCCGGATTTTGGTACGTCTGCATCCGGGCCGTTGATATTGGCGATGCCGATGCCTGGACCGTTGGAACTGCCGCTGCCTTTGCTGCCTCCAGGACTTCCGCCGCTGCCTCCGCTGCCTCCGCTGCTTCCACCACTGTACTTGTTTATAAAAATACAGGATTCCACTTGCTTATTGGATCCGTTTGTCACTGTCCGTGTAACCTCCAGCTGGCCGTTCACATCTTTCACAACATCCGTGATCGTGTAAACAGTGGTGTCATAGGTGTATCTGGATTGGCCGGTGTTCTCTTCAGAAATGGTATAATAATACGTTCCTTCCCTGGTGTATTGCCATGTACCAAAGTCTTTTGTACCTGACCCTGTAATGGTTATGGTTTTCACACCATTGATACTGCCTTGGGGCATTGGATTTGCCCCGTTCTTTGCTGTCAGTAAAAAGGTAAATGTGCTGGCTTTAGATGGATTTCCGGATACGGTTTTTTTCACCGGCGGATCGACCATGATTTCAGGCTTGCTTGCAAGAGGAGTATAAGTGTTTTTAAACTCAATACGGCCCACCTTGCTGCCATCACTTTTTTGAACGGTGATTTCCGCCACAAGATGATCAGCCGGCTGTCTTACATAGACAGTTAAGGAATAAACCTCATTATCGTAACTGTATCCGGCTGCAGAGAAAAACGTATTTCCTTTGATTTCATAACGATAAATACCGGTATTATTAAAGGAAATGGGATCAATATTTTTGCTGACGGTTCCGTCGGCTGTGAAGGAATAAGTACCGCTGATGCTTCCCGCCGGCATTGGATTTCCTGCATCCCTTGAGGTTAACGTGTAAGAAAACACACTATTCACGCCCAAAGCAGAGCTATTCTTTGTAAAGACCTGGTCTATGCGCAATGTGACCGGCACCGAAGTGATCGCTGCATAAGCGGCCTTGGGAAGTATCATAGCCAAAGTGAATAGAAAGAACAGACAAATCACAGTTGTTATCCTTTTATCATGTACTTTTTGTAAAAAAGGCATCTCCCATTACTCCTTTACGCGCTTTCTTTTTAATATATAATGAATGGCAACTACAAACAGGATGAGCAGCACTGTTAACAGTGTGATCCGCAGCCACATAGGGGCGCTTTCCCAGATGCCGGCTTGCCTGTCTACCAACACCTGCCCGTTTGCTTCCCTTGTATTTTCCGTATTAAAGGTATCGCTGTAGCACTGGTTTGTGATTCTTGCTGCAAGAATATCCCTTCCATTGGTTGAATCGGAAGAACATGTGGTCAAAAGAAGGATATGATCTTCTGCAGTCACTCCGATATCGCGGGTGTATAAGGCCTTATCTATGAGATTTTGCAAATATGTCTGCTGTGCCTCTTTCCCCTGGATGCAGGGCGTAAATACGCCTCCGTCATATGCATCCGTCTTAATAAAAGCAAAAAATTCCAATCCATGATCTTTGCCGCTGAAATACAGGTTTCCATAAATGCGGCTGTCAAAAAAGTCTTTATGGCTAAAGGAACCAAGATCTCCGAACATGGCTTGTTTTTCCATGTGATGGCCATACAAAATACTGTTGAAGTCCTGGAAATCCTTGTTGTTTAAATAATCTAAAAAGATAGCTCCTGAAAGGGAGTAGGTCCCAAAGACACTGGTATTCACATATTTCGCATTGTCGGAACCCTGTGCTATGGGATAGTCTATATTGGTGCCATAGACAGTCAGCCAGCCAAACACCTCCGGGTTCATAGCCTGAAGCTCCGCAAAGGATATGCTGTCTTCCTCTGCACTTGGCTTGTAAACTGCGAACTGGGAGGCATCTGCTGCCTGATATACCTGGTCGGAGTCCCACATGGCATAGGCTGAAATCGATATCATCAGCAGAATGATCGTTAATATCATGAAATCAACCACATTGCTTGCGATTTTTACCGCTATTCTGCCAATCTTTTTTGCTGCTATGTCCATATGGCCTCCTTCCCGGTATTATTTTATAGTGACCTTACTGATGAATCTTTAATGTCTGGAACCGTAAATACGTCTTCTCCGTGATTTCACAACCACAAAGGCGGTAAACGCACCTACCGCCATGATCAGAATCATGATAAAGGGAAGGTTATTGATCACAACGCCCGTAGGAGTTATACTTTGAAAAGTGTTGGTAAAATCAGCAGCGTTCTTCTTCTCACCGATGAGCAATGATCCGGTACTCAGATTTTGTCCCTCATTAGCCGTTAAATCCGGAGATATAACGTCATCGTTATCGGTAATCCGGACTTTCGGAGTATAACCTACGGCACCTTGCTCTTCTGCAACATATTTTGCTCCAACCTCTAAATCATTGAAGACCAGTGTCTGGTTATGTTTGAGATTGATCACATTTGTGCCGCCTGTTGTTACTTCAAAGTAATCTTTGCCATTACCATCAGTCAGAATATTAACACCAGAAGCCACGTTGGCAGCCCCTGTTACCACACCGGTAGAATCAACTACATATGCCTTGTAAGTCACCTCAGACGTCAGCACAGCTGGCTTGGTTATTGAAACATCATAACTGAAGTATTTTGTCTGATCGGCAAAATCACCTGCTACAACCTTACTGATGGCAAGCACCTGGTTAGCTGGAATTGTTGGGTCCACGCCGCCGTTATTCTTTGTATAGGCATTGTAAAAAATGAGCCCGCTGTAACTTCCACTTCCTGTTGGACCGCCGGGATTTGGATTAATCTTATCGCCGGAACCAGCAGTGCCATCGTCATTAATCAGAATTTTTGTAACAATCGTTTCTACATAGAAACCTGAATGATCGCTCTTTTCTTTCACAAAGTAACTGATTTCATACTTTGCCTGAGAATAATTCATGGTTTCCTTGGTTGCATCGACAATCGTATAGGTGTCCGCATCCTCTGTGATATCGTATGTATATATACCCGTACTTGTAAAAGTAGGAGTCACCGCACCTTCTTTTGGCACACTTTTGATTCCGGTTTGGCTGTCTGTTGTGCCCGTATCGGCGTTTGAGAATGTAACAGCTACAGGTGTAATATCAGGCATCTGGCCCAAAGCGGCTGCTGTTGATTCTCCCATATAACTTTTCTTTTCAAATGTAAAAGTAAAGTTGGCATTAGGAGTCGTTGTTCCTTCCGGCATTCTCAGCATTTTTGTGATAGATGCCCTGGCAGGTGTGGTTTCACTTCCAGTGAGCTCACCGGCCGCAAATGCAGATGCGGTAACTTCCAGGCACATAACCATAGCAAGCGCCGTCGTTAAAAGCATACGCGGGAATCGCTTTTTTTGTTTTTTAATCATTTTTACACTCCTTATATTTTGCATGTTTTTATATAGAAACACAAAGGTTTTATATATCTCTTCGTCTGAGGATTGTTATCACTTTCCCCAAGGTGTCTTTGACATCCACAGCTCCATATATGCGGCTGTCTGTGGAATTTATCCGGCTGTCGCCAAGGACAAACACCTGACCTGCCCCCACAGTAAGCGGAAACTCTACGCCGCCTTCGTATCGCTGGGTTTGGGTGTATATTCTTGTTTCCTGCTGCAGTGCACCGTTGATGAACAGCCCTTCCTCCGTAATATCCACAATATCACCTGCCGATGCAATCACCCGGCGTACCTGTTTTTTTCCCTCAAATTCCAATACAAGGGTATCGTAGGCCACATAGTTTTTGTCCAGCCGGTAGAAAATCACCAGATCACCGTCTTTTACTGCAGGAGTCATAGAGGCATCTCCATTGCGGTAAAGACCAAACATAAAGGTGAAGCCCAGCATCAAGACAAACAGCACCGCCGCAATCTTGATCAGCAGAAACAAGATTTCCATTGCCAGCGAAGGTTCAGATAACCCTGCCGGTTCCTCAGGCGGCTCCCGGCTCCTTAGGTTTTTTTTGTTTTTTGCATGTTTATAGACTTCTCTCATGTTACAAGCTCCTTCTGCGTCTGAGAAAGATTTTGCCGGCACTCAAACCAACCGCCATTAACACAGGCAGTGCCAGAACAACCAGAGGAATGCTGCTTCCTGTCAATACACCGGTCGGCACGACGGCCGTTCTGCTATTTGTAAAAGCAAAGGTCTTAGCTGTACCAGTCAAAGTGCGCACCCCTGTATCTGCTCCCGTGTTTGTCTCATTGCCATCCCGAAAAGATGTGGTATAACCCGCAGCGGCAGTCTCAATAATTTGTACCTTGCTGTTTACCGGAACACCGGCAATGGTAATCTGCTGGCCATGTTTCAGCGTGAACTCCGCTTCGCCATTGCTGTCCAGCGTTAAAGTACCACCTGCCGGGACTGCCACTCCTGATCCTGAAACAATACTGCCTGTATATAAAAACTCTGTTCCCCCTGAAAGCTTGTTGCCGCTTTCATTCATAAAGCAGATGGTAAAGGTAAATTCCTTTGTTTTGTCGGCATAGTCACCCGTTACTGTTTTGGAAACAGCAATGCTGCTACCTGGCACCCACTTTGCATACAGCGTTATGTCGCGTGTCACCGTGTCTGTGGCAAAGTTCCAGGGATTTGTGCCGGCCACGTCCTTATACCAGCCGCTAAAGGAGTAATTATCACGAGTGGGGTTGGGCGACGGAGGGGTAATGGTGCCGCCAGGTTCAACGATCTTCGGATGAACCGTACTTCCGCCTCTGGAATCAAAATTCACCGTATAAAAAGTACCGGCAGCTGTTATCTTATATCCAACGTCAAAGTTGTTGTAAGCAAAGTCAAATGGTGTCGTAAAATGTGTGGTAAAAATCTTTTGTGCATGTAGATTCATATCAACTGTACTTTTATCATTGGCCTTGCCAGCTTTGTTATCCTTAAATACCGCCGCATCCGAAGTAACGGTAAGCTTATCAAGGGAATTAATATAAATGCCGCCGCCGTTGGGCGCCACATTGCCGTCGATGGTGCCGGCCTGGATTTCAACTGTTCCATTGTTTTCGCTGTAAATGCCGCCGCCGGCCCGCTTCGCCATATTACCGGAAATTTCACCATTTTCAACAATGAGCTTGCTCTGGTATAAATGAATTCCGCCGCCCCAGCCCGAATCGCTTTCAACTGATTCCGCGACATTGTTGATGATTTTCCCGTTGTCTTTGATTGTAATGATGCTGTCAAGTCTGCCGGAAATAGCTCCGCCCTGGCCGCCTCCAAAGTTACCGGCGGATGCAAGTGCCGCGTTGCCGGAGATTTCACCGCCGCTGATTGTAACATCTGAGTCCCTGTAAATATATAAGGCCCCGCCATATCCGGCTGTATTGCCGGAGATATTTGAATTTATAACTGTAACATTTCCACCGCTCCCCATTATGGCACCACCGAATGAAGCTGTCTTATTACCGGAGATACTGCATCCCTCGATTGTAACCCTGTTTTTTTCCGACGCACTCTCTTCGCAAATACCGCCGCCGCCCAGTACCGATTGATTGCCCGAGATTTCACCGCCGGTGATGATAAGAGTTGTACCAGTATCCCCGGTATGCAACGCAATGGCTCCACCAGAAAATGAAGAATTATTATTGTATAAATTTGTATTCTCAACCGTTATCATGCCTCCAGCGAAATGAAGACCACCACCAGAGGTCGCTTTATTACCCGAGATTTCACTGTCCTTTACACTAATTTCAGATGCCGCTCCGTTGAGACCACCGCCGGAACGATTGGTTTGGGTAGTTGAAGCCAATGAATTATTACAGATTCTGCTGCCTTGGATAGAAGCGGTACCATTTTTAACATCAATACCTCCCCCTTCTAATTCTGCAGTATTTCCGGATACTTCAGCACTTTGAACGGTAAGATTACCTGAATTAACATAAATGCCTCCGCCGGCATTTGCCACAGAATTTCCGGATATTTCGGTACTTTCAACGGTAAGATTACCTGAATTAACATAAATGCCTCCGCCGTCTTTTGTCGCAGAATTTCCAGATATTTTACCGCCGCTAAGTGTAAGTGTGGCTCCGGGATCAAGCAGAATACCCCCGCCTTCCGATGCAGTACAATCCCGTATTATAGAATTGTTAAGGTTGAGCCTGAGTGCTGTTCCACCTTTAACATTGATTCCACCACCTTTCTTGTTTCCGTTTAACACAATATTCTCAAAGGTAATTTCAATTGTACCGCCCTTAGTGCTTGGATTTATTATGAAGTGCCGCACGGCATTCGATTGAGCAAAGGTAAAATTACCAGTTGCAGAACGAAAAGTGAGACTCTTATTCGTGGTAATTGGTTCCGTGAATGTTATGTCTCCTGTGATGTCGATGACAGCATTATCAAGTGCCTGAGATACGCAAGACTTCAGTTGAATAAAATTACTTGCACTCAACAGCATCTTTTTTCCCGGTATCAGGCGCATTCCGGCATTCACATGCTCCACCGCTGTGTCTGTTTCCGAAGATATTACAAGTGTTTCACTGCAGGCCATGATGGTTTCCTCGTTGATTTCAACGATTTCAAATTTATTATCTCCTGATATTCCGGTCACTGGCAGTAAGTACTCTGTTTCCCCTATGATTTCAGAAGAGATTCCCACTACATAGCTGCCAGGCTCAATGTTTTCAAAGCAATATGTACCATCGGGTGCCGTTCTGACGGTCTGCACCGCAGCATCTTCATGCCCCGCCCCATAGAGGCTTACAGGATAATCCTCCACACCGGACTCCTCTTCGTCCATCACGCCATCCACATTTTCATCCAGCCAAAGCCTGCCGCTGATGCTGCCGGACAATACATCAGGAGGTTCCGGTTCCGTTACCGTTACGACTGCAACAGGAGGCGCCTGCCCATAGAGATACGTGCCAATGTCAGCAGTAAAGGTATAGGTTCCCGGCATATCTTTGTCATATAACCCGCTGTCATCCCATGTTACCGGGATGTCCGCCGTCATACCGTCCTCCATCGTTGCCGTCAAAGTTTCAGGAAGTGGAATATTCCCTCTTTCCGTTCCGGCCGGAACACTTGCTTCTGTCACAGGCACTTCAAAAGACGTGATTGCATTTGCTTCACTGTCGTTTTGAGCTACTCCTGTAACAGGCAGTATTCCGATAACCAGCAATATTAAAAGCAGCAAAGAGATACTGCCATACCATTTACATCGTTTTCCCATACTGCATCTTCCCATTATTTTCATACATGTTCTCATAGTCCTCCTCGAAATATGATAAGTGCCCTTCCATCAATCTGCTTTACACTTACAGCGCCATAGTTGCGTGAGTCAAACGAATCACCCCGGTGGTCTCCCATAACAAAATACTCATCAGTACCAAGTGTAAGGGGATAACTGATTTCCGCCTTACCATAGGTCTTTTCATAAATGTACGGTTCATCCGGCGCTTCTCCATTGATAAGTAAAAGTTCATGATCATCTCCCCACTCCAGCCTGTCACCGGGAACAGCGCATATGCGCTTTACGTAGTCCGTACTGCCGCTCCTTCTTATCAGAACAATCTCACCTCTCTCATATGAGTTTGAAAGCTTCCAAAATATGATGACATCACCTTCCAAAAGAGCTGGTTCCATGGATGTTCCCGACACGATTGCAATCCCAAACATGAAGTTGAACACCATGGCTGATGTTACGGCAATCAGCACACTTTTTAAAATTGGGAGCCAAAGCCACTGCTTATGCTTCGGTGCAGCGGCATGCTTTGGCTCATACACCTTATGGGCCTTTTGCAGATATTCCGGAAGTACTCTTCTTTTTCGCTTTGTGAAATATGTATTTTCATGATTCATTCTTCTATCTTCCGGCATTAAAATTTTCCTTTTTGAAACCATAAGGGATTGTATTAAAACCCTGTAAGGATATACCCATAAGAAAGTTCCCTGTCCCTGCTAAGCTCAATGGGGTAAAATATCTGCTTAATTTTCAATCAGATGCACCCATGGAACGCTGCATGGCCGCGCGGATATCTTTATGCCCATGCAGCCTTCCTGCTGTTCCTGAAATATCAGAAAGGTGTACACTGCGCAGATTACCAACCAACTCATCCTGTGCTGATTCTAATGCCGCACGGACAAGGCATGTTTCCATGGCATCCCTGCTGCAAAAACTATCCTTTCCAAAACAAGCGCTGATCTGGATATCACCTTCCATCACCCGAATAATGTCATAAAGAGTGATCTTACGCGCATTCCCGGCAATCTGATAACCTCCAAAGCGTCCATGGGAAACCTCCACCATACCGGCTTGTCTCAGGCACCCAAGCACCTTATTCAGATATCCGTATGAAATGTTAAGCTGCTCCGAAAGCTCGTTGGCAGTGACTAATGTATCTTTACTATAGAGGCAGCACATAACGCGGATGCCGTAGTCTGTTGTTGTATGTAATTTCATCTGTTCAACCTCATTTATTAATTCATACTTGGCTTTTGAAATATAGTTAAATTTAAAAAGTATATTTCATTATCAATTATAGAATAGCGAAAAACCAACTTGTTGGACTTTCCGCTTAATGAGCAGTAATTTCCGCCCAATTGCATGGATGGAAATATTGGATAATCCTTACAAAATACAAGGCAGGATGTTAATTGAGCGGAAATACTGCTTTATTGGACGGAATTTAATCCAAACACTCATTTTTTATTTATACTTATAAGCCGAAATATACTATTACCGCGCTTAAAAGCGCGGTAATAAAATTGTGGGAATTTGTGAATAAATGGATGCATTGCGTTTCATCCTAAATCTTAGGAAAGGGGGTATAAAATGATAACCGTATTCTTGTGTGATGATAACAGTGAAACAGTAGAAAGCTATAGCAATTTGATTAAGCGCATAGCAAAAAAGAAACAGATTGAGATTTCCCTTTCCGTATTTTACAGCGGCAAATCCCTGCTGTTTTATATGTCCGATGCTCCTGATTTGCCGGACATCATCTATCTTGATATATTAATGGACAGTCTGAATGGCGTAAATACAGCAAAAAAACTGAGAGAACTGGGATGTAATGCAGAGATTATTTTTTTGACTTCCTGCGAAGATTATGTGTTTGACTCTTTTGACGTTTCACCCGCACATTACTTACTGAAAGCCGAAACATCAGAAACAAAATTTGAACAGGTGTTTTTACGGGCTGTTCAATTGTCCGATGGCAAGGCAACTCAGAAATTTGTCTGCAAAGCAGGCGCATCACGAAAGATTATCCCAATTAAGGAAATCTCGCATTTTGTTATTTGGAAAGGGATTGTAACCGTACATTATGGAAAAAATGAAACATTTGATTATTGGATCACCTTGGAAGAACTGGAAGATCAGCTGCGTGGACAGAATTTTGTCCGGACCCAGCGCTCCTATATTGTCAACCTCATGTATATTGCGGAATTTCAGCGTCGCAAGATTGTGCTTAAAACCGGGGAAACCATACCTGTAGGGGTGACTTATGAAGAAAAAGTGAGAAATGCCTTTATGGATTACATGACCCGTAACAATACAAGACTTTAATGCGAAAGGAGAAGTCCAATGGCGAATACATTGCGATTTCTGGCAGAATGTCTGTTTACCTTTTACAGCGTGACCTTCCTCCTCTACCACAAAAATACCTTTCCGGTCAGACAGGGTTACTGGATTTATCTTATGATTGCAGGCTTCATTAACTGGAGCTTCGGGGCTATCTGGGGTTTAAGCCTTTCATCCCATTATGGAGCGCTCGCACTATTAGGCATCATTATATTGGAATTAAAACTCATGTACAAAATGAATCCGATACAAATCCTTTTTGAAAGCAGTTATTTTGCCGCCCTTCTCTACTGGGGAAGAGGAATTGTGCTTCCGGCCTTTGCCTTATGTTTGGAAAAAAGTGTTCAATGGGTGAGGCATGACGAATTCTATTACCCTATTGCATGGTTCATCTCTATCTGCATTATACTCGTTTATAACGGGTTTTTCCGGCATGTGATCGCGCCCCAATCCCAAATGGAAAAATTCTACCGCAGCAAAGAGCAGGTAAGGTTTGTAGCAGTCTTTCAAACAGGTTTGTTAGCCTATCTGCTATTTGTCAATTTAGGGCGATATTACGGCGTGGATCTGCAATGGTATAAGATAACCTATATTGTATCCTGCGTGATATGCTTTGCTTCCCAAAGTCTTTTAACAAAACGTGGGATAAGAATGAGCACTCTTTTGGAGTTTGAATTGCATAATCAATTTCTTCAGAAACAGCTGCGCATACAATTACGGCACTATAACGCCTATCAGAAATACACTGAGAGTTTCAGGGCTTTTAAGCACGACTATAAAAATATGATGGCTTCCGTGAAATCCCTGTTATCCGCAGGGGAATACCACAAAGCGGAAAGAATGCTGGACACAATTCACGATACCATGCAGAAACAGGTAATGGTCCATAAGACATATTCAAACCAAATCATACTGGATGCCATATTACAGGACGTGGCTAACATGTGTGAGGAGCAGGAAACACATTTTTCAGCAATGGTGTATATCCCCAAGGCGCTTAATATATCGGATATTAACGGTATTCGTATTTTTTCAAATCTGACAAATAATGCGGTTGAAGCTTGTGCTAAGGTTACGCCTGAATCTGAGCGGTTTATTACAATCACAAGCGGTACAAACACAAGCAATGATTGGCTGAAGGTTGAAATATCCAATTCTTTTAACGGGGAATTGAACGTGCGCAATGGGATTCCCGAATCCACAAAAGCCAACAAGGACTTTCATGGAATTGGTTTAACAATTGTTACGGAAATCATTGAGCATTTAGGCGGTGTGATAAATATTGATGCCGACCAAGAGAAAAAAGTCTTCACAGTGACGATTTTATTGCCTCTGAGCAAGTAAAAAGCAAAAAGCATGGCTTTTTTATTGTCTATGTCTTAAGCAAGTGGCGATTTTTTTCTAAAAATGGTTTTACGATTTCTTCTTCAGCCCTTTGCCTTGCGTTGGCAGCATCCGCAATGTTATCGTATTTTCCAAGATAATAATACTGTCCTTTAAAAGTAAGTGAAGCAATCCAGGAATCCGATCTGCTGTAATAAGAAACACCTTTCACTCCGCTGCGATTATTCTTAGCGACTTTAGAAGATGCAATGACCTCTAAACACGTACCATCGATCATTGTGCGATACTCTTTATCATGAAGACAGCCGCAGCTTTTTGTATGACCGCTTTTTAAATTGGAAATGCTTGCGCTGCAGATATTTCCGCAGTCGCAGCGGCAGATCCACTTTTGTGGACTTGTTTTTGAAGTCTTGTCCGGATATAAGGCAACCAGGTTTTCAAAGCGCTGGTTTGTAATATCCCGTTTTTCATTTGAGAGGCAGCCGCAGCTTTTCGTATCCCCCCGTATAAGATTACGTCCCGTGACGTAGGCTGTTTCACCGCATTGGCAAATACATTTCCACACTACATTTCCATCTTTACGCTGATCTGTAGGAGCAACCGCTTTTAATCTGCCAAATACCCTGCCTGTCAGATCAGTAAATTTCTTTCGGTTTTTTTCTTCCAGGCAGCCGCAGCTTTTTGTTCTTCCTGCTGTTATATTTCCTTTATAAGCAAGTGACGAATTCCCGCACCGGCATTTGCAAAGACATACACGGTATCCTTTTTCATTTGTGAATTCATCCAACACAGTGAGCAGGCCGTATTTTTTTCCTATGGTAGTATTATATCTCATAAATGTAATCAACCTCATAATATTCTTTCCGGCTCTGAATAAGCTCCAATTGATCTATCCGAAATCCGGGAACAAGAAACTACGAAATTTCCAGCTTTCCAAATAAAGTATAACCGTCAAAATAATAAATTGGCTGCCTTCCCGCTCAATAAGCCGAATTATGTGCTCAATTTAAACAAAAGAATATTGTCGAATGCTGTCGCTTACGGAAAGCCCAGTGTTGGAAAACGAAAAAAGTCTCCCTGCCGATTTCATGAAGAAATGGGCAGGGAGACTTTTTTATTTTAAAAGCATTCTGATCCGGGACCTTTGGGTATATCCGTCATCCGTTGTTTTTGCTGCATTTAACCGCGTCAATGGCAAGGACCACCATAAGTGCCAAAAGGCTGTCCTGGCCGTCGGCCACATCAATCAAATAGGTATCAGTAAAATGAAACAGCTGTTTTTCCATCCTGGCCACAACACTGCCTGTATGGGAAAGAATGGAGTAATCCCATTCCAGGAAGCTGCCTTCCACACGCCAGCCGTTGCAGTCAACAGAAAAAGAGGGTTTGAAAAAGGTGAATTCCTTGGTGATGGTCCCCACGGTTTCTCCGCCAATCTGAATGTCAAACCTGGGCAGAAACGTAAGTATCTGTTCCCTTAAAGTAGCCAGGTGATTGCCACTCTTATCATAGATTTCCAGCTTATGGCCCCAGGCCGGCCTGCCGCAAACCGTATATACGGTGGCGCCATTTTCATCATAAATGTCATAACTGTCAAACCAGGAAAAAAAACGCTGTTTAAACATGAGCCTCATGATATCTTTCTATCCCCTTTCTCTTCCTTATCCATGATCTGTTCGCACCACTCCTTCAGCATGCATTCCCCGCACTTTGCCTTCCTTGCCGTGCAGATTGCCCTGCCATGATAAATCAGCTGAAAATTGATCCGGTTCCAATGGTCCTTTGGCAGTATCCTCTGCAATTCCGCCTCCACCGCCACCGGGTTTTTCCCGAAAGCCCAGCCCAGCCGCTTAGAAATACGGAATACGTGGGTATCCACTGTGACCCCGGGTATTCCATAAGCATCTGCCAGGAATAAGGTGGCGGTTTTTCTCCCCACCCCGGCCAGGGTAAGGACCCCGTCAATGTCTTTTGGGACCTGGCCTCCATATTCCTCTGCGATCTGTCTGCAGCATTTTTTTAAATTTTTTGCCTTATTCTTATAAAGACCGATGGAGCGTATGGCTTCTTCAATTTCCTCTAAAGCTGCTTCGGCCATCTGCTCTGCCGTCTGGAAACGCTGGAACAGCTGGGGAAGCACCTCTTCCACCTGTTTATCCGTGCTTTGTGCACTGAGCATAATGGCTGCCAGAAGCTGCCAGGGCTGCTGATGGTAAAAACCTTTCTTTGTTACGCCGTAAACCTGGTCCAATTTTTCAAGTATATGACCGATATTTTCTCTTTTCATCCGGTATCCCAACCTTCCGTCACTGTATTTCAACCGCTTTTCTCTTTTGTCCAGCCGTCTGTTCTTTTATATAATGGATTTTCCTCTGCCTTCCTTAACAATCTCTCCCGGCTCAAACAGCCGGATGGTCCCGTATTCCCCGTCATATCCCGGGCTGCAGGCGACCCTTCCCTCCCGCAGCCGCCTGATCCCCTCTGAAATCATATGGCCGCAGGCGTGATGAATATCCTCCAAAGGCAATTCCCTCAGAATATGAAATTCCGTTCCCAAATTCCTTATCATGGATTCATACTGGTTTTGAACCTTTTTACTGGCAGCAGAATAACCTATAGAAGCCGCAATGACCTCAGACAAAGGAACCAGATTCTCAAACCTCTTTCCTCCTGGAAGAATAAAATCCGGGCCGCGGTCAGCCAGCTGCTGGATCCTGTGAGATACACCGGTGGTCAGCTTGCGGCCGCATACCGGACATTTGCCGGAATACTGTTTCGCTTCTGACGGAGAAAGACAGAGATTGCATTTCCTGTGGCCGTCATAATGGTATTTCCCCTCTTCCGGAAAAAATTCCACGGTCCCCTCCAATCCTTCCCCCTTTTGAATGGCATTCCAAAGCCCGGTATAAGACAGTTCCCCATTTAAAAGATTGGCTTCCCTGCCCAATTTGGATGGAGAATGGGCATCGGAATTGGAAACAAGCTGAAAACGGTCCAGAGCCGACAAACGCCATATCATAGGCGGATCAGAAGAAAGCCCCGTTTCCAAAGCATGGATATAGGGAGTTAAATCCTCAAAACACTCTTCAATGGAATCAAAACCGGAAAATGCCCCGAACAAAGAAAAATGGGGCGTCCAGATATGGGCGGGGATATAAATGGCTCTGGGGCACGTTTCCAGAGTAATTTCCAGAAGATCATGGCAATCCAGCCCCAGAATGGGCCTGCCGTCTGAATGAAGGTTCCCAATGGTTTCCAGCCTTTTTGAAAGCAGCTCCGCCTCTTCAATACCCGGAAGGAGAATGACACTGTGGACTTTCCTCACCTTCCCATTTTTCTTATAGATGGAGCTGATCTCTCCGGAAACCACAAACCGGGGGATTTCACCTTCCGGCCCCTCCCCCTTGTTCACACGATATTCGTCCTTTAATATATAAAGTCCTTCCTCTGCGGAAACCAGCTTTTCTTTTAACTCTTCACGCCATGCCGGGTGGGTGAAATCACCGGTCCCCAGGATGCCGATCCCTTTTTTCCTTGCCCACAAGTCCAAATACTCCAGAGAACAATCCTTACTGGTTGCCCTGGAATAATGGGAATGGATATGTAAGTCTGCTATATACATAAATTTCACCTGCTTTTTTCAATTTACATTTTATTATAGCCCTCTTTGCAGCTGGTTGCAAGAAGCCGGCCCTTCCTTTTACCGGCATATTTCTCATAAATTTCCAAAGCCAGCTCTGCCATATCCTCTCTGAATTCCTCCGGCTCAATCAATTCAATCTGGTCTCCCATGCTCAAAAGCCAGCCAAATAAATTTTCCCTGCTGGAAAATCCGGCTTCAAACAACAGCCTTCCATCCTCTTGTTCCTTAAAGCAATCCATCCCGAATTCTTCAATCAGGCGCCATTTTATTTCCGGCCCGCAAATCGCGGTGACCTGAAAGTTAACAGGATACGGATCTTCCGGAGAGCACTCAAAGGGAGGGAGGGAAAGCTTTTCATAATGCTCACCCGTATCCCTAAGCTCCTGGATCCGGTTTAACTTGAACATGCGGAAATCCTTCCTCTGCCTGCAATACCCCCATACATACCAGGATGACCACTGGAATACCAGCAGATAAGGGTCAATGATCCTTTCCGTTTCCCCGCTTGGAGCATAATAATGAAAGTTAACGGAATGGCTGGCTTCAATGGCACCCCGGATCAGCTCTATCTTAGGGGATAAGGAAGATTTATACCAGGAAGAAAGATCTATCATAATGTGGCTTTCCTGGACCTGCATTGATGCCTGGTTTAAGGACAGCTTTTTCATCAGCTGCTGGTACCGGCTGGTACCGGCCACACTGTCCAGGCTCCTGAGTCCGGTCAGTATGGACTGCATTTCAGAGGAGGTCAGCACAGTCCGGTCGATCCGGTAGGCAGGCATAATGGATATTCCCCCATTCTGACCCTGAGAAGTGGCAAGGGGAATTCCCGCCCTTAACAGGACTTCCACATCCCGGCTTATGGTCCTTCTTGAAACCTCAAAAGTTTCTGCAAGATAGGAAGCCGTTACCTTTTCTTCCTGAAGCAGGATGGATAAAATTCCGATAAGTCTATCAATCTTCATAAGCGGTCCTTTCTTTGATATCCTTATTATACCACGGCAAAAGGGGTCAGGAAAAGCCATTCTTTCCCCTGCTGCTCATTGACTGACTTTTCCATTTATGCTAGGATAAACTTAACAATCAACAAGGAAAGGATCCGTCAAATGAACTTAATGAACCTGATGCAGTTAAAAGAATCCTGGGCTGTTTTTAAAAATAATCACCCTAAATTTCCTCTGTTCTTAAAAGCAGCTTTAAACGGCTCCATGAAAGAAGGAAGTGTGGTGGAAATCCGCGTTACGTCTCCGGAAGGAAAAACCCTCACCACCAATTTAAAACTTAAGGCCTCTGACTTAGAACTGCTGGAACAATGGAAAAATTCCTTAGGATAATCCTAAGGGAAGATTCCACTCCAGCTGGTAGGGGCTGTTATCCTTTATTTTTATATCCTCATAGATTTTGCGGCGGGCATCTCCGCTTTCATAAGACCAGTATTCATATCCTCTTAGATAGCTGTCCATCATTTCATCCCAGGATGAAAATCTTTTCTGAATCGTCTGCGCTATTTCAAGGGACTTGTCCAAAGCCTCCTGCTCCGTATAATATCCGGCAATATAATACCAGCCGCACAAAGATACCCCACGGCAGTAATCCCAGCCGTCAATGGCTCCTGCTCCATAATTAGCATAGTTATCATAGGCCTTTGCAAGATAATAGCCTTCCTCTTCATCATCTGTAATATCTGTAAGATATTCAGCCAGCTCATTCTGTTCCAATCCTGCTGCACCATCTTCCTCCAGCACTTGCATCAGCGCGGCATAATCGGTCCGGTTCCCTGTTTCAATCAGCCAGTTCAGAGTTTTTTCCGCGCTGGCTCTGTCCGTCACACCCCACCATTCTTCCAGCAATTTAATCTCACGCTGCTTATTGGCTTCGCTGGCTTTCATCCCGCTAAAGAGCGTGTAATCGTCTCCATTCAGCTCTGTCAAGACAGCATAGGTACCGTTGATCCAAAGAATTTCAGGCTGTACTTTTTCCTTCTGCTTACAGCCTGCACTTCCCAGCATGATGATTCCTGTAATGAAAAAGAGAAAGACGTATTTTATAGAACTTTGTTTTCCCATATTTTGTTTTATCCTCCATAAAATCAACTTTTGAACAATCATTTCCCTGTTCTCTTTTGAATATAATTTCTGTTATAAAAAAAGAGAGGGGATTAACCGCCTCTCTGTCAGATTATTTATGTTAAAAAAGAGACACCGCCAGGGTACTTTAATACTTTTGGGGCCCTATGTACTCGGCGCTGCCAAATCCCAGTATTGGAAAAAATATAAATGGCAGCAGCACTAAGCCAACCGCAAAACCTCCGCTTTTTCCAAAGGCCTTAGAAATCTTAACACAGTAAATGACATATAAAACAAGGGAAGCCAGTCCTGCGATATTTGTTAAGATACTGGATCCGGAAAATCCTCCTGTCAGTGAAACTCCCCATGAAACCATAACCGCAATAAAATAACTCAAATTTCCAAATGCTATATCAGACATTATATAAGTATTATAAAATGGTATCAACGCTCCCCATCCCGGCTTACCGGCTTTGGAAAAAATCTTCCAATTAGTAGCAATAAATAAAATACAGACAGCTAACGCAAATACCACAATCAAAATTCCAAACACAGCTAAAAAACTATACACATCACGATACACAATTAGTCCCTCCACATAATCTTTCCAGTTGTCATATACAAATCATCTTCGCCGGTTCATGCCGGCTATGTACCTCATAAAAAAACACCGGGGGCTGACCGGTCTTAATGAAATAAATCCGTACTATTTCTTCTTCTTTTTTATGATGGCTGTTGCTATGGCAATACCCGCCACTACAAAAAACAGTATATTTACTAAATTACTTGTTAATTCATACATCCTTTCTCTCCTTTTTTCTACAATTTTCTCACTTACACCATATTTTACCACGCATAAATATGCTCTTCAACCTTCATTAAATACATTAAAATACCCATTAGGTACATGTGCAGTCACGCTGTTGCTGTATTTACCAAAATATGGTATAGTGGATGAATAAATACAGGAATGGGAAGCTTTGCCCAGGCCTTTCTCCCTATCAGGGCGAATATAATAAACAGGAGGAATGAAAACAGGATGAAAAAAATTATAAAATTATTTGCAATCACATCCCTTCTGTCCGTATCCATGGCATTAACCGCCCATGCGGGAGCCTGGAAGCAGGACAGTCATGGCTGGTGGTGGCAGGATGGAGATAAATCCTATCCCACCGCTGCCTGGAAATGGATCGATTCCAATGGGGATGGGATGGCAGAATGCTACTATTTTGATGAAAACGGTTATCTTCTCACCGGGACCACTGCCCCTGACGGCAGCAAGGTCAATGAATCAGGAGCATGGACCGATGAAGGCATTGTCCGCCAAAGGGCCTCTAACCCGTCTGCCGCACGAAATATTAACCGGAAAGGTATGGAGCTTTACCAGGAAGCTGACCAGAAGAGTTCCGGGCTGCCAGGACTGGATATTTCCTCAGACATCCGGATGAACTTTTACTATGACTGGCTGGAGATTCCTGTCATCATGAATATGCAGCTTAAATACCATGATCTGAACACTCCCGGCATGGAATTCCTTTCCCAGGTCAATATGGATATGATGGGGATACGAAGATCTGAAATTTCCTTCTACACCAATGGCTGCTATTATTCAGACATGGGGGCGTATGAAAAATATAAAATGAAGATTGGATACGAAGACATGACAAGAAACCTCACCATGGGAGGCTTAACCGGACAGTTTGGTGCATTTCTTGATAACGTACAGATCACGGACGGAGAAGGAGGAAATAAAATCCTCATGTACTCCAGCAAAGCGGAAGGTTTGGAAAAATATCTCACCAATGTCTACGATGAAATATGGCCATCCCTTTCTGATTCCGATTTTACGATCAATCAAATTGACGGAAAGGCATTCATCAGCCCGGAAGGTTATTTTTCCAGGGAAGTCATATCCATTTCCACGACTATAACCGAAGACGAAGAAATCATGGGCATGGTCATGAATATAGAGCTGGATTATAATAATCCCGGAAAAGCCGTTTCCATTGTGTTTCCTTCCACAGAAGGATATGAAGAAGTCATCTATTAATAAATGGAGAGATAAAAGCACAGCGTTAATATATGTGAATATTAACGCTGCGCTTTTATTATTATTTATGATATTTTTTACTTTATGTCTCAAAACAGAAGCCGCTGACCAAAAAAGGTCCCTCCTTTTCTTCTATCAATCTTTTAAACCGATATAAATATGGATAATTGCATCCTCCATATCCCCATTCTGATATTCTTCAAAATCACAGACAAAAGCCCTTGGCAGATCCAGGTTCCAAAGTTCCTGCCAGAATTCTGCTACTGCTTTTACCATGTTTCCTCTTACCACAAATTTTGCATAGGTTCCTTCCGGAATGGTTCTGGCCACCGCGCCCTCCGGGATCTCCTCTGCAGCCTCCACTTCACAGGCTGTTATTACGCTGTAATCGTCCATTTCCTTATCAGCATAATCCGTATAGATTCCAAGAGACTTGTCATTGCTCTTATTTTTAATGGCAGAATAAATTCCCTTTCCGTAGAAGTCTTCCCACAGCCCGCCGATCACCTTTCCCATATCCGGTGACCCATTGTTTGTCCGGGCAATCAGCCCCACTACCTTTTTTTCCTTTAGCCAAACTCTCTCAAAGTCCATTCTTCTTACCTCTTTTCTTTATATGGTAAGCCGATTGTAGCATATGGAACATGACATCTATATGTCACAATTCATCTGTTCCTCATTACTTTTTATGAAAACTCCTGTTTCCCTGCCGGATTTATAAAAGCCAATCAGAACGAAAACAAGAACAACCGGAAATAAGACAGCTCCCAATATTCCGATTTTTAAATTGTCCCCAAAATAACCGGAAATAATGCCAACAAAGGAAGGCCCGGCAGAACAGCCCAAATCACCTGCCAGGGCCAGAAATGCAAACATTGCGGTTCCTCCCCCCCGCAAAGAAGCGGAAGCCATGCTAAAGGAGCCCGGCCACATAATACCCACAGACAGGCCGCACAGACCGCAGCCTAAAAAGCCCAGGGCAGGGAAAGGAGAAAGGGAGATCAGAAAATAAGAGCCTATGCAAAGGATTCCGCTTGCAATCATCATTTTTTTTAAATTCACCTTTTCCCCGTATTTTCCATAAAACGCCCTTGAAGTTCCCATCATCGCGGCAAACAGCATGGGACCGGCAAGATCTCCTATGGCCTTGCTCACTCCCAGTCCTTTTTCCGCAAAGGCTGATGCCCACTGGCTTACCGCCTGTTCACTGGCTCCGGCACAAACCATGAGAAGCATAAATCCCCAGAATATCCGTTTTCCAATGAGACTCTTTAACGAAAGGCCCTCACTCCCCTCCACAAGGGGGGCAATGGGCACCTTAAAAAACAGAATCATGTTAACAGCGGGAACCATTGCCCAGAAAAGCGCCAAAAGTCTCCAGTTTTTCAATCCCGCAATAGCGAAAAATATGGTAGATATAAGGACAACAGCCACGTGCCCCCAGCAATAAAAGGAGTGAAGCATGCTCATGGCCTTTTCCTTATTGTCCGTTGGACAGGCTTCTACAATGGGGCTGACTAAAACCTCCAAAAGCCCTCCTCCGGCTGCATAAATGGCCACTGAGACAAAGAGGCCCAGCCATGCCTGGGAAAACAAGCCCGGCAAAATGGTCAGGGATATAAGCCCTATTGCCGACAATATATGTGCCGTTATCATGGAGGCACGATATCCTACCCGGTCAATAACGCCTGCGGACACCAGATCCACCAACAGCTGAATCCCAAAATTAAGGGTCACAAGCATGGTAATCCTGGATAAGGAAATGCTGTACTCAGACTGAAACGTAAGAAACAAAAGGGGGACAAAATTGTTAATGATCGCCTGCACGATATAGCTCATAAAACAGGCATGGACGGTTTTTGTATAATCTCTGTTCACTGAAAATCACCTGCTATTCATTTTTTTGTATTATACCGCATATTTTTTTGAAATTCTTGTAAATTACCGCCAATTTATGATACAATCTAGCCAATCAGGCAAAGGAGAACACTCTATGCAAAGCACGAAAATACTCACTGACGAATCCATGATGGAGCTTGTCTCCCACGGCTCCTCAAACTTTCCCTTTCAATATTATTACGAAGATGTGGGAAAGTTTGACAACCAATGCATTGACTGGCACTGGCACAAAGAATTTGAACTGGTATCCGTAACAGAAGGGATCCTGCAGTGCTCCGTAGGAAACATCAATCACATATTGGAAGCAGGGGATGGGATTTTCATCAATTCCGGCATTATTCACCGTTTTCTCTCTGCCGGGACAGCGGTCATCCCAAATGTTTTATTTGCATCTGATTTCATTGCCCCTGAAAGCAGCTTCATTTATGAAAAATACTTGCTCCCCTTTCTCACTTCAGGCATTTCCCATTTTGTGCTAAGGAGAAACAGTCCCTGGCAAAAAGATGTCCTTTCCTCTCTTTCAAAGCTGTACCGCCTGTGTGAAAATCCCGGTCCTGCCTGGGAACTGGAAGCCCATACCCTGGTCTGTCAGGTCTGGAAAAGCCTGTATGAACACAGGCAGGAGTTTCCCACCATGGAGAATACGGGAATAAGCAGGATTTCTCAGGCCCGCTTTAAAGGCATGACCTGTTTTATTGAAGAAAACTACCGGAAAAAAATTACGCTGGAGGACATTGCCGCATCAGTGGGCGTAAGTAAGCGGGAGGCCCTACGCTGCTTTCAGTGCTCCGTTCCTTTATCCCCCATGGAATATTTAAATAAATACCGGCTTCAGCAGGCATGGAAGCTTCTTCTTCATACGGACCGCTCCATAACCGACATTGCGGAACATACCGGATTTGAGAGCACCAGCTATTTTGACCGCCTGTTTAAAAGAGAATTCCATGTGACTCCCAGAAAACACAGGGACAGCTCCAAAAACTCATAAGGGATTTTATTAAATTTCATAAAATATGAGAAAAGGTCCAGCCCCCTTCTATGATCAGGAAGCCAGACCCAGTCCCATGAACCCAAAAATAAAGAACACCAAAAAATATGCCAGTACAGCCAAAAGACAGATCTCTCCTGCCAACCGGTATTTTATTAACCGAAACCCCTTCATCCATTGATAAAAATAATAAAAAATCAAAGCAATTCCCAAAGCTCCAATTATGATTGGCAGCCAGGCCATGATAAGAAAGATAAGATCCATCGCATTACTCCCGAAAAACGTCCTGTTCTTATCTTCCCCTCTTTTCTCCACTTATAAGCAAAAGATTGACCGGAATTGGTTATCTGCTAAATAAAAACTTCATATACCGGATGAATACATAAACCACCAGACATACTGCTATCACAGTCTGGACAAGGACTACAGCAGATAAAACCCCTACGGCATACCCCATTTTCGCCAGGAACGCAGTTGACATCTTCATTGCAATGGCGCTGATCACTACCGGAAATGTAAACGCTGAGTAGCTTGGATAAAATGGTAAGGCAAGGAATCTTGGCAAACAGGCCAGTACAGTCACATACAAGCCTCCGGCCAATACCATGAGCAGAAGAACCAATGTCATTGATTTTACTTCCGCGCACTGAAGGTATCCAGCCAGGCAAAGGCTGACCGGAGCCGTATAAATGCAAAACAAGGGTCTTGCCGGTGCTGCGATTTCTCTATATTTCACATAACGCACCGTCACAAGTACCAGCAGTATCAGGCACCATACCAGGCCAAACCAGAAAATTCCAAGCCCCAGCTTTGTGCGCCCAAAGGCAGGCGCCGTCACACTGGCCGTCACAATTCCCACATACACGATATAATAGCTGGCAAATACGGCATTCATATTCAGTTTATAAAGGAAACGGACGGTAAAATACACCATGAGAAGAACATGGAGGGCGATCCCCAAATACCAGATATAAACCGCACCGCCCCCAATAAAAGGCCTGGCATAGGCGGACAGCAGAATCACTGCCATGGAAAAGGTCCCTGATACGCTTGCCATCACCGGGTTTTTCATATCTTCTTTTATCATGTCAAAATGAAACAGGCATTTACACAAAAACAAAATACCCAATGCCGCTGATATGATCCCGCACACCAGGCGGATGGCTTCTGAATAGCTTTGGAGAAGATTTCCCAGAGCTGCAAATCCAAGGGAAAGCCCTGCCAGAGGAACCGGAATTTTTTTAATCATTGCCTCCCTCCCCGGACTCCAGCTCATCGGTATTGGTCAGGCCGTATTCCCGTACCACGATCTCAGCCACTTTTTTAGCTACCAATCCCGTGAAATAGATGCACTGTTCCTTGTGCTCTCCTTTCCCCATATCAAACTCTTTGGTCAGGATCCGGCAGCATAAGGCGTTCTTCCCGTTGTTCTCCTTAAACCAGTCGTGAAGCTCCTTTGACACCTCTAAATTCTTTTCCACCTTTGGATCTCCCTGCTTTGTCCGTCCAAAGAATATGCCAAGAGCCATCACTCCTCCGGATACCGCACCACACAGACACTTGGAACGGCCGATTCCTACGGGGAACCCGGAAGCCATGGCTATAACTTCCTCCGGAATATCCAGTTCAAAGTTTGTCCTCATGGAGCTTACAACCGCCTCAGAACAAAAAAAGCCGCCCCGGAACAGAGCTTCCGCATCATCTCCGATCTTCTTTATGCTAACTGCCTGTTTCACATTCATCTCATGTATCCTCCTGCATGTTTATTGATAATTATATTCTATTAAGAATTAAGGCCTGCGTCCAATTCATAAATTCTATAAATAAACCATACTTATAGGAATTATCTATCACATGCAATGAGAAAAAGAGATTTCTGTCAAACTTTTATATAGATCATTGGTTTTCCGGTTCCGGCACATACTCAAAACTCACATGATCACTTGTCAGGTCAAATATCAGTTCCTCTCCTTTATAAAGCAGAAACCTTGCCAGCAGCAAATGCTCCTCTTTAATCGAACGTACCATCTTTCCCTGGTCCGGCGCCAAAAGGTTATGGGAAAACCTTGCTGTTTTCTTTCTGTTCCGGTTTGTTAAAAATATTTTAAAGGCGTATTCCCCCTGCCTTAATATGACTGCGGTCTCCCTTTTGCATACCACCTTAACTCCCAGATAAGTGGCAAACCGGTATTCACTGCCCTTATACTGGATAACGCAGATACACCCCTGAAAGCTGCTTCCAATAAAGGGAATATGGGCAATGGAGACCATGACCGATGCATCTTCCTTAAACCGGTTGCACTGGAGCCATAAGTAATCCCTTGGAAAGGACTTTCCCTTATCTCCCTCTATATAACCCTTTTCTCCTGTAAAATCCAAAACCCTCCCATTAACCTGAAGGCTTCCCTTAAGAGAGTGGGACATGCTGATTATTTCATGCCTGCATTCCATAAAAGGGACAAATTGAAAGGGGCCCATAATGGAGTAATGGATGGGGCTTAAAGAACCATAACGGATCATTCCACGGATATCAAGATTCTTTGACTGAATATCCAGTTTTACGCCGCCCGGGGAAAAAATATTGTTTCCAAGAATGATCTTTCTTCTCTTTTTGTCAACCAGGTAGTCTTCCTCCGGAAAATCCAGAGAGTAAGAGTTTTCATTCCATATGATTTGCAAAAACGGGCGTTTCAGCCCGCTTTCATCAATGCTATGGCCGGGAATAAAGGCAAGGACCGTATCTTTGTTTTGATGTTTGAAATACCAGCCTTCAAAAAACTTTGTCTTATAATCTGACACCGGAATCATATCTCCCTCCTGTTTTAATCATTGGATGATTCTAAACATAGGGTTTCCAAATGTCAGGAAACAATTCCCTTTTATTTTACATACTCATTTCCACATCATGAACCACTTTATCAATAAATACATGGACATACTCTCCGCAGAACTGGGTACCGGCTCCCTTTATCAGTTCGCTGATGGCATATTCCTTGGATAACGCCTGGCGGTAGCTTCTTTCACTGATCATGGCATCGTATGCATCTGCAATTGCAATGATCCTGGATTGGACTGGTATTTCATTTCCTTTAAGTCCTTTGGGATAGCCATTTCCATCCCACCGTTCATGATGGGCCAGGACGTATTCTGCCATCTCTGACAGCTCATTGACAGTGCTTAAAATGCGGTAGCCGATTTCCGGGTGCTTTTTAATTTCTTCCCATTCCTTTTCAACCAGCTTGCCGTTCTTATTCAGTATTCCTTCCTCAATGGCCACCTTGCCGATATCATGCAGCAGGCCAACGGTCTTTAACTCCTTTACTTCATCTTCCTGCAGTCCAAGGGCTGTTCCCATTCTTTCACACAGCTCGGACACCCGGTGGGAATGCTGCTCTTCTCTTGGATTTTTCTCATGAAGAGCAGCCATGATGGTGTAAATGGTTTTCCCTCTCATGCCTGAGGTTTCCAGCAGCTTTCTCTTATACATATAATCCTCGGCCTTTTTGAGAACTTCCAGTATGGATTCTTCCTTCCTGTTTCAAAGACTCTCCTTTGTATTTAAGAGCATCTGTTTTATCCTTTAGCCATTTAATCATACAATTCCCCCTTTGAATGGTGATGACAAAAACAGTCTTCCCTTCCGTATTATACACTATTTTAATTCCATAAGGAACATATTACCGGTTTTTCCTTCCAAAAGACGACACAAAGCGCCAAAAAAGGAAGGGCATGCAACCCCCTTCCTTTTTTACGTTCTCTGACAGTATTTTATTTGCCGGAGCGCCCCTGTATTAATCGGCCTTTAATACTTTGACGATCTCCCCGATAATATATTCGTGGTAATCCTTTTGCGGATAGTTTTGCTCATCTAAAGCTTTGTCAAAAAAGCCCTTAGGATCAATTTTCTGCTTATAAAGCTTACGGCAGATAAGCACCAGCCTTGCCTGGGAAAAATAGGGGGCTTCTGCGTCAAAAACAGGAGTAAGCCCTGTTTCTTTCTCTTTATCCACATCCCGTCCGCAATGGGAACCGCAGTAATTTAAAGCGGACCTGTAATTTTCACCGAAAAAGCTTAGAGCATAATACTCGCTCTGGTCAACAAATTCCAGGGTATATCTCTGGGGGCGCAGAACAATGTTGGAAACACTTTTATTCCACATGACTCCCAACCCTCCCCAGCTGGCTGTCATCATATTGTACTTTTCCCGGCTGCCGGCGGAAATCAGCATCCATTCCTTTCCTATCATTGTGATCGCATCCATGGGTACTTGTTTTAGATCAACTGGTCTTAACATTTCACTACCTCCAAAATTTTGATATTTATTTATTATATATATCCTTATGGCATATCAGAATGGGATGTAAGTTAAGACTGGGGATTTTTCTGTACATCAATATCCACCAGCTCCAGGCCATCCACCACCTCATGAAGATATAAATCCTCAATATGCTTCCGGATGATCCGTTTTCCTCCCACATCTCCTTCCAGTGAAAGCAGTTCCTTTAAATAACTCCTGGAAAATATAGCCGGATTTCCCAGGGCCCCCATGTTACACAGGCAGCCGATCCCCTTTCCGCTGTCCTGCCAGCCTTTTACCAGGCCTTTGATGGTAGCTGCCTTTAAGTAAGGCTGATCACAGACTGCAAAGCAATAATCCGTTTCTTCCTCCTCAAGGGCTTTTAGGGCCAGATGAATGGAATGGGAGATTCCAATGCTGCTTTCCCTGTTTACAACTACCTCGTAGCCATGATCCTTCATACAGTCCATAATCTCCTGGTATTGGGTGACAACCACCTTTCTGTAAAAGAGATCGTCCGGAAGCTTTTCAACTTCCTCTAAAATATATTGGAACATGGGTTTTCCATTGAATTCGTGAAGCAGCTTATTGCCGTTAAACCTGCGGCTGTCACCTGCTGCCAGAAGGATAAGTGCCAGTTTCATACCATAAACCTCCCTTTCCCTTATTTTTCCCTTTTAATAGCCTCCCGCCTTTTTTTCTTTTCCATACTTAAGATGGCCTCCAGAACGCCTCCGCCGATGGAAGTCGCCTTATCTGAGATGGTGTAACAGCTTTCAATATTTCCCCTGGGATCCACATCTCCTGACTTCATTCCCGTTGTCACTGTCACGCCGTCCTGAAGCAGTCCTCTGACAACGCCTCCTACCTGGGCATATATGGGAACCTCTCCTGAATAGCCAACCAGGTCGCCTTTTTCCACAAGGTCACCGATCATGACCTGGCCTTTGAACACTCCGTCAGCCGTTGCGCGGATGATCCGCTCCTTGTCATAACCGCCGATCATGCCGGGAACTCCTGTATTGGGAAAAGCGTTTCCTTCCCAGATGCAGCGGCCCAGGTCATGGCCCCGTTTGGTTTCCACCACCACATGGCAGTCAAGGCCTGCGGTAAAACCGGGTCCAACGCCCACCACCACTTCTGCATCGGTGATTCTGGTTCCCAGGTTCTTTTTTGCAATAATGGCATCCACCACCACATCCGGTTTCCAGGCTTCTCTGATCCTGCATTCCTCATCTACCACTACTGCAACCTGGTCCCCTTTTATGGCCTCCCGGATTTCCTCCAGGCTGCGGCATAAAACTCCGGTGACATCTTCCACCTTTGCCTGACCTTCATAGACTGCCCTTGAAAAGGCTACCGTCCGCCGTACTGTAGTGGGGACGGCAATATCTGTCATAACCAGGTCAAAACCGCAGCGGTGCAGACGGCAGCCAATGCCTGTAGCTAAGTCACCGGCGCCTTTTATCAATACCTTCATTATCATTCCTCATCTTCCGATTTATTTCTCCAGGACATTTACGTTCTGGCGCAATCTCCGCCCCTGCCTGAAAGAATCTCCAAACCGTGAAAAAGAGTATCCAGAATGTATTCCAGGCTCTCTCTCACCGCTTTGGGACTTCCGGGAAGGTTGACGATGAGGGTTGATCCCCGGATCACGCTGGTCCCCCTGCTTAACATGGCCCGTTTGGTCACAGTCATGCTGTAAGCACGTATGGCTTCTGCGATTCCCGGTGCATTGCGGTCCGCAACAGCCAGAGTGGCTTCCGGGGTAATATCTCTGGGAGAAAGGCCGGTCCCTCCTGTGGTCAGGATCAGGTCGCATTCCACTTCATCGCTTAAACGAATAAGCTCTTCTTTAAGATCCTCTCCTTCGTCGGCCAGGAGCCTGTAGCTTACCACCTCAATGCCTGATTTCTCTAATATCTCTCTTATGACAACGCCGCTTACATCTTCCCGCTCTCCGGCGGCTCCCTTGTCACTTAAGGTTACGATTCCTGCCCGGTACATACCGTAATTTCATCCCCTTCCTTCATGTCCCCGCCATGGAGCACTCTTGTAAAGATCCCATTGGTGGGCATGATGCACTCTCCCATTTTCTTGTATATCTCGCAGTGGCTGTGACATTCCTTTCCGATCTGGGTCACCTCCAAAAGGACATCCCCGCACTTTAACCTTGTGCCAATGGGAAGATGGATCAAATCAATGCCCTGTACAATGACATTTTCCCCAAAGGCTCCGTTTCCTATTTCCGCGCCTCTTGCCTTAAAGTCCTCTATGGTATCAAAGGATAAAAGACTTACCTGCCGATGCCATTTGCCTGCATGGGCATCCCCGTCTATTCCATATTCTTCTATAAAATGTCCTTCATCCACTCTGGTTTTCTGAGTTCCTTTTCTTTCGCTGATACAGACAGCCATTACCTTTCCCATCTGCTTATCCTCCTATCTGGTTCATGTTGGGGCCGGCTTCCTCCCAGTCCTCCTCAAAATGATGGCTCTCCGGCTTGTTCCGGATGCTCTGCTCCATCAGATCGAAAAGTTGGTCATTGGAAATCCCTTCACGCAAAGGCCCCTTTAAATCAACTCCTGCAGGGCTGTCCAGACAAAGCTTTAAAAAGCCGTCAGAGGTCAGTCTCACCCGGTTGCAGGCACCACAGAATTTATGGCTGACGGCACTGATAAAGCCCACAAAGCCAGTCCCACCTCCCCATGTATAATAAACGGCAGGACCGTTGCCCTTTACCTCCCGGCTTTCCTTAAGCTCTCCGAAGGCCTCTGACAATATCCTTGCCAAATCATCATTTTCCATTACCTTGTAATTTTTCCCCTGGCCAATGGGCATCATCTCAATAAAGCGGACCGGAATCCTCCGTTCCATGGAAAACCGTGCAAAGGCCAGTACCTCTTCCTTTGTCAGTTCCTCCATGACCGCACAGTTTATTTTTACTTTCAGCCCTGCCTCCAATGCGCTGTTGATCCCTTCCATTACAGAATCAAAGCTGTCTCTTCTTGTGATCCCGGCAAACCGCTTAGGATCTAGGGTGTCCAGGCTCACATTGACACTGGATAAGCCTGCAGCCTTTAATGAGGCCGCTTTTTCCTTTAACAGACAACCATTGGTTGTCATGGTCACATCCAGGATTCCGGGAATCCCTGTCAGCTCCTTGATCAGAACTTCTATATCCTTTCTCACCAAAGGCTCTCCGCCGGTCACCTTTACCTTGGTGATCCCAAGACGGGCGCCGGCCTCACAGATCCTTACTATTTCCCGGTAGGTGAGGATGTCCTCATGGTGCATGGGGATAACCCCCTCTTCGGGCATGCAGTAAACACACCTTAAATTGCACCGGTCCGTAACGGAAATCCGGATATAATCAATGATTCTGTTGCAGCTGTCTTTCATGATCCGCTCCCTCTGTCCCATGAGTCCTTTTCATAGAGCCCGCTTTTGCCGCCATCCTTTTTTAAAAGGCAGATATCACTGATGATCATCCCCCGGTCCATTGCCTTACACATGTCATATATGGTCAGCAGCGCGATGTTCACCCCTGTCAGGGCTTCCATCTCCACACCTGTCTTTCCCTGGGTTTTAACCGTACAGACCGCCTCCACCGAAAGACTTTCCCTGTGAAGTTCAAAATCCACCGCGCATTTTGTAAGCATGAGCCCATGGCAAAGGGGGATGAATTCAGAAGTCCTTTTCGCTCCCATAATCCCGGCCACCCTGGCCACTCCCAGTACATCGCCTTTTTTTGCGGTGCCAAGGGAAATGGCGTCAAAAACCTCCTGATTGACCGTAATAAACCCATGGGCAACGGCAATCCGGTCTGTCTCCGCCTTTTCTCCTACGTCCACCATGCGGGCATTTCCCTGTTCATCAAAATGTGTCAGTCCATTCATATTTTTCTTTCAACCTTTCCTACCGTAGTGCCTACCAGCCCTTTCCAAAACCGCAGTTTGGATAAGTACAGACGTCACAGGAGAGGCAAAGCCCTCCTTTTCCCAGCTTGTCAAGGTCTTCCTTTGTCACCGGGTCATCAGCCATAAGCCTTGGAAGCACCAGGTCAAATACCGTCCTTTTGGAATACATGACACATCCGGGAAGCCCTGCTATGGGAATGTTTTTCCCGTCCTTTCTATAATAAGAAAGCAGGAACATGGCTCCAGGAAGCACGGGAGCGCCGTAAGATATCACCTCTGCCCCTGTAGTGCGGATGGCAAGAGGGGTCTTGTCATCCGGGTCAACGCTCATGCCTCCGCTGACAAGCACCATGTCGGCTCCCTGGCTGATAAATTCAAGGATGGCTGCGGTGGTATGCTCCGGCTTATCATCGGTGACCACCTGTCCAAGGATCTGGCCGCCAAACTCTTCTACCTTTGCCTTTAAGACAGGGCCAAAGGCATCCTTGACCCTTCCATGGAATATCTCGCTTCCAGTGGTCACCAGCCCCACCTTTTTATCCAGATAAGGCAATACGGCAAAGACCTTCTTTCCGCCGCAAAGCTCTTTGACCTCTTCCATCTTTTCTTTTTCAATGACAAGAGGAATGATCCTGGTTCCGCACAGCTTGTCCCCAGGCTCAACGGGAGTGTTTGGGTGTCTGGAAGCGATCATCATACTGCCCAGGCTGTTTATTCTATCCAGAAGTTCAGTGTCTATTTTTAACAGGCCCTGAACCGTTGATTTCAATTCAATTTTTCCTTCTTTTACCTGGCCGCGCTCCATATGGTCATTCAGGCAAAGACTGCACAGGATTTCAGCAGCTTCATTTTCATGGTACAGGGAATCATCCTTTTCCCAGACATAAATATGTTCTTTTCCCATGGACAGCAGCACAGGAATGTCTTCCTCCGTCACCACATGTCCTTTTCTGAATCTTGCATCCTTTGTGACTCCAGGTATGATCTGGGTCATATCATGGCAGAGCACCTGCCCTACCGCATCTATGGTTTTAATTTCCTTCATTTTCCCTTATCCTTTCGCTCTTTTTGGATCATGATATTCTCAAGGGAGAATATCCATCTTTACAGAAAAATCCTCAGGTCCGTTCATTATATCACTGGGAAAAATATTTGTAAAATAATTCTTCTACTGCTGCTTCCGCTTCTTCTGTAAAGGCCTGATACTGATCTAAGAACTTCTCACCCTGGGGAGTTAAAACAGTGGTTCCCCCGTTTTCTCCTCCCCTTCTTCCTTCCATCAGGGAAAATCCCAGATCTCCTTCTGCCTTGTTGATGATCTTCCAGGCTTTGGAATAAGCCATATGCAGTTCCTGACAGGCAGCCGAAAGGGACCCCTTCTCCCTTACAAGCTTCATTAAGGCCGCCACACCGGGACCAAAATTGCGCTCTTCATAGTAAATGCGAAGCTTTAAATGGTACTTAAGGTTTTTTTCCTGTCTCTTTGTTTCTTTCATTCTAATCCTTTTCTACGATGTAAAAAAACTGGTTATCACACAACGCCCGGTCCATTCTTCCCCCAGGCATTCCACGACCTGAATGCCCTGGGACAGTCTGTCTTCATTATCAGCCTTATTTAACAAAATCCGGTATTCCATGGATTCCGCTCCCTTTCTGGTTCCCTGACGGCTTTTAAGAATCCTGGCCGTCTGAGCCGGGGTAATCAGATTATTTTCCGTCTGCCAGCCAAACGCGGCTTTTGCAAGCTCCCAGCGGAAGCACTTCTCTTCCCAGGGAGAGCCAATGGCATCCAGACCGGCGCAGCCGATCACCCCATAGGTGCCCTTTAAAAGAACCGGTTCTCCCTGCCTTGGAATTTTCAGAGGCAGACACTTTGCTCCGTCCGCCTCCACAAGAAGCACATCCCCAAGATCCGGAAGCTGCTCCATTTCTTCAAGAGCCATGGCTTTTAATTTACCTTCCGGCGTAGACCGGCCTGTTACAATAACCTGGCCTGGGCTGGGAGAATGCCATTCCTTCCAGCCTTCCAGAAACCTTTTAACGGTCTCAGCCCGGTCTGCCGGCACCACCTCCCGGTCCTCAGGATATGCTATATGGGTGCTGGTGGTGACGATCACGCGTTTTCCCATGTCAGCCAGCTCATCAGCCAGGGAAAACATGGAACTGGTCTTACCTCCGCCGCCGGTAAAGGAGATGACCATATGCTCCTTAAGAGGAAACCCCAGAGCTTCCCACAGGGAATCCCTTTTTGTCACGCCCAGCTTTCCTTGGTGGTTTTTCACGGTATAAACACTTTTAGGTCCCATTAGTACAGCTCCATACGTTTCTTTCTTTTAACATAGGAACCTGTTTTCTCCAACACTACCTGACCGTCTTTTGCAGCCAGAAGGCCCTTTAAGAATACAAGCTCCGCTTTTCCTTTGACATCAGTTCCTTCAAAGGGACAATAATCCACATTTGCCACCTGGTTTTCCACGGAAATTGTCCACCGGGCATCCGGATTCCATACCACAATATCCCCATCACTTCCGGGAGCAATGGCACCCTTCTGGGGATAGACACCATAAAGCTTTGCAGGATTCTCAGACAAAAGCCGGCACATCTGCTCCAGCTTTAAGTTATGTTCCAGCACTCCAAAGCTGTACATAAGGACCGGACGGGATTCCACTCCCGGCATTCCGTTTGGAATCTTTGTAAAATCATCTTTTCCCGCCGCCTTCTGGCTGGTGGTAAAGCTGCAGTGATCCGTGGCAATGGTCTGGATATGATTCTTAAGAAGAGCATTCCACAGCCTGATGCTGTCTTTTTCTTTCTTAAGAGTGGGAGATATTACATATTTGCTGCCTTCAAAACCAGGAAGGTCATAAACGCTTTCATTAAGAAGTAAGTACTGGGGGCAGGTTTCTAAATAAATTTCCTGTCCTCTCTCCCTGGCGTATTTCACTTCCTGATATCCCTCTCCGGAGCTTAAATGGACGATGATCACCGGCGAGTCCGCAAGGCCGGCGATTTTTAGCAGCCTGCCTATTGCTTCTGCCTCTACCGGGGCCGGTCTGGTTTTCTTATGGGCGATGACAGATAAATTCCCCTTTGCTTTTTCCTCTTCTTTCAGCGCTTCTATGATTCCCATATTTTCACAATGAACGCCGGCAATTCCGCCTACTTCCTTTAACCGTTTCAATACCTGATAGATTTTCTTATCACTTAAGTACATTTCATCGTAAGTCATGTAAAGTTTAAAAGAGGTCACGCCGTTCTCAACGATTTCTTCCAGTTCCTTGCTGATAGCAGGATTCCAGTCAGAAATAGCCAAATGAAAACCATAATCACAGGATGCGTTCCCATCCGCCTTTTTATGCCAGTTTTCCAGCGCTTTTTCCAAAGTTTCTCCCTGATACTGGGTGGCAAAATCAATGATCATGGTAGTTCCGCCTGACAACGCGGCCTTTGTTCCCGTCTCAAAATTATCGGCTGTTACAGTTCCTGCCACATGGAGATCAAAATGAGTGTGGGCATCAATAAATCCCGGGAACAAAAGCTTTCCTGTCACATCAATGACTTCCGCTTCTCCATCCTGGATTTCCGGTTCCACTGCCTGGATTTTTCCTTCATTCATGAGGACATCCGCCAGGATGAGACCGCTTCCCGATACTACGGTTCCCCCCTTTAATAGGGTTTTCATAAACATCTACTTCCTTTCTTTTCGCTGTCTCGGCCTTTTGCGGCCCGCTCTCTGATTCCGGTAATGGCTTCTTTCATCTATTCTGCCAAGATTGAAAGGCGCAGGGAGAAAACTGCTTCTCCGACTGCGCCGATTCATTTCCAATACAATTACTTTTTCATTTTACTTCAGGATATTATTTATCCTAAAATATAATCATACTCCTTGCAGACAGTTTCCATGACCTTTCTAAGCCCATCCGGAATTACGCTGTCCTTTTCACCGGCTTTCCAGGTAAGAATATTTCCAAGGTACCGCACCTTGCAGGCAATCTCTGCCTTATCCAATACAACAAAGCCTTCGTTCTTGCTGTTTTCCATATCAGCTTCGTTGGCGAATAAGGTGAACTTATCCAGGTAAGGAGCGCTGTCATACGGACAGAAGCTCTTACAGTTTCCGCACTCATTGCACATATAGTCCACATGCACGATCTGGTGCATGGATAATCCGGGAATATTCAACGCCAGGTTTGCACGGTTCGGACAGACTTCAGCGCAGTTTTCACAGACATTGGAGCAGCCAAGGCATCTGGAGCCTTCTACCGTATATTCCCTGGTTCCTCCAAGGATACCGCGTTTGTCATAAATCGTGTCTAAGTTTTCCACCGTATCGTCAAAGTCCACAGCAGCCTTTTTGCCTAAAATTGCTTCAGCAGCCACTCGTGCATCTCTCATGGCCTCTACAACAGTAGCAGGTCCATAAAGTCCGTCGCCTACCACGTAAACACCTGATACGCTGGTTTCCAGGGTTTCCTCGTTTACAAGGACTTTGCCCCGGTTGCTTACATGAATGCCGTTTGCTTCATAGAATTCTGTGGGAACCTGCTCGCCTACTGCTGCGATCACCGTATCCGCAGTAATTTCCACGGTTTCTTCTGTTTCAACAATGCCCCTTCTGCCGGTAGCATCGGTATCGGAAAGCTTCATTACCTTGCATAAGAGTTTTCCGTTCTTAAGCTCTACAGGAGACAGCAGTTCCTTAAATTCCACGCCGTCTTCCAGTGCCATCTCTAACTCTTCCTCATCTGCCGGCATATAACGTTTTGTTCTACGGTAAACCAGGTAGGAATGCTCCACACCTTCCGTTCTCTTAACGGCTCTTGCAGTATCCATGGCAGTGTTTCCGCCGCCGATGACTACCACGTTCTTGCCGATGTTCAGCTTTCCGTCAGCAGCCTTAAACTGGGCAAGGAAGTCCAGAGCATTGATGGTTTCACCTGCCTCAAGCTTTAACACACCTGGCTTGGATGCACCGGTAGCAAGGATAATATAGTCAAAGCCTTCCTTCTTTAAGGCCTCGAAATCTGTCACCTCGGTATTGAATCTCACCTCAGCTCCATATGCCAGAGACAGGGCTGCATCCTTATCAATTGCATCATCCGGAATACGGAATCCAGGAATCACATGCTTGACTACGCCTCCAAGGCTGCCGCTCTTTTCAAAAATAGTTGCAGGCATTCCGTTCTTTGTGAGGAAATATGCAGCTGCAAGTCCAGCCGGGCCTCCTCCAATAACTGCCGTCTTTTTGCCTTTCAGCTCTCCTGCCTCAATCTCCTTCATGAATGAGTCATAGCCGCCTTCTGCACAGACCAGTTTAACACCGCGGATATTTACCGGATCTTCATAATAGTTCCGGTTGCACTTGCTCATACAGTTATGGGCACAGATGGTTCCGGTTATGAATGGAAGAGGATTCTTCTCTGCGATCACCTTCATGGCGTCTTCGTATTTTCCTGCGCCGGAAAGCTGTAAATATGTGGTAATATCCTGATGGATAGGACAGGCATCCTTACATGGAGCCACGTAGCAGTCAATAAGCGGAACGCTCTTAGCCATCTTCCTGATGGGAAGAGGTTTTATTGCCTTTCTGTGGTGAGGATCATGGATTGCATCCGCTGCCAGCTTTGCGGTTTTTTCCGGATCAACTCCTGTAAACTCCACATTGCCATTTTCCAGTCTATCTGCTATCTGTAAAAGTCTCTGATAGCCGCCTGGTTTTAAAAGAGTGGTTGCAACGGTAACAGGCCAGATTCCCGCATCCACAATTTCCTTGATGTTGTGGTAATCCGCACCGCCTGAGAAGGAAATTCTTAATTTTCCGTCAAATTCCTTTGCAAGTCTGGCTGCCAGAGTGATGGAAAGAGGATACAAGGACTTTCCGGACATATACATCTCTTCGCTTGGAAGCTCATTGTTCTTTACATCAACAGGGAAGGTGTTGGTAATCTTTACGCCGAATTCCAGGTTCTTCTTGTCTGCCAAAGCCATAAGGGTCTTTAACATAGGAACCGCATCCTCATACTGTAAATCGTCAAGGAAGTGGAAATCGCCAAATGCGATATAATCATATCCCATCTCATCCATGGTCTTTCTTGCAAATTCATAACCAAGAAGAGTCGGGTTGCACTTAATGAAGGTATTCAGTCCTTTTTCTTCGATCAGATAAGTAGCAATTCTCTGAATTTCCTGAGGAGGACATCCGTGGAGTGTGGAAAGGGTCACGGAATTACAGATCTCAGAAGGAATGTTCTCAATGTCTTCTTTGGTCACATTCTTAAACAGATCCATATGTTCTAACAGATAGTTCTTGCAGGAATTAAATATCTCCGTATCCTTTGCATCCTTCATGGAATCAATAAAGCTGTTAATCTTGGGGGATTTGATTCCCTCTAAGTCATAACCTACACTCATGTTGAACTGGAAGCCGTCCATAGCTCCCAGGCCGTATTCCTTGGCAATGATGTGAAGCAGGATCCATGCCTTGATATATTCGTCCTGAGCCTGGGGAACATAAAGCTCCGTAGACCACTCACAGTTATAGCACTCGTCATCTGCCTTAATACATGGTTTGCTTACCGGCAGATCCTCGCCGTCTAAGATCTGAACAGTCTTTAACTCAAAGAAACGGCTGCCTGAATAATAAGAAGCAACAATATTCTGTGTGAGCTGGGTATGAGGGCCGGCTGCCGGTCCCATAGGTGTCTCAAGAGTGCGTCCGAATATTTTTCTGTTGTTTTTCTTGTCAGCTTTATAGGGTCTGTAGACTCCAAAAACAGTCCCGCTGTTATCATGTTCCTTTACGATCCAGTCCACTAATTGCTCAAATGGCATTGGTGTCATTCTATCTCCCATTTTTACCTCCTGTAACGGGGTTGTCCGACTCCTGTTTTGCGGACAACCCTCGATGAATATTCTATATTTATAGATTTTACATTTTTCTGAATTTTATGAAAATATTATCTGGAATTAATCCGGTTTGCCAGCTCGGCCGCTGCCTGTCTGCAGTCTGCCATCACTTTTTCTTCATCAATGGCTGTAAGAATACGGTCCTTCATCAGCACTTTGCCGTTTCCTACGGTGGTCACCACGCTGCGTCCTGTCATTCCGAACAGGATATGGCTGTTGCAGTTATCCCCGTTCATTGGAGTTAAAGGAATGTAGTCGGTAACAATGACGTCTGCTGCCGCACCCTCTTTTAAAACGCCCAAAGGCTTCTTAAAGTAACGGCCTGCAATCTTTGCGTTTCCTTCAAACAGCATCTTGGGAACCTCGCCCCATGCTGCATTGGGATCACATAAGTGATGCTTGTGGAGAACGTTAGCCACCTTGTAGGACTCTGTCATATCATGGGTATAACCATCGGTTCCAAGACCTGTTAAAATTCCTCTGTGCACCAGTTCCATGGTTGGAGGGCAGCCGCATGCATTGCCCATGTTGGATTCCGGATTGTGAACTACCATGGTATCCGTATCCTTAATTAACTGCATCTCATGAGGATTGATGTAGATGCAGTGTCCAAGAAGGGTCTTCTCTCCCAGGATATTGCAGTCCATCAAGCGGTCTACGATGCGCTTTCCATATTTCTTAAGACAGTCGTGAAGATCTTCGATCCCTTCTGCCACATGGATGTGGTAACCAACGCCTTCCGGCTTGTGGGAAGCAGCAAGCTCCATGGTCTCATCAGAAATGGTGAACTGGGCATGCATTCCCATCATACCTGCAATCATGTCGCTGTCATCTGCCAGAGCGTGCTTGATGAACGCCTCGTTCTCCAGAACCGCTTCTTTTGCCTTTTCCTTGCCGTCGCGGTCGGAAACCTCATAACATAAGCAGGAACGGACACCTGTTGCTTTTGCAGCTTCTTCAATCTTAAACAGGGAATCTGTAATGTGTCCGAAGCTTGCATGGTGGTCAAATGTGGTTGTCACACCGTTCTTAATAGAATCAATATAGGTTGCCATGGCGCTTAACCTGGTCTCTTCCAATGAGAGATTGCGGTCAATGGTCCACCACATTCCGTCAAGAATCTCCAGGAATCCATGAGGATCATATCCATTGATGCTTAAGCCTCTGGCAAAAGAGCTGTAAATATGCTCGTGGGCATTGATAAAGGCCGGCATGATAACCCCGCCTTTTGCGTCAATATACTCTGCTTCCGGATATTCCCTTTTAATTTCTTCTGTGGTTCCTACTTTACGGATCACACCCTCTTCCATTGCAACCGCACCGTTCTCAAAAAACGGATTCTGAGGGTCTCTTGTAATCATTCTTCCATTACCGATAACCAGCATGTTTCCATCTCCTTTTTTCCATTTTTTTAACATGATTTAAGTTAAACCATAAAATTTTCAACTGTACAAACCTCACATAGGTTCTTCCCCTATGGCTGCACTTCATTTCCGCAATCTGCTTATACTCACTCACTTAATTCGCCATTTTCTATACAGATTACACCATAAATTCCTTACTGAATACAGTGTATCATTTCATATAAAGAAATGCAAGTCAAAATTCAAAAAAAATTTAGCGAACCTAAAAAATTTTTAGAAAACCACTTGAAATTTTAATTTTTTATGCTATGATGAGTGTATAAGAAGTTCCATGAGGGGAGGGCATACGATGGATACAAAGCTTGAACTACTGACACAAATTGCACGAGGAATTTCTACTCATTTTGGGAATAATTGTGAAGTAGTTATCCACGATTTAAGGAAGGAAGATATAGAAAGTTCCATTGTCTATATCGAAAACGGCCAGGTGAGCAACAGAAAGCTGGGAGATGGTCCCTCTGAGATTGTTCTTGAAACCTTAAAAAAGAATCCGGATCTTTTAAAAGACCGCCTTTCTTATTTAACAAGAACTGATGACGGCAGAATTTTAAAATCCAGCACCATGTATATAAGAGGAAAGAATAATACCATCGATTATATTCTGGCTCTTAATTATGATATCACAGGCCTGCTTACCATAGACAATTCCTTAAAATCTCTTCTCTCCACCTCGGAAACAGAAGACGATGAAAAGCAGCCGAGAAGAATCACTCATAATGTAAACGATCTTCTTGACGAACTGATCGAACAATCTGTAGCTCTGGTGGGCAAACCCGTTGCTCTCATGAGCAAGGATGATAAAGTTGCCGCAATCCAGTATTTAAACAATGCCGGGGCATTCCTGATCACAAAATCAGGTGACAAGGTTTCCAATTATTTTGGCATATCCAAATTCACTTTATACAGTTATATGGATACGAATAAAGAAAAGTAACATAATTAAATAAGAAAAAGGAGAATCAGTAATCATGAAACCATTCGAATGGGTTGTAAACACCATGCCAAAGACCGGCGATGAGAATTTACCGGTTATGGCCCTTGATGAAATCAAGAAAGCACGTGTATTCCATGAAAGCTTTCCGCAGTACAGCAAGACTCCTCTTGTAAAGCTGGATCACATGGCTGATTATTTAGGCCTTGGCCAGGTTTACATGAAAGACGAATCCTACCGGTTCGGCTTAAATGCATTCAAGGTATTAGGCGGATCCTTTGCCATTGCAAAGTACATCGCACAGCAGACTGGAAAGGATGTTTCCGATCTTCCATACAGCGTTCTTACATCTGACGCTTTAAGAGAAGAGTTTGGCCAGGCAACCTTTTTCACCGCTACCGATGGAAATCATGGACGCGGTGTTGCATGGGCAGCTAATAAATTAGGCCAGAAGTCCGTTGTCTACATGCCAAAGGGTTCCACACTCACCCGTTTCAACAACATTAAAGCAGAAGGTGCCACAGTTACCATCGAAGAAGTCAACTACGACGAATGCGTTCGTATGGCTGCCGATGCTGCTTCCAAGACAAAGAACGGTGTTGTGGTACAGGATACTGCCTGGGATGGTTACGAAGAGATTCCTGCCTGGATCATGCAGGGTTACGGAACCATGGCTTTGGAAGCCAATGAACAGCTTGAGGAATATGGCTGTGACAGACCGACCCACGTATTTGTTCAGGCTGGTGTAGGTTCTCTTGCAGGAGCTGTTCAGGGATATTTTGCTAACCGTTATCCTGAGAATCCTCCTAAAGTGGTTGTTGTGGAAGCTGATGTGGCTGACTGCCTTTATAAGGGAGCAAAAGCCGGTGACGGAAATATCCGCATTGTAGACGGCGATATGCAGACCATTATGGCCGGCCTTGCCTGCGGAGAGCCAAACACAATTTCCTGGGATATCTTAAAGAATCACGTAGACACCTTTGTCTCCGCTCCTGACTGGGTAGCTGCCCAGGGTATGAGAATGCTTGCAGCTCCTATTAAGGGCGACGCACCGGTAACTTCCGGTGAATCAGGCGCTGCTCCTTTCGGAGTTTTAACCTGCATCATGCTTCTGGATGAATATAAGGAATTAAGGGAGCATTTAGGACTTAATAAGGATTCAAAAGTTCTCCTCTTCTCTACTGAGGGTGACACCGACCCGGATCGTTACAAAGCGATTGTCTGGGAAGGAAAAGAACGTTAGGCATAATTTTCTTAGTGAAGGCAAACGCAGTGCGGACTGAACTTAGAAAATTAGCCGTTCGGTGAGCCAAAGGCGAATCGAACTTCCTAAAATAAATTATAAAATGGAGGACAAAAACATGGATTACAGTAAAATCAAAGAAGCAGCACAAAACTATCAGGCCGATATGACAAAGTTCTTACGGGAAATCGTTAAGTTCCCAGGCGAGAGCTGTGATGAAAAGGCTCACATTGACCGCATCGCAGAAGAAATGCGGAAGCTGGATTTCGACAAAGTGGAAATCGACGGCATGGGCAACGTATTAGGCTATATGGGAACAGGCAAAACTTTAATCGGTTTTGACGCTCACATTGATACCGTTGGTATCGGCAACAAGAGCAACTGGACATTTGATCCATACGAAGGCTACGAAAATGACACAGAAATCGGCGGCCGCGGCGTATCCGATCAGTGCGGCGGTATTGTATCCGCTGTTTACGGTGCAAGAATCATGAAGGACTTAGGTCTTTTAAACGACAAATACACCGTACTGGTTACCGGTACTGTTCAGGAAGAGGACTGTGATGGTCTTTGCTGGCAGTATATCATCAACGAAGACAAGGTTCGTCCGGAATTCGTTGTTTCCACAGAGCCGACTGACGGCGGTATCTACCGCGGACAGAGAGGCCGTATGGAAATCCGTATTGACGTAAAGGGTATCTCCTGCCACGGTTCCGCACCGGAGCGCGGTGATAACGCAATCTATAAAATGGCTGATATTCTTCAGGATGTCCGCTCTCTTAACGAGAACGACGCTGCTGATGACAAGGAAATCAAAGGCCTTGTAAAAATGCTTGATGAGAAATACAACAAGGAGTGGAAAGAAGCTAACTTCTTAGGCCGCGGTACTGTTACTGCTTCCGAGATCTTCTTCACCTCCCCAAGCCGCTGTGCAGTTGCTGACTCCTGTTCCGTATCCTTAGACCGCCGTATGACCGCAGGCGAGACATGGGAAAGCTGTCTGGAAGAGATCCGCAACCTTCCAAACGTAAAGAAATACGGCAATGACGTTACTGTTTCCATGTACGAATATTCCCGTCCTTCCTATACAGGACTTACCTATCCAATCGAGTGCTACTTCCCGACCTGGGTTATCCCGGAGGATCACGCTGTTACCACAGCCCTGGAAGAAGCTTACAAGAACCTTTACGGTGATGCAAGAATCGGTGCAGAAGAAACCGTTGCCATGAGAACCGCTCGTCCTCTTACAGATAAGTGGACCTTCTCCACAAACGGCGTTTCTATCATGGGCCGCAACGGAATCCCATGCATCGGCTTCGGACCTGGTGCAGAGGCTCAGGCTCATGCTCCCAATGAGAAGACCTGGAAACAGGATCTGGTAACCTGTGCAGCAGTATATGCAGCACTTCCAAGCGCTTACTGCAAGTAATTCAGACAAGCTATTCAGGAACCATTTTGGTACCATAATTCCGGCAGCAGGCCTTTTTAAGGCCTGCCGCCGCTCCTAACAATCATTTTTGCTGTCTGCCGATCATTCCTTCCCCAATCAATGCCTGGCAGGCTGCACGAAGGATAGATACTAATAAAATAAAGAAAACAAAGAAAACGATCAGGAGGCTAACGATTTTATGAAAACCTTACAGGATTACATCGACAAACTGAATTCCTTAAACTTTAAGGAAATGTATGAGAATGACTTCTTCTTAACCTGGGAGAAGAGTGACGACGAGCTGGAAGCTGTCTGGACTGTAGCTGACGCTCTCCGCTTCATGAGAGAAAACAACATCTCCACAAAAGTATTTGAAAGCGGCCTTGGAATTTCCTTATTCCGCGACAACTCCACACGTACCCGTTTCTCCTTTGCTTCCGCATGTAACTTACTTGGTCTGGAAGTTCAGGATTTAGACGAAGGCAAATCCCAGGTAGCTCACGGCGAAACTGTTCGTGAAACAGCTAACATGGTTTCCTTCATGGCAGATGTAATCGGTATCCGTGATGATATGTACATTGGCAAGGGAAATGCTTATATGCATGAATTTATGGAAGCTGTTACTCAGGGCAACAAAGACGGCATCTTAGAGCAGAGACCTACTTTAGTAAACTTACAGTGCGACATTGACCATCCAACCCAGAGTATGGCTGATGCTCTTCACATCATCCACGAGATGGGCGGCCTTGAGAACTTAAAGGGCAAAAAGCTGGCTATGACATGGGCTTACTCTCCTTCCTACGGAAAGCCATTATCCGTTCCTCAGGGAATCATCGGCTTAATGACCCGTATGGGTATGGAAGTTGTTTTAGCTCATCCGGAAGGCTATGAGGTTATGCCTGAAGTTGTTGAAGTTGCAAAGAAGAACGCTGAGAAATCCGGCGGTTCCTTCCGCATCTCCAACGATATGGCTGATGCATTTAAGGATGCTGATGTTGTATATCCAAAGAGCTGGGCTCCATTTGCTGCTATGGAAAAGAGAACAAACCTTTACGCTGAAGGCGATTCCGACGGTATCAAGGCTCTTGAGAAAGAATTACTTGCTCAGAACGCACAGCACAAAGACTGGTGCTGTACAGAAGAATTAATGAAGGCAACAAAAGACGGCAAGGCTCTTTATATGCACTGCTTACCAGCCGACATCAACGATGTAAGCTGTGTAGACGGTGAAGTAGAAGCTACTGTATTTGATCGTTACCGCGATCCGTTATACAAAGAAGCAAGCTACAAGCCATATGTAATCGCCGCTATGATCTTCTTAAGCAAATTCGGCAATCCACAGGAGATCTTAAAGAAGCTGGAAGAAAAAAAATCACCAAGAATTTTTGAATAATTTTATACCGGGGCAATTGCTCCACATTTAAGAATTGCAGGTGCACCTGCAGCCAACTAAATGGATAAAGGTGCGCCTTTTAAATAATTCTTAATCATTAAGGGGATTAGCAAAATGGACAAGAAAAAAAGAATTGTTATTGCGTTAGGCGGCAATGCTCTTGGCAACACATTACCAGAGCAGATGACTGCAGTGAAGATCACGTCAAAAGCAATTGTTGACCTGATCGAAGAAGGCTGTGAAGTAGTGGTTGTTCACGGCAACGGCCCCCAGGTGGGCATGATTAACAACGCAATGAGTGCTTTAACCCGGGAAGATCCTAAACAGCCAAACACTCCTCTCTCCGTCTGTGTAGCCATGAGCCAGGCTTATATCGGCTATGACTTGCAGAATGCCTTAAGAGAAGAGCTGGTAAACAGGAACATCACCAACATTCCCGTAACCACCATGATCACACAGGTTCGTGTGGATGAAAACGATCCTGCTTTCAACGCTCCCAGCAAGCCAATCGGTCATTTTATGACAGCAGAAGAAGCAAAACTGGCTGAGGAAAAGTACGGATACATCACAAAAGAAGATGCCGGACGGGGATACCGCCGTGTGGTCGCTTCTCCAAGTCCTGCTGAGATCATTGAAATCGGCGCAATCCGCTCCCTTGTGGAATCCGGACAGCTGGTTATCGCCTGCGGCGGCGGAGGAATTCCTGTTACACTTCAGGGAAACCACTTAAAGGGCGCAAGCGCAGTTATTGACAAAGATTTTGCAAGTGAACTGCTGGCAGAGGAACTGGATGCAGATTTCTTAATCATCCTCACAGCAGTTGAAAAAGTAGCTATAAACTTCGGCAAACCGGAAGAGAAATGGTTGGACGATATCACAACAGACGAAGCCCGTAAGTACATCGGAGAAGGACACTTTGCTCCTGGCTCCATGCTGCCAAAGGTTCAGGCTGCTGTGAAATTCGCAGATTCTAAGGAAGGGCGTAATGCGCTCATCACCTTGCTTGAAAAGGCAAAAGAGGGAATCCTAGGAAAAACCGGAACTCATATCCACAATTAAACTATTGTTAGGCAAAATACCAACATTCAAAGCCGTTGACCATCACAGAAGACAGGATTGGTTATTACAAGCCGGGGCTGTCTCCAATGGGGGCTGGAAACCGTCCAGGCTATTTCTGAACAGTCCCCTGTATGGCTTTGAAAATAATAGTAAAGAGAAAAGAGAGAGGGATTATCTATGGGTAAGCAAAACGACAAAGAACTGATCTATCAACTGGAAGGCAAGCCAAGTTTAAAAACTGCCTTCCCACTAGGTTTACAGCACATACTGGCCATGTTCACGGGCAACTTAGCCCCCATACTCATCATTGCCAGCATCTGCGGGTTAGAGCCGGCGGATAAGACGATTATGTTATCGTCAGCCATGATTGTATCCGGTGTAACCACCTTGTTTCAGTTGTATCCGCTAAAGCTTGGGAAGAGCTTCCGAATTGGAGCGAATCTCCCCATCGTCATGGGTACATCGTTTGCATTTGTTTCCGTGGCTTCCATTGTTGCCACTCAAATCGCACCCTCTATGGGATTGACCGATCCGCGTGATATATATGCATTGGTTCTCGGCTGTTCACTTGTAGGTGGTCTTGTAGAAGTATTTATGGGGTTCTTCTATAAGAAGCTTTCCGATCTGTTTTCACCTATCGTGGTGGGAACAACCCTTATTGCCATTGGATTAAACTTATTAAGCGCGGGAGCCCGATACTTTAACGGCGGGTCAAACGCAGCAGCGAATTTAGCGGCATATAACGAAAATCCGGATAAGTTTCAATTTACAGGCGTTTTTGGTTCCATGAAAAATGTGTGCGTGGCATTATTTGTATTTGTCCTTGTGTTATTGCTCCAAAAGTATGGCAAAGGTATTGTGAAGAATTCCGCTCTGCTCTTTGGACTGGCTATCGGGTATCTGGTGGCTATTCCCTTAGGTATGGTGAATTTTGCGCCGATTACAGCCGCTAAAGTCGTCTCCGTACCATTGCCGTTTTATTTCGGTCTCAGATTTTCCGTGGCCGGCATCTTAAACTTCGCCCTGTTTTATATCATTTCCGGATTGGAAACCATCGGTAACACCGGCGGTATCACCATTGCGGCATTTGACAGGGAACCTACCTCCGAGGAAACATCCGGTGCCATCCTGGCAGATGCAGGTGGATCCATGTTAGCGGCTATATTCAACGCACTGCCAAACACCGCGTTTGGACAGAACGCGGGTATTATCTCCATGACCAGAATCGTGAACAAATGGTGCGTTGCCGTAGGAGCTATATTCCTGGCTTTGTGCGGACTCATTCCGAAATTGGCAGCTCTTTTCCAAACCATTCCGGATGCGGTTTTGGGCGGCGCGATTATTTCTGTGTTTGCTATGATTACATTAAACGGTATTAAGATGATTGCCAAAGCAGGTTTCTCTGAGAGAAACGTAACTATTATCGGTATTACACTCTCATTTGGAATTGGACTTACCTCCATGAGCCTGGCCATGGATACCTTCCCAGCGTTCATTCAGCCACTCTTATCTGCCATTGCGCCATTAATGAGCGCACCGGCTGCTGTATGTTGTATTGTATCAATTGTTGCAAGCATTTGCTTCCCAATGAGTAAAGAAGATAAAGAGAAGGCAAAAGCCGCGATGCAAGACGTGTAATGAAACAAAGCATCCTTATTCTAATATGATAACCGAATTTTCCGCTTAATTCCATAGCCTGGGTGTGGCTGCCGGTTCTTTTGCCACTCCGTGACTGAAAATGGCTTTTTGACGGATTTTAACAAAGAGCCCATCTGCTTTTAAGCCAAAGCTTAAAGCAGATGGGCTCTTTTTGTTGTTCGCCATCAGGCTTTTTACAGCTTCCAGATATCCTGGTCATACTCCATAATGGTACGGTCTGAAGAAAAATACCCTGCCTTGCTGATATTGATCAACATCTTCCTGGCCCACGCAAAAGAATCCTCATAATCCCTGTAAATCTGTTCCCTGGCAGCCTCATAAGCCTTATAATCCAATAGGGTCATGAACCAGTCTTTTTTCAGGATTTCATCATAAAGGCGTTTTAAATTTTCCTTATGGCCGATGGCAGTCATCTCCGCTCCCACCATAAAATCCAGAGCTTCCCGGATCTCTTTATCCTTTTTATAGAACTCCTTAGCCACATAATCAGCCTTTGCGTAATGTTCAATCACCTTCTCACTGGATTCTCCGAAGATATAAATATTATCCTTCCCCACCAGCTCCGCGATCTCAACATTGGCTCCATCCATGGTTCCAAGGGTCACTGCTCCGTTTAACATGAATTTCATATTGCCGGTTCCGCTGGCCTCCTTGGACGCCAGGGAAATCTGCTGGGAAATATCACAGGCAGGAATCAGCTTTTCCGCCTTTGATACGTTATAGTTTTCCACCATTACCACCTTAAGATAGGGGCTTACCTGGGGATCATTGTTTACCAGCTCCTGAAGGCACAGAATCAGATGAATAATATCCTTTGCAATCACATAAGCAGGAGCAGCCTTTGCGCCGAAAATCACTGTGACCGGCCTGGAAGGTAAGTTTCCTCTTTTTATTTCCAGATACTTGTGTATCACATAGAGGGCGTTCATCTGCTGCCTCTTATACTCATGGAGGCGCTTGATCTGGATATCATAAATGGAACTTTCATCTATGTCCGTTCCCTGGGTCAACATAAGATATTCCTTACATGCGGTTTTATTCTGCTTTTTAATATCCAGAATAGCCTTTAAAGTGGCCTCGTCATCAAAGGCTGCCAGCTTTTCCAGCTCCATTGCATCTTTTTTATAACCCTCTCCGATTCTGGAGGTTATAAGTTCTGAAAGCCGGGGATTGCAATGAAGGAGCCACCGCCGGAAGGTGATCCCGTTGGTCTTATTGGAAAACTTTTCCGGGTAAATATCGTAAAATTTCTTTAATTCGCTTTTTTTCAGTATCTCCGTATGAAGATATGCCACCCCATTGACACTGAAGCCGTAGTGGATATCCATATGGGCCATGTGCACCAGATCCTTTTCATCAATGATCGCCACGGCCGGGTCCTTATGGGCTTTGCGGACCTGTTTATCCAGCTTCTCTATAACAGGCACCAGCTGAGGCACTGCCTCCTCCAAATACTCCATGGGCCACTTTTCAAGGGCTTCCGCAAGGATGGTATGATTGGTGTAGGCACAGGTTCTGCCCACAATTTCTGCCGCCTTTTCAAAAGGAATCCCCCGCAGATTTAAAAGCCGGATCAGCTCCGGGATCACCATGGATGGATGGGTATCGTTAATCTGGATCACCGCATAATCCGGTAGGTCATAAAGCTTGCAGCCCTTTTGAGTACACTCATCAAGGATATACTGGGCAGCGCTGCTGACCATGAAATACTGCTGGTAAATACGAAGCTTTCTGCCGGCCTCATCGCTGTCATCGGGATAGAGGAACAGGGTCAGATTCTTTTTAATGTCTTCTTTATCAAAAGAGATCCCATCTTCTACAAGTTCCTCATCAATGGTTTCCAAATCAAACAGATGAAGCTTATTGGTGCGTCCCTCATAACCTGTCACCCCTATGTCATACATTCTGGAACGGACGGTCAGCCCTCCAAAGGTCACAGGATAAGTGACCTCTGTCCTGTTAAGCCATGTATCCGGCTCTATCCATGGATTAGGTTCTTCTGCCTGAAGATGATCCTTAAAGGTCTGTTTAAACAAACCAAAATGATAATTAAGGCCAATGCCGTCCCCGTTTAATCCAAGGGTTGCCATGGAATCCAGAAAACAGGCAGCAAGGCGTCCCAGACCGCCGTTTCCAAGGGATGGCTCCGGTTCCATTTCCTCGATCTCACAAATATCCCTGCCGTTTTCAGCAAGAACCTGGGATACCTCATCATACATTCCAAGGTTGATCAGGTTATTGGAAAGCAGTTTTCCTATGAGGAATTCCGCAGATAAGTAATATACTTTTTTCTTTCCTTCCTTCTCCCGGCGCTTTTCTCCTTCCTCCTGTACGATTTTCAGCAGCGCAGAATAAACTTCCTGATTGGAACACTGGTTCACCGCTTTTTTGTATATTTCAAAAATCCGTTGTTCAAGATTCATTAAAACCACTCCTTTTTTTCTGTTTTCTTTTGCCTTACCCTAGTATTATAATATCCCGGCTGCTGTTTATCTTGCAGCATTCTGGTCTATTATGGTACAATACTATCATTAACTGCTGAAATATCACGGAAAACAGGAGCCCTATGAATATCATACAGTACGAAAACTATCAGGAAAAGCGGGAACAGGATACTTCTGATTTTCCTTACTTAACTTATCCCTGCACCATACCCCTGGATTTTAACAAGGTCCCCCTTCACTGGCACGATGAAATGGAATTCATTTACATCAAAAAAGGGAATGGTCTGGTGTCCGTGGACTTTGTCCCTTATGAGGTCCAGGCTGGGGATATTGTCTTAGTCTCCCCGGGAAAGCTCCATACCATTGAGCAGTGGAAGCAGAAATCCATGGAATATGAAAATATTATTTTCAATTTAAGCCTGTTAAGTTCCAGACAGCCGGATATGTGCTGGGAAGCTTACTTCTCTCCCATCATCCGGGGGCAAAAAAACTTTCCGGTGCTCATGACTAAAAGCCTTTCCTGTTACAGCAAAATCGCTTCCTGCCTGGATGAAATCGACCATGTCCGGGAAACGTTTCCTGAGGGTTATGAGCTGTTAATCAAGGGAAAATTGTTCCAACTGTTCTTTCTTCTCTGGGGCATTGAGGCAACATCTCTTCCCCCTCCTTCCCGCCCTCCAAAGGAGCTGGAGCGGACCAGACAGATCCTTAAATATGTGGAACAGCATTACAGCGAATTCCTTTCCATAGAAGAAATATCCGGAGCCTGCGGCATGAGCCAGTCTCATTTTATGAAATTCTTTAAAAGAACCATTGGAATGCCTTTTACCGCTTATTTAAACGATTACCGGCTGACAATGGCCTCCAGGCTGCTCCTCTCCTCCGAGGATTCGGTTCTCACCATTGCAGGAGACACCGGGTTTAATAATCTGTCTTATTTTAACCGGATCTTTAAGGAAAAATTCGGGATGACTCCCAGGGAATTCAGAAGGCCCATGGATATTCCCCCTTCTCCGTGAATAAGATAGTAGCAAATGCAAGACAGGAGAATCCACATGGATAGAAACCGGAGAATACAATCTGTTTATATCGCTTTTCCTTTAGCGGTGGGGGCTTTGGCTGGATTTTTCACAAGGCACGGATTGTCCATATACAAAAGCCTGAATCATCCTGCCTTTTCCCCTCCAGGCTGGCTGCTTCCCATCATATGGACGGCTCTATATATCCTTATGGGAATCGGCTCTTACTTAGCCGCTTCCTCACCCTCCCACAGGAAAAACAAATCCCTCAGGATATATGGGATCCAGCTGCTGCTGAACGTTCTCTGGAATCTGGTATTCTTTAACTTAAATAATTATCTCCTGGCCTTTTTGGTACTCCTTTTTCTTTGGTACTTTATCCTGAAAATGATAGCAGCCTTCTGGTCTGTCAGCCCTGATGCAGCCGTTTTACAGGTCCCTTACCTGCTGTGGGTCACCTTTACCGCATACTTAAACCTGGGAATCGTATTCCTCAATTAAGGCAGAAGAAAATACACCATTTTTGAAAATTTCAGGGATTTTTTAATAGAATACATAAAATCAATAATTTGTACAAATCAAAAAACGCAAGGTCATGGCAACTGTTCCGTTGCTCTGGCCCTGCGTTTTTTGGTTCTTTTAAGCTGCAATCATTAAACTGCAATCAGGAAGGCAGTTTTCCCAATCTGCGGAGCATGGTTTTCTCCACCGCATTTAAAATATTCTCATAACCTGTGCACCGGCATAAATGGCCGGACATCAGCTTTCTAAGCTCATCTCTTGTATACTCTTTTCCGCTTTCCAGAATTTCCACCGCTGACATAATAAATCCCGGCGTGCAGAATCCGCACTGAACTGCTGCCTCGTCTATAAATGCCTGCTGAATGTCGGAAAGCTCTCCATTGGGACCCATCAGGCTTTCCAGAGTCTTAATTTCTTTTCCTTCTGCCCATACTGCCAGGTAAATACAGGAATTGTAACACTCATGGTCTATGATCACGTTACAGGCTCCGCATTCTCCTACCTCACAGCCTTTTTTCACGGAAGTCAGCCGGTAATCATCCCTTAACATATCGGTCAGGGATGCCCTTACATCCACCATTGTTTCCGTGTATTTTCCGTTGATGGTACATTTTACCAACTTATATTGTGCCGGCATTAGATCTCACCTCCTGAAAGTTTCACTGACTCTACGAAGCAGCGGGTTGCCATTTCCACAGCAATGTGCTTGCGGAAATCCTTTGAGGCGCGCCAGCTGTCTCTGGGATTGATGTCTGCAAGGACTTCTTTTCCAAAGGATTCTGCCAGCTCTTTTGACACCGGCTGTCCCTTTGCTAAGTTTTCCGCACTTTTCGTGCGCATTGGAATAGGCCCTGCCACTCCGAAAGCGATCCTCACATCTTCTACTGTCTTTTTATCCTCTGACAGCTTTATATTGACGGAGCAGCCTGTGGTGGCAATATCCATGGCGTTTCTGTTGGCGTATTTGATATAATGGCCTTTGTAGCCTTCATAACTTTTCTTTGGAATGATCACAGCGGTCTGAAGCTCCCCCTCTCTGATATCCACGGTTCCTGCCTTTATATAGAAATCGCTGATGGGAATCCGGCGGACACCTTCAGGGCCTGTCAGTTCAATAATGGCATCCCATGCAAAAAGCGTTGAAGCCGAATCTGCTGAGGTAACGCCGTTACAGGTATTTCCTCCGATTGTGGCAATGTTTCTGATCTGGGGACCGCCCACCATATCTACTGCTTCCCCAAGAACATTGATATATTTCTGAATGATGGGATCCTTGGTAATATGGGAGAAACTGGTAAGAGAGCCTATGCGTATGGCCTCTTCTTCGTCCAGCTTCACACCCCTCATTTCATTGATCATATAAATGCTGATCAATTCCTTTCCGGCGCGTTTTCCCTCACGCATCTGTATTAAAACATCACTTCCCCCTGCAATAATCTGGGCCTCAGGATGTTCCAAACGAAGCTTTACCGCTTCTTCCACGGTATTTGCTTCATATAATGCTTTCATATCATACATAAAGCTTTCCTCCTTGCTATTATTGGCTGCACTCAGATAAGTCCTTCTTCCTTGAACCGTTTAAATAAAGCCTGAGATGTCATGGGTATCTGATACATGGACACACCTGTTGCATTTAAAATGGCATTGCGGATGGCCGGAGCCACTGGACAGGCCGGGGGCTCACCCAGGGATTTTGTTCCAAAGGCGCTGGTAGGCTCGTAATTTTCCACAAACTGTGCCTCCAGATGGGGATGATCCATGGTAGTTGACAATTTATAATCCAGCAGATTATCATTTAAGGTTCTGCCTGTTTTCTCATCAATGAGAAGCTGTTCTGAAAGGGCATATCCGATTCCCATGCTCATTCCTCCATGGACCTGGGCCTGGGCAAGAGCCGGATTGATCAGCTGACCGCAGTCATGAACATTGATAATATCCACCAGCTTTACCTTGCACATGGGAATATCCACCTCTACCTCGGCAAAGCAGCAGCCAAAGGAATAAGCGTTGGACTTTATCTGATAAGTGCTTTCAGCGGTCAGGTGCTGGCAGTTGGTAAGGCTGTAAAGGGCCTCTGTTGCCAATTCGCCTAATGTCATAAGCTCTCTTCCATCTGTTGTCCTTACAATCTTTCCTTCCCTGATATCCAGGTTAAAGACAGGCATACGGGTCAGTTCATGGGCATATTTTAAAATTCTTTCTTTTAATAAAAGTGCCGTCTGTTTGATGGAAAAGCCTCCTACATAGGTCTGTCTGGAAGCATAGGACCCTGTTCCAAAAGGTGTGATATCCGTGTCCTGACAGGAAATCACATGAACCATTTCAAAAGGAATTCCCAGGGTATCTGCCGCCATCTGGCCAAAAGCCGTGTCAGCACCCTGGCCGATCTCTGTCTCACCCAGCTGAATCTGAATAGAGCCATCCTGGTTCATGACCATCCGGCAGGAAGAGGTTTCTAAGCTGATTGGCCAGACCGCCGTGTTATACCAGAATACTGCGCAGCCCACGCCTTTGCGGACTGGTCCGGTCTGGTCAGCGTATTCCTTTCTTTTCCGGTCAAAATCTATATAGGCTTTTCCCTTATCCAGGCATTGATTAAAGGTATCATAATAATTTTCATTTTTAGAGAAATTTTCCACATAGCCTACCGGCATCAGGTTTTTACGGCGGAATTCCACCGGATCCATACCGATTTTCGAAGCAATGTCATCTGACTGGCTTTCCACCGGGAACATTGCCTGAGGAATTCCGTAGCCGCGCATGGCACCTGCCACAGGCATATTGGTAAATACCGTATAAGCATCACATTCTACATTTTCACATGGGTATAACTGTGGAAAAGCATTCATGCCCTTTGCTGCGATTCCATGTCCGTGAGAAGCATAAGCTCCCTGATTGGAAAAGCACTCCAGTTTACGGGCGGCAAAGGTTCCGTCAGGGCGCACCCAGCTGATAATATGGCTGCGGATGGCGTGTCTTGTCCGGTTGCTTACAAAGGTTTCTTCACGGGTCACATCAAGCTTGACCAAACGTCCTCCCACCGCTGTTGAAAGGTAAGCGCAAAGAGGCTCATACAAAGCATCCTGCTTATTTCCAAAACCGCCTCCAATATATGGCTTGATGATGCGGACACTTCCCCACGGGATTCCAAGGGCCTGCCCCACCACCCTCCTGACGATATGAGGGATCTGGGTAGAAGACACCACAGTTATTTTTCCGTTTTCCATGCTGGCAAAACAAATATGGTTTTCAATATGGCAGTGCTGAACAATGGGAGTATCGTACCACTGATCAATTTTTACAAGTCCCGGCTCTTTAATAGCTTCTTCCAGATTTCCCCTTCTGATGCTGGAATGGCCCAGAACATTATTTACATACTTCTCATGAAGCTGAGGTGCCCCATCCTTCATGGCCTCCTGAACATCAAGAACAAAGGGATATTCCTCGTATTCCACCTTTAAGGCCCTGACCGCCTGCTTTGCAGCTATTTCATTTTCTGCAATCACCGCAGCTACCTCATCGCCGTAAAAACGCACCCTGTCTGTTAAAAGAAGACGGTCCGCCACATCCTGATGTGAGGTGTCTGTTGACCAGGGATGGCCGGCCGTTGGGAAATAGTTCTTAGGCACATCAAAGCAGGTGACTACCTTGACCACTCCCGGTATTTTTTCGGCTTCTGAGGTATCAATAGATTTTACGATTCCATTTGCTATGGAAGAGTGGTAGATCTTAGCTACCAGGGCATTTCTCTCACAGAGATCATCGGTGTATTTGGATCTTCCCGTGGCCTTGTCAAATGCATCCACACGGGTAACACTTTTTCCGATTATCATATTTACGCCTCCTATTTCTGATTCTGTTGTGTAAACAGCTTCCGGCCCTTCCCCTTATGAAAAAGACCGACGGAGACGAGACTTTTTCAAAGCATAAAACGCTTATCAAAGTGATGTCGCCGCCAGTCTATCTATCTGTTGACCGGATCTTCTGATATTAATCAGGCTGTTTTATTAGGTTACCTTTTATAACTATATTAATATATATTTCAGCACAAACAATACTGCCAAAACATACATAAGGGTACTGATTTTCTTTTCTTTTGCTTTGCCTGTCATCACATTGATCACAACATAAGAGATAACTCCCATGGAGATGCCCTCGGAAATGCTGTACATAAAGGGCATGGCAATAATTGCGATGTAACATGGAATTGCTTCTGTAAAATCCGCAAAATCAACCTTGGTTACGGAAGTCATCATTAAAAAGCCTACTACTACCAGAGCCGGAGCCGTGGCAAAGGACGGAATGGCCAGGAAAATCGGGGATAAAAACAGGGATAAGCCAAACAGTATGGCTGCAACCACTGCTGTTAATCCGGTTCTGCCGCCTTCTGCAACACCTGCGGCACTTTCTACGAAAGTGGTGGTGGTGGAAGTACCGAATAATGCACCTGCAGTAGTACCAACGGCATCTGCCATTAATGCGCCCTTGATTCGGGGAAGCTTTCCATCCTTATCCAGCATATCCGCCTTAGATGCCACACCAATCAAGGTTCCCAGAGTGTCAAATACATCCACAAACAGGAATGCAAACATAACTACCAGGAAATCCAGGGAAAGGATTTTGGAGAAGTCCAGCTTAAAAAAAGTAGGGGACATATCCGGAATCCCAAAACCTGCAGAAAAGTCAGGGAATACGCTGAACATTCCCAGTTCCGGATCCGGCATGTACAAACCCACGGCCTGACAGACCATACCCAGAATCCATGTAATAATAATTCCCCACAAAATATTGCCTTTCACATTTTTTACTACCAGCACGGCTGTAACCAGAATGCCGATAATTGCCAGTAATACGGTAATACCAACGGTATGGAAAGAACCGTCTGCCAGGGAACCCTTAAAAGAAAACATTGTAACAAGAGTTGCCCCATCCACAACAATTTTTGCATTCTGCAGTCCGATGAATGCAATAAACAAACCAATACCAACGGATACGGCATGTTTTAAATTCATAGGAATCGCGTTAAAAATCGCTTCCCGCACATTTGTTAATGAAAGAATGATGAATATAATACCTTCAACAAATACCGCGGTCAATGCGATTTCCCAGGAATACCCCATGTTAAGGACTACGGTATATGCGAAATACGCATTAAGTCCCATTCCCGGTGCCAGTACAAAAGGATAGTTTGCAAGTCCTGCCATTAAAAGGGTGGCAAACAACGATGCAAGGGCAGTTGCCGTAAATACGGCCCCGCTGTCCATTCCTGCAGCACTGAGGATGCTTGGGTTAACTGCCAGAATATAGGCCATAGTCATGAATGTGGTAATGCCGGCCACGATCTCGGTCCTTGCATCCGTACGGTTCTCAGATAAGTGGAATACCCGCTCCAGGAACCCGCTGCTTTTTTTTGTTTCCATACTTCTACCTCCTCGATTTTTTATATTTTCCTTTCTGTATAAGAGCTGCTCCATGCAGTTCTTTTCTTAATCAGGTAAAGCTAAAAAATCCTGTTTCCCCCCACATATTTTCCTTTAAGGTGCCTGTCATCAGACAGGTAAATGAATCGCTCCAGCCTCTCCTTTAAGGTAAGAGTCTGAGGATGAGGCAATCCGCTGTCATCTAAAATCAACGCATCAAATTCATAGCCTTCCAGAAAGCTTCCCACTTTTCCAAAAAAGGAGCCGCCGCCTAAGGTTCCCAGGTAAAATGCCTCTTCCACTGTAAGGGGCTTTAGACTTTCATCCTTTAGCCTCCATCTCAGCTTTGACACCTGAATGGCGTCTGCCATTGCCCGGAAAATGGATTCCCCGCTTCCTCCTGCCACATCGCTTCCCAGCCCCATATTCACCTTACGGTCCAGATAGGTCCTTACAGGAGCGATCCCTGAAGACAAGTTGGTGTTTGACTGAGGACAATGTGCAATATAAACCCCGCGCTCTTTTATTAATTCAATTTCATCTTCTGACGAAGAAACACAATGAGCCATAATTGTCTTCCCGTTTTCTCCAAACAGGCCGAATTGATCATAAGCATCTCCATAAAATCTGGAAGCCGGGCAAAGTTCCTTTACCCATGCCACCTCTCCCTGATTTTCCGACAAATGGGACTGTACCGGGAGCCCGTACTCCTTTTGCAGCCTTCCCAGCCGTTCCATCAGCTCATCCGTACAGGTTGGAATGAACCGGGGAGTCAGAATAGGCTTAACATTTTCATACTTTGATCCGGTTTCCTTCAGCCAGAGAAGGGTTTCCTGCCCCGATTCTTCAGCGCTTTGTTCCCGTAAATAATCCGGTGAATTCCTGTCCATATTGACCTTGCCAACCATGGTCTTTAAACCGGTTTCCTCCATAAGATCCATTAAAAGCTCTGTTGCCTGCCTGTGGATGGTCCCAAAAATACATGCCCTTGCGGTAGCACTTCTTTTCATGGATTCTGCAAAAATCCCATAAGCCTTTTTGGCATATTCCAGATCAGCGTACTTGGCCTCCTCCGGAAACGTATTGGTGTTCAGCCAGTCTAAAAGCTCTAAATCCATTCCCATGCCGCGAAAAGCGAACTGAGGCGCATGAATATGAAGATCCACAAGCCCGGGAATAATGAGCGTATCTTTGCAGTCTTCAAGAGGATAATCCTCAAACTGCGCCGGTATCTCTTTATAAATCCCTGCAGATTTCCCATCCCGGCAAACTAAGTATGCCTGCTCCACCGTCCTTAAGGTGCGGGTATCTTCACTGTAACAAATATTTCCCTTTAAAACAAAACTTTTACTACCAGTCATAGAACCTCCTAATTCCGTATCAAAAGATATAAAATACGGCAGCCCTGATTACAGCGTTCTACCTATTCTGAAAATTCTGCAAAATAAAAAACTACCGTTATTCTATATTGTTCACACGCACACGATAAATACACGGTAAAACCGAATTTATTTGTGGCGTGAGAACTTATAGGCAACTATTACGGTAGTTGGTAGAAACGCTCAACCAATTATGAGCTTATATAAGTTCTAACGAATACTGATACCAAAGAATCCTGTAATTTGTGACAGGTAGACTATATCATATTGTACAACTATTTGTCAATACTCTTTTTATTCTTGTGCATTTCTTATAATTAATAGTATTCTTCCTAATAATCCAAAAATTATCGGTAAATAATTAATAGATTTTATCTATAAATAAAATTTCCGTCCTCATATTTATAAAAAAAAGAGCCGGAAGGGAGCCGCAGCAGCAGTTCCCAATGACTCTTTTTTGCTGACTATGTTAAAAACTTAACACCTATTTTCAGGATATTAAATCAGATATTCTCCCAGCTTATCAAAACAGAGTCCCCGTTCCTTCATCCACTGTCCCATGTCCCCTTCCCATTCCACCGGCATGGACCAGGAAAGTCCGCAGCCTGATGAGATTTGTCTGGGAACCGGAATGAGCCGTCCGGGTATCCCTTCTTTCTGGCATTGGGCTTCCAAGGCAATGGCCTCAGCTGTCGTGCGGAAGGTAATCACAATTTTTTGTTCTTTTTTTCTCATAATTTCTTTTCCACGTTTCTACAATCATTCCCGTTTCATTGGTCTCTCTGTCTCTATAGACAGAGTCTATAAATATGCATACAGCTCCCTGACAAAGCGTATGAACAATCTAGCAGCCTTGCCAGGCTTGTGATTTTTGCTCCATACCATATACAATTTCCGGTAAACCTCTTCAACTCCCAGGGAAAACCTAAGCAGGGCGCCCTGCTCAACAAAATCATCCACAGCCGCACCGGATATGATGGAAATGCCCATTGCCCCTTCCACAGATTTTTTAATGGTTTCCTGATTGCTGATGGTAGCCACAATTTCCAGGCGGTTTAAATCCACCCCCATATCCCGTAAATGACGTTCTGCTTCCTTTCTTGTACCGGAGCCTTCCTCCCGGACGATCCACCGTTCCTCATAAAACTGCTCCATGGGAAATCCGGTTTTCTCATACTGGCGGTATTTGTCATTATTGGGGGTGATAATCACCAGACGGTCAAAATAAAAAGGTTCAAATACGCAGGTAGGATCAGAGCCTATGGTTCCCGTAAAGCCCACCTCCACTTCTCCCTCCTGAACCATCCGGACCACCTCCAAGCTGTCCGCCTCCTTTAATTCAAGCTGGTTTCCAGGATAGGTCCTGGAAAACAGGGAAAGGATCTGGGGCAGAATATACTGTCCAGGCACAGTGGAAGCACCCACTATGATTTTATTGGCCGCTTTTAAATCTTTTTGGGTGAAATCCCGCAGGATATTCTTTTCCAGCTGCAGCATCTTCCTTGCATTGTCATAAAGCTGTTCCCCTTCACGGGACAGCTCCACATCCTTTGTGGTACGGACAAACAGCCGGACGTCCAATTCTTTTTCCAGAGAACTGATATGGGCGCTTACCGTGGGCTGGGTCAAATAAAGCTTCTTGGCAGCCGCCGAAAAACTTTTTTCTTCCGCTACGCATACAAACGCCTCCAATTGCTTCAAATTCATAAGCTCAGCTCCTTCACTGCATGAATGGCTTCGTCGATTTCTTCTTCCTTATTATAATGGGACATGGAAAAACGCACTGCTCCCTGGTCCACCGTTCCAAGGGCCTGGTGCATAAGAGGCGCACAGTGGGCTCCTGCCCTGGTATAGATTTCATAGGAGTAAGCCAATTCGTCAGCCACTTCACCGGAATCATAATCCCGTATATTAAGAGCCACCACAGGGGCACGGCAACAAAGCGCTTTTTCCGAAAAGTCCCCGTATATCCGGATTCCCGGAATATCCTTTATCCCTTCATAAAACCGCCTCATGAGCATAAGCTCCCTGTCCCGGATGGTTTTAATTCCTGTTTTTTCAAGATACAGAAGGGCTGCATGAAGGCCTGCGATCCCGTGACCGTTTAAGGTCCCCGCTTCTAAGGCCTCCGGCATCTCCTCCGGCTGGGTTTTTAAGTAGCTTCCCACTCCGCTTCCGCCTACAAGGAGAGGGCGTATGGAAATTCCCTGGCGGACACAGATTCCTCCTGTCCCCTGGGGGCCTAAAAGCCCCTTATGCCCGGTAAAGCACAGAACATGGATCCCCATTTTCTCCATATCAATGTCAAATACTCCTGCGGTCTGGGAGGCATCCACTATCAGGAGGATTCCATTCTTTTTGCAGATATCTCCAATGGTTTCCAAGTCGTTTAAATTCCCGGTTAAGTTGGAAGCATGGGTACAGACTACTGCCTTTGTATTTTTCCGGACAGCCTCTTCCATATCCTCATACCGGATTGCGCCCTTTTCATCTGTTGGAAGAATGGTAAGCTCCACTCCCTGCTCCTCCATGCGGTATAAAGGGCGCAGCACGGAATTATGTTCCATCATGGTGGTGATCACATGATCCCCCGGTTCAAGCAGTCCCTGGATTGCCATGTTTAAGCTGGCCGTGGAATTGGCTGTAAAGGCCACCCGGGAAGGGTCTCCCCCATGAAAAAGCTCTGCCAAAAGCCTGCGGGTATCAAAAATCAGGCGGGACGCATCCAAAGATGCCCCATGGGCCCCCCGGCCTGAATTGCCAAGAGAAACCATGGCATCGGCCACAGCCTTTCTCACTTCCTCCGGCTTCTGGCAGGTGGTTGCCGCATTATCCAGATAGATCATTTCCCTTACCTCAACTTTACTGATTTTTCTTCTTTTTCCAGGACCCGCCCGATGATTCCATAAGCTGTGTCCATTTGTGCTTTCTCCAGATCTTTTAAGATCATCTCTCCAGCCTCAGGGGAAACACTGATCAAAAGTCCTCCGGAAGTCTGAGGATCACAGAAAATATCACGGATGTACTCTTCTGCATCTCCAAAGTCCACCTTGTCCTCTATATAGGAACGGTTCCTGTAAGCGCCTTCCGGAATCAGCCCCATCTGCGCCAGGATTGGAGCTTCCTTCTGGATTGGTAAATCCTTAACAAAGATTTCTATGGTGACCCCGCTGCCTTCCGCCATCTCAGCCGCATGGCCTGCCAGGCCAAAGCCTGTGACATCGGTACAGCTGTGGATCTCATAATGCTCTGCCACCTGCTTTGCCTTCTTGTTTAAGGAAGTCATGACGCGGATCACTTCCTCCTTTGCCTCTTCAGAGGCCATATCCGCCTTAGCCGCCGTATTGACGATCCCGGTCCCCAATGGCTTTGTCAGGATGAGAACATCTCCCGGCCTTGCTTCGCAGTTTTTAAAAACCTTATCCGGATGGACAAATCCGGTTACGCTCAGTCCGTATTTAGGCTCATCATCCTGGATGGAATGCCCGCCGGCCAGCACAGCACCTGCCTCAAGAACCTTGGAAGCCCCACCTTCCAAAATCTTCCCTAAAAGGGCCGGATTGACGCAGTTGGGCCATGCCACAATATTAAGAGCCACCTTTGGTTCCCCTCCCATGGCATAAATGTCGCTCAGCGCATTGGCAGCAGCTATCTGGCCAAAGGTATAAGGATCATCCACCACAGGAGTAAAGAAATCAAGGGTCTGGATCAAGGCAGTTTCCTCGTTCACCTTGTAGATCGCCCCGTCATCAGAGGTCTCGATCCCCACCATCAGATTGGGATCCTGGAATTTAGGCAGGTTCTCCAAAATTCCTGCAAGAGTTCCAGGGCCTATTTTAGCGGCGCAGCCGGCAGTATTTGTCATTTGGGTAAGTCTTACTTCTTGATCTGGTATCATACCTGTTCTTCTCCTTGTACTTATAGATATCTTCTATTATTTTAGCATAATGTGAGTTTTTAGCAATCCTTAAACCGGGTCTGGTTTAAGGATATTTCCTTTTCCAATGCCATGGAATAGATAATTTTTTCCCTGACTCTTTTTCCTGTCATCTGTTCCAGGGCTCTTTGGTAATAATCCATCTGAGTCTGATACCGGTCAACCAGAACCTTCTCTTCCCCAGGCCTGATATGATCCGTCTTATAATCCACCAGAACCAGGCCTCCTTCCTCCTCCATATAGGCATCCATAATACCCTGGATGAGGATTAGTTCGTCAGAATCCCCTGCATCCATATCCCGTGCAGGAATGCCAACCACAAACTGCTGCTCTTTTTTTAAGCGGCCTGATTTCTGGGCCGCTGCCAGACGCTCTCCAAGGGGAGAGGTTAAAAAGGCCATCAGGACATTTTCCGACAAAAGGGAAAGACTTTCCTCATCCATCCGCTGATCTTTTTTAAATCCAGCCAGGGCATTTTGAAGCTCTTCCCTGGTTCTCACCTTTCCAAAATCCAGCAGCTCCAAAGCCCTGTGATAGGCAGTTCCCCGGAAAGTTCCTCCTGCTTTTTCTTCTTTCCTGTCTTCCCTTAAGAATGCAGGGATGGTCGGAAGGAAGCCGCTTTCCTCCTCATCGGCAAACTGTCCCTGTTTTTTCAGTTCAGATACGGTCAATTTGGTATGGAGCCTGATATCGTCTTCATAGGGATAGCGGTATTCAAAAGCAGCCCTTAAATCCGCTGCAAATTCCTGGTCATAAACCCTTTCCATATCAATAGAAAGAAGCGCATCCTTTGTCAGCTTTTTTTCAGCCTGCCGTTCCATCTCTCCCCCTACCAGATCAGGCACAGACAATTCCCTTACAATTAAGTTCCCGGCATCCGCCCCTTCCGGCTCCTGGATCTGGGACAGGGAATATTTCCCTGACAGGCTCATGAGCATCCAGTCCAGATAGGAATCCGCAGAAGAGAGAATGGTAAAGGGGATCTGGCCTCCCACCCTTAAAATATCGGCAAACCGGTCAAGCTTTTTATCCAGATACCGGTCAAGCCCGGTCATCACCAGCTTTTCCTTTGCCCTTGTCATTGCTACGTAAAGCACCCGAAGCTCTTCCCCCATGGCCCCAAGCTCCATTTTTCTCCGCAGGGCATGCTTTTTTAGAGTAGGCGCTTTTATTCGCCGTTCCAGGTCTAAGTGGTCGGTTCCGATTCCCAGATCAGGGTCAATGAGGATTTTCCCGTAAGCATCCTGCTTATTGAACTTTTTCCCCATGCCTGCCAGAAATACCACAGGAAACTCCAGGCCCTTGCTCTTATGAATGCTCATGACCCGGACTGTGTTGTCCTCCCCTGCCAGGGAAGCTTCTCCAAAATCCGTATCGTATTTTTTCAGGTTTTCAATGTAGCGGATGAAATGAAACAGCCCGGTGTAGCTGGTCTTTTCATAAGCCGATGCCTTTTCCACCAGCATGGAAAGATTGGCCCTTCGGATCTCTCCTGCCGGCATGGCGGAAACGTAATCATAGTACCCGGTCCCTTCATACAGGTCATAAAGGAGCTCATGAATGGAGAGATAAGACGATTTTTCCCTGTAAAGGGAAAGCATTTGAAAAAAACCTTCCAGCTTTTCAAAAAGCTCCGGATAGTCCGGATCCCCGCCGCCTTCATATTCTTTCCTGTAATGCTGCCATGCACCATATAATCCCCTGTCCTGGCCTTTTTTAGCCGTCTTTTTCCAGACAGCCATTAAATGGGCCATTTCCTCATCAGTCACCCTGCCCATGGGAGACTTTAAGACTGCCGCCAAAGGGATGTCCTGCATGGGATTGTCAATGATGTTCAGCATGGAAAGAATGGTTTCCACCTCAGAGGCGGTAAAATACCCGGTTTTCCGTTCTGCATAGGCAGGGATCCCCTCATTCATCAGGACGCTTACAAAATCTTCCGCCCAGCCGCTTAAAGACCTGAGCAGGATCACCATGTCCCCGTATTCCGCAACGCGGTAGCCTCCCTTTTCTCCCAGCTTTTTATCCCAGACCAGAAGACCGTTTACAGGGTCAGTAAGCTCTTTGATCTTCCAGGCAATGGTCTTTGCCTCCATCTCCCGGCTGGTATAATCGGCGCCGTCATCGTCAAGCTGTTTTAACAAATTCCCTGATCCGTGGATCATAAGCAGCTCTGTTTTCTCTCCCACACGCCCTTCTGCCTTGAGAAATTCTGCTCCCGGATGAAGAGCTGTGTCCTTTGTATACTGTATATCTCCCAAATTCCTTGTCATGATCTGGTAGAATACCTCATTAATACTTTTAAGGACCTCATCCCTGCTTCTGAAATTCTGATGCAGCTCAATCTTCTGGTACTTTCCCTCCTCTTTGGAATAGGAATCGTATTTTTCTAAAAACAGCTGGGGCCTGGCCAGGCGGAACTGGTAAATGCTCTGCTTTACGTCTCCTACCATGAACACATTGGGATTCCCAAACCGTTCCCTGGAAATGCTGTTAATCAGCGCTTCCTGCACATCATTGCTGTCCTGGTACTCGTCCACCAGAATCTCCTCAAACTGCCTGCTAAGCTCATCGGCCACCTCTGTTGTCAGGGATTTTCCATCTTCCTTTGTCAACAGTATTTCCAGGGCATAGTGTTCCAAGTCATTAAAATCCACCAGGTTTTTCTCTCTCTTCTTTTCCCGGTATCGTTCCGCGTATTCTCCTGCCAGGGAAAGAAGGGCTGTCACAGCGTCCCTGGTCCCTCTGATATCGGAAAGAACCTCCTCCGGTGACTCAAAGCAGTATAAATCAAGAAGCTTTCCAACCGCCTTTTTCATCCGGTCCCGGATTCCCGTCACAAAAGCCTTTTTTTCTCCATCAATATCTTTGCTCCTTATGGAGGCCAGACGGTCAAAGGAGACTTTTTTTAACTGCTCATTTAAGGCCTGGTAATCCTCTGAAAGAATTAAGCGGTCCAGCATCTGTAAATCATTTGCAAGCATTGGCAGATAGGCTTCCGGACCGTTCTCCTCCTCACACACCTCCATGGCTTTCTCCACCTGGAATTTTAATTCTGAAAGCTGCATTTTCACATCCTTCATGAGGAATTTCATCCAGCCCGTATCCATGATATGACCCATGTCGCAGGTTTCCAGCTCCTTCCTGCACTGGCCAAGCCACTGGCCGGGCCATGGATTGCTCTGGGAAAAAGTGTACACCTGCATGATGTAATCCTCGATCCCCTTATCAGACTTTCCCGTGGCATAGGTTTCCACAAACTTTTCAAATAAAGGGTCAGCCTCTTCATAATGGGCTTCCAGCATCTCCTTCATCACATCGGCCCGTAAAAGGATGAGCTCGCCCTCATCCCCTACCCGGAAAGCAGGATCAATGTCCAGCTTATTGTAATGGTCCCTGATAAGCCCCAGGCAAAAGCTGTCAATGGTGGTGATCTGGGCATAAGGGATCATGGCCGCCTGCATCTGCAAATGGGCGCTGTCCGGGTTCTCCATAAGCTTTTCATCCACGGCCTTTAACACCCGTTCCCGCATTTCATCGGCAGCCGCCTTGGTAAAGGTCATAACCAGAAGCTGGTCAATCCTCAAGGGAGCTTCTCCTTCCGTGATCATGCGGATGATCCGTTCCACCAAAACAGCCGTCTTGCCGCTTCCCGCTGCTGCGGATACCAGAAGATTTCTGTTTCTGCTTTCAATGACAGCCTTTTGTTCCTCTGTCCAGCAAATCGCCATTTTATTCTCCTTCCTCCTCTTCTCCTTCAATGGCCGGCCATATCTCCTCGGATTTTAAAGCTTTAAATTTCCGGAAACCATATCCGGCTGTCTTTAAATCAAAGCCGCAGACCGCATGGTAGGGACAGTAATCGCAGGCGCTGCGGCTCCCCTGCTTATAGGGGTTTACATCAATCACGCCGTCAAGGATTTCTTTTCCTTCTGACTTTAACTTTTCCCGTACAAACTGTCTTAATGAGGAGAACCGCTTCCCTCCTGCAACCGATGATCTGGCTTCCTGTATGATCCCGTTTTTCATTGCAACGGGGATTACGTCGGATTCCGTTTCAATCTCCCGGTCCAGGTGGGAAATGGCACTTAAATCGCTGTTTACAAGTCCATTCATGCGAAGCTGTTTCAATATCTTCCCGCTGATCTCCTCATCGGTCATTTCCCCTTCTCTTTCAACGACAGGGTCGTTGATATTGTAATAAAAAATTCCGGCAGGAACCACAGGCTTGTCTGGCTTTCTCCTCTCCTCCATTTCAAGAGCAGCATCCATGTAGACCACCAGCTGAAGCTGAAGTCCGTAGTACAGGGCCGTTAAGTCAAATGCCGTGCTCCCGGACTTGTAATCAATGATCTTTACATAGACTGCATCCTCATCCTCACATAAGTCCATGCGGTCAATTCTTCCCCTTAAATGGATGGCTTCCTCCTTTGACAGGGGAATCCTCATGGCCTCCAGCTGGTCGGCAGCGGAAAAGGAAACTTCAAATCCCACAGGAACAAAATCTCCCTTTTTCAGCTGCTGGGAAAGGGCCCACACAGTCCGGTCCGTGATCCGTTCCACCTTGCCGGCCAGATACGCATTTCTGGCAGAGCTTTTTAAAATGGTATTGCCGTATTCTTCCGTCACCTTGATCACGCATTCATGAACCAGGCGTTTTCTCTCCTCCTCGGTAATGGTCCGAAAATCCCTTTCTTCTTCCTTCATGCGCTGAAACCATAAATCAATGGAATCGTGAAACAGGTTGCCGATATCCATGGCCGCCAGCTGGTATTCCTGCCGTTCCATCAGTTCCAGCCCATAGTTTAAGAAGTGAGCATATGCGCAGGAGGCATACTGCTCCATCCTTGTGACGCTTCCGCTTATAATGGAACCGTAAAGGGCTTTTGCCGCTATTTTTCCAATTCCCTTTTGCTCATAAGCATAGAAAGCGGCCTCTGTCAGCCTCTTTCCATCCTCTTTATAATCACCGGACAAAAGAAAGGCCTTCAAAAGCTCCAGAAGTCTCCTGTCTTCCCCGTTTTTTCCATAATCCCGAAGTCCGTCCGCCAGATAGTCTTTTGCCTCTCTCATGGACAGAGGAACCGAAATCCTTAAAGGAGAGGTTTCTAAAAGACCTGGAAACAGCCTTTTCAGCTCTCCGATCAAGGTGGAAGGGCGCAGGCTTTTCCCGCTGCCATCCATGGCCGCATAGGATAAGACCAGCTTTTTTTCCGGCTTTGTCAGGGCCAGATAAAGGTAAAACCTCTGCCTAAGCCCCTCCTCTCTGGCAGTGGGAGCCAGCTCCATCTGGTGATCTCCCAGAAATTCCCTTTCCCTGTCCGTAAATAAGCTGCTCTTTTCCTTTTTCACCGGCACTATGCCGTCGTTGACCCCCACGAAAAACAGCACTTTAATGTGATCCAGCCTGGTTCTGGTAATATCGCCTACCACCACCCGGTCCACTGTGGCAGGAATCAGTCCCACCTGAATCTCCGAAAATCCTGCATCCAGGATCTCCCCATACTCCCTGCGGCTTACATGTTCTTCGCCTAAAAGTCCTGCCAGACGGTCAAACAGATCCATGACCAGCCCATAAACCTGACTGTATTCCATGGCAAGGGTAAATTCTCCCATTGTCCGGAACTTTTCTTCATAAGCCAGCATCTTCTCCTCGATCCTCATCTCCATGAGAAGGGCCGTCACTGCCCGGGTCATGGAGGCCACCGTTGAATCCGCATCCCCAAAGGCTTCTCTTAAACGCCTTAAAGGGGCCATGATCTCTTCCCGGAATTCGTTTAATTCCTCCAGGTTCAGTTCCTTACCTCCCCGGTACCAGCCTTCCCACTGTGAATCCCATCGTTTAAATCCCCGGATTCCCATTGCAATGACATAATTCTCCAGGCGGTCCATTTTCTCCTCATCCTCTTTGGCTGTGACGAGACCTGTTCTCAAATACCGGAAAACGGATTCATAGGAAAAATTCTTTTGCATGATCTCCATGGCCCCGCGGATCAGTTCCACCATGGGATTTTTTAAAATGCTTTTCTTATCATCCAGGAAATAAGGAATCCCATTTAACTGGAACTGGTGAATGATTTCATTGGAATAGCCTCCAATATCCCCGGTAATAACCGCCATATCCCGGTAACGAAGCCCCTGGCTCCTGATCTCTTCTTCCATGGAGCGGATCACAAAGGCGATTTCTTCCTTAGGATTTAAGGCCTTTATAAGGCGGATGGAGCCGGAAGCCTGATTGCAGGATCTTCCTTTGTACCGGTACAAGTTCTGTTCCAAAAAATCCAGGGCATTTTCCCCACCGCATCCTTTATGACTTCCTTCCTCTGTCACTCCCTGATAACGGACAGCCGGATGATTCTTAAGCAGGAGATCCTTTTCCTTTCCTGCTCCGGTTTCTCTTGCCAGCTCATTTAATTTCCATATCATCTGGCGGCTCATATAAAACAGCTCCTGGACCCCGGATCTTTTGCTTAAGTTCTCGGAAGGATCTATGGTCACTGTGACCATTACCCGCTTGCTGTAGCGGAGAAACAGCTCCAGGATCCTGTACTGGACCGGAGTAAAACCCGTATAGCCGTCAAGAGTGATTACGCTGTTTTTAATCAGCTCAGACTTAGGCAGAACCCTGCACAGCACATCTAAAATCTCTTCCGTGGTAATGTATTTATCCCTGATGTAATCCTTAAAGCCCTGATAAATGACGGAGATATCGGAAAGCTTTTGACGGAGCATGGGACTCATGGTTTCCGGTATCCTTTGGTTCAGCATTTCAGGGGATATGCCGTACTGGTAAAGCTCTGACAGCATGGATTTTAACTGGGAGATAAAGCCTGACTTTGACAAGTGTTCTTTATAAAGGACCAAGTCCTTTTTTTTATTGGCTGCCACTTTCCGCAGCACCATGGATTTTCCCATATCGTCAAGTACCTGGGGATTTGAAACGGCAAGCTCCTCAAACACCCGGTAGGCAAGGCGCTTAAAGCTTACGATATCAATATTCATGACCCCATGGTTTGGATGGAGGGAAACGATTTCCTTCTGGGTCTGCATGGTAAACTGTTCCGGCACAATGGCAATATACCGGGTATCCGGCTGTTCTATGGACTGGCGGATCAATTCCGTATAAAGACCGTAGGTCTTTCCGGAACCGGATCCTCCAAGTATCAGTTGAAGGGACATAAACTTTTCCTCTCCTTTCCGTTTATTTCCTCACAGCAAGCAAAACGCTTGTTTGTCTATCATCTTAACACAGATTTCCTTTGCCAACAATGAAATCTTTGGTATGAAACCTCCTGGCCCATTCATACATTATAACAAAACTGTACGGAGGGCTTTTTTTTATGAGCTCAAAAACAAAAATCGTTGTGTTACGAATGAAAGAAATCATCTACACCGCAATCTTCGTCGGTCTTGGAATCCTACTCATCACTTTGTTTTTAGTCATGTTCCGCCCGAAGAAGGATATCGTCCCCACTTCCGGCGATCCTGTGCACTATGTTCCGGGAGTGTACTCCTCTGTTATCACCTTGAACAGCCAGGATATTAATGTAGAGGTTTCGGTAGACTCCAAAAAAATCACTTCCGTTACCCTGGTTCCCTTAAGCGAGGCCGTTACCACCATGTATCCTCTGATGCAGCCGGCCATGGATAACCTGTCCCAGCAGATTATTAAAAACCAGTCCACAAAGAACATATCCTATTCAGCTGAAACCCGCTATACTTCGGGCGTGCTCCTAAAGGCCGTGGATCAGGCTCTTACAAAAGCGCAGATAACTGAATAAGGCCGGGGATTGTATTTTTTCATTTGAGACAGTATAATGGAGAAAAAGAATACATAATCACACGAAAGAGGAAACACCCCAGAGGTATACCTCTATGCCCGGAAAGTGTGGGCAGAGAAAGAGGAAACGGATATGAACCAGAATACGGTTAAAACAGATGCACTTAAGCATAATCAGATTACAGAGGGAGTGATTTGGAAACAGCTTCTTCTGTTTTTCTTTCCCATTTTATTTGGAACCTTTTTTCAGCAGCTTTATAATACCGCCGACGCAGTCATTGTGGGCCGGTTTGTGGGAAAGGAAGCGCTGGCAGCCGTGGGAGGCCCTACGGGACCCCTTATCAATCTTTTGATCGGGTTCTTCATAGGGCTTTCTTCCGGCGCCGGGGTCGCCATTTCCCAGTTTTACGGGGCAGGGCAAGAAGAACAGATGAGCCAGGCAGTCCACACTGCAATCGCTTTTGCCATTGTGTGCGGTGCCGTCATAACGGTTGTCTGCATTCCGGCAGCGCCCTACGCCTTAAAGGCAATGGGAACGCCGGATGATATTCTGCACTATGCGGTCCTGTTTATACGGGTCTATTTTATTGGAGTCATTCCCAATCTGGTTTACAATATGGGAGCAGGAATTCTGCGGGCCACCGGGGATTCCAAGCGCCCTCTTTATTTCCTGATCGTAAGCTGCTTTACCAATATCATCCTGGATATCATATTCGTGGTTTACTGGCACATGGGCGTTATGGGAGCTGCCCTTGCCACCATCATCTCCCAGCTGCTCAGCGCTGTTCTTGTGATCATGGTTTTAATGAGGACAAGGGAAGCCTACCATCTGAAGTTAAAAGCCATCAGGATTCATAAGGACATGCTGTTACGCATTATAAGGATCGGGTTTCCTGCCGGACTTCAGTCCGTTATGTACTCCGCCTCCAACATCATTATACAGTCCAGCGTCAACTCCCTGGGAACAGACACCATTGCCGCATGGACAGCCTATGGGAAGATAGACAGCGTGTTCTGGATGATCATCAGCGCCTTTGGCATTGCCATTACCACTTTTGTGGGACAGAACTACGGTGCAGGAAAAAAGGACCGGATCTACAAGGGGATCCGGGTCTGCATGATCATGAGCTTTGCTTCCGCTGTTGCACTAAGCGTTCTCCTTTATACCTTTGGAAATTACGTTTACCTGCTGTTCACCACTGATGAAGCTGTGATCCAAAAAGGGACGCAAATACTCCGTTACCTTGCTCCCACCTTTTTCACTTATGTCTGCATAGAAATTTATTCCGGCTCTCTCCGTGGAGTAGGCGACTGCTGGATTCCCATGATACTCACCAGCCTGGGTGTATGCGCCCTCCGCGTGATCTGGATCTGCGTGGCCGTTCCCTTACACCCCACCATTGAAACCGTGATTTTCAGCTATCCCTTGACCTGGGCCGTCACTTCCCTGCTGTTCATCATATATTTTAACTGGTTCGGCAAACTGAGGAAAAAAACCTTTTCAGGCATACCTTTATTTCCAAAAATCCGGTCCGGAAAGCGGTAACGGTTCCTGGCTCTCTTTAAGAAATAACCCTATGCGGGACTCTTGCTGCAGCATGTTACTTAAGCAGTAAGAGTCCCGCATTTGTTTGAAAGAAAAACCGGTCTCATTCCATGGGAGCCCTGTAAAAAGTTCCGTAAAACTGCTGTGTCTTAAACATGTTCACGATCACATGCTCATCCACCTCATGCAACAATTCCACAATGTCGGCCACCTCATAAGAAGACACTACAGTATGAAGGAGATACATCTTTTTTTTGCTGTAACCTCCCACCGCATCCACGCAGGAAATGCCGTGCTGGAAGGCCTCTACATATTTACTGGCAAGCTTTGGCCCCTCCACCGAAGTAATCTGAAGGGTAACCCTGTCATATCTGTGATGAAAGGTGGAAATAACCTTTGTTCCTACAAACTGGAATAAAATGGAATATCCTGCATAATCCCATCCGAAAATCATTCCAAAAATACAAAGCAGCAGCACATTTCCTACAAAAACCTGGGACCAGATGGAATTGCCCGTCTTATTGGACACATACAGGGCGATAAAATCCGTTCCCCCGCTGGAAGCATTTCCCCGGAGAGCCAGGACAATGCCAAAGCCATAGAGGACGCCGCCGTAAATAACATTTAAGAGTCTGTCTTCAAATATGGGGGAAAACTGGAATATCCTTAAAAATGCACTGCTCAGAAATACCTGCATCAGGGAAAAGAAGGTAAACCGCTTGCTGATATTTTTGCTGCAAGCCCATGCAACGGGTATATTTAAGGCAATCATGCCCATTGAAGTTGAAATATTAAATCCATACAGGGACGTTATCCTGTCAATCAAAATTGCAATTCCCGTAAATCCTCCGGACAAAAGGCCGGCCGGCTTAATAAACGCCTGGATCACATAGGTCTGTAAAAGTGCGGAGACCACAACAGCCACGGTTGTCATCACATTACGGACGCGTTTATCTCTCCTAAGTTTTTTCCACATAAAACTCCTCCTCATTTCCTTATTATTGCCCGTTTTTTCAGAGCATAGAGGTATCCCCGGAAGGGATTTCTTGTTATTATATGTAAATCCTTCTCTAGTATCAATACTTTTTAAATTAATAGAGGATTGCCCTTCCCCCACAGAAGGCAATCCCCCGTCACGATCTGAAACCGTCACATTATTCAGTTTCTGCTACCTGGCATCCCCATGCCAAAATTATGCACAAAAGAAATCCCTTTGTGCTTCTCACATGGACGATAATACCATCCCTTGTTCAAAAAGTCAATGTTTTTAGTACATTTTACTAAAAATCTTTTTATATAAAAGGATCATTATCATACCTTTTTCATACAAGACCATGACAAAAGTCTTTGCCTTACATACAGAATTTATAAAACATAATTTCACAAAAAATGCGCATACTTTCTTTATTACCGGACTTTCCGCCATTATATTTGCAAGGAGATAATCGCCATGGAATTTTCCACCAGCCTTTCTGATAACATGAACCATTTAAACATTAAACTGGATGTAACCGGAAACTTTGACTTAGTTTACCGGACCTTTTACATTGGGGAACGGGAAGCCTGTCTTTACTTCATTGAAGGATTTACTCAAAGTGATGTATGGCAGAAGATCCTGGATAGCTTTACATCCATAAAAGCAGCTGATATGCCTCCGGATGCCCACGAATTTTCTAAAAGATACCTTCCCTATGGTCAGGTTGGTCTTGTAAAAGACGAAGAAGCCATGATCAAGCAGCTTTTGACCGGTGTATCCTGCCTGTTTATTAACGGCTATGACAAATGCCTGACAGTGGACAGCCGAAGCTATCCTTCCAGAGGCGTTTCAGAGCCGGAAAAGGATAAGGTTCTAAGAGGGTCAAGGGATGGATTCGTGGAAACCCTGGTTTTTAATACCGCCCTTATCCGCCGCAGAATCCGGGACCCTAAGCTGACAATTGAAGTCATGAATGCCGGAGAAAGCTCCCATACGGATATTGCCATCTGTTACTTTAAGGGACGGTATGATGAAAAGCTTCTCAACATGATCAAGAACCGGATCACAAAGCTGAAAGTGGATGCCCTGACCATGAACCAGGAAAGCCTTGCAGAATGCATCTATCCTCATAAATGGTTCAACCCCTTCCCAAAATTCAAATATTCCGAAAGGCCGGACACTGCCGCCGCCTCCCTGTTGGAAGGGAATATCGTGATCCTGGTGGACAACTCTCCCTCTGCCATGATTTTGCCGTCTTCGGTCTTTGATATTATTGAGGAAGCCGACGACTATTATTTTCCTCCTGTTACAGGGACTTATCTGCGGTTGTCCCGCTTTGTCATTTCCATTCTGACCTTGTATTTAACACCTACGTGGCTGTTTTTCATGCAAAACCCGGAATTGATTCCCTCCTGGCTGAGGTTCATCCGACTGTCGGAAGCCCCCCAGGTACCCCTGCTTTTCCAGCTTTTGATTCTGGAATTTGCCATTGACGGTTTAAGGCTTGCCGCAGTCAACACTCCCAGCATGCTGACCACTCCTTTGAGTGTGATCGCCGGTATTGTACTGGGTGAGTATTCCGTAAAATCCGGCTGGTTTAACAGTGAGACCATGCTTTACATGGCTTTTGTAACCATTGCAAACTATTCCCAGTCAAGCTTTGAACTGGGTTATGCCTTTAAATTCATGCGACTGATCATGCTGATCTCCACTGCCCTATTGAATTTCTGGGGATTTGTAGGAGGCATAGCTCTTTCCATACTGGCCATTGTATTTAACAAAACCATTGCTGGAAAAAGCTATATCTATCCCTTGATTCCCTTCCACCTTTCAGAGCTGAAAAAGAGGTTCTTCCGCGGGCGGCTTCCTCACAGAGAAAAATAGCAGGATACTTGATTTCTTTCCTTCCCTATACTACAATAAGGTGCAAGGAGGATGCCATGAAAATCGTTATCATTGACGGGCAGGGCGGAAAAATGGGACAGTCCGTCATTGCCCAGCTGAAAAAATCCTTTCCCAAGGTCCCGGTCATTGCCATTGGAACCAATTCCATCGCCACTTCCGCCATGTTAAAGGCCGGAGCCGACGCAGGAGCGACCGGGGAAAATCCTGTTCTTGTGGCAAGCCGGGATGCGGATATCATCGTCGGTCCCATTGGGATCGTCATTGCCGATTCACTCTTAGGAGAGATCACCCCGGCCATGGCAGAGGCCATCGGCAAAAGCCGCGCTTATAAGATCCTTATACCGGTGAATAAGTGCAACCACTATGTGGTGGGCTGTGAAGATCTGTCCCTGACAGAATCCATTTCCCTGGTAATCAAACAGGTGGAGAATCTATTATGATCTCCACCTGTTTTTATTTAAGGAAGCCGGATTCAGCTTCCGTTTTATCCAATTGCTGATTTTCTAAAGGTCTTTAAAGTAATTTCAGATTGCCCATGTTTACTCATCAATGCTGTAGTTTGGAGCTTCCTTTGTTATATGAATGTCATGGGGATGGCTTTCCTTAAGGGAAGCAGCCGTAATTTTAATGAATCTTCCAGTTTCCTGCATGGTCTTTATATTCTTTGCTCCGCAGTAGCCCATACCGGACCGTAAACCGCCCAGCATCTGGAATACGGTATCTTCCACCATTCCCTTATAAGCCACACGGCCTTCTACGCCCTCAGGAACCAGCTTCTTGGCATCGCTTTGGAAGTAGCGGTCCTTGCTGCCGTTTTCCATGGCAGCGATGGAACCCATGCCACGGTATACTTTGTATTTTCTGCCCTGATACAGTTCAAAAGTTCCCGGGCTTTCATCGCATCCTGCAAACATACTTCCCATCATACATACGCTTCCGCCGGCAGCAATGGCCTTTGTCAAGTCTCCGGAATACTTGATTCCTCCGTCAGCAATGATGGGAACACCGTATTCCTTTGCCACTTCATAGCAGCTCATAACAGCTGTGATCTGAGGAACACCGATTCCTGCTACCACACGGGTGGTGCAAATGGACCCTGGTCCGATTCCTACTTTTACCGCATCAGCGCCTGCCTCTATTAAGTCCCTTGCAGCCTCACCGGTTGCCACATTGCCTGCGATCACGGAAAGATCCGGATAAGCCTCTTTAATCATTCTCACGCACCGGAGAACGTTTTCAGAATGGCCGTGGGCGGAGTCTAAAACTACCACATCCACTTTTGCCTTTACCAAAGCGTCCACACGGTCCAGCACGTTGGCTGTGATCCCTACGGCTGCTCCGCAAAGAAGCCTTCCCTGGCCGTCCTTTGCGGACAGTGGGTATTTGATCTGCTTTTCAATATCCTTGATGGTGATAAGACCCTTTAAATTAAAATCATCGTCAACAATGGGGAGCTTTTCCACCCTTGCCTTTGCCAGGATCTTTTTTGCTTCCATGAGGGTAATGCCTTCCCTGGCAGTGACCAGGTTTTCCGTAGTCATGCACTCTTTGATCTTCCGGCTGAAATCCTCTTCGAATTTTAAATCCCGGTTGGTAATGATGCCCACCAGCTTTTTACCCTCTGTGACCGGCACTCCTGAAATACGGAATTTGCCCATAAGCTCGTCCGCATCCCTTAATGTATGCTCCGGAGAAAGATAAAATGGGTCCGTTATGACGCCGTTTTCTGACCGCTTTACCTTATCAACCTCTTCTGCCTGCTCCTCAATGGACATATTCTTGTGGATGATGCCGATACCCCCCTGTCTTGCCATGGCAATGGCCATGCGGTGTTCGGTAACCGTATCCATGCCTGCACTCATAAGCGGAATATTGAGCTTGATGGTTTTTGTAAGGTTGGTCGTTAAGTCAACCTGATTAGGAATAACTTCTGAATAGGCCGGAACTAACAGCACATCATCAAAAGTAATGCCTTCGCCAATAATTGTACCCATTAATCTTTCCTCTCCTTCTTTATATTTAATTGATGGAATTGCTAAGCCTTTTTGCTTGTTAGTTACATAGTTTAACAAATTTTACAGGGGTTGTCAACGGACATTTTCCTGTTTTTTTCCGCGTACCATGGACAGTCAAAGCAGCCCTTCCTGAAAAGAAAAAAGAACCGGACGGTCTTTTGCAAAACCGTCTGGTTCCTATTTCTTTTATACTGCTTTTATCACCTTACGGGGAGCTGTCATCCTCATACACTGAAGCAGCTTATCGTTAGGCTCAAATATGATCTTGGTTGTTTCAGCACCGGCCTGGCTGATCAGTGTATAGGTCTTTGCCCCCGGTACGTGAGATGAAAAATCCAGAATCTTCATGTTTTTTGTTTCATGATCCCTGGCTTCTGTGGAGCCGGTGGGAGCAATGATCTGGATCCCTTCCATAGAGCCTTCCCAGGCTTTTTTTCTCTTGCTTCTGCCGTAGATACGGTCAATGGAAAGGGTGTTGGTCACAAATAAATATTCAAATTCCACTTCGCTGTTGCGGAATACAAAGTATGTGGCTGCAACGGCGGCAAGCAGGATGAGCACTCCAAAGATTCCGAAAACCGGAGACATGGAGAGGAAAAATGCGATCACGCACAGGATTCCCATCGCAATTTTTATCAACATGGTATAGGCTGGAGATTTTCGCTTCACAAGCCATTCTGCATACATTTCATTCATAACGATCTGGGTCCTTTCCTCTTTCCTGCATGGGGGCTTAGGGGGGCGGAGTTTGTCCACTTTTGTTTGGAGGGTGGAGGGGGTCCGCGGGTGCTCTGGGGGGTTAGATTACGGAAGTCCGCAGTGCAGCGGGTAAAGCCGCAGGCTTTACCCGCTCACGGGCGTTCGCCCTGGGAAACGAGAGATGGAAAAATTTTCTTATGTGCAAGCACAACGAAAATTTTTTCATCTTTCGTTTCGCACTGCTCATTGCTTTCGTGAATGTTACATCATATCCATCCCGCCTGGTGTTGGCATTGCAGGGGCTTTTTCTTTAATATTAGCAACAACGGACTCTGTTGTCAATAAGGTAGATGCAACACTTGTAGCATTTTGAAGAGCACTTCTGGTAACCTTTGTGGGATCCAGGATGCCTGCTTCTACCATATCCACGTATTCTTCCTTATATGCGTCAAAACCGGTTCCTACTTTGGACTCTCTTATCTTATTGATGATAACGCTTCCTTCCAGTCCTGCATTGGCTACAATGTGGAATAACGGAGCTTCCAGAGCTTTTAAGATGATCTTTCCGCCGGTTTTCTCGTCGCCTTCCAGTTCCTTTACAACGCCTTCGATCTGGTTGATTGCATGAACGTAAGCAGAACCGCCGCCTGCAATTACACCTTCCTCAACAGCTGCTCTTGCTGCGGATAAAGCGTCTTCCATACGAAGCTTTGCTTCCTTCATCTCGGTTTCTGTTGCAGCACCTACACGGATTACTGCTACGCCGCCGGATAACTTTGCAAGTCTTTCCTGTAATTTCTCTCTGTCAAAATCAGAAGTGGTTTCTTCGATCTGGCTCTTGATCTGGCCGATCCTTGCATTGATGGCTTCCTTGTCGCCGCAGCCGTCTACGATTACGGTATTTTCCTTCTGAACCTTAACGGATTTTGCACGTCCCAACAGATCAAGAGTTGCACTCTTAAGCTCATAACCTAATTCTTCGGAAATTACAGTACCGCCTGTTAAAACAGCAATATCCTGTAACATTTCTTTTCTTCTGTCGCCGTAGCCAGGAGCTTTTACAGCGATTACATTGAAGGTTCCTCTTAATTTATTAACGATTAAGGTTGTTAAAGCCTCACCTTCCACATCTTCTGCGATGATGAGAAGTCTTGCACCGGACTGTACTACCTGCTCTAACAGAGGAAGAATCTCCTGAATGTTTGAAATCTTCTTATCAGTAATAAGAATGTATGGATCATCTAAATTTGCTTCCATCTTTTCCATGTCAGTGCACATGTAAGCAGAAATATAACCTCTGTCAAACTGCATACCTTCCACCAGATCCAGCTCTGTCTTCATGGTCTTGGATTCCTCAATGGTGATAACGCCGTTGTTGGAAACCTTCTCCATAGCATCAGCTACCATCTCGCCTACTGCATCATCAGATGCGGAAATAGCTGCAACTCTTGCAATGGATGCTTTGCCCTTAATCGGCTCGCTCATCTTTGCAATTGCTTCTACTGCTGCTTCTGTAGCTTTTTTCATACCCTTTCTTAAAACGATTGGGTTTGCGCCTGCTGCCAGGTTCTTCATTCCTTCATTAATCATAGCCTGAGCTAAAACAGTTGCTGTTGTGGTACCGTCACCGGCCACATCATTGGTCTTTGTAGCAACTTCTTTTACAAGCTGAGCGCCCATATTTTCAAAGGCATCCTCCAGCTCGATCTCCTTTGCAATGGTAACGCCGTCGTTTGTGATCAAAGGTGCGCCAAAAGATTTATCCAGTACAACGTTTCTTCCCTTGGGACCTAATGTTACACGAACGGTATCTGCTAACTGATTAACTCCTGATTCCAGTGCTTTTCTGGCTTCTACACCATATTTAATCTGTTTTGCCATGATTCATTCCTCCAGTCTTCTTCTAAAAATAAATATACGTAATATCAAAAATCTGACGTTATAATTTCTTTATTACATTCTTTCATTATTCGATTACTGCTAAAATATCATTCTGCTTCACAATTACATATTTTGCATCGTCTTCTCCGGTCTCTATTTCTGTTCCTGAATATTTGGAGAAGATTACTTTATCGCCTACCTTAACCTGCATGGTAACTTCCTTGCCGTCTACCAGACCGCCAGGTCCTACTGCGATGACTTCTGCCTGCTGTGGCTTCTCTTTTGCCTGGCCCGGCAGAACAATACCGGACTTTGTTGTCTCCTCTGCAACCAATGGTTTTAACACAACTTTGTCAAATAATGGTACTAATTTCATTGCAATTCCTCCTCATAGCTTTCTTCTTATTATTTCTTTCTTTTGGCCTTCCGAAAGAAGTTTTATTTTATTCACATACTAAGTTATATCACTCATTATTAGCACTGTCAATAGTTGAGTGCTAACTTTATATATTTTTTACATTTTTACCATATTTGTGGTATTTTCTCCTTTACCTACATAGTTTATAGAAATTTTCTTATTATATACCTTTATTTTTTTCCATGAACGTATTACAATAACATAGAATGAAGAGCCTTACAGGCATACCATTATGTCAAAAGCCATGGGCAGCAGTAAAAATGCCTTGCAGACATACCGTTATGTCCAAAATGCATGGGCGGTAATAAGCAAGCGCCTTGCAGGCATACCATTATGCCCAAATGCATGGGCGGTAATAAGGAAAGGAGTGTTTCAAATGGCAAAAAAAGGTATTGGGTTTGGGAAATTCGTGGCACTGGCCACTGTGGCCGGCGTTGTTGCCGCCGGTATCTCTTATTTTACAAAATACAAATCCTTCCACAAAGAACTGGAAGAAAACTTCCATGATTTTGAAGATGAAGGAAATGATGACATTTCCAAAATTGACAGCACAATGAATCGCAACTATGTTTCCTTACATGCCAATAAGGATGAGTTTAAGACAGCTGCTTCTGATATGGCAGATGCTGCCAAGGATGCGGTGAGTGCGGCAAAAAACCTGGTAAGAGATGCGGCAAGCATTGTCTCTGATACGGCAAAGGAAGCGGCTTCTGCCATGGCATTTACAGCAAAGGACATGTTTGAATCCGCAAAAGAACAGACAGATACGTTTTTAGATGACGAAGAAGATAGGGAAGACGGCGGTTTGGATTACGCTGCCGGAGCCGCAGACCGTCTGGCAGAAAAGGCCACAGAGGCAGCGGACTCTATAAAGGAAACAGCGGAAACGGCTGTTGAAGCAGCAAAAGATGGAATGGATGCAGCAAAAGAAGCGGCAAAGGACGGAATGGATGCAGCACAGGAAGCAGCCCAAACCGCCGGAGCAGCCCTTAAAGACCTGGCCGATGAAACCACTACCATTGTGGAAGAAGAAATAGATTAATATAAAATTGAAAGAAGCCACTGGAAAGCGTTTGCTTTGCAGTGGCTTCTTTCAATGATTTTATTGCATTCCTTAAATTACAGCCTATTTTTCATATAGGAATTCTTCCGGTAAGTTTACTTTAAAATCAACCGCCAGGTCCCTGAAATTTTGAGACGTGATGGTCTGAAGCTTATCCGGACGCATGGAAAGCACCTTAACAAGAATTTCCGCAGACTTTTCTACCGTATGCATGAGGCCGAAAGTCAAATCAAAATCCTCTCCCGAAGCAAACAGGCCGTGATGAGCCCAGACAGCCACATCGTATTTTTTCATCAGCTCACTGGTTGCCACTGCAATGTCACGTCCCCCCGGCACCATCCAGCCGACTACGCCGACACCGGCCGGAAATACCACAGGACATTCCGTAGCCATCTCCCATAGTTCCCTGGTAAATACCTTATCCTCCAGGGGCAAAACAAAAGTAAGGGCAATCACGTTGGCAGGATGGGCATGATAAATCACCCTGTGCCTTCCGTCTGTTGCTTCCTTTTTGACTTCGTGGTTCATGAGATGGGAGGGAAGCTCGCTGGTGGGGCGCCCGCCGTTTACCAGGCCCCACCGGATTCTGTAATTCTCTCCCCTTTCATCCACCTCAATAATACAGGTATTGGCTTCCGGATCCAGTATCACATTTCGGAAAAACTTCCCGCTTCCTGTCACCATGAAATACTCTCCTGCCAGGCCTTTTACGCTGGTACCGATGGGCTGCCAGGGATTTTCATCCGTAAAGCCTTCTTTTATGGACTCCACCTCCGACTCCCTGATGCGGTAGCTTAAATTGCCGCCGTTCCTTTCATGCCAGTTTTGACGAAAGCCGTCGTCACACAGGCGGATAAAACTTTTTACAAATTCAGTATCTGGAATTTTCATATTCTTTTTCTCCTTATTTCCGGTTGAGCAGCACTTCTTTTTCATAGTTTCGTATTTCTTCAAACCAGTCTTCCTTTGCCGGAACTCCGTTTATCTCACAGAAATAGTTCCATACATCGCCAATGGGATAAAGCTTAAGCTCTTCCTGAAGCATCATCTGCTCCGTGAAATTACGCTCCTCCTGTAATCTTACAAGGGTTTCATTTGGAAGGAGAAGGGCATTTAACAAAGCCTTCTGCATGTTGCGCATTCCAACGATCCAGGCGCTTAAGCGGTTGATGCTGGCATCAAAGAAGTCAAGGGCCAGAAGAATCCGTTCCGATCCGCCCCGTATGATCTCCTTGCCGATCTCCTTTGTTTCATCGTCAAACAGCACCACATGGTCACTGTCCCACCTCACCGGCCTTGTTACGTGAAGGGCAACCTTGTCAAAGAACAGGAGCATGGATGATATCTTGTCAGACACTACCTCAGTTGGATGATAATGCCCGCTGTCAAGCAGACAGAGGATGTTATTCTTGGATGCATAATTCATATAAAATTCATGGGAACCCACTGTACAGCTTTCCATTCCAATCCCAAATACCTTGGATTCTACGGCTACATATACCTTGGTTTTATCGTAATCCATGGAAAGAATCTGGTCAAGAGAATCCTTTAGCCGTGCTCTTGGGGAGGTACGGTCCGCCGGAATGTCCTTAAATCCGTCGGGAATCCAGATGTTCATGGTACATGGAGTCCCCTGCTCCCCTGCAAAGTATTCAGAAATACGGATGCACGCCTGTACGTGTCTGATCCAGAAGCTGCGGATCTCCTCCTTTTCACTGGACAAGGTGGCATTCTCAGCCTTTGGGTGGGAAAACAGGGTAGGATTAAAGTCAATGCCAATTCCTCTTTCCCTTGCAAACTCCACCCACTTTTTAAAATGTCTGGGCTCCAGCTGATCCCGGTCCGCCCATTCTTCCTCTTCAAATATGGCGTAGCTTGCGTGAAGATTGATCCTGTGGCTTCCGGGGATCAGGCTTAAGGCTTTATCCATATCACTCATCAGCTCCTGAGGATTTCCCGCCCGGCCCGGGTAATTGCCTGTCGCCTGAATGCCCCCTGATAAGGCACCATCCCCGTCAAATCCCATGACGTCGTCTCCCTGCCAGCAGTGCATGGAAATAGGAATTTTTTTCAGTGCTTCCAATGCCTCATCTGTATTTACACCAACTGCTTTGTACACTTCTCTTGCCGCTTCATACCGTTCTTTTATTGTCATGGCTCTCTTCTCCTTTTTTATGATCTGTTTCAATCCAAATGAAATACAGGCTTTAAACTGACGGAAACCGGGCTGTTGTCCGGATTGGTTTCCATGATGTCAGCCATGAAATCCCACCATTTCCGGTTAATAGGCGTATCTGCCGATTCTGCCCATTTCTCTTCATCCTCAATCTCAAGATATCCGTAAAGGACGTTGGTCTCCTCATCTAAGAAAATGGAGTAATTATGTCCGCCGTATTGGCTGATCATATCCTTCATCTCAGGCCAGAGCAGATTGTGCCTCTTTTCGTATTCCCCGGCCATTCCCTCATTTAAGTACATTTTAAAAGATTTTCTTATCATGCCATTTCCTCCAATCTTAATAATCCATTGCCAGGCTGATACTCTTTAACAGCAAAGGACCGGTACACTGCTTCTCTTGCCTGTTTTAGGCCTTCAAACTCTCCGGCAGCCAGCATCTGGGCCAGGAGATTTCCGATTGCAGTAGCTTCCCCAGGCCCTGCATAAACGGTCCTGCCTGTTTGATCTGCGGTCAATTGGTTTAAATACTCTGCATTAGAACCTCCTCCTACCACATGAATGACCGGATAGTACCTTCCGGTAATAGCTTCCAGTTCCTTTACCGTATCCCCATAGCAGGCTGCCAGACTGTTGTATATAACTGCTGCAATCTGTCCCGGAGTCTTTGGAACCTCCATTCCAGACCTTTGGCAGAAATCCTGCACTGCCTTAATCATGCTTTCCGGAGCAAGGAATACATTGTCATTGCAATTGACAATGGAAGTGATCTTTTCCTCAGAAGCCATCCGGCAAAGCTCTGAAAAGGAATATTCCTCTCCCTTTTCTTTAAGCTCCTTTTTCACAGACTGGATCATCCAAAGCCCCATAATGTTTTTTAAATATCGGAAGCGGTGGTCATAACCGCCCTCATTGGTGAAATTTGATTCCATGCTTTCTATGGAACAATCCGCCTTAGGAAGCTCCGTTCCCATAAGGGACCAGGTTCCTGAGCTGATATAAAGGATATCTCCCATGGAATCCTCTCCAACCGGAACCAGGGGAACTGCCATGACAGCAGAACCCGTATCGTGAGTGGCAGGAAGAATCACCTGGCAGGAAAATCCCACTTCCTTTTCCACCGCCTCTGACAATGGCCCCACCAAAGTTCCCGGCATGGACAGCTCCCCAAAAAGTCTGTCAGGTAAGCCCAGCTTCCCAATCAGTTCATAATCCCAGGTCCCTGTTTCAGCATTTACCAGCTGTGTGGTGGTTGCGTTGGTATACTCCTGCTTTTTCACACCTGTCAGCAGATAGTGAAAATAGTCCGGGATCATGAGGAAGGATTCCCCTTTCTCTAAATGTTCCGGATTTTCTTTCTTAACAGCCATAAGCTGGTAAATGGTATTGAATATCTGTTTCTGGATGCCGGTCCTTCCATATAAATCTTTTAAAGAAATGATCTCATACAGTTTCTCGTCCATCCCCTTTGTTCTGTCATCCCGATACCCCGCTGCATTCCCCAGCATCCGGTTTTCCCCGTCCAAAAGAACAAAATCCACTGCCCAGGTATCGATCCCCATGCTTACGGGGATTTTCCCAAGTTTCCTGCACTTCTTCATTCCCTCTTTGATTTCGGCAAATAAAGACTCCACATCCCAGCACAAATGCCCATCTTTCCGCTTCATCCCGTTTTCAAACCGGTAAATCTCCTGAAGTTCCAGCGTTCCTTCCTTCACTGTCCCAAGAATATGGCGGCCGCCGGATGCGCCAATGTCCACGGCAAGATAGTACTTCTCCATATAAACCACTCTCCCATTGCTTTCATTATTTCTGTCCATACTATTGAAGTATAAAGGTATACTCCCAGGCTGTCTTTTACTCTATCATAACGGAATCCTTCCAAAAAAATAAGGACGCTGTTTATTTAAAACTGCGTCCTTATTTGCATATCCGTTTAAATGCTTGTATTTACTATGTTTTATTTATCTGATTTTACTTAATTTGATTGTTGCCCCAAATTTGCCCCAAATTTTTATTTAATTATTAGCTTATCATAGGCAACGTCATTGCCTTAGCAGCTTCTTCATCCAATACATGAATATAAGAATTATATGTTGTTGTGGTATTGCTATGCCCCATTAATTTACTTACTACAGATATTTCTACGCCCTTTCGAATTAGCTCTGAACCAAATGTATGTCTTAGTAAGTGCACCCAAATATGTGGAAGCTCAGTTCCTGCAATAATCGTATCTAACGCTCTCTGTATACTCCTAGCTAACGTATATCCACCGGTTTCGCTACAGCAAACAATATCAGATACAATATCTTTTTTCTTATTACTCTCGTTTATTTCTGATAAAATAAATTTAATTTCATCATTCATAGGAATAATTCTATTAGATTTTCGGGTCTTTGTACTTTTAATGAAAGACTGTCTTGTATTGGAACTTTCACTTTTTACATTATATTGCATCGATTTGTTTATTTTAATTATATTGTTTACAAAATCGATATCGTTCCACTCTAATGCAACGGCTTCACCAATTCGCATACCAGTATTTAGGATTAAAAGAAGTGTAAGCCCATATCTGTATTTATAAGAATCATTACTGTTATTTTTCTTCAAACAAAGTTCCTTGAATATGGTGATCTGATCTGGTGTTAGTGCAAACGTCTCTTTTCTTTTCACATTGCAGAAAGTTTCTTTTGGAATTACTACGCCTTGCATTGGATTAAAATTTATATCCTTATTTTTTATTGCGTAACTATACACTCCTGAAACGAATGCGAAAATATTTTTAATTGTTCCGTAGCTATATTGTTTATCTGAAGAGGTTGCAAGTGAATTAAAGAAATCCTGTAGCTCATCTGCTTTCAGTGACCCAAACTGTTTGTTACGAATTTTAGATTCTCCAATTTGCTTATTCACAATAATATCAAGTCTATTATACGTCGATAACTCAATTGTTTTACTTTTCTTCTTGATATAATTTAAGCAATAATCATAAAAATTCGCTGTTTTTGGATTTATTAGCCCATCATCATATTCTCTAATTATTGACTTTAGTTTTCTTTTACACTCTGCTTCACTTTTACCATATACATATTTCGTCAATCCATTTAAAGTGACTCTTCCCTCGTGTCTACCGTCTGAACGTTTTCTAACACTTCCTTCGTGCCATGAATTACGTTTATTCTGTTTTTGTGTAACACTCATAACTATAGTCCCTCCTAAAAAGAGTGTTACAATCAAGACTAATTAAGCCCTTCAATTATAACACTCACGAATATTTATATCAATATTTTATTTCTTTTCCAATATTTTCATTGATCCAATCGTTTAATCTTTCTTCAGTTGTTATGTAATCTTTCCCAACTTTTGCAACAGGAAGTATATTTGATATAAGCAATTCATTTAATTTGGTTTTTCCAAATGGAAGTATCTCAAGCAAGTCCTTTTTTGTAAGAATTTTTATTATTTTCATCTCCTTTATCAATAGCAATACTGATGCCATTTTGTCTTCAAATACACGCCACTCCCCTGTTTACCCTTAGATTGAAAAACAACGTACCCAGGAAGCACACTTCCGTTCTCAAGCAGCCATTTCGCATTTGACCAATTACTTTTCGTTGGTTCACGATAATAATTTCCATCAGCCACACTAGAATATTGCTTCTTCTGGAATACGACTCCCTTAATCGTGCTTGGGAAACCAGCTTTAGCAACACGATTCAAAACAACAGACCCCACATATTTTTGCTCGGCATCGTCACAGAATTGTGCTTCACCAGCTAATACATGTGCCATTATGTATAAATCCTCAGTGGTGTATTTTACTTCATCATCGTTTAAAAACTCTGATTTTATATATGCATAACCGTCTTCAGTGGTTATCATACTCCAACCACCGATATCCAGTACTACTTCAAATGTCGTGTTTAATAGTGTGCGTCCTAAGATTTTAGAACTTGTATTCGGCTCTTCTCTAATGTTTACTCCTGCTTGATTAGCAAATTTCAATGAAAAATCTATAGCATATGGTAATTCTGATTCAAACTGTGCCGTTGTTACGGTTTCTTCTATATTATTCGCCCATGTTGCCATGGGCATCGTAAAGGCGAGACATAGTGCTGCCGTGCCCACTGTTATTAATTTTCTCATTACAATCCTCCAAATTATTGATTTGAAGGATACCGGTATCCTTGCCTATCTATGTAAACTGTGCCTGCGCAAACACAGAGTTTTCATTAAAACCAATGTACTACAATCTATTCATCTTCAGTATCCCAATTTCTAGAACTAGCTACACACAAAGACGTTAAGATAAGCCCCAGAAATGCACCGACAAATAGTCCTGCTATAAACCACATAATGCCACTCCTTTCGTTAACTACTTATTCCAGAACAAATATGTTTTATCATCAAATGCAAACTGTCGCTCTTTATTAGTTTTAATTTGATAAAATCTTTGGTTCGTGTCTTTACTGTTAAGACCACCAAGCTCACTAACATATTCTCCAACTTTCAGATAATCAAGTAAGCTGAGTAAATCATCAAAAATTGATATGTCATTAGAACCACTATAAACACATGTCTTGAACCCTAATGATTTACACTTTATAAGCAATAGCTTAAGTTCAGCTAAATTTTGGTCACCGCCCATAAAGCAAACACAAGTGACCAATCCTTTATATTGCATAAGTATTTGTTCAATCTCTTCCGATATATATTCTCCTGTATATTCCCATAAATACTGACTGTGGCAACCCCTACATTTATAGGGGCAACCACTAATGTTAAATATTAACGATGTCTCATTTGGAACTTCTTGAAATGTCACAGCGTATCCAGTATATTTAAGAGGTAATGTTTCCATAGAATCTCTTCCCTGCTTCCTTAATTCTTTCTGACGAGAATTTTGAAACTCGTTTTAAATATCCTATAATTCTTGTTATCCAGTCGACATTTTCACTACCGCATTTTTGACACTTTTTCGTATAGTGTTTACTTATATATCCACAATCATTGCAGATGGTATTTGGGATATTGAAAGTGAAGTACGAGCAACCTGTTTTAATTGCCACCATTAGTAGATTAGTATACTGATCTTTTGATAGATGCTCATCAAGATTGCAATGAAGAGCAGAACCTCCATCTAAATACTTTGTTAGCTTTTTCCCGTGTAAGATAAACTTATCTATGACATTACAGGATTCGTCCTCAACTTTATAAAAATAGCTGTTATAACAATCTCTGGGGGAGAAATAACCATCTTCCTTATCCCACTTAGCATTCTTCACTCCTAAATTCTCAGCCGGTATAAACTCTGTGTTAAACATTAGTTCAGATGTTCTCGCCTTTTTATTTTCTTCATAAATGGGCTTCAAAATCTTTTCGCCGTATTCAAAGTACTTTTCGTTTGGAGATATCTCAATTCCAAGAAATTCAGCGGACTCCACAAATCCGTTTATACCAATTGTTAAAAATTGCTTTTCTAATGAAATATATCCAGAGTCATAAACAGGAAGTAGTTTTGCTTCAAAGTTATCTTTTACAATTTCATTGTATGCCGTCAGATAATGGTGCATTTTAACTGTTTGCTCTCTAATCATCTCTGTAATATCTTTACCTTCTCTAGTTGCAATCTGGACAAGACGGTTGACGTTCATAGTCATCACACCCTTTGATCCAGTGGCTACACCACCCGCCCCAAGAGTATAAGAGAATGTATTGTCTTGAATTTCGTTTCTTAACCGGCAGCATGACGCCAACGAATCCACACTATCACTTGTATACGTAAAGAAAGAATGGCCCTCCGCATACATTTCCGCTGTAAAATCCTTGTATTCCTTATCAACATAATCTTTACCATCGTTGAGCAAGTTCATTGTTTCCACCGGAAATGTTAATACCGTTTTAGTTCTTTCGTGGTTAAACCATTTCATAAATCGCTTCTGCAACCAACTAACACTCTCCCAAGTAGGTTCAGTGCCGTCAGGAAAAACAAAGTTATTGTATATACCATCGAAATATTCCGTATCAAACGAAGCAATATTCCAGAAGACACTTTGAAAATTCCTCGCAGCTGCTGGCTGATTTAGTGAATAAACTACTTGTTCAAAGCTATCGGTGATGACTTTATCGATGGTGCGATGCTTGTTTGATAGATCCACCACTTTAGTAGAATTCTGATAATAGTCATCTCCATATTCCATGCGAATAAAGTAATCTAAATATGTGAGATATTCAGGCGTTGACACTGCCCCTGCGAACTGTGAGGCAATAGCAAATACTAAATTGATAAATGCTCCGTTAAAAGCCTGTAAATTCGTTGGGGCTTCTGACATACCCCCTATTGAACGCAGACCGTGAAACAGAAAAGGATACATTGTAATTGAAACACAGTATGGCATAATACTTGTTTCATCATTTTTATACATCTCATGGTTGTCCAATTGACGAATATATTCATCTGCCCATAAATCACCATACATCTCTGTTAGCTTATCAATCATTAAAAGTCGATTAGTACCTATCATATCTTTTTTAGGAAGTTCCCCTGTGCAGGTAGTAACGTTTTTATTCTCTACATTTGCGTTAGAATCAACTTCGCTACCACTCGCTGCATTAATCGCTCCTTTATATTTATTAATAAAATTTACATACCGCCTATATTTCTCATATTTCTTTGTTATATTTGTCAAATCAAGTCCTCCAGTCTTTATAATGTCTTAATCCAATTTATTGCTTCTTTTGCGTTCATGATTTTTTCATCTACTTCTAGCATCGGAGCACTTTTAAAGCCTTTGGTAGACATAATATTCAAATCATCGATAATTTCAAATTCAACACCCTTTTGCAACAGTGTAAGTTTTACCATATTGCAGACAGGACAATGTTCCGTTGTATAAAGTGTAATTTGCAATTAATATTCACCTCCTTGGTATTTTTATCCCAACAGCATTACAAATGCCAACGGGTAATATATGTAATCCAGTACTACATTGAATAAAAAATACCATCTGTAGAACGGAAAATCATCTATGTATAGACTTATCGGACTAATGTTTCTTTGTAGTCGCAAAGTTATTACTACTGTACAAATTTGAATAAATGATAAAAAGTTGATTAATGGTAAATCGAGAGAAATACCTACTATGGCATAAACAAAAATTGTAAAACCAGAATATAGATATGGTGCAACTTTAGCGATCTTCTCAACGCAAACCATTTTTTCATATGGCAACTCATTAAGAAATTTCTCGTTATTTTTTATGATACCCCTTACCTTTTCATAGTACCGATGTTCACTTAACATAGAAGGTGTTTCTTTAATCCTAGATATAAGTAGCATCACTATGCAAACTAATAAAACAGATGTCATTTAAGTCTCCTCTTCGATTTCTCTTTTTAGCTTCTTTCTTGCAATTTTCCTAAATAGTCTTTTCGCTTTACCTCTCCAATTTGGTTTATACAATTGGGGGCAATCTAAATCCCACGCTGTCATATTTGATTGACTTTTGTTTTTAAATTCATCTTTTCTCATATGAATTATTCTCCGTAATATTTTTCTATGTACTCCAAAGCATCTAACCTTGCGTCATACCCTGTTTCAATCCTATTACAACACTCAATAACAAACGGGTGGCATACTTTCTTTAAATCTAATGGTAATGTACCACCACCTATCTCAATCTCATCATCTTCCAGGAATCCGATAATTGGTTTTCTTGCTTTCCATGCCCAAGCAATTTCCATAATGCTTCCTACCGATTGCCTTATACTCTGAAGATTCACTAATATTACATCAGCCTTTTCAACCTTATTATCACAAAATCTAAGGATTTCATTATCAGACTTATGCAACTGCTCACGGTAATTATAATAACGATTTGGATTCCAAGCTCTAAAACACTCAGAATTATTCTCAAACCATTCAACACATCGTTCCCTCCACCAGTCTCCATCTTCGAAACTGACCTTTTCAGACGCTCCACATAACCACACTCTTTTCAATATTTTTATCTCCTTAAATTTATTTCACACAACCAAACATGCGTGAACTGCCGTGAGTTAGTTTAAATCCACACGGCTTCTTGCTTCGCTGACATCGTAACCTACTATCTCCACAAGCGTAAATTCGGATTGTACCAACCCTATTATTTATTAAGCTACACTTAATAACCTTAATCCCTCGTTTAATATATTCTTTGCAGCATTAATATCTCTGTCATGAATAACTCCACAAACGGGGCAAACCCACTCTCTAACAGATAAATCCTTTGTATCTGGATTCTGATATCCACAATTGGAACACAATTGACTACTTGGTACAAATTTTCCTATTTTTATATAATCTCGATTATTCCAATCAGCCTTATAGCTCAATTGTCGTGTCAATTCATACCATCCGCAATCCTGAATTGCTTTTGCAAGACTATGATTCTTTACCATATTAGATACTGCTAAATCTTCGCTTACTATCACTTGGTTTTCGCTGATAAGTTTGTGTGAGATTTTATGTAGATTATCGATTCTGGTATTGCGAATCTTTTCGTGAATACGTGCTACTTTAATTCTTTGTTTATTTCGATTCTTACTACCTTTTTGTTTATGAGAAAGTTTACGTTGTTCTTTCGCTAACTTATTCTCATGTTTCTTGGTGGTACGAATATTATCAAACTTTTCTCCGTCAGAGGTGATGAGCAAATCTTTAATGCCGAGATCTATACCTATCATACGACCAATAGATTCTGTTGGAATATGTTCTGCTTCTATTAATATTGATACGAAATACTTACCAGATGGAACTTGCGAAATTGTTGCTGATTTAATCTTACCTGTAAATTCTCTATGTATAGAAGCTTTTACCCATTTTAATTTTGGTAACTTAATTTTGTTATTATCAAAAGAAACTTCAATATTAGTTCCGGTTATATTGGTCGTATAAGACTTTTTATTATTTCGTTTGCTCTTAAATTTAGGATATCCAGTATGCTCTTTAAAAAGCTTTTGATATGCGTTATCTAAATTATATACAGAATTAGTTAATGCAAACTTATCAACTTCTTTAAGCCAAATATATTCCTTTTTAAGAACTTGATTAACATAATTATTACAGTCTATTTTACTCAAATATTTCTTTTCAACTTCATATAATTCTTTCCTGTAAGATAAAATTTGATTATAAACAAATCTGCAACATCCAAAAGTTTTCTGAATCTGTTCTTCTTGTTGTTTATTAGGATAAATTCGATATTTATATGATGTAATATTTATATTTTGCTACCTCCTCCTTAAAATTCCCAGAAATACTGTAAACTTTTTTCACTTGCATAAGGTATCTTTTCTTTCACGAAATCATGACCAATCGTAGTGTCATAATAGACAGATAATTCACAGCCGTGTTTCTTTTGTTCAACAACAACCTCGTAGATATGTCCACTAATAAATCCCATAGGATTATCCTTGCCCTTATATGTAGCAAGGCAATTCTGGTCAAATACCATACTTACCCTCCTTTCTAATAACCCCTCAATTCACGAATTTTCAACTTTTCCTCAGTTTCTAAATATCCAATCCATTTTCTAGCATCTTTTGAAAAACCCTTTGCCATACTCATGGCGCTAATCCTATAACAACTATAGTCAGAAGAATAGTCATATTTATCAAGTATTACATTGACATCTGAGATTAATTTTTCGAGTTTATCTTTATCTTCTTTCAATACTGGAACTTCTCCGTTAAACAATGAAATCCTCCTTCATTAAAATATAATTCCCGATGAAAACCATCTTCTATCTCCTTAATCTTGACAGGCAATTGCTTCTAACTGCTCGTGAGTTCTTCAATCTCAAACTCAATATACTGTTTTGCCTTACCTAAATCTTCAATCGTAGACTTCAGCACATCGCCTTTTAAATCTTTTTTACCGGCTCTGCTTATGTATTTTGCAACGTTACCAAGATTAAAATTTAATCCCCATGCTTTTATAACCTTTCTGGCTTCATATGGATTATTTTTCCCTCCATAATGGGACGGGTGGTTTACCTGCTCTTTTTCTGTCAATGTTTTAATAACCTCTTTCATATACTTACCCTCCATGTTGATATTTTTATCTGGATATTCAGTACATTCGTGACCTATATCTTCTATCAAGAATGGTTTTTTAGTTCCTGTACAAACATACATTTCGGGTTTAGATTTAAAGAATCCCTGTTTGCAAGCATCACAGTCCACACAATTCACTTACTCACCTCCAAGTACTAATTCTCTAAACATCGGTAAAGTTTCAACCCATTCACAAAACTCTCGCCACTCAGGGAGCCTGTGATTTCTTCTCTGAATTAAAATTGTTTTTAGTTGCCGATAATTTGTTGTGAACCCGGCAGTCAGCTCAAAACCAGACGGTATATTGTATAAAATTTTCAAATATAAGTCCTTTGCAAATTCAGTGCTCTTGTCCTCCAATCCGTTATAAACATCAATCATTTCTTGAACTACATCGGTAATTCGCCCATCCACATATTTATTGCACTGCTCTTTCAGATTGAATTTTGTAATTCTGTGCATGGTGGACTGACTCGAAATAAAATCAATGAAGTGGTATCTCTGCATTTCCGTAAGGAATTTATTGCTCACCCGTAAATCAAACTGAACAACTATCCCATTTAGGAAATTATCGTGGGCGGCTCCAATATTACTTGCTCCAAGTTTCTTAACAGTATTCGTTACTTCTTTTGTACAGTCTTCTAAATTTACTGCCATAGGAAACTTACTTACTCTGATAGCATTTTCAAGGCCATACACATTTACATTGCTAATTTGCATTTATATCCTCCTACCTGTAATATTTCAGTTCTCCATTTTCATCATAACTTTCAACATTTAAGACGACGGTATCACCATCTCTCAAAAACACATTCTCAATTTTTCTGTCATTTCTGTATGTTTCTGATCCCATTTTGCCAGCACAAACCAAAGCCCTGGGATATTTGAGTAATTCCATTGCTAAATCTTCAGCATAAATAATTCCTTTAATCGCTTTTGCCTCCTATATTTAATTGTAAAATTGTTGGGATTTTTGTTGATGTGTTTGGTTTAAAACAATGCATTTATCTTGTAAAATAAACCGTGTATTTATTTTTTAAACACTGAATAATTGGTTTATATCCACACTGCAATAAAAATGCTAAGTCTTGCAAATTAATACTTTGTGAGCAGATCTTGATATTCTCTGCTCCCTCAAATACCGCACGTTCTGTTTCTGAGTACATATCGCCCGTTATTTCGTAATTTTTATCATACATATCTGTATATAAATCTCCCATTTAAATACTCCTTTCCGTATGAATCTACACATTCATTTAAGTATTTATAATTTCTCCATAAGTATTGAAGTCTACGTTGACCAAGAAACACCCACAATCAAATGCATTACGATACACTCTTGTTTCTTTTAAAATAGAATCATCAATTGAACATATTCTGTTGTGTAAATCGACTCCAACGGACTGAATAAATCCATACATCATATGGTCGCAATCATACTTGTGACCGTCATCACAAACAGGATATAATTCCCTGTAGTTATCAATAAACTCTCTTATAAATTCTTTTGTGATTCGATATCCTCCGTGATGAGAATATAATAATGGACTAAATCCTCCCAATTATTATGAAATATAACACCTACTCTATTACCCACAATTCCTCCATTCCTTAATAAAAGTCCAGATTCATTTGTCGGTTAATCTTCGGTTTCTACCTGACCAGATTCCTCTAACCATTCTTCTATACAAGGAAGACAGGTATAACATGACACGGGTTCTCCGTCCATAAATCCAGTTTCTAAAAGCGCATAATCTCCCGCTTTAATTTCCTTATCGCAATTGCCGTTACACTCATGAGGTTTACGACACTTCACAATTTTTTCTTTGTGGTTGGTGATATCATCTCCAAAATCTCCACCATAAAAGCCGCTGTCTAAATACAGTTCTTTATCATACTTCAATATTATTTTCCTCCATATATGGGTCTGGCATTGGTTTCCACGCAACCACATTAAAAGTATCCATTGCCCCAAAATTAGACCACTTTCCATTCACAATTACATCATCGCTAACAAAAAGTTCATCTTTTTCACTATCTTTTACTGTAACCAATACTAAATCAGAAGCAAGAAAATTTTCTGTATCGACTAATGCCAACGATTCTACGTCATATATGTCTCTGACTTCCTCGTGTTCATCTGGCAGTCCACCACTTACAGGAATCCACTGATCCTTCTCTTGCTGCTCCAATGCCTTGATTGCTAATTTTGCCGCCTCCTGTTCTGTCGGACGTACAGCCCAATATTCAACAATATTTTGCAAAGATTTAATTGCTTCTTGATTTGTCAATGTTTTTCTTCCTCCTCTGCAAATCCCCATGAGTGAGGATCATAATAACCTTTTCTCAGTATTGCTAATTCCCGAATCATATCTTCGGTGGTAATAGGATTGTCCGTCGGAAGACTATCCATAATTTCTTCAAATCTTTTCTTGCGTTCACTTAAGGGGTAATCGTATATGCTTCCCATATTAGTTCTCCTTTAAAATCCCAATTTTATTAATATAAGTTGACACCGCTTTTTTCTCCAATAATATTTTCAAAGTATATTCTAATATTCCCCTTTTCTGCTGTGGCTGAATGGCTTATTTTACAGCCACTTTCTTCGGCAGTCCTTAGTAGTGTTGCAAGTTGAGATTTCCAATATACAGGATCGTCTGTTTTCTTCATTTGACTCCTTTTCCAATAAAACTTCCGTTTCAATTATTTTATAATATATCTACTTTTCATGAATCCAGCGCTACTAAACCTAATTTCGAATATTTCTTGCATATGTGGTAATGGAATCTTGTATCTAAAATATAAAAACCAGTCTCCACATTCGCTGAACCAATATAATTCAAAACCTCTTCTGAAAATCCATGGTTGAATGTGTATATATTCTTTCATTAATGATATTCTCCTTTTAAATTACTCCTTCATTCCATCTAAATTTAATGATCCCTCACAGAATGCTTTGATATCATCAATGCTCTTCCCCTCATTACACATATTTAGCACGGCACCCAGGATACCAGTGGCTCCAGCTCTCATGCCAGCCAATCTAACTTTGCTCACCGTATCTTCTGCTGTTTTCTGAAATAACTTCTCTGCTTTATTTTTACTCATATAATTACTCCTTTAAATGTAGATTTCATCTTCCCTCTTTTGACGAACACCAAATGCAATTATATTCTTTATCGAAGCTGGGCGGACTCTTCACAGTAAACGACTCAACAACCCTCTCCTCATCTTCTGTCAGTTCATACCCATACTGAAAATTTAGTAAATCATAAAGTCTTGCTCTCCCACCCCGAATTGGCTTATCTTCTGAATCCAAGGTTTCTATGGTGCTTCCATTTTTTAATTTAATCTTCATGATTACACTCCCATATATTCGACCTCTCCATTATCAAAAACCCATTTCCATTCGCTATCATCTTCTCCCATGAAGCAAATATAGGAATCGGATTCTACATATGGAGCCAGAGCCTTGAAGAATATTTCTTCGTCCCCATATTTTTCTCCTCTAAATTCTACATCGCAAATATCACCATCGATATTAGGTATAGGAAGGTATCTGATTTCTTTCATTGCTTCAAAGAGAGTGGCACTTTCCAAAACGGATTTTGTGTTAACCCACCTAAAATGAGGATACTTTTTCCCATTGTTGCTATCATAAACGGTCATGTTTTCAGGAACAAAAACACTCTTTAAACTTTCCAATGCTTTTGCAAAATTCTCTTTTCTAATGATAAAATTGCTATCAGTCATTTCTATACAATATCCCATATTGTTTACCTCTCTTATTTTGTTTATCTGAATAAAAGGTTTGTTTTATTACATTTTTTCAATTGTAACCTTGTACGTATCTCCCACACTCGTACCTACTCCTAATAGTTCATCTAGTGCAGCAACTACATCGGCAGAAAACTATGTTCGTCTGTATTAAAAACCCAATCATTAAAATCATGAACCACCGTACCAATTACTTCTGTTTTCATTTATTTCCTCCAATCAAACTTAAAGTCTAGTCGCAATTAAAATTCCACCAGCAATCACTATCTGAAACTTCCTCGATTCTAAGATTTGTATGACCTTCAATAATTCTTTTATCGTTTTCAGTTGGATTATTTATCATTCTTTCTAATGCTACATTCGCATCTTCCAACGATTTACCGCATACACAAACCAAACAATCATCAAATCTTTCCGTATCACCTTTTATAATATATTCTATTTTGGTTCACCTCTTTTCATATTAAAAGTATTATTTCATTAGAACAAGTCACATCCTGATTTTTTAAAATCATCTATATACTTATCCCATTGTTCATTGTCAATATAATGCATTTTCATTAAACATGTTTTACAATAAAACTTATTTGTATTTCTTCCATGCAGTTTCATATTCATTCCCAATACCTGCTTATCCTTAATTTTCTTTATTTTTCCGGATTGTGTTTTACATTCATTCGCACAATACTTATTGAAATATTTTTCAGCAATGTCATATTTGAGATTGTTATATTGAGCAAATTCTTCTATAACTTCTTTTGTGGGATCATCTCTATAAACACCGCCATTCCACGCTTGTGTCAGATATTCTTTAAGAGTACAATTCATCACAATCCATTTCTCATTTTCAATAAAATCTTTCTCTAATATACTTCTCCATCTATCATACGATTTTGAATACCAATACTTGTCCAGTACCCATGTGGATTTGTTATAATATGGACAAGCTACATGGCAACCACATCTGCTATATCCCTTTTTATATTTAAGATTGATATCAATATTTCTCCACAACGTATATAGCCAAATATCTAATTCTGTCCATTTTCTAATAGGAAGAATCCCTTGCCATTTCGTATTTCCCCACTCTGATTCATTTATCCATTCATCTGTATATCCACTTCTAGTAGCAGACTCTTCGTTTCTCATACCCATCCACATTAAATACGGATGTTCGTGTTCTAACTTCGAAACCATAACTCCTACTTTAAAAATCCTACAACAGAATCTTGAAAATCTTGTTGGTATCATATGGTCTGATGCAACATATTGATAAAATCCTTTATCTGGATTCATAATTTCACAATTAGGAAAATATTTAACCATCTTATACGTATCAGCACAATCAAGAGATGTGTTATTAAAAATTGCCTTAATGTTAGGATATAAAGATCTTACAAGATGAGATACAACCATAGAATCTTTTCCCATTGATACAGGAATTAGCGAATCATGTCCTTTATATTTCTCCATTTTATCTTTGATTAAATTTAAAGAATCTGATTCTATGTTTTCTAAGTGTTCCTTATTTAACTCAATAAGGTCATTCCAACTTGCTAATTCAATATCGTTAATATCCCTATAATCCTTTGCTTTACTTAAATGTAACGTTTCCAAGTCATTACTAATATTAATCCGGTAAAATTTATGTATATTGCCTTGTTTATCAAAGCCTTTAATTATTTGCCTATCTAACCAAAAATAACCTTCCTTTAGATCTAATAGTTTTTCACCAGTGGTATCTCGTAGGAATGTGAGATATTCATTAAATATTGGATTCACTCAACACCTGAGTGCAATGTACATTACTTTTTAACTAGTATTATCTTTCCCTTTCTTTGTTTTTGACGTTTGCAACCGTCAGTTTATTTTATAAATTAAGATGAAACGTTACTTTCATTTCATTACTTACACACATAACCATATGTCCTTGTTCCATCTTTATTATTTATAAATTGTCTAAAGGAATATATTGCTTTGAGTGGAGTCGGGCCTCCGGCCCCTCCACAGTAATACTCATTCGGATATGGTTCATAATACTTATATCTTCTTCTCATTTTTTATCCTCATTAATATCACCCTAACCCTCCATCACCATGGTATCCATCGGTACCGCCACAATATCCTGGATACCACTTAGCTGGTTTTAATGTTTCGTAATTTTGTGTAATGTATGTAGGTGTATAATCACTGTCGTCTTCAGATGTTTCTTCTCTGGTTATTTTTTCAATCAGATTCCCGTCCTTATCAAACTTTTCTGTAGTTTCTTTAATTGTTGTTTTTACCATTATCTATTCTCCTTTTCGTCAATATTCGCTCCAATCAATCTTCACATATTCCTTATAACAAGGATAATATGTAGTGGTTCCTGTCTGCTCTTTACACCAATCATCAAGTGCTTTTTGCAAACTTCCATAATCACAATTTCCGCTTGCATCTTCGTGTAATTCATCACATGCATTTTCAATTATGTAGTCAGCATCAATACTGATTTCTTGTACAGAACATACCCATAACACTTGTGGTTTAACAATATTTTTATCTTTAGAATTATTCCATTCAAACGAATATCCTTCAAAGAAATCATCCGTAGAATCGTAATATTCTTCAAATTCCTCGCAGTAAAGCATCGTTTTTACATCAGATTCCTGAACTTCTTTCGCTTTAGATATTGTCTCGTTCCACTTGACAATTCTCTCTTCTTCGGCTTTTTTGAAACCCTCACATTCACAATGATGGTACGACTGTTGCTTGAATGGCTCACCACAATATTTACACAACCTCTGAACACCGTTATAACAGCTTGGACAGAAAGATAATGCTTGGTGTCTGTATGGAAAACGTTCTATCTTGGACGTTTCAGATATATCTCCGTGTACTCCATAAACATTATTCTCTAATCTCATGCCTAAACCGAGACAAGCAGGACAGATACGTTCATCTTCTTGTAAGTCTTTAATTAGGTCTTTGGGAAATATTTTTTTAATTGTTTCTTCTATATTAATTATTACTTGGTTTATTTTACTTACCTCCTTTTAGCTAATTGTGCAATACCATAACCATAAAATTTGAATCATATGCAATAATTGATCTGTGATAAGATTTATTGTTTTATTGTTTGCTTTTTCGTTATCTATGAACATATGTAAAAGTATGTTTCCAACAAACAATACTGGCAGTATTGAACCGCCAAATACAATTGTATAAATTGTTGGTGGTAATGAAATCATAAAAGTCCAACTAAAACTATGCATAAATAGTGCGGCTATATAATCATGTGAATACATCTTGTCTGGAGCATTTGATTTCCACCACGACTTCTGCTTTGCAGATGCTAACCAGCCTTGTAAATAGTAGTCATCTACAATGTGGCAAAATATCATAGTTATAAGTAAAATTATTTTTATTGTCATTAATTATTCTCCTTTAAAATCGTCATTTAATAGGTTATTTTACACGGATTCACAAAATATTTTTGCCTTGATTTCTTGTGACAGTGTTGCTACTTTCAAGAATTCAATTTTGTCTTCAACTCTACTCAATGACTTTGCATATTTAATTTGATATTTCTCTGGTAGCCTAGCGGCTTCTTTGTACGATCTCCACATGTTGCCCAATATACTAAGAATAATTTCTAAAATCTCATCACTCTTTACATATTCAACGTGTCTGATAAGAAATTGACCAACATCACCCTTCATATTTTTCTTATCTATAGATGTGTTCTCTACAAGAATTTTAATTACTTCACCACTTAGTTCCTGATATTCATCAATCTTTGAAAATTTGTATCCATTATTAAAGCCGCTGCCAGAACTCATCTCTTTAGCCATTTTTAACGCATATTCTTTAGAATTTAAAAGTGGATTTCTTAACACAAACTGCCATGGGATCTCACTATAACTGGTATAGTTGAATGGATTTTGTGCGTGTCTATAAGTCCAAAACCTTAAATTTCCCTTGTAATTAGAACCATTACAATTAACATGACTCCCCATTCTTTCAAAGAATTTGTCCAATGTTACTTTATCCCATTCGTGAGGAAGTATTACAGATGAATCATAAGGAACTTCTACACCCGCATAATTCAGTATCTTCAATATCTGTTCTCTGTCTTTATAATAATTTACATACAAACTCCAATGGAGAGGGCAGTCGTGGGTATCTTCATGAAATGTCTTTTCAAATAAATCAGAGATTAAACTTTCAACATTTTCTTTTGTAATTCTTGGTAAGATAATTTCCGCAACATCATTTGCTCTATGTAATTTTGTGTTCTCCAACTCCAAAGACTTGATTTTTAACTTCAATTCTAATAATTCTTTTTCTTTCTTTTCGGCGCTATTTTTGTAATACTCTAAATCTGATTTTATATCTTTCCTGACGCTATCCATTAAATAAGATTTTAGTTCTTCCATTTTCTCATCAAATTCACTTGGTTCATTATAAAAATCGCCTTCATAATAATCTGGTGGATAATTGTGCATATCTATTCTCCTTCTTAATTATTTTGTAATTCCAACACTGCTTAATTCAACACTTGTAATCTTGTCTCTGGTAAACTTAACTGATTCGGAGGTTCCGCCATGCCATAGTACACCAACTGTCTTTATGTATGGATTTTCTCCATCATCAACTAATTCAACCTCCTGTGTAATACCGACAACCGTAGAACTGCCGTCATCATTAATAATTTCAATGGGTAGTCCTATTCCTCTTTTCACAGCTTCTTCCCATGATTCTCTTGTGTAGATATTGCCGTTGAGGTCTGGCTTATCGAAATGACAAGGGATTTCAAATGTTACTTTTACATTCTCTTTTCTCAATTATGTATTCTCCCTCTCAAACTTGTCACATGAGTAATCCATTTCACAACATGTACATTTTTTTAATTTACAATCTATCAACCCATTAACCATATAGTCACCTTTTCCGCTGTCATTGCCTCCCCACTCAACAAATTCAGTAGCAAAACGTTGATTTTCTGCAAATATACATTCTCCACAAACGCCTTCTGGGTAATAATCATCCATTCCTATACCTCCAATAAAATCATTCTTTCAACTGTTTATATGTAAATAACTTTTCTGTTCTAACATTTTGGTCATCATTTTTATTTTTATTACTATTTAATAATGTTTTTACTTCTTTTTGCCAAATACATTCAAATTCATCTGGCATTGAATATTCACTAATTAAAACGGTATTATATATGCTTGCAACTTTTACCCAACTATAGAATTCCTCATATGGAAACTGTTCAGTTTTATATTTTGTAGTACCTTTATACGGTATGTCACAGTAAATAACATACCCTTTGATTTTATCTAGTGGTAAATCTTGAAAACTGATATTTTTAAAGTTTACGTCTAATATATTTGGAATCTGCTTTTTTAAGTTATTAATAGCCCCACACGACCATTTTCCACTATTATCATCTTTTGAGTCTCTGGCATATCCACCAAAATATTTAGCTCCGAAACTTGCACAAAATCCGACCAACCCCTGATACCAATCAGGATATTTTTCTTTGTTCTGTTGAACCATTTTATATTCATCTTCTAAAATTCTTTCAGGTAAATCGGCACTATGCCCTTGTGAATACTGAAGCAGTGCTATTAATTGCTTATGAACATCACAGCCAATTCTTTTATTGCATTTAATTTTATCAATCATGTTGGCGCCTCCAACAAATGGCTCTAAATACCCATTTGTGTCGTTTGTAATATAGGATTGAATAATTGGTGCCAACTCTTTACTTAATTTGTTTTTACTTCCAACGTATCTCAAATATTATTACCAGAAAGGTAGAATTCTTTTGGTCGCGACACCTTTATTCCTTTCTGTTTTCTTTTACCTTGAAATTTTCATTTCATGTATTCTTATTTTCTTAATAAATCTTTAATTTTAATAACATATTTACATTATTAATAATTATTGATACAATAGATTTAATTCTTGATTTAGGCAGTCCTAAAAAAAGACTTATGTCTAGGTTTTGTGATCGTGTGCTAAACGTGTGCGGTAACAAAATTACGGTCAAGAAGGGAGGTGCCATATGAAAGAGGATATAATGTTCCTGGCGCTTCTAATAGTTTACGAAATAGTTTGTAAACTGTAGGATTTGGGCGGGTTAAACCCGCCTTATCCTATACCAATGAAAGCGGAGTTTCAATGCTAAATCGTTACCATATATAGTGTTTTATCGTATTACCAACTACTATATACAGTGTTCATATTTTTATTTCTTTAACTATTTTTGAGATTTTAATGAATTTTTGATTGAATTTATGTAAAACTTCTTGTCAGAATAATAACCTCCAAATTATTATTTACCGACTTAAATCTACGCCATAACAATTATCATAATTCTCTAATTCCCAGGGATCTAATGGCGTGGTATACAGACCATCACGAATCAAGAAGAGAATGTCCATAGAATCCTTATACTGGCTGTCACTCCCTTTGTTGATTTCGTTTTGTGCAAGCTGCTTTATAATAGCACTCGCTTTTTTGTTTGCATCTGATAATTTAATCATTTATTGCAGTCCTTTCTATGGTAAACTCTGGCTTTAATTTTCTCAGAATCATACTTTTCGCTTCTCCTCACTGTTGTAAATTTCAATTACGTATCCGATAAAATATATACTACTAGATATCATCAACATGATAGACGCCTCTTTAAAATTTGAACATAGTAATTTACTTAAACCAGCTCCAAATATACAGCCTCCTAATATAGAAATTGCTGTCCTCGTTTTCTTAAAACCTCCTCTCTTGAAACACAGATTTTAACCAAAAATTTCTGGCTTTACATTTTTAATCTTGTTAATGGTGAGGCTGTTAAGTGTTTTAAAATCCAATTTTGGATTGCGAAACTTTTTTACAATATTCCACATTTCCTCACAAATCAACTCATGATAAATTGTATTTAATAATTGCGGAATCATTTTAGAGTTCCATTCGCCTTTTACATTTACAATCTTAGAATATTCTTTCTCCACAAATGCACCCGTGACAAATTCATCAACAACTTCTTGCTCTACCATTTTATTTTCAACGGTAGGAGCCCCCATCGTCTTATGATGTTTTTCTTTGAATTCTGATGAAACGATCTTTGCCCAGGTCTGTCTTCCGTATCTGTTATAAAAATCGTAATTTTTAATGACAATACCCTCGCCGGTTCCGGTTCCATCTTTGATAAGGAATGTATTGTTTTCTAACTCTTTAATAAAATTGTCATAGGTTCCATTTTTGATGATTTTTAATGGAGCCAAATACTCTAAGTTGAACTCTTCCAACAATGGTTTATAGATGTCATATGGAATATATTCCAGACCCGTTTCTTTCTCATCGCTATCTACACAAACATCGAATATGTAAAATTTTCGCCATGCATCATCTCTATATGTTTTTAGCGAATGAGGAACTAACCACTCTCCAAATAATCTATGAGTAGGATGCTTCTTTAAATATGAAGCAATTGCATCATTTTTTGAGATTGAATTGTAAAAACCAGCGTTATCATTTTCTAACGTCAATTCTCTGTTTCGGCTACCTGCTTTTAGTTCGCCATTTTCATTCAACCACACACTTGAATTTGTCCCGTCAATTTTGGGAAATATATAGCACACCCCCATCTCAATATCATTTACCTCTGAATTACCAAATCTTTCTACATGCTGATATCTTTTAAACTCCATTTACTTTCTCCTTTTCAATTTTTAGAAATGTAGACGATAGGACTCGAACCTACCGCCACATGAAACTCGTATTTCCTTGCTCAATTACTAATTCTCTATTTATTCGATTAATTGTAACCATACTCTGTCTTGTCAAATCTTTTTGAACAAAAAACATATCCTTTATAAGGAACAAACGTATCCTTATATTTTTTAATTGAATATTTATTAACTCCTGTTTCATTAACACACTTATCTTGAGTATAGTACTCTTTTACAAAATCAAGGTTTTCATTATAAACAAATATATGTATTCCATTATTGTACATTGGATTATTTTTCCCTGATAAATCAACCTTTTTACGTATCTTACCATTGATTAAGACTAGGTTTGATAATATCAAGTCTAGTTTATAAGTAGAAAACTCTAACTCATAAAATGCAATATATCCATGAGAACATCCATTGTTGGCAATTTTGTCATTATTAAAATATGTACCTAACATTGTATTTGCATCTATAATTTTTTCAAATCTTCCAATATAGTTTTTATGGATATCATATACAACGAAGGGAGCGGTACCAGCAGAAGTTGCCATTTTAACCCTAGTGCTATATGGAACACTAACATTTTTCCTTCCTCCAAACTCCAAATTATATAAGTCACGTCCATCTTTGAGATATTTATCTATCCAATATCTTTCTTTGTCATCTAAGTCTTCTGATGTTGTAACGCAACATAACTCTTGATAAACAAAGTAATCTCTTCCATATCTTCTGATATCATCATACAGAGGTTGTTTTCTCCCGTTCTTTGCGTCTGAAAAATGCTTAGACATCCTATCGTTTAAAGGTTTTATGGTTTGTCCTATGTAATATTTATTTGTTTTAGTACAATAGATTTCGTAAATAATGTTTTTGTATCTTTTTAATTTGACCATTTTCATACAGTCTTTACATTTTGATTCTAATCCATCGCGAAATCTTTTATTTCTATTAAAGAAAGTATTTGTATTTGGTAATTCTTTTTTACATCCGGTACATATTTTTATTATGAATTCACCTCATCATCTGCAAATTTTTTATCGCAATCATCTCGGCAACTAATAAAAATTGGAAACTGTAATGATCTACCTCCATTTTTATTTTTGGTTTCTTCTTTGTACTTAATAGAGATAATATGATTTAAAATTTCATTCTGATGACTGGAATAATACGATCTCATATCATCGCTAAAACCAGATCCAATATCAATCACCGATTCTCCGTATTTACACGTAATAGACCCCATAATTCCCTTATATTTACCAGAAGTTGCAACGTTTACATGGATACAACGCAAATCTATTTCTTTGAATTTCTTCACCTTAATTAAATTCTTTGTGCGCTTACACTCATAGGGAGTATCAAGATTAATCATGATTCCCTCCCAGTCTTCTTTCTCCGCAATATCCAACCATTTCCATATTTCATTATGGTCTGTTCCAGAGTAGACTCTTGGTACAATCTCAATATTTTTACTTCCGTAATCGTCTATGTATAATGACAACAGACTTAATCCATTACTTCTTTTACCGTAAGTTTCAGCGGATTTACCTGTCCAAAATTCTTCCAATGGAAAAATATCAAACACAACAAGTTTGAGCTGTGATTTATCCTTGTCCTTACTCATCGCAATTCCAGTTCCCTTCTGAAAAGCTTCTGAATCAGATAATCCCTCTTCATTCTTATATAGAAGTTCTCCGTCAATGAACATATCAGAAAGCCCCATAGCTTTTAAATCATTAATAATGTGATCTAAACCGATATACTCTTTTCCCTGACGAGTCATGATTCTATCACCAATAAATGCAGCTCTTGTACCATTGAGTTTTCTGGACAAGAATATCTTCTCATTACCTTTCAACTTAACTTTATCAATAGGAGCTCCCAACATTAAATCGAAAGTAGGAATCAGCCCTGGAATCACAGAATTTACAACTTTAGCATCACAACCGAGTCTGAATTTCTTGGTAATCATCTGCTCATAGAATTCTCTATCCTCTTCGTGTCCACTTAAAAATGCTTGAATCTCATAAATATCAGAATCCTTACCAGTATTATTCAGTTTTAAGTAATCAATCACTTGGGGAAATTCGCTGAATTTGCAAAGATATAAAGGACTCAACTCTGTTTCTGGTTCAACATGTTTATGTATTTTTGCATCACTGATTCCTGTAACAATGTTGGAATCCAAAAGAAACTTGAGACACTTTTTAAATAATTCATTGTTACTATTTGCTTTAATAATTTCCTTCTTCTTGTTCAGGCTGCTTGTGTCCTGAATCTGCTTAAAATTTTTAATTACTTCGTTCAATCAAATCCTCCTTATTGAGAAACGAATAAACTTCCATTTGCATTATATCTTGGTGTAATTCCACCCTTGTACGGTGCAGCGTAAACCATGTAATTAACGCCTGTATCTGGATCAACATAGACATAAAATCTTGAACTTCCATTGTTTTCATATTGCTCAATTGATCCAGAATAGGTGGAACTTGCAATCACTGTATCAGCACAAGCACCAAGCAAAAACACAGTAAATATGATAGCTGATATAGCTATTAATTTTTTAGTTCTTTTCATATATACCTCCAATCCTCCCATGAAATACCCTTTTTTTAATCTGTAATCTGTACCAATGTTCCTGGCCTAACATACCAAATCGCCAATTTTTCCTCGTCTAAAACTCCTTGAAACTCACCATTCTCAGCAAATACTCTCCACCCAACCTTTGATATGGTTGGTGATTTGTCTAAATTAGCTGACCATAAAGAATTATAATCAATAAAATATCCATGTTCCTTCGTAAATTCGAATAGACATTCGCAGCCAACAATTTTATCTTTACAAAAACCTTCTACACAAGAACAAAGACAATTATTATACACATCACATTTTCTAAATTTATCCAACAACTCTCCTCCTTTATCTGTAGCACCAATCTTCACATTTACTGTGTATGTATTTGATCGGGTACAATATGTAATATCCGATCATACACACCGTTGCAAGAACAAGGAAACACATAACCGAAGCAATTGTTATAAGTTTTCCTCTGCTCCATGCTACTTTCACATGGTCTTTATTTATCCAATAGAAATCGCCCGGATAGCAAAAATCATCGTCATGCATTATACCTTTCTCCTTTTCCCCGAATAATTAAATCAATTCTTAGAGACAATCTTAATCTTATATCCAAGTTCTTCTTCGATTTCTTCAATAGACATTGGTTTTTCATAATCCACATCTTCTTCAGGATCTAAATCTTGCCATGTGTCTCCTTCAAAGATTTCATTAACAATACTAAATCCCTTAGTGATCCAAGGTTCCCCTTCGCAGTCGTGAAAACCATACTTTTTGTTATATCTCATATCATAGTCATAATAAGTCTTTCCGTCTGTTTCTGCTTTATTTAACATCTCTAATGTTGTCATTTTCTTATTCTTCCTCCACTCTTCAAAATCAGCAACAATCCAACCTCTTGCTCTTGCTTGCGACTCAAAGTCTTCGTCAAAATTATATCTTGGCATGGGAATTACCCCTTTTTGAAACCACTGTTTCAAGTCTTTCTATACTTTTCAGGCAGCTCCATCCAAGCAATAGGTTTCATGCCGGTCACAGTAGAATTCCTAACTGTTATACACTTAATCCCTCCGTAGGCTGTAACGTATCCGATATACATATGTCCGTCACGTTCTGCTTGGAACAATACTGATTCACCGGCTTTTGGTTTTTCATCTTTGATTAAAGTCCAATTATTCATCATCTTTCACCTCATAACACTGGCAGAAACATCTTGGCACCTGCGTCATATCCGGAAAGTAATCTCCGATGATTTTATCTTTTGCCACACAGCAATAATAATCACCACCTGTATTATCTCGAATGATAACTAATCTAAGATGCTTACAGTATTTACACCTCTTATGTTTCGTTCTGTATTTTTTAATTTTCTCTGTCATAATTAAGCACCAACGTAATTAAAATCTTTCCCATCCAGAATATTTAAAATAGCATTTTTGTCTCTTTCTAATGCTAAACAATAAGATGATCTTCTAATTGCATCTTCTGGTGATAATGGCATATTTTCATATTCTTTATCAATAACTTTGTCAAGATATTCTGCAAATTCTTTAAGTCTCGTAATCATATCTTTACTATCTGGTTCAATTCTATTTATACCATTCTCTTTTTTACTATGCTCAAATGCCCTTAGTTCATCTTTGGATACCCACTTTATCCAGGCTCCGCAATCATCACAATACAATCCAGTGTTATTGCCCTTTATTTCAGTGTGGAGAGATGTGCTACCACACTTTTTACAACAGTTCTGATACATGTTTAATCACCTACCTTTCTCTTCAACCACTCTCGTAAAACGTCTTCTCCACAATGATGTTTACAACCAAAAGCACATCCTGACTTAGCATCTTCGCAAATATCGTTGCAATTTGGTCTACCTATATTGATGAAGAAAGCAAGCTGCTCATCGTTCATACCTCTAACCCAATCTCCGTTTGTCATAAATCTTCCTTTCAGACTAAGCACATTTATAATTTTTATCGTTCTTCATATCAACGACATATGAATACATAGCATTGTAAACATTTCTGGGTATCACATCTACATATTCATCTGCTACCTGCTTAATAGTTCTCTCTTTATTTTCTGAATATACTTCATACGCTTCTTCCAAAGTTACATAGGTTCCCAAACTCTTGCCAACCCAAGTTGCGGAATATCTTCCTTTTCTCGTAATTGATATTCCTGATGGTAAACCGTCTTTATTTGGCTTATAATGAAATAATTCGTTAATTCTTTGTGGAACAAGAAGGCATTTATCTGGTTGATATACTGTGTTAGATGGATCTATAATGTCTTTATCGACGTGCAATCTTCCATCGACTTCATATTTGTTTCGATTGTACCATTTGGCAAAATTTTGAAAATTATGCCACTCAGAACATACAGTTATTAATCCGTAATAAGCAGGATATTTACTTTTATATTTTGGATCGTAGCATCTTGTCATCATGTTTATCCAAACTATATACTCCTGTGAGCTATTAGTCTTTCCACCCTTTGTTCTTGAAGAATACTCACCATCTCCCATATACCCAACACCAACTAATGTTCTATCATATGGATTTTTTACTTCGCCCTTAGAAAAATTTGTGTATTGTACATGCCTTTTTATGTAGCGGTTCTCGTCTAAAAACTCTATATCAATATCCGATTTGTTTCTATATCCGATGATCCGCATCGGTGTTCCACATTTGTTATTTCTGGTTTCTCCTAATATTTATTTTTCATCCTTTCTGTCAAAATGCCAATCAATAATATGTTTCAATGCTAAATTACCTATTCCAATCCGTTCCGTATTTCTCTCGTATCTCGTCAAGCAAATCCCAGTATTTCCGATAGTATTCTTTATACATACGTTTCTCATAATTTATCTGCCGTTGTAATCCTTCTACAATACTTGGCTCTTCACTCTTTAAAATTTTCTCCGTTTCCCGATATAAAGAACGAATCATACTATCCTTTAAAATTTGTTCATCTACACCCAAAGTTTGTTTCTTTGCTCTTTTGACCAAATCGCCACCAACGTAAACCCCTATGTGATTTGGAATCTCATCTTTTACTTCTCCATATAGTTCGTTGGTCAGAACAAAATAATTATAATGCCCAACGAATGTTTTCTTTGCTTTAGAATGAAAATCAGATTTTGATACTTTTATTTCATAACATCGCCATATCCCTTTAGTGTCATATGAAATATAGTCAACACGTTCTTTCCCAAACCAACCTATAGTACATTCAAAAACTCCAAAATTTCCCTGTTTCCTAGTTGCCTTCCATATTGATGATTCTAAATTCTTAGTTTCTTCTGTCTTTGCTATTTTTACATCTCCCTATCTAATCCTTAAGCTTTCACCCTGTGGATCTAAATGAGCAAATTCACAGTTAAGGGAACCGTCCTGTCCTTCAAGTCCATTCTCTTTTAAATATTCTCTAATAGAATCTCCGTCAATAGCATCAGGCTGCTCAATCCTATACTCTTTGGGAACTTTTTCTACATCTACATCAATGACTAATTTTCTTTTACCACCATTCTTCTGAATGTTGAATGAGAACAAATCAGTTGTAAATTTCTTCTTTCCAGTAACTCTCATGCACATTTCAAGATTTTGTTTCAACCATTTAATTCTATTTTCTAATACCTTTTTTCTATTAATTAAACGTTCTGATTCTGTATCCAACCCCTTAATATTTGACTCTAAAGATTTAATAATTTTGGCATATCCATCGGCTTTTTCCTCAATTTCAAAATCAATTCCTTCAATAGTGTCCATTATCATCTGTTCATCACAATCTGCGTCTTCCAACATATCCATTAATTCTAAAAACTGACCCGTTAATTCATATAATTTCAATATCAAATCCTCCTATGCTATTTTCTCTTCTTTTTCTTTTAATCTGAATTTATTTTCAAGTAACATATCTCGTAAAAATGTTTGTTTGGTTTTCACCTCTTTTGTTTGAATAGCTTTTGAAACAGCAAAGTTATTTCCAACAAGAATGCAATATTTCTTTGCTCTGGTTAAAGCAGTATATAATAATTCCGAGTTATTCATTATAAAGCTGCTACTGTCCATTCCTACAATTGTAGAAGTGAATCCGCTACCTTGCATTTTATGTACTGTACAGGCATATGCTAATTCTAAATTTTTTGAATCACTTTTACTAAATACAACCTCCCCAATTCCTACGAAATCAATAATGCAATATCCATCATCTCCTATTTCTTTAATGATCCCAATATTTCCGTTGAAAACAGGGGTGTTATCACCATTAGAGTTAACGCATTTGTAGTTATTCTTAGTATTTAAGACTTTATCTCCCACCCGTATTAAATATTTTTTTACATTTTCCTTCTTCTTTTCTAAAAGAATTTCAATCTCATTACCATCATTGAACTTTGGATTATAGATATCTTGAATTTTTGTATTAATACTATAACAAGACAATTCTCCCTTTAATCTCATAGGAACACAAACTTGAACTTCCATTATATCTTTATATTTCTCCATCTCAGACTGAAAATGTCTTATGATGTTATTTGAAAGAGATTCCTTATTTCCTGTAATATCAAGTTCCATATCCTTCAACTCACCCAGAACCGTATTTCCATCGAAACTATTTGAGAAAATCTGCTCTTGTGATGCTACTTTAATTGAAGTAGGAATAATTCCACTCATAAGAGCCTGTCTATGTGGTTTAGTTAATTTTACAATGGGTAATACATTACTATCCAAAATATCAGCAAATACTTGGCAATTTCCGATAGGTGTCAACTGCTGAACATCTCCCATGATGATAACTTTCGCTCCTGACGGAATTGCTTCTAATAAAGATAGAAATAATGTTCCGTTAATCATAGTAGCTTCATCTATAAGTACAATATCCACAGCTAATTTATTTAGCTTATTAAACATAAATTGACCGTTCTGATAACCCAATGCTCTATGAATTGTACTTGCTGGAAGTCCAGTAGCTTCAGTAATACGGACACTCGCCTTTCCTGATAATGCACAAGCCAAGATATTATAATTATCATATAGTGAACAAATTCCATTAGCAGTACTCGTTTTACCCGCACCGGCCAATCCAGTAAGTGCCATTACATGATTATCAAGACTTAATTTAATAGCAGCTCTTTGTTCGTTTGTAAATGTAAAGCCCTGTTCATCTTCTACTTTACTTACTATACTTTCCCAATTTCCAATATTGAATGACTTCGGAACATAATCCATATGCAATTCTGACTCTGTAACAATTGAGTCATAGGTATCATCTTCTGTTTCAGTTTCAATAATTTCGATATTACCTATCTGTAATCTGATTAGTTCTGACATAATTCTATTCTCTAAATCATAGAATTTTTTTAAGGCAATTTTAGTACCGTTATCCAAAACAACCACATCATTATTTTCAATCATCAACTTTGCAGTTGAGTTCACTACTTCTTCCGGAACAAAGCCGAGAGTATCGTACAAAGATTTCATTAATTCTTGGTAATTAAGATAACTTTTTCCCAACTCACCCTGTTCATTAAGGTGATGTAATAAAAATCCTTTAATTCTACGAATATCAAACTGACCAACACCAACTTTACAAGCGACTTCATCAGCTTTTTTGAACCCGACACCTTCCACCCTAACGAGGTCATATGGATTATTTCTCACAATATCAATCACCGTATCTGGTGAATGATAAAAATCAACAAGTTTCTTGATAAATGTATGAGTCAAACCTAACTGTCCCAATTCCATATAAATTGAACTATAGTCTTTGGACTCCTCAAATTCATCAATCATTTTCAGAGCTACTTGATTTCCTATCCCTTTAATTTTCATCAGGGATTTAACATCTCTCTCCTCTAAAAGTTTGATTACATCATCATATTCGTCAAATAGCTTATCCACCAAATTCTCGTTCAGTACATTTTTCAAGAATTCTTTCTGTTTGTCTTTACTTGATATATCAATACATTTGCTGATATATACTATTTCATATGTATTCCCATACTGTTCATGTACGTCTGCTAATTTACAAAATACCTTATAGGTTGTTCCAAACTCCAAACTACATGTATTTCCTTTTAATTTTATTTGATCCATATCCTCATTACAATTTTCTAATGATTTTGTGATATTAGCTCTAAATATTGCAAATTCATTTGATTCCACTTTTTTCACATACTTTGGAAATATAATCCAATCCAAAGTACATTCAAATTTCAAGATTTTCTCTTCGTCCATTAACAAACCTCACTTTCTGGTATAAGAGATTTTCCATTTCCATAATTTCTAAAAACAAGATCGTATTGTGTTATCACCTCATTTTCTCTAGTAATATCTGCTACTATTATGTTTAATCCCTCATCATCTTTTCCAATAATTTTTTTACAAAATTCTTTTTCTGTCTTGATTACATCAATGATATCTCCATCTTGTAGAGGTAGAATTTTATATACATCTTTTCTAACCTTCTGATACTTTATTTCTCCGTTGTTCATGTTATAAATAATAATATTTGGAGAAACTACATTTCTTGTATTTAGAACAAACCATCTATTAATTGGCAAAGTTTCATCTCTGTATCTAACTTCATTAAATTTGGCTACCTGAGTGACCATAATTTCATATGGATTAATATGAGTATCTTCTAATGTGTCAAATATTAATAGCAATGCTTTTTTGTAGTCTAAATTGTTATAAGACTTACCTGATTTAGATAATTCTGAGCATTGAATAATTATTTGCTTTACCACATCATCTGTAATCTTCTTATCAAGTGTTGTGACAGTTATTTTTTCTTTCCCATACAGCACAGTAAAATAATCTCTAAATGATAACAACTTCTGAGTCTTTCCATATACAGAACAACAATCAGCTATCAAATAACCTTCTAAAACTTTTTTGGTGATTCCATGAGCATTACACTTTTCCAAAAATTCATAGAAGTTTTGGCTATTACACATAAAATCAAATAGAACATTTGGCGTTTCGTCTATTTTAATTTCTTCTTTCGTTAGGAATTGCTTTATTCTGTCATTAGCGGCATCTATATAATATTGAAGATCTAAGTAATCAGGAACAGTTACCCCTTGAATATCTTCATTGTTGATGAAACATTTATCTGGCGTGTACGAAACTTTCTCATAACTCTTCTTACCCTTTTCAATCTTAACTTTATAAATTCCTTTATCATCTGGTCTTATAGAAGCAAAAACTCGATGCACCTTTTCTTTTAAAGGTATTCCATTTTCCACCATGATTTTATCTTTACCATCAACTTTTACTTTTTTGCCTTCACCATATACAACACCCTTATATAAATTAGTCAGTTTAATAACTTTCTGAAATTCTATTAACTCAGTAGCAGTTCTAATAGTTTGTTCAACCGGTATATCGTGAACAAAATAATTAACTACCGCTTTATTTAAAATTGGCAAATCATTATCAATAGAAGATAATTTCTTGACGTAGGCTCCCTTACACTTATAATGTCCGTCATCTAAGTCAATCAACAAATAATTATTTACGTCCTTCTGCACTAATCTACCATGTTTGTAAACATCAAATTCCAAATCGAGTTTAGTTCTTATTTCCCATTCTTTAGCAATGGATTTTACTTTGTCTACATCAGCCAATGTATTTACTCTTACATAGATTCCGTCTGTGTTGATCTGCAAGATTTCACAAGAGTCCTCTAATCTAGCAGCCAATTCAGTAAGATAGAGTTGTCCAGCAATACAAACATTATTACTTTGAACTGGGTCGTAACAGGCAGAATTTATATCTTTTAATATCCCATACGCACTGTTAATAACAATTTTTAACGGCTTCTGGCGACTATCTTTTGCTTTTTTAAGTTCTAATCTCCTATCCCTCATATTTTCAAAGTCTTTAGGATTTTTAAGTTTCCTACTAGCAAACCCCTCATTTATCATTAATGAAGGATACAAACTTGCTACGTCCATTGTTACTAAGATACCTTCAAATATTTCATTATCTTTACTTCCATGCAATCCACCATATCCGTATACACAAGGAACTCCTTCAACGACAGTGACTAACTGTCTGGTACTGTTACTCACAACTTCTGTTTTTAGAGGTAATTTATAACTTTTATTTTCTGGCTTGTTGTACCAATCAATAATATATTGATATTTACTTGGCATTTTTAGATTTTGGGGTATGGTGATATCAAATTCATCATCGAGTGTATGTTGATCCACTGCTCCTAGAATGGAAGCAGCTAATTGTGCCTTTGTTTTATTAAACATTTCCATGTCTAACTCAAACATAGAAATCATATCTAACTGAGCTTCAAAGTCATCCATCGTGGCATCTAAAACACGTAACGTTTCCTTCACATCGTGGATATTATAAGCAATTATTTGTTCGATCTCTTCTTCAGTCAGTAATCGGTCAATATCAAAAGGTACATCTGTTTCCTTAATCATATCTCCCATATAAGCTTCTAACTGTTTAAGAGAGCGATCTTTCAAAATTACATCGTAGTTATTAAGATGATATTTTTTTGCATTTCGGACAATCTGGTAGCCTTTTTTACCAAACTCTACTAGTTGGTCATTTATGTATGATGGATTCATACCATCTAAGATACCTTTAAATAGAAATTGATCATATTGTCGGCTGTTATATCCAACATATATAGCATCACTATGTTGATTGAAAAATTCAATTAATTTCTGTCGATCATTTATAATCGTTATCGGTTTATCCCGTTGATCTTTATTAATTAGTGTCAAGCACCACCAATTAATCTTTGAATAACACTCAAAATCGTAGCCAAATATCTCTCTGTTTAACAAATAACTCCTCCTCTTTAACCGAATCCAAAGCCTTGTACCTTGTTACTTTTTCTAAACGACCAATCATCTACTAAAACCTGTGCCATTTTTCCATTTTTATTATCTATTGAAAATCTACCGATGATATCAAATTCAATGTTTTCTCCAACAGCCAGGAGTTCCTTATAATCTGCACTCAGGGAACTTCCTTTTGTTTGCTTCGTAAATTTTATGTTGTGATACTCAAACTCAATTTTATTCTGTTTACTACCAAGTAAGTTTAAGTAGTATATATTACACGGTACATTCTTAATTAGGAAAATAGGTTCACTGACTGAATTTCCCCATATGTCATCATGTTTTGCTACATTTTTAATTATTTGATCGTGTATGATATCAGCTTCATAGATTCCGTAAATATGATATGTAGGTTCATCTATTCTTTTCATATTAGAAAGAACCTCAAATAACTTATTTGTATTTTCAAAAGTAATTTGACAGCCGAATGCTCCTGGGTGGCCATCAACCTTACTAAATAACTTTGTTTCTTTGCACCACTTGTTAAAGTCTAATATTTCACATTTGTCATACCCCCTACCACTACCTTTGCAAACATCACCTTTTCTTCGCATTAGTAAACACGGTCTTTGATATTGATCTGCTAATTTATTTGCAATTAAACCAGTGGAATTGCTATCCACTTTATCTTCAGCGTTGCATATTAGAATAGGTAGCTTATCTAATCCATATAAACTGATACTTTCAGATAAAACTGCAGCGCTTTCTTCTGTAAGTTTTTTTTGCTTTCTGTTAGTAGACTGACAAGCCTTCAACATATATTCTTGAATGCTCATTAGTACCATTCCTTTTCCCGGTACTTTTCTTTCAAGGCATTTATCAGAATTACACATTGCTTCAAATAGAAAACATTTATCCTCATAAGTTCCTAATCTGATCATTGAATTTATTAAAGGACATATATAAAATCCAACACTATTTAATGTCACTTTGTTGTTCATAGCATACATTTGAGCTTCTACTAATGTTCTTATTAGCTTATTCTTTCCGGTCATATTTCTCATGAGTTTCAGACCTTCATTAATCAAATATCTGGTCTGTAAATTTAAAACATCGGCGCGATCTCCTACCATACCAAGTGCTACTAAATCCAGATAATCATCTGCGTAATTTACTTTAAAATATTTATCAAGTAATTTAGTGAATTTATAGGTTATCCCTACTCCTGTCATTGCCTTGTCCGATACTCTAGGTGATAATTGATTATTTACAACTATTGCGGGGTTATTTCTCCCTTCTTTAATTGAATGATGATCCAAAATTATTACATCTTTTCCTGAATTAATTAAGGCTTGACATTCCTTCAAATCACCACTTCCAGCGTCAGGTACGATGACAAGTTTACTGTTGGTTGTTGAAATTACGTCAATTTTGTCTTGTAATCCATGAATTTTACCCTCATGAATAAAGCAATTGATTTTTATTTCTGGCTTTATTCTTTTTGTATATAAATATATATCAGCTGCCGAAGTATAACCATCTACATCGCAATCCACAAGTAGGTCTATCTCATCATTATTTACAATATGTCGTACATAAACATCTCTAGCCAACTCTATATTATCAAGCAATAATTCACTCTCAGTATTTTCTAAGGTAGGATTAAGAAAGGAAGGTATGTCTTTTATTCCTTTCAGTTTTAATATATCTTCCAATTCACTTCCAAAACGTATATTCCCTAATAACTCATATCTAAAGCTCAATGACTCATCTCCTCTCTTAATCATTCGTTCCAACATAAATCTTATTCTCCATAAGTTTCAGTAAAACATCTTTTCCTTTGTCAGTAGGAGAATCCTTATAACCCAATATGTCAGAGGTGTCCCAAATTACGGAAACTAAAAAATATGAACTTAATTTATTTATTATTTTGTCCTTTATGTGTTTAGCCCATTTTTTACATTCGTCTGAATCCAGAGTTTGATATTGCTTATCTAAAGCAACAATTACTTCTCTAACACCAAGCATTAACAACATACTTTTTTGATAATCGGTCAAATTACTTCCACACAACGCTACAGTAAAATTATCATCTCCAAACATCGTATCTGTTTGAAAAACTGATTTCTCAGCTTCTACTAACATAATTTTTCTTTTTCGCTGAATCGTCTTCATATTATGATTTAGTCCAAAAAGATTTTGTCCAAGCGAATGATTATAAAACCTCCTGCCTACTTTAAATGGAGTATATTTTCCAAACAACTCAATATCTTCATCAACCAGTGATCTACCTCTAACTCCTATAAGTTGATTATTAATATCAAAATGAGGGATGATTATCTTTTGCTGCCATGTCGAATACAACACATTGTACTTCTCCATAGTTTCAATAGATATTCCTTCTGTAACCCAATCCTCGGAATACATTTTTTGAAATATATTCAATATGTTTTTGTCATATGGGACAAGGGATTTTGTCTCTGATTCTTTCCTGATGTTCTTTTTATACTTTCTGATAAACTCCCAATCAGAAATTTGTTCTTGCTTTCCGAATCCATATTCACAATTATCAATATTTAATTTAATGCAGATCCAATTTATTGCTTTTTGAAATTCTTCTTGTTCGTACCCCTTGTATCCCATAACAACGTCAAAAATATCCATTTGTCCGCATTCCGTATAGCAATGAAACAATTTTGAATCTTTATGATAATAGAGTTTGGGTTTTGTACCATGATGACATATGGTGTTAGTTATCCACATGTCATCATCTTCATAATAGAAAGTGGCTCCCATTTCTAAGAGTAATTTTCTTACATCTTCATCTGATAGCTTTTCTTTAATCTCTTGGGTGGTCATTCATACCTCCCTATTTCGATAACTTTGTTGCTAAGTCAGTACCTGACACATCTGAATTATCAGTCTCTATAATTCCTACATTTCCTACATCGTCTAATTCAAAATCAATTACGGTTCTTTCTATATCAGTAATAATTTCAAAATTGTAATCAGTTACAAAACAATCCACCTCTCGCATAGTACCTAAATTTATCTTTGTCCACACAATTACGGTCTTCCATTTACCACCACGATTTTTAAATATGTAATATGACATATTAGGTATCAACGTTCCAAATCTTCCTTCTGATTCTAAGATTGGTTTTAACTTTTTTATGTCCTTATGTGTCACTGGTAATGCTAAAATTCCACCATCTGCCTTTTCTATAATAGCTTTCGAACCTTTTAATGCACCGGCATCTTTATTTGCATCATCTTTATAGGAATCGTTCAACTGAGTAGATGAACCAAGATATATGTTATATTTATTACATACGAGCTTTAGTGAATTGCTAAATAGAAATAATATTTGATCTGTTCTTAATCTTGACTTAGTCTTTTCATAATAATAAGCATACAAAGATGGTGAATCATTGATATAATCGAAAAAGCAAGCGATAATGTTGAAATTTATTACATACTTTTCAATAGTTTCACTTATAGTATCAATTGTAAAATCTGGCATATACTCGCCATATAGTAATGATTCGGCTACATATTCTGCGGCAAGACGTAATACATATTCTTCCTCTTCACCAATATCTCTCCATTCTTCAATCCTATCTTGTTCTATTCCGCTTATATGAGCCAGTAAACAATCTTGAATTTCTTCTTTTGTCAACTCGGTAGAAATAAATAGAACTGGCTGCTTCTGTCCCGTTGGTTTCCATTCATGTTTATTCCAGTCGTAAATTCTATCACAAGCCATATTACATGCATCTGCCATTGCATTTCTACTTTTAGATCCACCTGAAATGGAACTTCTTATAATAAATTTCTTCTCTCGCATTCCTTTAAAAATTGTAGTGAGATAGCCTGATTGAAACGGATAACCATAAACATTTTCTTGTCGCTTATGCTCTTCTAATCTGTTTTTTATACCATCACCAACATGAAAAGAAAAATTATCACCAAAAGCATTTTTCCATAATGATTTGAAATCCAAGAATCTATTATTGATTGCATTAAGTACATCACTGCTCGTAAGGTTATTGAATTCCTCCATCTTGATATCATCAGTTTCATCATAAATAAAACCAACATCTAATTTTAATGATTCAGATGCATTTCTGACTATAGAGTATTTTCTTACATCATCATAATATCTTCCGACATTCATTAATTTGTCAGATGCCATATTAATGGCTTCCTCTATATATTCCCAACCATTATTATTTTTCCATAACAAAGAAGCTGATTCAAAAATTGACACTTCATTTTCTATATCAAGAGATGTTATTTTCTCTACGTTTCCTTTTTTCGCAATATTAGCTATTGCTCCCCAAATCATTTTATGAAAATTTTCCGGGTAATCATTTTCATTAGTAGATAGCTTTTCGTCTAATATCAATCTAGGATTTATACAATAACAACCGAATAATAAGAAAATTGCTTTTTTGTCTACTTGTTGATTGAAAACTATTTATCTCACCTCCATTCAATATTTTTCTAAATTTATTAATGAAACGCTATTGTTCTTTTTAGAATTTGACTGCTTTATTCTTCTAGTAATAACCGTTGTATTTTCTAATTTAGCAACTTGATTTTTTAAACGTTCTTGCTGTTCGTAATATTCTCTAGCTTCATCGTAGTAATATTTTATTAGTGCCATACCGTATTTCTTATCAAGAGTTTTATTTAAAATCTCTTTGCAATACCACAATGTATAAGTCATAGCAGCATAGGAATAATTAAATTCATCCTTTAATTCTTTAATTTGCTTAAACATTATTCCAGTAGGCTTATCCAACTCAAAATTCACACATATAAATTCTATTAAACTTTTATATTCTTCTGAATACCTTTTTATGGACGAATAACAATCAGAACAGTATGATTTTGAATTATGCATATGTTTTTCATCAGGTTGAAGTGATTTACCACACCCTTTACATGTTGCTAGTCTAGCCATTATTCACCACCCTATTTAATAAGCGAGGAGGATTAATCCTCCCCATCATTATTTGACTGCGAATTTTTCTACTAATTCCTGAAGCTCCATTACAATGACTTTTGTAAGATCAAGCTGACTGTCTCTTAATGAGTCAAACATTTTTACGTTACCATTGTCATCTAACCCAAGATTCTTTTGTAAAACAGCAGTAGCTTCAGCAGCGTGTCCATTTGAGAATAACAAGCTACCTAATTCAACTCCTTTAGCTTTGACCTTTTCAAAGTTTTCCACCACTGGTTTCTTGTCAATAGTCTTTTCTTTCGTCGTAAAATCGCCACCAAGATCTTCTACAGCCTTTGTCCATACAGTTTTTAATTCTTTTACATTAATCTTTTCAGGTAATCCAAATGTATCTTTTAAATCAGGATATTTGTCATTTTTCTTAAATGTAATATATCTTTCACCTTTATTGTCAGCAAACATATATCCCACTAAATAAGCCGATTCTCTGCAATAGGAAAAGGTATTTTTATTAAGTTTCAGCGAATCACTTTCTTTTTTAGTATCAAAATCTTTACTGTGCGAAGATTGAGCAATTGAATGAACCGTGTAACCCAGACTCTGAATGACTCCAATATTTCTTAAAGCACTTTTAAAACGGAGTGAACCTTCACCAAATCCACCTACGTCTTTAAGAATTTCAGCATCTCTATTTTCAAGAACATATCTCTCACAAAATTCTTCATATTTGTCGAGCGTATCAACGATAATACATGAAAATTTTTCTCTGAATGCTGGATTTCTAAGCTGACCAATGACTGACTTAAAATCTGACATGGTATCTATCTTAACAGCCATAATTCCAGGGATATTTTGATATCTATCTTCAAACTCTAAGAAAAAAGGTTCTTTTTCAGGTGCTAATTCCTTCAAGAAATTCATCATTGTAGTTGTTTTTCCAATTCCAGTATCTCCCATCCAAATCATTGAATACTGATTCAAATTAATAGAAACTTTATTTGGAGTTAAATCATTTAAATTAATATACATATAGAATAAATTCTCCTTTATCTTCTCATTATGTTTTATTAGGTAATCCCTATCTGGATTTTCAGATAGGGTTAAAATGTGTTAATCCTTGTATTAATGCTGAGCAAATGGATTGTATGTAGTCTGAGGAGCTGGTGTAGATGTATCTGGCTTGAAAGGTAATTCTTCCTGCTTTGACTGACCACTAGCAATTTCAGCAATAGTAGCTTTTCTCTTTGCTCTCAAAGCATCTACAATTTCTTGTGTAAGTTCATGTTCAAAAATTGTGCTCGGCATTGTTCCAGACTTAATTTCGTTCTTTCGTACATAGGTTTTTACTAAGTGCTTAATATCATCACCGAAAGCAACCTTTTCAATCTGTTCTTCTGTTTCAACTGAATTAATCACAGTTCCAACAAACTTGGTATAACAACCATCATAATAACCAGCACTTCTGAACGGAGCAGCCATAGCTTTGTCAACCGTCATTTTAATTGGGATTAAATGATCGGCTGTATAAACCGCATCTTTACCAAAACTGTCAGCGGTCTGACCGATCCCCATCATGTTTACAACTAAATTACCAGTTGGGACATCTTTAATAATCTCATCTTTAATTGACTCAACCACTCCTTCAACCTCAAACTTTGATTCTAATACTGTTGAATCATAGTCTTTGGGTTCAATTTTATTAATAAATCGCGCTGAAATCCTGTTAGTTGATACTACTCTTCCATCGTTTCCTTTAAAGTCATTTACTCTAAATGAACCATCTGTAATGGATACAATTGCCGGTTTCTCTCCCTCTGAACAGTGTTCAATGTCTTTGAGATTTTCTCTTGCGTCACTATACTGCTTATAAAAATAGCTTTCCTCTGATGTGAAATTTTTGTTCTCATCTTTCTTGAACTTATAAGCGAAGAAGTTAATCTCATGCTCACTGCCATCAGAAGTTCTCAACACAAGACTTCCCCCAATTGCATCTTCCCCCTTTTTAGTCTGAAATTCTTCAATGTTGTTTTTTACTAATTCACCTGTTACTGTTACTACATTTTTTAATTCTTTCATTAAATAAACTACCTCCGTTAATTAAAATTTTTGTATGTTTAATATGTAAAATATAAAAACATCTATAACATAAACACCTGTCTCCAAGTGGAACATAGAAGATCACTCTATAATGAAAAATCTATGTCAAAATAGCTGTTTATGGCGTACTCTACCAAGGGTGAGCTATTTTAACACCCGTACAGATTAATTCTCTGTTCAGTTTTTAAATATTGGGAATTTATAATTGATTTGAATTTATGTAAGTATTAAAACTTTGCTGACATCTTATTAGCCGCCAAACCAATTTTGATGGGTGTTACTTATCTACGAACTCATGAATCTTCTTGTTTAATATATCTGCACACTCTTTACAAAGTGTCATTCCGCAACCATACTCATCACAAAAACTAAATGATGTCTCTATCCACTCACTAACGTCTTTACCACAAGACGAGCAACGTTCAGTGGCTTCCAATGGATACTTTTCTTTTACTTCATCAAAGGATTTACACATTTTATAATAGACATGCTCTATAGGGGAATCTGGACTTAACATTTTCTCTCTAGTGCACTTCCTGAACCAATAACTGTTAAACCAGTTTTCAAAGGTATCTTTACATCTTTGAATTTCTCTTCGTAATTTCTCATCACCGGTTGTAATCTTCCATTCTAATATTTCACTCACCTCCTCGAATTTTCCTGATGAAACAGGAATTTTCACGGTATATCCTCCACCCAGACATCTCTTGTATAAGTAATTACCTTTTTTTCAAGATGTTCTTCCTCACCGCACCAGTTACATTTTCTATGCTCTGGATCAATGTATGTAAATCTTTCTTCGTCATCACTAATCCAGAGTCCATGCCCATAAATGCAGCGACCAATCTCGATGTATTTCTCGAAAAAATCTCTCGTTACATCAACGAAATATGAATTAGCATTACACATATAACAAAATGTCGTTTGTGAGTCCTGTCCTCCCACAATTAAGCTATTAATGCACTTTCCAGTGATACACTTGGAACCTAATCCATCTGGTTCACCGAAGTACAGATTTCTTAAATCCATATCGTTTACATCGAATTTTACTCTGACATACTTTTCGGAATCACTATCATATTTCGATTCGTCAAAATAAACCTTTCTGTAATATGGATTATTTTTGAGATACTTGTAAATTGCTTTACTGTACTTATCTGACTTTTTAATATTCTTCGGTTTTATAGACGCCAGATTAATTACATAATTGTCTTTTGCTCTTTTAGCATTTTCCACTTTTAATCACCTCCACTTTAATATTCTCCGTTGAAATCGAAGTTTCCTCGCCTTATTTAAAGAAGCTCAATTTTACACACGGTATACCCAGTGTACTTTAAATATTGAGCAAAATCCGAATCTGAACGTGCTAATCTTTTAATGAGTGAATCAAGCGACTCCCTTTGAGTATCGTCGTTGATTGTACAGTTATCAGTTTTTACAGACGAACCCACTAAGTTATTCTTACCAATCTCCAAAAGTCCTTTAATTTCTTCATTCCTCTTATCACATTCCTTTTGTGCTTCACTCTTTGTAAAATGCAAATACATATCAGCTTCATTATAAAAGTCATAATAACTTGTCCAATACCTTAACCCGTTCTTATAAGAAGTCTGGGCACCTTTGTAAAAGTTATCGCTAGAACTCCTATTAATCTTCTCCACTGTCACTGTTTTAGGAGCAACCTTCCATACCTTAATTGTTTTGCTATGTACCCCCTTACCTCCACACTTAGAACATGTGCAATCAATAATTCCTTTCTCCAAACACCTTTCACAAGGAACTTTGATTTTTGTTTCTTCCTCTCGAATCTTATACATTTCAATTGGAAATTCCACTAATACATTCTCCCTTCTTATTCATGATTTTAAAATAAATGACGTGATTCATCGCTTAGTGCATAATCAGGTAAACTAATCCAAGAACAGGCAGTCCCAAAACAACGGTTAATATAAAACTACCCATTAGACTTGCAATGGCTCTCTTTATAATGTTAAGATCTGAACTGTCATTCCAAGTTATTTTTGCAAACAAAAACATCAATAAAAACATGGAATAAAACATAATTCCTAAAATTCGCATATTACTCCTTTCCCTCCCACATCTCATATTCTTCTTCCTGATCATGATTTGTACAAATATCACACGTATGTGGTGGTGGATACTCCACGTTATTCTTACAGGTAGAACAGTACTTAACCACTTCCTTATTCTCCTTCAAATATCCCAGAATATCACCCAAACCTCTACCTCTTACAATCTGCTTTGCCATCGATACAGGAATGTAATTCTCGCAATTGTCACCATCACATTTTAAAATACCTTTGTATTTGCCATAATCTTCAAGCTGATCAAGCACAATATCTATATCAAAAGCAGTTAATTCATTATCTATAATTTTATCTACGTATTCATATGTATTACCTACCTCTATGAAAGGCTTGCAGTGAAAGATTTTTATTATATCCCTCATCAGCTTTTCAGCACAAATCAGTCTCAAAAATCTACTCCTTTCCGATATAATATCGTCTACTTAGTTTTGAAAATCGTAACCATATACTCGTCATCATACAGATCTTCTTCTACATCAATAGTTTCTCCGTCTAAATCTGTAATGAATACAAACATTCCTCCATCTTGGATTGCTTTTACAAACCGCTCTAAATCTTTTGTCTTAACCTCACATACAGTTACTTTTTGCATTGCTAATTCAACTTTAAACATCTCTCTCTCTTCCTCCTATATATTAACTAAAACTTACCTCTGGCTCCGCTTTAGGAGTCACTTCTTCATCAAAATACTCATCATCAATAACCAACTTCACAAACGATCTCTTTAATCTAAGTAAGCAAATCTCAAACTGACTCATATATCTAAGTGATTGAATATCTGGATTTGCTGAATAATCAATATCCCACTTATCTCCATCAAACTTTTCCCATCTGCTAATTGGAATTATAAAATTCATATCTTCGTCATGCTCACACTCAAAGATAATATTTGCTTTTTTAATATCAGACCAGCTTCTACCTTCGATGTGCTCAACCTCCATTCTACAATTTACAGACTCATATGTAGGCTCCCCATCGCAAGCATCTACTTCTAACCCATCAGTTTCAACTTCTTTTGCTACAAAATCGCACCACTTTTCAAAAAGATCAGATGTTTTTATTACTTTCTTATCTTCCTCAATCATTAGTTCTCTAAAATTTTCAAGAAGTTTTTGATTCTCAACCAGATTAGTTTTGTTTACGATATCTGTGAGAACTGTATCTAACTTAACAATGTGATCTGCAAAATCATGTCTCTCTATAGCGGGTATCATTACTTCTTTAACTTTATCCTTAATTACCTTACCTACATCTCCATAGCTTCTGAATAAATCTTCCATTGCTTCATTAATGCCTTTTTCTAACTTTGCAGTAATGATGTTCTCAATGGTTCCATCAGATAATTTTTGTTGAATTACTCCGCTAATACTATCTTCTAAATTCATAATTCTCCTTTACTCTTTTAAAATTCACGTATTATCGTGCATATTTTTTAACCAGGTTTTTCAAATCATCAATGAAACTTTCTCTGTCAGATGGTTCAATTGCTAATCTTACATCAATATTAGCGGTAAGCATTTCCATACCCAATCTGTTTTCATAATCCTCGTAAGTTACCTCACCATGATTAAATTCTTCATCTGCATATTCTGTAATTATCTCATCATAGTTTATTGTTTTTGTTTTCATGTTCTCCTCTCAAATCTCTAAATTAATCTTTCATAAAATTTTCTCTTTTTATGATAAAAGTTGATACCCCCATAGTAAAATGTACCTCTGTTAATTCTGGATATGTTTCAAATGCTTCCATTAACAAAGTATTAAATTTATCTCTAAATGGACGAAAAACCTCATCTGTTTTCTTCATCCAATTTTCAAACTTCTTTGCACTTTTAGATATCTCATCTGTCATCTTATCTCCTTCTAATCTCCATTAAGACGATAGTTTTAAAACTCTTTATTCTATAACATGTATAGCAATAAGAATAAAAAAATAATGCCTGTTACTTTAGTCATTAGTTTTCTTCATTTACCACGATTCCACCATGAAGAATCACCCGTTTACCATTCTGATCATCAAAATACACTTCATTTTCACTCTCTGAAACATCAAATTTACCTGACCAGGACTTAATTTCACCACCATTATAGTCATAAAGTGTAACGGTACGATTCAAACCGCCACCCATATCACTACTGATTGACTTTCCAATTCTACTACAAGAAGAGCAGCCACCAAGTAGACCTGAAATACAGATTACTGAAATTAATACTATTCTCTTAACATTTTTTCTCATTCCATTCCTCCAATAATTATATTATTTAAATTAAAACAACCTTTCAAAGACTTATTCTTCAATAACAACCTTAAACATATCATCAACCGTATCCAGTAATTCATATCTCTTATCAAATGGAGCCGTAGAACTTCTTGCAAATTTTCTTTCTACCATATCAATATAATAAGTTGACGTACCATCGTCTCCCATATAAAATTCTTCCCAATCCTTATCACTCATAAGTCTTTTTACATCAAGCTGCTCAATAGCAAGATTATCAAAACTTGCCACCTCGAATCCTTTTATGATGTCTGCCAGATTTTCTTTTAACCAACTCTGCTCTGGAAGAATGTTTTCATATTCTTCTGAAAACCAATCTTTACCACGTCTCAAGTTCTTATATCCTAGAATGAGCATTTTAAGATTATTATTGGATAACCGTTCTACATCAGAAGGCTTGAGAATACCGTTAATTACATGAATAACTGCATTATCGTACTGTTTAATCATAGAAATAAAATTATCAGTAGGATTGACAAGTGATACCCCTAATCCGTAAATTAGTTTCTCGTCAATCAGCATTTTAATTAAACTCTGTTTTTTCTCGAAATGTATTTGATTAACCGTCATATTAGCAATTACTTTTTTATCTTTTAATTTCTGCAAGAATGGAATTAAATCCGGATGGCTAGTGGCATCTCCACCACCAATAGCAACTTCCTGATACGGATGGAACGTATTAGTAAATTTCTCATTTAAAATATCTCCAAACTTACCACTCGTAGTACTTCCTTCATGACAAAATGAGCAGTTCATGTCGCAGTAATTGCAGATTTTAATGTCCATATTTTCAGCAAAACCAGCTTTAAAGTTGTCATCTTTTGTTTCTCTAATCTTCGTACCATCGCTAAAAAGCCTTGTAGTGAAGTTACCATTCAAATATGTACCTAATAATTCCATTCTTACATTCCCCCTTTATTTAACCCTCATATCCATATTCACCAAAGGCAACAACAGCTTCACCAGATGGCGTAGTGAATTCGTCTTCAAACCACTCTAATTCATCGTTTGTATATTCTCCGTCATAAAACTCATTTTCTCTGAAATATTCAATGACGGATCTTTCATCATCCCAATTCATATCATCCGATGGTGGATACTTAGATGATTTTAAAAAGTTGATACATTCCTCTTTCGTGTAAAAATGATTCTTTTGCGGCTTATTACTATCGTCGTAACACCAATCAGATCCTTTAAATAACAAGACCTCTCCTTTAGTCCATTTATCATAGTCGGATTTCAAGCACATTGTTAATGAGTGAGTGCTACTACTATTTGTCTCAAATACTCCACGCCTAACTTGTCTCTTCATGTTTTAATTTCCCTTCTCTATAATTTCATAATCATTAAATTTAGGTAACAGAGGAGAATTCCAATCACTATCTTCGCCTCTCATATAATTATCGAATGCATCGCCATTATCATTTCCAGTAACGATAAAACTGTCTCCAAATAAATATCTGACAAGTTTTTCTCCGTCTCTAAGTAATTCAGCAATTAATTCATCCGTCTCATTTGAGTGGTCAATGTATCCATCATCGTATTTGTTTTGATCAGGAGTAAATTCACAGCTAACTCCATATGCGCCAAGCAGGTTTTTAATCTTATCTAACTTCTCTTGCTTCTCAATTCCGTCGCTTGTATCACAAATTGCTTGGTACAAATACGACGCCTTAGTCCAGGAATCTTCATGAACATCAAATTCCCAACCAAATTCTCCATGAGTAAATGTAATGTGTTTTGGTAAGATATTTTTATCTATATCGCTTTTTGTAATACAGATTGCGTGTGTACTGCTTGAATTTGTTTCAAAAGTTCCTCTTCTAATTTGTCTTTTCATTTCTCTCCTCTTATTCTCTCATTGAAATTTTGAATTCATCTTAATAAATTTCTGTCCACTTAATAACTTCAATTTTGTGATTTGGATAACCGCTTAAATACCAGTCACCATTTTTATATACGACTTTCCACATAGAATTTGATTCATCTTTCTTTCCGTAATATAAACCTTCACATTCTGGAATTTCTTTTGATACCTCTCTCCATATGGGTGCTTCATTATTCTTGTTCAACTCATCTACAGCCTTTGCGAGATTAGTCACCGCCTTTTCAAAGTATTTATTTTGACTCTCTAATACATTACTGAAATAGTCCTTCTGAATCGAATTCATTGACTTAAAATAATTTTCAAAAGTATCGTTAATTCCTAATGTGTATTCTTTTGAAATCTGACTTGACATAATTAACCCGATTATTCCTCCGACGCAAATACCCAACAAAAATACTAAAATAATAATTATTGCTTCCATCATTTATTCTCCTTCTTTGAAATCCCTCTTTCATATGTAAATTCGGAGAGCTGTGTTGCTAAATCTTTTAATTCATTCTCAACATATTCTCTGCTCCGAACAATTCCTCCTGTTGGGTACATGTTCTCAATTTGCTTTATACTTAATATTCTCTGTGATAATTCTGGGAAATACTCCAATGCAAGATCCAGTTCTTTACCGTCATCGTAATGGGCGCAGTCAAATCCGAACCACCAAAGATCAGATGCGACTGGATATTTTGATCCTACTCCACCGCCTGCATACGTAATTCCACCGTGGCAATTGAAAAATGCATCAATTCTAAATCTTTCATCTTCGTCAAGAAGTGCTCCAAGTAATGGAAATACGCCACTTATTTTCTTATCTTCAATATCTTCCTTTTTTACTTCTAAATAATCGTTGTAGTCTCTTCCATATAAAATGTGCGTTTTTGGAATTCCGACATATCCACACCTATACCCCATATCTCCAAACGTTACCATACAACGCAAGCCATTACATTCAAAATCACTTTCTACCTTATACACAATATTCTTCTCCTTTTCTAAATGAAAAATTTATTTCATGTCTTTAATTATCTCGTATTCGCATTCTGGAAGTGTCCCGCTCAATATAGCATTACCACAAGTAATTCTTCCTTCATCTTCATCGCTACTTGGAATGAATATCAACACATCAAAACCTTCGTTAATTAATTCTCTTTCTACTTTCTTATACGGTACAAAACTTTTATACCCACCGGTAGTCTTGATGTTGTTTTCTTCGCAGGAATGCGTCATATGTAGAGGTGTGATTTTTACCATACATTTTCGTGGGTCAAATAACTCTCTTAATTTTTTAGCATCCACTTCATATGAATCCGCAAGAGCAAAATTCAAAGCATATTTACGCCCAATTGGTTCTGGTAAATCTTTTACAATATCAGAAATTTCTTTTAGTGATTTGGCACTTCCACCAAACATATCATCTCTTTGACAATCTGATGTACTATTAATGCTTAACTGTAATCCAGCGTCTCCTCTATATAAATCATTTTTGATATCCACAGTCCATTCGTTTAATATTTTAAACAAACTGCTGTTTTTAGCTGGACACATGGTTGTAAATATCGGGTGAATCAAGCTATTACCAATATGCGGTCTGACGATTTTATGTAAGTCCCTTGTTGCTGCCAATACATTTGGATTCCATGACGGTTCGCCCATTCTAGCATAGTGAATGTTCAATCTTTTAGTGCCGCCGACTTCCGGATGTAACAATAATGAGGTTTCTATTTGATTGCGAATATCGTCATACGTTGCATTTATTCCTTTTCCCACCTTTGGCACGTCGCAAAATTTACAACCGCTACTGCAACCATATTGAGTAGAAATTGTAACAACCCACTTTTCCTCCAAGGACATACATTCACCGTTTGCCACTCCGTTGACATCTTTATTTAGTCCAAGGAATTGAGCCTTTACGTTTTCATTTCTACCATAATCTCCAATAGATAAGCACTCCAAATTGCCCTTGTCTCCTTCTACAATTAAGATGTTACCAGTCGGGACTTTAATGTTCTTAATAATGTTCATACTTTCTCCTTTTCTACTTTTCTAAATGAAAGGTTCAATTTATCTAAATTCCAAATTTCTCTTTGATCTTAAATTTCAGTGCAACACCTGCCCATGCCGATAATACTGTCAACACTATTATCAATATTATTTGTAACACACTAGCTGTTCTATTAAGAGTTCCTTTTATGTAGGCATAATAAGTTATCGTACCTAAAGTCGAATATATAAAAATATATGGAATCATCTCATTCATAATAGCAACCAAAAACAATAATATTTCTTTCATTACTTTACATTCTCCTCTCCATTGAAATTCCGTTTTTATTTAGCAGCCATCAAAAGAATATCTCTAAAACTCAGATCATTGTTATTTGTTCTTTTACCATCAATCCTTACATGACATTTTGTACATTCCGTATATCTGTTGTGTTGCCCATTTTCGAAATGGGTTCCAGTAATCATAATATGTCCGCATCTATCGCAATTCTTCATGAGTAACCTCCTTTGATCACTCGGCAATTTGACAGTGTTTTTTCAACATGCTATAATGCAATCGTGGCTAATGCCACTTCTACTTCACTTTTCCCCTCTGTGGGATCTTGCTCATTCGAGCAATGTGTAGTAGGTCTGTAAATTGGGACGAATCGAGGTACTGCCAATACCGTTTGAGATTCGTCCCTTTTATATTTATGAGAGATATTTCATCACACCGGACTTTCTCTTGAGTAATAATTTTACATGCGTACTATCATGCAATTGAATTCCAAAATCCTCATCTATCTTATTTGCTGTAAATGGGAGCACGTAATCCTCGAAATATATAATTTCGTATTTATCCGTCGGAACTTTGCTTAGCAATTTTTCCATAGTAATAGGAAAATAATTCTCTCTTACTTCGCGCTCCCAGTTTGAAACATATCGATATTTCATGAGGAAATGTACTAAATTTCTATTCTCAGTTATACTTCCCCATATACTTTCGTAGTCTAATACTTGATTTGCATCTGCTTTTTGTATCACCTTTACCCAATCATTCACATCCGCCTTACGATTTACAGAAGAGCTAACACAAAAGTCTCGGATTGCGATGTATTGGAAGCCCGGATTAAATACACTATTCCAAAATTCACTAATGGCATACGGCATAGAGTATGAATAAACTTCGTGAATCACGCTAGATAAATTTAGGAGTGATTTATTAGCATTAACAATACTTAAAGCTTCATTAAAATCGCTAGTAAACAATCCACTCGTTTTATCCTTACCTTTTGCTAATTTAATCATTTCTTGACTAATGTCATATCCTATAAGACTTACGCCAGGTAGCCCTTTTGACATATGCTCAATTAACGTTCCGTCTGCGCAGCCAAAATCAACCAACTCTGTAATGTCATCAATCTTGTCCATAAAGAACAACTTGTCCTGAAAAGATTTCCCCATTCCTTCTATGTAAGTGTCATAATTTTTAATAGATTCACCCATATTACACCGCCCTCTTCTTTAGCAGCTGAGCAAAGCCATCTAAATCATCTCTCATATGTAAATAATTCTCTTTTTGATTCACTATGTATGTACTATTTTTCTTTGCAAACTCCGCAAACCAGCTCTGCGCAATGTCATCACATTCATGATCACATGCATATCCCACAATACCAAGTAGCGAAGAGAGGTTGTCCAAGTTAATTAGCTTAGAGTCATAGTCTATATCCAATGTCCACTCATCAAGCATAGATAGATATAACTCTACATCTTCCTCTGTCTTTTCGGAGCCAGAATTTTCACGTACAAAATCTAACGTCTGAATCGCTGCCTTGCAAATATCATCGTTTGTACTACCTACACATGCTTTTACATAGTCTGATTTTGAAAAGTTGTCCACATAATCGGCAGATGTGGTTTTAATCTCTTTCTTTGATACTTTTGCTTTTTCAATATGTAAATAATCATTCATCAAATGCTCTAAATGATTTATCTTGCTGACAACCACGGCTTTATCTTTAGTTGATTTTCCATTTAAGTTATCAAATGAAACGCCGTCGATCTCTTTGCTATGTAATGACTGATTAAATTCAGCCATAAATTCGATGAACTTCTTGTCATCTAATCCGGTATCCATAAACCTGGCGTATAATCCAAAGTAAATAAAGGAATCCTTAGAATCAAACATATTGAAGACCTCTTCTGTTCCAACATTTGTGATTCTTCCAACCATATCCTCAAAATTGTCAAAACATTCAGTAGTGGCATTTTCTTTCATGTATTCGCATATATCCTCTTGCTTCTTTTTCCAATCATTTAAGAAGTTGACAGCCATTACGGATTCAACGACTACTCGATTCACAGTGCCATTATTTCCTTCTGACACTTTATACCCACCAAGATCTTTGAAGAATGGCATACCAGATATACTCTTGACCATTGAAGCAAACTCCTCTCCAAGCCTAGTAATACCCTTCTGAGAAGCCGTCATAGGCTTTCCCTCATTGTATCGTGCGATGTGGTAAGCAATATCCTCACTAGAGCAGTTTAAATACTGTACGATTTCAAAGTTATACTCATTAAACTTGTCCTGCAATTCCTCTGGTAAATCTGAGAACTTTTTCCCACGTATATCAAATTCTCTTCTTTCGCTGATAGGGAATCTTTTATCGTCAAGTTTTGGGCTTCCATCTTCGTTTTTAATTTGAGCCTGATACTCGATATTCCATCTTCTAATATTTTTTGAAATCTTATATCCGCCCTTAACGAATGAATGTGCATTTGTGCAGCGTTGCTTTCCATCTAAGTCCCATATAATAGCAAGTCCATTCATTATCTGTTCTGCAAATACAAGGGCAGGAATTGGATTCCCCTGTAAAATGTCAGAAATCAGATTCCCCTTCATGCCAGGACTCCATTGCTCTGATTCCCTCTGGAGTGGATGATCAAACCTGATAGTATAATTATCAATCTTTTTAATAATGGCCGCGATACTAAGCCTATCAGGCTTGCTTTTTTCCAGTGTCTGTGTAAATGTTTGCCCCATTTTCTTCTCCTCAATTTTTGAACATGCCGTTCTATCTCTAAATAATATTTGCGTGTTACGAAAAGACTTTATTTGCCTACAATGATCTTCATATTGACCATCTGTTAAGTTTAGGTTGCATTTAATCTCCGAAATAGTAACATCATTCATCTTCATCTCAACTATTTGCCGTTGAACCGATGATAAACCATTGAGATATTTTTCTACTTTTTCATCGTTTGAAACACCAATTTTATCCAGTGTTTCTTTTTCAATGTCATAGTCAGATGCCAACAGGTCGCCAATAGTGGCATTTTCATCTACACCAATGGGCGCATCAATAGAAACTGATAACCTGTCCGCCTTACGTTTTTCTCTATTAAGTCCGGTCATCTCCGTTTTGAATTTTCTAGCTAGGCAACCCTTTAAATAAACTTCAAACAGAATCCCCTTTGATTCATCAAAAGTTTCTGTTGCCTTCCATAATTCTTCATTGGCTTTACTGTAAAAATCATCATGATCTTTTTCTGAAATTCCGCCAAACTTTATGAATAACGGATATGATATTTTTCTGAGTTTAGCCATGTTGTTTGATGCATACTCGTCCAATAATTGCTGTTTTTGCATAGAATCCATTTTGCCACCGCCTTATTTATACTAATGAGTCAACAGTGTTAAACAACCGATGTGCGACTTGAACACACCCCAAGATAATCAAAATACCCTGTGCTACCTTACACCAATCAGTTACAATATTTAATTCTCCATTCATTTATGGGAGACTATAGCAGAAACGCCGATACATGAAATTGCTTGACTAATAAAAAGAAATTATGTAAAATACAATCAAGCATAGTAATCTGCTATGTTTCATAAGTCCGGCCGTTTCTGGCTTTGATTTATGTTATGTGTAGAATCACAGTCTGTTTGCGGAGGTGCGCCAACACCGATGAAGCTAAACAGACTGTGATTTTTATTTAATCAATAGCACCGTGACTGGTTATGATTATAAATCGAACATACGTTCTTTGTCAAGGTCTTTCGAATATATGTTCGATTATTGTCGTTTTATTCCCTTAACAATATAGTACTTAATTTACCTCGCGGAATTATATTCCTTATATCTGGTTGCTTTTCAGTAAACACCCTCAATTGATTCACAAAATCATCATACACTCTTGCAATCGTTTCGGCTTCCATAATTATGTTTTCGCATTCATGTTTGCCTTTCTTTACAAACTCAGGAATCTCATCGCTTTCCAGGTCTTGAACTGCAACAAGAACTGTTTTAGATTTGTTGCCACGATTATATTTAAGTGCTTCTTCGATAGTCATTTCGATATATTGCATATTAGGCCACCTCTCCGAAATTAGCGTCATATACACGCCTTATTTCTTTTTTCTCTTTTACATCGGAAATATAACCGAGGTATTTAATGATTCTCTTTTCTGATATTTGTCTCATGCATTCTCCTAACACCATTGAATCCTCAACCAGCCCCTTTTCGTTTCCTTTCTCAATGAGAGTATGCGTTGGCTGATTGAGATTCTTAACTTGACTTGTTAACGGCATTACAATGGTTGTACTGCTATAGAAATTTCCCACGTCATTTTGTATAATTACTGCCGGTCTTATACCGCCCTGCTCTGAGTCAATTACATTTAATCCGAAATCTACAAGTACAATATCATATCTTTTTAAATCCTGTGTCATAATTTTACGCATCCTCCTTTCTTCAACACTTGCCAATCTCTTTATACTCAACATTATATACTACGCTTTATATAAAGTCAAGTATATATAGCAAATATATTTTATATTTATATTTCTTTCTATATATGCTATACTATATATAAAGTGAGGTGTATATAATGCGATTAAATATCAAAGACAAGCTAGCCGAAAAGAAAATTACCAGGTACGAACTTGCCAAACGCATCGGTGTCTCATATCCAACAATTACCGCTATTTTCAATGGAGATTCCACAAGCATTAAATTAGAGATATTAGAGGCATTGTGCAAAGAGTTAGAATGTACCCCAAACGACTTAATCGTTTCTGATGATCCCACAGTCAGTCGGTTACTCTTATATGTAGATAAGATGCAACAAGATGCAAAGAAAGACGATAGAAATTAAATCTATCGTCTTTCTCTTCTATTGATGAAACAGTTCTATTATTTTGTCTTTTTACGGCCGGCCCAACAAGGACTCAATTATATCTTTTTTCTCCACATTGCATATGATAAATTAAAATCGGCTTTTTTATTCTCTTCATATAATTTCAAAACTCCTGGTAAAGCTTTTTCTATATACTCATCTTTAATATTTAAGGTAGCCATGATCTTATCTATATTTTGAATTTTTACAAGTTCACTTATGTATTTCTCACGAGTAAACCATTTTAATTTATGATGAGCGTAGAGCGTCGACAAGCTTGACTGATGTATTCCGCAATTATTTATAGTTTCCCATAGCGATTTGACACTCTTTTAATTATCAAGATATTCAATCCACTGCTGTGTATAGTTTCTATTAAAATATACAATAATATCTTCTTCACTAGTAGACATTTCTCTTCTCTCCTAATCTATTTTTAATCAATCTTTCATATTTGTTTTCTTTTTTGCTGCTTTATAACTATTACGATATTCATCACGCAGTAGAGCATATGAGATTAAATTTTCTATAAGTGTGACAATTTCTTGGTCGTCCAAATGCCAAAGCCTATCATGTTCAAGCTTTCCGAGAAAAAATCTTTTCCCATCTACAATTTGTGGATATCTTGCGTAGACGAGTTTTCGAAGCTCGCTAACTTTACCACTCCCTAAATTACCAATTCCGATACGACCATGATGATAGAAGTAACATGAGTTACCGATTACCGTTAAGTTATCATCTAGAATAAGTTGCAAAGAATGATGTGTATCTTTTTCATTGTCAATTGCAACATTAAGTGATGTCTTTTGAATCTCTTGTTTCGCTTCTGTAACATATGTAGATATGTTTATAGAAACAAATTCTGTACTTCCATTTACATCAATTAAAAATGAACGATATGGCCCTGAAAATATTCCTCCGCCGGCATTGCCATAAGATAAAAATCTTAAGCCATAATCTTCAAGCAAATTAAAAAGCTTATATTTATTCTTTGGGAATTTATAGCTTACATCCAGCAAGCATTCCCAAAGGTTCATTATGGGGATTGCTTTAGATAAGGTAGTATTCGTCCCAATTTCATAGTCTTGATAATCACATAAGTTTTTCTCCAAGTCCTCAAATGGAATTCTAATTGGTGTTTCATCCTCTTCAATTTTAGAATAAATCCCTTTAATCATATCTTGATAATTCGGAAGTGCTTTTATATCAATATACTGATTCGATTCTGAGTCGAATTTACAACAAATAGTGTCTTCTCCATCTGTTAGCATAGCATATTCACATTCTAGAAAATCCGCATAATCTAAAACTTGATTTACTGCTTTTTCTCCTAGTAAAACACCTTTGGCTTTACATTCCACCACGGCTATTGGCGACGAAGTATTATCTATATCATTAAGTTTATGGATAACAATATCAGCTCGTCTTTTAGAGTTAGCTACATAGTGAGAAATGTGTTCTTCTACTGTAATCATGCTGCGTGGCGTCTGTAGCTCGTCAATTAGATATGAAATAGTCTTTTGTCTTATAGTTTCTTCTGGCGTGATAAATATTAACTTTTCTCTAATAGAATCCAAATAGCATTCTTTACCACAACGTTTATATATCTTCGGTAGGGGTTGATTCTCCAAATTTATTTTCATAATCTCACCTCTAAAAGCCATGGCAATTTTTATCTTTATAGTTTATGCAAGCAATCTAATAATCAGACGATAGAATTATTTACTTGCACTGAATATATAGAACTATTCTACCACATTATTTATCGTATATAAACGACATTCTCTGCTTTCCAGCCTCAATATTTTTCTTCTCTAAACAGGCGTATCTTTCTGTGATACGTAAATCACTATGGCCAAGCTGACTTGATACTTCTAATAATGCCTGGCTTTTATCTGGGGCGTTCTTAATATACTGGTGAGCCATGGTTTTTCTTAGTCCGTGAGTTCCGATTTTTTGCTTAATCCCAGCTTCCTTTCTCGTATCCTCCACTATCTTCCACCATCTCTTTGAACCGAGATAACTACTCTTTTGGCTTTTGAATATATAATCATCAAGTTCTTGTTTAGCATCGTAGCTATTGAGCCAGATAAGCCACTCAGATAGCGCAATTTCAAAATCGTCGTTCCATGATAATTCAATGTGCTTTGCTTTGGTTATATTTCCATCTTCATCTCTCTTATTTGTTTTTTCTGGCACGTAATCAGCCGATGTTTTATAATCCCAGTTCCTATCAAAGATATCTGACCACTTTAGTGAGCAAAAATCCCCCCCTCGTAAACCGACATTGATAGCGCAAACAAGCATTGTAAGGTTACGCCTTGCAATCATCTCCTTGGCCAAAGAGGTAGCGTTTTCAATTCTGTCTTGGAATATATTATATATTGCAATGATTTCATCACGTTCGTATAAACACTCCATTTTTGTAGATTCTCTTGTACCTACCTTTTGCTTAGAACCATAACGCAGGTCTGGCGTTCCATCCGCTTTAATATGAGGATACTGGATCACGTCTGCACTCTTATTTTCCATTATACTACGGCTTTCCTGTGTAGCTGACATATTGACTACCTCCTATAATTCATTGCCTTATAAGCACTATAAAAGGCACTGGATTATCATTCTCCAATGCCCTATGTAGTACTTACAAATTAATTCTAATTAATATTTGTACAGTTCTAATCTTTCTTTGCACTTAATTATTTCTTCTTCACTGAATAATGGCTGATATTTCGACATGACCACATAATATTCAACAGTCAGATTTAATTTGCAGATTGCAGCCAATTTTAGAAATGTATCGGTTGGTTCATTCATAATCAGCCTTTTAACTACTTCAACAGAATCACCATCAGTCAACATTTGTATGAACCTCGATGGATTATGGCTGGCATTTTTTATTTCTATACAAAGCCGTCTCATATCTTCAGTAAACTGCTTTTTTAGTTCCTCCATCAAATCCCCCTCCCTTTGAAAACCTAGTTTCATTCATGTAATATTGAATCCAACTCATCAATAATCTGCTCGTAGATTAAATATGCTCCATTTGAATCATAGGTATCTTTTGATTTCTGTTCATATTGCTTTATTAATTCTTCTATCTGCCGACGATACCATACAGGATTATCCCTATTCATCTTCTTAATGAATTTCTCGTCACACAATATTTTTTCGTAGTTACCTTTAACTATCATTTTTAAAGATCTTATCGTCTTATTTGCATCAGTCTCATTAAGTGATTTTGCAGAAAACATATTCCCATTAAAAACTGGGGTACTACCGATCCAGTTCACAAAATACCTCTCATTACTATCTTTAATTATGTACATATTATGCCCCTTCTACATATAAATCTTAGAATTCAATACCATCCATGTTTACTAAATTCACCATTTGAATATGCATCAATGTAAGCATTCATCTGTTCTTTAGTCATATCTCTTACAAAATTAACCGTTCTTAGAAACTGTTCAAAACTCATCTTATTTGCTCTAAGATGATCGTGTAGTGGTTTCATTTCTTCTTCGTGTTTATCATATATTAAAGCCATTTTTTATTTTCTCCTTTTAATTTAAATTTTCTTGTCTTTAATATGGTATCCGTAACACCACTTCGGGAAACCGTCACATTGAAGGTTTAATCCAACTGTAAATCTATGCAAGACACCTTGCTTGTATAACTCAGAAATATATCTTCCAAGTTCAGGGACTTTATATGCTCCCCATAATGTTTCTTCATATTTGCCGGGCTTACACTCTTCCACATATGAATTAACGAAATCTTCCATAAAAATATCTTGCCAATCATGTTTCGCTATGTAATTGACAATCCAATCGCATTTTTCTTTTTTATTAATGATATCACCTCACATAAATCTCAAACTTCAAAGTTACTTTCTTTCCCAGAGTTTTTTATTCAAATCGTCAATATAATTTTGTCTATAATTTTCTGTTATTGATGATTTTTCTTTTTTATTTTCTACATAAACAAATTGTACTGGTATCATGTTATCTATCATATAATCACATTCTCATATAAATCTATTATTTTAAAGCAATAATACTTTATGCTTATTTACATAATCCCAAGTATAACTTTCTAATTTATCTCTCACCTCAAATGGAATTAGCTGTCCACAACCATCTTCAATTAATCGTTGTAACGTCTCTTGACACTCATTCAACGAAGTTCCAGCTTCTTCGATATAAGGCTCAGTATCTGAAAATGTTCTACCGTTTGAACCGCAATATGCTATACCATAATTCATAATAGTTATCCTCCAATCAAATAATCATTCTATAGCATATTCGGTTAATACAAACTCAAATGGCTCTACACAAACATTGCATTTCCATACACGATTGCATATCGAAATAATAATATCACTATGCCCATCTAAAATTTGTTCTTTTGCCTGTTTCGCAAACATCGTATCAGGATGTATAACTTCATTATTTCCGTCTAAAAATACGCACCTAATTTCTTTTCTGTCATCGGGTATTTCTTTTGCCTCTTCATAGTAATCCAAAGCCATAATCCCACCGACACCAATATGAGCCGCTTCTCCGACATCTTTCCCCTTATTGTATGTCGTCTTCCCGTCTAACCAATGGAATGCAAACCATTTATCTTTCACATCTACCTCCTATGAAACAATCCTTTTATCCCTATGCCACATTATTCTCTTTTTTAAAATATCTCACCCCGGTAGGAGTCTGTCTATATCCAAATCTTCTCACAATCTGATCCCACTCCTCCATCGTCATTACATGAGTCCCATGTTCTGCCTTGATTGTCACCATGAATTCATTTCCACACAGGAATGTTCCTATTTTCTCATATCTTTCTAACCCACTCATAAACTTTCCTCCATTATACTATTTTGGCAATACAAAAGCCACCAGATTTTTATTGTCCAGTGGCCTTCAACGATATTTTTCACTCATATTATTTGTAGTGTCCGTTTCGTATTCTATTTTGCATTTCCTTTTTTGAATATTTACTGGAATCCCTCATAATCCCATCCAGGTCTCTTGTGTTCTCAGCCGGCGTGTTGGGCGTCATACTCTCTTTTGCCCATAAAAATAAGCCCACAAGTAATCCTATAAATGCTAAAGCTCCCATAATGTCATCTCCTTCTCACTTTTATAAATATGATTTTATTTCCCACGATACAGCGCGGCCATTTTTCACTCAAAGAATTTGTTCGTTTATCTGTAAAATCTTCGTTTAGCTGATTAATTCATTGTAATAATCATCAGATATAGTCATATGTTTACCGTTTTCATCCACGTAAATGTTTATTGTTTTACCTCTGGGTAACACGGCTTTTATTAGTAAAACTTTATTGTTATGTAGGCTTTCTGTTTCATGCTGTTGAATTATTTCTCCTTTACCTTCATGGCATCTGTCAATTAAACCATTTAAGTATTGTTCTTGTTCATTCGTCATACATTTACCTCATTTTGACTTAGGATTTATTACTCTCTGGACTTCCCTATCGGTTTCTTTAACCACTCTTCCGCTTGCACATTTTACACACTTAATTCTCCAACCTCCCTTGTATCGCTCAAAATGTCCAAAACCTGGAGAAACGTAAGTATTACAGCAGTAGCAAGTTCCTGCGTATTTATTTCTAGCCATATAATTTCCTCCGTCAAGTCTCAGCTTACTTAATTATCGAATGGTGGTTCTGGGAAGTCTACATAAAGACAACAGATATCACATTCCGCACTCCCATTGCCGATACACAAGGGATAAGGATTTTCTTCTTCTGGTTCATAACATTTCGGATGGTCGTATTTTATTTCTTCCACTTCGTACTCTCCTTTATGTGACAATTTTAAACTATATCTTCACTACGGTAATCATATTCACTTGGAATGGCGCTTCATCTAGTGCTTCCAAAACCACATCATCAATTACATCATGTCCATATAACTTAAGCATTTCATCATCAACAGTAATTTCAATTTCTACTTTATATTTTTGATCCATGTTCTCTCCTCCTCCAAATTCATATTCTTCGGCCTATACTTGCAGCTCCAGCCAATGTCAGTTTTACTCAATATTAACACTGTAGACATTGGTGACAGTATACCATGTTGATTTCACCTCGGCTCGTTTGTGAAATTCATGGACAATTTTGCTCATTTCTTCTTCAAGCCAGCTTAAATCCTCTTTCTTTACTTCCGAATAAAGATCATCATCATATTCCCCGCCTGCGTCTTCCGCGTACTGCTCATTAAGTCGCTCCAGAATATCATCGGGATCGACATAGGACGGAAGTGGCAAAAGCGCACACATTCCTACTTGTATATCCGTGTATCCCTGTTCTTTTCCATACTCAACGGCTGCTTTTTCTGCCTCCTCTTTTGTATCAAATGTATCTTTGTTCCAAAATTCATCATCAGTTTCGTTGAAAGACCATTTACCTTCCTGCATTTTCATAAACTCTCCTTTCTTATTCCGGGAAATCCTAATTTTCTTATTGAAATTGTGGCCTCAAAGCAAAAAACACCGGGATATCGGTGTTTTTACTTTTAGTTACCAACCAATTTTTTATTAATCTCATTTATTAGTACTTTTTTACTTTTTAAAAACATAGTTTCTTTGATACTAATTTCAGCTAACATATCGTTCAAATTATATTTTTCTAAACTGAACGCCGCAAGATCATCATCAGGGTAAGCTTCTATGCTATTATAATAATCTTTTTTATCCTTTTCTGTAAACTCCCTGTCATGATCATAAAGTCTTATATTTCTTAAGTAATCATAATCAAAATTAGACAAACTTAAAATATAATTATATTCCATCAAATAACTATCAGATTTTCTGTATTCAGAGCCAGTCTTGATTGCATTAATTAAAAGTTTATATATTCTTCTTCCAAAATATAATCTCGTTTCTCTTAAAATACATTCTTGGTCTGATATAAAAATATCTTTTGTTTTGTCAAGATCAAATAAAGTATTATATCCATTACAATTATCATAATCATTTACTAACCCTACAATTTTTCGCCTTACTTCTTCTCTATTGGGATACAAGGAATATTTGTTAGTTATGAAGTAACCAATAATTGATATTACCAATGCTATGACCGATACTATAATAGCTACCCAATCTACCACAATGATATCCTCCCTATCTTTTTAATAATTATAACATATGTATCTTAATAATACCATATGAAATCTTGTTCTCATCAAAAGTAGATAACTCGCTCCAATTTATTTCTAATTCATTCCCTATTTCTACGAATTGAACCATTTTTAATGCCTCATCAAAGTCAAAGAACTGTAACGTCTAATATGTTTCTCTTCCATAATGTACTGTCCTAACGGTCGCATATTGAAAATCTAATATTTCCATGCATTCTCCTATTCTATTTGAAATATCTCTTCTATTGAACACTTATCTGTCTCAACCATCTATCGGCGGCCTCCCTATATGCGTCAATAGTAAGACACATAAGCCTTTCAAGTCCTACAGAATTTGTATACCATGTATCAGCGTATCTCCAAATCAACTCGCTTGCTGTGGTGCCTACTCTTTCAAAATCATCAATTTCCCTAACTAGTTCTTTTAAGTCACGATCAGACATTTTTCTAAAAACAATTTACTTTTACTCATACCTCTTTCTCCTTTCAAATCACGCATTCATATGCTGTTACACCCAATAGTAATCTGTTTCTTCAAATTTAAGCTCCTTAAGATCCAAGAGTTCTTTTTTGAATATTTCAAAATACTTATCAACAAGAACTCCTCTCCTTCCGATTAACCACCCAGGCTGCGAAGTGTAAATTGTAAGAATTCCGCGTTTATACTGAAATTGAATGACTTTCGTTGTTTTACTCTCTTTCTTCCATTCCCTTATAATTCTTTGTATTTCTCTACCCATGATTTTCTCCTCTCAAATCAGCATTTTATCCACATATCATTTCAATAAAGTCTTCCGCTTCCCCGTCTCCATAGAAGTCAACTGTTGTCACTAAAGTACCGTTACGTTCTATGGTTAAAACATCAACGAATGCAAATCCTCTATCCTCAAACTCATTACAAAATGAAAGTTCTTTATGATGATCTTTTAGCCATTGAATTTCAGCATCGTCAACTTCCTTCTCCATTTCACTTAGCAAAATAAGATATTCCCTATCCATACTTAGCTTAACTTCTTTTATTTCTTTTGCCCAATTAATTACTGCTTCATATTTTTCTCCGTTAATAATATACCCGTACTTACTTGCTTTTTGTAATATGCTATCAACTCTCATATTCTGCCTTACCCCTTTTCTTTAATATACAAATTATTTTTCAAACAATGAAAGCACACATTCATGTGCATTGCTCTATAAACTCCTCTGTACTCATCGTACCTGACCACCAACATACTACCGCTGGCCTATCTTCTAATCCATTCAAAAAGCATTCTAGCTGCCTCTCAAAGTATCCAAGCATATCACTATCAAATACTGCCTTCAGCTTGTCAAAGTCCTTACACTGTTCTAATTCTCCATATCCCATACGAAACACCTCCTATATTAAATCTACCGCCAACTATGTGCGGTTAGTGACCTAAGCCAGATCAACCACTAATTCTCCGTGGGAAGCAGCAATCACTTTCAGATTGCCGGGAATGCCCTGTTTACTTTTGCAGCACGGTCTATCCTTCCGAATCACCGACAAGGCTATGTATTAAGATATAAGACTATGTAAGGCGAAAATCTCCGTAAAGTTATCAAATGTTTGTATGTATACACCATTTGCATACATTTCAATTTTTCCTTCCTTATTCTTTTGATAGTGAAATTTTACATTGCTCATTCTTAATATTCTCCTTTTGTTTGCATAAATAAAGCCATGCTTATAATTATCAGTAAAGCTGCCAATGTCCAATTTCCACACCGATCAGACAGCATGAAGAGCGAAAAAATAGAAAGCATCGGTAAAATGCTTCCTATAATTCGGCTCAATATTATGAAATTTCTACGCTGTTTTCGCTTGTGCATGCGTTGATAACTGTATGAGTTGTTATAATCTTTGACAGTGTTTATCATGACTCCCTCTCTTTCCATGACTTAGTCATTTCATAAATATCAATAGATCCTTTATTAAAAATCGCTAATGCAACGACAATTAAGTGTATAATTGGGGTAAATGATATTACTGCTAGCGTAGCATAGTGCGCATCCTTAAGTACTGTCTTTAGCCTGGCACTGTCTTTTTTAATGTTTAATAATAGTATATTTAGTGCTATGATGCTAATGATCAAATAAATTGTAAGTATATTTTTCATTATATTTCTATCTCCTCTGCATATAAAATGTGCTTTTTATCTGGTTTCGTATTCAAACATAGTTAAACCATTTTCGTCTATTTGTCCAGTTATTCCTCCATGTTTTGTTAAAACCTCATCAACAATGGTAAGTGGAACCCAACCATAAACCGTACAGGTTGGATTTTCTGGATTTTCTGCATAATTCATAATTAAAGGTTCTTCAATACTTGGAAATCCGATTTCAACTTCTTCATAATTGCAATCAAAAAGATTTGTTCTTGGCTCACAATAATGATACGCCGATGCCTGAACCGACATTTGAAAACCATCAGCACAATAAATAGCCGGTCTTATTCTCAGTGGATTCGTTTCATCATGCGTAGATTTTAAAAATTCTAAAATATTCATTATAATCCCTTTCTAACGGTTTTAGTTTACCGATAACTATTCAACTTCTCGTCTTGCTGCAAAAAATCCAGCATTTCCACCCTTACAGAAAACAATTAAATCAAATGTACTTTTGCTTTCGTCAAATACTGAAAACCCGTTTTTCTTTGCATACATTCTCACTTGGCAAGGAAATCTATAAACGGGCTCTTTCCCGTGTTCGTTGTGTACAGTCCACACATACATCTTAATCCCTCCTTGAATCCTGTCTTTTATTCATTTTCACTTACTGTAATTGTTATTACTTTATCATTAATATCTCGACTAGTTCCAAATACAATATCTCGACATACTGCGATGTGATTTCCACAATCCAAAATACTTTCTTCTGTTTTTATTCCATCACGTTCAATAACGGTCCCTGATATTATATTATTTTTACGTCTTGCATGAATAACTTAACTCTAATTGTATGTGTCATATTTATCCTCTTTCTGCTCGAAAAGAGCCATAAAATCTATTTTTTATACTGTTATTTTACATGTACTAGAATATCTTTTTGATTCTGATAAACTTCTTTAATTTGATTATAAATAATTTGTGCTAGACCTTTACTTTTAACACGTGCTACCATTTCTGTTTTTGAATCTTTCGTATCTATCAACTCTATTTCATACCATACTTTTCTAGCCATTTTATACCTCTGCTTTCTACCATGAAATTACAATTTTATTTGCTTAATATTTCTATAAAACTTCATTTTAAATCTAAAGATTCGTATAAAAAACCTTCCAATCACTATCATTGGAAGGTTTAACTACATTTAAAGACCCTATGTTAAAAGGCAGTTACATGCTACAATTCAATTCGAGAACTATTTGATGTCTAAATACTCGATTGCTTTATCTGTAAATAATACTCCATCTAAATGATCAGTTTCATGACATAGACACTTTGCAAGTTCATCAAAAGCCTCAATTGTAATGGCTTCTCCATTTTCATTAAGTGCCTTAACCAATACTCTTTTGGGTCTCCGCACTCTACCCCATATACCAGGACAACTTAAGCATCCCTCAATAACCAGTTGTTCTCCTTCAGATTCAACAATTTGGGGATTAACTAACTTTAATAAGCCTTGACCCATATCAATTACAACTAAACGGCGTAATATTCCGACTTGACATGCGGCTAATCCACCTCCATTTTCTGTGCTATACATTGTTTCTGCCATATCGCCAAGAATTTCTCTGATACGATCATCAACCATATCAACAGGTTTGCTTACTTTACGTAAAACATGATCATCAAACAGTCGAATTTCTCTTAGTGCCATCTGTAAACCTCCTACTGATATCCGCACGGGATTTTCGTTCACTTTCTTCAAATAAGAATACACTTTCAATCGGCACATTGAATACTTGTGCTATATCATACGCAAGCCATATTGAAGGCTCATTTTTTTCTGTTTCAATTGCATTTATAGCCTGTCTTGAAGTTCCGACTTTTTCACCCAATTGCTCTTGAGTCATACCCAATGCCTCTCGTAATTGACGAACCTTATTTTTCATTAAGTTTATTCCACCTTCTTATATGTAATGTTAACCTTACATTCAGATTTTATCACAATAAAATAGCCCTGTCAACTTAACCTTACATATTTTGAAAAATATAATTTGATCTATAAATCTAACTCCACCTCGTTTGGATTGTCTTCACAGTCCGACGGCAAATAACTAACTCCACCAACATAATTTTTACTGTTCATTTTCGCCTAGTGAAACCGTATCAGTTACAAGCCCCTTTGCCTTCGCAGCATTCACGATAAGGCTTATTAAACCATTACTGATAATTTTCAGTTCTTTATTTGTAAACTTCTCCATTACAATCTCCTTCCTGATTTTGAGCATAATAAAAGCAACCGGGTATATATTCTCCGATTGCTCACCATTAAACGTGCATTTTATCTTAATATCCAACAGGATAACTTTTCCTTCCCCCTTGAAATAAGTATCCATACTTCCGTTGATCCTCTAACCATTCCTCTTTTGTTGCCATCTTGTCAATCATAAATTCAACATCTCTCCCATTTGGCAAGTCATCAAAGAATCTTACAGCAAGTTCCAACGCTTCTTTTTCGTCATACCCCTTTTTCTGTATTAACTTTCCTGCTTTTAAAACACTATTATAGGTTTTTCGTTTCATACTCCCTCCATTCCTTACCAAAAGAAAGGCACAATTTATTCTATAATTTCAAAGTTGCTTTCTTTAATTTTATTGCTACATACCATTATTCTGCCTTTTTTATTAACCAACCAATCAGTAGGTGATATTACCGTTTTTTCTTCAGGAAACCTTAATCCATACACATGTATATTGGGTATAATATGTCTTATACTTAAATTCCGATATTTTCTAATGATATTTATTATCTTAGAATAATTATCACCAGTATATTGCATCATTTCACATTCGTAATCTGCAATAATATTTCTTGCTTTCACAACAGTCGACCTCTTCTTTCTCTTGAAATGTGAATTGCCACTGGTTATTTAAACACTGGAAAACTATCTTCATTTTCCATTGCAAAGTAATTATGGGCCTCATAATCATCAATTTCTATTACAGAGCACACACATTCATATCCAAGTTCTTGCATATCCTCCTTACAAAACTCTTCAGCTTCTTTAATAGAAGGCTCTCTAATTCCAATAATGCAAATAGAATAAGTATCGCATGGCGTATCAGGGTATTTATCGAAATGTTCCTGATTGGCCTTTTCTTCATGACCAAATTCAATTTCAAAATATCTCGTTTCCATATTTCGCACCTCCATTTCCAAAGGAAACTTACTTTTTATGCTGACTTATCTTCCAACAAGTTCATACTATTGTTTCCATCGAATAAATAATACTTAGTATCACTCATGACCTTTGAATACTCCTTCTCACCCTCAAATTCGTTTACTACAGCTTTTTCTTCTGCCGTCATATCTTTATATTGCTTTTTGCCATAAGAAGGTGGAAGCCAGCCTTTTTTCTGTGATCCGAATATGTTGAACTTCTTCAGTAGCTCTGGATTAGTAAATGTAATATGACAGGTTCCTTTCTTATAAAAGGTAATATTAAAATATTTTAAAACGATGTTCTTCGTCTCTCCGTACTCTTCTGCAAATTTTAAGGTTTCCTCTAAATCAATTGCATCCGTCAAGCCTCCGTCAAGATAGTTAAAACATTTCTCAATGTCTTGTAGTTTCCCTTTAACCTTATAATCTGTAGGGTAATATCTATTCCAAAAAGAATCATACCCAGCTAATGGTATAATTACTTTTTCATTTATAAACCAACTTTTATTGGTCTTCCACCCATTATAATAATGGATATTGCTTGATGTGTCTTTGTCCCAATAATGTTTATGGCTCAATTCATCAAATAAGGATATAATAGTTTCTTCTACTCCAGAAACTACTTTCTTTTGCATCTCAATTTTTAATTCGTAAATATTATATAAAGAAAAATCATAATCTTTTAAGTTCTCAAGTCTATTATAAAAATCCTGTCTTAAGTTCTCGGTAAGCTGTCCGATAAATTTTTCATTATGAAAGAGTGCGTTCCAATATTTTCCACGCACTTCTCTTATGAACCCATTCACAGATAATTTATTACTGTATTTATCTTTATTTGTAGATAAATCTAAGCTCAAAATGCAGCCACCCTTCTGAACTGTTTCGCCTGTCTCTTCATCTTTTCCGAAAGAAGTCATAATCAAAGGATACATGGCATTATATTCCTTGATTAATTTAATTCCCGCTTCTACCTCTAAATTGTATTGACTTACGATAGACTTAAACAAATCGTTTTCTACTAGATATGCGCTTTCAGTCTGCCCATATTCCTGCTGTTCTTTTGCTTTTTTGAGCCCATCAAAGATAAATGATTGTCTTTCAACTTCCGGAAGTTGTACCTTTATTAATGCAATTTCAACATCTGTCTTTCGTTCTGCGTCCGCAAAAGCATTTCTTATATATTCAATGTCTGCATGATATTCTTCTAGCAGCCTAACAAGCGTTATTCTGTCATTGCTGCACTGATTTCTAAGCGTTTCGGCATTCAGCAAACAAACAATGGCACCGCCGTTTCTCTTCTGCATTTCTAAAGCCTTTAATAAGTGTTTACAGCCATTAGAAAAAGGAGGATTCATAATAATAAGGTCGTACTCTTTCATTGTGTCGTATGTCAAGAAATCATTGTGAACTAGCCGATATCCTTTACCTTTAAGTATGTGTCGCAAATTTTCATCTTGTTCTATGCAATCAATATCAAAAGAAAACTTTGACCAACGATCAGACATGCGGCCCTCTTTCTCCTTAATTTTTTCTATTATGTCACCCTTCCCGGCCTCTGGCTCTAAAATACTTTTGATCCTGTTAAAGTCCAAAGAAAAGAGCATCTTTTCAATAAGATGCCCTGGCGTTGGGTAAAAATCTGCATTTGATGTAAACATTGTTTTTCTCTCCTATACAATTAGTTTTTCAGTTGGATCATATTTAAAAATGAAACCGTCCTTTAAACTGCTATGATATCCTTGTATTTTTGCAAGTTCTCGTTTGACCTCTGCAAATTCCTGTTTTGATAATTCATTTTTTACTTTTACAATATAAATAACTTTTTTGTTATCAAACGGGCTTTTATCCTCCATGATATCATACTCAATAATTGGTTTAACCTTTTCTTTAGGCTCTTCTGGTGGAGTTTCTGTTCTTATATATTCTTCTGCTTCTGGTTTACTCGATAAATCAGAGTTTAATAATTCTATTGGATTTGATTTGAATATAAAGCCATGTTTGAAGCGAGAATAGTAACCGCCGATTGACTTCATGTACTGATTTACTTTTATATACTCTTCACGGTCTAACTTTTCTACAACTTTTACAACCCATATTTTAGAATTGTCTCTTGTGTCGGTGTCTTCCGCAATATCGTAAGTACAGTTATTATCAATGCTTTCTATTTCCTTACAAGCTTCTGTTTTTGTCTGACTAGATGCATTATTGATTCTTGCCGTTTTTTCCACTACTTTGAAATCACTTGATACTTTACATCCAAAATAATAGAAATCAACGTGAAAATAATCGGTCATAGCGTCGCAATCGTTGTAATTGTAGCTATTTACTTCTCTATTTACATCCTCTATGACCGCCGATGTTCCATCATTATACACTTTGTAAAAATCAGATTTGTCCCAAGCTTCAAGAATGGCTGTTTTTAATTCATGGTCAAACCATGAATCTTTATTGAATAAATGGTTTGCTCTAAGTTGCCTATGAATATTGTTAATATCATCTTTTGTCAACTCGTCATAATTCTTATATAATCCGTGAGGTGCTTCTTTTAATTCGATATGAATTTCTGAACACATAGAAGCGTGTGAATATCTTATTGAAAATTTATAAGTCGGATATATTTCTTTTACATAAGTTCTAATTAATGAGGCAACTTCTTTTGTAGAACGGCTCCAATCGTGTTTTGAACCTTTCCAACCATACGCGGTATAAAATTCGCTTCTAGTGCTGTCTGCTGTTTCTTTAGTGGGTTCCGGTGCTGTTACGTTGTATTTGTACTTCCAGATAGGAAAAAGCTGATCATATTCGCCGTTAATCGCTTTCATGACTTCTGGATCGCCGCCAGCGTCTGGGTGATTCTTTCTTGCCAATGCCTTAAACTGATTCTTTAAATCCTCAAATGATTTTATATCTTTAAAATGCTTCATAGTTCCACCTTTTACCTTTCATTATGTAAGTTCATTTATTCCCACTATAAAAGCCACCGGAACGCTGTCCGATGACTTCTGACTAGAAATAATATTATTTATCCCATACAATAGAATCTATCTCGCACATGTCGTTAGCATAACCCACATATTTATTGCCAGGATAACCAACGCCCTTTCCCTCAAATATCGGGAAACGTTTAAAATCCGCAGACGCTCCGCATATGAACATATTTCTTTTAGCTAAATACTCAACAAGATTTTTATGATTTTCATTACATGTTATAATCTTTGTTCTTAGCTCCTCTCTCATTTCTCAACCTCCAAATAAAAGAATAGTTTCAAAGACTTATCATATATTGATCGTCATTCTGTTTTACTGTAAAGCTAAAGCCTTGAAAATAATCTGCAAGTGATTTATCATCAATAGTCACTTTCCCGTCAAAGCGCAAACAATCAATTAAAAACCCCATGTTCTTATAAGTATCGTAAGACAATTTTCTTTTTTCTAACTCTGAATCGGAATCTATTTTTTGATAATCATGCAACATATTATTAAATATCTCCGCTGTTTTGTCTGTATGTTTAAACATTTCTCTCATTTTTATCCACTTTCTACCTCGCATTTAACCAAGGATTTATTTGAAATAAGAATTTCAATTACTTTAAAGAAATAGGCTTACACCTGTTAAGAAGTGCCAGCCCTTGAATTAGGCTACTCTTTCCGCCTCCATGCCCACTACTATTTTTTCGTTTTCCATCACTACCTTTGCACGTACCGGAAGAACACCACATATTCCAAGCGATGTTTTAATGAAAATGATATTTGTCTCTTTTCCTGAATAGTAAACTTCTGCTTCTTCTCCATCATTGATAATAGAAAAAGCCTGATCCAGAATTCCAACTTTAAAATAAGCATTTTCAAAATACCATGCACAGGAAAAAGCATTGTTCTGCCCTACTTCGTCCTTTTTAAATTTATACCCCTTGCTTTTCGCTTCTGCTAAAATGGCATTTACGTCAACCATTTTTCTGTCATATTCTGAATATGAAAGTAACTGCTCAACCTTAAAATAATCATTATGAGTGTTGTCATATGCCGCAATTTCTCCGGTAGATTCTTTTGTTAATACTATAGAATATCCGTCAATAAATGAATTGTATTCCTCTCCTTGGAAAGTCACCTTACAAGGCTTTTGTAAAGTTTCCTTATCATTTTCTTGATACTTAAAGTATTTCTTCATAGCTGCATACCGATGCTTGGCTCCCGGTACTGTTTTAATTCCGTCCTGAAATATTTCGTCCTGGATCATAGCTTTTAATTCTTCTACCTGACCATTATTAAGTAACTCTAAGATTTTTGTATTCTGCATCTTATATCCTCCATTTTTATGTATTAATGCTTGCGGACTTGTGACCGCTTGACTTGCGCCAAGTGCATTAAAGCAGCCCTGATAGGCTGCTCCACTCTGCTAATTAAGTTTTATAAATATTTGATTTTATATAATTTTTATCATTCTCTAAGAGCACCTTATAATTCATCAATGCTTCATATAGCTTTGTTGGTATTATGCTTTTATACTCTTCTGAAATCTCCTTAATCTTCTTTTCTTTTTCTTTTGCATATTTGGAATATGCTTCCTCTAATGTACTAAAATTACCCAATTCAATGTGATTATATCTTGCTGAAAATCCATGTTTATCAGCTCTTATTCCGTTGGGCAACCCTCTTTTGTTTGGTTTATTTAGAAATAACATGTTAATTCTTTGTGGCACAAGCAAACAGTTTTCAGGTGAATATTCGTGAGAGTTAGGATTTAGTATATCTTTATCTATATGTAATCTTTCGTTTACAATATAAACGTTTTCTTCATACCATCTTGCAAACACTTGATAATTATGCCATTCTTCACATACTGTACACTTGTCATAATACGCTGGATATCTTTTATCTGAACCTTCATTATAACAACGCCGTATCATTAGCCTCCATGCGTCATATTCTTTCGCGTGTTTTCTTCCTAAACTTTCATATTCTCCAACACCAAAATAACCAACATTAGAAATTGTTTTGTCATATGGATTCTTTATATTTCCCTTTTTGAAATTTGTATAAATATTATGTTTATAAATGTAACCATAGTCATCAAGAAATTGAACATCTATATCACAAGAATTTCTTGCAGATACTATTTTCATTTCTGTTCCCTTTGAATTCTTTCCTATCTCTCCAATTTTCAAATATTTTTCTCCCTTCAAATAATCGTTTTATTTATATTTATACTGGATAATGATGTTCTGTCCTGTAAAATCTCCCGTACTTGTCTCTGTTTCTATGTTGAATGACAATAATTTCTTTTCCGGTATTATACCATTCCCAAAATTTTTCTACCGTACCATCTGGAAATTTCAAAAAACCAATATCCTCGATTTGATTACCGTTCTTATCAAAACGAGTATGATAAAATTCTTTTATTTTTTGTCCTTCTATCATGTTTCCTCCCTATGAATTGGATATTTCAGTCTATAGTTTCTATCTCTATTACCTCGCCTGATTCATCATAAGCGGATATCCGATAAGCTTTCCAGTCCTCTTTGTTGTGGTCAATTACAAGGTCATAATCTACGATGTAGGTATTCCCGGCAGAATCCACAAGAAATCCGTCTCCCATATCGTCAACTTTAATTTTCATTGATTGCATACCTCCCTTATTCTCTGTAATGTGATACAAAAAGGACTTATAACATTTGACCGTTACAAGCCCTATACAACTACCTTACAAATTCCCATGACGGAATAAACTCTTTTACTTCTTTATAATCTTTTGGATTCAAGTCATGATAGCTGCCTGAACAGTCAAATTTCCGTTTGACATCGCCCCATAGATTCTGAAAATATAGTTTGTTGTACCGCTTGTATTCCATTGTACTTTTGCCACCAAGAAGGAAGCAAATTCTTTCTTTTGCTAGATTGTATAATGCATTTTGTTGTGCCTTATTGATGGTGGAATTGTCAATAACAGTTGTTACAAGTTCCTTCAGTTCTTTTACTTCCTGCTTTAAGTCAAGCATTTCGCCCTGTAAGCCTAACATTTTATTAAATGCTGCCTTCTGATCTTCTGTTTCGTAAAATGCCTTGTGAAGTACGTCAGACGCTTCTAACTGATATTTTAGCAGCTTCTGTACGGCTAAAGGGTTCTTTCTCTGCATTGCTGGCGTAAGATTGATCTGAGCCAACCACATTGGAACAAACTTTTCAGCAATCACAAGAGTTTCCCTGGCCTGAGTCTCAAATTTAAGACTCAGCTTTTTACAGTTATCTTTAAGCAATAACGATTCCTGCATTTTTAAAACCTCTGCTCTTGCCTGTGCATCCGTCAATCCAATATCCTGACAAGTCTTTCTTACTGCCAACCATACTAGACCACTTGCGTCCTTCACACCTAACAAGGTGCTTCCATTAAATGGTATTTCTTTTACTTCCTGTTTCATCTTATCATTCCTTTCATTAATTTTTATCTTTATCAGATATTCATACAGACGAAAATAGAATTTTTCAAGGGATATGACTAATTATAGAAGTTTGCCGTATGTCCCGTTTGGCGGTGGTTAGGATTCTTCTATAACGTCTCACGTTTGTTTCTTTGTTTTCGCCTGTATGGTATAACTGGTAAAAATGTGTTTCTTCCTATATTAAAGCAAGCCTAACGGCTCTGATTCGTTTCTGCTTTTATTTCGCAAGCAATGCAAATTTATAATTCGCTGGCTGCTTCTATATATTCTGCCAAGTGTCTACTTTTTCAAAACCGCCGTAACCAGTGACTACAATGTATGCTAGTGTGATTCAACCCTTATGCACCTTTTAAGATGGAACGGTTTATTTCGCTTCACTTCTTCCCGTATAGAATCGGAAAGTTACAATATGCCTACACTTTGCTAGCTATGTGCTGTTAACGGTCAGATGCTTGTTTCATTACTGATCGGTTGTGATACTTTGTAAATATTAATTCTCTTATTCAAAATGGAAATTTGTGTGCGATTGCACTTGAAAAGCGAATAAAAATGTATTAGAATGATTATACGCTTGTTTATCAAGTGTTACTTTTGGAAAACCGCTTACTAAGTTGTCGAGGCTTGGAGCGGTTTTCTTATTTCCTTTTGATAATACAAGTATATCATATATGGTAATATTTGTCAATCGTTTTCTATAAATTATATATCGTTTTCGCTAGATATGTATTCCAGTATGTCCCCTGGCTGGCAGTTAAGAACTTCGCAAATTTTATCAATTGTTGTTAATGTTACTGGCTCATTTTTTGATATTTTTGCAATTGTGTTTGGCCCTGCCCCTATAGCAATTCTAAGTTGCTCCCTGGTCATTCCTCGCCTGTTTAGCATATCTAGTAATTTATAATAGGTTATCATCGTTTCACCTCCTGTAAATAGTATATCCTAACCTTTGATAAAATAAAAGGTGAGTAAGGAAGAAATTTCCAATGATATTGTCTAATACACTTTTATTCACTTTTCAATGTACAATTACATTTTATTTCCGGATTCTATCTAAGAATTGTTATAGATGAGCGGTTAACAGCTTGTTGCGTTGTCAATCGGAAATGATGTTGCTGGATTGTAATTCTCTTTTTGTTGGGAAACTCTGTCGGATTGACAGATCGCAAGAAATGTGATAATCTCAATTTGTGAAGATGAGATACATTTCTGTATTTCCCTTTGGGTCGGCAGGAAGTTGGTAGCTTCCCGCCTTTGGTGATTAACTTATGTATTCCGGGTACTCGGATTCTGTTGCAAATAGTTGGTAGCTATTATTTACGAAACCCATGTAACCGGAAGGAACATAGTAGCCTTTTGGCATTTCCATCACCTCCCATTATGTAGTTGGTTAGGGCTTGACAGTTAGCGCTGTCAGGCTCTTTTCCGTTCTGAGAGGAAGTAAGTTGCTTCACTTACTGATAGCCTAGTCAGGAGTTGCACCCGACTGTAACGCTTGTCGTTTAGGCTTTTACCACTACAGTTTCAGAAGACATCTTCCTATTTCTTATGATTCCGTCTTGTAATGATTTTAGCTGTAATGTAATGGTCTTGCCGGTCTTACTTGGAATTAAATTTATTACTTCGCTTTTGTATCCATAATTCCAGAGTAATATATTTCCTGGCCTTAAATCGGATACCTTAATTCCCATTTTATGATTGTATATCCCTTGAAGTTTTACAGTATTTGTCATGGTTGACTACCTCGCTTTCATGATTGACTTGTTTGTATGTTTCGTATTGCTCCTAATATTCCAAAAGGCTAATTTCATTTTTATTGTGATTGAAAGAATATAGGCGCTTGTTATTGCCGATTCTTATAATGCCATTTTCAATAGTTCTTTTAAGCCCTTGCTGATTGACCAATGTTGTAATACTGCTTTCAATAAATTCTAAGTCTGATAATCCAGTTTTTTCTTGTAGCTTTCTCATACAAGAAAGTGTATATCCTTTTTGAATTGATCTCATATCTTTAAACCTCCTTATGTAATTGTTATTCTCTTTATATCTTTACATATTTACGCAAAGCCAGGAATGGCTATGATGGCGCAAGTGTGGCAAAGAGGAAAAACTGAAATATGTAACTTATTAACTTAAGTACATTATAGCATAGCCTAGGATATTAAGATACGGTAGAATGCACAAACATAGCATAGTTAATTTGTGAAGATTGTATAGCCTAGGATATTCATTGTGGATTATGTATATATGTCTACTACATTGAAAGACAATTGAATGATTTTATATACAATGTGCCCAAAATAATGATTATATTGCTAAACAAAAGTTTTTATGATAAGATTAAAAGTATTACTTGACAGGAGGTTTTTAATATTGTCTGACAATATTTCTAATAATAAAAGAAGTGTATATAACAAAGAAATTCAATACGATTACAAAAAGGATTTACTTCAGATGTCATTTAGATTTTCAAAAAATGAAAGAGAAATTGAGCTTGCCACTAGACAATATATGAGTGATTATAAATTATCGTCCGGTGGATTGGCTAAAATGGCAGTCATAGAAAAGATGATTAGGGAAGGATACCTTAATGATCAGAACAATGATTGATTAATGTTGTCACGGCTGAAAAAGTGAATGAGGATTGACGTTTCATTTTAGATCAAATTGCAAGTGTGAATTGATTGAATGCGCTGTACTGCGATATCAACATTACTATTACAGATAGAGAAATTATCATATGGAGAATAATATAATGATGCCTGGAAGCATTTTTATTTACAAGACGATAAACGAATTAATGAAAGATAACAATACTACCATTAATGAACTGGCTGATTATCTAAAATTATCACCTGAAACACTAAGCCAAAAGTTAACCCTTGATCCTATCACGAGAGAAAGTAATAAATTTACACTAATACAAATTACTAAGATTGCAGAATTTTTTAATTGCAACTTAGATGTTAACTTTATTACATATGATGAAAAGAAAAAATATCATTGTGAAACTGTGTGGGAAGGTATGGCCGAAAATCATGAAAGAATGGGTTGTTTATATAAGAATAAAGAATGATTGATGTTATATCAACTGTTTACAGTTCGCAGCAACGTATACGTATACCTTTAATAATTATCATAAACATATACGTATATGTTTTACATTTATTGTTGCATAAACAACATAAATTCGAACATACCGGCAACAGCTATTGTATATACAATTCAAACGTACCCGTGTATATTTCGTTGTAAAAGCAACGGAATCAGCAAGGCTATATGTAGTAACCAAAACTACATGTCATAGCACTGGAATATATAAAAGTGAAGAAATAACAGAAGTTCGTTTTTTCATTGATTTTCCTAGGCTTTATGGGTCTGAATGGTACCGGAGCGTGGTTTACATCTTAGGAACGGTTACTGTTTTCTTAAAAGCCCACATCTATTCCACTCACACATAGACTTAAAATTTTCATTACAATTGTATATTTTTCACACACAATTCACAAAATTACTTCGGTAGCACCTTCGACACAAATCCCGATAACCCTTATAAATCAAGCCTTATAAATTGTCAGATAATTCATTCCATCAAAAAATCACCATAAATAACACCCTAAAACACCACAAACCCCTTATAAATCAAGCACTTTCTCGAACAGTCCTCAATTTTACCAAAATCAACACATCTGATTCTATATTTTCCATTCACTCAAATCTCACATGCCCCTTATAAATCAATACATATCTCATATTTTGACATCACAAAAATACCCTCTGTCGAAGTAGCCAAAATTTAAGTTCAAACAATTCACATCTAAATAATGTTAAATTGTCAGATAATTCATTTTTTATATCAATCAAAATTACAACAAAATAATTCCAACCACTGTAGGCATAAATCATCATGCCTATTTTTATTATTTTAAAATCCAAACAGAGAATTAACACATGTGGCCAATAATCACAATATTATATTTTTTAACGAAAGGAATAATACCAACGTCAAAATCTAATTTATCAATCGTACCACAAAAGTTCTCATTCGAGAAACCAACACTCACCAATGGAAAGGGTGAAATCATATCACATGGAATAAACGTATTAATATCAATTGATGCATTCCAAGCTGACAAAATTCAATTAAAAAAGGACTTGGCTGCTATTTTTGCAGAAGTCCTTGAATACTTTGATTAATTTTATCTAGTACTTCATACATTTGACTTTAAATTGGCATTTCTGGAACTGATTCTATGTTAATAATTATTCCAGAGATGCCTTTGTTGTTAAATAATACTCTAATAATTTAAATATCTAAATGCCAAAATATGCCCATACCCTCTACAACGCACCAGAATCAATTCTAATACACTTTATCTCCTACATGACAATTATATCATCCAAAGCATTACAAGCCTGTATATGGTTAAATTTGAACGTCATAATCATATACCCCTCTCATCATCATTGTGCAAATCTACCGAAAACAGAATTTAATCTTTGTATATAATTACCAAACTCAATATTTATCTTATCCATAATCTCATATTTTCAATTCTAAATCCCCTATATAAATAAAAATCCCACGTATTACAATCACATATATTACATACCCACATGGGACGTGCTTTTACATCAAAACAGAGAATTATATATCATACCACTACTCCCATCATTATTAATAGCGATATATTTTCGTCTTTTTTCAAAAAAATCACATTACAAACGGAGAAATAAATATCGGAAACTAAATTACAACATTTCAATATGTAAAGGAGAAATTTATTTATGAGCAATACAAAAACAGCTTTACAAGTAACAGATTTTGATTTTTATGGAGATTCACTTGTGGCACTAAAAGATAATTCAACTGGTGAGGTTTATACAGCAATTAATTCGGTGCTCAGAGGATTAGGATTCAAAGATGAGCAAGTAAGATATCAACGTAGTAAATGGATCAATGATATTTCAATTTCAAAAGGGGTGTTAAAGTTCAACATACCTACAAATAAGGGTAATCAAAATTCAGAATGTATTAATTCGAGAAAATTACCCATTGCGTTAGCAAAGATCAATATTACAAAACGCATGATAAGAGATTATCCCAACATAACACATAGATTAGAACTTTATCAAGATAAATGTGCCGATGTATTGGCATCTGTCTTTATTGATAAACAAAATATATCAAATATAGATATGAAGCCAATTACAGATTCTTTAAATAAAATAGTTGCCTTATTAGAGAATCAAGAATCTCGTATCTCCAAATTAGAGGAGTATCAACATCAACAATCATCATTACCAGAACCTACATACAGAAAGCCATATAATCCATGGTTTAGAAAAATGTCTCCAAAATATACGTTACTAGAAGAACATTTTCATATCAACAGAGGTTCCTTATATAGAAATATCCTAAACGAATTAGAGAATTTATATGATATGGATACTCAACAGATACAGGCAGATTACCTTTACGAAAATAATCTTACATCATGCTATCCATTGGAACCATATGAATACAGTCAAAAATACAGAGATATGATTGAGCAAATAGTAAATAGCAACTTGATTAAATACGGTATTGCATCTGAAAATGACCCGATAACATCAAAGAAGCACATAACCATATTTGACACACCTATAGAAGAAATATGTACAAAGTAAAGAAAGGAAAATATTATTATGAAGTTTTATGTAAGAGAGTTACCACAAAAACAATATCATTACCAATCGTCAGAAATTAATCTTCCAAAGAACATAACTCCAAAGCCAGGCGACACAATACATGATCGTTGGTCAGATTATTACATTGACAGAGTTACATATTCCAACGGTGGATTAATTGTATATGTCTCTAAGACTAGATTGCAGAAATGTAGGAGTGATACGTGTTACAAGAAGAAGAAATAAAAATTTAAGTAGAGAATAAAACCATATGCCCAAATTTCACTCACACCACACCAAATCAATAGAGACGCTTTATAATCATTTACTAATTAATATTCAGTAACTAATTAATACACTGCAAATTTCGGTCATTTTTGGCTGATTTTTTCCAAACGTCTCTGGACTTAGATTTTCAAAATTGACTGTTTTTTGCACCCTGATAAGTTTAAATCCTTATTTGATAAGGAGAAAGGAGTTTCTATCCCATTTTGAACTAAGAAAATAACAAAAAATGAAAGTGAAAACGGAGAATAAAATCATGTACCCAAATACTTTATCTCCTCACACTGGCAAATATCAATCAAAACTACAACCAAAACAAAGTTTTTAATTGCGTAGCAAATATTCATCTCTTGATAATATGAGTCTATCTTGATATTGACCTACACAAATCCACACCTTGGAGGTACCCAAATGAGGTTGAATTTTACTTTTGGGTACCCGTGGGAGGTACCTAAACGCATTTTTCTTTAGCACACTAAAGTGCCCGGCTTGAAAATGGCAAGAACGAAAGAAATGAGGTGAATTTGATTTTCAATAGAGAATAATAAAAATGAGGACAATTCTGTTTGAATTGTCTGATGAGCAACTATAAACATATTTTATAAGAAAGGATTTTGAAATTGAAGAAATTAAACATTGACCCAGAATTGCGCGACTTACTACCACCACTTACAAGCGACGAGTATAAACAGCTTGAAAAAAATATTGTCGAGAATGGATTCGATAGAAACTTTCCGATAATGGAGTGGCGTGGCTTTATTGTAGACGGGCATAACCGCTACAACATTTGTGAGAAGCACAATATTGAATTTATTTCAGGTACGCTTGCTTATGAAACAAAAGAAGAAGTTATGGAATGGATGCTTGATATCCAATTGGGGCGCAGGAACCTCTCTCCCATTCAGAGAATCGCAGTGACTGAGAAGTATCGCCCTATCTATGAAAGACAAGCAAAAGAAAATCTTAAATTGGCAACAGGTGGCGATAGGCGCTCTGAGGATTTTAGAAAGCAAGGTTTGGTAAATTTACCAAAGGTTGAAAACTCTATTAACACTTCAGAAAAGTTAGCTTCTATTGCCGGTGTATCAGAGAAAACTTATCGTATGGGTGCAAAAGTACTTAGTTCTGATAATGAGGAAGTAAAACAGCGGGTATTATCAGGTGAAACATCTATTAGTGCGGGGTATAAAGAGTTAAATCAGAAAAAACAAGAAAATGAAAACAAAAATGGAGAAAGTAGTAATGTAACACCTGCATCAATTTCTATTAAATTAGATAGCAAGCCGCAAATTAGTGAGGAGGTAAAACAAATATGTGCTGATTTAAAAACGGAGAAATCTCAAGAGTATCTTGATTCTGTGTGGGACTATGAGATTTCCGTTATCGAGTGCATGAATGCCGATTTTGACATGTACTTTGGAGGGTTTAAAAGCATTTTACAAGAAATGGAGGGTAGAGTAACTAAGTCAGAATTAGACAAATGTATAGCAAACGCTGAGATTATTGTGGAGAAAATGTTATCGGCTATTGATGAAGCAAAAAATATCAACTTAAAAATGGAGGATTAAAAATGTTAATTAAAAAAGAGTACAAAAATATTCCAATTGACGATCTTGAGTCTATGTCCGATTACCAAAGACCCCTTGATATGAGTTTTATTGAAGAAAAAAGCAAATCAGGGAATTTTGATAAAGACGCGGTTGAGTGTCCTAAAATAAGTGTTAGGAATGATGGTACAAAAAAAATGGGAGACGGACAACACACTGTTGCTATAGTACGTCGGGTTGGTTGGAAGTCTATACGTTGTGAATTGAGATATGGATTAACAATTAAAGAAGAAAACGATTGGTTTACTCAGGAAAATACTAAGCGCAGACCACAAAGCAGTAAAAGAATATTAACAGCACAAATTAATGGAACATATGAAAAAAATAAAGATGAACAAGATTTTTATGAGTGCCTTAAATCTTTGGGATATAAATTGAATATTTATGGTGAGGAACCCGGAAGTGATTTTAAAATCAATTGTTCCGCTTCTTTATTGTTATTATATAAAGATTATATTAAACAAGATAAAAAAAATGAATTCATAGAATGTATGGATATACATAAAACCTGTTTTAATGGAGATCCAACATCTTTACAATGGAATTTTATACGAGGTATGTTTGATTTTTATGAGATATACTCTGATTGTTTTGATAAAAGCAGATTTGTTTCCAAACTATCTGAATGGAAACCATCAGATATAAGAAAAGAAGCGGAAAAAGATACATATACAGAGAAGATGCCGACAAGATATGCTAGGTTTTTTGTTTCAAAATACAATGTAAGTCTTGCAAAGTCCAAAAGATTAAAAATGAGCAAACTTGAAGATTAGGTGAGGTGACACGTCTTGCCTAACTATGTAAAGATACCAAGAGAAATAATATACAACAAAGACTTATCAGATAAACGTGCGATTATCTTTTCATATTTATGCGCAAGGCGATCTTTAGATGACACGGTGGCGTTCAGTATTACTGAATTATGCCACTGGTCATATCTAAAACCTAATTATAGAGATGGAAAGATTAATCAGAAATATTACGAAGTTTTAGAAGCACTCTCTTATTCCGGCTATTTCGTCAATTTCCCAGACTTTGAAAAACTGAAAATTGAGAAAAAGAATTCAAATGAGTATCAGTTAATCAAAATTGATATTTCTAAGTTTGATGTGCCTGAAAAATTCGGAATCATATATTTTGATGAATTGGACAAGATTTTAGATTTCAAAAGAGAATTAAAAGACAGTGATATTGATTTAGCTAGAATGTCATCGTCATACATCTTACTACTACTCTCCTACTTACGAGTAAATATGAATCGCAACGAAGATAAGCCTTTATGCTGCTATCGTCACTACAAGAAAATATCAGATGATATCGGACTGTCTGAGCGGTATATAGGAAGAATTATAGAAATATTAGAAGTCTTGAAAATTATAAAGTGTGTGGAAGTAAAGAGAAGTAGATACGAGAAAGACGATGGAAGTTATGGGTTTATTACTGGCCCTAAAATATTCACGGATTACAGACGTTTTGTCAAAGATGAAAATGGAAATATAAGGCTAGATGAGAAATACGACCACATGTTAGAAATAACAAAGCAGTTAGAGATATTAAACGGAGTGTAAGGTAACAGAAAAAATCGTAACCAAACAATCAGTGGCTCACCAGAAAGGCGGTCAATGATGCAAGAAATAATAACAAAAATTGAATATGAGAAGGAGAATTACAAATTACATGACAGGAACAAATACATACTCAAACAGAAAACATAGAACATATGGAGGTGCTATCAATGTAGAAAGTTTCAATACAGAATATCGTGGTTTTTCAACTATGGGCGATATTACTGGACAGATTTTATCAGATATGAAATTTGACGAGCAATGCAGAAAGAATTGTGAAAGAAGGGATAGTAAATGAAAATGAGCAATGAATATATCGAAGATGAAGAATTGTTAGAAATAAAATCACCAACTTCAGTTCCTATTTATGAGCAGGAAGTATATATCAATATGATGAGGGACGAGAAAACCGCAACTATTTATACGTCAGACAGCACCTACATAACAAAACTAGACAAACTATGTAATTCAAGTCCTGATATGTATTCAGTTATTGAGGAAACAAAGTGCGGAAAAACGTATTTACTACAAGATAAGACATTAATCAGTTTCCGGGCAAAGAAGAAAGAATTATCAGATGAGCAGAGACAAGCAGCTGGCGACCGTATGAGAAAATATCAGGCGAATAAATCAGCCCAGAATGAATTTTAAGCTTGAAATTTCAATAACCACCATTGTACAGAAAATTCTACTGCCATTGGTGGAGAAATACTTACCTAATAAACATGTATTAAATTTTCAATATTAATCAAGGAATAGAAAGGAAGACAAAAATATGCTTAGATACGAAACAGAGGCTAATGTAATAGTTTCAATTGATTTACAGAATGGTTATTCAGTTATTGCTATAGCGAGGTGGGACAACGAAAAGAAGAAATACTACACTACTCTCCGACTGCGCGAAAATACTGTTGAGAAATGGGATTTAATCGAGGATAAGGTAAATATCGAAATGGAGTCGGACATGAAATCCATCAAACGCGATATGGCTCAGTGTGTGACAGATCTTCTTACTGATGGATTCTTCAAGAAATACATAGAGCGATATGAGTACGAGCTGAAATGTTTTGATAGGGGCTTTGAGATTATAGAGAAAGAGAGGAAGAAAGCAAATGATTAAGACATTGGCTAGAATCGCAAAGAGATCGTTTGGTGTATATGAGCCTGGACACGAGTATTGGGTTAAGTTAAGTGACATACATATTACTCCTCAATTCAGAAAGTCCCGGATTAATCCTGATAAATACAAGAGGAAATGGCAATTTTATTGTCGTAATGGATATTGTGAGAGCAGGATTGTATTAAATAAGGATTTTGTGCTCTTGGATGGATACAGTTCATACAAGATACATCGGGCAGCCGAGGGTAAAGATTGTAAAGTTATGGTGTGGTTTGTTTAGTGCGGAGAAACACGACGGGAGGATATAGATATTTTAGACGTGCAAATTAACATGTATTCTGTTGATACAGGACATTTTTATAGTAATCATGAAAAATATCTTCATGACATGAATTGCAAATATCGCAGAGAACGCAATTACATAAACAACAAACTTCCTGAATTAGAAAAGTTGTTGAAAGAATATGGATATTCTAAAGAAGACATTTCATTGTTTCGGTTAGATAAATCAGATGAAGTTGATGTTGAGATATTATCGGAACATATAGATACTGTTCAGGAATATATAAAATGGAATAATCTTATAAGACATAAGAGGGATAAGGCGAAAGAGTCTAAAGACAAATTACTTACTCTTTTAGCAAATAAGGTAAATCAAAACGAGATAACAAACGGAAAAGATCATGTACGAGAAATAAGGAAAGAAAGTTTAACAGACAACAACGTAATTTCTGTTTTTGATTCTGCCCTTACCAGGACGATTGGAATAAAACAAGATAAACTTACAGATGCATTGATGGTTGTACAAGTATATTATTTTGATGTTTTTAAAGATATCTCGTTTTATGGGTTTACATATAAAGGTGAAAAATATAAGTATTTCACTTCATCTGCCGGGCAGATTCGTAAGAAAAAGGCGGTTTTTATAAAAGAATCTGTCTGGAACCGCATTGAAAAAACTGTAATGTGTGGCTTGACTATTGATCAAATCAATTCGAAGGGTGGGAATAATGTAAACAAGCATCTTGCCTATATGGCACTTACCAATTCTGCCACCGACTTATGGGGGGATTTTGACATTGAAAAATCAATAGTAATCGATGACTTTGAAACGAATGTATATGGTACTTTTGATTTCATAGACGAATCAGATTATTCTATCACTAGAAAAACTGATTATGTTCCAATTCCTCACACGGACGGAGCCGGTATGATGTTACCCAGTGTAAGCCAAAAGAATTTTATGTTCCGCGCTCCATGGATTAAAGGGTTACTAGGAGTATTTGATTTTAGGAGATTTGTTGAGGTCAACCACTGCTCTCCTATTATTAAAGATATTTATGGAAAAGAACATGATATTACCAAAGAAGATATAAAGGTAATCTTTACAAAAAGTCAGTTCAAAATGTACAAATACTATGAGTCATGGGATGAGTATAAGAGTTTTTATAAAAAATATAATTGTACTGCCGGTATTTGTAATGTTGAAGAAGATAAAGTTAAGAATGCAAAAATTAATTATCAAATGCTTCAAACTCTTACGAATATTACCGATCCCGAAATAGATATGCTAACGGAAAAGTCTGTTGAAAAGATAGAGAATGTATGTACGTCAAAAGATACAATGATGAACATTCTAGGAGTTACTCCATATAACACCAAAATGACTCCTTTTCAAAAAGCCATTAAAATATATCCTTCACTTTTATCAGATACATATGCGAAAGATGTAATTCGTGAGGTTAAAGATAGTCTTTTAAAAAAATATCGTAGCGGAAAGCTTGAAGTGATTGGCAAATATACATTCTTACTTCCGGATTTTTATGCGGCTTGTGAGTATTGGTTTGGTGGAATAGAAAATCCAAATGGATTATTAAGTGATAAGGAAGTTTTTTGTAATCTGTTCAAAAAAAGCGATAAGCTGGATTGCCTAAGAAGTCCACATCTATATAAAGAACATGCTATAAGGTTTAATGTGGCAAGTGATGGATATGGAGATCGGGTATCAAAAATTAAAGAATGGTTTACTACTAACGCCGTTTATACTAGTGTTCACGATTTGATAAGCAAAATTCTTCAGTTTGATGTTGACGGGGATAAGAGTCTAGTTGTAGCGGAGCCTAATTTTGTGAGAATCGCAGAAAGAAATATGAACGGGGTTGTTCCGCTCTATTACAATATGAGAAAAGCTGATCCTACATTGCTTAACAATAAGACAATTTATGCAGGATTAAATGCTGCATTTACTCACGGGAATATCGGAATCTATAGTAACGACATTTCGAAAATATGGAATAATGATGTATTTATAGCGGGAAATGAGGAAGAACAGAAGGAAGCCATCGACACCGTAAAACTTCTTTGTATGGAAAACAATTTCTGTATTGACAGTGCCAAGACGTTATATATGCCTGAAAGGCCAGATTGGTTCAAGCCCGTTGTTTCAAAATATACCAAAAAGAAACTACCCGCATTTTTTAAATATGCCAAGGATAAAGAAAAGGAACAGGTCGAAAAACGAAATCAGAGTTTTGTCAATAAAATCTTCGACAGAATTCCCAATAAGTCAATCAACACAAAAGGTTTAAATCTTGGAACCATAGATTATCGCTTGCTAATGGGGAATGTAAATACAGTCTGTAGTGAAGAGGTTAACAATCTATATGACGAATTAAATAGGAAATATCGCTATATGATAAATATGAAGGACGAGTATGTTGATAATCTGAGGTATGTGGCATGTGAGATCAGAGAAAGATTTAATGAATCTGGATATTCGGAGAATACCATAGCAGATATGTTGGTGGAATATTTATATGGACACGAAAAACGATACAAACAATTGCTATGGTTCTGCTATGGGCAGAATATTGTAAATAATTTAGAGAAAAATATTCAGATTAAAAAAACTAAATTTATTCAATGTATTGATTGTGGAGAATGGGTTGAAGTGCCTGTCGAGTCCAAGGGTGAACGGTGTGAGTCTTGTCAAAAATATTATAGAAATGCTTACCAAAAGGAATTAATGAGAAAAAGAAGAAAATGTTAGCTGATGTGAAAGCGAGTAAAGTAACCCATGTTATATGGACTATTTTAAACAATCAAAAATAAAATAGTCCATTAGTAATGGACTGCAAAATGTGTGTATATGGAGAACACATATCGCACAAATAACTTAATCAACTTAAAGGAGATTATACAATGTTATTAATTACAAATCAAGATATGTTATCGAAAAATCGAATTCGTTCAGATGGGAGGATAATATTTGTTAGTTACACAAGAAGATATTATTAAGCAGATTGCTAAGAGAGAAGATATAAAAGTATCAACAGTCCGGAATATATTTAAGACGGCAGAGAATATTATTTTTGATTACTTATCTTCTACAACTCCTACTGAGAAAATGATCGTTAAAGTTTTAGATGGATTAAGCCTTGAATGTAGTTATATTCCAGAAAGAGAAATTCATACATATGACGATATCAAGTGTGAATCAAAAATATGGACAAAACCAAAAATTACCAGATACTACAACAGAAAATTAAATGGTTATTTTGATGAAGATTAACTCATCTTTTACATTCAAAACAGAGAATACATAATTGTAACAAATAAAAATAATTGAGAATAAAAGGAGCGAATTTAATATGAGAGAAATCAGTATTACAGAAGCACTTAACGAATTAAAATTATACGATTCAAAAATCACAAAAGCTATTACCAATGCTTCATTTGTAGGTGGGGCTAAAAAGTCGTCTGATAAAATCGGAGTGGTTTCTAAAGATACATTTATTGACAGAGCGAAGTCTACATATCAATCTTCCATTGATTTGATTACAAACAGAAATTCTTTAAAGTCTGCAATTGTAAAATCTAATGCTATTACAGAAGTTCAGGTAGACAATAAAGTCATGACAGTTGCGGAGGCTATTGAACGTAAAAACTCTATTGAGTATGAAGAAACTCTTCTATCTGAAATGAAAAGGCAGTATGCAAATGCCAGTGAATTAGTAAATAAGGAAAATAAGAAAGTTGACAATAAGGTTGATGAACTGCTTGCTACCCTGATTGGTAAGGACTCCGATAAGAAAATCAGTAAGGAAGATCAGGAAGCTATCGAAAAACCATACCGAGATAAAAACGAGTTTGAGCTTATTGACCCAATTGAAATTTACGACAAAATTGTTAAGCTTGAAGAGGAAATTGATAATTTCAAAAGCCAGGTAGATACTCAGCTTGTCATTTCGAATGCTATTACAAAAATTGAGATTGATTTTTAAGCCATAAATAATTTGTAGTTATTACGAAAACCTAAAACTTACACCCCGTCACCTATGCGGGTATCTACGGATAATCATAGGTAAAATAAAATCAAGAACAATTCTTAATAGAATAATTTGAATTTATCAAATATTGATGAATGGCAAATACATTATTGACGATAGATGTATTTACTAATACATATGATGGTAAAAGCTCAAAATTCAATATTCAGAATTTAAAGATTATATTTTAAAACTCTTTATTTATAAAGTTTAAAGCGTAATTACTAAAATTCGATAAAACCCTTGGTTAAGTTTTATTCGTGTCGTGTAATTGACGATTAGGTTTGTACAAGGCTGTAATAGCTACAAAATATAAGTTATACAAATAAGAATAATCATATCTTATTTCAAGCCGATGGCATCATTACCGTTCTGGTGGTGTTGTCATTGGTATTTTATTGACCAATAGCTCAGTTGGTAGAGCGTTTGCCTGTTAAGCAAAATGTCGTAGGTTCAAGCCCTACTTGGTCAGTTACCGTATTAACGGAATACAAAAACAGAAAGAAGTGAAACAAAATTAAAGAGATTTCTAAAGGCAAGTTTAAGCAGTTGATTAAAGACGGTGTGATTAAGGAAAAGCATATGTATGGTAATATACCAGAGTCCGGTAAGTTTTCATCTGGATATTTTACAGTATCCGATAAACATATCGGTGTTGTAAAAACCAAGCACCATATCTACATTGAGGACAGTTATGTAACCAAATACGGTTATTAACGCCTATGAAAAATAGGATAGTCTATAAGGGATTTTATATTGATAAAACCGCAACAGGATATCGTATATGTCGGCAAGATGACACGAAGAAGCACACTCATCTGAAGAATCTCTCGCCATCATATAAGTTAATTGACAATGTAATGGCCAGAATAATACCAAGAAGATGTTCTTGCTATTATTTGGAATCACATTGCAGGTTAAGTGACGATGAGACTTATATTCGTAAAATCAAAGAGTATATAGAAGTAAAGCAGAATAAGGGCAAGAAACAAGATTATTACAATCCTCACAAAAAGAAGTTTTGAGGATTATTTTTATGCGAAAATTTAAGAATGAAAGGAAGATTTCTTTATGATTAAAATATCTGAAAGTGCAGAGAGGATTACTCCTGCAAAGAAAAATATACAGGTAAATGATGTTTATGTAAAAGATTTGAGGTTTGTTGATGAAACTGGAGACATCACTCAGCAGGTAATTGACGCAATGCCAGATGGAATTGATAAAATAAGTTTTAAAATCACGATTGAGCTACCGGCGGAAGTTGAAGAAGTTGATCTGTCCGATGATGAAGAATAAGAAGGGTGGGCTGACATATAGACAGTAAGGCATTAAGACAGCCAAATGAGGAACCAAAGGCGTATCGAATAAGGTTATATAAAAATAAAGAACTATATGGATTAAGTAATCCTGAGATTGGTAGGCTGTGTAACGAAGCTTTTGGTGTATGTTATGATGAGTCTGCTCACCGGAAACATATGAAGAGTTATTTGGAGGGGTACGGCGATGCTAAATCTGAATCGTGTGATTCTGACAAGCACATGAAAGAACTTGATTTAAAATTAGATGCTATTCGTAAGGAGAATATTAAATTACAAACGGCCAATATCGAAAGAAATCGTATTGATAGAAATGTTTCCCGTCAAGAAATGTACTACGAATACATTGGAAGAACTTGTGGCACTCTCCCACTGCCTGATTTTAAGTCTTTATATTCACATGAACCAAGTAATTGCAAAAAATCATTTCCAGAAGAATATCTGGTTGCACTGGCTGACATTCACTATGGTGCAAAATTTAAAAGCGAAAACAATGAATACTCTCCTGAAATAACCAAAGAACGGTTAGAATTTTTAGGTTATGAATTGGTAAAGTTTGTTACTGAAAAAGAATTACAGAAATTACATATCGCTAGTCTAGGTGATTTACTTCAAGGTATTCTTAGGATTAATGATTTGCGAATTAATGACAGTACAGTTGTTAAGTCTACGGTTGAAATCAGCCGGCTTATTGCATCTTTCTTAAATGAATTATCCACTTTTGTAAAAATTGAATATTATCATGTACCTATGGCTAATCATACCCAGACACGGGTGTTGGGTAGTAAAGCCAATGAGTTAATGGACGAGGATTTAGAATATCTCATTGGTAATTATATAAAAGATTTATGCAGAGATAATGAACGAATTAGTATTCACTTAGCAGATGAAGGCAAGGGATATATTGACATTCCTATTTTAGGCAATGAGATTGTGGCACTTCACGGACATCAGATTAAGGGTATAGAGAATTCTTTGAAAGACTTATCTATGTTAAGAAGATCATTTATAGATGTGCTCCTGATGGGGCATCTTCACGCAGGAAAAGAACTTACAAGTAATGAAGGTTGCTGTTCAGATTGTGAGGTTCTTATTGCCCCGTCATTTGTTGGTAGCGACCCATACTCTGATTCATTGATGAAAGGTAGTAAAGCTGCCGTGAAGATTTATGGATTCAATGAAGTATACGGACATGACGAGACATATAAGATTATTTTAAACTAAGGACAAGAAAAGTCAGTCACGGGTGGACTGGCTATTATCAAGAATAGTAAATTTACTGCTCTTTAAAAATTAAATATTATAAGGAGATTTATAAAATATGAGCAAGACAGACTTATTGAAGAAGATCGCTAAAAGCACCGAATTATCCCAGAAAAATGTAGATGATGTATTAGTGGCATTTGCGGATTTAGTAAAGGAAACTTTAACTTCTGATAAAGATGAAAAGGTTACTCTTCCTGGGCTTGGTACGTTTTCCGTTAAGCACGTGAGTGAAAGATCTGGTGTGGCGGCACTTGCAGGTGGTAAGGCATGGACTAAGCCAGAGCATGATGAAATCCGCTTCAAGATTTCCAGTTCTGTAAAGGAAATCTGATGGGTGGTGATTTGAGTGTATGATATTTATGTAAAGGAAATCAAACTCACCGAAGATGAAATAACTCTTTTAAAAGAGGCACTGGAAGCACGTCAGGATAAATGTGTATCTGTTGGTGAATCAGTCACCATTGAAACTCTGTTAGAAAAGTTGGATTGATCCATATAGAAAAATTTATTGACCAAGGATATTGGTTATAAACAATAAAATCATTAAGGAGGAAATACATATGATTTACGATTATAAGAATAGAACTATTACCTTTGAAACACCTGCCGAAGAGATTGATTACAAGACACATATGGCAGAGTATGGCCCCGGTACCGGAAAGTCTCACCCGGATAATTGCACATATTGTGCCGCCAGGGGTTGGAAGACATTTCCGGGTACTACATTCGAAGAGGAATGTGATAAGTACGCCGAGGAAAATGAAGAGTAATTAGATTGATTATATGAGATTCTACACGGTCAAACGTGTAGGGTCTATTTTTATGCCTATTTTTAGGTGACAGAGAAAATTTGAGGATCGTGAGAGTAGTCCTCTCCTTATATGACAGTGAAATGTATACGGTGAGATGCGTATATGACAGCGAGGAAGAAATGAAGGTGAGACGCTTCATAAAACATATAAGGAGGAATTAATGGTAACAAAATTTACAAAGAAAGAATTATTAAGATTAAGATGCACCGACGAAGAAATATCTCTGGTAATGAAATATCAAAAATTATTACCAATGCCAGATGAGGATTTTGAAATGAACGCAAGATCACTTCACGAGTATTTACGTGTCGGTAAAGATATTTCTGCATGGATTATTTCAAGAATCAAAAAATATGATTTTAAGGAAAATACAGATTATAAAATTTCCTATGAGGCAAGCAACTCCAAATTTGGAGACGCTGATTTTTCAACCTTGTCACAAGCAAAACGTAGTGCGTTAGGGGTTAAAACAGAGTATTATCTCACCGTAAATATGTGCAAAGAATTATGCACTATTGAGAACAATGAACTCGGTAGATTAGCAAGAAGATATTTTATTCTTATGGAAGATTTAATCAAAAGAAATGATGATTGGTGGAGAGTGAGAAACCCACAGCGGCTAAATTATAAACCTATGTGTAAGGCTGTTTCAGAAGCAGTACATAAATCTACTGGAAAATACGGAGATGATTCTGATTTTTCGAGAGAAGCAAATATACTTAACAGAATAGCAACTGGTTGTTCTGCATTAGAAATTAAGCTGTATTTAGGTGTTGGAATCAATGAGCTGACTCGTGATAATTTAACTAATGACTATAATGAGAAAATTGCATTCTTGCAGGAACAGAATATATTATTACTCGGAATGGGATTACCAATTGTCCAGCGTGTCGATATGCTGATTACATTTTTTGATATTAAGTATCCAGATGCAAAGCCATTACAGCATTATTTTGACAGAGACTATCTTTTGAAAGCCAGAGAGAAAATTTTAGAAGAATTGAACCGTTAGGGGTGAGCAATCGCCCTTTTTATATTGTTATGAAAGGAAGTGATGAGTGTATGGAAGCTAAAATTGCAAAAAGAAGTGATGACGTAACTGATGAGATGTGGAAAGAGGTAAATGAATTTAATCGTAATATGGTTAAAGAATACCTTGAAAACCAGGCAGAGTTATCGATTAAATCAAAAATAGGCTATGAGTCAGCCCTTAGGATATTCTTCTACTGGGTTAAAGATAACCTCAATAATAAAAGCTGCCTAGATATTAAGAAAAAGGAATTTGTGAGATATCTAAACTGGTTGACTAACCGTGGATTATCCGACTCTGCAATCAAATTCAAAAAATCGTCGGTAAGCAATATATGTAACTATATAATGATGATGTATGAAGAAGAATATCCAACATTCAGATCTTTCGTCACAAAAGAGATGAAGGTGGTCAAGACTGGATATGTACATCCAAAAGAGCCTTTAACTCCAGATGAATATATTAACCTTTGTGAAGAATTGGAAAAACGTGAAGAATGGGAGAAATTAGCCTATCTTATGTTTTCGTATTCTACTGGCTGCCGACGAGCTGAAGCGAGACAGCTTTTAAAAGAAGTCGTAGACTATACAGCTAAAGAAAAAGAAATTACTGTAATTGACGAAGACGGAAATGAGCAGAAAGCCATTTCAAAAAGATACCTAACCCATACAATTCGTTGTAAGGGTGCCTCCGTTATTGGAAAGCCTAGAAAATTAAAATTTGGACAAGAAGTAATGGACATTTTTAAAAAATGGCTTGAAGTACGTGGTGACGATGACAATCCATATATGTTTGTTATTAAGGTAAAGAAAACGGGAGCAATTAGGCAAGTATCCGAGTCTACATTCAATGGGTGGTGTTCAGATTTATTTGCTGAGATTGTTGGGCGTAGAGTTCATCCACATCTCTTTAGAGAGTCAAGAGCTACGAACCTCGTGGTATACGAGCATAAATCAGCAGAAGTTGCTCAAAAATTATTAGGACATTTGGATGTAACAACCACGAAAAATCATTATATCATCAAAAACGACGAATCGGACGAGTCAGATGAGGCATTTATCTAACTAAATCCGCCTTTCATTCAGAGAATAAAGAACCGAGCCAACAACTCAAACATAGAACTTTGGGTATGAAATCCCAACCAAGAAGAATATTGGTTCTGGTGTCGCATTTTATCCAGATTAAATGTAGTAGATGCCTTCGGGAGCGCAAAGCAGCCAATATATCTGGTCAGCCGAAAGGTGAGACATTATCAAATGACTGCTGTGAGGTCAAATTAGGGAAATAGCGCAATTAGTTAGAGAAGATGTTCTCTACGAATCCGTAGACATACGGTGAGGTGGGCGCTTGGAGATAAACAGGTGATGAGGAGTACCCCTGTAATATACGAGTGTACCCAAGTGGTGAAGGGATGCGGCTTATATCCGTTAACGCCAAAGGTTCGATTCCTTTCACTCGTATCTATGATTTCAGAATTAATACACACACTTCCAAAGAAAGGAGAATGCAATGGGAACTTTAATCAATTTAATAAATAGAGGCATTGCCGATGAAGGATATATCGAAAAAGCGTCTAATGCAGATCTTGATTCAAAGACAGCAAATAAAGGAATTAACAATTACACAAAGTATTCCCGTGATGTTAACTCATGGGGATTAATGGGTTGTCAGGGACAGCCGTGGTGTTGCACAATGCAATTTGCCCTAGAAGGATACGAATTTGGCGTTGAAACAGCTTTAAAACACTGGAATATGACACGAAATACATATGTTGGATACAATTGTTTCTCGACCTATAATACTTTCAAAAATGCGGAAAAAGTAGGTATAGAGCCACAATTAGGTGCAGTAGTCATTTTTGACTTTTCTCACGCTGGGCGAGTAATTAAAATATATTCCAAGAATGGACAAAAGTATTGGGATTGCTTAGAAGGTAACACTTCTTCAAATTTATCTGATCGTAATGGTGGACAGGTTAAAATCAAAACAAGACCATGGAGAGATTCTACTGTCAAAGGTTTTTGTTATATCGACTATGAAATCGAAAAGAAATCTGGCTGGTTACAAGAAGATGGTGGTTGGAGATTTTATAATGGAGATTCCGGATTACCAATTAGAAATGACTGGCTGCAAGATACTGATGGTAAATGGTACTGGTTTAACGGTGCCGGTATAATGATTACAAATACCTGGTATCAGTACAATGGTAATTGGTACTATCTTGGAGTTGATGGCGCCATGTGTACATCTCAGTTGGTAGAAAACTCCGGAAAGATTTATGCTGTCGATGCTGATGGCAAAATGGTTACTGGTGAGATTGTATTGTCTACTTTAAGTGACGGTGCATTGGTGTACAAAGGGTTGTCCAAGTAAGAAATGAGTATTTTATTTGGAATTAAATAAGGTTTTTATTATTAGAGAGTCGTCTTTTAAGGCGGCTCTTTTTATTATGTTTGCGTGGTCGAGAGGCTTATGACATCTGTCCTGAAAACAGAAGTGTTGAAAGGCACCGTGGGTTCAAATCCTACCGCAAACGCTACTCTTCTATCACGAAGAGAAATAACGGGTAGCGTCCTAACGCTGGAGGAATACCATGAGTAATACAAACAAAAATGTATTTGAAGAAACTGTAATAACATTGATCGAGGATGCAAAGAAACTGCAAGCTAAATTTTCAAAATGTCAAGAAAACAATAACTTTACGGAAGCACTAAGTTGTATGCGTTTGCTGAAGGATACACTTTCTCTAATTAAAGAATATGATTGGGAACTAAAATATTCAGAGTTAGAAACCACTACTGGTAAGCAGTTGAAAATCTGGGAACAGAATCATTGTGGCGAAATTAGAAACTTAAAAGAATATTGCACTTATGACTCAATGGATAAGAAAAATGTATGGATTGAAAAGTTTGAATCTTGTATAAAGGATAATAAATCTTACATCTGTACCTATGGAGACGAGTGTAGAGGTACAGGAAAGTCTTATGCTTTAGCGAGTCTGTGTCACAAATACAACGGTATTGTAGTATCCGAAAGAACTAATGGATCGTTTGGAATAAAGAATAATTGTAAGCAGTTTGGATTTAACATACCAATTTACAGTTATAGGGACGTTTTAAGCTCAAGACAGACAAAAAATAAGATTTTATTCCTTGATGAGTGTTCTGGACTAAGTAATGAACAAATTGATAAATTAAAAGAAAGTCATGTTGTCATAGGTTTTAATTAACATAATCATTCTCCCACTCTGGGTTGAATCTGCGCTTTCATTGGTGAAAATAAAATATAGAAACTATTAACAAGCACTACTGCTCTAGCGGCGAGTGCTTATTTTATTGCAAACAGCAAAGGAGGTATTATAAATGGCAAGGAAACCCAAAGTTGCTGACTTAACTGATAACTTTGACGATTCTCACGTTTATACGTGCCTACGATGCGGAAAAAGTTATGAGAATCCAGTTGGCAAATTCTATAAATCTCCATGGTCGGAGTCTTTTACAAAAAATTCAAAGTTTACTCATATCTGTAAAGACTGTGTAAATGAACTCTTTTTATATTATGAGAAAAAATACGACACAAAGTCAGCATGTATTTTCATGTGTTACAAACTAGATATTCCATACTATTATTCTCTTTTTGACAGCATAATAAAAGCTAATAATAACTTTAGTATGGGGCTTTATATGCGCCAAATTAATGGTCGTCAATATCAATACCAAGACTTTTCGCAATCAATCTTGGCGGGTGAAATAGGTAAAACTTCCATTGAACTTGACCAAGATAAAGAAGTTAAATGGTCTAAACAAGATAAACAAAATAGAGATTACGCTATTGAGCTTATTGGTTACGATCCATTTGAGGATTATCCAGAAGAGGACAGACGCTTTCTTTTCAATCAGCTTGCTCCATATTTAGAAGACGAGGATTCTGCCGAAGATGCTTACAAACTTTCGCAGATATTGCAAATCGTTAATAATAATAAGCAGATTCATGTTTGTGATAAACGAATTGCAAATTTAGACCCAGTTAAAGATGCTAATGATATTAAGACTTTGAATGTTATAAAAAAAGATCTTGTTGCAAGTAACGATAAAATTGCAAAAGAAAATGAGATATCCGTAAAAAACAGATCTAATAAAGATGTTGGTAAATCTACTCTGACATATCTAATGCGTGACCTGAGAGAAAAGCATTTCGATAAAGCTGAAGCTGATTACTATGATCAGTTAAGTGGGGCTGGAACTCAATGGGCAATTTCGGTGTCTCAAAAGGCACTTCTTGATCACTGCCTATTTGATGAAAATGATAAGAAGGAAGTATATGAAACGCAGATAAAGCTTATAGAAGATTTATATAAAGAGTTAGATGACAAAAAAGAACAGGTGCGTCAATTACTTATTCAGGTTGATGAACTAAAATCGCAATTGTCCACTGTAGAGGACGGTGACGACGATGGCTTATCATAAATTAATATCAGAGAGAAAAAGACGTATTTGTGAGTTAGATGCCAAAAGCATTGCTTATTATAGAAGAAACCCTTGTATTGCTTGTGAAGATTTGCTCGGAATAAAACTTATAGATAGCCAAAAATACATATTACAAGCAAGTTGGAATAAACCACATGTTTTATGGTGTTGTAGCCGAAATTTCGGAAAATCATTTTTGGGCGCTATTTTTATGGTTCTCAAAGCAATTTTATATGAAAATCAAGCTATTTATATTGTAAGTTCCGTTGGTGATCAATCAAAAGAAACCTTTTCAAAAATTGAAGAGATTGTTCTTCGTATCGGTAAGACAGCGGCATCTATTGATTCTCTTAAGGATATTGTTGAAAAGGAAACTAAAAAATCAGGTAATAATAAGACTGGTTTTGGTCATGCTCAGTCAGGATTTCATGTGGAGTTCTATAATGGTAGTGAAATATTTACATTAAACGGGAATCCAGACAACAATAGATCACGTCGAGCAACCTTAGTATTTTTTGATGAAGCCGCATTCTCTTCAGACGAACTAATTGCAGTATGTGAAGCTTTTGCGACGCAAAACACAGAATTCAAGACCTCAGTTGCCAAAGGATTTAATCCCGATACTTTGAAAAGAAAATGTCCAACACAATTGGTCTATGCATCATCTCAAGATGACATGAGTAAAATTTTCTATCAGCATTATAAAAACTTCGCAAAACGAATGATTGCCGGTGACAGAGATTACATAGTTGTTGATATGATTTGCGATACAGCAATAAAAACATTCATGGATGGGAAACCATATACCGCTCTACTTACCCAGGATAAAGTTGATGCTGCCATGAAAGCGAACAGAGAAAAAGCATTAAGGGAGTACTATAATCAGCCCACTCGTGATGGTGGAGTAAACCAGATTGTCAAATGGGGGACTATACGACGAAACGAATGTTTCTATCTTCCTCAATTATCTTATAAACCAGATACTTCAATATGTCTCGCGTTAGATCCTGCCAGAACACTTGATAATTCAATTCTTGGTGCTATGAATATTGTTAATGATCCCAATTATGGGTATATTGGTGAGATTGTCAATTGTGTTAATTTGTTTGATAAGGCGAGTAAAAGGGGATATAAATTAGATTCGAACAGACAATTAGCGGAAATCCGAAAGTATCTTGCTTCCTATAATGGACAATACAACGATTATCAAAATATAGATAGTTTACTGATCGACCAAGGATCTGGAGGTGCGGGAGTTTCCGCATATGCGGATGGATTACTTAATGATTGGGTTGGTGAAGATGGCCGACATCATAGGGGATTAATAGATGCATCTCACGATATCTATACTGGATATAAAGAACTTTACCCTAATGCTATTGATAAGTTAAGATTAATTAGCCCTAGAAAATATAGAACACAAATGGTTGACGAGTTTATAGAATTGATTGATTTAGGGGTAATAAAGTTCCCTTATGAATTTAAACAAGAATTTATTTCAATGGCTAAAAAACAAGAAGATTCAGACGAGGAGATAATTGAAAAATATGAACTGTCCGACAAAGAAATCTCTGCTTTAGCCAATATTGATTTAATGAAACTTGAAACAACATCAATATATAAATATGAAAACTCTGAGAAGACTACAAAAACCTATGCCTTAGCAAAAGATAAGGAAAGCTCCATGCACGATGACCGCTTTTATGTATTAATTATGTTGGCCCATAGGTTATACGAATTAAGAAGAGGACAGATAATCACAAATGAAAAACCTATATCTTCATTCAACGCCCAGTCATATGCTCAATCCCTATCAAAGCTAAACAAAAAGCCAAAAATCTATTAAAAAGGAGGTGATACATAAATATGCCAAGACCAAAAGGCTCGAAAAACAAGCCAAAGAATTTCACTACTCCACTCCCCTCTTCTGCTATTAATTCGCAGCAAATCTATGAACGGGACGAGTCAAACTTTAATAAATCTATGAATGGGAACAAACCTGTTGATTGGTCTGGATTTAAGCGTCTCATGATAAATGACTTATATTTGAACAATATAATAGAGACATATCGCTGCGGAAATTATTCTTTAGATGACATTAATCTGGCTTTGGAGCATCCGCATTCATCGTCTCAAATCTTATTGTCTACAAGTGATTTTCTTATGCGTATTTCGCCTCATTATAATAGACTAAATACATATTACAGTAACATGGCTCTTTTTGATTGGGGAATTGATTTATATGATGTAAAAGATAGCTATAACTTGGACACTTTGAAAAAGAGTTATTTTGCTTTAGCTGCGCAACTTGAAAAGATGAGTCTGAAGCATGAGTTCTCAAAAATCATGAAAGTTCTCCCTTACCAAGATGTCTTTTACGGAGTTATTTTAGAGAATTCTACAGATTTTTTTATTCAGCAATTAGATAATCGTCATTGTAAATTAAGACAGGTTCAGGACGGGCTATATAATTTCAAATTTGATTTATCAAGTATTAATCCTTTAAATATAGGCGCATATCCAGATTATATTCAGCAAGCTTATATTGACTATCGTAATGGAGATATTATTAATTGGTACATCCCACCTTCAGATAAGCAAATATGTATAAAATTAAATAGTCATCTAACATATCCGTATCCGTTACTAATTTCCATAGTAAGGGATATTTTTGATTTGGACACTTATAAAAAATTAAAATTACAATCAGCTAGAACAGACAATTATAAAGCAATTTTAGTTCAGGTTCCAATAGATGAAAGTACCGTTGATAAGCCATTATTGACACCTGACACTCTGGCTGTTTTTGCAGAATTAAATAAAGAAAGTATGTCAGACGACATTGGATTAATTCATACATTAGGCTCTAAAGCAGAAGCCATTAGCTTTAAAGATTCGAGCAATACTCGAAATAATGTCGCTGACGCTACTACTGATACCTATAACTCGGCAGGTGTTTCAAATGAAATGTTTAATGGCTCATCTAGTGGTACGGCGTTGGGGTATTCAATAGAAAATGATTCTGGTTTAATATACGGTATTTACCGTCAGTTTGAACGCTGGATAAACAGATATATCAAGTTAAACAAGCACAATAAATTGAATTATAAATTTTCATTCTTTTTACTGGATATCACTATATACAATCGAAAAGATGTTATAGATCGGTATCAGTCTGGTTGTTCATTTGGTGCACCCGTTATATCAAAATGGCTTGCTGCACTAGATATGACGCCTTCTAAGATTGATGGTTCTTTTATTTTACAGCAAAAGATATTTGACTTTCAGAATAATTTGATACCACTTTCATCTTCTTATACCCAAAGTAAAGACAGTGGAGGCAGACCTACAAATGCTTCAAAAGGTGAGCCGTTAGATACCGCCGGTGAGCAAACAGAAAATGGTGATGAAAATGCAAAAAGATAATGAAAGGTGGTGATAGATAAAATGGATATAAAAAAACTAGAAAACTATTCTGTTCCTGTTATGTTTCAAAAACTAAATGAGATGGACACTTCTGATGGGCGATTTACTAAAGTCAGGATCTGGATGATGCATTTGCAAGATAATTATAACGGATCTATTTTTGAACGCTCTGTCGTCGATGATGCAATCCCAACAATTGAGTACATCCCGATTGTCGGGTTTATAGAGAAAAATTCTTCGGGTGAAGATGATTTTAGTGATCACAGATACATAATCACAAGAAAAGACGGAAACGTTGAAAAAAAATATGCTGGTTCAGCGTATGGTGTCATATTAAGCTCCGAAGATAATAACGCACATTATGAGGATAGGTTATGTGATGATGGTGTAACACGTACTTTTTTAGTTGTAGATGGAATTATTTGGAACATGTTCGATAAAAGCTCTGAAATTATCAATAGAGATTTAGTTAAATCACATTCTATGGAATTATGGGATTCTATTGAAGGGTGGGAAGACGAAAACAATCTATTCCATTTCACCAAATTTTCATTTAGAGCAGCTTGTATATTAGGCAATGACCAAGAACCAGGTATGCACAATTCCACAATTGAAGTCCAGTTTACAATGAGTGATTTTGTAAAAAGCATTCAAAGTGAATTGTCAAATAAATTAAAGACTTACACAGATTATGTTAAACAAAACATTAATAAAGGAGGTACACAAATGGCAAAACCAGAGGAAACAAAAACTGATTTCTCTTTAACTGCGATGCAACAGTTTAGCGAAATAGATAATATAGTTTCTGCACATGAACAGTATCGAGATCGTTGGGGAGATTTAAGAATAAGATATTCTGCCGTAGATTTACAGAACGATGAGGTAATTTGTATTGATAGAGCAGAAAATTATACCTACTTCGGTTTTAAATTTACGATGAATGGAGACAAACCAGCGGTAGATTTTACAACTAAAACCAGAAAGAAAATTGAATACACAAATTTTGAAGAAGGCACTCAAGTAATTGATGGTGCTTTTTCTTTTGCAAATGAAGTGGAAGATTTCTGTAAAACCGCTGATAAAAAGATTGGCGAATTAACAACTGCGAAAGAAACTGCTGAAACTAACTACTCTTCTATTAAGTCAGAATACGACGAGATTAAACCGAAATATGAAGATTTCGTAAGAGAAAAAGCCGAAAACGAGAAGAAAGCCGTTGAACTTAAAAAGGATGAGTGTTTTGCGAAATTTGATGAACATTTAAGTACAGTGGATGAGTACACGGCACTTAAAAATGAGAAAGATAATTTATCATTGGATCAGATTGAAGCAAAATGTGCAATTTTATTTACACAAAAATCTTTAAATACAAATTTTACAAAGAAGCAGAAAAACAATGATACTTTAACCGCTGATATTGTTGACTACACATCTAATGATGAGGGAGTCGTTCAGACAAAATATGGCGCAATTAAAGTAAGCAAATAATTAAGGAGGATATTGAATTATGGCAATTAAAGGTGTATTCGAAAGCTCAAATATGTTAAGCACTAAAGGTGCAAAAAGAATTTTTGATGCAATTTCTACAACTGAGGAATTGGAAAATGGACTGATAGGTTATATTGATGAATTAGCCGATGGAGAGGATTATACTTATGTGTTTCATAAAGGATTGAGTGCAGGTAAGACAACCGTTGTAATCGATCAGCCCGCTTGGACTGCTGATACTACATATAAATCCAATCAGAGAAAAGATAAATTTGTTATTCCGGCTGGAACAAAATTTAGAGTAAGAGAACTAGCCTTAAATGATGAATTTTTAGTAAATACAGCATGTGTCACTGCCGCTTCTGTAGCAAATTTTGTAAAGGATGCTTATGTAACAGTTGACGCTACTACTGGAAAATTAGTAGCTTCTGCCACCACAACCGCAGATGTTGCATTCGAGGGAACTGTAATGAGAAAACGTGTACAGGGCGCAACACTCGTAACCGCTGCAAATACATATGGATATTCAAGAGATATGTATGAGATCAAAGTTACGACACTGGCTTAATTACAATTATTAAAGGAGGGATATTTAATTATGAATAGAAATAAATTAACTTTTTCTAAAGAAGAAACAAAGATTTATGATTTAACTCTTGATCTCGCAAGAGGGGACTATACTCAGTATATTGATTCCGAAAAATTATCCAGAGTGGATTTAGAAAATTATCTTAGAGATAAAATCAATAAAGACATGCTTCAGGGCAAAACTTTATACCAGGCATACAGAAGAAATAATCTTGTGCTTTTTGAAATCATGGAGGAAATCACAAATATCACTATTGGTGAGAATGTGTTAAATTCTCCTTTTATTGATGCATTTGTTGAAGTTAAAAACAGAGCTCTTGGAGATATGACTGCATTTTATTCTGAAGGTGGATTATTGTCTGTAGCTAGTTTCGCCGGTAACCACTGGGATATAAATCGTCAGGCTATTGACGTAGGAGCTGAGATTACTCTTCCTTCTGAGTGGATTTATATTCATGTTTACGAGGATTTGGAAAGATTCTTACTTGGCATCACTGGTCTTGAAAAAATTATGGACAAGATTTATAAATCTACTAATAAGTACATCCAGGATAGATTATATGCACAGTTCCAGAATGTTGCAAACTCTGTTCCCGATGAATTTTCTAAGTCTGGGAACGATGAATCAGCACTTGGTTCTCTTGTAGATTTAGTACAGGCTGCCGGTGGATATAGCTCTATGACATTGGCTGGTACTAAAGGCGCATTAAGGAAACTTGCAAATGCCGTACCTGATAAGATGTTCGCAGATTCTCAGAAACAGGCAAAAGCAGCAACTGGTTCAATTGGTGATTGGGAAGGTAATACTCTGATGGTTATTCCTCAGACATTGAAATCTGGCACTTTTGAATTAGCTCTTGATGATTCAAAAGTATTTGTTATGGGTGGAGATGTAAAGCCAATTAAACTTGAATTTATTGGTGACACTCGTTCTGATATGGATACAACTGGAAAGAAGAATAATGACCAGAGCGTTGATATTCAGGTTCAGACAAAATTAGGAATGGGGTTATTGCTTCCTCCTTATTTTGGTGTATTTACATTTGCCTAATACATAAAAAAAATAATATAAGAGGTGGTTAGAAAATATGGCTAATACTAGCAAAAAGACCGCAACCACAATAATCGAAGATGCTGTTGTAGAGGAATCTACAGTGGCATCTTCTAATGTAACTGTGGAAAAGAAAACGGTTGATACTAAAACACTAAAGGACGATGAAGAAATTGTCGTTGTATCATTGATTCCTCATGTTTCATACAAAGATTCTAAGAACAATGATTTTTATGAATGGGATACAGTTGGACACGAAGAAGTCATGACATATTCTGCTTTAAAGGATATGAATAGAAATTATAAATCGTACTTTAAGGATTTATGGTTGGAGCCAAAGGATGATAGAGTTGTCAAAGCATTTGGATTGGTTTCTGTTTATAAAAATTATGCAGATTTAATGGATGGTTCAATTTACACTATTGAAAATATGTCAGAAATCAAAGAAAAGTTTGACGCATTACCCCCACGAGGAATTAAGAATACTATTGTGACAAAAATCAAGAACATGGTAGTTAGCGGGGACATTTCTGATGTCAAGGTGGTTAAAAGTTTGGAAAGGCTGTTGAATATAGATTTATTTGATTTGCTTGATTTATAGGAGGTGCTTATGGCAACTCTATATACAGTAATCTATGACAGTGTGCTGCCAAAGTTAAAGGATTTTGATATTCCTTTAATGGAAGAAAATGAAGTATATGAAATGCTACATGAACATTTAAGACCCGCTATTGTCTCATTTCACACATGTAAAAAAGATTTATCAAGTAGAAATGAAGCAGAAGGTAAATTTAACGATGACTTGGATGATATGGAGATAGAAATATTATCTAATTATTTACTTTTATCTTTTATAGATTCCAATTATATTAGAGTACCTACAGTTTTAAAGGCAAGTCTTTCTTCTAAGGATTTCAATGCGTTTTCTCCTGCAAATTTTTTAGATAAATTAATATTGATGCATAATACATATCTCAAAGAAAATGAGACGCTGTTATCAAGATACTCGTGGAGAAAACAAAAATAATACAAAAAGGAGGTGTGTGGGTAATTGACTGCTTTAGAAATTTTCAAGAAAAGAATGCTAAATTCTAGTGGTTCAACTATAAGAGATGAAAATATCAAAAACAGTAAAATATTATTACAGTCTACATTTTATGAAGATCCATCATTTAACCCACACATAACATTTTGGGAATCTGATGATAAATTAGACTGTAGAATATTCAGCAGAAAAAAAAGTTCCAACTTAGTCATATCTACTATTCAAACATTATTAGACAGCAATCTTGTTGTTGGCAGTATTATATTTGATAGTAACACTGAAGAATATTGGCTGTGTACAAATCTATTTAATATTGGTGAAATACATAAACAGGGAGAACTTACATTATGTAATTATACTCTTCTATTTCAATCACCAGAGGGAGTCATACTCTCATATCCTTGTGTTGATAATTCAAGTAATACAATTGGGACAGATGAAGATCCGGTTCTCACAACATTAAATGGAGTGCACCGAGTTAAACTTCCATTTGATGAAAATACAAAATTAATTAGAGAAACTCGAAGATTTTTCTTGGATAAATACAGCACCACTACATACACAGTTACAAACGTAAATAATACCACTTTTAACTACGGGAATAAAGGGTTGATTGAATTAACATTACAACAAGACAGTTCTTATAATCGTGATACTGATAAAAATGGTGTGTGTAACTATTTTGAGCCAACCACTACCCCACCTAATCCAGATCCACCCGATGAAACAGCGAATTTATCTGCTGTTATCAGTGGAAATACAAGCCTGAAAATCGGGTTTGAAAGAACCTATACTGTGACATTCACTGATGCAGATGGCAATGTGGTTAATGATGTAGATTATAAATGGAATGTGGTAAGTGATTTTGATGAAAAGATAATTCGATATACAAACGGTAAAACAATCAAATTAAAGGTAGACGATGACTCGCTGATTGACGAGTCATTTTTATTGAGTGTGACTATTGATGGTAATTTTATAACGAAAGTTCGGATTACTTTAGTTGAAGGATTTTAAGGAGGTATCATTTGACATTAAGAGATATTGGAAAATATAAAAACAGATTATTTTCTTCTATCGTCCAATCAGAAGACGTTGCAGAATTAATTCTGGGTAAAAATTATGATAAAGAGAACGTTGATGAACTTTTGACGTATAAACACATATTTCCGTATCTTTACATAAATGATACCCAAACTCAACAATGTTCATATGTCTGTGTAGAGGTTGACGTGCCTCGTACAATGGATTTTTCTTACAAGGATATGAAAGTTATTATATGGTGCTATTGTCATAGAGGAATTATGAAATATTCTAAAAGTGGATATTTAGGAACAAGAGCAGATATTCTCACAGATATGGTTGATAGACTATTAAATAGTTCAAACGACTTTGGTTTGGGGAGATTGAGATTACAGTCTGCAACATACCTTGTGCCAAATAAAGAGTTCTATGGTAGACAATTAATATATACCTGTCCAGAATTTAATATAGACAATAAATTGTAAGGCGGTGGCTTCTTGAACAAATATGATCTAGAACACAAATTGCTCAGGGGTAGCCCATTATTGCTAGGCGATATACCAACATATAAAATATCACTAGGAGAAATGGCGGACATTGGATTTACAAAACTTCAAAACGCAATATCTATTTTGTGCATGGACGACGATAAAGCAAGTGAATTGTTAAATGGTGTTATAGAAAATCCATCTACATTCATGCTTATAATGGTAAGCATTTTACAAGAACAAAATTCTATAAAATGTGGACAATTGAAAGCAAGCGAGCTAGATAGTTTATTAAGTGTTACTATACCATCGTTTTTATCTCTTTTTTTTAAAAAGGAGGTTACATTTCATCAAGACTACGGATTTTTTATAGGAAATCAAGAAGATGAAAAACGTTTATTAAATGACATAAATTATGATGACTTCAGAACAATCTTAAAAGAACGAAACTGTCTAATTGATTTAAATGGTGTAGATGAAAATGATAATCCAAGCAATGAAATGGCAAAGAAGTTAATAGAAAAACGAAAAAAGCTACGTGAAAAGTTAAATAAGGCCAAACGAGTAAATGGTGAAGACGATGGTATAAATATGGCTGACTTAATAAGCATATTTGCACAGGCTGAACATATGCCATTGCAGGAAGTGTATGATAGATACGATATTTATCAGTTCAACAATCAATTTAACCGTTTAAGAATAATGGATGATTTTCATGTAAACATACAAGCATTGTTGGCTGGAGCAAAAAGTGAAGATGTAAAACTTCAGCATTGGCTCTCAAAAATAGAGAAACAAGATGATTAAAGTCGGTACTTAAGTATCGGCTTATTTTATTGAAAATTAGGAGGAAACATAATGGGTGCTAATACTAAATTTGGTGCTAAAGAAGTTATGGATGTAATTCTTTATGATATGTCCACAAGTAAACCAGTAATCTTTTTTGATACTTTAAAGACCTCTTCTATCGAAGTAACTGCAGAAAAGGTATATGCAAGAGGTGGAAAAGGTAATGCAAAGCTCATCACATGGGAGTTAAATAAGGAAGGAAAGCTAACTATTGAAGACGCCTTACTTTCACCTAAGTCTCTTGAATTAATATCTGGTGTTGCTACTGTAACAGGGGCGCAGACGGTATATATGAGGCAGTCAACAGAATTTGACACTACTGGTGCAACCCCCAAAGACAAAGGAGAATTATATCCTTTAACGGCAAGCTCTTCTGGTGTTATTGAACTGGCTTATGTTCCAAAGGAAGCAGCGAGTCAGATTTTGGTATATGAAGCTAGCGATGATTGCGGTACTCCAATTGCAATGACCGGAGCACAGTTCACCGGTAAGACTTTAACTGTAGCTGCGGCATCAAACAAAAAAGTTATTGTTTATTATACATTTGCAAGTGCCGCCACTACAGAAACTTACGTAATTGATGCTTCTCACTTTAGTGGTACATATAAGCTGGTAGGCAACACAGTAATCAGAAATAGGGAGACAGGAAAAGATGAAGCATTCCAGGTTGTAATACCTAACTTGAAATGGAGTTCTAATCTTAATCTAGACTTCTCTGCTGAAGGAGATCCGCAGCCAACCTCATTTGAATGTGAGATCATGAAGGCTGCAAGCAGTTCTACTATGATTCAGATGACGAGATGGGCATAATGCTCATCTCTTGCTGTTATAGGAGGACTATTAGTGAAAGTTAAGATTGAAAAAGTAGTAGAAGGAACCTATGGCTATGATTCAATTATAGTTACAATTGACAAAATGAAAACCGACATTGTTTTTGATGCAAAGCATAAGGTAAAGCAGTATGAAGGAAAATACGTTGATTTATCTAATGAGAACGGAATTTTTAAGATCAAAGAAATTAAAGTATCTGAAAATATAAAATAGTGATTGAATTGTATAGTGTGAGGGATATGCATATTCAATCATTTGCATATCCCTATTTTTTACGTCTTAGAATGGAGGGAATATTATATACGAAACAAAATTTGATAAGGAATATCAAAGCCAATATCTGGCTGAGGTAAATTATCTTACAGAGAAAGGTATTAAATATACTTTTGTAAAGAAAATAAATGGATTGATTACCTATAAATATGAAAAGAATAAAAGACTTTTCAAGGCATTAGCAGAATTCTATTCGTAAATAAAGAGACAATATTGGATGAGGTTGTGCAAGACAATGCATGTAAAAGTGGATAACATACCTGTGAGGATATTTCCGATAGACAGGAAGGTTTGCCATTTTATCCCCTATATTAGCAGGAGGAATACTATGACTGATGTATTACAGAATATAAATATTATGGAATTGTTGTCTGCAATTTGGACTGTTGTGCTGGTTCCAATTTTAGGTTATGCGTGGAAACAGGCTTATTCCTGGTTAGAAACAAAGAAACTGGATAAGTATGCTACTATTTTATATGAAGAAGTTGTAAAGGCAGTTAAGTCGGTGTACGAAACTTCGGTTAAAGATCTTAAAAAATCCGCCGATTGGACACCGCAAAAACAGGAAGAAGTAAAAGAACTTGCCAAAACTAAAGTGTGTCAGGCATTGTCAACTTCTATCTACAGAAGTTTAAAAGAGGCAAATTCTGATTTTGAAGATTATTTAGACTCATTAGTTGGCACCGCCTTATTCGATATCAAGAATGAAGCGTTATAATTCGAGAGGTAGGTACATAATGATTGAACGAGTTAGCAGAATTACAAAAAATTGATATTTTATCATGGTTGATAACTGGATTCCTTATCATATCGGCCATTAACTCAAGCGCTACTATTATCGGAAAATTTTCAGAAACTATAGGGAAGCCTGTAAAATGGGTTAGAAAAAAACAGGAAGATCATTGTTTACTGATAAAGACCTCTCAAAGTTTAGATGAGCTGTGGGAACAAAGGAAAATTGATGTGGAGCAGTCAATTAAACACGATGAAATATTGCGCGATGATTTGAAGAAATTAACGGATATGTTTGTTGATAAATCAATAGATGATATGCGCTATGAGATTTTAGACTTTGCCTCTTCTCTTTCATCTGGAAGAACATATAGTAAGGAACAATATGATCATGTGCTAAATATCTATGAAAAATATGAAAAGATACTAGAAGAAAATCATCTTAGTAATGGAAAAGTAAATACCTCGATGGAAGTTATTCGAGAAATATATAAAGATAAATTAAAAAACGGTTTTTAGAAGAAAGAGCGATTTCATAGTGAGGTCGCTCTTTTTGTATATCAAAACGGAGAATATCTGTATGAGCAACAATAAGTTGATACAGGTATTTTCATATCTGTAAGATGAGAGGTTATTGAACTCATCTCTTGGGTAGTGAATAGCGAAGGTCGCTCCTTTGCGAAGTGGGACTCCTCTGACCACGTTCACTACTCTTCTACTAAATCAGAGGATAAAAATAAGAAAGAATAAATGAGGATAAAATATGATAACGATGGAAATTTTCAAGAATGAAGAATTTGGAGAAGTAAGAACGGTTGTAATTGACGATAAACCATATTTTTGTGGAAATGATATTGCAAAATCACTTGGATATGCGCAAACCGCGAAAGCAGTTAGGGAACACTGTAAAAAAGATGGGTGTCTAAATCAGACAGTCATAGATTCTATGGGAAGAGAACAGGAAACCAGATTTATTACAGAGGGAAATGTTTATAGACTTATAATGAAGTCAAAATTACCAAATGCAGAAAAGTTTGAATCATGGGTTATGGACGATGTATTGCCTAGTATTCGTAAGCATGGTGCTTATATGACTGAGCAAACGATTGAAAAGGCATTGACTTCACCAGATTTTCTTATACAGTTAGCAACTCAATTAAAAGAAGAACAAACGGCAAGAAAACTTGCAGAACAAAAAGTAGAAGAACAAAAACCTTTGGTTGATTTTGCAAACAAAGTATCTGATAGTAGTAATCTAATTGATATGGGTAAAATGGCAAAATTATTAAAAGATGAACACATTGATATTGGTCGCAATCGTTTATTTGAGTGGTTAAGATGTAAAGAGATTTTAATGAGAAATAATATGCCGTATCAAAGATATATTGATGGTGGGTATTTTCAAGTTAAAGAATCTATATATGAAACTCCGTATGGATCTAAAACACAGCAAACTACATACGTTACGGGTCGTGGACAGATTTACATCACTGAGAAACTTAGAAAAGAATATTGTGCATAGAGAGTAGATAGCCACTACTCTCTTTTATTTTTGTAAATGAAAGGAAGTGGGTAATAATAGAAAACCTAAAACTTATATTAGATAACAATATTGTAGAAAAATATAATCAGCATTATTTCAAACAACACCCAAAAGCAAGAAAAAAGGCAATAGAACATGCTTATCACCCTTCCATAAATGTATGGATGGTATTACCACGAATACAAATGAATGCCTTAAAACAAAAATGGAAAGATTTTATTATTTTCTGGATAAATGACTTGGGATTACAAAACACGCGACTCAATAGTTTTGATATGATATTTACTACATATATGCCCACTAAAAGACGCGTAGATTGTGATAATACGGTTCCAAAGTTTATTTTAGATGGATTTAGCGAGTCTGGCTTTATAATTGATGACGATGGTTCACATCTACGCTCTCTTACCTTAAAAACTGGATATGATAAAGCAAATCCACGTACCGAAATTGAAGTCATCAAATATTAGATCCAATCTCCTCCCAATCCCCAATTATATCACATAAAGTGGTTAAAAGGTTAACCAATATTTATTGTATAATTTTACCATGATAAACAAACGTACACATACAAATACTATACCAGATAAAAATAATAGAACGTTCAATTTAACGAGGTATAGTTATGCATATTGATAATAATTTGTTAAAATATCGTATTGCCAAAAATATGAGCGTACATGATTTATCACGCAAAACTGGGTTACATCACACTACTATTACAAATATAGAAAATAACAATCCTCAAAATGTCACATTAATAACTGCATGGCTCCTGTCTAAAGCTTTGGGGGTGTGTCCTTTTGAATTGTTTGTTATAAAAAGATAATATATTTTATGGAGGTATGGGCATGAGTATGGACAAGGCTTTGAGTACAGATGAAGGTAACATTATTACAGAAAGACAATTTCTAAAAGTAATGTGTATTGACGATGATGATGCGTTTGACTTTCGCGTGTTAGAAAATGTGGAGAAGCCAGTGGAAGAAGTATCAGAGTTCATTACTTCAAAATTAAAAATACATAAAAATGCCAAATGGATACTATTGCCGTGTGAAATGGTGTAAAAAAAAAACTGAAAAGAAGTTTAGAGCTGATCGCAATGGTCGGCTCTTATTTATTTTGGAGGAAAAATATTATGTTTAATTATATTAAATCTAAGTTATTTTTTGCAAAACTAAAAGTGGAGTTATACAAGGCATTATCTCATAGCGAAGACTATTTCGAGATGTTCACAAAGTTAGCAATTGCTTCTAAAGAAATGACACCTGAAGAAGTAAAGAGTGAGTTTTTTAAAGAGTTCGCTGGTGTTGTCCATGACTATGTACATAGGGACGATAAATAATGCCAAGAACTTTTAAGTCTTTTGTTGAAATGGAAAACTTTATAGCAACAGCATGTGAAAAGGCTGTAAAGAAAACTTGCAATAGATTACTTGGGACTTTGCAAGAATTGATTATGTCAGAGTACTATGATGCATTTGAACCAAAACAATACCAAAGAACTATGCAGTTCTACGATTCAGCAATGACAGAAATGCTTACCAATACTTGTGGGCAGATTTTTATGAATCCAGATAAAATGAATTATCCATTTAGCGGAAGGGGTTGGTCATGGGATGGCGTTACTCAGATAAACGCTGCTAGTGAAGGAATTCATGGTGGCTGGACAACTAAAGAATCAGTACAACATATGTACTGGGATGAATTTGAAAACTATTGCGACAACAACGCTCTGAAAATTCTCAAAGAGGAACTTAAAAAATCTGGAGTAGATACAAAATAAAGTTTCTACTAAATTTATTATTTATTAACCCACTCTCCTTTCATATAAGGAGAGTTTTTGTTGTGTAATTTTGAGAGGAGAATAATATGGCTGATTTTAGAACTCTCGTTGAGCTTATATTTGATAAAGCAAAAGCGAGAAGTGAACTAAATAGTATTTTAAAAGATTTACAAAAAGACGCCAATTTAAAAACAGAAATAAAAGTTGGTACTTCTGATGCTAAGAGGGCAAAAAAGGATTTAAATGAAACGGCTTCAGCCATTGATAAAATAGTATCTGAATCTAGACAGTTGTCAAAAGTCAACACAATTAAAACATGGGCTGATAATAATACTAAAGCTATGAAAATGTTTGGTGATCAGATTCAGGATATTATCACCAAGATGGGAAAAGCAAATCTTTCGCTGTCAGAATTTAAAGGTTTAGATGCTGATTTTAATAGAATAAAAATAGCGTCAAGAGATATGAATATACTCGGTAAGACCTGGGGGGATTCGTTTAGGGCTGATGCTGGTAAGTTTGCTTCATGGCTGCTTCCTTCTGGTGGAATCATGGCTACAATTAACGGACTACGTAAAATGAAGGATTCTGTGATCGAGATAGATACAGCCTTAACTAATCTCTATAAAGTATCCGATGAAACGGGTTCTAAGTATAGACAGATTCTTCAAAGTTCAAATGTAGAAGCTCAAAAACTCGGAAGAACCGTATCCAGCCTTATTGAGCAGACAGCAACGTGGAAGAAACTTGGATTTACTATAGATGAATCTTCTGATCTGGCCAAAGTGTCATCGATTTATTCAAATGTAGGTGAAGTATCGGATGACGTTGCTGTTTCTGATTTAGTAACAGCAATGAAAGCCTTTAACATTGCAGGATCAGACAGTATAACAATTGTAGATTCGCTTAACAAATTGGGTAACGAATTTGCTACCGATGCTGCCTCTCTCGGAGAAGGACTAAAAAACTCCGCATCTTCTCTTCGTCTTGCAGGAAACGATATAGATCAGACTCTTGCTATGCTAACAGGTGGTACAGAAATTATTCAGAATGCAGGAGAAATGGGAAATGCTCTGAAAATACTGAGTATGAGAATACGAGGTATGAAAGGCGAGCTGGAAGCACTCGGAGAAGAATATGACAATGTGGAGTCAATATCAAAAATCCAAACCCAGATCTTGAATCGTACTGGCGGTACAGTAAATATATTTGACAATAATGGAAACTTCAAGTCTACGTATGAGATACTAAAGGGAATATCAGAAGTATGGGATAAAATTTCTCAAACCGACCAGGCCGACCTTTTAGAAGTTATCGCGGGTAAACAGCGCGGTAACAGCGTTGCAGCTTTAATTCAATCATTCCAATCTGGGCAAGTGCAAAAGGCATTAGAGGCTTCAATTAATTCTGCTGGATCGGCCTATGCCGAACAGGAAAAATGGATGCAGTCTATTGAGGCAAAGGCGGGTCAATTTGAAGCTGCGTTCCAGTCATTATCAAACACCGTAATTGATTCTGATCTAATCAAATTTTTTGTTGATCTTGGAACAACCGTAACGAATTCTATAGATGGAATTATTAAGGCGTTAGGAAGTTTAGGAACAATTAGTGCTATAGGAGGTGGGATTTTAGGTGCAAAAAGCTTGGGTCAGCGAAATCGTTGCAGGTACAATTGGCTGCGAGGCTCAAGAAGTCACTACTGCTATGGTTAAAAGCCATAGGTAAAACGGGAACGAGTTTATGGTAATCATAAACAAGAGGGCTTAAGTATAATTCCTTATATGACCATGCGTGACTGCGTGGTTTTGAGACTGGAACGACTATGAAAATAGTACTATCAGCAGGGAGACGTACTGCCATATGGCAAGTGTCGCCCCCATCGACTCTCAGGGAACGTGGAATCTATATTTCATGAAGGTAGAGTCAGGCCAGGTTGTCGTAAGACAATAACAAAAAGTCAATCGCAACTATGCGATGTACCAGAAATAGTTGGGTGGATACTCCCAGATTTTTATACGGCTTGCAAACGTATAAAAGTTAATGTAATAGATAAAGTAATGATAAATAACTTACTAAATTAATACCTTTATGGTAACGAAATTACAATACGAGAATAACTTGTGATATAAGGAGATGAATGATATGAGTAATAAAGATAAGAAAAAAAGCATAAATAATTATAAAAACAAAGAAGATATAGACTTGCCTGATTTCATTCCATTGGAAATGTATAAAGAAACTTTTGGTGGATTAGAAAATGTAACTGAAGAGTGGTATAGAAATAATGAACCCGATGTATGGCTTAAAAATCTGGAATGGTTTAAAAATAACAGGGGATAACCCCTGTTATTTTTTAGTGTCATTTTTTGATTCATTGTCTGTATTTTCTTCATGTTTAACTATCACCTGAGAAAATGTTTCAGTGACCATTTGAATCGGAATGCTTTCTGGTAAATCGTCATCATCGTCTTTGCCCATAAGTACTCTCCTTATATTAATGTTTTAAGTATATCGCTGTTTGTTATAATATCACAAGCATAACACAGGAATACTGAAATAACAGAAACAATTATCCATTTATTTAGCTTTCTATGAGCCATACTTTTTAATAAATTCTGATTGCGGTTAATTATTGCAGAATTGATATACGTGTTTTCTAGTAATTTATTAACGCGTTCATTGATATACTTTTCGTCTTTTCCTTTACTTTCAAGTTTTTTTATTACATCATCTACATATTCTTTCGTTTTATCTATTGGATAATATCCATATGTATATTTAGAATAGGCTAAGTAAAATCTATATAATGTAATAATAAAACACTGTAAAGATAGTAAACATAAGATGAAAAATAAAATATTAAAGTTGTCTCCGAGACAATCCTTCCATACTATTGCTTCGCCTGTTCCAACAATTGTAATTATAGCTAAAGCATTTGATATTTTGGCGTTTAACCTATCACAAAATACCATTTCATGGTTATATAGCTCTTTATATTCTTGAAGTAAATTCATATTCTTAAACTCCTTGGTGAGTATATGGAATATTTTACCACTTCTAATGTAATATAACAAGAAACAGGTGTTTGTCAAAGTCTATTTAAAATCGACATAGTTCGACTTTTATAATTAGAGCCAGTTTAATGACTGGCTCTTTTGTGTGCAAAAAGGAGTATCATACGATACCCCCTCATCTGTGCTATAATTTTACTCTTTACTTATTTATTTTATTTTGATGATTCACTAAATTAAATATAGAAGGGACTAATATATGAAACAAAAATTGAGAACATTATTTTTTCTAACCCTTGGCTCTTTTATGGGGTATTGTATATGGTTTACTTTTGCGACACAAATAGGGATAATATAAAATTTAAAACAGTGCGCCAATGTTCTATTCCAAGTGCAATCAACGTACAAGCTAAACCGACAAAAGCCGTTTTCCAATCCTTACCAGATAATTTACCTTCAGCTGCTTCCCGTTTTAAAGTCTCTATTTTTAATCCTGCATTAAGGTCTTCAATTGCTGAAGTTTGGATAGCAATTTTATTGTTTGCTTGTTGTAATTGTACATATGACTTTTCAAGTTCTGATTGCAACTCGGAAATTCTTTGATTACTTTCTTTGAGTAATTGATTTGTGTTATCCATTCTATCTGTTAGGTGCTTGTCTTGCTCTTCTTTTGATATAAAAACGTTAGAATAGTCAGGCGCTTTTACTAAACCAGCCAACTGTTCTTGCATACGATTCGCTGAGTAGTTCTGAAATTCCTCTGACATGAAGATATCTTTAGTTTTTGATTTTAAAATTGATTCTCCTTGTGGAATAATTTTTATATCATTTAATAATTTTAGTTCTTCCATACACGCTCCCCTTTTTACCACAATATGGAATATTTTACCATCCTTTAAATGATACTTACAATCAGAACGTTTATTCGATCTAGAAACAAAAAAAGAATCTCCAAAAATCATAGAGATTCTTTTGCGTTAATACTCAAAAATCGCTTTTACAACTATTACAATGCCACTGTTTGCTTACTTTACCAACAGAGAATATTCCAAAGAGTGCAACACTTCCTGCCTTTGAGAAACCAGAAATTTTCTTTATATCGGTTGAGTTGCAATATGGACATTTGGGGAGATTGCTATTACTACTACTCTCCTGCTTCTGAGCCTGTCGTCCCTGCTCATATTGATTTCTGAATTGTGACATTTTAAGCTCGTATTCTATGATGTCTTTCTTATGAAGGTCAGCCATCGAATCGAGGAGCTGACGGTTGTCGTTTGAAACATTTCCAATGGTAACATAGTCTTCTTCACTTATATCGGCCTTTAGCAACTTGCCACTACAGTATGGACAAACTGAGGTATTACCATTACAAGATTTTTCGTATATATAACCTCTTTTAAAATTAAGACGATCGCTGGTGAAATATTGCAAATCTAGATTTCTATTATTTTCACCAGTTTCGTTACATGAATTGCAAAAATAAATGGCTTTTCCCATATTAATCCCACCTACTATATTTTGTGTAAATTCTACCATTAATATATAGTTATTGCAAGTAATTATATATTATGTTTTTTATTCACTGTTTAATCGCTCGCAAACTATAATAGTGAAGCAAAGTTCAAGATTTCATGGTTTGACGCATTTAGAACTCAGGCCTACGAGATTACAGATGAAGTAAGTGGAATATTTGATAAAATTGAAAAAATATCTCCTGATAGTTTAAATGATATTACTACTAGAGGTTGGCAACCATTTATTGAACAAAATAAAATTGCCGACGAAACCTTAACCAAATTCCTTAACGATGCAAATCAAACAGATAAATCACTTGAAGCATTTAAACAGTACCCAGATGTTGTAAATAAAACGGGTAAAGCTTTTAATTTTGCTGCTCTGGGAGCCAAGGCTTTTAATATGGCATTGAATGCAGCAATTATGTTTGCCGTTGTCAAAGGAATTGAATTAGCAGCGAAAGCAATAGATAATTATGTCCACAGTAATGAAATAGCAATTAGTAAGGCAAGTGAATTAAAATCAGCATTTGAATCTAGCATTTCAACGATTAATGAACATCAAAGCACTTTAGACTCTTTGAGCAGTAGATTTACAGAATTATCAAATGGTGTCGATGATTATGGAAATAACGTATCTCTTACCAAGGAACAGATGAAGGAATATAGTGGACTTGTCAAAGACTTGATTGCAATTAATCCAGCTTTGGTAAAAGGATATGATGCAGAGAATCAGGCAATCATTGACAAAAACACTGCATTAGAAGATACTGTTGCCCTTCTGGAACGAGAACGTGAACTAGAACTAGAGAAAGCAACCTCCACAAGCAATCTAAAGACAATTGGAGAGGGTGCAGTAGCTAAACGTAATGAACTTCTGGGATCGGATTTTACTGGACAGTTTAGTTCTTATGATTTAGATACAGTCTCTGGGCAAGCTGTTCGTTTTGGAACTGAGGCAGCAAAGGTTTTTGACGATGAATCAATAAAAGCATTTTATGATTATACAAATTCAAAACCTTCTGAGAAAATGTATGGCAAAAGTGATTGGTTGAAAACGTTTGGGTTCGATGTGTCAGATGAAAATGTTGATTTAGATATAGAGGGATATTTGCAGAGAAATATTGATACTTTCTCGAAGAATATGGACGAAATACTGATAAAGGCAAATATTGACCCAAGTTCCGACCAAGCAAAGAATTTGAAATTATATGTCCAGGAGTGGCAAACTCTTAATTCTGAACTCGAAACCATTGATTCAAGTTATATTGATGAACATTTACAGAAGATTCCTCAATTGGTGAGTGGATATGACGCATTAACAAATTCGCAGAAATCATTTATAAATGAATATATCAGGAATGGATTTAGTGCTTATGATTTAGAAAATGATGCTGTAAAGGTAAAGTCTTCAATAACGGGCATGGTTGAAAGTATCTCAGACGATCCTAAGATTAAAAATAAAATTAATGATTTGTTTGCTCTAAATGCAAAGGATTTAAACGTTACCGATTATGCAGATCAATACAATCAAATTTTAGATGGAATTATTTCAGATTTGAACTTATCTGATTCAGATGCAAATAAATTACGTGTTAATCTAACTATAGACGCAGATCATTTACAAGAAAAATTCGATAATGCCATAGCTTCAGCAAAGGAAAAATTTGATGGCAATGATCTTACTCAATTCTTCGCAGATAATTCTATTAATACATCAGAAGAAATTGATGCATGGTTGGAAATTGCGCAAGCGGCTAATAGTGCAACAGAAGCAGAAAAGCTGTATTTAGAGGAATTAGAAAAAGGTAAAGAAAAAGCTAAGTCTTTTGTATCTGAATTTTCAAATCTCCCAGTAGATAAAATTGAGAAATACATTTCCTTGCTTAATTCTGGTGACATGACTGAGGGTAACATATCTTCATTTACAGAACTGAAAGACCTTATGTCTCAGACTGGTATGAGTGCCGAAGGTGCTGCTAAAGCATTAAAGGATTATGCGGATGGATATACCCTGTCTACAGATTTAATTTCTAACATGCAAGGCGCATATAATCTTTTAAAGAATGTTGGTGAACAATACAAAAAGACTGGACTGATTGGACTTTCATCACTTGAATCAATTGTCAAACAGTACCCCCAATTACGTACAGCGGTTAATGAGTATGTAAATGGTTTGATTAGCGCCGAAGATATGATGGCTCAGCTTCAGACTGCCTACGATAATGACGCTATTGCATTTAGGTCTGCAATGGCCTATAAGTTGTCAGGAAATGAAGACTTTTTCACTACGATTGTTAATAACAATCAATCACTGTTTGATGATTTAAGTAAAGCCTATGGTTTAGATGTTGAGAACTGGAAAACCATGGCACAAGCTAAAGCTGAAATTGACCAGAAGTTAATTCAAAGTTTATCCTCTGCATGGTCTAAGTATTATAATATCGTATTTGACTCTGTTACTGGACTGGCTAGTCTTGATGGAATGGATTTAAGTCGTGCTGGCTCCCATGGTGTGACTGTTAGTCAAGAACAACAAGAGGCATGGTCTGCCGCTACTAAGCAAGCCAACAAGTATAATCAGATTATTAATAAATTGAACGAAGCTGCTAGTATACAGGTTGAAACTCCTGACTTTGGTGGAATAGGCTCTGTTGGGTCAAAATCTGGCTCAAAAAAGGACAAAAAAGATTTTTCCGAAGTATTTGACTGGGTGGAAACTACAATTAAACGAGTAGACGAAAAGATCCAAGACATCCAGAATAAAATTTCTGACACATCAAATTGGAAGCCTAAAAATACTCTTACAGATACAGCTATTGACGAAATGGCAAATAGGCTAACTGCCTTACAATCACAGTTTGATACATACCAGAAGAAGGCAGATTCTTACAACCTCTCTCCCACTTACATAGACAAAATCAAAAATGGTACTCTTGAAATTGAAACTGTTACTGATGAAGTAATTGCAAATAATATCAAAGGTTATCAGGAATGGTACAATAAGGCTGAAGATGTTCGCAAGAAGATAGATGAAACAAAAAAGACTTTGAAAGAACTTGCTCAGACCAAGCTTGATAATATAATCAATGATTTTGACAGTCTTGTTTCACTCATGAATAAGTATACTACGTATAGTAACAACCTTCTGAGTCTTCAAAAGGAATTGGGAGAATCTATTACTAAAGCGGATTATAAACAGCTGATAAATCAACAGGAAGCAATTTATAAGCAATTGCAGAGTAAGTATAATTCTCTATCCAATGAATTGTCAAAAGCAGTAAGTAAAGGAACTATCAAAGTAGGTTCTGAGGAGTGGAGAAAGTACAATGAAGAGTTAATTGCTGTAAATTCCTCTATGAATGATGCCGTATCTTCAATGAACGATTTCAGAAAAGCTCTAATCAATTTGCCATTTGAGGAATTAGAGAGGATTACTAGTGCGCTTGATAGAATTAATAATGGAATTAGCACGATGTCTGATCTAATTGGCGACGATGGACTTTTAGATGGAGGAATGCTTACGTCTAAGGGTCTTGCTAAAATTGCATTATTAGGACAACAGTATGCCAATGCTAAACAGCAAGCAGCCGATTATGAAGAGGCTATTAATGCTATTAATGAGATGTATGAAAACGGTTCGCTCACACAGGCCGAATATAACGAAAAACTCAATGAATATACCAATGCTCAATTATCAGCAGTAAAAGCTACGAAAGAAGCCGAGCAAGCTATCTTGCAGTTTAGGTATAATGCAATCCAGGCACAGATAGATGATATGAATAATTTAATTGCTGCCAAGAAGAAAGCATTACAGACAGAAAAGGAATATCAGGATTATCTTGAAAGTATTAGTGAAAAACAGACTGACATTAATAATTTACAGGCAAAAATTGATGAACTGTCATTATCTACCGATAGGAAAGATATTGCACAGAGATTGCAGCTGGAACAGCAATTATCCGATGCTAAGAAAAATTTATCCAAGACACAAGCTGACTATGCTTATGATAAAACTCTTGAAAGCCTAGATAAGCAGGCAGAGGACTATCAGGATGCAAAGAAAAAGGAACTAGAGGAGCTTAAGTCAAACACTGATGCACAAAAGAAAGTAATAGAAGAATATCTTGGACAAGTAAAGGATAACTACAAGACAGTTTATAACACTCTGACTAAGTATGGAACAGATTATAATGTTACCATGACAAGCGAATTAACTTCTCCATGGGAGTCCGCCAACAGCGCCGTATCTACTTTTAAAGATGCTGTATCAGATGCCATTTCACAGATTAATATTGATATTGCTAATATTGACCTGTCAAGACTTACAGAATTAGTAAGTACCATGCAAGGATTCTCTGCAAACGGAAACGGTTCAGCTTCATTTGAGGATATTACCGGCTCTGGAACGTGGCAAAAGAACTCTAAGGGCTGGTGGTATGGAGCTTCTAATGATGATTACGCTTCTGACGGAATCTACACCATTGGAGGTAAACAGTATAACTTCAATGAAGATGGTTATATGAAAACTGGTTGGGACGATAGCAATGGTGACTGGCGGTATTTTGAGCCTGAGAATGGTCAAATGGTTAAATCTGCTTGGAGAAAGTCAAAAGACGGTAAAGACTACTATCTGAAATCTGATGGTACTATGGCTACAGATATGGCTATTAAGGCAAAAGATGGCAACGGGTATTATTATGTTGATGACAGCGGTGTATGGGACGGAAAAACAATACCCTATGATGATGTGAAAAAGAGAAATATCACTGTTGGATATAAAAGTGGTACTACTAATTCTAAGCCAGGATTAAAATATGTTAACGAAGATGGGCCAGAATTAATAGTTGCTAGAAACGGTACTGTTCTCAATTCAGTAGGTGGAGATACCATCTTTACAAAGAATATGACTGATAAGCTATGGGATTTTGCTATTGATCCAAGCAAGTTTGTGTTGGCTAATATGCCGAAGTATGATTATAGGGCAATGGCTATGGCTAATCGAAACAACGTTTCTATGAATATCGATAGTCCGCTACTTGTAGTGCAGGGTAACGCAGATAAAGAAGTATTAACTCAAATGAATGAAAGACTAGATACTTTCATTAAAAAGGAAATACCTCAGAAAATGATGGAAATGTCAAAACAGCATTAAATGTGGAGAGCATCTTAATTGATGCTCTCTTTATTAAATTGGACGCAAAGCCTATACTGTGGCTTCTTATAATAAAAAATCAAATTGGAAGGAGGTTTTAAATTGCATAGTTTATTTACATTTGGTGAAAACAGTAGCGATGAATTCGGAGTAATTGCAGTATATTTTGAAAATAATAAATACCAAGGATTATACAGTGGTCAGTCTACAGAATTAGTAACCGATAAATCTGCGCAATCTTTAGAATGGGAAATCATATCGCAGAATTATGATAAGCCAATGGAATTTACATTTCAAATCATAAATTCTGATGGGTCTCCTATGAGCCAGGAACAGCAACGTGCATTATCAAAATGGCTATGTAAACGAGGCGTGTATAATTGGCTATACATTCAAGATGAATATTATTCTGACATTTGGATTCGTTGCAACATCAATCAACCGCAAGTATGGGCGGTAAATGACACGGTAGGTATGCAATTTACTGTTACTACTTCTTCTGCTATAGCATTTTCAGAAGAACATGAATACTACTTCTCTCTCACTGATGACAATAAAACCATTAATGACTTATATATAGTCAACGATGAGGAAGTTCATATATTTCCATATATAGAAATTACTATATTGAAGTCCGGTAATCTTGAAATAAGCAATAGTCAAGAAATCGATTCAGAGTATGTTATGAAAATCAAGAATGTAAGTATTGGTGAAAAAATCGTATTAACTCCAGATGGTATAATTTCTTCTTCTATTGTCAAACACGATGTATTGAATGATTCTAATTTAAAATGGCTTAGATTTTATGACGGCAGCAATGTACTTACTTTTAATCTTCCTTGCGAAGGTGTTATTAAATACAGAGAATATAGAAAGTTGGTGGCGTTTTAATGGTTAAATTTGATGCTTACAGAAAACCTGTAATTCCAAGAGTCTTCTTGGCATATCCAAATAAGAAATTAATATGTCAGCTTAATGCAAAGAGCAAAAGTTCTGTACTGTACATTGTAGGCATATCGCAGTTTAAGTTCTCGATTTATAAACGTCATGAGAAGATTGAAAACCAAGGGTACGATGATATTTCTGTCGGCAAATACATATGGTTAGAGAATATTGGTTGGTATAGAATTACAGATATCAGTGAGAAAATAGATTATGGAAATCCATATAGAGAAATAACTTGTTATGACTTATCTTATGAATTAAAGCAGACATACCTTACTTCATTTGGTTCCATGGGAACTGAAGACGATGAACAAGGCGGTTTAGACCGATATGCCCTTTATGATGCAAATGATAAATTACATAGTATTGCTCATATCTTCATGGATAAGAACCCTGGTTGGAAATTTAAACATATTGACCCAGCTATCTCAAAAAATCGACGCAGTTTTGACAACGATAGTATCACATCATATGATTTTCTTACAGGTGACGTGGCTGAAACCTTTGAATGTATATTTGTATTTGATAGCAATGACCGAAGTGTTAGTGCATATAAAGCCGAAAATATAGGTAAAGAAGTTCCTATCGCGTTATCATTTAGGAATTTGATTAAGGAACTTAATATCACATGGAATGAAAATGATATCAAAACAGCATTGTATGTGACAGGTGGCAATGACGCAAGCGGCACAGCTTTATCTATAGCTTCTGTTAATCCTGGGGGTAATGCATATATAACCAATTTCAGTTATTTCTATAGTGATATGAGTCCTACATTAAAGAATAAGCTAGAAGAATACTATCAACGAATGGAAAACAGTAAGGGGTTAATCTCTACTGCTCTTACGCAACTGAAAACTTTACAGGACGAATTAGATAGTCTGAATAATAAAATGCCTTCCAATGAATCAAGCACTACATGGTCAGAGTATGGACTTGTTGGATTAAAAGCAAAAGCAAATACATACAAGGAACAAATGTCTGTATTAACGGATAAACGAAATTCTGACCCAGTTGCGCAAACGCAGTACAATAACTACAACACTCTCTGGAATGCTGTGAATGCTGAAATTACAGTAAGACATTCACAAATAACAGCTAAAGAAAATCAGATAAAAGCAAAACAAATCGAAGCACAGTCTTATGTTGTCAAAATTAATGAAGTACTAGGCGAAGAATTATATCATGAGTTGCAACCATTTGTCAGAGAGGATAATCTTTGTGATAGTTCATATATTGCTACATCGACTATGACCGAAGCAGAAATCCTTGAAATGAAACAGGATTTGTATAATCATGGTGTCGAAGAACTGAATAAGGTATGCTATCCACAGTTTGATATGGAAGTAAACTCAGTGAATTTTCCTATGTTGTTCAAATATAAAGAGTGGACAGATCAGCTTGAATTAGGTGATATTCTTGCAATCAAGTATTCAGACGACGAGTTTTTAAAAGCCAGACTTCTTAAGATGGAAATTGACTGGGAAGATTTCAGTAAGTTTAAGCTGACTTTCAGCTCAAAGTCTGGTATTACGGATGGTTGGTTTGATTTTGTGGCGATGCAAAAGTTGGTTGATAAGACCAGTGCAACTTTAAATTATAGACTATCTGGATATAATCAGGCGTCAAAACAGGCAAATGAAGCCTTTTATAGCACTCAAAGAGAATTCCTTGATTTAAGTAATCAACAGATTGAAAGCAACGGAAAGAATCAGGAAGTGCTTATTGATAGTACCGGTATTTTATTAAAGAAATGGCTACCTGACTTAAATAAATATGCTCCTGAAAAACTTTGGATTACCAATAGACAGATATTATTATTTGAGGAACCAGATGGAACTAATCTTCGTGAGCCAAAGCTTGCTATAGGTAAAGTGTATGTAACTAATAATGGCAAAACAACATCATACTACGGCATTTCTGCAGATGTGATCTATGGTGGATTATTTATAGGGGAAGCCCTTAAAATACAGAATAAGAATAACACTCTCACTCTTGATGAAAATGGTTTTATTGCTTCTGCAACGAATGGTTTCAAGGTGCAAATTAATCCGAATAATCCTAGTCAGATATTTAATATATCTAAAAGTGGTACGAGTCTACTATATATAGATGCCATAAAAGACAAACTTATATTTAAAGGTCGTGCTGAAATTGATGAAGGATTAATTGGTGGTTGGACTATAACCACAAATAGACTGTTTTCTGGTGGTGTTGGTATGTCATCTGATATTAATAGCGGAGCCGTGGCGTTCTGGGCAGGTAATGCTACTGCTATTTCTGCGCCATTTAGGGTGACAAACCAAGGTAAATTAGTTGCTTCTGATGCTGATATATCCGGTAGAATTACAGCTACTTCAGGTAAAATTGGTGGCTACACTATAGATGGAAATGTTCTGAGAGGTACTGCAAATTCTTATATAGTTGGAGGTAGAATAAGTATCAACGACGACTTTTTTTACGTTGCTGATGATGAAATTAACCTTGGAGATTTTGTTGTTACATATACGAACAGAGCTTTACTTATGTCGTCAGATGAATATACGGGAATGTCCGCAAGAACTTCATCGGGAAGATTCGCAATTTGGGCTGGATATAGTGGTGGTGGAGCTAGTAATATTAGTAATTACACCTTTGCCGTTGATGGCGACTTTGTATATGCCAAAGAGATTAAGATAACAGGGCGTTCTTGGTGGAAAGGTTGGGAACTTACTGAAACCTTAGAATGGTTAGATGAAAGAATTTCAGCTTTAGAATAATTAGCCAGTTTAAATATAAAAGGAGGGCTTCATTTGAAATTACCATTAAATATAGTCTATGAAACCACATGTATGTTATTACAAATTAAAACCTTAAAATTAGGACTAAAGGTTGATTATTGGTGTAATAAGAATATAAAACTTTTTGCCGATGAATATAACTTTTACCTTGAGCAACTCAATGACATCTACTCTCGCTATTGTAATAAGGATAATGCTGAGCAGTATGTGAAAATAAATGATAATGGTGGCATTGAGTTTAATTTCAAACCAGACACAAATATTAAGGATTTTGAAAAGGAAATGATCGATCTCATGTATATGCCAAGCGATGAGTTTGAGCCATATATCATGAGCGAAGATGTGTTTAATAGTCTACCAAATGTAGAGTCCAGCAAGTTTAACATTGACCTGCTGGCTTTTTTATTGCCAGAATAGAGGAAAAAATCACAATAGAAGGGAGGTTTTATCTTGATATCTTATAAGACTATAAGAGCTGATGTTTCACAGGAAATGAGTTATGTATACGAGAAAGTTAAACAGTATGATAACTTGTCTCGTAAATACAGAATAATGATTACAGACAAGGGTAATATGGTTTCATTAAATGGAAACGAATCCATAAGATTACGAATGTGGGCAGATGGAGAATTAACCCCATACGTTGATAAGTGGCTTGATGAACCATGGGAAAATGGATACCCTATTTTAATTATGACAAGCACTATGCTATCAAAAATAGGCAAAGTGAAATATGAATTTGTCATCCAAGAACCTGGAAGTCCTGCTGTTATATCTACTAGACAACAAAACTTATTAATTCAGAAATCGTTGATTAACTACGATGGATTAATTGCAAGCGAAGATTTTGATGTATTGTCAAACTTGATAGCTCAAGCGCTTGCTATTCCAGATTTGATAAGCGACTTTAATGTAAGCCAAGAAGAAGCTAATAATTTTATTTTACAGATACAAAATGACATTGCAAGTTATCAAAGTCAATTTGCAGATATGCAGACAAACATTGATGAACTGATACGGTCAACAGAAGATTATATACAAGAATTAACCCAGAATGCGAAGAATGCTTTAGATGAAGCCACTAATACTCTATCAATAGCTAATCAATTAATTGATGAATCAAGAGTGTTGTTAGGAGAGTCTGAGCAACACGTAAATGATTCTGGAGCTAATGCTGCCCTATCCGAGAGTTGGGCTATTGGTAAAAAAGGATTGCGCCCCGATGAAAATACAAACAACAGCGAGTATTTTAGTGAGGTAAGTGCATCAAATGCTGATAGGGCTAAAGCAGAAGCAGACAGGGCAGAATCGTACGCTGGCCAAGCTAACCCAGGAGCATTAACAGGCACTGAAGCAACTGACACGCAAGGGCTTTTAGGCGCTCCTGGAGCTACGGTATGGGCACAGACACTCATTGATAAAATGATCGACAATAATATTACTGATGAGGAAATCGATGATCTTGATGAGCTTGTCTACATACCGAAATTTAAAAATAGTGATGTACTTGCAGGAGGAGATAATAATACCCACCCTGCATTTATCGTAAACGGTAAAGAAATTCCTGGTTTCTACTATTCGAAATATCAGAATGTCGTAAAGACCGTAGACGGTGTAAATATGGCTTATAGCCTGTACGGTAAAGATCCTGCGGTAAATATTAATTTTGATAATGCACGAGCCAAATGTGAAGCCAAAGGAAAAGGATACCACCTTAGCACAATGGCTGAATGGGCGGCCATAGCTTTATGGTGCAAGAAAAATGGTTGTATGCCTTACGGGAATAATAATTACGGAAAGGATTCCCGGGAAACTAACTATGTAGCGATACCTACATCTCAGGATAGTGACAAAACCGGGCGTGTAGCTACTGGAACAGGACCAGTTACATGGAGCCATGACGAAACACCAAGCGGCATCTGGGACTTAAACGGCAACGTCTGGGAATGGGTGAGTGGTTATAGAACAGTAGCTGGAGAAGTCCAGATCCTTGCCAATAATGACGCAGCGGATCCTGACAATCCTCAGAATGCAACGAGCCAATTATGGAAAGCGATAAACGCTACCACTGGCGACCTTGTTGTACCGGGAACTGCCGGAACCATAAAACTGGACTATGTGAGCGGCAAGTGGACATACTGCACCACCATTACCAGCCAAGAGGACAGCAACCGTTCTTGCCCGTTTAAAGACGTCACATTTACGGCCGACGTAAAACAACCAGCTCAGGATTTGCTACGCGCTCTGGCTATGCTTCCGGTTGCTGGTGATACCAGCTACGGAGACGACTATTTCTATGCCAACAACGGTACAGCCGAAAGGCTCGCCTTCCGCGGGGGCAACTGGAACCACGGCGCGCAAGCAGGCGTTTTCGGCGTCAACGGCAACAATCCCCGCTCCGGCATCTACACGTCCCTTGGCTTCCGTTCCGTTTATATTCCAGAACTTGAATCATAAAAGGAGGTATCTATGGACCTAAAATATCTAAGCTACAAGGGCCTAAAACGCCTTTACACCAAAGTATTAAAGCAAATTAGCCTAAAGGTTGACAAGACTAATGGGGATATTTCAGAAACCAAGGTGAGAAGTGTTGATACAATCACCACCGAATTTCCTGATCCCATAGCAGGCGAAAGTACAAAGACATTCCTTGGAAAAATTAAGAAATCTTTGGCTGACTGGAAAGCCATTAAATCCACGCTTCTGACACTAAGTATGCTGACAAATCAGCATGAAAACAGCACAAGTAAGATCCCGACGGCGGCATTGGTGTATGCTCTTAATCAGTCACTTGCTACGACAAATAGCAATTTAAGCGCTTTAAGTAATAATTTGAACGATGTAAAAAACGTATCTTATTCAGTTGGTA
>CABJBM010000004.1 GCA_902363835.1 Lachnospiraceae bacterium
TTTACAGGGAGCCGAATGCGGGAAAGCCGCACGTTCGGTTCTGAGAGGGGTAAGTCCCGTAAGGGACTTATCTACTTACCAAAGTTCGATTTCAGTAGAACTCCTAAATAAAATAGCCCACTCAGAGGCAGGCACAACAAATAGACGATGGCTAAAAAAGGTCAATATAAGAACCTTCTTCAAATTCATCGCCATCATAAAGAAAGAAAATTACGCTCTTATTATATTTGGAATCTTTCTTTTGGTTAAGGAAGTTTTACTTCTGAAATAAGATTTACTCTTGTTCCGACGCAAATAGACAAACACAACGCTACAATCTTATTTTCGTGATAAATAAAAGTTGAAATTAATAAAAGATTGTCATCACTGGTAATTTGCAGCAGTTCTTTTATCTGTTCATCAGGTAAATTCGCATCATCAAAAATTCGGATAGTTTGACTAAAATATATATTTTCCGGTATTTCTCTCGTATTCGGAAATTCAGGTAAAAGATTTTTCGAATCAGAGTTTTGGAATGTATACATTAGACTAATAGGCGTCTCATCTACAATCTCAGAGAATTGCCCGGTTATCATATCGTTCAGACAGAGTGGTGCAAAAATATTTTTTGCAATTATTAAAATTGGAGTAGGCATATAATCCACAGGCCCAAGGTAATAGTTACGTTGTTGAAGGACTGTGTCTTTGTAAGGAAAACAATAGTGGATCAATTCCCGGTTCACTTTTGGTGGGCAGATATAATAGCCGCTTCCATGTACCCGAAGAACCATACCTTGACTAGTGAGGATTTCCAGCCCATGCCGCAATGTTACTCGAGTGACATTTAATGAAGCTGATAGTTCACGTTCAGAAGGGAGTTTGTCCCCGGGTTGAAGCTGATGTTGTTCTATATATTGTTCAAGATACTCGGCAATATCAAGGCTGAGTAAATTATACATTTTGGGCATAGGACGCCTGCTTTCATTCATTCATAGTATTTGTGAAGAAAGATGGAATTCTCCATTACGAACAACTCCATCCGTGTAATATTTAGCAAATTCAGGGACTACCATAACCTCTGTGTATTCTGCAATCTGTCCTTCCTTGGTAGAGGATGTGATTTGGATGGAAATAACAGGGCTATCCTCCTGGCAGGAAAGTAGTTTTGCGATGGTATTATGCACTTTGGTTGCAGAAAAAACATGTCTGATATCGTGAATCTTAATTTTATTAATTGTCAGCATATCATACAGTGAATACACTTGGAAATCTATTTTATCAATATCTTTGATGCTGTTAAAGGGCAAATAAGTATTTTCGATTGATATGGGTTGGTCATTTCCTTTCCGAAGACGAATAATCTGAAAAATATTATCCTCTTCTGGAACATGAAATATCTTTGAAAATTTATAGCCCGCATCTCGTGTTTGGGTTTTTAAAACTTTGGAAGTAGGCTCATATCCGGCTTCCTGTAAAAGTTCAGTCATGCCTTTAAAGTGAATGGATGAATCATCAATATCTGTTTTGATGATAAAAGTTCCCTTTCCATGTATACGCTTTACCAACTGCTCTTTCACAAGCTCTTTAATGGCCATTCGTATAATATTCCTATTTACAGCAAACATTTCTGCAAGTTCTCGTTCTGATGGGAGAGGATTCCTATAGTTATAGGTTTTGTTATATATTTTGTCTTTGATTTGCTTTGAAATTTGAAACGCATATTCTTCATTTGTCATTATCATCACCAACTCATACTTGTTTTTTTTATTATAGCAAATAAAAACAAAAAAATAAAGGCATAAAGCAAAATTGGTATAATAAAAACAAATAGAGGTTGACACAGAAAAAAGCAAGTGGTATATTAAAAATACAAAGTGGTTATTATCAATGCGCACAGAATAAAAAGCAGGAGGAAAGAAAGATGTACGGATTTGAAAATGAGACTTATTTAAAGGTATTACATGGAGCGGCAGACAATATTGAACAAATTAAGAGGATAATGGCGGAGATTGAGGAAAAGGGGTATGACAATGTATTCCTTGTAGGAACCGGTGGAACTTACTCCATGGTAAGCCCTCTGGCTTATATGTTAAAAACTAATTCAACTTTGGAATGGTATCATGAAATTGCAGCTGAACTGGTAAGGGCAAAACCGAAGAAGCTTGGAAAAAAATCTATTCTGATAACAGCATCTTTGACCGGTACAACAAAAGAAACAATAGAAGCCGCAGAATATGGGGCTGGTGTAGGAGCAACTGTTATATCTTTTGTTGGAGATACAAACAGTCCCTTAGGAAAGGCATCTACATATGCTATTGGTAATGCAGCTTCTAATGATAACTTATGTGAAGAGATTTATCTTCAATTATTTGCTATTGGTGCACTTCTTATGAAGGGAAATGGAGAATTTCCGGAATGTGAACGCTTCCTTGATAATCTCCGCCGGATGCCAGAAGTTCTTCTGAAGGTTAGAGAAGAAAATGATGAAAAAGCTCTGGCATTTGCAGAGAAACATAAAGACACAAATTTTCATATGTGTATTGGCGCAGGCAATACATGGGGAGAAACATATTGCTTTGCAATGTGTGTACTTGAGGAAATGCAGTGGATTCCGACAAAATCTATCCATGCGGCAGAATTCTTCCATGGTACAATAGAAATGACAGAAAAAAATATGAGTTTTATGCTTTTTAAAGGGGAAGACGAGACCAGACCGCTGGTTGACAGAGTTGAAAAGTTCGTTAGAAAATATTCAGATGTTGTTCAGGTATGGGATACAAAAGATTATGCGCTGGAAGGAATTGATGAGGATATGAGAAAGCTTGTTGCCCCAATGGTAATGTCTTCACAGCTGGAGCGTGTAAGTTCTCATTTTGAACATGTAAGAAATCATAATTTGGATATTAGAAGATATTACAGAACGGTAGAATATTAAAAGGAGGCACAAAATTGAGAAAGGTATTAGTCGCAACGCATGGGAGATTTGCAGATGGAATTAAGGAGACACTGCAGTTTATCATGGGTGATAGTTGTAAAGTTGAGATAATTAGTGCATATGTGAGCAGTGATTTTGATATGGAAGATGAGGCACGCAAGCGCATAGATGAGCTTGGCCAAGATGATGAACTGATTGTTGCTGCAGACTTGTTTGGCGGAAGTGTGGCTAATATCTTTGCTGAGTATGTGCAGACCGGTAAAGTTCATATTCTTACAGGTGTAAATTTACCTATGTTGATTGTACTGGCAACGTCCGTTGACTGTGAGTGCTCTACGGAAGAATTAATTCATAATGCTCAGCAGTCAGCAAAAGAAGGTATTATCTATATCAATCGGGTATTATCTGAAAGTGAAGAAGCAGAAGAGGAGATTTTTTAATGGTTAAATTGATGAGATTAGATGAGCGGTTAATTCATGGGCAGGTAGCGTTTGCCTGGACAAATTCTTTATCAGCAGACTGCATTTTGGTTGCAAATGATGCGGTAGCAAAAGATAAATTACGTGCGACTTCATTAAAACTTGCGGCACCGGCAGAAGTAAAATTCGTAGTCAAGTCAGTTTCAGATGCTATTACAGCACTCAATGGACATAAAACAGACAAGTACAAACTTTTTATTCTTGTTGACAATACAAAAGATGCATTGGCACTGGTATCAGCGGTGGAAGAGGTGAACCATGTAAACCTTGGGAATATGAAAGTAAAGGAAGGAACAAAGGTTCTTACAAATTCTATCGCTGTCACGGAGGATGATATAAATAATATTAAAGAAATGGTTGCGAAAGGTGCAGAAGTAGAGTGTCGTGCAGTGCCGACAGATAAAAAGGTAATGGCAGAAACATTAGTATAATCTGATATTTATGATAAGAGAGGAGAATTTGATATGTTACAAGCATTATTAGTAGCAGCTGTAGCATTTCTTGCTTCAATTGATGAGCAGACGTTTGGGGCATCTATGATGTCAAGGCCGTTATTTACCGGCCCGATTATTGGTCTGATTATGGGGGATATGACGACAGGAATTATTATTGGTGCGTCTTTGGAAGCTATGTTTATGGGATCTATTATGGTAGGAAGTGCTGTTCCTCCAGAAGTTTATGCATCCAGCGTGCTGAGTATTGCGGTAGCAATACAGTCAGGAGCAGGAGTGGGAGCAGCAGTTGCATTGGCATTACCACTGTCAGTATTTCTGCAGATGTGGAGGAATTTCTGCTATGCAATTCCGGGAAGCTGGGCTGGAAAACAGATTGAAAAAGCACTGGATCAGAGAAATCTTAAAAAAGCAAATTTATTACACCTGACAGTTGTGCCGCTGTCAATTGGAATTCCATCAGCGTTGCTTGTATTTATTGCAGTTGCCTTTGGCGCAAATACGATTAATACTGTTTTAAATGCAATTCCGTCAGTCGTTATGGATGGATTTAATGTTGCAGCAGGTGTGCTTTCTTGTGTGGGACTTGCGCTTCTAATTAAAATGATGGCAAACAAAAAAGTGATTCCATACCTGTTTCTGGGATTTATCTGTGTTACATATCTTCGAATGGATGTAATCGGAGTTGCGGTAGCAGGCCTTTGTATTGCATTTATTGCAGTAAACAGCATGAAATTTGATGTTGCAGAAGAGGAGGATTTCTAAGATGGGTAAAAATGAGAATAGAGCACAAGATAACGGAATTATGTCTGCAAAAGATTACAGAAGCATTTTCTGGCGATCTTTTACAATACAAAGCTCATGGTCTTTTGATAAAATGATGGCATATGGGTATATGTATGCAATAGAAAGACCCCTTCGTAAAATATACCCCAATGACGATGATTTTTATGCAGCACTTAAACGTCATACGGAAACTTTTAACCTGACGCCACATGTATCACCTTTTGTGATGAGTCTTGGCGTTGCAATGGAAGAACAGAATGCAAAATCAGAAGAATTTGAAACGGATTCTATTAATAACGTAAAGGTCGGTTTGATGGGACCATTGTCAGGAATTGGTGATTCTTTCTTTTGGGGAACATTTCGTGTCATTACAGCAGGTATTGGCATTGGAATAGCACAGAGTGGCAATATTCTGGGGGCTATTATTTACTTCTTGCTTTATACAGCAATTCATTTTGTTACGAAAATACTTGCTGGAAAGTATGGATATAAACTGGGAACAAGCTTTCTGGAAAATACATCGGAAAACCATACAATGGAAAAGCTGTCATATGGTGCATCAATCTTAGGCATGACCGTAATCGGTGCAATGATTGCGACAATGGTATCATTACAAACAACACTAAGTTTTACTTTGGCAGAGGCAGAAACAACACTGCAATCAATCTTTGATCAGATTTTTCCGGGACTACTTCCACTTGGGGTGACGTTCCTATGTGTATGGTTATATAATAAAAATGTAAAAACAATCTATATTATATTAGGCATTTTTGTCGGATGTATTTTGGGGTGTTCAATTGGAATATTCTAAACTTGTTATTTTTGATGTAGATGGTACCTTAAATCAGACTGAACGATATGCCATAGATGCATATCGCAAGGCACTTACCGAAATCGGAAAAACGAACTATACAGATGCAGAATTAAGAGCGAGAATAGGGGCACCTTTTGAGGAAGATATCCTCTATTTTCTAGGGGATCAAAAAGAAACACTGGGAAATCAGTTCTTCGATAGTATCTCAAAATACTGGCTCGAAGGAATCAAAAGAAAAGCGACAACGTATCCGGGAGTCACGGAAATGCTGGAGACCTTGAAACAAAAAGGTTATCAGTTGGCAATTTGCTCCAATGCTTATCCACAGGAACTTGAGACAATACTAAATACTCTAAAGATTGGCGATCAGTTCTGTTATATTCAGGGGCTCACAGAGGCAGGAACAAAAAAAGACAGTTTACGGCTTCTTCTGAAAACCTGTAAACCTAAATGGGCGGTTATGGTAGGAGATCGAAACTATGACTGTGAAGCGGCAGAAGCAAATAATATTGGATTTATCGGATGCCTATATGGATACTGTATGCCGGGAGAGTTGAATCATTGCAAATACTTGACTAGTTCAGCTTATGAAATTCCTGATTTAACAGTAAGACTTGAACAAAATGGTTAGGGCATTGTATATTGTCCTAACCGTTTTTCTTCATATCCATAGTATTTCAGTAAAACCTAATGATGGGGCTATATACAAAAATGTGGGTATAATGCCAGGAGAAATTAGAAATGAAGAAATTTGAGTATGTAATATAGAATGAAGTTGGTATTCATGCAAGACAAGTTTAATATGCAGATGTTGATAGTGAAAGGGATTTTATGGGTATTAATGATATAATTATATATATTATGGTGGTCTTTGCGGCATTGGGAGTAGTTGACAGGATTTTGGGAAACCGTTTTGGTTTAGGAGAAAAGTTTGAAACCGGTATTATGGCAATTGGAGAACTTGCAATCTCTATGGTAGGTATGATAGCACTAGCACCTGTTATGGCTAATATTTTAAAGCCGGTGATTGTGCCATTGTTTGAAATTGTAGGTGCTGATCCGGCCATGTTTGCAGGCTCGATTCTTGCTAATGATATGGGTGGAGCATCGCTGGCGCAGACTCTGGCTTTAAGCGAGGAGGCAGGCAATTTTGGTGGTCTTATTGTAGGATCAATGCTGGGTCCTACCATTGTTTTTATAATCCCGGTTGCACTGGGAATTATTGACGAGTCTGACCAAAAATATCTGGCTTCCGGTGTGCTTGCAGGTGTTATTACCATTCCAATAGGCTCTTTCGCGGGAGGTATAGCAGCGGGTTATTTACCTGTGATGGTTCTGAGAAACCTGATTCCAATAATTTTATTTTCAGCTTTGATAGCCATCGGTTTATGGAAATTTGAAAATACATTGGTTAAAGGGGTTACTTATTTTGGGAAATTTGTTATGGCCGTAATCACGTTGGGATTGGGCGTTGGAATTGTGGAATCACTTACAGGAATTGTCCTAATTTCCGGAATGAACCCCATTAGTGATGGTTTTGAGGTAGTGGGCAATATTGCTATTCTACTTGCAGGTGCATTTCCGCTGGTCTATGTAATCACAAAGATTTTTAAAACGCCCCTGCTGAAATTGGGAAAAGTTCTGGGTATGAATGAAGTCGCTGCCGCAGGTTTGGTGGCAAGCCTTGCAAATAGTATTCCGATGTTCGGAATGATGAAAGATATGGACAGGAGAGGAAAGATTATAAATGTAGCATTCACCGTATCTGCCGGATTTGTATTTGGTGACCATTTGGGTTTCACAGCAGGCTTTAATCGGAATATGATTTTCCCGATGATTGTTGGAAAACTAACAGGAGGAGTCACTGCTATTTTTGTAGCACACATTCTAGCGGGGACAGAAGAGAGAAAAACAGAGCAGATAACAAAATGAGAACAGTAACAAATATTCATTGTAATTCGTTTTATAAAGCGGTAAAATGTAGAAAAAACAGTTGATTGCAGCGTCGATTTGTTTCTGCGCCCTTAGAGTCAGTAAATCAGATATAAACACGGATTTTAATCTTATTGTAATTAATGCGGCAAACAAATCAAATTGTCATTATTTTGCCTCATATAGACGATGCTGCCACGTAAACCGCATTCTGATTCAGCAAGATTCTTATTAGTAAAAATATACATCATCACAACACACATTTGACCTTAGCTTGTTCCTCTTTCTGTTGAGATATATCTGTTGTTAATTGGTCATTTCGTGCAAAAAAAAGCTCCCACTGAAACGTCCCCCCATAAGCTGGATTTTCAGTTGAAAAACGGGAGTGCTGCTCCTGTTCTTTTTAAACTAAAAGTTCAAATGGATTATCCTTTTAAACATTCCGGCTCTCAAATGAATGCTCATTAGCTGCATATGAAATATCGAATATGCTGTTTTTTAAGAAGACTTATATACAATTGTAATATCTCCATCAACAAATCCCACGCCAACGCCATCATATGATTTTAATTTTTCAGCATAACGTCCATTTCCTAAATATGCTTCTATCTCACATATTGCTTTAGCAAGTATAGTTTCCCATGTCGTATCTTCTGTCCAACTTAATGGTGTATCTCTTGCTGCAAATACTTCATCACAGGCCCAATCTGAATCTTCAGCATCAAAACTACTTGTACCAACAAGTTCCATGGACCATTGATTATTTCCATTTTCGTATAGATTGAAATTAACAGCAACAATTTCTGATATAAGAGGTTTTCCTAATATGCTATCAAGCCAATTTACAAATTCATTCATAATGTACCTCCATATATAAATTCTAGTTTTCTTCCTGCTTTAAAGTGGGTTTTTCTTTTTTACTGAATATGTTCTTAAAAAATCCTCCCTTGTTATATAAATAGCCTATATTTCAAAACTCTCCAATAACCTGGAATTTGTGAAGACCTTATTTTATTTATAATCTCTCCAGTAAACGATAATGTGCAATGATATTTACTCTAAAATATTTTTATCTACAATATATTTTAAATTTGATGGATTTATCATCCATGCCTTATCTTTTGCTCCTTGTTTATACCGGATAATATCTTGTTTTATAATTTCCGATAGGGATTCATAATAGTTCTTTGCTATTTCCTTGACATATTCTCTGCCAGCATAAGCATCTATAAACTCCAATCTTACGTTATATTGACTATAAATGTCTTTAACCGCCAATGCTTTAACACCTTCAATAAAATCAGTTTCAAATTGTTTACTTAATGGTAAAATTGTTTCCTCTATTTGTTTACAGAGATTATTAATTGTATTTGACAAATTGTCGCTGTCTGTTATGACCCACCATTCGGCAGCAAATTTATAGTAACCAACTTGACTTTTGGTATTCAAGGTTTTATCAAATTTTTTACACCATAGTTGACAGCCACATTGTATTTCAATATTTTCATAAGACCTGTTCCATTTAGATGAATAAATGTTTATTTGAAAAACCAAATCACCAACAGTCTTTTTGATACATCTCTGACCTTTTACCATTTTCCATCCAATACGTTCAGATATTTGCTTTAAAAGGTTGTCAACTGCTTCCTTTACTGATAATGCTTTTCCTTTATTAGAAATTATCATCTTCACCTCTCACAATTGTAATTTACTGTTTAGTCAGATTATATATAATCCTAACCCGTGTAATTTTGATCAATCGCTACTTCAAAAATATTTTATTAGGCAGTACATAGGAAAGTTTACCATAATAAGGCTTATTTCTCAAGAATTATGGAAAGTGGATTTCCCCATAACTCATAAGCTCTCGATATTGTTCAAATAGTGCGGTTTTTTATGTAATAGAAAATCTTTATGAAATTCCTATTACATAAGAAAAGAGCCTCAAAAAATAAGGACACACAAATAAGACGGTAAGAGTTGCATAAACACTCAATATAGAATTTGTGGAAGAAAAAAGCATTTATGAAGAAAGGAATATGTTTCACTGGAACGTACATCTTGGCTCTAGCCAACATATCGCCCTCTCTGGTATAATAAGATCACAAATGGAAAGGACGTGAGCAGATGCAGAAAATGTTAGAAAAAACACCGGATATTCTATTGTCAAGGGGAGCGGAGCTGGAGGAAGAATATAAGAAGGTATATCCCCAATTGGCGTCCCTAGTAAAACAATGCTTTTTAAATACGATTGATACCACTGTAAAAAGACTGGACGATGACAGCTTTTTTGTAATTACCGGGGATATTCCGGCTATGTGGCTGCGTGATTCGGCAGCGCAGGTAAAGCCTTATATAAAATATGCCGGTAAGGATCAGGAGCTGTGTCAGATTATAAAAGGCATTATTCGGAAGCAGGCAGAGATGGTTTGTATTGATCCTTATGCCAATGCGTTTAATGAGAGTGCCAACGGTGCGGGACATAAAGATGATACAAAGTTAAATGACTCTGTATGGGAAAGAAAATATGAAGTGGATTCCTTATGTGCCCCTGTTTATCTTTCCTGGCAATTCTGGAAAGAGACAGGAGATAAGGGGATCTTTGATGAAAAGTATCTGGATATGCTTCACAATATTTTAGAAGTATTTACAGCGGAACAGCGCCATGAGACATCGGAGTACTTTTTCCGAAGAACTGACTGCGTGGAAACGGATACACTTCCCATGGAGGGAAAAGGGAATCCTGTAGTCTATACAGGGATGACCTGGTCTGGATTTCGCCCTTCGGATGACCGGTGTGTCTATGGGTATCTGATTCCTGCAAATATGATGGCTGTAATGGCACTTACATACGCAGAGGAAATATGCAGAACGGTTTATCAAAATGAGGAACTGGCCCGGAATTGCCAGAAGCTTTCAGCGGAAATCAGAGAGGGCATAGAGAAATATGGAGTTGTCCATCACGAAAAGTACGGTGATGTCTATGCTTATGAAACAGACGGTATGGGGCATCATATTCTGATGGATGACGCAAATTCTCCCAGCCTTCTGGCCATTCCTTATCTGGGCTACAAAGATGCTTCCGATGAGATTTACCAGAATACCCGCAGATTTATCCTGTCAGAGGACAATCCCTACTTTTATTCCGGAACATACGCCCGGGGCATTGGAAGCCCGCATACACCAAAAGGCTTTATCTGGCACATCGGATTGACAATGCAGGCATTAACTTCCACTGACAGGGATGAGATACTGGAATGTCTGAGAATGATAGGGGCTACCCATGCCGGCCTTAACTATATGCATGAGTCCTTTAATCCGGAGAATCCGGAGGAATTTACCAGGGAGTGGTTTGCCTGGGCTAATTCCATATTTGCAGAACTGCTGGATCAATTATCAATTCAAGGGTTCTGGTTCTGAACAATTATGGAACAATTATAATGATCTGTATCGGGAGGAAACCAGGAATGAAATTGGAATCGATCCATTCAAAGCCTATATTTATGCAGCTGGTCGTTTTTTCTCTCCTGATCAGTCTGATACCCACGTTGATTATCGGCACTTTTTTGTTCAGAATGCTGGAAAATATGGTGATGGGTGAGATGGAGGATTACCATGTCCAGATCACTTCCCAGTATACGAAAAATATAGAGGAAAAACTGGAACAATACCAGAAGAGCTTAAGATTTATTTCCAATAATACGATGATATTAAGCACGTTGGCAGATAAGAGTCAAAACCCTTATGCCAGAGGGGAGATTATCAGCGAAGAGGTAACAAAATCTCTGCTGTTGGAAAAAAAAAGTGAAATCAGAAACTGCATGGTTTACTCCATGGTTAAAGAGAATCCTGTATATGGAAACAGGGCTTCTATGATAGAGGAGGCCGGAAGGGAAATATGGTATCCAAAAGAACAATCAGTAGATGAGGGGTGGTTTTCATACTTTGTCCTGGGAGACAAAGAGCCCCTTTTATCCATAGTGAAAAAAATAGAAAGACTGGACACAGATAGTCTGACCAGAACACAGCTGGGGATTGTAAAACTGGATGTTTACATGACAAAATTGTTTGCACCGGCCGCTTTAATCCATGACAGCAATGCGACCTATGATGTGATTGTATATAGCGGGGATTCGGAGATACTGTATTCCACAGCTGCAGATACTGCTCCGGTTTTGCAGGCATATTTAAAGAACCATGACAAAGAAAACCAAAAGAGCAGTTCCATCCAGGAAATCAACACCTACGTGGTTGAGCAAAAAGACTTAGACAGCTACGGGATGAAGCTGTTGTTCCTCTTTAACAATAAGGAAATACTGGAAAGAAGGGCTGAAATCCAGTGGCTGGTGCTTCCATTGATAGGAGTGCTGATTCTGATCATCATCGGCTGTTCCTATGTGTACAGCAGAGGTTTCTCCTCCCGGATTGCCCTTCTGCTTCAGAAGTTCCGCACGGCAGAAACCGGAGATCTGACCATACAAGCTCCTATTAAGGGAAAAGATGAGATTGCAGAACTGGATCACCAGTTTGATCACATGCTGCTGAAGCTGGATCAGCTGATTAAAAAGAATTATATCCAACAGCTTGAAAATAAGGAAAACCAGCTTCAAAACCTGCAGCTGCAGATTAATCCTCATTTTCTATATAATACCTTGGAGACCATCAGCTCTATTGCAGCAGTGAAGCAGGTATTTGTGGTGTGTGATATGTGCCAGAGGCTGGGGGAGATTTTCCGGTACAGCCTGGGAAAGGATTATGGTGAGACCGTAACACTGGAGCAGGAGCTGTCCCATATTAAGAACTATATTTTTATTCAAAAAATCAGGTATGGAAACCGTTTTGAGGTCTTCTACAATATTGAGGTGGATGACCAGAAGTATTGCCTTCCCAGGTTTATTTTGCAGCCGATTGTGGAAAATGCGATTGTTCATGGTCTGGGTGAACTGACCAGCACAGGAACTTTTGAAATCTCCGCTTATGAAGAAGGGGAAATGCTTTGCATCTGTATTGAGGATGACGGAGTGGGTATGGACAATCAGGAGGTGGAAGCATTAAGTGCTTATATTAACAGCACCGAACCGGATAAAAAGAAGAATAAAAGCATAGGAATCAAGAATGTAAACCAGAGGATTAAATTGTCCTGTGGGGAGCAGTATGGAATCATCATAAAAAGTCATCCGTATCAGGGCAGCCGGTTTACACTTCGTCTGCCTGTAGTCAAAGGAGGTGAGGCGGATGAGGTATAATTTACTGATTGTAGATGATGAAGAATTAATACGCCAGGGATTGCGGGCACGGCTGGAGTATTTGAAAATTGATACATATGAAATATTTGAGGCAGCAAATGGTATGGCAGCTTTGGAGGCTGTAAAAAATCATCCGATTGATATTGTGATTACGGATATAAGGATGCCGGACATGGACGGGCTCACCCTGATTCATGAGATAAAAAAGCTTCAAAAAAACATGCAGTTTGTAGTCCTGAGCGGTTATGCAGAGTTTTCTTATGCAGAAACCGCAATTCGCCTGGGAGTAAAGGCTTATCTGTTGAAACCTCTGTCCAATGAAGAACTGAAAAAGACATTTAAGAAGCTATATCAGGATATGGAGCGGGATTCCAAAATCAGAAGTGCCATGTGGCGGCAGACAAGAATGGATCGGGAGAAGCAGGAATACCTTCAGGAAAAGGCAATTAATGCACTGCTTTTTGACACTTCAGCTAAAACCATGGATTATAAGGGCTTATGCGAAATCTGCGGAACAGATGCCGGCAATTGCAGCAGGAATATGTTTATGATGCTGTCTGTTATCCATATCAACGGGGAAACCTATGACAATATGAAGTTCCGCCGGATGGATTGTGATTTAATACGGTTTTCTGTTGGAAATGTTTTTCTTGAACTGGAATCTTCCTGCGGAAAACAGATTGTGAACAGCCTTTCTGATAATAATCAATTGTATGCTGTTTTTTTTATGGAGGATGAAAAGAGACTGAGGAATGAAGTGGAGCGTATTTTCCTTGAGATGCGTTCTGTTCTGGAAAAGAGGATGAATATTTATCTGACATTAGGGGTGAGCAGATACACGCTTTTACTGGGAAGAAAATCAGCTTCAGAAGCACTTGGAGCTTTGAAACAGAGAATCATTTATGGAGATTCCAATATATATTTCTATGAGGATACCGGGATCTTCAGCGAACAGAAATTTCCGGTTTCTCAGATTCATCTGCTGGATTCCTATTTGGAGAAAAATGAAATTCATAAGATAAAGAATCTTTTGCAGGAAATTTTCTCCGAAGAACTGATGCGTAAGTATGGGACGCCTTATCTGAGAATTATGTGGGTGCGGATTTTAAATGTGATTCTCCAGCATTATGATAAAAAAAGAAGGGCCTCCAGCATGGAAAAACTGTTGATGAGTTTTAATCTGCCGGATCAGATTCAATCGGCTTCTGAAATTCAACAGCGCATTATCGATATCATCATGGAGTGTGTCCGTGCAGAAGCTGTGAATGACATGAATGCCAGGAGCAAAATCCAGATGGCGGTCCGGTATATTCAGGAACATTACAGTGAAAATATTGCAATTAATGATTTAGCAATGAGCTATGGTATGAGCCCAAATTATTTCTCGTCAATATTTAAAGCGGAGACCTCACAGTCTGCTGTGAATTATATTACGGAACTAAAAGTCAAAAAGGCACAGGAACTGCTTGAAAATTCGGAACTCAGCGTGGTGGATATTGCAAAGCGAACCGGATATGAAGACAGTCAGTATTTCTTCCGGGTATTCAAAAAACACACAGGTATGACGCCTCTTGGTTATCGGGAACAAAACAGAATGTAAAAAGTGAAACACCGTTAAATTTTGTAGAATCCTCTACTAAAAAACGGTGTTTTTTTATTTCCATACGGAAATAACTACAGCGCTTCCTGTGATGAATCTTACCGGAGCTTATGCGGTTTGGTATGCATACAAAAAGTAGTGAGAGAAGGGAAATGAAAGCTGTGCCCTGGTTCTTCCTGCTGGAGGCACTGGAACTGACAGGGATATGAGCCGAAAAAGATATTTCTGCGATACTGATAATCCTGCCCTTTGCTATGATCACAGCTTCCCTGATGGATGTCAATACCTTGTTTGTCAACCATTGCCGTTTTGAGCATAGTTGAAAAACTGGGGTAGGACATAACCATAGGAAGCTGGATCGTAATAACTCTGTCTGCATTAGCTGCATGGGCCTGGCCTCATAGTCATAAGTGAATCACCGGGCTTACACACACCAGGTTTTCCAAAACAACATCTTTTTCGTAAAGCTTTGGAATGATTATGGTATCCTGCCCGAATTCCGTCACCGGAATCCGGTCATAGGGATGACAGGTTAAGGTGGTTGAACCGGATTTCAGAGTAATGATATAATCTTCTGGCAAGGCAGGTATGTATCCCGCTTTTTTTGTCTGGTGAACAGAAAAATGAATCATGCCGTCCTCCTTTTGGATTTCCAGCAAAGGGCCTTTGCATATCCAGGTTTTTTGCATGTGTATGGCATCTACCAGTTCCTGGCTTACGTCACCGCCTTTTTCACCCTGAATGTAGGTGGCGTAATGTCCGGAAAAAGAGCTGTTGCCATGCAGATCCATGCCGCAGGTAGCAGATAGTTTTTCACCGGAAAGCACCAAAGATTCCCAGAGCAACAGAGCCTTTTCATTTACCTCATGAAGGGGTTCGGGGTTATTAAAAATCTCAATAAAATCACAGCAGGAATAGTCAGTAACAGTCATTACAAACCGGCATCCCTGGGCAAAAGGCCAGCCATAGGAAAAAGGATGGGCGATGCCCACCAGTGCACCTTTGGCCCGGGCAGCCAAAAAGAGCAGCTCCGGTTTATGTTTGTTGATATTCTCCCAGGGAACATACTCTTTTAAGTTCAGGCAGAGAATGTGCCCATAGTAGGTTGTATATTCCATGCCAGGAATAAAAGATATGGGCAGGTGTGTTTTTTCCAGAATTGCCTGGATTTTTTTATGTCCGGATATGGTGTTGTGATCGGTGAGGGCAAAAGCGTCCACTTGGTCAGCTGCCATAAGCTCCGTCAGTTCACGGCAGGTGCAGGAAGCATCGGATTCGTTGGTATGATTGTGTAGTTCCAGTCTTTTATACATAGCAGGTTCCTCCTATTATCGTACCCGTACAGTCAGGGTGTAATCCGTGTTGTCAAGAAGCACGGAAAAAGCCAGAATTGTAACTTTTAAAACTCCTTCAATGGAGGCCTGGGGAATGCAGCCTTCTGTAGCTTCTTCAGAAGTAAAGTGCATATGCCTGGTGGTCAGCTGCCGGTGGATGCATCCGATAAATTCATCGTTTAACATTGCCAGGGTATGAATCTCGGTTTTCATCTGGTTATAGATGGCATCCTCCAGTTCTTCCGGGGAAGACAGGGTTAAATCATACGCTTCTTTACAGTAATCAAGCAGCCTTTGTTTCAGCTCAGGTGTTATATCTTCGGGAGAAAAATGCCGGGGCCCGAAAGAAAATTCGATATCCAGTTCTTCATAGGTTTCATCCAGGCAGACAGTATAGGAAATCTGCCCGATAAAATCTTTTGAAAGCTTTCCCTGGACCTGATAGATAGTTTTCATTTCATCCATAGTCGTATATCTCCATTTTTATTTTTTATTAATTCCAGTCAAGAATAAGCAATCATTTTTCCAATGTCAAGCATTGGAGAGCAATCGTAGAAATATCCAGTTTTTTTGAAAGTTGTGTGCATTATAAGAAAAACAATGTTTTGATATACTACTTATATTGGAAGAAAATCAAGTGGCCAAAAAGAAGGGCCGGAAAGGAGGCTTTATTTGGAAAAGAGAACTCTGTATAAGGAAGGAAGCTTTAAAAAAGGGAACTTACATACCCATTCTACCTGGTCTGATGGAATGAATCCTCCGGAGGAAGTGGCAGAACATTACCGCGGCAAAGGGTATGATTTTCTGGCGATCACGGATCACTGGGTATATGGAATTCATCCTGAGCTTTGCAGGGAAGATTTTCTGGTGTTTCCGGGTACGGAACTGGATATAGAACTTCCTGGGAGAAAGGATCATCATCTGGTTGGGCTGGGTTTGCCGGAAACCAATAAAATCCCGGAAGGTTATTCGTTTATGGAAGAGCGGAAGAGAAATGCCTTAAGTACCCCTGAGAGGATCATAGAATATTTTGGGCAGAAGGGAAATGTCACATTATATGCACATCCGTACTGGTCGAAAGTGGACTCTGTTGATATCAAGTATCTGCAAGGCATGATAGGAATGGAAATCTATAATCATGGATCAGAATTTGAATCAAATAACGGCAATTCGGAAACGTACTTTGACCATTTTCTCTTTGTGAGAAACAGGATCAACTGTTTTGCCACAGATGATGCACATAATCTGGAAGAACATAGCCTGGGCGGTTTTGTGATGGTTAAAACCAGGGAATTTACTCACAGAGGGATCATGCAGGCCTTGAAAGATGGCAGCTTTTACGCATCCTCCGGTCCACTGATCCAGGACTTTTATGTAAAAGATCATCAGGCAATAATAACCTGTGCAGCCTGTCAGGACATCTATTTTCAGACACCTCACCGGAGCGGCCATCTCCACAGTGATGAAGAAAGCTTAACAGAGGGAAAGTTTGAACTGAATGGCGATGAGGAATATGTACGTGTGACGCTGAAGGATTCCCATGGGAAAAAGGCTTGGAGCCAGCCTGTATGGCTCTGGTTATAGGGAGGGCTAAATGTGCTGAAACTCGTAACATTCAATATAAGATGTGATTACGATCAGGATAAGGGCAACAGTTTCCGATATCGGAAATCACTGATCCTGAAACAAATACAAAAGGAGAAACCGGATCTGATCTGCTTTCAGGAGGTGCTTTCTCATGTGGCAGCGTGGTTAAAGGATGTGTTAGATGATTATTATGTGGTCGGATGCGGGAGAAGTGAAACGCTGGAGGATGAAGAAGTGGCTGTGGCATACAAAAAGAAGCGGCTGAATCTGATCTCCATGGACACTTTCTGGCTTTCTTTACAGCCTTACCGGCCTGCCAGCAGGTATGAAGAACAGTCAACCTGTCCCCGGGTATGCACGGAAACATTGTTTGAAGATCTGGAGGAAAGGCAGGTGTTCCGTCTTTTTAATATTCATCTGGATCATCAGGGGGTACAGGCAAGGATTCTGGGGTTAAAGCAGGTACTTAAAAAGGCGGAGGAAGCAAAGCTGTTTCCCGAAGCGTCTGTGATTCTGGCAGGTGATTTTAATGCAGAACCGGATGGCAAAGAGCTTCTTGAGATAAAGCGGCGTCCGGAGTATAGGAATATCACAGAAGGCATTGGAGTTACATATCACGGCTTTGAGCCGGAAGATGAACCGGAGTGTATTGACTATATTTTTATCAGAAACTCAAAAGGTGAAAGCATCGGCCTTAGATGCCGGTCTGTGGATAAATGGGAGGAGAGTGAGGAGGGCGTGTGGCTGTCGGACCACTACCCTGTCTGCGCTTTGCTGGAATGGATTTGATAAAAAGTCATCAAAAGGGGGGATATTTTATGCAATATGAGCCGCCAAAACAGCCGCTGGGAAAAAGGTTGTTTCGTTACTGGCCGCTGTATGTGATGCTTCTGCCTTGTATTATTTACTACATATTGATTTGCTATGTACCTATGGCAGGCTTGGTATTAGCTTTTAAGGATTATTCATTTAAGAAAGGAATCTGGGGAAGCCCATGGGTGGGATTTAGGTATTTTAAGACGTTCTTTTCCAGCTATGACGCTCCAAGGCTGGTGAAAAATACTTTAACCGTGGGTGTGATTAAGTGTATTCTGGAATTTCCGTTTGCAATAATACTGGCACTGATGTTAAATGAGCTTCGCAGCATGAAGTTTAAGAAGGTCGCACAGACGATTACATATCTTCCTCACTTTCTGTCTTCGATTATTATTGTTACGATGCTGCAGAGAATTCTGGCTCCCAACACAGGTGTGCTGAATCAGGCAGTTTCAGCACTGGAAGGAGATGGCAGTACGTTTTTCCTGATGGAGGCAAAATATTTTTTCCGAATTCTGTTTTCCATGGATTTGTGGAGGAATATCGGCTGGGATTCCATCATCTATCTTGCGGCAATCAGTTCCGTAGACACTTCTCTGTATGAAGCGGCGGAGATGGATGGCTGCGGCAAGTTAAAAAAGATGTGGAATATTACGCTGCCCAGTATACGCGGAACCATAGGTCTTCTGTTTATCATGGGTGTGGGAGGACTGCTTTCCTCCGGAGTAGAGCAAATCTGGCTTCTGCGCACGCCCGGTAATATGTCACTGGCAGATACTCTCGATGTCTTTGTACTTCGGACCGGTATCCAGGGCGGGCAGTTTGGCTATGCAACAGCCATTGGCTTAATACAGGGGCTTGTGGGCCTGGTATTGGTTGTAGTATGCAATAACCTCAGTAAAAAGGTTACTGAGGTTGGACTTTGGTAATATTTTTATAACTATATTTTTCTAGGGAGGTATTAAATATGAAAAGGGAAACTTTAAAACGTTGGCTGGCAGTGTCCATGGCCGGAGCCATGGCGTTGACAACGCTGGCAGGCTGCAGCACCCAGGGCAATAGCAGCAGTACTGCAAAAGGAGAAGAAAGCAGCACAGATCATTCCGATAAGCCGGATACCTGGATTGCAGACCGTACCATTACGGTTCAGGCTTATGTAAATGATATCGGGGATACGCTTCCGGATGATTTTAACAACACGGAAACAATGAAGAAGATTACGGAACTGACGGGTATTAAGCTGGATGTCCGGTATACGCCCGGAGACAGTGATTCAAAAGTACTGGCTTCCCAGCTTGCATCAGGAACCATCCCGGATGTGATTGTCAGCTATCTGGATGACTCCACAAGAAAGGAATTCCCACTGCTGTATAAGGCTGCTAAGGATGGCATGTTTGCAGATGTTTCTGATTATATGAAGAGCAGTAAAGTGTATTCCAAATATTATGAAGATGATTACCTTCCCCAGGATACCCATGATAATATTGTGTTCAGAAAAAATCTGGACGGCGTCTATATGTGGCAGATGAATATAGACGAGATTGACCGTTCTCTGGAATACAATGCGGATGAAGAATATGTGGGCGGTATGTACATTCAGTCTGCCATTGCGGATGCTCTTAATATTGATCCAAGAACAATTAATACACAGGACGACTTTTATAACCTGCTGGTCAAGATTAAAGAAGGCGGCTTTAAGGATGATAACGGCAATGATGTGTATCCATTGGGGCCGAAATACTGGGGCGGTTCTGCTGATCCCCTGAAATTTATCACCGCCGGATATAATTGGGGAGTCAGTGATAATTATAATCTGGATACAGATGGAAAAGTAAAACACATTGCTGAAACAGATTATGCCTATGACCAGATTAACTTTGTGAGAAAGCTTCTTAACGAAGGACTTATGAATCCTGAGTTCTTTACCATGGACTCCACCCGTGCGGAAGAGGTTTCCAGAAATCACAGCTCGGCAATCATGGCAGATGTTCATAATTATGAAGAAATCGTATATGGAAGTGGTGACTGGGTACCTCTTGGGCCGTTGAATGATATTCAGGGAGACAACAAGGAAGTGGTACACGGCAAGTCTCACCGCGGATGTATGGCAATCTCTGCAAATGCTGAGAAGCCGGAAGAGATATTCCAGTTCTTTGACTGGCTGTCTACAAAGGAAGGGCAGATCATCGCCCAATATGGCGCTGAGGGAGTATCCTATGACATGGTAGACGGCTATCCGCGGTTAAAGGATGAGGTTGTTAAGAAATTAAATGAAGGTGATACGGATTATCTGATTAATACAGTTGGTTCCGGTCTTGGCGGTTCAGGAAATTACTTTTTTGAATTTGTGCTGACCAATAAAAACAACATTGATAACTTTGGGGAGTCACGTCCCGGTGCATCTGCAGGTGAATCCACTTTTGCAAGAAGTGTACAGATTGCCAGGGATTATCCGGTGGAAAAGAAACTGGTTCCGGGGCTTGATGCCACGGCATACTTATCGGCAGATGAACTGGCGGATGTTAAGATGCAGATGGAGCTTCTGGACTGGAAAGAAACCTTCATACAGGCATGCTTCGCGAAATCAGATGATGAGGTGAAATCAATTGTTGAATCCTTTCGTGCCCAGCTTAGAGCGGCAGGTGTGGAAAGATTTGAGGATCATGTGAAAAAGGTATACGATGAAAATCCGAAATCAGTAACATTTTATAAGTAAGATATGAAGGGGGCGTAAAATGCAAAAATTCAACAAGATATGGCCTATATCTTGTATGGAGAATTCATTTTGCGCCCCCCTGAAGAAAGAGGAAAGGATTGGACAGAGAATGAAACGTTTTATAAAGACAAATCCAATGGACCGGGCAATGCAGATATTGATTTATATAATAATCATTGCACTTTGTCTGATTATTCTGCTTCCGTGTTTAAATGTACTGGCTCTTTCTTTTAATGATGGAAAGGACGCTGCCCGGGGTGGCATCTGGTTCTGGCCAAGGGAATTTACATTAAACAATTTTAAAGAGGTATTTAAAGACGGAAGTATCATGAATGCATATGGCATCACTTTGGCAAGAACAGGAATCGGAACTTTTTTTAGTCTGATGGTCACTACCATGGCAGCCTTTGTACTGAAACAGAATGATCTTCCCGGGCGTAAGCTCATCACGATTCTGATTACCTTTACCATGTTGTTTGGAGGCGGTCTGATTCCTACCTATATCCAGTATAAGAATCTGCATTTGCTGAATTCTTTCTGGGTATATGTAATTCCAGGCCTGGTGAGTGTAACGTACCTTATGATGGTGAGAAGCTTTTTTGAGGGGATACCGGACAGTCTGGAAGAGTCGGCAAAGCTTGATGGATGCGGATATTTTCAGATTTATACAAAAATCATGCTTCCTTTAAGTAAACCGGTAATTGCTGTTGTGGGACTTTATACGGCGGTGAATCACTGGAATGATTGGTTTGCCGGAGCATTCTATATGAATAATACGAAGTTATGGCCGGTTCAGACCGTATTGCAGCAGATGCTGACAAAAGCCATGAGTTCTCAGCGGGAGGTTACTTCCGTGGCTCAGGCACTGGCCCATAATACGGCAACCGTAACTTCAGATTCGTTAAAAATGGCGGCAGTTGTGGTAACCACAGTACCGATTCTCTGTGTATATCCTTTTATACAGAAATATTTTGCCCAGGGCGCTATGATTGGTGCGGTCAAAGGGTGAGTGCCCAGGGGAGTGAGAATGAACGAAAAAAGATGGGATTTATACGTTTACGGTGATGTAAATATTGATATTGTAATACCTGGTGTGGAAAAGTTCCCTAAGCCGGGACAGGAGGATGAGGTTCCGGTTATGGAGACTTTTGTAGGCGGCGGAGCCGCCCTGCTTGCACTGGGTATGGGGAAACTGGGGCTGCATCCGGTGTTTCAGGGAGAAGTGGGAGATGATTGCTATGGAGCGTTCATCCGGAAGATATTTCGGGAAAATAATATAGACGACTCCCTTCTCCGAACAAGCAAAACACAAAAGACAGGCATTTCTTTAAGCTTTACAAACGAGAAAGACAGGTCTTTTTTAACCTATCGCGGAACCAACGAAAGCATTAATATTGATACCGTTGATGTAGAGAAGGTAAATGATGCTTCTCATATTCATGTGACAGGTTATGCAGGTTCCACAAATCACGATTCTTATTTAAGATTCCTCCGGCGAATCAAAGAGGAAACACAAGCTACGGTTTCCTTTGACGTAGGATGGGATTCCACAGGGGAATGGAAACGGGAGATTTATCAGCTGTTTCCTTATATTGACGTCTTGTTTATGAATGAAACAGAAGCCCGGCATTACGGGCGGAAACATAATGCGAAAGAGGTCGCGCTGGATTTTGCGGCGTATTGCGGACTGGCAGTGATTAAGCTGGGAAAACAGGGTTCCATTGCCGTAAAAGGGAAAGATATTTATGAGGCAGCCGCTTATACGGTGGAGGCCATAGATACCACTGGAGCCGGAGATTCATTTAATGCGGGGTTTTTGTATGGATTTTTAAAAGAAAAATCACCAGAGGATTCTCTGCGGTGCGGGAATGGCTGCGGTGCCTTGTCAGTGACCGCACTTGGAGGAAACACAGGGTTTCCCACAGAGAGCAGGCTTATGGAGTTTATACAGACTTATAGGGAAAGGAGGATGGCAAAATGAAGCTTGCAGTGATTGGAGGGGCAGACTTTATTGTAACGGCCCTTCGTGTGTGGGGAGATGCTGTGAAAACACAGTCAAGAGAAACTGCCGTCAAAGCGCTGACGCTGCATCCTCTGGTAAATTCCTATTCCTTGGCAAAGCAGCTGGTGGATAGATACCATGGGCGTATGGAGGAATGAAAAATGCCATTTGATTTTCACAATCGGGACAGAATTAAAAATATCATAGAGGAGTTGGAAAGCCTTAGATATAGAGAAAGAAAAGACCTGAAAGGGTTGTTATTATGGGAAGATAATGGGGCAGTAGGAAACAGAATTCCCCAAGGGACAGGAATGCCGGTGGAAGCCGGTTTTTGCTGGAAGGGCTGGGATCGTTATAACTGGCTGACTGCTGACGTAGAAATTCCCCAGGAATGGAAGGATAAAGAGGTTCTGGGACTGTTTGATTTTGGTGCCCGGATTGGAACGGGAAATAACGGGGATTTTGAGAGTTTACTGTACTTAAACGGAAAGCCTTATCAGGCAGTGGATGGAAATCACCGTGAAGTATTTTTGGAGCCGGCAGTAAATGGCCATTCCCAGGATCTGAAATTTCGTCTGTGGTCGGGATTAAGCGGCGGAGGAATTCCGGAGGAAAAGATGATGGAAATCCGCCGGGCGCAGATAGGAATTCTTGATCATCCCACAGACGATCTGTATTATCTGGCAAAGGCAGCGCTTGAGACTTATGATTTGCTGCCAGTGGGAAATGAGTATAAAGAATGGATCTTGAATATTCTGGTCAATACTTTTACCAAGGTTAACTTTACAGAGCCGGGAAGTGAGGGATTTTATGAGACCGTGAAAATAGCCTGGCAGTTCCTTGACTCAAAGATGGATGGCAGGGGAAAGCCGGATGTGAATGTAAGCCTGATCGGACACACGCACATTGATGTGGCCTGGCTGTGGCGGCTGCGCCATACAAGAGAAAAGGCCGCACGCTCATTTTCTACCGTGAACCGGCTTATGGAGAAGTACCCTGAATATTTGTTTCTTCAGACACAGGCACAGTTATACGAGTATATCAAGGAAGATTATCCCGATATCTATACATATATTCAAAAGCGTGTGAAAGAGGGAAGATGGGAACCCTCCGGAGCCATGTGGGTGGAGTGCGACTGCAACTTAGCTTCCGGAGAATCCATCATTCGCCAGATTCTTATTGGCAAAAATTTCTTCAGACAGGAGTTTGGCTATGAAAGCGAATACTTATGGCTGCCGGATGTGTTCGGATACTCCTGGGCACTGCCCCAGATTTTAAAAAGGTCGGGTATAGATACCTTTATGACCACAAAAATAAGTTGGAACGACACCAATCGTCTGCCTTATGATACTTTCCTCTGGAAAGGAATGGACGGAACTGAAGTGACGGCCCATTTTATCACAACAACAGACCCCGGAGAGGACTACTATACCTATAATGGCAATACCAGTCCGGACGCCATAAAAGGTGTGTGGGAGCAGTATAAAAATAAGGATACCAATAAAGATCTGCTGATTTCCTTTGGATTCGGTGATGGGGGCGGCGGCCCTGCCAGAACCCAGATAAAGCAGGCAGAAGCCGCAAAAAAGATTCCTGGTCTGCCTCATGTAAAAATGGAGATGCCTACGGAATATTTCCGCCGTTTAAACCGGACATTGAAAGAAAATCCTATGGAGGGCTATATTCCCGTGTGGGATGGAGAACTGTATCTGGAGTTTCACAGGGGGACCTATACTTCTCAGGCCTACAATAAGAAGATGAACCGGAGAATGGAATATCTTCTTCGTGATACAGAGATGCTTTCCGTACTGGCAGGGACGGCTGCGGGACTGCCTTATGATTATGATAATCTTTTAAAGGCGTGGAAAATTGTGCTGTGCCACCAGTTCCATGATATTCTTCCCGGCTCTGCTATTAAAGAAGTGTATGAGGACAGCCATGTGGAATACGGCAGGGCTCTGCAGCTGGTAAGGGAAACCATGGAAGCGGTAAATCAGGCGCTTTATACACCGGAAGCAGGATGTTATACGGTGTTCAATAACTCCAACTGGGTGAGAAGCGGGGCAGCTTTTATCCATATGACTGATGCAGAGCTTTCTCATTATAAAGGGTACATGGTAACAGATGAGGACGGTCAGGAAGTAAAAGCAGTGTGGAAAGAAAATGGGGTGCTTATATGGGTTTTCCAGATACAGCCATTCTCATTTTCTGCCTTCCGCTTTGTAACCAAAAAAGCCGGTCATACCGGTGGGGAGCTGTCAGATTCTATGGTAGAAGCATCTCAGATTGAAACGCCATTTTACACGGTTTCCTGGAATGAAAAGGGTCAGTTGAACCGTATCTACGATAAGAAAGCGGAGCGTGAGGTTCTTCCTGAAGGGAAATGTGCCAATGTGCTTCAGATTTTTGAAGACAAGCCCAGATGTTTTGATGCCTGGGAACTGGAGCCTACCATTGACTTAAAAAGAGAGACAGTGGAGAACTGTATTGCGGTCAATACCAGAAAACACAGTCTGGGCTGGGAAGTGGAGTTTTCCTGGCTGTATCATAAGTCTAAGATCCGGCAGACTATGTGCCTGTATGAAGAGAGTCCGCGGATTGATTTTAAGACAATCGTTGACTGGCAAGAGCGTCAGAAGCTGTTAAAGACCAGCTTTCCAGTGGATGTGCGTGCGGTGGATGCCCGGTTTGATATTCAAAATGGAAATATCCGCAGGCCGATTACCAGGAATACCACCTGGGAAGCTGCCAAGTTTGAGGTGGCAGCTCACAAATGGGTGGATATCTGGGAAACCGGCTATGGAATGGCTGTGTTGAATGACTGCAAATACGGTCATGATGTGAAAGAGGATACCATCCGTCTGACTCTTTTAAAATCGGCAGTGGATCCTGATTATACGGCAGATCTTGGAACCCATGAATTTGCGTATGCAATTCTGCCTCATCATAAGGAATGGTATGAGGCGGGCATTGAGCAGCAGGCATTTGATTTAAATAATCCGCTGACCGGAAAGCCGGGTCAAAACAGGCTGGGAAGTGAAAGCTGGATTTCATTTAATCAGGAGAATCTGGCTGTTGATGCGCTGAAACGTGAAGAAAATGGAGAACGCATCATACTTCGTTTCCATGAGTTTGAGGGCAGAAGATGTTCTGTGAAAATCAGCAGCAGACTGCCGGTAAAACAATGGTGTGAGTGTAATTTGATGGAAGAGGAGACAAAGTTTAACCTGGGAGAGATTCAAGTACCGCTGAAACCTTATGAAATAAAGACATTATTGCTGGAGCTGGAATAAAAGGGAGCCATGAACATGAGGATTCAATTCACCTGCAGTCCTGTACGCGAAAGCAGGAACTTACGGGGCTGAACCGCAAAGAGATTTATGAGAGCTGTGACAGCCTGGCTGACTACGGAGAAACCTGTTATACCTTTGTTGTGGGTAACAGTATGGCTATTGAAGGAAGGAAACGATAGATGGATTTTGTATTTTATGAAAAAATATCAAGGGAAGTGTTGGAGAACTATCTGTCCCGCTGCGTAACTGCAGCGGGATTATTCGAAAGTCAAACCCTTATGGATGATCTGCGGGTTATTAAAGAAATGGGCGTAAAGTTTCTGGGAAGGGCCTCCGGAATTTGGTATATGCCAATGGAGGACGAGGAGCATTTCCGCCTTTCCAGGGAACTGGCGGAAAAAGTCCATGCTGTGGATCCGGACATTATTCTTCAGGCTTGTGTGTTTGAATGGATTGTGGAGAGGATGGAGGAGATCAGGATACCGGCCTATGTGTTCAAAGCCTTTGGGATGAAGCACGAAGAGAGAACCTTTCGGATGCAGGAGGCGTTATTTACAGATGAATCCTCCGGTTATATAAGCCGCAGACAAGACCCGTCTAAAAATGGAGGTATCCCGGATCTCTCCCGCCGGGAAGCCCGGATGTGGTTTTATTACCGGGCAACCAGATATATTGACTGTGGTTATGAAGCTTTGCATATGGGACAGGTGCATTTATACACAGCTCATGATCCGGGTATGGAAAAGACAGCGCAGCTTTTTGCCATGATACGGGAGTATGCCAGAGTAAATGGGAGACGGCGCAAGGTGCTTCTGGATGCCCACACCCATGGAGTGAATATCCGTGGGAAGCTGTTGTTTGATTATCATGCAATGCCATTTACCAGAGTTCCGCTTCTGGAAGTACCCGGGGAGAAGCTGGTGCTGGTGAGAGAGGGCTACAGTGAAGGGGGAGAAAACCCCAATGGATGGTCTGCAGAAACAATGCCTTATTTGATGGAGTATGATAATTGGGGCGGTTTAGCGGTGGAAGACCGGGATTTCTATTCAAGAGAAGAGCTGGCATGGAAGGATTGGTGGGGATATGATCAGATTGCCTGGTTTGCCAATCAGCCAGAAGAGAGCCGAAATCATTTTCTGGAGTATACTTACAAATGGACGGAGATCAATAATCCCAATGCTTATTTTGAACTGCCATTTCGCCGGATGCTGGGAGATGGGGCGGTTGCAGGAATAAGAGCTGACAACGGAGAACCGGACCGTCAGAATTTTTATCAGATAAACCGGAAGAGTTCCGATTGCCCCATGGGATTCAGTCAGGAGGAGACGGCAAAGCGGTTATGGGCTACCGGACATGAATTGAGAAAAAAAGCGGCCAATCCTGAGATGATTATCCATTATGGGGCCGGAGAAGTCTATGATGAAAAGACCGGAATGAAGCTGCCGGAGAAAATTGTGGTATATGGAAGTTTTCAGCCTCATGTGGGTGCAGTAAAAAATGATTCCAACAGCGAAGTGACCCGGATGTATTACATAGGTGACAACACTTATGCACTTTCTGTTGTGATGCCGTTTGCAGGGACTTATGATTATTCGGTAGCGACTTACGGAACGCTGTCGGCTACCTATCAGGAAGACAGATATCCCAGAAGCGGCTCAAGCAATAAGGCACATTTCATCACGGAAAAAGATAATATGGCGGTGCGTTTTCAATACCGGTTTATGACTAATGAAGTTACAGTAGAGAAGTTTGATTGAATTAATAAGAATGGCGCGGGTGGATTTTACCGGCGCTATTTTTAAAAATCTAAAGTTATGAAAGCATGATGAGGTATTTACCCGGAAAGTGGTGGAATAAGTTGTACCGGTTCAGGATGTGAACCAGCACATGAAGGAAAGTCTTTTCCTTTCATTCATCACATGATAAGATAATCACGTATAAAAACACTTAAGAGAAAGGATACATGAGTATGAGTAAAGTATGGAAAGTAAAGGTTGATGAAAAGGATTATGAGATCAAGCTGAAGGGGAGTAAGGTTCTTGTGAATCATGAAGAAAAAAAGCTGAAGGACTTCCTTGTTAAGCGAGAGTGGTTTCAGACTGCTTATACCGTAGATGTTGGCACTAAAAAGGCTTTGTTGATTGTAAGTTCCCTGATTGGGGGAACTAAGCTGGTCATTGACGGGAAAGACTGTGCAACCGGTGAAGCATATATTCCTGTTAATATCCCTAAATGGGCATATGTTTTTATGGCGTTGCACTCCATAAATCTTATAAATGGTCTTTTGGGAGCATTGATCGGTATAATCGGCTGTTCTGCTACTGTTTCTATTTCTTCCAACAAAAAAATCCATATAGCCGCAAGAGTGGCTCTGGATATTGTGGTGCTGATTTTGACTTATGTTTTGGTTTTTGGAGTTGGATTTGCATTAGCACAGTTATAAGGAAGGAAAGATAAAAATGAACATATTTAAGGAACTTATATTATCTCTTTATGATTTTAAATGCTTTAAAGAATTTATAAAAAATAAACGCAGCAAGGTTTTTTTAGCAGGAGTTGTTCTTATGGTCATATATTTTTCCCTGACCATGATTGTTCCTTTTATAAAATTTCAGTTCAAAACAGGCGGATTTGTAAAAATTATAGAAGATTATGTTCCTGATTTTGAGTTGAGCGACGGCACTCTTTGGGTTGAGAAGCCTATTGAATACGAAAAAGATGGTACGTATATTTATATAGATACGGCCCCGGATCTCTCTTTTTATGATGTGGATGAGATCGGGGAATATATTTCAGATTATTATCAGGCAGTCCTGATGGATTCGGAAAAGATTATTGTGAAAAATAAAGGTGAAATTATGGGAAGATATTTTTCCGAATTTGACATGGATTTCAGCAGGAAGACGCTTCAGCAATGGGTACCAAATGCCTATCTGATTGTAACAGCTTTTATGGTTCTGGCATTCATATTTATGACGGCGTTGTTTTTCTTTGGAGTACTGGTCGTTGCCCTTATTGGGATGATAGTTGCCTCCTGCATGAAATACCGTCTGACCTTTGGACAGTTGTATCAGATGGGGGTCTATGCCAGAACGCTGCCTTTATTGATTAAGGCAATTATGTCCTTTCTGCCGTTTTCCATACCAATGTTCGGGATCATTAATTTTGGACTTTCCGTATTATATATTGTACTTGCCATTCAGAAGATAAAGGAGTCTGATCTGCAAAACCCCATGGAGTTTGTTTCAGAACAAGGTGATTATTTCAGATAAAAGCAAGACAGGACATGTGGTTTAATAAGTTCAATTGTATTCAAATAAAAAGTGCATCCCTGAAGACGCACCTTATGCAATATAATATCAAAACAAAAGTATAAGTCTACTCTTTTTATTTTTTTTATGTTATAGTTTTAACATTGAATTATATGAGATAAAGAAACACGCAAAATGCGCTTTAACGGATATCAATTACCTTATGGCCAGGTAATACATAAGCCGGAATTAGGAAATAGCGAACCGCCCCGGCTTTATTCGATTGAAGAGTTGAAAAATATTCTTGAGATTCGAAATATGAAAATTGAAGGAACGTTCTCTGATTATTACGGCACGGAATCATCACCTAAATATATGCAGTTAATGGTATTTCCACAAAAGATATGATTTCTTAACTGAATGTAAAGGTATTGAACAATCCTAGATTCAAAAGAAGCAGAGAGATAATTGGATAAAACGACAGAAAAGGAATAGACGGACAATGATAAACAGAGAAGATATGCTGGAACTGACAAGGCGGATGACCCTTGCCCGGACCTCATTTACAAGGATTGCAGGGTGCTATGTTGATAGGGAGGGAGAGTTTGATGGGAGTTTTAATACAAATTTCTTAAAATTATCTCCATCAGAGCGAACCAAAAAACTGAAGCTGGCAAAGGAGATTCCCTTTTCTGCTACCAATGTAAACTTAAAGAAATATGAATTTCCACAAAGCCTGCGAAAGCCGGGGAGCATGTGGCAGCTGCTTATGGCGATGAATGAATGCGGATTAAAAAATGATGCCCTGATGGACACATTTTATGATATTGTCATGGAAAACTACCATACGGATTTGGAATATGCCATTTTACTTTTCCATGATCGCTATGATATTCCGGCAAAGGCTTCGGATAAGGAGAGATTGTGGGAATCGGAAGAAGTGTTTGAATATATGATCTGTGCTATCTGCCCGTTATCAGGAGAGTATGAGCCAGGGAAGCCGGAGTGTGGATTCTTATTTCCCGCCTTTACAGACAGAAGCGGTGATCTGAATCATATTGATGTATTTCAGGCAGATGCGGACCGGCCGAACAAGGAAATCCTGGAGGTATTGGGAATCGGCAGTGCCAGAACTTGACAGGGAGTGAAAAGGCCCCCTAAATGAAACATATACCGTTTTTTTAGTGGTATTGTCCGTAATCAACAAAAGAGGGAGGTCAATGCAAGATGAAAAACAGAAAAAGCCGGCTATGGAACCGGCGGCTTGCCGCTCTGATATGCTCGGTAGGAATGATGGCAGCCTTGACTGCTTGTTCCGGTAAAAGGGTGATTTCGGCGGAGTCCCAAGTACCTGCAGGGGAAACCGTGGCACCGGAGGAACCTTCTGCAGATCGGAATGACGCCAGGGGCGGGAAAACAGATGGTAATGATCTAAAACAGGAGCAGGAAAATCAAGCCTTGGAAACAGGCAGTTTTTCAGAAGAACAGAGCAATGCTGCAGAAGCAATTAAAGACAGTGAGGCAGAAAAGACGGAAGCTGTTAAAAATCATTCCGATAGCATTGAAAAACAGCTGGATCTTATTTCCGAAAATGTTGCGGTCTGGTGGGGAGACGATGATATTCTTTTTGGACGTTATGGTTATTCTGTTACGGATTTTAATCGGAATGGCCGGTTGGAAATTATTGCCTCCTCCTGCCAGGGAAGTGGTTTTTATACACGCAGTTCTATCTGGGAGGTAAATGAGTCCATGAACGGATTGTTGCCGGTTGAAAAGAATATATCTGAGGGTGATTCTGAGGCAGATGTTATCACGGATTCAGTACCTGTCTACTATGATGCGGCGGCAAACCGTTACTATTTTATTTTCGATGATGTAATACGAGCCGGAGGGGCAGCGTATTATTACAACAAGCGGGCTGTCTGGCTGGAGAATGGATTCATGGAACAGCAGTATCTTGCTTCTCAAAGTATGATTTTTTCGGATGGGAGTGACAAGCCCGTGATCACTTCTGACGATGCTGACGGCCATTCTATTACGGAAGACCAATACAATATAATTGCGGATACCCTCTATGGAGATTTGGAAAAGCTGCAAGCCTCCCTCTTCTGGATAGAAGCTGATGATATTTCTGAGACTGGAGATAAGACGATTGCTGAAATTAGTGGAGAAGCAATCCGAAAACTCATAGGTGAGTCCTGGGATGGGTTTCAGATAAAGTAAAACAGGGAAAAATAGTAAGCTATATGATAGAATCAGTAATCTAAACAGCTCTTGATACAAGAATGGCATGGGGTCAAACACCCTTCGCTCCATTCATGGATCAAGAGCTGTTTTTAATAGACGGTACTTTTCCTATGGCGGCTTGGATCGTTCTTATAAATTAAAAGTCTTCCTGAATTCGCTTGGTGTAATTCCATGAACATCATAAAAAGCAGCAGCAAATTTAGACGCATTTTTATAGCCGCACAGCTCCGAAATATCCCGGATACTCAAATGATCCGCAGATAAAAGCTGCATGGCACGTTTCATTTTTTCCCTGCGGATATAATCGTAAAGGGGAATCTGATAAATGTTTTTAAAGCTGAGGCGTAATTTGCTCTCGCTCATGTCTGCTATTTTTGTCAATTCTTCCATTGGCGGAACCTGGAGAACATTTTCGTCAATTTTCAGTTTTACAGAGTAAACTTTTTTCTTGTTTTCCCACGTTACATAGTTTCTGCGGCTGCTCCTCCGCTCCGGAATTGCAGGATAGTTCCGGGCGATTGAGCATAAAAGATGAAGTACCATTCCTTCATAGGCAAGAAGGGGCATATCCCCATTGCGTATTGCCCAGCGGATCTGTTCTAATATCATCATGGTGTTTGGTGTGTTGTAATGTTCTGATTCCCATGCGTCTGCATCTGCAATGCTGATTTTCGGAGGGTTGTTTTTTGATTGCAAAAAAGGCTGTAAAAAATCATCAAAAACCAGAACACTGGTAAAGCAAGTGTGGATTCCTTTTGGAAAGGTTAAATGAAATGGACGGCCGGGATTAATCAGAACATGGGTCATGGGAGTAAATGTAATTGCTGCTTTGCCTTGCTGGGAATATATCATATTGCCGCAGTCAATACAAAAAATCCACAAACAAGGCTTTTTCACGTCTATGGTGTGGACAACTTTTTTATCCGGGGTAAACCATGCACTGGAAACAAACAGGCCTTCTGCAGGGCATGATTCAACAATCCAGCCATTGGACCAATGTGGGGGAAGATAATATCCGATTCCCTGTCCGTAGGTACGCTGATTCAAATTATATTTTTTTGCCATGGCTCCCCATGAGGCGGATTGGTATTCATTCATTGCATAATGGCTCACTTTCTAAATGTCTGAATATTACACTCTTAAACCATACCTGAATTATATCTGAAATAAGAAAAAAAGACAATGATCCAATTTAATTTATTTATACTCCATATATTTAAAGATAAATAGTAACAATCATTGAAAAACATCGGAAAAAAGTGTATTTGAGCAGTTAAGTGAAAAAATAAACTTCCCAATATTGGACATAGGCTCTATTGACGTGCATTTCTTATTATGCTAGTATTCTGCTTAGTTAGTTAAAACTAACACAGAGCATATATAAGTAAGCGCCCGCGCTGTAAAAAAGAAAATCATCACTATTTTTAAGGAGAATCAATATGAAGAAAACAGGGATTATATATTGTTTCATGTTTATGCTTTTATTTACCTTAACAGGCTGCGCCAATGGAAGCCGGGAAAATTCTAAAACATCGGATATGCATACAATAAACACAGCAATGGGAGAAATCCAAGTTCCCAAAGAGCCACAGCGCGTAGTAGTGAATTGGTACATAGGAGATGTGCTTTCTCTGGATTTGAATGTAACCGGATATAACGCATGGGAGCAGGAAACCATGCCATTTTATGAGAAGTTTCCTTCTGATGCTAAGCTGGAAAACTGGGCAGCAGAAGATATTATGGCTGCTGCGCCGGATTTGATCATCACTTATCAGGCAGAGGATTTTGAAAAGTTTGGAAAAATAGCTCCGGTACTGGTAATTACGGAAGAAAGCGTAAACTCTGTTGAACGTCTGCGCATCATTGGAGAGGCAACAGGAAAATCAAAAGAAGCAGAAGCATTGATTGGGTCTTTTGAAGAAAAGCTTACCGCCGCAAAGGAAGAACTGCAAAGTGAAAAATACCAGGGAAAGACATTTAGCATTTTGGAAGACTGGGGGCCAACCGGTGATTGGAACGGTGTGGCCTATGAGACCGGTTCCAGAGGAGGAACTTTAGTTTACAGCTGCCTTGGCCTTAATAAACCGGAGAAGCTGGAGAAGCTGATCAAAGAAGGCGGCAACAGCAGAGGTACTTTAAGCTATGAGGTTGCTCATGAATATTTTGGTGACTATATCTTATGGTTCCAGCAGGAAGGTAAAGATTCAGAATATGCGAAAACGGATATCTGGAAAAGCATTCCTGCAGTTGCAGAAGGCCGGATTGCAGAAATCCCGGGAAAATATCAGGGATTGTTTTACTATTCTGATGTAGCCAGCTTAACTGCACAGTTGGATTATACAATTTCCGCAATTCAGGGAATGTCGGAATAAGGATCAGACAGCCGGCGGTAAAACCAGAGTTATAAAGACTGCTCATGGAGATGTGAAGATAGCGGAGTAATTATAACATGTTGCATAGGAGATGTTATAGCTCTTGGAGTAAAGCCGGCAGCGGTTTATGATGTTACAGGAACCGCGTATGAAAAAGAAGTGGAGAGTTTACCGGTTTGGGACAAATTTGAAGCCTGAATATGCTTAAGTAACTGGAAGGTCTCCGCGGAAAGGAACAGACCACAATGAAAATTACATCAATAAGGCAGCGGAAGAAAGGCTCCGCCGGCTTTTCTATTTATATGATTCTTGGATTCGGACTTTTGCTTTTTATGTCGGCTGCCTCCATTTCTTTTGGAGCTGCCGACATGCGCTTTGCTACGGCCTGGGAGGCGATTTTCCGGTTTGATCCGAATATGACAGAGCATCAGATTATTCAGACACTTCGCCTTCCCCGTACTGTGGCAGATTTAATGGTGGGATGCAGCCTGGCAATTTGCGGAGCAATCATGCAGGGGACAACACGAAATCCCCTTGCTGACTCCGGGTTAATGGGAATCAGCTCCGGTGCCACCTTTGCCATGGCGCTGTGTATGGCATTTCTGCCTGGGCGCACCTATGGCCAGACCATTCTGTTTGCATGCATTGGAGCTGCAATTGCAACGGCAATGACCTATTTCATTGCTTCTTTTGGAAAAGGGGGAATGACGCCTCAGCGTCTTGTATTGGCAGGGATTTCTATTTCCATGCTGTTTGGGGCATTCAGCCAGTACCTTTCCATTAAATACCGTCTTGGACATGCCCTTGCCTATTGGACAGCAGGAGGAACTGCAGGAGCCAAATGGAGTGAGCTTGTGATGATTCTTCCTCTTTTCGCTGCAGGAGTGCTGGCAGCGATTTCTCTTTCCCCTTCTGTTACGGTAATGAGCCTGGGGGAAGAAGTTGCAACTGGATTGGGGCTGAGAACCAGATTGGTCAAAGGGATTTCAACGGTGATTGTGCTGCTTCTTACCGGACTTTCCGTGATCATTGTAGGCCCGGTTGGGTTTGTTGGGCTTATTACGCCTCATATGGTTCGGTATATGGTAGGAGTGGATTACCGGTACATCATCCCGGCATCAGGGCTTTACGGGGCCTTGCTTACGGTTTTTGCTGATTTGGCAGGAAGATTAATCAATAAGCCTTACGAGACTCCAATCGGAATTATATTTGCGGTGATCGGTGTTCCTTATTTCCTCTATCTTGCAAGAAAGCAAAGGAGGGAATTTGAATGAAAAAACAGGGTTATCCGGCTAAGCGGGGAATGTTCATTTTTCTGACTATGATCATCTTGATGGCGGCAGTCGCTGTGATCAGCATTAACTCCGGAAAGATGAATCTCACTCCCGGAGAAGTTTTGAATGTAATCCTGGGAAAAGGAACCCCGCAGCAAAACTTAATTATTCTGGAATTCCGCCTTCCCCGCATTCTTTTATCAATACTCGTGGGAGTGGGAATGGGCATTTCCGGATGTATTATGCAGAGCCTTCTGCGAAATGATATGGCAAGTCCCGGGACTTTAGGAATCAGTTCCGGTTCAGGATTGTTTGTGCTGATTTTTGTTGTATTGTTTTCTGCGAAAACAGCATCATCTGCGATTTTAATGCCATTGCTTTCTTTTATGGGAGGAATGACAGCCGCAGGACTGATTTTTTTACTTTCTTACAGAAAAGGGAAAGACATTTCTCCTACAGGGCTGATTTTAACAGGTGTTGCGCTGGGAAGCGGATATGGAGCTTTAACCACGCTGCTGACTCTTAAACTGGATCAGAATCAGATGGATTTTATACAGCGCTGGAGTGCCGGAAGTTTATGGGGAGATGAATGGCGTTACCTTGCCGTACTGATTCCCTGGACATTGATTTTATGCGGATATGTATTTTATAAAGCCCATATTTTAAACATCCTTAACCTTGGAAATGAAGCGGCAGCAGGCCTTGGTGTTGCAGTGAAACCTGAATTTATGGGATTAACGGCAGCAGCAGTGGCACTTTCTTCGGGAAGCGTATCCCTGGGAGGGAATTTCTTCTTTGTAGGAATGATTTCCCCTCATATGGCAAGAAAATTAATGGGGCCAAACCATAAGCTTTTCCTTCCAGGCTCCGGGCTTTGCGGTGCAATTATTGTACTTCTTGCAGATACCATAACAAGAACCATCAGCCTGGGGGCAGATGTGCCTACAGGTATTGTAATTACGGTGCTCAGTACACCATATTTTTTATATTTATTGGCAAAAGCAAATTAAGGAGAATGATATGAACAGCATTGCAACAAAAAAGTTGGATATTGCCTATGACAATGCTCTGATTGTGGAGAATTTAGATATGGCAATTCCTCATAAAAAAATCACTTCAATTATTGGTCCCAACGGATGCGGAAAATCCACAGTTTTAAAAGCAATCGGACGTATTCTAAAACCAAAGAACGGAATGGTTTATTTAAATGGAGGTGATATCTCCACACTTCCGACAAAGGAAATTGCAAAGAAAATGGCGATTTTACCCCAAACGCCTGCCGCACCCAGCGGATTGACAGTAGGTGAACTTGTTGCATATGGACGGTTTCCCCATCAAAATGGGTTTGGAAAATTGACTCCTGAAGATAAAGAAATTGTGCAATGGGCAATCTCAGCAACCAAGCTTATGGATTTGGAGCATCGTGAAATCAATACGTTGTCAGGAGGACAGCGGCAAAGAGTCTGGATTGCCATGGCCCTTGCCCAGCAGACAGATTTAATTTTACTGGATGAACCAACCACTTACCTGGATCTGGCTCATCAGCTGGAAATATTGGAGCTTTTGTACGGATTAAACCGCAGCCAGGGATGCACCATTGCCATGGTTCTTCATGATTTGAATTTGGCAGCCCGCTTTTCTGACTATATGATTGCGGTCAGGGAAGGGAAAGTCATTCAGCATGGCAGACCAGAGGAAGTAATGGTACCCCATGTTTTAAAAGAAACGTTCTCCATAGATGCCAAAATTGTCAAGGAGCCGGGAACAGGGCGGCCGGTTTGTCTGACGTATACCCTTTTACATCAGGAACGGATGTTTGAAAAGGAGGCGATTTCTGTATGAGAACTGCATTGCGGATATTTCGGGAAGCGAAAAAGTACCGGATTTATCTGATTTTTTCTCTTTTTGCCCTGGTAATATCCACGGCAGCCGGATTTTATACGCCCTGGGCGTTAAGGGAATTAACCGCCCTTGCTACGGAGGGAATAAGCAATTTCCAGGCACAGGCCCTGCGCATCGGACTATTGCTTCTGGCTGCAACCACAATCCAGGTGGCAGGAACCTCTGCGGCCGGATATCTGAATCATTATGCTGCCCTTCATTATGTGGCAGACTTACGTAAACGGCTTTACGGAAAGCTGCAGCATATGAGCCTGAGTTATTTTCACAAAAGCAGGACAGGAGATCTCACCAGCCGTGTCGTAAATGATACTCTGGATGCAGAGGTACTTTTGGCCCATGTGATTCCGGATTTTTTAGTCAATATCCTTACATTTATGGGAGTGGGAGCGTTGCTGTTTACAATCAATGCAAAACTTGCCGCAATGAGTCTTGTTACCATACCTTTTTTGCTGGGGATTACTATTTGGCAGAGCCGCCATGTATCCCCTTCATGGAAAGAAAACTCCCGAGTGAGAGGAGAGCTTGCAGGAAAAGTGCAGGATAATTTATCAGGTATTAAAGAAATTCAGATTTTTAATCAGCAAAGCCATGAAGAAGGTAACATTGCTGATCTTTCCCTTCGCCACAGCCTGGCATATCTTCGTGCAAGTTTCTTCTTTGAGACAACCTATCCCTTACTTGCATTTGTCACTGCTCTTGGAACGGTGATTGTAGTGGTATACGGCGGGTACTTGGTGGGAATTGGAGAAGTGGATATTGCGGACATTGTTGGGTTTGTTATGTATTTATCAATGTTTTATGGACCTGTAAAAAGCTTTTCCGGCCTTGCAGAACGGGCCGGTGAGGCTGGGGCCGGTTGCAGACGGGTGTTTGATGTGTTTGATGAGATACCGGAAGTAAAAGAAAAGAAAAATGCAAAAGACCTTAAAAGGGTACAAGGTAAAATTGTGCTGAAAGATCTTTCCTTTTCATATCAGGAAGATATTTCGGTAATGAAAAATATTAACCTGACGATTGAGAAAGGGCAGACAGTGGCCTTGGTTGGGACAACAGGTGTAGGTAAGAGCACTATAGCAAACCTGATAAACCGGTTTTATGACCCTCAGGAAGGAGCCGTTTTCATTGACGGAGTTGATATCCGGGAGGTGACCCTTTCCAGTTTACGGGACAATATTTCCATGGTGCTGCAGGATACATTTCTTTTTAATGGAACTGTGTATGAGAACATTGTATACGGCTGGAAGGATGCGGCAAGAGAAGATGTCATTGCGGCGGCAAAAGCGGCTAATGCCCATGATTTCATTGAAAAAATGGAAAATGGCTATGATACGTTTATCGGAGAACGGGGTGTTTTGCTGTCCGGGGGGCAGAGACAGAGAATTGCCATTGCCCGAGCCATTTTAAGGGATTCCCCGATCCTGATCTTAGATGAAGCGACTTCTGCTTTGGATACGAAAACAGAAAAGGAAATTCAGGCAGCTTTGAATGAAATATCAAAGGAACGAACGACCATAATGATTGCTCACAGGCTTTCTACTACCCGGGAAGCCGATTTGATTGTAGTGCTGGATGGAACCGGTATTGCAGAGATGGGGACTCATGATGAGCTGATGAGAAAGGGTGGAATTTTTGCCCGCCTTCATGGGGCTCAGGCATCTTAGATAATAGAAAATCATTATCAAATTATTCTTAATGAAAGAAGGGATAAAAATAGCCGGCAAACGCAGCTTATGAAGTTCGCTGAACATGGCCTTTTGGAGAAAAAAGTCTCAATAAATTAGTGAATTGGTGATAAAGGTTCCATTGACTAGCTTCTGTTTTTAAAGTAAGATACTACCATATATTGACAATATACGACATGTTTTTTGCCGCAGCCCTTAAAATATGCCGTGTGGTTGCCTGAAGAGTCATACAATCACAAATTCTTAAAGGAGATTAAAACGTGAGTATTAAGAAAATTATTTACAGCACAATGGCCTGCCTTGTTCTTCTAAGCGTTTTTAACACTGGTTTGATGTTTTTGCTTTTAAACCAGAATCAGAGCAACGGCAAGATCGTGAACTATTGCGGCGTTGTCAGAGGTGCAACACAGCGCATTATGAAGCTTCATTTGCTTGATCAGCCGGTGGAAGAGCAGATCGCTAAGGCAGAGAAGGCCATGGATGGAATCATTGCAGGCGACAGGGAGCTGGGACTTCCGGTGCCAAGGGACAAAGAACTGGTGGAACAGATGAAGGAGATCCGTACATACTGGAAAGAACAGATTCTGCCCCTTTTAAACGAAAAACAAAATGACAAGCTTCTGGAAAACAGTGAAGAGCTTTTTAACAAAAGCAATGCTGCTGTTTCCCAGGCAGAAAAGTACTCCGCCCAGGGGATTGTAATGCTTAAGATTGTGAGCATCCTTACCTTGGGAATCAATTTGATCTCCATTGCCTTTATTCTGATAATCATCCGCAGAAAAATCCTACTTCCGGTGAAAACCTTAGAAGGCGGGATGGAGCGCCTTTCCCAGGGGGATTTACAGAGTGAGATCGATTATTCTTCCAGCAATGAGCTGGGAATGCTGGCAAACAGCATGCGGGTGTCCATTAACACTCTTTCCGATTATATTTCCCGCATCGGGGATTCCATGAAGCAGATGGAACAGGGGAATTTTGACCTTCCTTCCCAGCAGTATATCGGAGATTTTACCAATATCGGGCATTCCATTGAGAAGTTTTCCGCCCAGATATCAGAGACTCTTGGCCAGCTGCACCAGACCTCTGAACAGGTATCCTCAGGAGCGGATCATGTTGCGGCAAGCTCCCAGCTTCTGGCTGTGGGGGCTGCGGAGCAGAACAGCGCAATTGATAACTTGTCTCATGCTGTGGAAACCATTGTAACAAAAATAGATTACACCACAGAAAATGCCAGTATTTTTAACAGCAAAGCCCAGACAATGGGGGTAAGCCTTGATGAGAGTGAACAGCAGATGCGGCTTTTGCTTCAGGCGATGGATGCCATCCGGAGAAATTCAGAGGAAATTATAAAGATCAACAAAACCATTGAGGACATTGCATTCCAAACCAATATTCTGGCATTAAATGCGGCTGTTGAAGCGGCAAGGGCTGGAGAGGCCGGAAAGGGGTTTGCCGTGGTGACAGATGAAGTGCGGAACCTGGCTGCAAAGAGTGCGCTTGCTGCAAAGAACACCTCGGAACTGATTGACGTTTCCGTTAAATCTGTTGAGTCAGGAAAGGATTTAACCGATTCCATGGCCCGGATACTCAATACCGTTTTAATGGATGCCAGGGAGATCGCTTCCGGCATCGGGGAGATCCAGTCGGCCTCACAGGAGCAGAGCCTTTCTGTTTCCCATATTACTGACAGTGTGGAGAAAATTACCGCAGTAGTGCAATCCAATTCAGCTACTGCACAGGAAAGTGCCGCTGCAAGTGAGGAACTTTCCGCACAGGCAAGAATGCTCAGCAGCCTGGCCAACCAGTTTACTTTAAAGAAAAACAGTGATATCAGCTTTATGTAAGGGTCTGAAGCAGTGAGACTGATAGAAATGCCTGTGCCGGACAGCCGGGCTGGCTGAGTGTTGCATTGCTTATCAAAAGGGATAAATGTTATCCTTTGTCAGGGATATAATAAAAGAAGGCGCTGATTTATTTTTAACGGATCAGCGCCTTCAGATTATTATCTATTATTTTATAATTGCCTGCACGCTTTTTTGCTGACAGCAGGAGTTTTATAAAGTCTGCTTCCCATCCCCTGCCTCCATAAATTTAGCCGGAGAGCAGCCAATGTACTTCTTAAATACCTTAATAAAATACTTATATTCAGAAAATCCCACCATCTCTGCAATTTCATAAATCTTATACTGATCTGATTTCAGAAGCTCCACAGCCTTTTGCATCCGGTAGCGGTTCAAAAAATCATTGAAGGTGTAGCCGGTCTCGCTTTTAAATTTCGTATTTAAGTAGGTACAGGAAAGACTATATTCTTCACTTAAATCGGTTAAGGAAAGGCGGGAAGAGTAATGCTCTTCAATGTACTTTACCATTGCGCTTACATATTTATTTTTGAAGTTAACGGTTTCAGAAATATCTGTTTCTAAAATGCCCAGCTTTTTCTTTTCCATATCAATTTGCCGCATGTATCCTTTTAACCGTGTATTTGCTTCCAGCTTTTCGGTTATCTTATGAATTGCATCATAAAGTTCTGTAAATTCCACAGGTTTTAACAGATATTCTGTGACGCCAAGGCGAATCGCCTTTTTGGCAAATTCAAATTCACCGTATCCGGACACAATAATGGCTTCATAGCCGTATTCTTTAATGCTTTCCTCCAACATCTGCAGGCCGTTCATGATGGGCATGTTGATATCCACAATTACGATGTCAGGCTTATTGTCCTTGATCTTTTGAATTCCATCGACTCCGTCTATGGCTTCGCCTGCCACCACGCAGTTAAGCTCCTGCCAGTTTACCATGAACATCAGACCTTTTCTGATGATATCTTCATCTTCTACAAGTAAAACCTTATACATAATAATCCTCCATATCTGCGGGCATGGTAACAGTGACCCGTGTGCCAAAACCTGGCTGGCTTTCGATTGTCAGGCCATATCCAGGACCATATAACAGCCGGACAACCCGGTGGGAATTATAAAGACCAATATGTTCCTTATATTCGTCCTCTGACTCCAGCCCGGCCCGCAGGCTGGCAAGGCGTTCTCCGTCAATGCCGCTTCCGTCATCCTCCACACAAAGCTCCAGCAGGTCATCATGCACACATCCGGTGATCTCAATGGAGATGGAGTGGGTATTTTTCATGCCGTGAACCAGGGAGTTTTCTACAACCGGCTGAAGCAGCAGCTTTGGAATCCGGTATTCCAGCAGTTCCTCCGGAATATCAATATGATATTTCAAACGCCGGTTATAGCGCATTTTTTGTAATAGGAGATAATCATTGATATATTCAATATCCGTTCTGAGTGAAACAATGGTGCTGCCATAATGAATGCTGTAGCGCATGAGGCTGGCAAAAGACTGAACCATATCAGAAGCTTTTGCTGCATCGATCATAATTTCATACCGGAGGGTCTCCATAACATTGAAAATAAAATGAGGGTTAAATTGTTCTTCCAATTGTTTGATTTCCATGATCCGTTTTCGTTCGGACAGTTCACTGTTATAAGTCAGCAGTTCTTCCCGCTGTATTACCATGTGGCGGTATGCGTCATCCAGCTTCTGGAATTCATCGAATACCTGGGAACGGAGCTGATAGTCCATGTTGCCCTTTCCCATCTGCTCGATGGATTTCTGGAGTTCATTGATGGCCAGCAGGTTTTTCTGGGTAATGTGTTCGGTTACAGGAAGCGAAATGATCACTAAGAGGATTCCTACAATAAGCATGAATATAAAGCCATAAAACAGCAGATCTTTTTGATATTCAGTGGAAACCAGTGAATATAAGATCAGAGCGCTTCCGGGAAGGGAACTTTTTTGAATGTGATAATGTTTTCCATTGACCTTTACTATATTTCCTTCCTGCCAGTCCATCCGATATTTTCCAGAAGGGTATTTGTCCATTGGGTCAGTCTGCTGGCGGCTGATAGAAAAGATCAGATTATCATATCGGTCCGTGATGATAACATCATCCAGAGGATATTTGCGGATGATCTCATAGAGATAGGAATCCAGCAGGTCAAAAAACAGATAGCCCGTAAGGGTGCCTTCATTTACCACGGCTTTGCCAAGAATCAGATCTCCTGCCTGCCCATGGGCATAGTTTAACCGGCTTGGCAGTGTGAAGATTTTTTCGGGCTGTTCCTGCATCTGGCTGGTCATTCGGCGAAAGATATCGCTGTCAAGGAAAATTTCCTGATTGCCGGCAAATAAATTGCTGCTGACCATGCGCCCGTTCTGGTCCAGGAGTATAAAGGAGGACCGTATTGTCTGGGCATTGGTAAAGTCATAAAGAAGGCGGTTATTTGCAGTGATGACGGCAGAGTCTGTGCTGTCCAGCGCGGTCAGCAGATCCGGACTTTTGGAAAGCTGGGCCAGCCCCTGGTGGTAGAGTTGGAGCTGTTGATCCAGGGTTTTGGATAACTGAGTATGATTTCTTTTATTAAAGCCGGAGATGAGCCACTGTACATTGATTAACAGGAATAAAAGAACCAGCACAAATAATAGTGAGATGATGGAAAGAGCGTATTTGATAAAGGATTTTTTGATATAGTCTTTGTACCGGTTACTTTTCATGGGGAGGACCTCCAAATGTATCGATGTATGGTTAATAATCAGGGGGATTAAGCGCATGGGGTTATAGGTATTATATCATAAATCCGCAGTTCAACCCATAAAACCTGCGGTTTCATGGGCTCATGGGTATTCGCCTTATGAAATAAGCCATAAAAGGATTTTCTCATGTGCAGGCACAATGAAAGTCTTTTTATGACTTATTTCCCACTGCTCATTACTTTCGTGGATTATATACTAATATCATTGCTGCCTGTTAATTTGAAGAACAAAAGCAGCGATAAGATACTGGTCAGGGTTAAGATGGTTGAGTAAGCGGCAGCATTGCCGAAATTGCTTCGAATGACCTCTGCATAAATAGCCACGGTCAGTGTCTGAGTTTTGCTGGTATAGAGGATGATAGAAGAACTCAGCTCACTGATTAAGGTGATCCAGCTCATGATGGCGCCGGATAATACACCTGACATCATCATGGGGACTGTAATTTTTGCAAATGATTTCGTTTCTGAACAGCCCAGACTGATGGCGGCCTCCTCCACACTGGGGCTGATCTGTCCGATTATGGCGGTGCTGGAGCGGATGGTGTAGGGCATGCGCCGGATGGACAGTGAGATAATGATAATGAGTGCAGTACCGCTTAAGAGAAACGGTTTTGTGTTAAATGCATATAAAAACGAGATACCCAATACAGAGCCTGGTATGATGTATGGAAACATGGTGACCGTATCAAGGATATTGGTTAAAAGTGATTTTTTTCGTACAGTCAGATAGGAGATCAAAATTCCCAGCACCACCACAATAGCGATGGCAGACAGCCCGAATAAATAGGTATTGAAAATAGCGCTGTTGTTATTCTTTGAAAACAGTGTGTTCCGGTAGTTATCCAGAGAGAATCCGCCGGTGTATACGCTTCCTCCTCCTGTAGCCAGGAAGGAAGTGAAGATGACTGTTAGCTGCGGAAGAATGGCGATGAAGACAACCAGGTATACAAACAGGTGGGATAATACATTTTTAAGACCAGTGCAATGTTCTGCTTCCATAGGTTTCAATGCTGTCATGGAATAGGTATAGCGGTTTCCAAGGTAGCGCTGGAAGAAGAATAACAGCAGAGTGATGCCGATGATAATGACACAGAGTGCGGCAGCAAAGTGGTCATCCGTACTGACCTCGCCCATAAACTGGCTGTACATTAAAACCGGAAATGTCTTATAACCTTCACCGATCAGCATAGGGGTACCAAAGTCGGAGAACACTCTCATAAATACCAGCAGGGAGCTGGCAAGCATGGTGGGCATGACCAGCGGCACGATTACCTGCAGCACTCTCTGCACGGCACTGCATCCCAGGCTTTCAGCGGCTTCATTTAAGGAGTTATCCAGGTTTTTAAGAGCGCCTGAAATATACATATAAACCAGTGGAAAGGATTGCAGAGAGAAGACCAGGACAATTCCGGCAAATCCATAAATGCCGTTTAACTTCACATGAAACAGATTGTTTAAGATCCTGGTGATAAAGCCGTTGCGCCCCAGTAACTGGATCCAGGCATAGGCTCCGATAAATGGCGGAGAAAGATAGGACATGACGATCAGGATATTTAAATACTTACTTCCTTTGATTCGCACGCTTCGTAAAACATACGCCATAACCAGGCCCAGAGCAGCCGCCAGCAGGGTGGAAACAATGGTGACTTTAAAGCTGTTTACCAGAGTGCTCCAGTAATATTTTCTGGCAAAGAATTTACCGAAATATGCAAGACTGAAGGAACCATCTTCTGAGAGCACGCTCTTATATAAGATCAGAATTAAGGGGTAGACCACAAAGATAAGAAAAAGGGCGAGAATCCCCAGTGCCATGGCTACCCAGATATTGAACTTCTTTTCACCGGCATACCTCATACCTGATCCCTCCTGACCACAAGATTTCTATTACCGTCTTCCGTATAAATATTGATCTTTTGAGGCTGTACCGCAAGACGAATCGGAGAACCATCGGGGATGATATCCCAGATATCGGAATTCTGGATGACTTCGATTTCCTGACCGTCTGCAAGGACAACAAAATAATGGGTGGTAATGCCAAGAAATACACTGCTTTTTACGGTTGCAGGGATGCCTGTGCCATCTGCCTGGTTGATGATGAATTCTTCAGGGCGGATGGATACCTTGATATTCTGGCCGTCTTTTACTTCCTGGATTAACTGATCCATGGGGACGGTATAATCCTGAATCTGAATGGAGGTCTGACCGTTTTTAACTGATGTTTTACCGGAAAGGATATTGGATAAGCCGATAAAGGTGGATACAAATAAGTTTGCGGGACGCTGATAGATGTTCTTAGGGGTATCGATTTGCTGAATGACACCGCCGTTCATAACAGCGATCCGGTCTGATACGGCCAGGGCCTCTTCCTGGTCATGGGTTACATAAACAGTGGTGATGCCTATCTGCTGCTGAATCCGCTTAATGGCATTTCTCATTTCCACACGGAGCTTTGCATCCAGGTTTGACAGCGGCTCATCCATCAGAAGAACCTCGGGATGAATAACAATTGCCCGTGCTAAGGCAACGCGCTGCTGCTGGCCTCCTGACAGTTTGGCGGGCATACGATTTTTTAAATGGTCGATTTTTACGATTTTTAGGATCTCATCCACCTGGGCCTCCATTTGGGATGCAGGTATCTTTCTGTTTTTCAGTCCAAAAGCCACATTATCCTTGACCGACATGTGAGGGAAAATGGCATAGTTCTGGAAGACCATACCCATGTTTCGTTTGTTGGTGGGGATGTCGTTGATTACTTTCCGGTCTACCTTGATTTCACCGCCCTCAATGCTGTTAAAGCCGATGATCATTCGAAGCAAGGTTGTCTTGCCGCAGCCGGATGGTCCCAGCAGGGTGAAGAACTCCCCGGGTTTGATATCCAGTGATAATCCGTTGATAATAGTATCTTTTCCAAATCGTTTTACCGCGTTTTCTATACTGATTGCTACTCCCATAGTTCCTCTCTCCTAACGTAATCCGTATTTTTTGGTACAAAAAGACTGCCCCTGACTGAGTCTCAGGCAGTCTTTTGTTTGGATTGATGCAGTTTATTAATCCATGGATGTTTCCATGTGCTCACTGAACAGGTTTGTGATCTCCAATTTGTGCTCTGCTACCCATCCTTCATCATAGTTATCAAATAATTTAATCTCGCTTTGAGGTTTCATATAATCAGCCAGAGTGGCATCTTTTCTCAGCGGCCTTACGGTCAGTGTGGAACCGACTGCATTCTGGATTTTTTCAGACAGCATGTAATCCACAAATTTCTTTGCATTTTCCGGATGCTTGCAGTCTTTTAGAATCTGTACGGATTCACCGGGGAAGATGGCTCCTTCTACCGGGAATACAACTTCTACTGCGGCACCTTCCTTAACATAGTTGGCAGCAGGATCTTCCCAGGTTAAGCCAACCACATATTCCCCTTCAGCCACGCCTTTATATACCTGGCTGGAGCTGTTGCACATTTTTCCGTCTAAGTTGGCGATAAACTTGTCTACATAGGCCCATGCTTCGTCTGAAAGGGGATCGCCGTCTTTGCCCATGCCGTAAAGCATAGCCAGTAATGACTGGAATGCGGAACTGGAGTTTACAGGATCGCCAAATGCGATTTTTCCTTTTAATTCAGGATTTAATAAATCCTCAAATCCTTCGATCTTCATATCGCCTTTTAAGTCCTTGTTTACGATCATAACAGTAGGATCTGCAAATGCAGGGGTAAAGTAACCGGTGGTGTTTTTGAAAGCATCGATCATGTTGCTGTCTTCGGAAGATACATATTCCATGAACAGGTCTTTGGATGCGGATAACATGGTCTGGTCAGCGACCCAGAAGATATCGCCAAGAGGATTGGCTTTTTCTGACTGAGCTCTCTTTAACAGTTCTCCGGTTCCGGCGACCACCACCTCCACTTTAATGCCGGTATCTTTTTCAAATTCAGGAATCACGGCATTGTTTAAAGATTCGCCGCGGGCGGTATAAACGACCAGAACAGGATCTTCTTCCCCTGGTGTCTCAGCGGCGGCTTGGGTTTTTCCGGTATCTGCCGCTGTGTTAGTATCTGCCGGTGCTTTAGTATCTGCCGGTTTTCCGGAGCTGCAGCCGGTGGCTGCCAGTGCCATGGCTAATATGACCGCTGATATTGTTGCTGCTTTTTTCATGTGATTTTCTCCTCCCTATGGGTGTTTCACTGGTTTATCTGATGGTTTCATTTTATCTGTAAGGGCCGGAAATGTAAATCCGACAATATCACACAAAGGTGTAAAATACACAACAGGTGTATGATTGCCGGTAATGATCTTACCTTAGAGAGAATTTATGTAAACTTAATTAAAGCGGTGGAAAGGGAAGAACGGCCTGTGTCTGCCTGTAAACGTGAAGCCGAATAAGTTTCTCCCCCCAAAATAAAATAGTGCTTCATAATGTAGTTTATAGCCAAAAGTAAACCGTCCTGCTGACTGGAAACCAGCAGGACGGCCTTTATTTGAGATTATTTTCTGAACCGAATAGAAAAGTGGGTTCATTTTTCTTGTTCTGTCACCGGCAGGGAGCAGGTAACCCTTTCATTCACTGCAATAATACTCTTTAATTGAACCAATCAGGGCTATTACGCGCTGGTCCTGAATCCTGTAAACCACATTCATACCCAGCTTTTCGGAAGCCAGAATTCCGGCTGTTTTCATTTGGTTCAAATGCTGTGAGAGCGCAGAAGCTGTAATGTTTGGAGTGAATTTGTGGATTTCCCCTACGGTAAGCGGCCCTTGTATCAGCGCACACAGAACCAGCAGACGATGTTCATTAGCCAGTATTTTAAGCAGCTCCGCTATCTTTTTCGCTTGTTCTTCCACAGTCAGTACACTCCTTTCCTTGTTTGAGCTGGCAGATCCCCTGTGTCATTGTCCCCATAGGGCAATATACACACCAGGTGCGAGGACGAAACAGAATCATAGTGACAAGACCCAGTATAGTGGAGGTCAACATCACTCCAAAAAAACCAAAGGCATACTGTGCGATCCAGGGGCTCGCCATACCTACTTCGGCCCATTGCCAGGGCAGCTTAAACATCCAGAGGAGAGTTACCGTTTCCCGCAGCGGAGCACCGGTAAAGACTTTATAGGTGTTAAGAAGCATCAGGCAAAACATAGTCATAAAAAAGGTGAGAAATCCGTACCGGAACCAGCGGCTGCGCAGAAATTTAGGCGGCTTCCTATTGCGGGACAGCTTCAGTCTGGTTCCAAGTAAACCAAGCAGCTGGCCGCGTCCGCAAAAACGGTTGCAATACGTTTTGCTGCCGCCAATGGCGGCAACCAGCAGAGGAATTACAAAAAACACCATTCCCAGCCATGCAAAAAGAATATTGAACAGGCCAAGGGTCAAATAAAGCAACTCGGCAATCCAGAGAAAATCATACCATTTCTTTTTCATACCGCTGCCCTCCGGTCCGCAATCGTGATAACATCGGCAGGACATATCCTGGCGCACTTGCCGCATCCTATACACTTTTCACTGTCAATCAGGGCACTAACCCCCGAATTAATGCTGATGGCCTCTTTCGGACAGGTTGTTACACAACACCCGCAGGCTACGCATTCCCTTCCGATGCGGGCAATCCTGGTTGCTTTGTTCATGGCTACCTCCTTGAATAAGTAATTAAGATATTTCTAATATACTTTATTTACTTACATCTGTCAAGACAATAATATTTTTAGTTTGAAACAGTGGAGCAGAGCAAGAAAAAAGCCGCAGAATAAGGAAATGTTCTGCGGCAAATCTTGGAATCTGCTAATATTGTTAAGGCATTTACTTCGTTCCTCTGCACAGCACACACTGAATCCCATCCAATATCCAGAACAATGCTGCTCCTACCACCGACATGACCATAATGCCGCCGTACATCTGAATATAGTTGATTCTGGACCAGGCATCCAGGATGTAATAACCCATTCCCCAGCGTGTTCCATAGGCTTCTACAATCAAAAGGATGGCCAGAGAGGTTCCTGCTCCGATCCGGATGCTGGTAAACAGCTCCGGCAGTACTGCTGGCAGGGTGATATCCTTTAAGATGCTACTTTTATTGGCTCCGGCGCTTTTGGCCACATAATAAATGCCCTGGTCGATATGCTCCGCCGCATCCCGGACAGCGACAATGATCTGGAATACCGTGGTCAGAACAATGATGAGAATTTTGGAACCATTGCCCAGCCCTAAAAGCAGCATACAGACAGGAAGCAGGGCTGTCTTTGGAATGGGATAGGAAAAGTACACCAGAGGATGAAGAATACGGTTGGCAATGGGGGAGGAAGCCATAATAAGCCCTATGGGAATGCCCATGAAAAGGGCAATGGATAAACCTGCCGCCACCCGGCCTAAGCTGGCCCCTATGTGAAGCCAGAGCTTTCCGTTCATCACCTGGCCGAATTTTCCATAGACAGTGAGAGGGCCGGGAAGCACTGGGGTGGATAAAAAGGATGCGAGAAGGAACCATAACAAATTTACAAGCAAGAACCCCTTTAAAAAGACCCACATTTTCTTCCTCATATTTCATCCGCCTTTATGATTTTCTCCGTGATCTGCCGGGCCAGGTCCCCATAGGCTGCTTCGGAAGGACGTTTTATGCCTTGCCATGGATTTGCAGCGAAGAAATTAAAGCTGCCGCCCCGTTCCATAACCGCAATCCAATGGGCAAGATAAAGGGCATCCTCTACCCCATGGGTGACCATAACTGTGGTGGGCTTTTTTTCCTTCCAGATGCGCAGAAACAGCTCCCTTGCAGTCAAAGCAGCTCCAATGTCCAGAGCTGCGAAAGGCTCGTCCATGAGGAGAAGTTTTGGATCCATAAGAAATGCCCTTGCAAGAGCTACACGCTGTGACTGACCGCCGCTTAGTGTGCCTGGATAGCGGTCTAAAAGCTCCTGAATCCCCAGTTCCTTACACAGGCTGGAAAGATGTGTTTCCATGTCCCTTGTATTTCCTCTGATTTTTGCTGTATAAAGGCAGTTTTCCCTTACGGTTTTCCAGGGCAGAAGCCCGTAATTCTGCGGAATCAGCCCAATAGAACATGTTTTAGGGTCAAGTCCGGCTCCATCCAGGGTGACAGAACCCTCATAAGGCAGAATCCCGGCCAGGGCGTGAATCATGGTGGATTTTCCGCAGCCGGAGGGACCCGCCACGGCCAGGACTGTTCCTGTCTCAAGCGGCCAGGACATCTGGTCAATGACCTTCTGTATCCCGCCCTTTTTATATGTGACAGAGATATCTTTCACTTCCAGCATGTGGTTCCCTCCCTTATCCTTACTTTTCTATTTCAGTTCTTCTGTAAGCTGATCAGGCTTTAAATCAGGGCTGCATAATCCCTTTTTTGCCGCCCATTCCACAGCAGCCTGTAAGTCATCCGCTTTTGGAAGTTCATTTTTACGGTATACCGGCAGTTTAATGTTCCCGGTAAGCTCCTCAGGATAACCTGCCCCTTTGATAACAATGGCTTCATATTCGTTCAGAGGCGTGCTGTTAAGATAGCCCACAGCCTCATCGTATGCCTGATACATCTTTTGAATGGTATCGGACTTTTCATCAATGGCTTTCTTCGTAAATGCAGATACGGCGGGATACAGTCCGTCTGTGTTGGCGCTTCCCAGGACCACCGCTCCATCCTTGATGGCAAGGGTGGAAAATGGTTCAGGCAGAAGGACCAGATCTATCTTGCCGTTTCTCAGCATTTCAAGCCTGTCAGGGATACGGGGTACCACCTGCTTGTCCAGATACGTATCATCCAACCCCGCATTATTTAAAATATAATCCAGGGAATATTCGATCAGCGTGTTTTCTGAAATTGCAATGCTTTTTCCTGCCGCATCGTCCAGGGAAGTGATCCCGGTATCTTTTCCGGCCAGCAGCACATAATCTCCGTCCGTACATCCGGTTGCCTTTACATCCAGTCCGGCGTTCTGATACATGCACAGTCCGATAAAGTCGGTAAATACCCCGTCTAATTTATCTGCCTGAAGAGCTGCATCCCGGTCTTTTGCAGAAGAGAATACCTGCATATCCAACTGGAATCCGTACTTTTTGTCAAGTCCCTGTTCTGTGATTATGGTAAGGGGCACAATATCGGAAGAATACATGACGCCCAGATGAACCGTGGTATCGACCGGTGTCTTTGCCTTGCCGGTACAGCCGCCAAGAATGGCAGCCGCTGCGCCGCACAGCAGCAGAGTGAGAATTTTTCTGTTTTTCAAATGAGAATGTTTTACAGCGTTTTTTTCAGATTTATTCATATGTTTTCCTATAATCCTTTTATGAGGTTCCATTTATTTTTTGTTTCCATATTTATTTTCTATAGTTCTTCTTTCCATCTCTTATACCGGTGGTTTTCCACCCTTAAGCAGTCAAGTACGCGTCCGGCCATGAAATCCGCCATATCATCAAGACTTTTCGGCTTCTGGTAAAAGGCCGGCATGGCAGGGACCATAAATGCACCGCATTCTGCCAGAGTCAGCATGTTCTTCAAATGAATCTGGGACAGAGGCGTTTCCCTGGGCATTAAGACCAGCGGACGGCGCTGTTTTAATGCCACATCGGCAGCCCGTGTAATTAAATCCGGGGTAATGCCTGCCGCAATATGGGCCAGCTTTGACATGGAGCATGGCGCAATGACCATTCCATCGGTCAGATGAGAACCGCTGGCAGCCGCAGAAAACAGATCCTTGTTATTCTCCAGGATAAGCCGGTCTGTGAAACGTTCTTTAAAATCAGCGATCCATTCTCCTGTTTCCCGCCCGGTTTCGTAGGCAACGACCTTTTCCCCTGTTTGCGTCAGGATGAGCCGTACCCTTGCTCCTGCTTCAAGCAGGGCTTCTGTTGTCCGAAGGCCGTAGATGCTGCCGCTTGCGCCTGTGATTCCAACTACATACTGTTTCATAGTCTGTCTCTTTCCCTTTCCATTCCATTATAAATATACATCCAGAGTTCCGAAAACCAGAAACACAATGCTGGTGATCTGGCTGATGCTATATGACGCGATATTGACATTTTCCAGGTGATCCGGTGATACCAGCCGATGCTGGATCACCATAAGGACTGCGATGATTCCCAAGCCTGTTCCGTAAAGCGCACCAAACTGGGGATAAAGCAGCACTCCGGCGGCACACAGGCAAAACAGCGCAGCCCCATGGAACAGGGTGCTGATCAATAAGCCGCCTTTTACGCCAAACCGCACCGGAATGGAGTGAAGGCCGTTTGTTTTGTCAAATTCATAATCCTGAGTGCCGTAAATAATATCAAAGCCAGCCGTCCATAGGCAGTTGGCCGCACCAAAGAAAAGGGGGATCAGGGAAAATTTTCCTGTTACCGCCAGCCAGGCCCCCACCGGAGCGCAGGCGCATGTGATTCCCAGAACCAGATGGCATGTCCAGGTGAAGCGCTTTGTGTAGGAATAGATTGTCATCAGGAACAGGGCCAGGGGGGACAGGAGGAGGCATAACAGGTTTAAGCGGGAGGCACTGAACACCATCACCAGAAAGCACATAGCCACCAGAACCAGGGTTTCCTTTTTTCCGATTTCTCCCTGGGGAATCTGGCGGCCTGCTGTCCTGGGGTTTTTTGCATCGATCCTGGCATCCACCACCCTATTTAGGGCGTTGGCCCCTGTTCTGGCGCTTAAAAAGGCAAGGGCAGCCCAGAACACGACCTTTAAATCGGGCCGCCCTCCGGATACAGCCAGCAGGGCGACTGCGGCAAAGGCCAGAGAGAAGATGGTATGGCTGAACATGACCAGCTTCCCGTATTCATTCAATTTATTTACTATTTTTCCAATGATCCATCCCATAAGTACTCCATTTCTCTGATACCTTCTTTTTTATCTCATCTGTCATCACAATATCTTCCGGCCAGGGACGGGTAAGCCCTTCTTCCAGCCGCTTTCTGGTGGCATCAAAGGCAACCCTTCTGCCTTCCGTAAACATATCCCTGGTGACATCAATATTGTTGAACACTCTCCACATGACGGTGGAATGGTCTGACGGGTCCACATCCTCATCCACAACCAGGATGAGGGAAGCCTTTTTCTCTTCCAGAGCGGCAAGTGCTTTCCGTCTGCCATCCCATGGCTGTTCTTTGTGTACAGGCACGACCTTAAGGGCTCCTTCTGTGAAGGCTTCTTTTCCTCTGCTGGTGGCGTCTACGCCAAGCCGTCCCCCATACAAGGGATAATCCGAGGAGTGGTCCAGGGCATCCAAAGGCCCTTTGCTGACCACAAAATCTTCTTTTGGATCCGCATAACGTAAAATTTCCTGCCACACAGCAGCCGTATCACAGGGATCTATGGTTTCGTCAACCGCCACGATCATCTTGGCAGACCTCATCTGTCCCATGCCCCAAATGGCATTCATGACGGTTCTGGCTGCCCCCGGGTAAGATTGCTTTACCGATACCATGGCGCAGTTATGAAAGACTCCCTCAAAGGGCAAATGAATATCCTGAAGTTCAGGTATTGCCATTTTTAAAATTGGAAGGAATATCCGTTCCGTGGCCTTAGCCATATAGCAGTCTTCCATGGGAGGTTTGCCTACCACGGTGGCAGGATAGACCGGATGCTTTTTATGGGTGATGGTTGTGATATGAAATTTGGGATACCAGTCTGCCAGGGAATAATATCCGGTATGGTCTCCGAACGGGCCTTCCCAGACCAGCTCTTCCCCGGGATCCACATAGCCCTCCAGCACAAATTCAGCGTCTTCCGGTACGTATAAGTCATTGGTGATGCATTTCACCATTTTTACCGGGCGTTTCCGGAGAAATCCGGCCAGCATCATTTCATCCAGCTTGGGAGGAAGGGGGGCTGTGGACGCGTAGGTGACAGCCGGGTCGCCTCCCAGAGCAACGGATACGGGCATTGGACAGCCTTTTTTCCGGTATGCTTCGTAAATACCGGCTCCGTCCTTGTGCTTTTGCCAGTGCATGGCTGTTGTCTTAGAATCCAGCACCTGCATCCGGTACATGCCTATGTTCTGAAGCTTTGTATCAGGATATTTTGTAAAGACAAGGGGAAGTGTAAAGAAACGCCCTCCGTCAAGAGGCCAGCACTGCAGAACCGGCAGCTGCCCCAGATCCGGCTCCCTTTCGATTACTTGCTGGCAGCTTGGCCGCCTTATATGAAATTTACTCCGGAAAGGAAAACAGCATAACAGGCGCAGCAGCCTGGGCGCAGAGAAAATCAGTTTTAAAAACGATGAATAGTTTCCAAAATCCAGATAGGCTCCAATATCTTTCCCAATATCGTCCAGGCTGTCCGCTCCAAGGGAAAGGGCCATTCTGCTGTCTGTACCAAAGGCGTTCATCAGCACCGGATAGGGAGAACCTTCCACATGTTCAAACAGAAGCGCCTTATTGCCGGAACCGTCCGCCTTGCAGACCCTGTCTGTGATCTCCGTTATTTCCAGGAGAGGGGATACTTTATCCGTTACCCGGATCAGCTCCCCTCTCTCTTCCAATATATGAATAAAATCCTGCAGTCCTTTATATGACATACGGCCTCCTTTCCTCTTTCTTGCCCATGCCTTTTGAATATTCATGTATACTCTCAGGGTGTTTCCTCTTTCCTGCCCATGCTTTTTAGCATCCAGGTACCCTCAGGGGTGTTTCCTCTGCATCGTCCATGCTTTTTTGGCATCCAGGTATACCCGCAAGGAGTTCCTCCTAATCCAGCCCATGGTTATAGGGCATCAGGCATACCTGCAGAGTGTTTGTAAATTTAACGGTCATGACTGCGGTACGCCTCATAGCCGCTGCTGGTCCGGATGCTCTCATCCGGCATAACCCACATTGCTTCTACTCCCTCCAGGCTCTCAATCAGAGCCAGTCCTTTTTCATAGGGCAGGTTAAATATGGCAGTAGTCAAAGCGTCTGCCCACCCGGAATCCCTGCACACAATGGAGACTGCCCGGAAGTATGCTGCGGGCATTAATGTATCGGGATCAATAATGTGGTGGTATTTTACCCCATCCACAATATAGTACCTTTCGTAATCGCCGCTGCTGACTAAGGAAAGTCCGTCCAGATCCAAAGTATCAATGGCGGTCTTTTCGCTGTCAAGGTCCGGATTTTGAATATCCAGCTTCCAGGGTTTTCCGTCTGCCCGTCTTCCAACGGCGCGGATATTGCCTCCTACGCTGAGAAGGATATGATCAATACCCTTTGCTTCCAGGAATTCTGCTACCCGCTCCGTGGCATAACCTTTTGCAATGGATCCTACATCCAGTCTCATATCAGGATCTGCCAGATAAACGGTGGAGGCTTCTTCATCGATAATGAGATTTGAAGAATCCGTATGAAGGGAGGCCGCTTTCAGTGTATCCATTGGGGGAACTTCGGCAGTATCCGGGTCATCGATTCCCCTTGTGCGGTAGTCGTGCCAGATGGACAGAACACTTCCCATGGCCACATTTATCTTGCCGTTTGTTTTTTTATCAGCTTCTTTGGCCACTTTCAGCATATCAATGATCTTTTGGTCCACTTTTACAGGGCTTTTTCCGGCATTATCATTGATGGTCTTAATATTGGCAATTCCTTCGTAATCGTTATAGATATCATATAACTTGTGGTATGTTTCCAGCTCGTCATGAATGTCTGTAGCAATCTGGCTGAATTCCTCTTTGTTTTCTGCATACCCGACGATCTGGGTGACTGTATCAAAGAGATTCAAAAATTCGGCGTGGAATCTTTGTGCCTTTTTCGCTCCTATGGCGGCGGTGTTAACCGCCGCCATAGTAAGCGCTGCCAGAGTTCCGGCAATTATTATGAATGTTAATACTTTTTTATTTTGCATTTGCTTCTGCCTTGGAGAGGCCTTTCTGGAAATCGCCAATACCAACGGTTACGCTGGCTTTTAAGTCGGCATCAGTAGGTGCGCCTTCGTTTTCATCAATTGCCAGTCCGGCGATCTCACTTGCTGTCTTGCCAACTGCATAATCTGCGAAGCTGGCAGCCTGCTCATTCCACTCTTTTCCGATTGAGGAAGCTTTTTTCATTCCATAAGCATCACCTAACTGATTCTTGGTCTTGAAATCAGTGGACTTTAAGTCGCTGGTAAGCTTACCTGTTGCATCAAAGTTTACGTTAACCTGGGAAGCATCAATTACACAGCTTGTGATCTTGCCGTCTGCACCAAAGCTGGCAATGGTGTAGGTAGAATATGCCTGTGCTATGCCAGCAGCATCTGCAGCAGCATCTTTGGACTTGCTGATACCTGTAACAATACCATAGCCCAGCTTGTCACCAGCCTGTGCGCCGGTGCTCTTGGCATTTGCCACAGCCTGATCTACAACATCAATAAAGTCTCCGATATGAACGGTAATGGTAGCCTTTAAATCAGCATCTTCTGCAACACCATCAGAAGAAACGGCAATTCCCTTTACTTCATCAGCTGTTTTTCCGATTACATACTGTGCAAAGCCGGCAGCCTGCTCGTTCCATTCCTTGCTGATGCCGGAAGCTTTTTTCATGCCATATTTTTCACCCAGTTCATTTTTGGATTCAACAACAGTACCAAGATCTGTAAGCAGTTTACCTTCTTTGGAGAAGTTCACCTTGGTCTGAACGGAATCAATCTTGCAGTCTACGATCTTGCCGCTTTCGTCAACCAGTACGGCTGCAAACATAGTATCTACTTCTGCGAGACCATCTTTTTCACCGGCATCTGTGGATTTACCGATGGAAGAAAGGACTGCGTAACCTGTGGAAAGGGCACCGGCTGCTGCTTCATTCTTTGCAGCTTCTGTGGTGGTCTCAGCCTGTGTGGTAGGCGCGGCAGTGGTTGCTGCCTCTGTTGGTGCAGCAGTGGTTGGCGCCTGCTTTAAATTAGAAGAACAGCCTGCCAGAATGGATGCTGCTGCCATAAGGCCGCAGCTTAAAGCTAATACTCGTTTTTTCATAGAAATTACTCCTCCTTATGTTGCTTTATATTGTATTATTTTTTAATACCATAATAAGATTTATCCACCACGGTCATGATCCTGGCCTTTTTAGCTTCGGATAATTCCAGATTCCTGATGGTGTTTGATGCTTTCGCATAGTATCTGCCGGCTACGGCTTTTGTATAAGTAGTTCCGCCTGCTTCCAAAACTCTGTCATAAAGCTCCTTGGCGGAAACCAGGCCATTTTTCACCTGTCCTAAAAAGTTCTCATCCTGTTTCATGGCATGGATGAGAGGCAGGGTGACAACCCCTTCTTCATAATCTGAGCGGACATTCTTCTTTGCCTGCTTCTCCTCCATCTCATAATCAATGCAGTCATCCATAAGCTGGAAGATCATGCCCACATCGTTGCCAGCCTTCCGGTACATGCGAAGCTTTTTCTCATCCTTTGTGGACAGCATGGCGCCGCCGTGAAAGGAGGCCTCAAAAAGTGCTGCTGTCTTTCCCTTGATGATGCTTAAGTAACGGTAAACCGATAAATCCAGGTTGCCATTGTTAATTTCCTGACGAAGCTCGCCCATGCAAATCCTGGACAGGTAATTGGGCATATCCAAAGCGTTATACTCGTTTCTTTGAGGAATGGAAGTTGCCAGCTTAAGAGCCAGGGACAATAAGTAGTCTCCGCATATGACTGCCACCTTTTTTCCAAACCTCTTTTGAAGTGTTTCGATTCCACGCCTTGTATCGGCTTCATCGATCACGTCATCATGAACCAGCGTAGCCAGATGCAGCAGTTCAACCGCAGATGCCAGAGCGACGGCCTCATCCGGGACTTTATCCTCCTCATCCATGGAACAGGCCAACAGCCCATAGGCACGGATGAATTTGCCGGTGGATTTCGCCAGATGAGCCGTATAATGCCTGATGACAGGAGGCGCTGAAGATAAATGCTTTTCCACAGCTGATGCCATTAAATGAAAAGCCTCTTCAAACTCATACCGCGGCCCGCCGGCATCCTCCAACATTTCTCTATTAGTCATTGTATAAATACCACTTCCTTATGAAGGGAAGTTTTCTCCATTTTTTCTTAAGCCAGGGCATGAAATAATAATCAAGTCCAAGGGTTCTGCCGCCGCCGATCAGGACTGCTATGCCGGCGAAAATCATCCAGAACGTGTTTAAGTAAAGACCGGTGGTACAAACGAACATAAACTGAAGCACCAGGGACGCTGCGGAAGAAAGAAAATTGAACAAGCCGGCCATTAAGGCAAGGCCGATCAGGATTTCCGCAATTACAATACCTCGCTGCATGAACAGCTGCAGTCCGCCGTTTGGCAGAATTACATTGTTCACAAACCAGTTCATTGGAGCAAAATCCAGTTTAAAGGCATAATCAGACAAAGTGGCATGGGATAAGCCCACAGAGCTGACAAGGGTGGCGTCTATCAATCCTAATATATGATAGGAGAAAACAGGTACACCGCTGGAAACTGCATCAGCCACAGCACCTGTGGCACTGGAAACCGCATCAGCCGCCGCCGAAGTTGCGCTGGAAACCGCATCAGCGGAAGGAGCTGCTCCTCCGATGCCTGTGATCCCGTAGGGAGACAGAATGTTGTTAAAGAACTGATTGGCTCCGCCAAAGAATCCGCTGAGCATTGGCTGGTCCATCCAGCCTTCCACAATCTTCATAACCCCTTCAAATACCCATACGGCACCTAGCCAGACACGCAGAGGCATGAGCAAAAAGCTTGGGGTCCTGTTGGAGAAATGGCCGCCCAGGAAGCTTCTGCGGTTGCGGATGGTAAAGAATTCGTGGCACACATAACTCCAGATCTTATTCCAGCCCAACACCTGGATAAAATAAATCACATTGATAAAATGCTTGGAAAGCATGGCAAAGAAGGAACACAGGTTAAACATGAGATTGGGAAGTCCTACCCGTGCCACCCCATAGCGGCCGCCTACGGAGACCATGACGCCGTGGAAGGATGGTTTATATTCTTCCATGGCTCCTGCCCCGGTAACGGCGCATACCAGATTATGGGCAGCGGTATGAGCGCTTTGCTCACAGTTTTCCACCATCTGGGGAACTGGTTCCTTTTCTCCCTGAGGCACATACATCATATTGTCGCCGACAACATAAACCTCTTCGTGATCTTTGGCCCGCAGGAAAGAATCCACCTGAATTCTTCCGCGCCCTACGGATTCCAGGGTTTTTGCCGCTTCCCCGGTAATATCTGCACTTTCAATACCGGCTGTCCAGATTACTGTTCCTGCCGGATAACGGTTTTTCTTACCATTTTGATTCAGTTCGATGAAATCCTCGCCAATGGCAGTCACTCCGGTTTCCATCATAACCTTTACGCCCATTTTTGTCAGGCGCTTTTCTACCTTGCCGGACAGTTTTTCCGGAAGGATGGGCACTGACCGCTTTAAAATATCCACATCATGCATGGACACAAGAGAAGGATCGATTTCATACTCTTCACATAAGAAGGGTACATATTCCGCCAGTTCTCCTGCCATTTCCACACCGGTAAAACCGGCTCCTACCACGTAGAAAGTTAAAAGACGGCGCTGTTCCGCCTCATTTGGTTCACAGGCTGCTTTGCGGAACACCTGATGAATCTGTTCTTTTAATAATACAGCGTCCTCATAGGACCAAAGCTTATAAGAATGTTCTTCTGCACCTTCCACACCGAAATAGGTGGGCTTGGAGCCGGCGGCCAGAACCAGATAGTCATAATCGTATTCGCCCTGGCTTCCTTTCAGCTTTTTCTCTTCAATGGAGATCTGGCTGATGGTGTCTGTGATAATTTCCACATTTCTGCCGGCAAACACTTTTTTTAAGCTGATGCGGATGCTGTCTTCCTCCACCCGCCCGGCGGCTACCTCGTGAAGCTCTGTGAGCATGGTATGGAACGGATGCCTGTCAATAATGGAGATGCTTACCTCATTGTCCATCTTCATCTTACGGAACTTTTTTTCCAGTTTTTTGGCAGTTAAAATACCGGCGTAGCCGGCACCTAACACTACTATTCTCTTCAAGTCTTCCCCTCCTTGTATGATAGCGGCTCAAAAAATGCCACTTTGACATTATTATAACATACTGGCAGTGTTTTTACCAGAATTTTATCTCAAAACGATAATTTTTCCCACTTTATAAAATTGTTACTTTTGATGGTTCCGGTAATGGTCCCGGGCCTTTTTGTTATTTCATAGTATTTGTTAAAAATAAATTGTTTATAGATGTATTTCCTGTTTTCTTATTTTATAAACAGGACAGGCATGCTATAATAAAAACTCAGGATATTTAAGAGAAATATGAGGTGAAAAATTTGAAACATTTTAAAAATTTGACGGTAATACAAAAAAGAGAGCTGATCCTGATTGCCGCAATCCTGGCGATATCAGGGCTGCTCTCCGCGGTATTTTATGCCGGAAATAGAAAAGCGCCGGAGCAGGTGGTGGTTACTGTAGACGGCAAGACTGTGGCTACCCTGGATCTTCATAAGGATACTGATATGATCATCGACGGCCATGGAGGTACGGATCATCTGGTCATCAAAGATGGCTATGCCAGAATTACGGAAGCTTCCTGTCCTGATAAAGTGTGCGTCCGCACCGGAAAGATCCATAAAAGCGGTGAACTGATTGTATGCCTGCCAAACCGGGTGGTGGTGACAATCGAAGGCGGAGAATAAAGAGGTTTTGGGATGACCGGAACCTTTTTTGCCTTTTTGAATATACTGCCCTTTTATGGATCATAATATCCCGTATTGGAATAAAATGTATCGTTATTTGAAAAATATTTACATCTTTTAGGGGTTATGTTATTCTGTGGTCAGGAAGGGAGCTGGTAGAAGAATGATTCAGGCTGAGGTTCGCATAAGTGAAATTGAATTAAAAGGATTTAAGAATACCCAATACGGACGGATTGTAATGCCGTCTGCCGGAAATAAGGACTTTGTCTCAAAAACAGCGGATATTCTGGGTATTTACGGCCAGAATGGTTCGGGAAAAACGGCAGTGATCGAGGCTATGGAATTTGTCCAGGTTTTGCTCACAGGACAGCCTCTGTCCAGGGAAACGGTCCACTTTATTTCCAAAGAGTCAGAGACCTGTACCATTACGGTTAAGTTTATTATCCAGGCTGACGGCAGAAAGGCCATGGCAGAGTATTCCGTCCAGTTAAAGAGAATTTCAAAAGACGAATTTGAAATCAGCCGTGAGATCCTCTGTGCAGCTGCCTGGAAGGGAGAGAAGTTTGAGAGCAAAAAAACCGTGATCGATTATGATCTGCATTCGGAAGGCGCGATATTCACTCCTAAATACCGGTTGGAAGACTTAATGCGGGAAAGCGATGAAAATAAGGTGAATTTAAGCGTTGCAAAAAGAATCGCCCGGAAAGACCTTGTTTCCTTTATTTTCGGCCCGGAAAGCAGATCCGTATTTTTATCCGCTGCAGACGGTGCTTCTGAGGACTATGCTTATATCATTGAATCCCTTTATCAATACGCAGGCATGAACTTATTTGTGATTTCCAATGCCCATTCCGGAGCCATCAGCATGAATTTCATGATCCCTTTTGCCTTTCGTCTGGATCTTGGGGAGAGGATTGCAAAGGGAGACTTGCTTATAAGGCTTGATGAGCCATCAGTGATCAGCAAAGAGCATTTTAAGCTGGCAAAGCAGATCATCCATGAGATGAATGTGGTCCTTGACACCATAATCCCCGGCCTTTCCATCGGGATTTATGACTTTGGCGAACAGCTTCTTGAACGGGGAGAAACGGGGCACAGGGTGGAATTGATTTCAAAACGGGGAGAGATCATAATTCCCCTGAAATATGAATCAGAGGGAATCATTAAGATCATTTCCGTTTTAAATGCTCTTATGTGTGTTTACAATAACTCCTCCATGTGCCTGATTATTGATGAGCTGGATTCCGGGGTATATGAATACCTTTTAGGGGAGCTGCTTTCTGTTTTTGAAAAAGGGGCAAAAGGGCAGTTGATTTTCACATCCCATAATTTACGTGCACTGGAAATGCTCAATAAAAACAGCATTGTTTTTTCCACGACCAATCCCTCCAACCGGTATATCCGCCTGCAGAATATAAAGAGCAATCATAATTTGCGGGATATGTATTTGCGGAGCATTATATTAGGCGGTCAAAAGGAAGCTATTTATGAGGAAACCGACAGCGTAGAAATTGGCCGCGCGTTCCGGCGTGCCGGAAAGGCGGTGGGGGATGGGAACCAAAACTAGGAAGGTGATCCTGTTTGTCGTGGAAGGGCCCACAGACGAGGAGACTCTTAGCCCGGTTTTCAAAAAGGTGTATCAAAGGGAAGACGTCCGTTTTCATGTGGTTCACGGGGATATGACAAGCAATTGGTCCGTATCAGGCGCCAGTGCGCTTAAAACGGTTTATGAGCATATTGAGGTGGAAAGAAAGCGGTATGGTATTGAAAAAAGAGACATTATGAAGGTGATTCATCTTGTGGACATTGACGGGGCATTTATTCCGGAGGACCGGGTCATTGGCGGCAAGGCGGGAATTGTGCGGTATTTTGATGACCGGATTGAATCTTCAGACCCTGACAGGATCATTGAACGGAATAGGAGAAAGTCTCAGGTGCTGCACCGGCTGTGCACGGCTGATACCGTTGGTAAAATTCCGTATTTTATTTATTATTTTTCCCGGAATCTTGAGCATGTGCTTCATAATAAGGATGAGGATCTGACTGATGATGAAAAGATAAACTATGCAGATGCTTTTGCAGATAAGTATGGTTCGGATCAGAAGGGTTTTCAGGCATTTATTTCCTCTGGTGATTTAGCAGTTTCCGGTGATTTTCGGGAAACATGGAATTTTATCATGCAGGATTTGAATTCATTACACAGGCACTGTAACCTTCATCTTCTTTTTCAGGAAAAGGAACAGTAAGATAAAGCAGATAACGGGAGGAAGTTATGAGCAAATATGAAAATGCAATGGCAGTTATGGAGGAATTGTTTTCAAAAGATTGTACATTTGCCCTGGCAACATCAAATGACACCAGGCCATCCGTACGGATGATTGATACCTATTATGAAAATGGCTCGTTTTATGTTGTCACATATGCGGGTTCAGGCAAGGTAAAGGATCTGGAAGTTAATAATAAGGTGGCCCTTTGCAGCATGGGTTATCGTTTTGAGGGCAGTGCTTTTGTCATAGGCCATCCTCTGGACCCTGAAAATTCCCGTATCCGGGAAACGCTCATTCAGGTATTTGAGCCATGGTATTTTAAGCATAACAACGAAAAAGATGAAGCCATGTGTTATGTGAAAATTGATTTGGAGAGTGGTTTTTTCTATAAAGACGGGACAGGATATAAGGTTGATTATGTAAACCGGACAGCAGAGACTTTTCCCTTTGTATTTGATATTGTGCTTCCGGAAGACTGATTATTTATTTAAATGAAAAAAGACGTAACCATGGCTCTTAAAAAGGAATAGCATACATTAAACATATTGTGCAGAGTGGGATCATGGGATACTATATAACCGTTGAAAAGAATGTAAACATATACGTGGAAGATTTAAATCCGGACTGTGAGAAGACAATTTTATTTCTTCATGGCTGGCCGGGGAGCCATAGGCTTTTTGAATACCAGTTTGATGTTCTTCCTAAGATGGGATTTCGCTGTATCGGCATTGATACAAGAGGATTTGGAAATTCTGATAAGCCGTTTTGCGGGTATGATTATGACCGTCTGGCCGATGATGTTAAGGCGGTCATTGATGTGCTGGGGCTAAAGGACATTACCCTGGCAGGGCATTCCACCGGAGGAGCAATTGCCATAAGGTACATGGCAAGGCACAGGGGCTATGGGGTATCAAAGCTTGCTCTGTTTGCGGCAGCAGCTCCAAGCCTCATTAAACGGCCTGATTTCCCTTATGGACTTGATAAGGAGACAGTGCTTCAGATCATAGACGGGACCAACGCCGACCGTCCAAACATGTTAGTCGGTTTCGGTAATATGTTCTTTTTCCAGCATATTACTGAGCCATTCTCCCAGTGGTTTTTCCAAATAGGCCTGCAGGCAGCAGGATGGGCAACGGCAGCCATTGCAAATACCTGGCTCCGGGAAGTATTATTCTCAGATCTGGAGGAAATCAATGTTCCCACCCTGATCATTCACGGAATCCATGATCAGATCGTGCCTTATTCACTGGGGGAGATCCAGCATCAATACATTAAAGATTCCAAGCTGATACTTCTTGAATTCAGCGGCCATGGGGCTTTCTATGACCAGAAGGATGAATTCAACAGGGCTTTGGCAGAATTTGCCGGCAATGAGTGATTGAACGTTATAAATTAAACGCTGGAAAAAGGGCAGCCGTAAAGCAGATGAACCATCATCTGTTTTACAGCTGCCCTTGATCATTTTTTAACAAATATGTTTGTCTGGTATTCTGGTTTTCTTAATATTTCTGGCTGACAGGCTCTGTCCTGGCGTCATATTCGTACCCTTGGGTATGTTGTATATTTTTCCCGCTTTCCATATCCGGTTTCTGTTCTGCTTCCAGAAGGAATTTGCCTACCTCGTCCTGCAGTGCATTGGCCTGGGCGCTCATTTCCTCACTGGAGGCGGAATTTTCTTCGGCAGTTGCTGCGTTTGCCTGTATGACCGCGGATACCTGTTCCAATCCTATGCGGATCTGCTCAATGGAAGAAGCCTGCTCTGAGGCCGATATGTTAATTTTGTTGACGATATCATTAATATAGCCTGTAGTCTTATCTATATCCGTAAGAATCTGTGCAGTTTTCTGTGTGATCTGGGTGCCTTCCTGTACCGCATGAACGGAATTTTGTATAAGCTCCGCCGTCTGTTTTGCGGCTTCCGCGGATTTTGCTGCAAGGTTGCGGACCTCGTCAGCTACCACGGAAAAGCCTTTTCCTGCGGTTCCTGCCCGGGCAGCTTCAATGGCAGCATTAAGGGAAAGAATATTGGTCTGGAATGCAATGTCCTCAATGACCTTTGTTATATTGGTGATCTGATCGGAAAAGGTGCCGATGTTGTCCATTGCCTTTGTGAGCTGTTTCATATGAGTGCCGCCGTTTTTCACGTTTTCACTGGTCTGCTTTACGTATTCAGTAGCCTTTACAACATTTTTTGAATTCGTCTCAGCCTGTTCCGTAATGCTGGTAATGGAGGCGGACAGCTCTTCTACGGAAGCGGCCTGCTCCGCGGAACCGGCTGCCAGCTGCTGGGCACCTGAGGATACCTGTTCTGTCCCTGTATTAACCTGCCCTGCGGCAACATCGATCATGATAAGAGTATGGTTCAAAGAGGAAACTGTTTTTAAAATTGCTGTTTTTATTGCTTCAAAGTCTCCCATATAATCCATATCAATGGAAAAGCGCATGTTTCCCTGTGACAAGAGATTCAGCTTTTCAGTAATATCACGGATATAGGAGGTTATGGTGGTATTTGTATTTCTGATGCTTTCAGCCATGTTTCCAAGCTCATCCCTGCTTGTATATGTGATCCGGGTCTGTAAGTTGCCCTTTGCCATTTCCCTGTAAACAAGCTCAATTTCTTTTACAGGATCCAGAATGGACTTTCTGATGATTGCCGTAATGAAAATGGTAAACAACAGGGAGATCAGAAGGGAAAAAGAAAGGGTGAACCAGGCGGCTGTCATGAAGTTTTGTGCTTCCTGCTTTTGGGAATCAGCAAACTGAAGCTGAGTCATTGAAAGGTTTGTCAGAATCTCCTCGGCCTGGTCAATATCAGGGGAATAATTATTTTTATAGGATTCATAGGCTTTGCTGCTGTTTCCATTGGAAGATGCGGTAAGCAGTCCTGAAATCTCTTCTCTGGCTGCCTTTGCCTTTGATAACAGATCTCTCAGCTGTGCAATATCCTTATCCTTTGCACTTGAAGACTGGTTATTTGCAAATGTCTCCAATGCACCGGAAACACTTTCTTCCTGCTCCTGGGCCTTGGCCAGATTGTCCTGTATGGTCTGTCCGTCATTGTCAAGGATTGCCTGGAGGAGATATTTTTGTGCCATGCCAAGGTCAGATCTCATGGTCCATATGCTGTTGGTATTCGGTACGGTATAGCGGTAATAGCGCTCAACCTGGAACCCTAAGTTTTTTGTGTTCCATGAGGATAGGGAGGCGGATGCTATGATGATCAGCAGCATGACACCAAACCCCAAAATCAGTTTTTTGCTGATAGACAGGTTTTTAAGCAGAGAGCCTGTTTCCCTGCGGCTATCTTCAGCATTGGTATTTCGTTTTTTCATTTTATCGTTCCTTTCCTGATTTTTCAGCCCGGGGGTTAGGCAGGCTGGAAAATGCTTTGTGTACTATCATGTATATCGGAAATATTCTGGAAATCAATAAGAATCCGCCGGTTATTTTTTAACCGTACAGACTATATGGAATATTATCAGTTCAGCAGAGTGGATTCAGGAAAGCAAAGAGTGGAAAATCAGAAGCCTCCGGCTTTTACGCCGGAGGCCTTAAAATCTTATTTTGTGGATGAATTGTAGTTTGCAATGGCTGCATTGACTTTTTCAGCCAGGAAACTTACCGCCTGTTCAGGGGTATAAGTTCCGTCATAGGTTTTTTCCATTGCTTCGTTAAAGAGCTTTCTGGACTCGGTGGCTACACCGGATAATACGCCTGCAGTGTATCCGTTGACAGGAGTGTCCTTTAACTGGTTAATGGCTGTGGTAAAGTTGGGGTTCTGGGCAATGAATTCCTTCATGGCAGGAGTTTCATAAGCCTTCGGATTAATGGCAAAGTAACCGGTGGACATGCTCCATGTGGCCTGGGATTCCGGTGTAGTGGTGTATTCGATGAACTTCCAGGCAGCATTCTTTCTTGCCTCATCCTTATTGTCCATCATCCATAGGGAGGCGCCTCCAATGATTACGCCGCCTTCGGCATTTTCTTCAATTTTTGGAAGGTATCCTGTACCGATTTCAAAATCGCTGCTTGCTGTGGCATTTTTAAGGATTGCCGTGGATTCAATGATCATGGCAGTCTGTCCGGAGAAGAATGCGGTCTGGGTGTCTGCGGTGGTGCTTCCGTAGTTTGCCGCATATCCGGAATCCATGAGCTTTTTCCAGGTTTCAAAGATTTTAAGCCCTGCTCCGTTGTTTAAGAAATCCACTTCTGTTGCAGGTGCTTTCCGTCCGTTTTCATTGTTTGCATAATATTTTCCCTGTCCGGCCGTCTGCTGTTCAAAGAACCAGCCGTAAATGGCCTGTGCATAGCCTACTGGAGCTGCCTTGCTTTCCACGATTTTTTTGGAGAATTCCAAAACTTCGTCAAAGGTCTTTGGCGGGGTGTTGGGGTCCAGGCCTGCGGCCTTAAAAACGTCCTTGTTGTAGTACAGCATTGGAGTGGAAACATTAAAAGGCATGGACATCTGTTTTCCGTCTACCGTATAGTAGCTGGTAATGATGTTCATAACGGTGGAAGGATCAAAGTTTGTGGTTGCAAACATATCCTGTACCGGAATGGCATAACCGCTGTCGGTCATGAACTTTGTGCCGATATCATACATCTGACATACGTCCGGCATGTTGCCGCTCTGCATGGCCGCTTTCAGCTTGGTGATCAGGTCATCATAGGTTCCCTGATATTCACTTTTTACTTCGATTTCATTCTGGGATTCATTAAAGGCCTTAACAAGGGCTTCGGTTGCCTCTCCGTTTACGCCTCCCATGGCATGCCAGAGGGTGATGACTGTTTTTCCTCCCTCAGCAGGAGCTTTTGTGTCAGCCGCCGCTTTTGTGGTGGCAGCTTCTGTGGAACCTGCCGCTGTAGTTCCACTGGAAGTGGAAGCACCTCCTCCGCATGCAGCCAGAGTCATGGACATGACCGCAGCCATAATTGCCGCCAGCCATCTTTTTCTTCTTTTCATAGATATCCTCCTTTAGATGATATAATTTTTATCTCTATACAGTCCTCTTTGGGACTGCATAAAATACTTATCCTTTCACAGAACCAGAGGTGAGCCCGGAAATCAGCTGTTTCTGCCCTAATATGAACGCCAGGATAGAAGGAACCAGAATGATCATGGAACCGGCCATGACCGGACGGAAGTCCGTGGATTCCGCACCCTGAAGCATTCCAAGACCGATCTGCACGGTTCTCATGTTCACTGAATCCGTCACAAGAAGGGGCCATAAATAGTGATTCCAGCTTTGAAGGAATATGTAGATGCCCAGTGCGCCCATGGAAGGCTTTACAAGAGGAAGGGCAATGAAGCAGAAGAAACGGAAGTTGCTGCATCCGTCAATATCTGCCGCCTCCTTTATCTCCATGGGAAGCTGCAGGAATGCCTGCCTCATGTTAAATACCGCAAAAGCGGAAGCCACGTTTGGAAGGATGAGGGCCGTATAAGTGTTCTTAAGCCCCAGATCACAGATGATTAAGTAGTTTGCAATGATAATAGCCTGGCTGGGGATCATCATGGTTGCAAGCATCAGTAAAAACAGGGCGTTCCGTCCCCGGAACCTCATCATGGAAAACGCATAAGCAGCCAAAGCTCCGGTTGCAATCTGTCCAAAAGTAACGGTACAGGATACGATCAGGGAGTTTTTAATAAAAGTAAAAAACGGAGCCAGCTGCAGGGCTTTTATGTAATTATCCGGGATCAGCTGCTTTGGCCAGAAGCCGCCGGAAAATACTTCTTTCATGGTCATCATGCTGACATTAAAGCAGTAAAGCACAGGTGAGATGATGATGACTGCAAAAAGGATATTTAAGGCGTAAAGTAAATATTTCACCAGGTTGTTTTTCATCAATAGGTCACCTTCTTTTCCAGTCTGAATTGAAGCAAAGTCAGAAGCATCAGGATTACGAACAGGACAATGGATTCCGCGCAGGCCATGCCGAACCGGCTGTTCATGAATGCCTCCTGATAAATCTGGTACACAATGACATTGGTGCTTCCCGAAGGCCCTCCCTGAGTCATCATCTTAACCTGAGCGTAAGCCTGAAGAGCATTGATGACATTGATGATCAAAAGGAAAAACAAGGTAGGTGATATGCACGGGATGGTGATATACCTGTGCTTGGCAAAAAACCCGGCGCCTTCAATGGCAGCGCATTCATAGAGGTCTGTAGGAACGCTTTGCAGGGCCGCAGTGAGGAATATAAAGTTTAACCCAATGTTCATCCATACGGTTACAAGAGTTACGGCGCCCAGCGCGTACTTGGGATCCGTCAGCCATCCAATGTGGGTTCCCAGGATCTTATTGATAATTCCCAGGCTGCTGTGAAAAATAAACATAAAAACAACGGAAGCTGCTGCAGCGGAAATGGCCATTGGAAGAGCATAAATGGTCCGGAACAGGTTTTTCCCATTAATGTCTTCATTGCTAATGATAGCCAGAACAAATCCAATGACAATGGAAAAAAACACGGTCATTGCTGCATACTTAAAAGATACCAGAAGGCTGTTCTGGAAGGTCTGGGAAGTGAAAATGGAAAGATAATTCCCAAGGCCTACAAGGGAGGAAACTGCCCCAAGGGGAGTTGTCATGGCAAAACTGAGCCAAATGGTTTTAAGGAACGGCCAAAACAGAAAAGCCGTGAAGAAAAACATGGCGGGCAATAAATACAGATAAGGCTCAATCACCCGAAAAAACCGCTTCTTTTTCATGAAAAACTTATCCTCCTTTTTTCTAAAAAGAAAAAGAGAATCAGCATTACATTCCGCCTTAGAGATATTGGCGGAAATGTAACGTCTGCTCTCTCTTTTTCTCTAGCAAATGTTTCATTGACGTTAGTTTATCATATAAATAGTGATAATGCAATATATATTTGCGATAATGCAATATAAAATTAGTTAATTTTTGATATATTATTAACAAATGAGAAAAAATATGAATTATTTTTTATAAAAAATATGATATATTATGAATAAAAATGTACCTAATAAACAATAAAAGCTTTAAAAAGGCCTGTCCATCCCTGAGCGGGAAAGGGCAGCAGGCTGTTGATCCGGCTGTCTGCCTTCAGGAATATCCGGAAAAGTCCTTAAAACAAGAATGGTTATTCACAAATACCAGAAAATGGGGTATAATGAGCCTATTGTACCTCAATTTAAAATTAAAGTTAGAAAGACAGGGGATTGTTTATGAAAGGTAAAAGAATTTTGTCCCTGGTGCTGGCTGTAACAGTGGCAGCAGGACTTAGCAGTATGACTTCAATGGCAGCCTCCAGAAAGAAGATCACAACGGTGAACTTAACTGTGTCTGCGGAGGTGGTGCCAGGAGGCTCTATTTTTGACCAGCATGCAGAGATAACGGCAAAAACCAATAAGATTGATGTGGGAGAATATGAATTTGCCAACAACGGCTTCCAGTGGTATGAGCAGGATGTGCCCAGGCTGACAGTGAAGCTGTATGCCCAGGAGGGATATTATTTTTCTGTCCCTTCCACTGGTTTTACCATTAACGGAGGAACCTACGTAAAGCAGGAAAGAGAGGATTTAAGCCAGACGCTGATAGTGACCATCGATCTTCCCAGGGTGGGCGATGTTGCCCAGTCCATAACAAGCGCGGAATGGGGCTCTAAAACCCTGGCTGTCTGGAGTCCTGCCGCAGGAGCGGGAAGCTATGAAGTAAAGGTATACCGTGACGGAAAGCATACGGGAGGTGTAAAGACTGCCGTGGGAACGAGTCTGGATGTTTCCGAGTCCTTGGGAAAGGTTGGAAACTATACCTTTAGGGTGCGTCCGGTCAGCAAGCAGAATTCCGGAAATAAAGGCGACTGGGTGGAGTCTTCCTCCAACTACGTGGATGAGGCGGCTGCGCAGCAGATCCGCAGTTCTTCCGGAAACAAAGGCGGCTGGAAGCAGGATGCAATTGGCTGGTGGTATGCAAACACCGACGGAAGCTATCCTTTTGCAAGCTGGCAGAATATCAATGGCCAGTGGTATTTCTTCAATGAAAAGGGCTATATGGCTACAGGCTGGATTGAGTGGAATGGGAAGCAGTATTACTGCGATATTACAGGCGGACACATGCTTTCAGACACCACAACACCTGACGGGGTCAGGGTAGGAGCTGATGGAGCAAAGCTTCCTTAAGGATTTAAAAGTGAATTGGCGGGCTGCGTTTTGCAGTCCGCCTTTTTGATCGCCTGGGAGTCCCGATCTTTTAAAAAAGCTTGTAGGATTAAGGATTCTATCATATAATAACACGGAGGAGCAGATAAGAATGGCAGAAAAAAAGACAGGAAAGTTTTATAAGCGGGTACTGGCAGCAGCGGCTGTCATACTTACCCTTTTCATGGCAGGCTGCAGCTTGACAGTCTCAGACTCTTCCCCACTGCCCCAGGGAAAAGGGGGAAATGAGGCAGGCACAAATTTAAAAGTACATTTTATTGACGTGGGCCAGGGAGACAGTACCTTAATAGAGAAAGACGGGCATTTTATGCTGATAGACGCAGGAGAGCGGGACCAGGGAGAGGTGGTCGCTTCCTACCTGGAAAAACAGGGAGTGAAGACGCTGGATTACGTGATCGGGACTCATCCCCATTCAGACCACATCGGCGGATTGGAGACGGTTATCCGAAAGTTCGGCGTTGAAAAGGTCTTTTTGCCGGAAAAGGAACATACCACCAAGGTTTATGAGCGTTTGCTGGATGCAATAGCAGATAAAAACTTGAAAATAACCATTCCAAAGCCAGGGGACAGCTATTCCCTGGGAGATGCGTCCTTTCAGATCATCGCTCCCAACAGGGATTATGGAGACAATTTGAATAACTGGTCTGTGGGCATCCGAATGGTTTACGGAAAAAACAGCTTTGTTTTATGCGGAGATGCGGAAAAGGAAGCGGAAGGGGATATGGAAGCAGGAGGCCTGCCATTAAAGGCCGATGTGCTGAAGCTTTCCCATCACGGAAGCTCTACTTCGTCCTCCCCGGGCTTTATGGATATGGTTGATCCGGAGTATGCGGTGATCTCCTGCGGAAAAAATAATGATTATGGGCATCCTCACAAAGAGATCCTGGATATGCTGAAGAAGCGGAACATAAAAGTTTTGCGGACGGATCAGCTTGGGACCATTGTGGCGGTCAGTGACGGATCAAAGGTCACTTTCCCGGCAATCGGGGAGGAAACCGGAGAGGAAAGAGCACAAAGTACGGCAGCCATCCATGATTATGTAATAAATACAAACACGAAAAAGTTTCATCAGCCGGACTGCAAGTCCGCAGCTTCCATGAAGAAAGAAAACCGGAAGACTTATAAGGGATCCAGGGAAGAACTGATACAGGCGGGGTATGAACCATGCCAGATCTGCAATCCTTAACCAAACGGGAAAGAAAGGGGAGAGGTTATGAAATATACCATAGACAGGATGGGAGAAACCATCGTTATCTGTGAAGATGAAAACGGTGACATGGTAAAGGTCCGGGCCTCTGCGCTGCCGGAAGGTGTAAAAGAAGGAGACATTCTCTCAAGGGAGGATGAGATCTGGATATTTGAGAAGGAAGAGACAAAAAGGCGCAGGCAGAAGATTCGTGACAAGCTGAAAGGTCTGACAGAATAAAGGATTGAGATATGAAGAATTATATTGTACTGGATCTGGAATGGAACCAGAGTGCCGGAGGGAAGGATGAGGCGGTTGAGCGCCTTCCCTTTGAAATCATAGAGATCGGCGCTGTAAAGCTCAATGAAGCCTTGGAAGAAGTGGAAGAATTTAAGAGGCTGATACGTCCCCGGGTTTATCCGGAGCTTCATGAAAAGATATTGGAAGTGACCCACATGGATGAAAAGACCTTGATGGAGGATGGCTGTAACTTTGAGAAAGCTGTGGAGGAGTTTTTTAAGTGGTGCGGAGAGGAAGCCGTGTTCTGTACCTGGGGTTCTATGGACTTAACAGAGCTTCAGAGAAACATGGCCTTTTATGAAATCCCCAACCCCTTTCCAAAACCCCTTCTCTACTATGATGTGCAGAAGCTTTACAGCCTGCTTTATGGAGACGGCAAGGATAGGCAGTCCCTTGATATTGCGGTCTTAGAGCAGCAGGTCATGGAAGAGCGGCCTTTTCACCGGGCCCTTGACGATGCCCATTACACCGGGCGCATTATGCATAAAGTGGATTTTGAGAAGGTTCGGGAATACTGGTCAACGGATTATTACCGCCTGCCGGAAAATAAGGAGGAAGAGGTATATCTGGTGTTCCCCGGGTATTCCAAATATATCTCAAGGCCTTTTGAGACAAAGCAGGATGCCATCGGGGACAAAACGGTTACCGATTTAATCTGCTGCAAATGCAACCGGATGCTGAGAAAGAAAATCAGATGGTTTTCTGTGAACCAGAAGTTTTACACTGCCCTTGGCTGCTGTCCTGAGCATGGAAATGTAAAGGGCAAGATCCGCATGAGGCGCAGTGAGGATGGCCGGGTCTATGTGGTGAAGACCATGAGACTGGTTGGAGAGGAAGACATCCAGGAGATATACGAAAAAAAGGAAGAGACCAGAAAAAAACGGGTGGAAAAGACAAAGATACGAAAGCAGAACAAAAAGAAGGGGGATACCCCCCTTTCCTAAATTTCGCTTTCCTTCATTCTGTATCCGACTCCGATTTCCGTGAAAATATATTTTGGTTCTGCCGGATTGTTTTCTATTTTTCTGCGGATGTGGGCCATATTGACTCTGAGGATCTGGTTGTTGTTATCCGCGTAAGGCCCCCAGATGTGGCTTATGATGTAGTCGTAAGTCAGGACCTTGCCGGAGTTTTCCGCAAGAAGGGAGACCAGCTTGTATTCGATCTGGGTCAAATGGATTTTGTGTCCGTCAAGTGTGACCAGACGCTTGGCAAAATCAATGGACAGTTCGTCGCTTCTGTAAGGGGTGGGTATGACAGAGCCATCCACAGTGCTGACCGTAGGCCTTCCATGGCGCAGGGCAGTGCGGATTCTGGCTAACAGCTCACTGGTTCCAAATGGCTTGGTTATATAATCATCGGCGCCGAAATCAAGGGCAGCCACCTTTTCATGCTCCTGGGTTCTGGCGGAAATGACGATAATGGGAATGGAGGTCCAGCTTCGGACGCTTTTGATAATATCGATTCCATCCAGATCCGGAAGCCCCAGGTCCAAAAGGATCACATCCGGGCAGAGGGAATTGATGAGAGCCAGTCCATCCCGCCCGTTATAGGCTGTATTCACCTTATAATCATGTCTTTCTAAAGCGCTTTCAATAAAATTGCAGATATTCTTTTCGTCTTCAATCATGACGATTGTAAACTTACTCATAAGCATTCTCCCCTAATGGTAATGTAAATGTAAAAACTGCGCCATGCTCTTCATTGGCGGCTGAGATTTTCCCGCCGTGGGCAGTGACAATGGCTTTACAGATAGAAAGCCCGATCCCCATTCCTTTATGGGAATCATAACTGCTGTTGGGCGAAGAGGTATAACCGTCAAATAAAGTGTCCAGCCGTTCCGGGGAAATTCCCACACCCTGGTCCCGCACCTCAAACCAGGCATATCCATCGCTTACAAAGATGGACAGGCTGATTGGTTCTGTTGAATTGGAATGATAGACAGCATTTTCCAAAAGATTGATAATAACCTGTTCAATTAAAGTGGCATCCATGGGAACCATGACAAACTCATGGGGCACGGTCACATGGACAATGGATTCCGGCAGCCTTTTGTGAAAACGTTCAATGGCTTCGGAGGCCACCTCTTCCAGTGGTTCCAGATGCTTTGAAACCTGGGCTCCTGTATCCCGTATTCTGGTGACGCTCAGCAGATTTTCCACCATATTTAAAAGCCAGTTGGCATCCTCCCGGATATTGGAGACCAGGTTGGTTTTTTCTGATTCCTGCATGGCGTCGGAGTTTTCCAAGTATATGCTGCTGGCGCCGATAATCCCTGTAAGGGGAGTCCGGAGGTCATGGGAAATCGCCCGTAAAAGGTTTGCTCTCAAGGCTTCCTTCTCCGCTTCCATTAACAACTTTTCCCGTTCATTGAGGATACGGCTTTGTTCCTTTAAATGAGTGGTGGTAGCGCTTGTAATAATTGAAATAATCAGCAGTGCAAAGAAGGTAACAGGGTACCCTTCCATAAAAAAGTTAAAGGCCATATATGGATAAGTAAACACAAAGTTTACACAGATCACGCTGATAAAGGAGGCAATGACTCCCGGTATATAGCCGCTGGAATAGCGGGAGATCAAAACCACTGCCATCATATAGATAATTCCTACATTGTTAGTATACCCTCCCAGTATGTGCATCATGTAAGAAAGGATGGTGGCAAGAAAAAGGCAGAAAAAGGTGACTATAAAATTTCGGAGCAGATCCCTTTTGGAAATGATTTTCTGTTTATTCATAAAATCCCCCTTGGTATCTAGCGGAATTTAAAACGGCCGCCCCGCCGCCCTTTCCGCTTTGATGAATAGGAACTGCGCCTTTGTGCCAGAATGCTGTTGAATTCATCGGCTGAAATCCCGGAGTCCTGAAGGCGTTTCATGCGCTGTTCCCGCCTTATGAGGAAATCCTGTTCATTCCTGTGCTTCCTGTATAGAATGAAAGCGGCTGCTCCGCCTATTACTGCGATTGCTCCTACGCTTCCCAATACAAGCCAGGCAGCTAACGGGATTTCAAAGGGCCTTAAAGCTTTTTCCCGGTAATCTTCCATTTCTTTTTCCAGACTCCTTCCGGAGGGTTTGGTGGAAGTCTGGGTGGCAGAGGGATCTAAAGAATCCTCAGACCCTGAAAGCGTTTCGTCCTGGGAAGCGGTGGCTGCTTCGGTTTCCTGAGCCTTGTTCTGGAATAAGGAATTATTCACCTCCAGAAAGGTACAGCCAACTACACGGTCATTGTAACGGTAGTTTATTTTCGCGATGGCATTTTCAGGGTCTCCCGATGAAATATCATAGCTGAGCTCTGGCTTTGCATCAGAAAAATTTGCCGTTTTAGGCAGGATGATCCGGCTGTCAGGATCCAGGATTAAGGCTTCCGGTTTTGTGATGGACAATCCGCTGAAGTTTAAATCGCTGGTAATGGAGCTGTAGGTTTTTTCATAGTCCGCAGCTTTTAAGGAAACAAAATTTTCAAAACCAAAATCCAGGAGATTTTTGGTATCAGCCCAATACTGGGGTGTAGAACCCTTTAAGATGATGGTAATCAGTTTCAGTCCGTTTTTTTCCGCACAGGTTACCAGGGTGTTGCCGGCCAGTGTGGTGTAGCCTGTTTTGCCGCCCAGGATGCCAGGATAGTAGTAAGGCGTGCTTTTGCGCATCATCTTATGGCCGGGATAAATGGTAAGCCCTTCTTTATTGATGGAGTTGGGCGGAAGCTTATAATAGGTTGTGGAATCGATTTCTTCAAAAACAGGGTTATTAAATGCAGCCCTTGCAATGAGGGCCATGTCATAAGGAGAAGTATAATGCTCCGGGTCATTTAATCCGCTGGGATTGGCAAAATGGGTGTTTGTACAGCCAAGCTCTTTTGCCCGGGCGTTCATCATATCGGCAAAGGCTTCGGTGCTTCCTGCCACATGCTCTGCAAGGGCGTTGGCTGATTCATTGGCTGATTTAAGCAGCAGGGCATAGAGACAGTCTTTTACAGACAGTTTGTCCCCTTCATTGATTCCGGCGTTGCTGCTTCCGGATTCCACATTGAATACGGCGTTATGGGAAAAAGTTACGGTTTCGTCCAGGCTGCATTTCTCAATGACAATCAGTGCTGTCATGACTTTGGTAATGCTGGCCGGAAAATATTCATTGTGTATGTTCTGGCCCCACAGGACGGTCCCGGTGTCCGCATCCATCAGTATGGCTCCCTGGGCCTGGACAGAAAGGCCGGAAGGCCAGTCTGCGGCTGCCAGAGAAGTCCCTGAAAAGGAGGGGACAAGAAAAAACAGGCACAGAAAAAATATAAGAATCTTTTTTGCAAATTGTGTCATATTGAGTAATCTCTCCATAAGCTTTGATTCAGTTTCGGACAATACTTCAATCTACAGTATAGGTTATTTGTTGTAACAAGTAAAGAAAATTTGCTATTTTTCGCGTATTTCTGTACTAAAAACAAGGGATATGCGAGCATATCCCCTTGTTTTGTCAACCCAAGGTCGAAAGATGTTTTTTATTGCCTTTGCGTATAAGAAAAAAACAGGCGGCAAAGACCAGGAGGATAGAGAAAAGATAGATAAAACCAATGAGAAAAACTGTGTCCCGGAAAAAGCCTTCCGGAACGATATTAATGAGCATGTCAGTAGAAGGATCCAGCATCCACAAATCATTTTTAAAGAATATATGGTGGAACAGGATAAAATACCTGGTAAAATCCGTGGAAATAATAGAGGCTATGACAGCCGTCAGGAAAAAGAAGATCCCGGTTCCCGCGCACACGGCCTTAGGAAAGGTCTTCTGAAAGCTGGTTTTTAATAAGAGAAGGAGGATAAGGCACAAGGCCATGACCATGAGGCAGCCCCTTCTTATGGACAGAGCACCTAAAAACAGCCCGCGGACATCCTCCATATGGGCGATTTCCCTGGCATTGAAAAACTCCCGCTGCACGCCTCCCATAGTGGTTTCTACGTGAAGATTATCTCTTTTTCCCCGCAGATAGGACATCATTTCACCGGTAACGTCAAGGAGATCTTCCATTGTCATGGAAACTGATTTGGTTACGTTGTATTTGGCATATTCTTTTTCAAAGTATCCCGGCATCCAGTAAACGGCAGCCTCCACGGAAGTGAATAAAAGCACAATCATAAGGCAGAAGGAAAAAATGATTCCGGCAGCGTATTGAAGCAAACGATTCATGGCGTTCTCCTTAATGGAATTAATTTTTTGTTGCAGTAGGCAGATTCCAGCAAAAGCGGGTCGCTAAAAGGCGGATTAAAACAACGGAGCAGGCACCGATCAGCATGGCGATATTGCCATTCATGCAGTTCATAAGCCTTGCATAAAGAATTGCTCCCACAATGGAAGCGCAGGCATAAATATGCTTTCTGAGGACGTAAGGAGTTTGTCCGGCCATAATATCCCGCAGAATGCCTCCGCCAACTCCGGTGATGACCCCTAAAAAAACGATGAGGAAATGGTAATCCCCATAACCGGATAAGACGGCCGTATCAATTCCCACCACGGTAAAGGCGCCAAGTCCCACGGCATCAAATATGTTCATGACCTTTTCATAAGTCTCCATGGAACGCCCGGCCAGGATCCTCTGGTTCAGCCTTACGATGATAAATAAAAGCATAACCGTTATAAAGGCAAGCAATACATAGATGGGGTCCTTAAAAAGGGCAGGAGGTACATTTCCTATGATAATATCCCTTAACATGCCGCCTCCCACGGCGGTGGTAACGCCAAGAACAATAACTCCAAGAAGATCCAGCCGCTTTTTTATGGCAACCATTGCCCCGGAAGAGGCAAAAGCAATGGTTCCCACGGCTTCTACAAAGAAAAACAGGGAAAGTTCTATTTTCATGAACAACCTCCGATACATTCCGCTGAGGGAAATTAAAGCAAGTATAAGATTTGGAAGGAAGTTTGTCAATATATCCTGGAGTCATAAACGCTCAGATGAACAGGAAGCATAAAAAATACTTGCTTTTTTAAATAAAATTATATATTATATTGAAAAGTTCAAACATGAATGTTTGGAAAAATTTGTAACCAAGGAAGGAGATGACGCAGGGTCAGGAAGCCCAATGGGAGGAAATAGTGGAACTAGACGACCTGATTTCAGAAAGAGGTGTTGCATGATGAACCAAAAAGAATTTGTGAAAAATGTGGAAGAGTGGTCTGATATCTGTTTGAATGATGAAAGAATTGAACTGGAAGCCTACGAGAGGTATGAAGTAAAACGTGGGCTTAGGGATAAAAGCGGCGACGGTGTTGTTGCAGGCCTTACAAAGGTTTCAAAGATTTTATCAAACAAGATTGTGGATGGGCAAAAGCTCCCATGTGAAGGCCAGTTGTTTTACCGGGGATATAACATTCATGATCTGGTAAACGGTGTTGTGAGAGAAGAGCGATTTGGTTTTGAGGAAATTGCCTATCTCCTTCTTTTTGGAGATCTGCCGGACAAAGGCCAGTTGGAACGCTTTACCAAGACCCTGGGCTATAGCCGGACTCTGCCAACTAATTTTGTCAGAGATGTGGTTATGAAAGCGCCCAGTCAGGATATGATGTCTTGCCTTGCAAGAAGCATTCTGACCCTGGCCTCTTATGATGAAAAGGCCAGTGACATATCTGTTCCCAATGTGCTCCGCCAGAGCCTGATGTTAATCAGCGTCATGCCCATGCTGGCTGTTTATGGATATCATACATTCAACCACTATGAAAGAGGGGGAAGCATGTACATCCACAGGCCGGATGAGAAGCTGTCTACGGCAGAGAATATTCTGAGGCTTTTAAGGCCGGATATGAAGTATTCCAAGGTGGAAGCCCATGTTCTTGATCTGGCACTGATCCTTCATATGGAGCATGGAGGCGGAAATAACTCCACCTTTACAACTCATGTGGTCACTTCCTCCGGCACTGACACATACAGTGTGGTTGCGGCTGCCCTTGCTTCTTTAAAGGGTCCCAAGCATGGCGGCGCCAACATTAAGGTTGTGGAAATGATGGATGACCTGCGAAAGGAAGTCAGGGACTGGAACGATGAGAAAGAAGTGGAAGATTACTTAAGAAAGCTTCTCCACAAGGAAGCCTTTGACAGGAAAGGCCTTATTTACGGTATGGGACATGCGGTTTATTCCAAGTCAGATCCCCGTGCAGAAATATTCAAGGGCTTTGTAAAACAATTGTCAGAGGAAAAGGGGCGCATGGATGATTTTAACCTTTATTCCATGATCGAGCGCCTGGCTCCCCAGGTGATCGCAGATGAAAGAAGAATCTATAAAGGAGTAAGCGCAAACGTGGACTTTTACAGCGGCTTTGTTTACAGCATGCTGGATATCCCCAATGAATTGTTTACCCCAATCTTTGCCATTGCAAGGATTGTTGGATGGAGTGCACACCGGATCGAAGAGCTGATCAACATGGATAAGATCATCCGTCCGGCTTACATCAGCGTGATGCAGGAAGAGGATTATAAGCCCCTGGGAGACAGATAGAAAGCCAGGGAGATGAAAACAGGCTTTACAGCGGCACAGTGGGGAGCTGTAAGGCCTGTTTTTTTATAGTCATGGTGGAATGGAGTTACTTTTTCATATGGACAGGATCCTTGTATGAGTACGCCTGTGCAGCCGTTCAAATTCACCTTTATAATAAGAGGAAACCAGAAGAGAAAGTTAAAATAATCTGAAATCAGGAATGAATAATCCGGTCTTTAAAAATAAAATTTACGATCATAATTTTATAGATTAATAAAAGTATTTTATATTTCTTGTCCGCCTTTGGATCATGTGCTATACTGAACCACAAAATATCCGGAGTGGCCGGAAGATTATAAATATCATCAGTTTTCAGAAAGGCGGTGCTTCATATGGCACAAAAAGGTTTGCTCACAAAATATGTTTCCGGCGGAGGCTGAGCGGCAAAATTAGGGCCGGGAGCTCTTTCAAATATCATAGGCGATTTACCCAAGCTGTCGGATCCTGCATTGATCGTTGGCTTTGATACGGCGGATGATGCCTGTGTGTATCAGATCAGTGAGGATATGGCGATTATACAAACGGCGGATTTTTTCCCGCCCATGGTGGATGACCCTTATTTATTCGGCAAAATTGCGGCTGCCAATGCTTTTTCAGATGTCTATGCCATGGGAGGGGAACCGAGGTTAGCTTTAAATCTTCTTTGCGTAAACCCATGTCTGGGGGATGAGGTGGTAAAAGAAATTCTGCGGGGAGGATCGGATCAGGCCATAAAGGCAGGGTGTATTATAACCGGAGGACATACCATTGAGGACACCGTACCCAAATACGGTTTAAGTGTCACCGGATTCGTCCATCCGGGAAAGGTGCGGAAAAATGTAGGAGCCCTGCCCGGGGATGTGCTGGTTCTTACCAAGCCTTTAGGCTCAGGGATTCTCTTAACCGCTTTAAAGGCGGAATTTATAGAGCCTAAAGATTGTGAAGTCATGTTCCAGAGCATGGCTGCATTGAATCAGGAAGCAGGAGCTGCCATGGAAGGCCTTTCCGTTCATGCGTGTACGGATATTACGGGCTTTGGCCTGTTGGGCCATTTATACGAAATGGCGGCGGGCAGCGCAGTTACCATATCCGTGTTTGCAGATAAACTTCCCCTGTTTCCTCTGGCAGAGGAAATGGCACTTACCGGGATGGTGCCTGCCGGCGCTTACCGAAATTTTGATTATATCAAATCTTTTGTTAAAGTTATGCCGGATGTGAACCAGACATTGATTGATATTGCATTTGATGCTCAAACCTCAGGGGGCTTATGCATTGCCCTGGAGGAAGGAGAGGCGGACATCCTATTAAAAAGGCTTGAGTCTGCCGGGGTCACGGGATATAAAATAGGGATGGCCAAAGAGGAATCAGATAAAAAAATTGAATTGCTGAATGTACAAAAACACAAGTGAACTTAAGCTTGTGTTTTTTTGAATGTAAAGATAATACTAAAAATGTTTTTGATAATCCTTTATTTTATAAGCTTTTGCCTATAAAATTTTTTGACTTATAAAAAAATGAAATAAAGGCTGTTGAAGATATAAAAAACACTTTCTTGCTATGAGTAAAAAAAATGGTATAATAGAAAAGTAGGTTGTCGACAATCTACAATCTTAACATTTCCATGGAAGCAGACAGGTAACTGGTGTGCCTACCGGTCTTCAAAACCGTGTTGCGGCTGATCGTCGTGGGTGGGTTCGATTCCCATATGCTTCCGCCAAAAATAATTTCCATTAACATAAATTGCGGCCATATTGTTAAAAAAATATCAAATTTAGAATCTGGGTGAGGGATGAATGGACAGCATCATTGTAGGAACCGCAGGGCATATTGATCATGGAAAAACGGCATTGGTAAAAGCCCTTACAGGCCATGATACGGACACGCTGGCAGAGGAAAAGAGAAGAGGAATTTCCATTAACCTCGGATTTACCGGCGTTCAGCTTCCCAATGGGCGTACTCTTGGCATTGTTGATGTTCCGGGGCATGAAAAGTTTATTAAAAACATGCTGGCCGGAGCCACAGGCATTGATGCTGCTCTCATCATTATTGCGGCCAATGAGGGAATCATGCCTCAGACCAGGGAACATATGGACATTCTCAGCTACCTTGGAATACAAAAGTATTTGATCGTGCTCACGAAAGTTGATCTGGTAGATGAGGAATTCAAAGAACTGGTGATCGAAGATATCCAGTCGTTTATAAAAGGTACCTTTTTAGAAGGGACAAAGATCGTAGAGGTGGATTCTATTAGTAGAAAAGGCTTTGACGGTTTCATAAGGGAGCTTGAGGTTCTGACTTCTGATATCCGGGAGCGGAGTTTTACAAAAAAGCCCCGGATGAACATTGACCGGGTTTTTTCTGTAAAAGGATACGGAACCGTGGTCACCGGAACCCTGATGGAAGGAGTTTTAAAGGCTGAGGATGAACTGGTGGTCTATCCTCAGGGGATACCCACCAAGGTAAGGAATTTGCAGGTTCATGACCATAATGTGGAATCCGCATATGCCGGACAGAGGACGGCCATTAACTTATCCAATGTTGCTGTGGATGAATTAAAAAGAGGAAATACCGTTGCAACAAAGGACGGGGTGTACATAACGGACAGGATTGATGTGAGGTTTTCCATTGTAAAGACAACAAAGCTTGAAATGGGCAGGTTTTATAAGCTAAAGCTTTATGTGGGGGCGGCAGAAGAAGTTGCCAGGTTTGTTCCCATCACTCATAAAAAGGTAAAGGCAGGGGATGAGGGGTATGCCCAGATTCTGCTGGATCATGAAATTGCCGTTTTAAAGGGCGACCGTTTTGTGCTTAGAACCATTTCTCCGGTCACTACCATTGGAGGAGGGGTCATCATTGACCCAAAAGCCTCAAAATATAAAAAAGATCCTGAAGAACGGCTCCGGTCCCTTCAGATGAAGGACTCGGCATCTTCCGGGGAGATTATAGAAGAATATATTAAAAACAATCCATTTTCCACCTTTGAGCAAATAGCCGCCTTTTTAAATAAGGATATTAAGGAAAGCGAATTAAAAGAGCTTGAAGAGGAAGGGAGCATTTTATTCATAGAAAAGCAGTACATACATGCAGAGTATCTGATGCATTACAGGTATATGGTGGAGGACATCTTAAACGATTATCATAAGAAAAACCGGCTGCGGAAAGGGATTCCAAAGGCGGAATTGCTGGAAAAACTGGATCTGTCCCATAAGAAGCAATGTGAAACCATGCTGAAATATCTGGCCGGAAAGGATGTGGTGAGGCTGGAGCAGAACCTGGTTTCACGTTATGGTTTTGAACCTGCTCTTACGGAAGGCCAAAAAAAAGTAAAGGATGAACTGGCTAAAAAGATTCTGGAAAGCGGTTATACGTTTTTAACGGCCCCAGAGCTTACGGAAAACGCCAGGGAAAAGCAGCAGGTGCTTGAATTCATGCTGCAGAGCGGCTGCATGGTCCTTCCCGGACAGTATATTGTGGGGGAAGACCAGTATAGAGAGGCCAGGGAAAAGGCGGAACAGCTTTTTCTTGAAAAGGGCGTGTTAAAGCTTCCGGATTTCAGGGATTCCATTGGGACCAGCAGAAAGTTTGCCCTAATGCTTCTGGAACGGTTTGACCAGGAGAAGTTCACCAAACGCCAGGGAGATGACAGGATATTAAATACTAAAAAATAAATGGAGGTGCGCCTTGAAGATTTATGATGTTGTAATAATAGGCGGAGGGCCTGCCGGATTATCCGCAGGCCTTTACGCAGGAAGGGCCAGATTAAATGCGCTGCTGATCGAGAAGGAAAAGGATGGAGGACAGATCGTTATCACTTCTGAGATTGAAAATTATCCGGGATGCCTTCCAGAGGAGTCAGGAAGCTCCCTGGTGCAGAGGATGACAAAGCAGGTGGAGAAATTTGGGATTGAGCGGGTTTCTGACTGCATTGGAGCCGTGGATTTCTCAGGAGACATTAAGGTATTAAAGGGAAAGAATAAAGAATACCGCACAAAAGCCGTGATCATTGCCACCGGTGCCTTTCCAAAGCCAATCGGCTGCCCCGGAGAAAGGGAATTGATCGGAAAAGGGGTATCCTACTGTGCCACCTGCGATGGAAACTTTTTCGAGGATTTTGACATTTATGTGGTAGGCGGGGGAGACACTGCCGTGGAAGAAGCCCTCTACTTAACAAAGTTTGGCCGGAAGGTGACCATAATCCATAGAAGAGATGAGCTTCGGGCCGCGAAATCCATTCAGGAAAAGGCATTTGAAAATTCTAAAATCGATTTCATGTGGGATTCTGTGGTAAAAGAGATCAACGGAGACGGAATGGTTGAGAGTATGTCCGTGGAAAACGTGAAAACAGGAGAGGTAACGGAGATCATTGCCAATGAGGACGACGGAACCTTCGGGATCTTTGGATTTATCGGATACCTGCCCCAGTCAAAATGTTTTGAAGGCATTCTGGATATGGAATACGGTTATATCAAAACAAATGAAAACATGGAAACCAATATACCAGGTGTTTTTGCTGCCGGGGATATCAGGGTGAAGAGTTTAAGACAGGTTGTCACCGCATGCGCGGATGGAGCCATTGCAGCCGTTATGGCTGAGAAATATATAGAAAATTAAAGGAGGAGATAAAAATGTTAGTTGTGGATAAGGATACCTTTGGACCAGAAGTACTGGAAGCGGAAGGAATTGTATTTGTAGACTTTTTCGGAGACGGGTGTGAGCCCTGTAAGGCCCTGCTTCCTCATGTTGAGAAGTTTGCTGAGGAATACAGCGATAAGATCAAATTCACAAAGCTGAATACCACAAAAGCCAGAAGGCTTGCCATATCCCAGAAGATTCTTGGGCTTCCCGTCATGGCAATCTATAAAAACGGGGAAAAGGTGGAAGAACTGGTGAAAGACGATGCAACACCGGATAGAATTGAAGAAATGATAAAGAAACATGCATTGTCCTCACCAACTTAAGACTTTTTTGTAAAACCATTTGGAACATAGCGTGGAACATATCATGTTTTCAGTCTTCAAAGCAGAACCATCTGCCTTGGGGATACACGTTATAATATATGAAAAAGGAGGTAATAGGATGCTGAAAGATAAGAAAGTCATCATTATCGGCGACAGAGACGGCATTCCTGGTCCGGCAATTGAACAGTGTATCAAAACTGCCGGCGCTGATGTAGTATTCTCGTCAACAGAATGCTTTGTCTGAACGGCTGCGGGTGCTATGGACCTGGAGAATCAAAAGAGGGTAAAATCTTTGGCGGAACAGTACGGCCCTGAAAATATTATTGTTGTTTTAGGTGCCGCAGAAGGTGAGGCTGCCGGCCTTGCTGCTGAAACTGTTACGGCAGGAGACCCTACTTATGCAGGACCATTGGCAGGAGTCCAGTTGGGACTAAAAGTATACCACGCTTGTGAGCCGGAAATCAAAAATGAAGTGGACAGCGATGTCTATGACGAGCAGATCAGTATGATGGAAATGGTATTGGATGTTGATGATATCCGAAAAGAAATGTCAACAATAAGGGACGAGCATTGTAAATATTAACATTCATCCCTTCACAGATCAATTCTTGTGAAATGGTGACCCAGTTTTTCCGTTTGAATAAAAATGGTATATTGGCACCGCATTTTACAGGAATTGATTTATTATTAGGACCTGATATTAAGTGCAGGGGTGAAAACATTTTCAACCTTGAATTTGAAAATCAAAGGAACAGGTTTTCCTGTCAATTTGATTCAGTAGGAGGCAAAATATGTACAGCGTCTTAAAAGGGGCAAGCTACATCCTTGCCCATACGCCGGATATGGTAATTCATAATGGCACAACCCAGACAACCCAGAGAACCATTGATCCGAATTCGGAATATTTAAAAAACCTGGATAAGAGTCTGCGTTCCTATGAGGAGTGTAAGGCATATCTGCCGAACCAGACTTACATAGGAAATGTTACGCCTGATGAACTGGCCGGTTATGCGCAGCCATGGTATCAGCAGAAATCCGATTACAATCAGAGGGAAGGCAGGTTTGGAGAAATCATGCCCGAGGATGAATTTATTGGCCTGATTGCAATCTGCGATGTATTTGATCTTGTAAAACTGGAAGTTCAATTTGCTGATTCCGTGAAGAAAAAATTAGAATCTCACAACCTTATTGATTCATCGCTTTTAAAAGTCTTTGATAAAAGCTTTGAATTATCAGAAATCAACCATTTGATCGCAGACGAACACGGGGAGCCTTTGTATTACCAGGGAGCCATTGTCGGCTGTATCAAGGCAGCACATGATATTGACCATTCCCTTTCGGCCCACGTCATTTTTGAAAATCTCGTTTCAAAAGCTTCCTGTGTTTTATCGTTACTGCATTTGATGGATAAGAATGATATCAAAAAGGAAGAAATTGAATATGTGATTGAGTGCTCAGAAGAAGCCTGCGGAGATATGAACCAGAGAGGCGGAGGAAACTTTGCAAAGGCAGCGGCTGAGATCGCAGGTTTAACCAATGCCACAGGCTCTGATATAAGAGGCTTTTGTGCCGGACCGGCCCATGCCTTAATCCATGCAGCGGCCCTGGTAAAGGCGGGAACCTTTAAGCATGTGATCGTTGCGGCCGGAGGATCCACCGCAAAGCTTGGTATGAATGGAAAGGATCATGTGAACAAGGGAATTCCGGTTCTGGAGGACTGTGTGGCCGGTTTTGCCGTGCTGATCAGTGCCAACGACGGAATCAGCCCTGAGATCAATACGGATATTGTGGGCAGGCATACGGTTGGAACCGGATCCTCTCCCCAGAATGTCATTTCTTCCCTGACGGCATCTGCTCTTGAAAAAGCAGGGCTGAAGCTTACGGATATTGATAAGTATTCCGTGGAAATGCAGAATCCTGACATTACAAAGCCTGCAGGAGCCGGCAACGTGCCGGAGGCAAATTATAAGATGATAGGAGCTCTTGCCGCCATGCGCAAAGAGATAGAAAAATCCCAGCTGGCAGAGTTTGTGTCAAAGCACGGCATGGCAGGCTGGGCGCCCACTCAGGGGCATATCCCTTCCGGAGTTCCTTACCTTGGATTTGCCAGACAGGAGCTGATGGATAAAAAAATCACCAGAGCCATGTTTATTGGAAAGGGAAGCCTGTTCCTTGGAAGAATGACCAATCTCTTTGACGGCGTATCCTTTATCCTGCAGCAGAACAGCGGCGCAGGCCAGGAGGAAACCGTGTCTGAGGAAAGGATCAAAAAGCTGATCGCAGGAGCCTTAAAGGACTTTGCCAGGCATCTTCAGGAAGACGAGGGGTGAGCGTATGTCGGAAGGTAAGATGAAACGTATAATCGCAGAGACCTTTATGGATCTGGCCCACACGCTTGAGACAGGCCAGGCCGGCAAAAAAATGCCCATTGCAGTTACAGCCATGGGCAGCGAGCACGGGGAAGAAGCCATTTACCAGGCTGCCCGTGATGCGGCTAAAAAAGGAATACCCGTAAAAGTAATTGGATCCATTCCCATGGAAGCGGAGAACTTAGAGGTCATACCGGTCACTTCGGAAGAAGAGGGCCATAAAAAGATGGATGACATACTAATGAACCAGGAAGCTTACGCAGCAGTAACCATGCACTATCCTTTTCCCATTGGAGTCTCTACGGTTGGCCGGGTGATTACGCCGGCAGCCGGCAAAAAGATGTATATTGCATCCACTACAGGAACGTCGTCTGTGAACCGGGTGGAAAGCATGGTAAAGAATGCCATATACGGAATCATCGCCGCAAAAGCCAGCGGAGTGGAAAACCCAACCGTAGGCATTTTAAATGTGGATGGAGCGCGGCAGACGGAGATTGCGCTGAAAAAGCTGCAGAAAAATGGTTATGACATCCGGTTTGCCGCTTCCCAAAGAGCGGATGGAGGCATTGTTATGAGAGGCAATGACTTACTGACAGCTTCCGCGGATGTGATGGTCATGGATTCTCTTACGGGAAATGTTCTGACTAAGGTGTTTTCCGCCTATACGACCGGAGGCAGCTATGAGTCTGCCGGCTTTGGATATGGTCCGGGAATCGGCGAAGGGTTTGACAAGCTGATTCTCATTGTTTCACGGGCATCGGGAACACCTCTGATCGCAGGTGCCATTGAATTTGCAAAGGAACTTCTTGACGGAGGCTGTCAGAAGGTTATGGCTGATGAGTTTGCAAAGGCAAAGAAGGCAGGTCTTGAGCAGGTTCTGGAGGAATTAAAGCCAGGGAAAGCCTCAGAGCAGGCAGAGGAAGTAAAAGCCCCTCCAAAGGAAGTGGTAACGGAAGAGATCCTTGGAATTGAGATTATGGATCTGGAATCCGCAGTTTCCTGCTTATGGGCAGCCGGCATTTATGCGGAAAGCGGAATGGGCTGCACAGGGCCTGTGGTTCTCATTGCAGAACGCAATTTAAAAAAGGCCAGGGAGATTCTTTCCGGCAATCAATTTATTGGCTGACGCGGCCTGGAAACGGCTTTGAACGTTTAAAAACAATTTGAGAGGTTGGGAAAATGACAGATAAAAACAGTCTCATGAGGCAGCTGCCCAAAGTGGATGAAATGATGCGCTGTATGACCTTAGAAGGAATCACCGATGTTCCGGCAGTTTTGGTAAAGCTTGCCTGTCAAAAGGAAATTGAACTGGAACGGCAAAAAATTTTATCTGGAAAGCCCTGTGAATTCTCAAAGGATGATCTGATCAGACGGATCAAAGCTGAAATTGAGAGGCAGAACCAGCCTCATCTGCGAAGGGTGATCAATGGAACCGGCATTGTGCTTCATACCAACCTGGGGAGAGCAAGGCTTTCCCGGGTGGTTTCGGAAAGCATGAAGGAAATCGGCGGATCTTATTCCAATTTGGAGTTTAATCTGGAAGACGGGGAAAGAGGCTCCAGGTACGAGCATGTGGAGCAGCTTCTTACCTTTTTAACCGGTGCAGAGGCAGCTCTTGTTGTCAATAACAATGCGGCAGCTGTTTATCTGGTGCTGAATTCCATGGCAAAGGGAAAAGAGGTCATTGTTTCAAGAGGTGAACTGGTGGAGATTGGCGGAGCATTCCGTGTTCCGGAAATCATGACAGCCAGCGGATGCAGTCTTATGGAGGTGGGAACCACCAACAAGACCCATGAAAGAGACTATGAAGAGAACATCAGTGAAAATACCGGGGCATTATTAAAGGTCCACACCAGCAATTATAAGATTATCGGATTCACGGAGGAGGTATCTCTGGAACAGATGAAGGCAGTTGGTGAAAGGCACGGACTGCCGGTCATATATGATCTGGGATCAGGCTTGCTGGCCGATTTAAAGGCATATGGGATAGGTGATGAACCAACAGTTAAAAATTGTCTGGAACAAAGGGCTGATATTGTATGCTTCAGCGGCGACAAGCTTCTTGGAGGACCTCAGGCCGGTATCATTGTAGGAAAAGCACGGTACATCAATGAGATGAAGAAAAATCATTTGCTCCGGGCTTTGAGAATTGATAAGCTGACTTTGAACGCCCTGGAATTAACTCTCAGGCAATATTTGTCGCCGGAAACAGCAATGGAACAGATTCCCACCCTGAAAATGATCACAGAGCCATTGGGACGTTTAAAGGAAAAGGCAGAGTATTTACACAGTCTTTTGGTGAAACAGCCGGGGGTACAGGCTGAGGTGCTGGAAACGGAAGGGCAGATCGGCGGAGGAACCATGCCGGGTGTTAATCTGGCATCTTATGCAGTGGGGATAAGCGTGGAACAGGTATCCGCAGACAGGCTGGAAGGCCTGCTCAGAAAAAATACTGTTCCCATCATAGCAAGAATCTGGAAAGACAGGGTACTCCTTGATGTAAGGACCATGAGTGAGGAAGACCTTCTCATGGCGGCGGATTTTTTTAACCGTATGACTAAGACGGTATTTAAGTATTAATTTGAAAGGAGATATGGAATGAAGCTGGAATTGGGAAATTTTTATGTAAAAGATATTTGCTTTGGCGATCAGACTTCATTAAAAGACGGACTTCTTACGGTGAATAAAGAAGAAGCTCTTGCAGTAATAAAAGAAGACGAACATATCACGGAAGCAGAACTCTATATTGTATCGCCTGGGGATCATGTCAGGCTTGTTCCGGTGAAAGAGGCCATAGAGCCGCGTTACCGGGTAGGGGGAGGTCCTGTATTTCCGGGAGTGACAGGAGAACTGATGCAGGCTGGAAACGGAACCACTCATGCGCTGAAGGATATGAGCGTTTTAGTGGTGGGAAAGCACTACGGCGGTTTTCAGGATGGACTGATCGATATGAGCGGGGAGGGTGCCAAATACACCTACTACTCCCAGTTAAAGAACCTGGTTTTGGTGGCTGATTCGGATGAGGTTTTTGAGCAGAAGGAGCAGCAGAAAAAGAACAGGGCCTTAAGATGGGCAGGCATGCGCCTTGCCGAATACATCGGCGCCGCAACAAAGGATTTAACACCGGATGAGGTAGAGACCTTTGAACTGGAGCCGGTTACAAAAAGAAGCGAGGAAGTAAACAAGCTTCCAAGCGTGGTGCTGGTGCTTCAGCCTCAGTCCCAGATGGAAGAAGGCGGCTATAATGACTTAAATTACGGCTGGGATACCAACCGGATGCTTCCCACCTTCATGCATCCCAATGAGGTGCTGGACGGGGCCATGATCAGCGGATCCTTTATGCCTTGCTCTTCCAAATGGTCCACCTACGATTTCCAGAACCTGCCCATGATCCGCAGGCTTTACAAGGAGCATGGAAAGACCATTAATTTCCTTGGAGTGATCATGTCCAACTTAAATGTTGCCCTGGATCAGAAGGAAAGAGCTGCTTTATTTGTGGCACAGATGGCAAAAAGTCTGGGAGCGGATTCCGCCATTGTTGCGGAAGAAGGATACGGCAACCCTGATGCAGATTTTACGGCATGCATCGTTGCTCTGGAAAATGCAGGGGTCAAGACCATAGGCCTTACAAACGAGTGTACGGGAAGAGACGGCGCAAGCCAGCCGCTGGTTTCCTTAGATGAGAAAGAGGATGCCATTGTTTCCTGCGGAAACGTATCCACCCTGATCCGGCTTCCAAAAATGGAGACGGTTCTGGGAGAACTGGAAGCCCTTGCAAGAGATGGATTATCCGGAGGCTGGTCCAACGATGAAATTCTGGGCGCTTCCGTAAAAGAAGATGGTTCAATTATTATGGAAAACAACGCCATGTTCTGCGGAGACCAGGTAGTGGGCTGGTCAACCAAGAGGATGGTAGAATTCTAGAAGGAGGGACGATATGAAAGGTATTTTATACTTAAATCAGTTTTTTGGGCAGATCGGCGGGGAAGAACTTGCTGATTTTAAACCGGAAATCAGAGAAGGCCTTGTTGGTCCTGCTATGGCACTGCAGCAGGAATTAGGCGATGATGTTCAGATCACACATACCATTATCTGCGGGGATAACTTTATAGGTTCCAACACAGAGGAAGCGGTAGAAACCATCCTTTCCATGCTGAAGGGAAAAGAGATGGATGTGTTTTTTGCAGGGCCGGCCTTCCGTGCAGGACGTTACGGGGCAGCCTGCGGCCATATTTGCAAGGCTGTAAAAAAGGAATTCGAAGTTCCTGTTCTCACCTCTATGAACGATGAAAACCCTGGAGTTGAAATGTTCAGAAAGGAAATGTACGTATTTAAAGGCGGAGCCAGCGCAGCAGCCATGAAAAAGGATATAAAGGCAATGGCCAAATTTGCTCTTAAGCTGTTAAAGGGAGAGAAATTACTTCCGGCAGCAGAGGAAGGCTATTTTGGAAGAGGAATCAGGGATCAGATCTGGCTGGATCCCCCGGTAACGGCAGCTGACCGTGTCATTGACATGCTCCTTAAGAAAGTTCATGGAGAACCATATGAGACAGAGCTGGCCATTCCAAAGTCTGACCGGGTGGCAATTGCTCCTGCCATTACACCGGAAGAATTGAGCACACTGGAGGTTGCCCTCATCACTTCCGGAGGAATCGTTCCCGTAGGAAATCCGGACCGCATTCAGTCAGCCTCTGCAACCAAGTGGGGGAAATACGATATTTCTGAAAAGGCTGACCTTGTGAAAGGTGAGTATATGACCATTCATGCTGGTTTTGATCCGGCAGCAGCCAACAATGACTCGGACGTAATTGTTCCGTTGGATGCCATGAGAAAGTATCAGAAAGAAGGAAAAATCGGCGGAGTATACAAATATTTCTTCTCCACCGTTGGTACCGGAACAACCCAGGCAGAAGCTGCAAGAATGGGAAAAGAAATAGCAAGAGAATTGAAAAAGGATGGGATCAGAGCTGCAATTCTGACCTCCACATGAGGGACCTGTACACGTTGCGGTGCAACGATGACAAGAGAAATTGAAAGAGAAGGCATCACCATCGTTCAGATGGCGAACCTGATTCCCGTAGCTAAGACGGTTGGAGTGAACAGACTGGTTCCAACCATATCCATTCCATATCCCCTTGGAGATCCTGCAACACCCAAGGAAGAGCAGTTCAAGCTTCGCTATCACAGAGTAGGAGTTGCTCTGGATGCGTTGACAGCGGATATAAAAGAACCTTATCTCTTTAAAGTTAAAATTTAAATTTCATTATAACAAAGCCTGGAGGCCGGTGTGCAAACAATACCTTCCCCTAAACGCCGCAGGCCGTCAGCGTAAAGTACGTGATTGAACGTTATTCTGAAAGAAAAATTTTTATGTGGCAGGATAAAATTTTATCCTGTCACGTAAAAATCGGATTGCAAAAAAACAGCAAACGATTATATTTTAAAGAGGAGGGTATTACATGAAGAAGAATCAGGTTTTTTACATATCGTTTCTTATTACCATAGCAATTGTTGCATTTGGTTTGGTAGCTCCCCAGCCATTTGCAAAGGCCACAACAGCGGCAAATGATTTTCTTGTCAACAATTTTGGCTGGTTTTACTTGATTTCCATGTTTATATTTGTTGCATTTTCTTTGGTCATTGCATTCAGCAAATACGGAAATATTAAACTGGGTCCGGATGATTCTGTTCCGGAATTCAGCAACCGGTCATGGTTTGCCATGCTTTTTGGGGCAGGAATGGGAATTGGGTTGGTTTTCTGGGGCGTTGCGGAACCGCTTAATCACTTTATGACATTTGGGGCAACAGAGGAAGCGGCTAACTTTGCAATGAAAAAGTCCTTTATGCACTGGGGATTTCATCCCTGGGCAGCCTATGCGATCATCGGTATGGCACTGGGATATTTTCAGTTCAGGAAAAATGCTCCCGGCCTGATCAGCAGCGTTTTTCTTCCCATACTCGGTGAAAAGGGAGTCAGAGGGCCGATAGGAAAGCTGATCGATATTTGTGCGGTTTTTGCTACGGTAGCGGGAATCGCCACTTCCCTGGGACAGGGAACCATGCAGATCAATTCAGGACTGAATTTCCTGTTCAATGTTCCCACAACACGCCTGGTCCAGATCGCTATCATCATCATTTTGATGGTCATCTATACCTGGACAGCTGTAAGCGGAATTGACAAAGGCATTAAGCTGCTGTCTGACATTAACCTTGTGCTGGCAATTGCAATTCTGGCAGGTGCCTTTATTGTCGGTCCCAAGCTTCTGACTTTAAATGTTTTCACAAACTCCATCGGCAGTTATATGAATGACTTTGTAAAGGACAGCTTTGCCATAAATCCTTTTGGGGATAAATCATGGCTGGGTTCATGGACTATTTTCTACTGGGCATGGTGGATCGCATGGGGCCCCTTTGTAGGTACGTTTATCGCCAGAATTTCAAAGGGAAGGACCATCAGGGAGTTTGTTTTCGGGGTAATACTGGCTCCGTCCTTAGTATCCTTTATCTGGTTTTCCGTTTTCGGAAGCCTTGGCTTAAATCTGGATAAAGGCATTATTGCAAAGGCGATTGAAACAACAGAAACCGCATTATTTATGGTCTTTCGGGAGTATCCCCTTGGAAGTGTTTTCTCCATCATAGCAATCTGCCTTTTGGGAACATTTTTTATCACATCGGCAAACTCGGGGATCTTTGTTTTATCCATGTTTTCTTCCGAAGGCGACATGGAACCTGCCAACAGTAAAAAGATATTCTGGGGAGTGATCCAGGCTCTGCTGGCTCTTGTATTGTTAATGACAGGCGGACTTGGTGCACTTCAGACCTGCTCCATCGTGGCAGCTTTCCCTCTGGCCATTATCATGCTTTTATGCTGTGTGTGCCTGATTAAGGAACTGAGGAAAGAAAATTCCAAAACTTCCAAAAGTCCTGAAAAGGAATAAAAGTATCTTTCATTTTTGTAGCCAAAGCGCCTGCATTTTTGTTTTCAATAAAACAGCAGGCGCTGTCTGGCTGTATTCATAAGAAAGTAGAGAATCATATGGAATTTAAACAGTTAGAAGCATTTATACAGATTTCCAAGCTTCAAAGTTTTTCAAAGGCCTCTGAATCCTTATTCTTAACTCAGCCTGCCCTGAGCAGTCAGATCAATGCGCTGGAAAAGGACATTGGAACTCAGTTATTTGTCCGGTCCACAAAGAGGGTATTTCCCACCAAGGCAGGAATTGACTTTTATGAGTATGCTCAGAAGATGCTGGCTTTAAGGGATCAGTCTCTGTATGAAATGGGCAAGTATTCCAAGGAATGCACAGGAGAAGTCAATATTCTGGCTTCCAGTGTTCCTGCCCAGTATATTTTGCCACAGTTGATCGCTGATTTTAATAAGGAATATCCCAATATTGTTTTTCGCCTGTATCAGAAGGACAGCGGGGGAGTGTTTGAAGAGCTGATTAAATATCAGTATGATATCGGATTTGCAGGAATGGAAAACGAGAATTGCCGTTACACCCTGACCTCTTTGTGCAAGGATCAATTGGTTTTGATCCTTCCAAAAGGTATGAGGTATGAGGGCAGCGGGGATGCGTCTGAAATTGTCAGTTTTATCTCAGATAAAAATTTTATTATGAGGGAACAGGGATCCGGCACCAGGGCGGAAATGGAAGCGTTCTTAACCAGATACGGTCTCTCAGAAAAAGAGTTAAAAGCCATTGCATACTTTGGCAATACCCAGGGAATTGTAGAAGCAGTTTCCCAGGGAATGGGTATTTCCTTTGTATCAAAAGCGGCAGCACAGATTTATACCCGGTTGGACTTAATCAATGTTGTGGAAATTCCGTCAGAGCTTTTATGCAGAAATATCTTTTATGTGCAGAAAAAGGATATGATATTAACACCTGCTCAGGAATTATTTGTTAATTACGCAAAGAATTGTTATCAGAATATTTAATTGTTCATATGATTTGTCTTCCATCTATAGTATAATATTCTGTTAGATAGAGTTTATATTGAAAGGTGGATATTATGGTAGTTAATTCTTACGATAAATTAAGCCATATGATTACATATTCAAAGGCAAATCTAAGTGAAATTGTGGTTTCCTATGTGAAAAGCAAGATTCTGACAGGGGAATTGAAAAGCGGAGACCGGTTAGTGGAAACTGATATGTCCGAAGAACTCCAGATCAGCAGGGCTCCCATAAGAGAGGCTTTAAGAGAGCTTCATATGCGGGGAATCCTGTCCTTTTCACCAAAAAAGGGCAGCCAGATCCTTGAAATGAGCTATGAAGACATTGCAGAGGTTTTTTCCATCCGCATTCCCCTTGAAATGCAGATCCTCACCATAATTTTTGAAAAATCCATGTTGCAGGAACAGGATCTGGATTATCTGGAGACGTTAAATGATGACATGATAAAGCCGGATCATGACGGCACCATTGAGGACAGGGAGAAGACTTTTGTCTTAAACACAAACGATCTGGCTTTTCATGAATTTTTCTGGAAAAAATCCGGAAGCTTCCGAAGGGCTGAAATTTTAGAAAATCAGTATTTTCAATTGCTCATAGCCATGAATAAGGACATTTCAACTTTAGGCTCGCAGAAAGAAAAATATGACGAGCATAAAGCCATTATTGAAGCATGCCGAACCGGATCCCTTGAAAAGACCTTATCCGCATTTCAGGCTCATATGGATTCTTATTTAAAGGTGATTACAAAGCTTTAGCAATGGAAATAAATAGTCTTTAACTCTTAATGATCAACGGATCGGAAGGAGGAATATAATTGACTGAGAAAATAAAAGTGTGGACAAAGCAGAATAAAAACATACAAAATGACCTGGATCAAAATGGAAGGTACCTTGTAAAAAAAGAATATATCATCAATAAAATGGAAGAGCATGCAGGAATATATCTGGATACCTATGACTGGCTGCATCACTCCACTTCCAGGTTTATGGATATCCCTGAGGGAGCAAAGTATCCCATATGGGTATCTGTTACAGAAGAATCAAAGATACAAAACAGCGAAGGAAATGTGCTTCTGGAAATCCTTGTGGATCCGGATAAGCTGTTTGTCATGGATCTGGAAAAATGGGGATATATTGTTAATTACATGTACATTCCAAAGAACCCGGAAGATGCCAGGGAGCATGAGGAGCTTTTAAAAAGATACGGCATTGATGACAGCACCGCATACATGTCCCCTTTTTATCCCAGTGTGAAACATAAAATCAGAAAAAGCTGGGACAGGCTGTTTGATGAAGGGATCGAGCTGAGTCCTGCCAGGGTAGGAATTATCTGGGAGGTGAAAAAGGAATGGATTGTAAAGATGGATACATAGAACTTTATACGGCCCAGTTAAATGCAATTGCAGATTCCATCAAAGACGGTCACATCCATTATGTGAAGATGAAGTACATTGAGGAGAAATACAAAGAAGTAAAGGGTGTTTTTTTAAATGCCTATGGCTGGTATGTCCGGCAGGCATCTGTCATAGTGGAAAAGCCGGAACAGGCGGAATCAGCGGTATGGACATTTGTCAATGAAAGATATGCGGAAATGCACCCCGGATATACGGTGATGAAGCTTAAGGTGCCGGTAAGAGAAGCCGTGTTTTTCCGGATGTCCGACTGGAATAAGATATTAAACTTAAGATACGTTGGCAGGACAAAGGATGAGGAAGATCAATATTCTGAGAAGCTTGAGAAATATGGAGTAAAGTATGAAGGGGATGTTTATGAGACGCCTTTTTATCCCCAGTTAAAGGCAGAGCTGGTTGCAAGCTGGGCAAATCTGTTTCGTTTTGACCATGAGGTTAAAAATGGAGGTTTCCCGGAATTTGAAGATATGCAGGCCGGGCTCTGGTGTATAAAAAAAGAATGGGCGGCCGGTGAAAACGGGTGACAGAGAGTTTGGAAAGCAGCGGGAAAACAAAGGGGGAGTGAGATCCGGTATCATATTGACAGGAGAATTAAAAGGTGATAAGATTTGGTTAGTTAAAACTAACCATTTTCATGCTTTTCAATGAAGCAGCATCCCGTAATCAAAGAGGCAGAATAAAGTGAGAGAAGAATACGAATATCAGTTAAGCAGTCCGGGCAGTTCCCTGTCCGGTGTTTGTGAAGCCTGGAACAAGGCGTATAATTTAAACAACAGCCAGATGGAATATGAGATACCGGAGACTGCAGGAAGCGGCAGGTTGATGGGGTTTTGTTCCGGCAGAAGGATACGGGTCATTGATTATGATATTAACTTTAGAAAACCGGTTGATATGACGGGATATTCCAGAACGCCCCATATGGATCTGCTGTTTTGTCTTGGAGAACAGACAGGCTGGGATCTGCCTGAAACCAGGAAGGTTTTTTCTCTTTGCCCGGGAGAAAGCTATATCGGCACCAGCCATGAAACCAGGAAAAGGAGCGTGTTTTCGGCTGGGACACATATGCACATACTGGAAATCAAGATTCCCTTGGTAGATGTTCAGAACATTTATGAAAACATGGACAAAAGCGGGCTGGGAGGCAATTCCCCTTCAAAGACTTTTCCTTCCGGGAAATACCGTCTTACCCCCTCCGTACAGGCAATGATACGGCAAATGTCAGACTGCCCTTATAAAGGGTATCTGCGTCAGCTTTACATGGAAGGGAAGCTCCTTGAGCTGGTTGCCGTCTATCTCAGTGAGACAGTGCTTCAGACAGAAAATGATATTCTCCTTCCCTCCTTTTCAAAAGAAGATTTAAAATGTGTTTACCAGGCAAAGAAAATGCTTGATGAGGAGCCGCAGCGCAGTGATACCCTGTCCCAGCTTTCCAGGCGTGTTGGTTTAAACGAATACAAGCTGAAAAAGGGGTTTAAGGAAGCCTTTGGGATTTCCGTTCATTCTTATGTGATCCAGAAAAGGCTGGAGCTTGCCAAGACCATACTGGATATTGAAGATGTGACGGTAAGTGAGGCGGCCGGACGTGTGGGTTATGGAAATGTGAGCCATTTTGCGGCGGCTTTCCGTAAAAGGTATGGAACAAATCCCGGGCAGTATCTTCGGGATGTACGGGATTGACGGCAGTCATATATTTCTTTTTCCTGATACAGCCTGTAACTTTTTTCAGAGCTGCCAGAGACATGATATAAAGGCTGTATCAGACAGGGAGTCTTTATTCAATGACCTCCCTGTTTTTGTAAATCTTTAGGATGGTTTTAGGGGGTATTATATTATGCATTCATGTCTTACTTTATATTTCTTTGAAAGGTTTCTCATTTCCCTTATATTTCCTTGATGATATTGCTATTTATTATATCTATTTGCATGTCTTTTTCTGTATCATCTATTTCTTAAGTTTCATCTCCAGATGACGGCTTTGAAGTCAAGGACTCCTTTAAAGGACTCCTCATTTGTATCCATTTCTCCCGTTTTGAGCGGAAAAATTCCTGTTTTGAGTAGAGAGCCTTGCCGGGCTTTTTTATAATGGTATCAAAGCAGTTTACCGGCCAGTTGGTTAGCAAGAGCTAACTGAATGAAGCCTGAAACTGCCTTAATACATATTATATGGAGGTTTTGCAATGAATGCAAAAGAGAATAAAGAAGTCAACAACATCCTTCGGGTAAAGGATTTCGCCACCATAGGAATTTTCAGCGCCATTATGCTGGTGGTGTTTATTGCTTTTTCCATGATCACCGGCGCATCGTTATTTTTTAACATGATTTTAAATGCCGTGTGTGTGGCTTTTATACTGGCTCCGTTTTACGTTTACATGTGTTTAAAGGTTCAGAGGCCGGTTGTTTCCTTGCCAACCGGCTGATGAACAAGCATTTCAGAAAGAGCGGTCTGCTTAAATGAAGGCCCCTCTGTACTTTGATTTCCGTTCCAAAGCCGTCATATTGATCCTCACCATGGGGCTTGCTCCTGGTTTTTATGAAGGAAAGCCGGTTGCAAAGAGAAGGCGGAGGAAAAAGGCTTATTATGTGATGCAGAATACGGACTGCCAATTGTTTGGGGAAGATGTCCGGGAAGAATTAAGGCTTAACCAGACACATGAGGATGATCATGAGATCGAAAAAATTTTAAAGCGGTATGGTCTGTGGGAATACAAGGACCGTCATCCCGCATCTTTATCCGGGGGCCAGAAACAGCGGCTTACAATGGCGGTGGCAGATGTGATGGATCCGGATATACTGATCCTGGATGAACCCACAAGCGGGCTGGACGGCGAGAACATGCGCCGGATCTCAGTCCATTTAAAACAACTGTCAAGGCTGGAAAAGACGCTGTTTGTCATAACCCATGATTATGAATTTGCGGTTTCCACCTGCAGCCGGGCAGTGGTGCTTTCAAAGGGCTGCTGTTCCCTGGATTTTCCGGTGTATGGAAACGAATCCAGGCTGCTCGCCTGTATGGAAGAAAGCATTTGATTGAAAGGAATGGACATAAGAATGAAGAAAATATTTACATTTGCAGCCGGATGCAGAGGAAAGCTGGCTGCTTCCGTGGTGTTTGCTGTTTTGAGCATTGCAGGAGGCATGATCCCATACTTTGCTGCGGCAGAAATAACCTATGAAATGATTGAAAACCAATATACTGTTTTGGGACTTGGCCTTCTGGTTCTGACCGCCTTTCTTGGCTACACGGTTAAGGTGGTCCTGGGCGCCGTTTCCACGGAGCTGTCCCATCAGGCGGCTTACCGGATCCTTGTATCCATCCGGACGGCACTGACGGCCAAGCTGTCAAGGGTTCCTCTTGGATATGTGACCGAGCGCCCATCCGGAGGGCTGAAAGCGGTTCTGGTAGATACGGTGGAAAAGCTGGAAGCCCCCTTTGCCCATCTGATTCCGGAAATGACGGCAAATCTCCTGGTTCCAACCGCTGTGTTTGTCTATCTGTTTTACCTGGACTACAGACTTGCCCTTCTGTCCCTTGTTACCATCCCTTTGGGGCTGGTGTTTTATATTCCTTTGATGAAGAAATATAAAAGGTATTATAAGAAAAATGTGGAAGCAGCAAATGAAATGAGCGCTCAGGCAGTGGAGTATATAAACGGGATCGAGGCAATTAAGGCATTCAACCAGTCTGCTGCCTCCTATGAAAGCTATGCAGGAGCGGTAAAAAACAGCTGCCAGGCAATTACGGAATTTTTCACGGTCACCCTGCCGGAATATACGGCTTTGATGACCATACTCCTCTCCACCCTTTTGTTTGTATTGCCCTCTGCCTTGTATTTTTACGCTCAGGGCACTTTGGAGCTGTCAGCCATGCTGACCTGCATCATCCTTTCCTTTGGTCTGGCAGGCCCCTTAGTCCAGGCTATGAAGTATACGGATCACATCGCTTCCATGGGAACCATTATGAACCAGGTGGCGGATATTTTGAAGGAAGAGGAGATGATAAGGCCTTCCGTTGGGCCGGATCTGAAGGATTACCCCATTGCCTTTGAAAAGGTTACCTTCGGATATCAGGATCAGGAGATTCTTCATGGCATTTCTTTTGAAGCAAAGCCAAAGGAAATGACTGCAATTGTGGGACCGTCGGGTTCCGGTAAATCAACCATTGCAAAGCTGATCGCCGGATTCTGGGATGTGAACGGAGGGCAGATCACTCTGGGGGGAGTGGATGTAAGACGCCTGCCCCTTAAACAGGTGAGCAGCATTATTTCCTATGTGTCACAGGACAATTTTTTGTTTCACTTATCCATACGGGATAATATAAGGATAGGAAAACCAGGGGCAACGGATGAGGAAATTGTGGAAGCGGCCAGGAAGGCCAGCTGTCATGAGTTCATCCAGTCCCTGGAACATGGATATGATACCCTGGTGGGAGAAGGCGGGGGCCAGCTTTCCGGCGGAGAACGTCAGCGCATTTCCATTGCAAGGGCTATTTTAAAAAACAGTCCGGTGATTCTCCTTGATGAGGCCACTGCTTACACGGATCCGGAAAATGAAGCAATTATCCAGCAGTCGGTTTCCAGGCTTGTCCGGGGGAAAACCCTCATTGTCATTGCCCACAGGCTTTCCACCATATCCTCCGCAGACAAGATCATTGTGGTAAATGACGGGCGGATTGAAAGCCAGGGCACTCATGAGCAGCTTCTTGCCGGCAGTGCCATGTACCGCAGCATGTGGAATGCCCACATCGGTTCCAGGGATATTGATTCGGAGGAGAGGAGGAAGGAACAATGATCCAGATACTAAAAAAGATTCTTTATTTTTCAGGCAGGCATAAGGGCCAGTTGGTCCGGGGGGTTTGGTATCATATTTTCTACTCTGTCTTTGAAGCACTTCCGGTGGCAGGAATCTTATACAGTCTGACTGCCATTGCAGAAAACAGAGCAAAGGGGACCCCCCTTCCCATGAAGGTGGTTTTTATCACTTTGGGAATTATGCTTTTCAGCGTTGCAGGCAGGATGGTGTTTCATTATCTGGCAAACAGGGAAAGCAGTGTTGCCTGTTTCTCCATGTGCGGGGATCAGCGGATTGCAATCGGGGAACGGTTAAAGCGTATGCCAATGGGATTTTTTAATACCAACAGTTTGGGAGAGATCACCTCATCCGTAACAACCACCATGAATGAGATAGAAGCCATGGCAGGTACGGCGATCACCAACATTGTGGTCGGCCTTGTCCATGCGGTCATCCTCACCCTGGTGATCACCCTGTTTCACTGGAAAATCGGCCTGATCTCTTTTGCTGCTATTCTTCTGGGACTTTGGGTCAATGGATTCATTCAAAAAAAGAGCATGGAAATCGCGCCTGAAAAGCAAAACATTCAGGCATCCCTGTCTTCAGCAGTGCTGGAGTATATTCAGGGAATTTCCGTTGTAAAGGCCTATGGGCTGGGAGAGACCTCCAACCGCACCGTAGACGGGGCCATAGGGGAAAGCTGCCGTCAGAATCTCCGCTTTGAACGGCTCTTCACCGTGCTTACAGCCTTTTACAGCTATATTTTCAAGGCTGCCGCGTGCGCAGTGCTGATGGCGGCGTGCTGCTTATTTGCCGGAGGCGAGCTTTCCCTTTCCAATGCCCTTACAATTGTAATTTCCAGCTTTGTCATGTATTCCTATATTGAGGGGGTGGGAGGAAGCGCTTCGCTTCTGGAATTGCTGGATGACAACCTAAACCGTATTCAGGCGGTATATGAGGCTCCTGTTCTGGATGAAGACGGTACGGACATTCATCCGGATCATTTTGATATTGAATTTAAGGATGTAAGCTTTTCCTATGATACGAGAAAAATACTGGATCATGTTGACTTAAAGATCCCGGAAAGGACCACGGCTGCCATTGTAGGGCCTTCAGGAGGCGGAAAAAGTACCTTGTGCAGCCTGATTGCACGCTTTTGGGATGTGAATTCCGGAGAAGTCCTTTTAAATGGCAGAAATGTAAAGGACTACACATCAGACAGCCTGTTAAGGAACATCAGCATTGTTTTCCAGAACGTTTATCTTTTCCGGGGAACCATTGCGGATAACATCCGGTTCGGCAGGCCGGGAGCTGCCATGGAAGAAGTTATGGAGGCAGCGAAAAAGGCCTGCTGCCATGAGTTTATCATGGAACTTCCCAAGGGGTATGATACCCTGGTTGGGGAAGGAGGAGGAAGCCTTTCCGGTGGGCAGAAGCAGAGAATTTCCATTGCCAGGGCTATTTTAAAGGATGCGCCTATTATCATTCTTGATGAGGCTACCTCAAGTGTGGATCCTGAAAATGAGCTGCAGCTTCAGAATGCCATAGAGGAGCTGACAAAACAGAAGACCGTTATCATGATTGCCCACCGCCTTACCACCGTGCGCCATGCGGATCAGATATTGGTGCTGAGCGGAGGGAAAATCGCGGAGCGGGGCAGGCATGAGGAACTGGCAGCCAAAGACGGCTTATACCGGGAATTTTTACAGGTCAGAAAGCAGGCCATTGGCTGGAGCCTGGACAAAACCCCCTGATCAGCCTGATTGTTCTGCTGTGTTTCAGCGGGACGGGAATATTTGGAGCCGTGGAAAGGATTGTTTCACACAGACAATCCTTTCCACGGCTTTTCTAGAATTCCGGGCCCTGTTTCCGTAATCTTTGTTACATTTCTTTCTTTTCTTTATGGTATTTCCATGGTAAATTATAGGGAAGCAGGAAGACAACCACAATAAACGGTTAAAAGGCAGGTGCAAATATGAAATGGAACGATAGCTTTCACCCTTATGCAACCATTACCGGAGGTACCATCATATTGTCAGGGATTCTTATGTTTAATTTTGGAGGAAAAATCTATGGAAGTTTACATCCCCTTATTCATAAAAAACCTTCAGCGGAATAACATGGCAGGTTTCCTTGTTCAGGATAAAAAGGAGCTTCGGGATCTTTTGAGAAAGCTTATAGCAGATGGGACGGCCGTGGGCTGCGGGGATTCGGTTACCCTTGAACAGATGGGAGTGTTTGAAGATTTAAGGAAACGGCTTAACAAGGCAACCCCCTGTGCGTCCCTTGGACGCTGCATAGACTGCAGGCACAAGGAAAGAATCTGCAATGACTTTGTTTTGATTGCAGGTCAGTTTATAAAGGACAGGATCAAGGTGATCCTTGTTAATGAGGAACTGGGTTATTGAGAAGCCCAGTTCCATTATTATACCATTTTTATGAAGCACACAAATCTTTTCTTTCGTAAAATCCGGCTGCCATGGAACAGCAGGCCAGAATGAGCCCTAATGAAAGCAGGGTGTAAAATGGGCTTAACCCGTTTTCTGAAACCCATACCACATTAAAATAACTGATGGGTGTCAGCACATTCAGAAAGTTCCTTATGCCGGCATAATCAAGGGCAAAGCTGATCCCATAGAACGCTGTTACCGCAAGCATTGTAAAAAGGCTTGCGGCTTTATAATTTTTTGCAAGGCTGGAGATGAAAAGCCCTGTGGCGAAAAGCACTATTTGTGTAAGAAACATTCCGGCTGTTGCAGCGATGTGGGTGGGGGTAATGCCCGGATCTCCCAGGGGCAGGATAATGCATAAATACGACATGATACCAGCGGTCAGGGAAAATATCCCAAGGTTTGTTATGGCTGCTCCGATTTTTGCCCATATGATGCTGGAACGCTTATAAGGCTTTGAAAACAGGAACTCACCGGTGCCAAATTTTTCTTCCCTGGCAACGGCAAATACTCCTGAAAATCCTGCATAAAAGAAGGCCAGCAGGCCGGTCCAGAATACCATGCACTGATAAGCTCCAAGAGGAGTGTCAACTTTTACCCCGTTCAGTCCGAATAAAATCAAAATGATTTTTGGCAGACTACCCGTCATTGCTGCGATTTCCCCCATTGTATCCTTCAGCACAATAAATTCGATTGCCGCAAACCCTGTAAGCATTACAATCAACACCAGCCATATCACCAGCAGCTTTCTCGTCAGTCTCAGCTCTTTTAAATAAATCGTCTTCATGTTCAGCCTCCAAATACAACGTCTTTTTTTCGAAATGTCCTGCAGCTGATCAGCAGCAATCCACTGCCAAGAATCACATACCACACCATATAATTCCACTGGTAAGCTCCGGTTTTAATGATGCTCCCAGGATCAAAGAACCCAAAAGGAGTGAAATAGCCAAGTACCGGCGCATGAATCTTCTTTGACATGGAGCTTAGGCAAAAGAAGGCAAACATGGTGCAGGAGGACAGGAGCACAGGTGTTCCCGTATTGGAGAAAAATGTTCCTGCGGCTGCACCGAAAACCACAAACATCAGCTCCACCAGCACAAGGGATATCCCTAGGAGGAGAAACGCTGTCCAGTCAACGGAGATGTCTTTTATTTTCAGAAGGGTGAGGGCCGCTCCTATAATATAGGATGTTCCCACAATCAGGCTGTCTGCCGCTGAGGCAAGAAATTTGCTCCAAAAGACCCTGTTCCTGGAATGAGGCTTTGTCAGCAGAAATTCTGCTGATCTGTTTCCATATTCCTTTGTGTGAGAGGAAAAGGCAATGCTCATTCCATGGATTGCCGCTGCTGTCATGGCAAAGCTGTTTAAAAAACTGAACATGCCAAGAGGGGTCATTACTAAGGCAGCGCTGATTCCCAATGCTTCAAACATGGGGTTGTTATCCAATGCCTTTGTCATCAGGACATCGGTCCCTGAGATAAAACCAAGGTACGTGGGCAGCATCAGGAAAATCAACCCGCCCATGGACAGGGACCAGATAATAATATTATTCTTTAACTGTTTCAGTTCATATTTAAATACAGTCATCCCCTTCACCTCACCTGTAATAGTGCATAAAGATTTCTTCCAATGCCGGTTCTTCGATGAATAAGTCGCGGACCTTTAAGGCGGAAAGCTTTGCAAGGGCCTCGCCCATATTCCCCATGAACAAGAATGAAGCGGTACTGCCCTCCTGACGGTAATTGGTAACGCCTTTGAAATCAAAATAACCTGCCGGTATTTCCTCTGCCGTAACGCTGATCTTTTTATGGCTGTTGGCCCGAAGTTCACTGATCTTTTGTACGCCGATCATTTTTCCGTCTTTTAAAATTGCCACCCGGTCGCAGATTTTCTGTACTTCTGACAGGACATGGGAGGAAAAGAAGATGGTTGCGCCCCGTTTATTTTCTTCTTTTAAAATTGTGAAAAATTCCTGCTGGATCAGCGGGTCTAAGCCGCTGGTGGGTTCGTCTAACAAAATGAGCCTGGGAGAGTGGATCAGGGCGCACAGGATTCCAGCCTTTTTCTTGTTACCCAGAGATAAGTCTGCGATTTTACGGGTTAAATCCAGGTCCAGGCGCCTGGAAAGCTCCTTTATTTTGTCATTGCTTTTTACGCCGTATAAATCTGCTGCGTATTTTACCAGCTCCCGGACCGTCATATTGTCATAATAGGCGGATTCTCCGGGTAGGTATCCCACATCCTTTGCGATTTCCGCAGCCTGTTTGATGCAGTCTTTGCCAAAAATCTCCGCACTGCCGGAGGTGGGATGGATTAATGCCAAAAGAGTGCGGATGGTAGTGGATTTGCCGGCCCCATTTGGTCCGATAAAGCCGAAAATTTCCCCTTCCTCTACGGAAAAGCTGACATTATCAATACCCCTGTGTTTTCCATAGCTTTTGGTCAGGTTTTTTATAGAAATTGCGTTCACTGGTGCGCCTCCTTTTTCATTCCAGAAACTCAATATATCCCATGTTGCCGTTTACGCGGATTTGGTCTCCATCCTTGATGTGTTTTGTGGCATCGGTCACTCCCACCACAGCAGGAAGGCCGTATTCCCGTGTGATGACCGCGCCGTGGGTCGCCATTCCTCCCACCTCCGTAACAAGTCCGCTTATGGAGATGAAGGCAGGTGTCCAGCTGGGGTCCGTGAATTTTGTCACCAGGATATCGCCTTTTTCTATTTTTCCTGCGTCCTTTATATCCAGGATGACCCGCGCCCGTCCCTCTGCCACGCCGCTTGATACGGCAAGGCCGGGCAGTGCGCCCTGGGGAACCTTGCGGTTGTATTCCCCTTCTACCACCTCTCCGTCAGAGAAGATGAGGCGGGGCGGGGTGAGAGAGGCATACTTTTCATAATCTGTTCGCAGTGTATCAATTTTCTCATAATCAGGTACATATTCTCCGGCAAATAAGCCGGTCAGCTCCTGGAGGCGTAAATAGAAAATATCATCCACGTTTCTTAGTCTGCCTTCTTTCACAAGCTTTTCGGATTCCCGGATGATCGCCTGTTTGTATTCCCAATACCGTTTCATCCAGTAATATTTCGGCGATTCCCTCAGGCCAAGAAAATTCCGGTAAAAGGACAGCTGTTTTGCCAGCCTTCCGGCCTTTTTGGCTCCCCACTTCTTTTTGGCAGTAAAGACCATTGTTTTAACGGCTTCCTCGCTTTCTTTCTTCCCTTGAAGGAATTTTTGCTCTGCGTGGCCTCTTGGAAGCCTTATGTCCGCCAGAACAGTGGGGAGAATCTTTCCCGGGGCCTCGGCAAACCGGGGTTTTGAGATGTCGATTTCCCCGGGACAGCGCATTCCGTACCGGGAGAAAAATGCCTCAAAGGCTTTTGCAGCTTCCCCGCCGCCCTGGAGTTTCTTTAGTTCGTCAATGCAAAATGAATCCCCTGCGGCTTCAAGGTATTTTATAACCTCCGGGAAATCTCTTGCAGCGTCTGCGATCCGGCTGACGTAAAATCCCATTTCAGAGGTGATGTTCCCCTTTATGGATTTTGATACATCAACGCTTATATTGTCCCGTCCCAAAAGAAGCTTTCCCGCTTTATCAATGGGCTTTGTAAGGAAAAAGGCCACCATAAGAGGCCCTAAGCCTTCCGGGTCAAACAGGCCTTTCATCAGATTGTCTGCATCGTTTACAATGTAATCGATTACCGCTTTGCCGGTCAATCCTGAAAGTCCTTTTCTTGTATTCTGAATTGCCGCTTCCATGCGGCGGTTGTAGCCGTCAATAATTGACGGATCGTTTTTCCGGTAAATCTTAAATCCGGCTGTGATGCTTTTGCCCACATCCTTTGGCATGGCAAAATCGCTTTTCTGTCCTTTGGGAATGGATCTGATATAATCCTTTCTGGCCAGGACCTGATTGAATGCGCTGCTCATCAGCTCGTCAGAGTTGGACACCTTCAGCCGTACCAGTGACTTGCCTATGGGGCTGTTTAAGTTATGCGTGATCTCCATATAAGGCCGTCCGCCGATTTCTGATACCTTCACGGTTTTGGACATCAATGCCCAAAGAGACATGCCAAGGGGAAGCATGGTATCGGTCATCATCTGTAAGTGCCCCACAGAGATGAAGCAGCGTTTAAACCCATCGGGGGATGGAGGGCAGGGGAAAAGGGTAGTAATTCCCCGGGACTGGACAATGTAGAATTTCCCGCCGTCAAAGCACCATTCAATATCCTGGGGGCTGCCGAATTCTTTCTGAATCTTTTTTCCCATGGCGGAGAGGGCGGCTACCTGGGCATCAGTGAGGCAGGGTTCCGGGCCGCTTCTTTTCTTTATAATGCCATTCTTGACTGTCCATGTAACCGGAATCTTTCGTCCGGACACCAGCTCTTCTCCCAGGCCCTCCACTGCTTCAATGGCAATTGTAAAACGGTCGGAGGTTATGGGATCAGCAGTAAACATGACCCCTGCCGCCTTTGCATCCACCATTTTTTGCACCACAACGGCCATTTGGACTTCATTTTCATCAAACCCGTTTTTGGCCCGGTAAGAAACCGCCCGCTGGTTATACAAGGAAGCAAAGCAGCTGACAACTGCTTTTGTTACGGCATCAAACCCGGAAACGTTTAAATAGGTGTCCTGCTGGCCGGCAAAGGAAGCATCAGGTAAATCCTCTGCTGTGGCTGAGGAACGGACTGCAACGGAAACATTGTCTCCCAGGCCGCTGTATGCGGACTGAATCAGTTTTACCCCATCGTCGGGCAGGGTCAGCCCGGCAACCGCTGATTTTACATCTCCCTTGGCCTGGCTGACAGAGGGCAAAATATATTTTTTAAAAAATTCTGTTGTAACAATAAAACCGCCGGGCACGCTGTCCGGGAAACGTTGGATCAGCCTTGCAAGACTGGCTCCCTTGCCGCCTGATATGTTGATGGAAGCGGCTTCCTTATCGCTGATGTTCAGTATATACATTACAGGTATTCCTCCTTATACAGGTTGCTTTTCAGCATGTTCATGATTCTTTCCAGCTCTTCGGTTATTTTATCCAGCTGGCAGGGTTCATCAGACATTTCGTGAGCATATCCTTCCGCCATGAGAAACATCAGGCGCATGATTACGTCAATATCCACACCATCCCTGAATTTGATTTTGTCTTCCTTTTTTACCACCAGATCATAGGAAAACTTCTGGGCCTCGGGCATAATCTTTTTTGTGATATCAATGACTGCGGCATCGGTTTCCTCAAACATACTGATGATGAATTTCAATATGTGAGGATACTTTTCCAGTATGCCCATTTTCATTTTGGAAGCCATAATAATTCGTTCAAATAAATCATCATATGCGTTGATTTTATTGCGGTTATAGGCGTCAATCATAACATTTCTTACGTAATCTGACAGGTACAGGTACAAATCCCTTTTTGTGCCAAAATAATGGAACAGCATTGGTTTGGATACTCCGCTGGTTTGGGCGATGTCGCTCATAGAGGCCTTTTTATACCCATGCTTTCCAAAACACTTCAGAGCTGCCTCAATGATGGGCCGCTGCTTTTCTTCTGAAAGTTCTTTAAACTTTTCCATGCTTTCACCTTCCGAAAATAATATTGACCGAATTGGTTCATGGCTTGATTATAGCACTATGAACCGATTCGGTCAAAGTAAATTTTTTACAATATATTGAGTGATATGTGTCAGTATGGCCTCCTGACATGAGTTCTATCGCCTTTTTTATCCGGACGCCGGTTAAAAGACAGATGTTGGCGACCGTTCCCGTTTCCCAGCCTAATCTGTTATTTCTGTATCCACATCCTCTTTACCTTGCGTCTACGACTTCCCTTGCCATGGCGATTAAATCATCACAGCTTAAATCATCAAAGGAGCTGAGGGAATACTCCATACCGTTTTCATTCCAGTTTACATAACGGTATACCTTACGCTCTTCCTTGTCGCTTCCGTAGCTGATCATCAGTTTGCCTTCTTCTTCCAGCTTTGAGTCTTCCGCAGATGGTTTTGCATCCGGCGGTAAAAACAGATAGTTATCTTCATGGGCTTCTAACGTAATATCCTTATAAACTTCCTGCTTTATTGCAGCCGAAGATTCCTGGAAAACCATGTCCTGATGCTGGTAGATGTCAAGTGATGCACGATTATTCTCTCCATAACCTGCATAGAGTTCAGGGTAGGTGATCAATGGATTCTGGTTCTCGTCCATTCCTTTTACCATGGTCATGGAGCCTTCGTTAAAAGCAAGGCCATTGGAAAACCCATCCACCAGCTTTGGAACGGTTCCCATCTGGCTTTCCGCTAACTGGATTAGTTCATTTTTTGAATGAACGATTTCATTTCTGGATGAAGAGCTCATCAGGCTTGTGATTTTTCCTCCTGCAATTGCTGTAACAGTTCCCAATACGGTTATTGTACACATTGCTGCCAAAGCTGCCACCATTTTCTTTTTATTAAATCTCATAATTCTGCTCCTCATTTCTATTTTTTTATGAATTTCTCCAAGACAACGATTCTCTGCCCGGGCATCCGGCTGTATCCGGTCCAGTTCGGCCTTTATGACTTGTTTTAATCTGTCATCCATGACAAAGTCCCCTTTCCATTTCTGTTTTTTCAGAGCCGTCAGCTTCCAGTAAATCCTTCAGCAGTTTTCTTGCCTTATGCAGACGGGATTTTACCGTCCCTTCCATGGCTCTTGTAATATGTGCGATTTCTCTGGTGCTCAATTCGTTGTAATAATACAAAAGAACCACTGTGCGGTATTTCATATCCAGATGACTGAGTGCTTTCTGAATTTCTTTTGCTGTCTCTGCCTCTAAAACAGATTCCAATGGCCCGCCTGTTTTTTTATCCTCCCGGATGTGTTCCGCGCCCCTTTTATCCTCCTCATTTTCCAGAATACCTTCATAAGAGATCTCAGCCATTCCTTTTTTCTTTCGTTCAAGCCGCCAGGCTGTCCGGACCAGAATCTGATACAGCCAGGGCTCAAAGCGTTCCGTTTGTTTCAGTTTTGACTTGTAAAGGTAGCATTTAACAAATGTCTCCTGCAAAATGTCCTCACTGTCACTTGGGTTACCGGTAATAAAATACGCCATACGGTACAGCTTTCCGGAATAGGAATGGTATAATTCGTCAAATGCTGCTTCGCTGCCATTTATCATGCTTTCTACCAAAGCCCTTTTTTCTTCCATCATAACCTGTTTCCTTTCCTTTTTTAGATGCATCTGATAATAAGAGTCACCAAAGTACCATTTGGTTCATTTTTTATGGGTTTTATTTTAAAAAATATGAAACAAAGGACCGGAGACGGGAAACCAACAGCTGTTGTTCCCGTCTCCGATCCTTATGTTATGAACGCGGTCATTGGATCCTGCCGCTAAATTCCATTTTTATTCCTCTTAATCACCTTAAGCCTGGTAAACTCTTCTCTGTCCTTTTCTTCCAGTGAATTGGTGATATTCTTTGTCAGAGTCTCATACCTGGGTATGGTAATATTCTTTAAGGCATTGGCCCGTTTCTGGGTCCTCTTAATGCTGTTTGCCAGACGGTAGGCGGAATTTTCCACCATGGACAGCTTTACCGTCAGCTTTTTCACCTTTTCAAACTGGTAACGGGCTTCATCCAGGGATTCTTTGGTGCTGTAATAGGCATAAGTCAGATTTAAGGGGATTTCATCGTGCTCTACCAGGGGGATCTCTGTCCCCATAATGCTTCTGGTCTTGATGCGCACCGAATTGTCCACAGGAACTGCCATGGCAATGTCCTGTACATAGTTGATCCCCAGCTCAATATTAGCCTTTTGCAGGGCTTTATAGGCGGAAGTAAAGGTGACGTCGATTTCCGACTGGATGCCTTTTGCCTCATCGATCAGGCTCATCAGTTCCTTGATGAGGATGTTCCGCTTTTTATCCATGAGCTCATAACCCTGTCTGGCTAAAGACAGAGAGCTTTTTGCAAGAATCAGATTCCCCTTGGTGGGAAATGTATTGGGATTCATGAATATCCCTCCTATTCTGACCTTCCGTCAAGGGTGGTTGGGTTGTAATACTGATCTAAGACCTTAGTATCAATACGGTCCAGTTCAGCTCTTGGAAGAAGTCCCAGAAGCTCCCAGCCAATGGTCAGGGTTTCAATGATATTCCTGTTGGCATGGTTGCCCTGCCCTACAAAACGGTTTTCAAATTCCTTTCCGAATATCAGGTATTTTTTATCAATGGGGGACAGCTCATCTTCCCCGATGACCGAAGCCAGGGCTCTGGCGTCGCCCACCTTGGCATAGCAGGAGAAAAGCTGGTTTGCCAGGCCCTGATGATCGGCCCTTGTAAAGCCTTCCCCAATGCCATCCTTCATCAGACGGCTTAAGGAAGGCAGCACATTAATGGGGGGATAGACTGACTGGCCGTACAAACTGCGGTCCAGAACGATCTGCCCTTCCGTAATATATCCTGTAAGGTCTGGGATGGGGTGGGTGATGTCGTCGTTTGGCATGGTCAGAATGGGGATCTGGGTCACAGAACCATGCCGGTCCTTTACAATGCCGGCCCGCTCATAAAGGGAAGCCAGCTCGCTGTATAAATAACCGGGATAGCCCTTTCTGGAGGGAATCTCCCCCTTTGAGGAGGAAACCTCCCGGAGGGCCTCCGCATAGGCCGTCATATCAGTCAAAATAACCAGAATGTGCATCCCTTTTTCAAAAGCTAAGTATTCTGCCAGGGTCAGCGCCACTTTTGGAGTGATCAGACGTTCTACCACAGGGTCATTTGCCAGATTGATGAACATGGCAACGTGGTCGGAAACCCCGCTCTCTTCAAAGGTACGGCGGAAGAAATCTGCCACATCGTATTTCACGCCCATGGCGGCAAATACCACGGCAAATTTTTCACTGGAAAGAGCGTCATCTCCCAGTGAAGCCTGCTGCACGATCTGGGCAGCCAGTTCGTCATGAGGAAGGCCGTTTCCTGAGAAGATGGGAAGCTTCTGCCCCCGGATCAGGGTCATCAGCCCGTCAATGGCTGAGATGCCCGTGCGGATATAATCTCTGGGGTATTCCCTTGTAACGGGATTTAAGGGCTTTCCGTTAATGTCCAGGCTGATGTCAGAGCTGATGTCTCCAAGCCCGTCAATAGGCTCTCCGATTCCGTTAAAGGTGCGCCCTAACATGTCTTCTGACACGGAAAGCTCCATGGGGTGTCCGGTGAGGCGGGTGTGGACATTTCTTAAGGCCAGCCCGTCAGTCCCTTCAAAGACCTGAATGATTGCCTTATCCTCGTAAACCTCAATGATGCGTCCCAGCTTCTGTGTTTTCTTATCTACGGTCATTTCCACGATTTCGTCGAAAGCAGCATTCTGGACGCCTTCCAAAACAACTAGGGGACCGTTAATTGCACTTAGTCCCAAATATTCGATTGCCATAGTCAGCCTCCTTCTTAAGCGTTGCGTTCGATGACGGAATCATAGAAGGCATCTACCTGCTTTTTGTAGTCATCAAACATATCCAGTCTGTCATTAGGTACATCATATTTAATGGAAATGATCTTATCGAAAATCGGATCTTCCTTTAATACGGACATGGGCATTCCCATGGAAACCAGGGAACGGGCCTTCTTATATAAATAAAGGATTAAGTCCATCATTTTAAACTGCTTTTCCATTGGAACGCAGGTATCCTCCTTGTGGAATGCGTTCTGCTGTAAAAATCCGATCCGGATCACCTTGGAGATTTCCAGTATAAGCTTCTGATCATCGGGAAGCATGTCTCCGCCGATCAGCTTTACAATCTCCATGAGACTGCTTTCCTGGGTCAGGAGAAAGACCAGGCGGTTTCTGTAGTCCACGAACTTCTTATCCACACGTTCCACGTACCAGGGAGCCAGGTCCGTTAAATATTCGGAGTAGCTGCTGAGCCAGTGAATGGCCGGGAAATGGCGTTCGTTTGCCAGGTTCCGGTCCAGGCCCCAGAAGCAGCGCACAAAACGCTTGGTGTTCTGGGTCACCGGTTCAGAGAAGTCGCCGCCCTGAGGTGATACGGCTCCGATAATGGTGACTGAGCCTTCGGTTCCGTTCATATTCTGCATCATCCCGGCTCTCTCATAAAAGGCCGATAAGCGGGAAGCCAGATAAGCCGGGAAACCTTCCTCAGCAGGCATTTCTTCCAGACGCCCGGACAATTCCCTTAAGGCCTCAGCCCAGCGGGAGGTGGAGTCTGCCATGATTGCCACGTGATACCCCATATCCCGGTAATATTCCGCCAGGGTAAGGCCGGAGTAAAGGCTGGCCTCTCGGGCGGCTACGGGCATGTTGGAGGTATTGGCGATGAGGGTGGTCCGGTCCATCAAAGGATTGCCGGAACGGGGATCCACCAGCTGGGAAAACTCCTCAAGCACCTGGGTCATTTCGTTGCCACGTTCCCCGCAGCCGATGTAGATGATGATATCCGCATCAGACCATTTGGCAATCTGGTGCTGAGTCATGGTTTTTCCTGTGCCAAAGCCGCCGGGGATACAGGCGGTGCCTCCTTTTGCAAGAGGGAACAAGGTATCAATGATCCTCTGCCCCGTAATAAGGGGCTTGGAAGCAGGATATCTTTTTAATATGGGCCTGGGAACGCGGATGGGCCATTTCTGGGTCATGGTAATTTTCATTTCAGACCCGTCTAAAAGCTGGAGAGTCAGCAGGGGCTGGTCAATGGTATAAGAGCCATTCTCCACTACATCCAGGACATAGCCCTCCATATCAGGGGGAATCATGACCTTATGGACAATGGCAGGGGTTTCCGGAACCTCTGCAATGATGGAGCCTGGAAACAGATGATCCCCTTTTTTTACTGTCATGCGGGTGTCCCAGAGTTTGGAGACGTCAAGAGAATCCACATGAACGCCTCTGTCAATGTACGCTCCTCCGGTCTTTGCGATCTCACTTAAAGGCCGTTCAATTCCGTCAAAAATATTATTTAAAATGCCTGGGGCAAGTGTGACCGATACGGGGAAACCGGTGGAGGTGACCGTTTCTCCCGGCTTTAAGCCGCTGGTTTCCTCATATACCTGGACAATGGTGCGGCGGTCCGTCAGGCCGATGACCTCGCCGACTAAGCGGTCCTTGCCTACATGGACCATTTCATTCATTCGAAATCCGGAATCACCCTTTAAATAGATAACAGGGCCGTTGATGCCGGAAATGGTTCCTGTATTAGTCATTGGCAATACCTCCCATCAGATCCTTTACATCAAAGCGGAAATCCCGCTTTGCTTCTGCCAGCTTGGTTTGAAATGAATTGTCGATTAAAATGTGCCTGGAAGGGATGACAGCACGGATTCCTCCCAAAAAGGAATATTCGCTTACCCGGATATCAGAGCCGCCGGCAATTGACAGTTCATTGATCCTCTCTTCATCCGCAGGATCAATGTAAATGGTAATGAATTCTTTTCCTGCCAGGGTCTTTGCTTCTTTTATCTGCTTTTCCAAAAGCTTTGTATATTCGGGAGATTCCATAAATGTGGCCAATTTATCCCGAAGCTCCGAAAACAGCTTATCTTTCAGCTCATCCTGTTTTTTTCCAAATTCCCGCTTCATGCCGATCTGTTCCAGGGAAAGCTTTTTGTTGATTTCCCGTTCGATCCGTTCGCTTTCCAGGACCACCTGCTGGCTGGCCCTGCTTTTGGCATCCTCCTGATGCTCCGAAAAGGTCTGCTCCAAGGCTGCAGTATATTCATCAAGCATCTTTGCACTGCGGGTTCTGGCATCTTCCATACAAAATTCCAGGAAATGCTGTAATTTTTCCTCAGTTGTCAAGATGACCACCTCTTTCTTATAGTTTTAATCCGATGGCTTCATTAACATAATCTGTAATAAAGTTCGGCTTGCGGCCGGTACCATGGCGGTCAGGAATCTCTATGATCAATGGAAGCTTACGGTTCAGCTTTACATCATTGATAATGTCCGGAAACTCTTTTCCGAATTTTTCCGTCAGGAGAATGATTCCGATCTCCTTATCGGCCAGGACTTTATCCAGTTCACGTTTCAGTTCTGCCTTTTCATGAACGACAGCGCCTTCCACCCCGGCTAATCTCATGCCGGTCCAGGTATCCACGTTATCGCTGATTAAATACATTTTCATCGGTTACAGCTTACCTAAGATCATGAAAGAAATGATCAGACCATATAAACATACACCTTCGGCAAGCCCTACGAAGATCAGTGATTTACCAAGTATGGAGCCATCCTCGCTGATGGCGCCCAGAGCAGCGCTGGCAGCAGCGGAAACCGCAATACCGCCGCCGATGCAGGCGAGCCCTGTGGAAAGTGCTGCAGCCAGGTACCCCATTCCTGCCACGCCTCCTGTGCCGGCAGCGGCTGCTTCAGCAGCAGAAGCCTGGCCGTTGAACATGAACACGCTGGAAACGATCAGGGTGCCGAAAAATAAAAGTGCGTTGATGCTAAGGGCGGTTTTATAGCGGCCCTTTGTTTTTTCGCCCATGGCAAAGGCTCCGAAGGGGACTGCGATGCTTAAGGTCAATGCAATTGCTAATGTGATTTTTACTAAGGTTGACATAATATTACCTCCGTTTTTGTTTTTAATTTTTCTTTCCGTATGGTTTAAATGCGCGGCCGGTTCCACGATAGAAACGGCTGAATAATTCATAATATTCCAGACGCAGTACCTGGATTCCCACAATCAGGCCTTCCATGCCGCAGACGAATAAGTTGCCGAGAATCACAACAAGCCAGTTAGGGCTTCCTGCTTCTGCGCCGGAGAGCATGAGAACCACTTCCATCATGGCTGCGTGGCTGACTGCAAAGGCTCCCACACGGACAAAGGAAAGGGTGTTGGAAAAATAGCTTAAAAGCACTTCAAACAGTTCAAAAAAGCCCTGAACCACAAACATGCCCTTTTCCTTTGGCATAATCTGGGCCTTCTTTTCCACCAGATTGGTGAGCGGTTCTTTAAAGAACATGACGACCAGGGGAATGCCAAACATAATTACAAGAAGCAGGGCAGCCGGAATGGGGTTTTCGGTCATGTAAAGAACAATGGTGAGCACAAGGCTTGCATAAAAGACAAGTCCTGCCGTACCGTTTGTGTCAAACAGGGTCTTTTCCGGGTCGTGAAAACGGATGCTGTTCATGATGTTTAATACCATGGTCATCAGGATAATTCCCATGCCAATGGAAATTGCTACGATAAATACCGTATTCAGCTTCCCGATAAAGGGCAGGCTGGTCATGTGCTCCATAGGGCGGAGCCAAACGGCGTTTATAACATCTTCAAATCCAAAGAAGCTGCCGAACAGGAACCCGAATATGGTTGAAAAGAAGCCGCAGCAGGATATAATGGCTGCCAGATTCATCTTCTTCATCCGGTAAAGGAGAAGACCTCCCAACAAAAGGCACATTCCCTGTCCCACATCCCCGAACATAAAGCCAAACAGGAAGGAATAGGTGATGCCGATCAATATGGTGGGGTCGATCTCATTGTATTCCGGCAGTCCATACATCTGTATGAACATCTCAAAGGGTTTAAAAAGCTTTGGATTTTGAAGCTTGGTGGGAGGCCTGTGTATAATGTTGTTATGGTCATCCTCCACAATACAGAAGGTTTTTGGGTCATCAGAAATTTCCTTCTGAAAAGCAGCTGCATCCCGGTTGCTCATCCAGCCGCAAAGGATGTAAAAGGTGTTTACCCGCTGGTTGGTGCAGGCGGCCAGCTTTCTCACATTAAAGTTGGTGGAAAATACCTCCAGCTTGTTTAATGCCGCCAATAAGTCTTCCTGCCTTGAGGCCATCAGCCCTGACATATGCTTTCGGATGCCGTTGATATCAGACTGGAGGGCGTTAATCTTATCTTCCAGAAAATGAATGGCATCCAAAGGCGTTCCTTCATACTCGTCCGGCAGAAAGAAACGTTCAAAATGCATGGAGGCGAAAATGGCATCAATCTGGTTTGAAATGGTTTCAGGCGCAAAGTAAACCAGCCAGACATATTGATCATCCTCCCGGCATTTATAGATAACGGTATCAATGGTATCATATACGTAGCTCTCAAATTTGTTGTAATATTCATGAGAAATACGCCCAAAACGGAATTTAATGTACTTAAAATGAAGGATGGAGCTTAAGTCATAGTTAAGTCCGGTGAAGGGAAGGATCCGGTCCAGAGACTGGCGGAAGGAATTTTGTTCGGATAAAAGTTTTTCTTCCTTTGCCGAAAGCTCCTTTACCTGTTCTCCAATTTCTGCGACAATTCTGTCCGCCTGCTCAATGGAAATTTTCCTCCGGCTGTTTGCCTGAGTTCCCGGCGGGAGTAATTCCGCCAGTTCCATGGCATGCTGGTGCGCGTCCTTGTATGGATTTGTTTCAATATAAGGCCTTAAGTCTTTCACTGTTTTTAATTCCGACAAGGCATTCTCCAAATGGATTTCATATTTGGATAAATAGGTGTCGATGACCCGGTCAATATCTTCTTTGGGTCCAGTGATACTTAAGAATTTCATCTTTTCTATCACGGAAAAGCAACCCCCTTTACTTTTTTACCACATAGGAGATAATTTCATCCGGGCTTACGTTGTATCGGATGCTCTCTATGAGGGTGATAATCTTTTGAATTTCTTCCTCCTTTAGATAAAGATAGGAATTCAGCGTGGCAATGGAATAGGGATTTTGCCGGCTGGTGGAACGGTAGATTTTGTCCAGTATTTCCTGAGTCAGGTGTTCTAAGTCCGGCATATCTGCGATTTCCAAATCGGATTTCCTTCCATAAAAAGTGGTCCTTAGAACAGAATAGAACTCTTCCAGTGTAGCTGCCTCCGCCATCTTCGTAATCTGCTCCTTATTCAAATGGTAATTAATCGGAATGAGAAGGGAATAGAGATCGGCAGGCTGCAGGTGGTAATATTTTTTGGAACGGTAAATCCACTGGACATTGAGTAAATCCAGCTTGCTGCCAAAGCAGCGAGTGAGAAGCTCCTGTTCATTCCTGGCAAGATATTTGCCCATGACCTTCCAGATGGTTCTAAAATAAAGAAGATCCAGGTGAACCTCATAATCAAATAAGGCAGGCTGATCCTTGTCGTCCAAGTGGGTAAGCAGGTCATAATAGGGCGAGCCTTCCAGGTTTGTGATAAACTCGTGTAAATCCCCGGAGGCGGACAGCTTTATTAAGTCCAGCCGGGAATGCTTTTCAAAAAAGTCCTGGAATATGGAAAGATCGATATCCGGCCGGTTCCGCCCCATGGAATTGCGGAAGCATTTCTTCAGGATATCGATTTCAAAGTGCATAAAATACAGGTCCAGAAATTTACGCTGGGTTAAATTGGCGAACCGGTAGAGCTTGGCAAAATCCTGATACAGGGAAAGGATCAGCCGCTGTTCAATGGCTCCCCTGTGGAGATCCACGCCCTCTAAGTTTGTAAACAGCCCTTCATAGGCGGTCAGACGTCTTAAATACTCCACTGCATCAGAAACGGTTTCAAGGGCCGCCATTTCGCGGAACTGGCTGTCGGTGATCAGATGGCTCTCCATGGCTCTTACCTTGGTTGTAATGCCGCTGTAGGATAGTAAGTCTCCCATAGGATCACTCCTTTATCATAGTATTAAATAGTTCCTCCACATATTGAGTATGATGGTCTTCATAATGCTGTTCCATGGATTTAAGGATCTGCCGGGCATCATTCCGCTGTTTTTCCAGACGGTTGTTCATATTGATTTCCATGCTGGCACGCAGCTCCTCAATCTTTTTGCTGGTCTCTGCTTCCAGCTGCGCATCAAAGGCAGCAGTCCGTTCTTCCATTTCTTTGGCAAAAGCCTTTTTGTGATCATTTGCATCATTCATAATGGAAGCTGCAGATGATTCAATTTCGGATATTTTCTCAATCACAGTATCCATACCGTGCCCTCCTTTTTTGTAATCATTTTAAAAAAAATATAGTGCCTAATTTATAATGATACTACAATTTAAAAAAAATGCCATAGTCTGTTAGAGAAAAAAGCTAATTTTAATGAAATTTTATCATAAATATAAGTTACGCTGCTGAGGCTAGGGTTATGCATGATCAAAAGAAAAAGCGAAGATCAGGGGAATGTTTTCCCAGGATTCTTCGCTTTTTTAACACTTTCTTTACTGTGTGGCAGCTGTTGTGCTCTCTGCAGCAGAGGTGGACTCCTCAGCTCCTGTTTCTGATCCACCTTCCGATATAGTCAGGAATTCGGTGGCAATATAAGCCTGGGCTCCTTCAAACATAATGACGGTCCATTTGTCATCATAGGTCTTGACATAGTCCACCACCGTACCGGAAGCAAGGCTTCCAAGCTTGGCCCCGTTGGTGGAAGGCTCGGAACGAACGTTTAACTTACTCTTGGTGGTGTAGATTTTAGGAGCTTCTGTTTCCGGCTCCGGAGCCGTTGTGGGTGTTTCAGTGCTTGTCATGGCTTCAGTAGTGATTTCAGTAGTTGCCGCGGTTGTGGTTGGATCCTTTTTCGAATTCTTTCCTGGAATCAGCTTCACAATGATCAGGACTAACACGAGAAGAACCAGGAAAATAAGGGCTGGTTTCAGCAATCCGTAGAAATCAAAGCTGTTCTTTTTGGAGCGCCGCCTGCTTCTGCTGTGTGAAGCGGGTCTTTGACCGCTTCTGGAACCATTCCTCTGGGCAGGTCTCTGTCCGGGCCTTGAGCCATCCGGCCTTGCTCCATTGCTTCTTGTGCCGCCGGCATGTTCCTGGGTTCTTAAAGGTGCAGTTCTTGCACCGGTACTTCTTTGATTCCCTGTTCCATGGGATTCGTTTCTCATGGCGCCGCTGCGGGGAGGGTTATTCCTGGACGTGGAGGATGACATGGTCCTGACGTCTGCGGGCCGCTTATTGATTGGGGTCGCCCCCTGGCTTCCTCTATTAAAAGAGTTTGCAAAGGCATTGACTTCCTGAGACAGAAGCTGAAAGGCTTCATTGGCATCATAGGGACTGTCATCTCCTTCATGGACTGCCTTATTTCCCAGCACGCGGATCCTGTGATAGCGGTCTTTGGCAGCCTGAGAAATAAACCGGCCTTCAAATAACTGGTCTATGCTGTCCGCCAGGTCACCTTCCACGATCAAAGCCCTTTCTCCAAGATAATTTACCATATATTCCAGGGTCTGCCGGGCTTTGATCATGGCCATATTATACTGTTTCTGGCTCATGAGTTTTTCCGCTTCCCTTTGACCCTGCTGGATTCTGATCAAGAAACTGTTGTCTGTAGTTCCCATATATTTCCTCCTTTGCAAAGACGGTTCTATTCCAATATACAGATATTATACTAGATTATTGCAAATTGCGCACCTGTTATTTTATTGATTTTTGATTTGTAAGAGAAAAGTAAAAAGTATGCCAGAAAAAGAAAAGCAAGGCATTGTAAACTTTGTAAAAAGTTTTTCAAACTATTTGTTCTCACATATTACGCATGAGTTCAAAAGAAGTCTAAGAAAAGGGCAAATACCTGATATGAGAGAACGTTCAAAAGAAATATTAATCAAGCTTTTGTGGTTTGAAATTATGCAACTAATGAAAACAATTATTATCAATTTATAATGGCCGGCTTATACATATAAGAATTTATGCCCGGATCAGAGGTTGTGGAAACCGTTGGTCAAAAGAGAGAAGGTGGATTATGAATTCTAAAAGATACATACTCTTTGCAGTCATAATATACCAATAGATGCAGGAACTTCCCAGAAGCTTCCAAGGAGCTTGCAAAAAAGTTAAGGACCTTCCAAACGGTTATTTCTAATTATGCAAGGAACAGCTTGACGTACAGAGGCCGGTATACCTTCCAGGAAGCAGGCCTGGCAAATGAAAAGGCTGCCGCGGTTATGAAGTGTGCCAAGGAATGAAACGAGGTAACAGAGAGGATATTGACAGCAGGGAAGCGACGGACATAGATAAAGAAATTTTGATTGGCTATTTTGATGCGCTGGCCCAGGTGAAGTTACTTCAAGAGCAGCTGCAGAAGAAGCAGGAGCTTATGGAGTAAATGAACAAGAAATATTTTGACAGTAAATAATTAGTGTATAATGAAATAAATAAAAAATAAAGTTAGTATAAATAATTTGCTTGTAAAGTATACATTCTAATAAACATATGATATAATAAAGTATGAAAAAGGTGTTGACAAGCATATGGATTTAGTGTATACTAACGGACTTTATACATTTGAAGACACGGGGGAGATAATATGGATAATGGTATGGCAGTGAAAAAGGTCACGCCAGAATATATTTTGGAAATTAGGGATAACAAATATTCTGTAGAAAATGCCGTCAGTAGAATACTTGAGGAATGTGGTATTGATAAATATCCTGTTGATGTGTGGAAAATTGCCAAAACTCTAGGTTTTACAGTTTTTGAGGCTAATTTTAAAGATGATTGTAATTCTGGTATGATGTTTGATAAAAAAGAAGTTCCTGAAGCTTTTAAAAAATATGATGCTAAGCGAGCTATTGTTTTAAATCGTAAAGAAAGCGCAATAGGTCAGGCATTTACAGTTGCTCATGAAATAGCGCATTTTTCTTTACACGTGAATGATAAAGACGACTTTTTTGAGGCATTTCATATTTCAAAGGTAAAAAAGATAGAAGATTTTAATGAAAATGATAAGCAATTAAAAAAGCGGGAAGATGAGGCAGATAATTTTGCAGCTAATTTATTAATGCCTACTAATATGTTTCTTAAGTTCATTATTAACTCACCTAATAAAAATTCGAAAGAAAAATTAAAATCAGAACTCACTAGTGCTTTTTTAGTTGAGGAAGAAGCTGTTGAGCGAAGATTTAAAGAATTATCTATAAATTTTTGATAATAGGGGATAGTATGGGGCTTGAGAGTACAGAAGAAAACATTGAATCTTTGCTATCTGCTCAACCTGAAATAGAGGAATCAGATGGCTCAAAGAAAATAGATGAGGCCAAAGCGAAATTTTTTGATGATGAACGAAAAAAGTATTTGGAGATGGAAAGCCAGTTTGTTGAACTATTAACAGCATTGGTTGGAATGCAGAAGGAAAGAGAAAGACAAAAAGGTTGGTTTAAGTCAATTTTTTTTACTGTTGTAATGTTGCTTTTTGGAGTTCTTATGTTGACTCCGGTAATCTTACTTTTCAAATTTTCCAATATTGTAAATAATATTAGCATTATGATGGCTGTTTTCGCTTCTCTGGTAGAATTGGTTACTGCGATTATGGTGTTACCCAATATTATAGCCAATTATTTGTTTAACAAAGAGGAAGATGGTAATTCTACTAAAGTAATACAAGACTTGAGGGAATATCACGAGAATAGAGCTAAGCATTTTGAATAAATGTTGTAAGAAGAGATTCCTTTACGGTGTCTCTTTTTTCTTTGTGAAAACGCCTGTCGAAATTTGGTTGACAGGTGTTTTTTTCGATGTACATTTAACTGTAAATATCATATATTGAATTAGAGGTTTAATTAGGAGGTTACCATGCCGAGCTTTGAAATCAGGATATGGGGGTTTAAATATAAAGAGACGCATCCCTCCAGATGTACAAGAAGGATCTGTTATTTAAAGGGTTGCCGGGAGGCTGAAGTACCCTGCGGTTTAAAAGGAACCCAATTTTATGAAGTGATGGTTAATTTTACTTTCCCAGATCTTGATGAAAAGTATGAATCAATCATTTTTCAGTGCGCCAATGAGGTTACGTATCTTGCAAATGGTCTTGTGGGCAGTGCCATCGGTTCTTGCGCGGAAATTGATGAATCATGTACGGAGGTTATTCAAGATTCGGTTGCTTTAGCAAATGAAGCAGCAGGAAAAGCTTATTATAAGTGTTTAAGGCAGTTGCGCATGCCGGAAGAAATAATAAGTAAATGTGAAGTTAAGGTCTATATTAGAGAAAATTATATTTAAGAACGATTAGTTCTTTTCAGCGTAATGAGTTCACTAACTTAAAGGCAATACTTCGCAGCCGTGGATATTATCGCCACCATCATAGATCAGGTGAGACGTCTGAAGTGCTGGAAGTGATAAAAGGGAAAATCCTTCATAAAGGAGAGGTGCCGGCAAGATTGGAGGAATCCGCCGGCAATATGAAAAAAAGTTTATCTAAAAGGATATTACCTGTAACAATTATTAATATACCGGGCGGTTGTGTAGAAAAGTTGTGGAAGATGTGAACAGTTTGTGAAAGGAAAGTGAGACCCGTATTCTTTGTACCGGCTAATGTTCCGGCCTTGAGCCATATGGTGCATTTTTGAAAATAATCATAAAAACAAAGGTGGGAAAACAAATGGCAAACTTGCGTTCCCTGTATTATGTATGATACAATCGATCAGGCGAAGTATGTTTTCATTAAGATGAATTTATTTGGAGGAATTTTAATATGAGGTTGCGTCATATACAAGGCTCGGAAGAGGAAATCGCGGGCAGTCCATATGTTGTTCAGGCCCCTTTTGAGAAAAAGGGCTGCTGGAAGGAAGTGTTTGGCAATGAAAATCCCATAGAGATAGAGGTTGGTATGGGAAAAGGCCGTTTTATCATGGAACTGGCTTCGATCCATCCGGAAATCAATTATGTAGGTATTGAAAGATATCCCAGCGTTCTTTTGAGGGGGCTGCAGAAAAGGGCTGAGATGGAGCTTGATAATATATTCTTTATGTGTGTGGATGCAAAGAATCTGGCTGATATATTTGCTCCTGGGGAGGTTCAAAAGGTGTATTTAAACTTTTCTGATCCCTGGCCAAAGGATCGTCACGCAAAGCGCAGGCTCACATCAGAAGATTTTATGGCGGTTTATGACCGGATCTTAAAGCCAGGCGGCACAGTGGAGTTTAAAACCGACAACAAAGGTCTGTTTGATTATTCCCTGGAATCCATTCCAAGAGCCGGATGGCAGGTTAAGGAGTTCACCTATGACCTTCACCACAGCCAGATGGGAGAGGGGAATGTGATGACAGAGTATGAAGAGAAGTTTTCCTCCAAGGGCAACCCTATTTATAAAATGATAGCAGGAAGAAAATGATATTTTTATAAAACCGGCATTGGTTTCAATAACCGTGATGCCGGTTTTGCATATAATAAAGCAAAAGAAGATGCGGGAGCAGCAGTTATGGGAATGAAAGACAAGGTCACAAGCAAGCTACTTCAGGCTACCAGCGACAAGACAGAACTAAATAAGAGAATGCTGTCTTTGAACAAATCATTTGTAGAAGTGAACAAAACTCTTAGCGGAAATGTACAAAAAAATAAGAAAAATAAATAAATTCGAAAAAGTTGTAAATTATTTGTAAAAAAGGTGTTGACTTTTGTTGGATACGGTTATATAATTACACACGTGCTTGAGACGAAAGCACAGTGAAAGAAAACGAAAGACAAGCGCCTTTAGCTCAGTTGGTAGAGCAGTAGACTCTTAATCTATTTGTCCGGGGTTCGAGCCCCCGAAGGCGCAGTAAAAAAGTACTGATTTTGTAGACGGAGAGCTATGGGGTCGGTGCTTTTATTTTGCTTGGATTTATGCGGGTTTGCTGGTGTTTGATACGTTAAAATTAAATTGATGGGAAAGCGGATGTCGACTGGATGTCCGCTTTTTTTATTTTTAGAAAAAGGGTGTCTTTGCAAATTCTTTGCAAATTTTTTTCTTTAGTATTGTGGAAGGCTTGAGAAGTTGTTTTTTACTTCAATATGAATTTTGGTTTATTTATAAAATAAGATTTGCGACGGAAAACCCCTTTGACTTCAGATTGGAGTTTCCATATTACAAGATGGAATGTGACAACAATTTTTTATCTGACAAATATGGGATTTAAGATGATGATGTAGATGTTCTAAAATCCCATTATTATAGAAAGAATAGTCAAAAAAAACGAGAATGATAGGGCGGGATTTGTACGATAAGATAAGTATTATAAATTTATCAGGTTTAATTTAAGAGTACCGGGGCTAAAATTATGTATTGACTGAACTAAGAAATTTTTTGATATTAACTTCTGATAACCTTTTATAAGGGAAGTATTCTACTGATCTGCCATGAACCGGAGTTCTACGAAGGAATTGCTATCAGAGTGCTGGACTGCAGGGAATGGGCTCTTAGATTATCTTAATAATATTCTGATAAAGAAAAAAAGTTGGGGCCGGTCGGAACAAAATGATGATTGGCTTGTAAGAGAAAAACAACTGTGGAAGAGGATACTGGATAGCGTCCTCTTTTTGCTTTATATGGTATCTTTTCAGAACTTAAAATACTGGTGGGATCAGTCTTGTAATGGTATACTGAAAGCAATATAAGCAAAAGAAAAAGCCAAAGGAAACAATGCCATGAAAAAGAAATGGTTCATCAAAAACTTTATCACTTTTGCACTTCCTATTTTTGCCGTTCTTCTGATATGCGGAGCTATCACCTTATATTTTGTCTATCACGTTTTCCTGCGGGAGCTGAATAAGAACAATGAGAATCTCTTAAGTCAGATTCAGACAAACGTGGAGACCGTTTTAAATGAAGTGAATTCCTTAAGCCTGAATTTTGAGTTTTATACAAAGGAACAGGATTACGGGGAGTATTCCGACAGTAATACGGTTACGCCGGAGAAGCGGGCGGTTGATTTTGAAATGCTGAATTTTATGAATACAATAGCAAATTCAAGGCAGTATATCCATTCCATCTATCTTCAGATTGATAATCCGGAAGACAGCTTTATGGTCAGCAACAATGGGAGACAGATGCCGGGACAGTTTCTGGATTCAGAATGGTTAGAGGATACCGGGGCATTGAGGAACATGGATGAAACTACCTGGACCAGGTACAGGGGAATCAAACGTTATTCCTTTGAATCACCGACGGATGTGATCACGGTATACCGAAAGCTGTATACAGGATTAAAGCAGGTAGGGACGGTGGCATTGAATATTTATGGTTCCTATTTTGACGAGCGGCTGAGCGCCCTTAATTTGCTGGAGGGGCAGGAAATAGAGATTTATTCCAAAGATGGTGAAGCAGTATACAATTTTACCTATCATGAGGACAACCGGGAAGGGAAAAGTTTCCAATATAGGTATATTACCGTGAAGTCGGAGGGAAATGGTTATACCTATATATCGCGGGTTCCTACGGGAAAGCTATATGAAGTTCTGTATCAAATCAGCCTTAGGATTGCCGTGATTTTCCTTGTCAGTATTGCGGCAGCCCTTGGGGCGTCTTATGTCGCTTCAAAGCGCAGCTATGATCGGATCTATACAATTTATCAGATCATCGAAGCAGCAGATTCTCCTTATCCCCTACCGGAGCTTACCTCGAAAGCAAAGGATGAGTATGGATACATTATACAAAATATGATTAAGATGTTCATTGAAAGCCGCTATGTAAAAGCCCAGCTTGCGGAGAAGAAGAGCCGGTATGAAGCGATGGAGCTGTTGGCTCTGCAATCCCAGATTAACCCCCATTTCCTGTTTAATACCATTGAAACAATTAATTGGAGCATCATCGGACATCTGGGCTTCGAAAACCATGCAAGCAGAATGCTTGAACATCTATCGGATGTTTTGAAGTTTTCCCTGAGTAATCCCAATGAAAAGGTGATGCTTAAGGAGGAACTGTCCTATACAAAGAGCTATCTGGCCATCATGCAGGAGCGCTATCGTGACCGGTTTGATGTAATCTGGGAAGAGGATGACAGTCTGTTGGACTTTTATATCATAAAAATGATTATCCAGCCTTTGGTAGAAAATTCTATCTACCATGGCATAAAAGAAAAGGACGGAATGTGTAAGCTGAAGATCCGGCTTTACTGCCTGAGTGAAAAAATCTGCCTTGAAGTCATTGATACCGGTATGGGAATGACAAAGGAACGGCTGCTTGAAGTGAGGCAAATGATGAATTACGATAACAGGAAAAACCTGGGGATTCACATTGGAGTCAAAAATGTATATAAACGCCTGAAACTGGTCTATGAGGAGACTTGTTCTATGACAATAAGAAGTAAGGAAGGGCTTGGAACCAGCGTGAAAATTGTTTTACCGGCGGACATGGATTTGAAGATTAAAAACTTTAATAACAATATTATTTCAGACGGGATTGATTTTGACTATTACGGTGATATGGAGTTGTCGGACAGTTCTGAATTTGCACAAAAGTCAAATGTAGCACCCATGGGCGGAAAAGAGGTCAAATAGAAGACATATTTTGAATAAAATGAAATCTCACCGAAAAATGCATACAATGCTACAATGAATCCATGAAAAAAGTATGTTATCACAAAGAAAGGAGATTTTATGAGAAAGGCAAAATTATTTACATGTTCTTTGGCTGCTTTTGCAATGGTGTTAAGTCTGGCCGGATGTATGCAGAACAATGGTGCAGGAACTGAAAAGCCTGCAGAGACTGTGAGTGCCAGAGATGCTTCAAAGTCCGGCGAGACCGACAATGGAAATACCGCCCGGAAGGAGGGCAATACTTCTCTTCGTTTTATGTGGTGGGGAGGGGAAACACGACATAAGGCGACAGTTGATGCGCTGGAGCTTTACAAAAGAATCGCACCTGATGTAGAGGTTAAAACAGAGTATTCTGGCTGGGATGGGTATTTTGACAAGCTGACCACTCAGCTGGCGGCTAACACAGGGCCCGATGTAGTTCAGATGTCCTATACCAATGTGGCCGAATACGTTGCCAGAAACCAACTGGTTCCGTTAGATGAGTATATTGAAAAGGGCGTTCTTGATGTGAGCAATTTATCAGAATCAACACTTGATATGTACCGCATGGATGGGAAACTATATGCAGTTCCGGCAGGCGTAAGTACATCCCTTTTGTTTTACAATAAGGACTATTTTGACAAGGCCGGAGTGCCCTATCCTACAGAAGACTGGACATGGGATGATTACATGGAGGCGGCCAGAAAACTGACCATGGACACGGACGGAGACGGCAAGACGGATGTCTGGGGAACTGCTTATATGGTAAATCCCGCGGGACCGGACATTACTTTTAAGAAATATATCTATGAACGTGGCGGCAGGATGTGGAACAATGACTTAAAGTCAGTGGCTTTTAATTCAGAAGAAGGACTTTCAGCAGTTGAATTCATAAAGAAGCCGTTGGATGAAGGAATTATGCCTCCTTTAGAAATAACAGCTTCCAATCCTCAGAACGTGGATGACTTCCAGACCGGAAAGACTGCAATGATTATCAATGTTTCTCCAATGACCCAGACCTATATGGGTATGGGCATTAATTTTGGAATTGAGTGTACCCCCAAGGGAGCCCAGAAGGATGCCCGTTGGGTTAATCCAAGCATGGTCTACTGCATTACAAAGGATTGCAAATCGCCTGAGAATGCGGCCGGATTGATTGATTTTATGGTAAACAGTGAAGACGCCGGAGATATTCTCCTACTTGAGCGGGGCGTTCCGGGAAACAGCGCGATCAGAAGCCGTATATCCGGTTCGCTCAGCGATATGGAAAAGAGGATGTTTGAATGTATTGAAAAATCCACATCAACGGACATTGAAAACGAACCTTTCCCTTCAGGGTATATGGAGATTCATTCTATGCTGGTACGTGAATTTGAGAATATGATGTTCGGCAAATATACCCCTCAGGAATTCTTAGATGTAGTTGAGAAGGAAAGCAATAAAATACTTCAGAAATTCAGTGAGTAGGAGTGAATGCCTGCTGATTAGAAAGAGAAAGGAGAAGGCTGTGTTCGGTGAAAAAAAGCCTTTTGACAGTGGAAAGTATAAAAATAAAGAAGCGTTCCTTTTCCTCCTTCCATGGATTCTGGGTGTCGTATTGTTTACGGTGGGGCCGATGGTTCAGTCCCTGTGGCTGTCCTTTACAGATTACTCCATCTACAGTGAAGCGAAATTCATTGGCCTTCAGAATTTTATAGAAATGTTTAGCGAAGACAGGATGTTTAAGCACAGCCTGCTCATCACATTAAGGTACGTGTTTCTGTTTGTCCCGATCAAACTGATTGCAGCCTTGCTGATTGCGGTATTGCTCAATCAGAATGTGAAGGGAATGTCTGTTTACCGCACCATTTACTATATCCCGTCCATTGTGGGCGCGGGGATTGCTATGGCTGTGACATGGAAGATTGTTTTGTCCAGAGACGGGTTTGTAAATGAATTCCTTAGAATCTTTGGTCTGGGGCCCTTTGACTTTCTGACCAATCCCAAGATGTCCTTAACAACCCTGGCGCTTATGGGGGCATGGCAGTTTGGGTCGGCTATGGTTGTTTTTCTGGCGGCATTAAAACAGGTTCCCAGGGAATTATATGAAGCCGGTGATATTGACGGAGCCGGAAGGGTCAATCAGTTTTTTAAGATTACGCTTCCCATGATATCGTCCACGATTCTGTTTAATCTGATTATGGGTATCATCAATGCGTTCCAGGTATTTACCCAGGTTTCTGTCATAACAAACGGAGGTCCGGCGGATTCTACATACGTGTACATGCTTCACCTTTACAGGACTGCTTTCGAGTCCCACCGAATGGGATACTCATCAGCTCTGGCCTGGGTGCTGACGTTCATTATCCTTGCGTTTGCATTGGTGATATTTAAATCGTCTCAAAAGTGGGTGTATTATGAAAACTGAAAAAATGTGGGTGTCTTGCATGAACAGGAGATTTAAGAATAATCAGAAATTCAAGAATGCCATAACCCATGCAATCTTAATCATGGGAAGCTTTATTATGCTATTTCCTATGATATGGCTGGTCAGCGGTGTTTTCAAGCCGGGGTCAGAAATATTCAGCGGTGATTTTCAATTAATCAGCGATAATTTCACCTTGAAAAACTTTGCTGACGGATGGTATATCAATCCCAACCATTCATTCGGATACTTTTTAAAAAATACCTTTGTAATGGTAGGAGTCGTGATCGGGGGAACTGTTATCTCCAGCTCCCTGGCAGGTTTTGCGTTTGCACGGCTTAACTTTATTGGAAAATGGCCGCTGTTCATATTCATGCTGGCAACCATGATGCTTCCGTCCCAGGTGACATTAATACCCAAATACATCATGTTCAGCAAAATAGGCTGGATTGACAGCTATCTGCCTTTTTCCATCCCGGCATTTTGTGCGGTAAATGGATTCCACGTGTTTTTGATGGTGCAGTTTATCCGTGGGATTCCCAAGGAGCTTGATGAGGCAGCATATATGGACGGCTGCAGTACCTTCGGCATTTATGGAAGAATTATCATGCCGCTGTGCAAGCCAGTGCTGTTCTCCGTTGCCATTTTTACATTCATCTGGACCTGGGATGATTATTTAAACCAGTTGATTTACATAAGCTCAGTTGATAAGTTTACGGTATCTTTGTTTCTCAGAAGCTTGATTGACAGTACCTCCAGCATTTCGTGGGGGCCGCTGCTGGCCAATACGCTGGTCAGCCTGATACCAGGCATTGTTTTGTTCTTCATTGCGCAGCCGTATTTTGTGGAAGGCATTGCAACTTCAGGATTAAAGGGATAGGGGGATAAAAATGTTGAATCATAAGAAAGTCAGAGTAGGAGTGATAGGATGCGGGAATAGGGGCTCTGCCTATTCGGATTACATATTAAACCACCCGGATGAGGCAGAGATTGCCTATGTCTGTGATATACTGCCTGAAAGGCTTTTAAAAGTCGGTAATAAATATGGCGTTCCGGAGGAGAGAAGGTTTTCTGATGCAAAGGACATGATAAGCCAGCTTCAGGATGTTGATTTGGTGATTGTGTCAACTCTGGATGGGGACCATTTTAACCATGCAACCATGGTCCTTAAAAAAGGCATTAACTGCCTTTTGGAAAAACCCATGTCGCCTGACCCCTGGGAATGTCTGGAGCTTGTGCGTCTGGCCAGGGCCAATGGCTGCCATCTGTTGGTGTGCCACGTCCTTCGGTACACTCCCGTTTTCAGCACCATTAAGCAGCTTCTGGAGGAGGAGGCAGTTGGGCGGATCATTTCCGTCCATCATGCGGAGAATGCATCCTATACCCATATTGCACACAGCTATGTGCGGGGGAATTTCCGAAATTTCAGCCCCATTATTCTTGCCAAGTCCTGCCACGATCTGGATATTTTAAACTGGCTCATAGGAAAGAAATGTGTAAGGATCAGCTCCTTTGGCGAACTGACTTATTTTAAAAAGGAAAATGCTCCGGCTGGTTCAGCCGAACGATGTATGGACTGCTCCGTTGAACAGGAATGTCCGTTTTCTGCAATGAAGCAATATCTGACGGACAATGTGGCCTGGCCTACCAGCATGATTAGCGTTGATACTTCCCTTGAGGCGAGAAAAAAGGCTTTGCGGGAGGGCGGTTACGGACGGTGCGTGTTCCACTGTGACAATGCAGTTGCCGACCACCAGGTTGTAAATATGCTGTACGAAGACGGGATTACGGCATCCTTTAACTTAAATGGGTTTAATGCAACAGAGACCAGAGAACTGCGCATACTGGGAACGAAAGGTGATTTAAGGGCCAACATGGAGAAGAATTACGTAACGGTCCGCCGCTTTGGGGAGACGGAGGAGCGGATTATCCGGCCAAAGGCGGCAGAAGGAACTCACAGCGGCGGGGACACCATGCTGATGAGGGATGTAATATCCATGATTCGCAGTGAAAACTGGGAGTCGGCCAGAACCAGAGCAGAACTGTCGGTGGACAGCCACATTATGGCATTTGCGGCAGAGGAATCAAGGAATAAGAATATCGTTGTGGATATAGAGGACTTTAAAAAAGAAAGCTTAACCAGCAAGAACTGTAAATAACAGGCAGCAAAGATAAAAAAGGAATCAGGTGGGGGATCATGTATCAATTACTTATCGTTGATGACGAGGTGACAATCCGTACAAGCTTAGCTAATTATTTTCCCTGGGAGCAGGAGGGGTTTGAAGTGGCTGGCGTCTGCGAAGATGGCAGGGAAGCCATTGCGTTTATTGAATCCAACCCAATCGATGTTCTGCTGATTGATATCATGATGCCCCATGTGACAGGTATTGAGGTGGCGAAGTACATTTATGAGAATAAGCTGAATATAAAAGTGATTCTTTTAAGCGCACATGGAGAATTCTCATATGCTCAGGCCAGCATGCGCGTGGGCGTCCGGCATTATGTCCTAAAGCCCACGAAATACGAAGAGCTGAAGCAGACATTCATGGAGATGCGGGACGAACTTGACCGGGAACGGACGCAGAAAGATAAAGAAACCTGGGAAGAGACAGATGTGATTGAACGAATCCGGAATTATATTGATGAAAATTGTGCGGAAGCTAGCCTGGAAGAAATTTCGGAATTGTTTCATCTGAACCTCTTTTATATCAGCCGCCTGTTTAAAAAGAAAACGAACATGAATTATATGGATTATCTGACAAAGGTCCGGATGGAAAAGGCAAAGCAGATGTTAAATAATTCGGATTGCCTGATAAACGAGATTTGTATCCAGGTAGGGTATTCAGATCCGCGCAGCTTTTCAAAGGCATTTAAGAAATATTTTGGGGTTTCACCAAGGGAGTGCAGGGGAGAGCTGTCAAAAGTGAAGGAGGATGATTTTTATGGTTGAACCGGTTTATAAAACAAAGATTGATGAGCTGCAGCTCTGTGTCTTTCAGACAAGAGAGCAGATGGGGAAATATGCGGCAAAGGATGCGGCTGACTGTATGAAAGAGCTTTTGAAGCAGAAAGAAAAGATTCGTATGGTATTTGCTGCGGCTCCCTCCCAAAATGAGTTCTTGGAGGCACTAAAACAGATAGAGGATATTCCATGGGACAGAGTGGAGGCATTCCATATGGATGAGTACATAGGACTTGAACCGGCCGCCGGCCAGCGCTTTAGTACCTTTCTTATAAAATCCATATTTGATGATGTGAAGCCTCAAACTGTCCATCTCTTGATGCCGGAAAAGGATAATCCGGAAATGGAATGTGATAGGTATACAAGACTTCTGGAAGAAGAGGAGATCGATATTGTATGCCTGGGAATCGGGGAAAACGGGCATATTGCCTTTAACGACCCGGAAGTTGCGGATTTTCATGATCCTAAGAAAGTAAAGGTGGTAAAGCTGGATTCCGTCTGCAGGCAGCAGCAGGTAAATGACGGATGTTTTGAACACATCGACCAGGTACCCACTCATGCTGTGACCCTTACCATACCGATGCTGCTGTCAGGACGACATTTATTCACCATTGTTCCCGGAGCAAATAAACAATGGGCTGCCCAGAGAGCGCTGACAGGAACTGTCTCTGAGGAATGCCCGGCATCGATTCTCAGGACGCATGAGGACTGCAGGTTCTATGGGGATGTTAATTCTTATCCGGTATGAGACAGATTTTAACCTCACCAAGCAGCGAAGCGGTCTGCATATATCCGATTGACTCAGGGGGTATCGATGAGAACTATATTAAAAAATGGAAAAGTAATAACTCCGCTGCGCATAATTGACGGGGCGGGGATTATGATTATCAATGGGATCATTGAACAGATTCTGGAGGATGGCCAATGGGAATGGTTAGAGGGTGATGAGGTAATTGATGTAAAGGGGCGTTACATTTCCCCTGGTTTCATAGACCTTCATACTCATGGAGGAGGCGGATGTGATTTTATGGATGGCACCCTTGATGCAATCTTGACGGGCGTCAGAACCCATATGAAGCATGGAACCACTACCATTGTTCCCACAACCCTTGCCAGTAGCAAAGTGAATTTGTTTGGTATATTAAAATGCATGAAAGAGAGCAGGCACCAGAAGGGGATCCCGAATATATTGGGACTTCATCTGGAAGGACCGTATTTTTCGATGGAACAGCGGGGCGCTCAGGATCCGACGTACATAAAAAACCCACAGCGGGAGGATTATCAGGAGATTCTAAGCTTCAGCGATGATATTGTCAGATGGACGGCTGCACCGGAGCTTCCTGGAGCGATGGAATTTGGAAGGGAATTGAGCAAAAGAGGAATCGTGTGCTCCATGGGCCATAGTAATGCTATCTATGAAGATGTAGTAAGGGCTTATGAAAACGGCTACAGCATGATAACTCATTTTTATTCCGGTATGTCCATGGTAAAAAGAATCAATTCCTTCCGTTATTCCGGAATAGTGGAGAGCGGTTACCTGATTGATGACCTGTTTGTGGAGGTTATTGCAGATGGAATGCATCTGCCGGAAAGCCTGCTGAAATTGATTTATAAAATAAAAGGACCGGATAAAATCTGCCTGGTAACAGATTCCATGAGGGCAGCAGGATGTGGGGATGGGGAATCCATCTTGGGCAACCTGGTAACCGGACAGAAAGTAATCGTGGAAGATGGCGTTGCTAAGCTGATGGACCGCTCGGCATTTGCAGGAAGTGTTGCTACAGCAGACCGCCTGGTGCGGACTATGGTTCAGACCGCTGGTGTGCCGCTGGTGGATGCAGTCAAAATGATCACCTTAACACCGGCCAGAGCCATGGGAATCGACCACAAAAAAGGAAGCCTAATACCCGGCAAGGATGGAGATGTTGTGGTGTTTGATGAGGATATTCAGGTGAAGCTGGTTGTGGTTGGGGGAAAGGTTATGTTCGAATAATAGGCGAGAGAGCAGGAAGTTTAAAATGGGCAGGAAATCTGATATTATGGATTTCCTGCCGTTTTATTTATTATGTCAAATATGGACATTTCGGAACCGCATTTTAAAATAAAAAAACCACTTCCAGTTAGTTAGAAGCGGGCAAATGAACTATTTAGGGGGGCCGGACGGCTCTCGTCGTCCGGTATGAGTATGAAAAGCAATTAATGAGAAAGATTTTTTGACGAAGTTGAAAATATCCAGTAAAATAGGGGCTCTCAGGCCGGTCATGATGAAATTATCTATGGGGGGCTGAAAGGTTTGACACACATTAAGAATATTTTCAGGAAAGACAGTGTTATGTTATTCCAGTTTGTATTATTTTAAAGGCCGTATATTATCATTTGAGAAGAAAAACAGGTATTAGAGAGGAAGCTGGGAATGGTTTCCTTTTTTATTTTTTAATTCCGCTTTGCTGATAAATATATTCTTCCACAGCCTTTTTGGGAATTTTCCAGGATCGGCCAATGTGGAAAGATTTAATCAGTTTTCTTTGAAGCAATTCATAGGCAGCATTCTTGCCAATTCCAAGCATCTCACATAAATCTTCAATTGTTACTAAATCATCGTAGGATTCAAACATATAATATTTCCTTTCGTCTTTTATTTTTATAAGCATGTTAGTTGAAGATAAAAATTTAATCATTTAAGGCGGGAATAATTAATCTTAGCTAGGGCATTTTGTATGACAAAATCGTTATCCTGTGTATATAAGAGAATAGTTAAATCTATCTAATATGAAATGAGTACCAAAAGGGAAATAGAGTGATGAAGTATATTAAAATTAACACTATATCTAACTAACTAATAGATAAAAACTAGATAAAAAATAGTTAGTAGGAGGAAAGTCATATGAAAAAATCTAAAAGCCTTACGATTCGCTATACGGAAAAGGAGGATGCGAAGATTAGGAAAGGGGCGGAAAAATCGGGTATGACTGCTTCGGAATATGTAAGACGTGCTTCTTTAAATTCCAGAACAAGGGTGAGAAAAATTTCGGAAGAAAAAGTGCGGATGATAACTCAGACGCAGGCTAGCCTTAATGATCTTATGATAATGGAAGAGGATGGAAGTGAATCTTCCGAAGCAATAAAATTAAAGATTAAAGAAATACAGGAAGGGCTGAATAACATATGGACATTGTTAAGTTAGAAACAGGGAAAAAAGGGTATAGAGACCGTAATGCATTAAAAGTCTTAATTGCTTATGCAACTTGTCCGGAGAAGACAAAGGGATATATCGGAGCGATTGGAACCAATCCTGATGATCCGGCTAAAATGCTGGAACAAATGCAATTTGTAAAGAAAGCATATGGGAAGAACGATAGAAATTATAGACAACTCAGGCATATCATAATTTCTCCAGATCCCAAGTGGGGGATTACCGCAGACGTTGCGTACAGAATGGCTTATGATATTGCGAAATTTTATGGAAACCGTTATCAGATTTGCTTTGGCGTTCATTCCGACAGAGACCATGTACATATTCATCTGATTCAAAATACAGTTAGCTATATAGACGGAAAGCTGTTTAGTGGAGCGTGGGTAGAGTTGAATGAGTTTAAGATGCATGTAAAACAGGTCGTATACCGTTATTTACCGCAGATCCAGACAACTATGGAAGAATTTGAATTTATGGAATAAATCCATTTTTAAGACCAATTTTAAACCAGCTTTGGGTTGCTGAGTTGTGTTTTTTAGACAGGATTTAAACAATTAGAGATTCCGTTTTAATGGGAAATATGATTTATAAAAAGCATGATAAGCTCTGCCAAAAAGATAGAACAGTCTTGCTGCATGTGATCATGTTAAATATGTCTCTTGAATAACCATGAAGGGGGTGGCGGGACATAAAATGGATACAAGTAATAAATTTGTCTATTGCATATTTAATGTTTCCGCAATACTATACAGCGCGGCACTGGCCTCTGCACCATTCTCTGAATCGATGATGTGCCAGTTGTGATTCCCAACAGGCACCGCTTTCACACTTCTTTCCGCGTCGTTGTTATCGGGCGGTATTTCTGGATCTTCCAGAAATACTCCTAAAAATGGTTCCTGGTTAATCGAGTAATCAAGCGCACCGGCCAGGTTGGAACTTTTATCTAAGCCCTTTTTACCAGCCTGTTCCTTAACCCACGCAAAATAAGCATCTACTAAAGGGCGGACGGATCGTTTTCTGTTATCCAATCGTTCCTCTTTCGATGATTCTTTATCCATGTGATCGACATGGTAGATGGCTGCGATTCTCTTGATTGCTTCCGCAGCTGCCTTTTGTCCAGGAGTAGAAGGTCCTTTTTTCCGCCGGCTTTGATGATTTCAGCATACCTGCGTCTAATATGAGCCCAACATCCTGCAACTTTTAAGTCCTCAGCCCGCTCCTTCACCAGCGTATGGTATACCTGGTAGCCATCCGTTACAAGTGTTTCTCTGTATCCTTTTAAAAACTCTCTTGAAGCGGCAGTCCCTCTCGTTCCAGCATACTCGTGAAGGAACACTGGTGATTTTTTCTTCCTTTCTGACGAATGATAAACCCACATATACTGCTTCCCTTTCTCTGGCATTACAAAAGGTGTTCATCGCAGTGTATAAGTTCTGCTTTCATCATGCCTGTCACTGGGCCAAGATAGTATTGAAAGATGTGGATCATCCAACCTGCCATGTCCTGTCTTGGAATGTCTGCGTCAAACCTTAAAAACTCTTCGGACAGCCTGTTCAGAGAGATTGCATTGACGTACTTGGCATGAAAGATAGCGGAGGCCAGCTCCGGAGTCAAGTTGCTGTGACTTAATAGAATCAGCAGAATCCCTGTGCGGAGAATCCCGCTTGTATCATGACTTCCAACATATACTTTGATGTAATGCTACAGTACTTCGAAGTAAGTCGGTACATGCTTAAGATCCTTGTATATTACACCCGGCAGATAATGTCAGTCCTTTGGAACGAAGTTTGCGCTTACTAACGAGGACTGTTTCCATATCCAGTTCTTCGGAAATTCCATTCTCATCAGTGACTCAGCCTCATTGAGGATACACAGGTTTTCAAGGTCAAAAGATAATTGGATTCTGTCGGCAGAATCTTCTCGGATTTCCTGCCAAACCGATTCTGTGTAAGAAAAACTGAAGGTGGAAATTCACCTCCGTGGATTTAGTCCTCAAACATAAAATGAATATGTGATTAGGTCTAAATTATTCAGACCGTCCGCTGGAAGAACTTACGGAAAAAGATATGCGGAAATATCATATCAAAAAAAATCTCAAATCTCTTCAAACTTTCCAAAGAAGTAGATGGATATTTATTCTTCCTCTTGGTTATTAGATAAGTGAATAACCGCTGACCCGTATACGTTGAGTTCGTATTTCTGAGATGACACAAGCATAGGAACGCCTTTTTTAGGCTACTTATCCACAGATTATTGGGCACTTCAGATAAGCTGCTGGCATATACGGATAAACTCTGTCGTTGCCTTATTGGTATAGCGTTTTTTGTTAGTCAGGGCGTAGTAATTGCGATAGGTCTTTTTGCTTTTTATCTGATAGTAGACCATATCACAGGCAGGGGAATGAGTGATGATCAAATTGCTTACCCAGACGGCGCCGATACCGGCACGGGCCAGGTTATACGCAGTTGTGGACTGATCCACTTTGAAGAGGATATTAGGTGTAAAGCCGGCATCATGGCAGATTTCCATTGTTATTTGATGCAGATTTGTACCAGGGCTTAAAAATATCATCGGAATATCGGCAAAACATTCAGCCGGAATCTGTGGCCGCTCGTTCCATGAAAATTCTGGGCTGCATATCTGCTCATGCGAAAGGGCGTATTCTTTATATGCTTTATTGATCGCAAAAGAGCAGGGGACGGCCAGCAGGATATAGTCCTGAAAAACCGGAGCCTGGGTGAAAATCTGAGGATCAAAGGTACCGGCGTTGAATGAGACACTGACCCGACCGTTCTGTAAAGCCTGCAGATTAGCCTCAGGGCTGCTTTCATGAATTTTAATCCGGATACCAGGATACCGCTTCATAAACTGATTAATCATAGGAGGAAGAATATAGGAATTAGTATATTGGGTTCCGGCAATATATAATTCACCTGTAGACAAGTCAGAAAGATCTGCCAGCTGCTGTTTGAGTTCATATTCCAGATGCCAGATTTCTTCTGCCTTTTTTATATATAATTCACCCGCCTGGGTCAGTTTAAGCGGGTGGGCATTACGGTCAAAAAAAGCACTTCCCCAAAGCTCTTCTTCCTTGCGGACGGCGATGCTTAAGGCTGGCTGAGAGATGAAGAGCAGTTCTGCGGCCATTGAAAAACTTCTTGTTTTATAAATTGTATAGATATATTTCATGGCATTAGTCATAAAAAAACTCCTTTAATTCAAAATATTACACAAATGATATAAAAATAATTTATGGTTTAATTAATTATATAAATTTGATTTTAACACAAAGTTAGAGTATATTCAAGATACATCACAAGCTTAATGATGATCCAAATTTTCCGGAAGAAATGGGGAACAAAGCAAAAAGGAGGAAACATGTCGCATAGTACAATTGCAATTATTATTTTAATAATCACTATGATGATGGTAATGATAGATAAAATTCCGTTAGCAGCAACAGCTATGTTCGCTGCGCTGGCAATGTCTGTTACAGGGGTACAGCCGCTTAATAAGGCTTTCGAGTATTTTGGTAACTCAACAGTGGTTTTCTGTGGTGCATCCATGATCGTCTGCAATGGATTGTTTCAGACCGGTGCAATTCAAAAAATTACCAATGTATTATTCAGTAAATTATCACAGAGAAGTGAACGTGCAGTCGTAGCCGCCTTTTCTGCATTTACCGGACTGGTAACCGGTTTCACGACTAACACGGCGATTGCCGCAACGATGGTGCCGGTCGCCCGTTCAATTGCTCAGAATTCCAACGGGAAAGTGAAAGCAAAGAATTTGCTGATGCCGGTCGGGACGATGAGCACGATTGGATCCCCGCTGTCACTTTCCGGTGCTGCAGCAGTAGCCGCTGCCGGAGCGATGGTAATTGAGGCAGGAGCGGATATATCATTTTTTGCAATGGCTCCCATTGCCATTGTAATGATTATTGCGAGTACGTTGTATTTTGCAACGATCGGCTTCAACATGATGGTGAAATACTTTGATTTTGATGATCCGGTGATTGAAATGGCAGCCGATGACGGCAAGGAGATTCCGAAATGGAAGACGTATCTGAGCCTGATTGTTTTTCTGCTTATGGTAGCGGGATTCATTACCGGTGTATGGAATGTGGCAATCTGCTCGCTGCTCGGCGTATTGATCTTGTGGTTCAGCGGAGCGGTAAGTGTGAAAGAATCCATTAAGAGTTGCGACTGGAATGTTCTGATTGTTATGGCAGGGGTAACCTCCATGGCCGATGGCCTGAATACGAGCGGTGCTGGTGAAGTGATTGCAGACTTTGTGATTGGATTGTTTGGCGGACAGAGTGCCAGTCCATTTACTATTATGATTGCGTTGGGCTTGATTGGATGGCTTCTTTCACAGTTCATGAGTAACACTGCGGCTAATGCAATCGTGGTTCCGATAGCAATATCCATGGCGCTGGCGCTGAATGTCAATCTGTTGTTCTTTTGTGTTCCGGTTATCATCGGTACAGCGATTGCAGTTACGACTCCACTGGCATCACCGACGACTGTAATTGTAATGCAGGGTGGCTTTCGTTTCAAAGATTTTGTCAAGATAGGACTGCCGTTAAGTGTCATATGCCTGATAATCATGTTTCTGATGGTACCGATTCTTTTTCCGGCATAAAAAAGCATCATATTAAAAGGAGTGGAATAACTGTTTATGATAAACGAAAAATATTTTAAAGGATTTAAGCACCAGATAATCGATACCGGTGAAGTGTTGATACATACATGGGTCGCCGGTCATGGAAAAGAAGCGGTTCTTCTGCTTCATGGGCACCCTGAAAGTCATCTGATGTGGCATAAGGTCGCACCGGAGCTGGCGAAAGATTATACCGTAGTGGTGCCGGATCTGCGGGGATATGGCGAAAGTTCAAAGCCGCATGGTAAGGCGGATCATTCAAGCTATTCCAAACGCGCAATGTCAGACGATCAGGTATTTGTGATGAAAGAACTTGGCTTTGAACGCTTCCATATCGTAGGACACGACCGCGGCGGCCGTGTTTGCCACCGGATGATGACTGATCATTCAGATAAGGTAAAGTCTGCGGTAATACTGGATATCATACCGACAATTGATGTATATGAACGTACGGATCAGATGATTGCCACAAAATATTGGCACTGGTTCTTTTATATCCAGGCTGAGCCATTCCCGGAGAATTTCCTGGGATCCCAGCCTGAGTACTTTATTCGCAGCAATATTTTAAAGAAGACGATTCCGGGTTCACTGGCGGAAGATACATTTCCGGAAGATATCGTTCAGGAATATATCCGCTACTATTCCGATCCGGCTACGGTACATGCGATTGCTGAAGACTACCGTGCCAGCGTGACGGTTGACTGGGAACTGGATATGCAGGACCGAAACAAGAAATTGGAAGTTCCACTGATGTGCATCTGGGGATCAGATGGAAATATCTGCAAGATATGGGATGTTGTTGATATCTGGAGCCGGCTGGCGGTTGATGTAAAGGGATATGGGGTTCCCGGCTGCGGGCATTTTGTCCCGGAAGAAAAACCCGAGGTCACTGTCGAAAAGATCAGAGAACATATAGAACGCAATAAATAGGAGTGAGTTTTATGCATGCATTAGAAAAGATATTTGCTAAAAACAGCGGACGTGAGCAAGTGACAGCGGGAGAAATTGTAACGGCTAAAGTTGACTTTGCTGAGATTAACGATCTGTACCTCCAGACAGTCTATTCATTCTACGAAATGGGGGGCGATAAAGTCTGGGACTCAGAGAAAGCAGCGTTTGTATTTGACCATTATGCGCCGGCACCTGATATAAAAAGTGCAGCAAATCATGCTGAAATGCGGGAATTTGCCAAGAAAAACAACTTGAGATTCCATTTTGATACGAATTGCGGGGTATGCCATCAAGTGATGCCGGAGGCAGGGGTGATTTATCCGGGAATGATTGTTGTTGCAACAGATAGTCATACTACCACGCATGGTGCGTTTGGGGCAATGGGGACAGGCTGTGGAGCAACAGACATGGCAACTATTCTGATGACGGGTGAATTATGGTTCCGGATACCTGAAATCATTGAAGTACGGCTGGAAGGAAATGCACCGAAAGGAGTTTATCCAAAGGATGTAATACTTAGTGTCTTAGGAAAACTAAAGGCCGATGGAGCAGTATATAAAGCCATTGATTTTACTGGAAGCTATGTAGATTCATTAAATGTTGCAGGGAGGATGGTTATCTGCAATATGGCTGTGGAAATTGGTGCAAAGACTGCATATATGCAGCCGAATAAAGATGTCTTGAATTATGTATCAGAACGCGCAGTACGTCCTTATGATGTCCAATACACAGACCCTGACTTTAAGTATGAAGAGAGCTATGTGTTTGATGTATCAGTTCTAGAGCCATTATTAGCCTGTCCTCACAGTGTGGATAATGTGGATACACTGGCCAATGTGATTAAAGGTAAAACAGTTGAATTAGCGCAGGGGTACATTGGAAGCTGTACAGGAGGACGGGAAGAAGATATTGCAGTCGCAGCAGAGATATTGCGAGGAAAAAAAATTCCCCAATATACACGTTTGGTGGTAGTTCCGGCGTCTAATGAGGTGATGCAGTTATGTCTTGAAAAAGGATATATTGGAGATTTGATAAATGCAGGCGCGACTATAACAACCCCAGGGTGTGGCGCGTGTCTCGGTGCTCATGAAGGAATTTTAGCACCAGGTGAAGTATGCATTAGCAGTACAAATCGGAACTTTCCCGGCCGAATGGGTTCTACAAAAGCGGAGATTTATTTGGCAAGTCCTGCAACAGTAGCAGCGAGTATTTTAAATGGAAAAATTACAGACCCAAGAGATTATGTATAGGAGGGACGTATATGAAAAAAGAGATAACGGGAAAAGTTACCATCGTTGGTAACAACATTGATACGGACCAAATATATCCGGGGTGCTTTTTGGCAATTACGGATGAAAAAGAAATAGGAAGCCATTGTCTGGCTGGTGTAGATGAAAATATTGCACCTAATTTTCCAAAAGGCGGAGTTATTGTTGCCGGAACTAATTTTGGGTGCGGATCAAGCAGAGAGCATGCGCCAATTGCATTGCTTAATATGGGAGCATCAGCAGTTGTGGCTGATTCATTCGCAAGGATTTTCTTTAGAAATTCAATTAATCTGGGCCTGCCCCTGATTGTTTGTAAGGGAATCAGTAAAAAGGTAAAAGATGGTCAAACACTATTAATTGATCTTGAAAATGGTACTATTACCATCAAAGAAACGAATGAAAAGCTTTGCTGTGATAAATTGGGTGATCAAGCAATGAAAATACTGGAGGCCGGCGGAATAAAGCCAATGATGTGCGCTAGATTTAGGAAAAGTGAATGAGAAGAAAAGGGAAAGATTTTCCCGTCAGAGTAACTGGTACCAATACTAGAGAGGAAATCTGTAAAGAAATAAGCCTTATTAAATAAGAAGCTAACAGGGGAGTGTTGCAAAATGATGTGAAATCTTTTTGATTTCATATCAGGAGCAATGCTCCTGTTCTTTTTAACAAGAAAATCAGTCGGCCTATCTTTTCAGAGGTTAATTATATTACCATTAACCGGATACCCTTTGTGGCATTTGATATTGCTAAATTTTACGGAAACCGATATCAAATCTGCTATGGGGTTCATTATAATACAGACGATGTTCATATTCATTTTGTACAGAACAACGTGAATTAATCGATGGAAGGCTGTACAGCGGTAGCTTTATGGAACTGGAAGCATTCAAGCAGTATGTAAATTCTGTCATTTACAACTATGCACCGGAATTAAATCCGGTACAAACCATAGAAGATATGGATTCCGATACGATATGGAGAGATGCTATTTAATAACATATTTATTACAAACATAATACGGATGAAAAGATTATTTTATAAATTCTTTAACGATGGTATCATGTGTTCAAACAACCATACAGGCAATGGAAATGATATGCAGGAAACATATAGCTAGATTATTCTTGATGTTTTCGTGTCGGATATGGATGGGAGTGTGCTGCCGCAAATAATCCGAAAGTTGTGTTAAACTTCGATATTGATCTTAACGAAGCAGTTGGGTATCGATTCGCAGAAGAAGACAAAGAAGCAGATTTATCCTTATGGGAAATGATTGCGCAACGATATAGCCGAATTGAAACCTATCCATTTTATGTTTGGTAAAAATCTTACTTAAATTATAGAATTGTTGTGTTATACTATAGCTATTGAAAGTAAATAGGAAAGAGGAGAGTCTTTATGTCTAAAAAAATAAGAAAAACATTACTTGAAAAGCTACAGGAAGAACTGGTCAAGCGCAGACAACCATGAAGTACCATAAAAATAATCTGGATGCATTGAAAAAACAGGAAATGGAAATTCAGGAAAAAATAAAAATGGAGCAAATCAAAGAAATATTCATTATGTTGGATGAACATAACGTATCCATTGAGGAGTTAAAAGCACTGCTTACTGGAACAAAATAGCTTCAAATATTGATAGCTATTATTGCGTATCAGGCCCTGCGGAAGTTCTATATTCTGTGTGGCTTGATCGTTTTATTTAGCATTATAATTATTTAATTGATAATAGCTTCTTATGTTTTATAGGCCAGTATGCCGATGAAAAACATATGAAGCTTTAAGAAACGAGGATATTGATGATAGAAGCAACATTCCAGAAAACTGTAGTGAGCATGTTAAAACAAAAGCAGGAAAACCTTTTTCAAGAATGGAAAGAGACCAGAAAAGATGAGTCCTTTGTAAAAGACGGAATTTTTTGTCCAGAAACCTGGTTAGAGCAGGAGCGGAAAATTCTGTTTGTTTTAAAAGAAGCAAACTGGGAAGGGGCAAATGCGGATTTATGCCGTTGGCTGTTAGATGGAGGCAGTTCCACTTGCTGGAAAACCTGGAATAACATAGCAAGATGGGCGCAGGCATTGATTGGAATGGAGGAATATCCAGAACACATTTCAAAAGAAGAACGAATCTTCTGGCTGGGCAAAATTGCGTTTTTAAATCTAAAAAAAACTGGTGGAAAAGCAGTTGCAGATTCTGAAATGATTCGGAGATATGCGGTAAGGGATGCGGAATTAATACGGAAACAAATTCTCCTGTGTTCCCCAGACCTAATTGTATGCTGTGGAAAAGGGAAGGGGAAGAATGCAGATCTGCTTTATGACGTTGTGTTAAAAGAGGACAAAAAGAATGAGAGGAGAACAACTGTGCATGGATATTTGTATTTTACCGTATTTTTGGAGACTGAGATTCCTGTCATATCCTTTTATCATCCACAAATGCGTGGCGGCCATGCACTGTTCCGGCAGCGGTGGACTGAAATAAAGGAGATCGGCGGGCAATTTCTTCCATAGGATTTGAATTAAGGGAATTCTGTCTAATATATAAATCAGTTACAGGTAAAAGCAATTTTTGGGGTTATTAATGAGAGACCATTCCCTCTTAGGTAGATGTACCCATAGCCTCTTCCTAGGAGGATTTTTTAATAGACGTTATGTAATACACCCATAAATCGTAAAGCCTCGATCCGATTCCTGCTGATTGTTGCAACCGTCTCACAGTTCCTTCGCTTAATTCCTTCATTTGGTTGGTTTTGCCTTACCGTAGAACTTTCTTACGCTTATAATTTGTTCCTTCCGCAATTCCCAGAACGTTGCCTGAACAAAAATCCATGGGCAGCAAGTTTTATCAAATATATTTTCCCAGGATTTCCGTTTTTCCCATTCCTGTTCGCAGGCTGGCAGGCGATTAAAATAGTCTTCTTCTGCCTCGTACTCCTTGATTGCATCATTCTTTCCGGCATGTTTGGCAAAATATCCGTTGTTAAGAACCAGATGCCATAATTCCTCGTCACTCAGCAAAACATTGGTATCGGGTATTTCCGCTTCAATGATATACTGTTCTCCTGCATAGTTTTTAAATTCAAATCTTCGCAGATCAGATTTTGTGTTTTTGCCGAACAAAAGATACCATGCCCATATAGGGTATGCTACGCCATGGGGAGGTTCACCGACACGCTTTTTCATTTCAGAAACGAGCCAGTCATAGGATTGTTTAAAATTGTCTTCCTTTAACCAGTCGTCTAATGCTGCATTACAATGCAGAATACCTTTTTCACATAAGTCATCATATGCCGCTTTATCCTGAATCGTCCATAGACGCATAAATGCTTCATCCACCTTTCTGACATGACAACAATGTCCGTTCCAGTAAAAATCCATTCCTGTTAATCCTCAAATGCGGGATACCCATCTTTGTAAAGTGGCATGGGCTGCCAGGCTTCACATGCAGCCATAAGATGCAGGTTCCGCCTCAGACAAACGGCAGCTTTCATAACCTGCATATTCAGTTATTGTATAAAAGTACAATACACCAGGTCATTTTTAATCTCTGAGGTTCGATTCAAATTCACAACATCTTTAAACGGGAAGCTGTGATCGTTCGCTTTTGTTTCGATCTGAATTCCAATTTAAAACATCCTATACTCTAAACGATCTCTCAACAAAAAAGCTTACAGTTTCTTTCAGCTCATCACTGAACTCTTCGAGATCCTCAAAGTGAATCGCCCCTTCATTGATAAGGGAAATCATGTGATAAATCAGGTCTGATCGTCTCATTTCCAATTGAACGCCAGTTTTCTTCTTATCTTCCTTTATTCTCTTGTCCAGCTTCCAAAACTTTTCTGATGGATTAGCGTCCTCACTTAGTAATTCTATATATTCCTTACCCAGCCTGTCCATATAGGCTTCCTGCCAGTCAGCAATTTTATTTCTAAAAAGTGTCCAGTCCTTTTTTGTAAATCTCTGTTCTTGCAAAGCCTTAAACCTCCCTTTAAATTCAATTTGTTTCAGCATAACAGAAATGAAATCAAAAATAAAGCAGTGTACATTTATTATCACAATATATAGTATTTTAAGATGTAAGATATTTTGTCTACACCCATAGCGTTGATTGTCAAGTTTTAAGTATAAATCAACGCCATAGCAGGCAGGAGCCTTCCTATTTGTTCTATGGCGGTATTTAATCCTCCTGGATGAGCAGGTCCAGGATTTCCAGAACAGCCTGTCTTTTAGAAGGGGTCAAGATCCCCCATTTTGTTAAGATCAGCAATTGCTGCCCGGTCAGCTGCTTTTTGTCCCCAATGCTGAAAAAGTCGGAAAGAGAGATTTCGAAGGTTTCACAAAGAAGCTCTAATTTATCTACAGGCGGCTGCAAGTTTTTTTGATACCAGGTTGCGATTGTTGATTGCGGAATTCCGGAAAGCTTTGATAACCTGTAAACCGTCCATTTTCTTTCTGTTCTTAATTCTGTAATTCTGCCTAAAACATCAAACAAGGAAAATACCTCCCAACCATTCATGTATGCGATAATGATATATCGAAAAACTGATAGACAATAGCCGGGAAAAGCCGTATAATATATATCGTAAATACGATATATACATATGTATATGAATACGGGAAAAGGTGGAAAAGGTCAGAAATGTGTCAATTGCGGACAGTTCACAGTATTTGATAACAAATGCCGGACCTGCGGCGCCCGCTACGAATGAACGGTGAAAGAAAGGAACAAATGATGACTGATAATCAAAAAGCAAAATGTCATGCAATCATTCATTCTGCCAGTGCGGCGGCTGGCGGCGTTGGGGCGGGACTGGCCCAGGTGCCGGGGAGTGATAATCTGATCATCACCCCAATCCAGCTTACCATGACGATCTCATTGGGAAAGGTTTTTGACCTGACCCTTGGGGAAAGCGCTGCCAAAGCAGCGTTAGCGTCAGCTGCGGCTGCAACGGTCGGAAGAACTGCTTCCCAGCTTTTAATCGGCTGGCTTCCTGGAGTTGGAAATGTAGTCAATGCGACTACGGCGGGTGTGCTGACAGAAACAATCGGCTGGATTCTGGCAAAGGAATTTGAAAAACAGGCAGGTGAATGAGAATGATCGTGAAGATGCTTGACAATTTCGTAAAACCAACGAACTGGAAGGCACCGAAAACCGATTTATATACCTGCAGTCATAACGTGCTCTACCCGCTGGATAAAAAGGAAGGGAAAAGAAGAAAAAAGGCTGAAAAAGAATGGACAAAAAATGTGAAGTATTAAAAAATAAATAGCGAAAGATGATCAAAGGCCTGAGAAAGCCTCTCCGGTTCAGGGAATTGGGTGGGGAGCAGGCCCTTTTTAATATCAGTAGAGGGCCTGCGACCGTTGGTCGTTTTCTTATTTTAGAAAGTTCTTATATGCAGTTAAATATTATAGAGGAGATAATCAATAATCAATTACGATCCATTATGAAAGGGGACAAGTTTGTATGAAAGTTTTTCCGTTGGGAAAAGGTAAAGTCGTATACAATGAGGATGCCGAATCCTGCCTGCTTTGTGTGAATTATTTTCAGGACCATGCAGTGACTGCAAAAGAAAAATTTGTGAAAGCCATGGAGAACTGCAAATCCATTGAAGAGGTTCTGACCCAGGCACCCATTTATGGGCAGAAGTGTATTGATGAGGAGATTGAGCGGGGAATCGATCTCCTTGTTAAGGCGAAGATTTATGAATATAGCGTTGCCCGGCTCAAAGCGGATTTTGACAGTCTGATTTACGAAAATACTTCCGAATACCAGGAATTGCTGAAAAGATATTCGGAACTAAAGGAAGCGAAAGGGCAATATGATGCGTTGAAGAAACTGGAACGTGATAACCGGTCAAAATGGCAGGGCGGCGGCTTTGGAATCGGCGGGGCCATTAAAGGAAGCTTAAAGGCCGGAGCCATGAATGCAGCCACCGGTATGGTGCGGGGAGTAGGGGATACTTTTACCGATATCATGGACAATGCAAAGTTTGAAAATGAAAAGAATGCTTTGAATAATGCTCAGAACTTGGAAAGCCTTGCGGATATCGTGCTCATTTCTGTGGGCAATCTTTTACCCACTTGTATCCTGGGTATCTTTGAAAAGCATTTGGGAATGGATACTTCCAGTGTCATTGATTGTGATTATGATAAAGTGGACAGTATTCTGGCTAATTTAGAAAAAATAGACAGCTGGGATGAAACATATGAACTGATCAGACAGATCATAGAGACGACACCGCTGGCTGTCGAGGCGTGGGTGTTCCTGTTAAATAATTACAGTTCTATGGAAGTTGATTTTCATGAGGTCAAGGAGTTGACTCAATTCGTATGCCCGAAGCAATTTGCCTGGTGGGCGTTTGCTGAAATGAATTTTATCATGGAAGCTTCCTATCATCAGAAAATCAGTGCTCAGACTGGCTATGATATGATAAAAGAAAAAGCCCTTGCCTATGACTATATGGATGAGACCGGAAATCTACTTCCTCATGAGAACCAGTATTCGAATGCCATGTCGCTTTATACGGTTATCGCTCTTTCCTGTATGGAGATCCGGATAAGGTATAAGGAGGATCAAGGTGTCCTGCATCTGATTTTTGATGCAGCCAACGAAAAACTGGAGGAAATGAAAGAAAATATTACGTTGATTTGCAATCAATACCATGTACTTGATCCATCGAATGGTTGGACCATTGCCGGGAAATTTAACAGATGTGAAACGATGGATTTCTATAAAGAACTTTCTTCTTCGCTGTCATTGTTGAAGAAGGAGTATGAAAAAGCCTGCGTTGTGGAAAAGAGGAGCTTTCAGACTCTGGCGGAAGCGAACCGTTACAGAGCCGAGCTTAAGAGCTTTCATGATATTTACATACCCGGTAAAGATTATGCAGACTATGAGAGTGTTAAATTAAGTGAAAAAATAGTCCAGTTAGATGGAATTGAATTACATGATGATGAAATGAAGCAGAGAGTGCTTGATCTGAAAGAAAAACTGGAACGGTTAAAGGAGCATGAAAATACGGAATTATTTAGACGGGGAGAACGGTTAAAGGCTTCCTTTCAAAAATATGAGGTGTCCAATTTATCTGTATATGGAAGCAGTCAATTTTTGGAACAAGCCAGTCTGGCAATCAAAAATAAGAATATCCTGGCAGCTGAGAAAGAGCCTTATGTCATTGCAGTATACAATGAAGCGGCGAAAGGCAAAATGAAAGGTATTGTGATCACAGAACAATTTATTTACAATCTGACGAACGTGATATCTCTGTCAAACAGCAGTATCGAGCTTGAAAAGATATTGGCTGTAAAAGTGGTCAATGGAACGATCCTTGAGGTTACCTTAAAAGACAAGAAACAGATAAAGTGGAAGCTGTCAGGCGGTATGCCGTTAAATGAGATCGTGGAGGGATTAACAAAAGGTCTTAGCCTTAGTCCGGATATGAATGTGCCGGAAGCAAACGCACCAATAAAGATCCTGGAAGGATCTCAGACACCAAAAGCAGTCAGACTGGAAACGAATCATCGTACTTCTGATGCAGAAAAACAAAGAAGAGCAATGGTGAAACAGGAATTATTGGCAATTATTTTATCCGGAATTACAATTACCACAATGATCATCGTTCCCCTGATAGCAGTCAGTATGCTCTTAGTCATCCCCTCTTTTATCATGTGTCTGATTGCCTGGAAGCACCACGCGTTTCGTAGAAAGACGATCATTGTATTCACGATTATGGATGGTCTGATCTTACTGTTTTATATGGTGATACTTGTTCTGACTTTTATGGAGTGATTTCTTTTATGATATTTCTCCTATGGGTTACTTCCCATAGGGGATTCCTTATTATTAAAAAGAGATATATCCCCTGGATTTTCTAAATTCGTTTCATTTGGATATTTTTTAGCTGGGTATCAATTATGCCATATTGTTTTATTGGAGTAGGGGATCAATGATTTCCTATGCTGCTTTCAACGTAAAGAAGATGCGGAATGGTTTTATGATGCACTACAGAACAGACTTGGACAATTCGGACTCTCACTGGAGAAAGAAAAGAGCAGGTTGATAGAGTTTGGCAGATTCGCAGATTCCGATAGTAAAGGAAATAAACCAGATACATTTGACTTTCTAGGATTTACCCATTATTGCGGTAAGAGTAAACAGGGTAGATTCAGAGTTAAAAGGAAAACTTGCTGTAAAAAGTTTAATGCTAAAGTAAAAGAGTTCGATATCTGGCTGAAAAGGAATAGAGAAATAAAATTGAAAATACTCATGGAGAAAATCAATATAAAGCTAATGGGGCACTACAGGTATTATGGAATTACGGATAACACATATATGATTGCACTTTTTCAATATAAAGTAAAATCGTCAATTTTTAAATGGCTAAACAGAAGAAGTCAAAGAAGAAGTTATACGTGGGAGAAATTTCATCAAATGCTGAAATATTATCCATTGGCTAGACCAAAGATATATGTCAATATTTATGATATTTAAGTGAATGGTTTTATGAAGAGCCGTATGCCTGAATTGGGCACGTACGGTTCTGTGAGGGGTTTGCACTGTGAAGTGTAAATCTACTCGACAAAAGGCAGAACTCACACTGATTAATATGCTGTCTAAAACGAAGAAAGTTTTTCCAACTCCCCCACCGTGCTTTGTAGTATAGCTTCTTACAAGCTATTTTACATCACAGAGTGAAAATTGAAAAACTTTCATGACTATTTGTGCCGCGCCCGAAGGCGCGCGGAATGGAGATTAATATGAAAGAGAATATAAAAACCTTTGGTTGGTATTTGAAGCAAATCGGAAAAAGTTTACTGATATTATGGGTAATTGGATTTATTATATCGCTGATGGCTGGTTGTTCATCAACGGCTGAAACTGTACAGACCACATCAGCTTACGGTTTCCCGGTTCTTGAAACTACTACGGCCCCCGAAACAACGGCTGTCCCCGTAGCTGAAACAAAGGCGGCTGTATTTGTTAAAGAAACAAAGTTATCAAAAGAAGAGAAAAAAGAAGAAGCATTCAAAAATGAATGTGTGTATCTTCAATTTGAAGACGCATACAGAAATCCCCAGAATTACAAAGACAAGAAAGTTCATGTACAAGGAACGGTTACTATAGCACTCCAGCAAATTAGTGCATATATCCACACGCACGAAACCACCCATGACAATCCGATTCGCTGATTGTTGCAAAAGCCCTCTTTATGGTGCGTGGGAGTTCTTCCGCCTTTCGTACCTTTGCCTTTCGTAGAAAGGCTTTGACTTTTGACCAGAGTTTTTCAATTGGGTTTAAATCCGGGCTATACGGTGGCAGATAAAGATAACGAAACCCAGATTGTTCCAGAATAAGCTTTACATTCTTCGCATGATGGGAACGCATGTTATCCATAATGATGACCGAATCTCGGTCAAGTGTTGGAAACAGTTTTGTCTTCAAATATTCAGCGAATTTTTCGGCAGTTTCCCTCCTCGATATGTAGTATAGGTGGTTTCTCCATCTACCTGAATCGAAGAGAGTATTGTGGTACTGGAAGGCGTATTTACAGGAGCACAATCCACGGCTCTCTGTCCTCCCAATGCACGGGCATATGGTCGTGTCATATTGGTATTGACACCACTTTCATCAAGAAAGACTAGATTGCTTATATCGCATTCTGGCATGACTTGTTTCCAGCAATACCTCTTTTCTTTCACATCGGGGACGCTCCTGTTCCGAAGCATGTAGTGACTTCGTTTTATAAACGTAGCCGAGTCTCACAATGGCTTTACGAACGGTCTCATCACTAACAGGGAGATTAAGAGTTTCAATGATTTCCTTAAGAGTAACATCTGGCTGTTTTTGAATCAACTGTTCAATTTTTTGAATATCATCCTGGCTCAAAGACGGTTTATGTCCGCGCAGATAAGTTCTGGTTTCAACAGAACCGGTAGCGTTCATGCGCTCAACCAGACGATATACAGTACTTCTGTCTACAGAGAAACATTCTGCAACTTCTTTGGCATTATGAGTTTTATTGAATGCTTGAACTAAAAGTTTTCTGGTTTCATTATGTAACATAAGAATCACCTCTTAACTTAATCATAACTCTTGTGTCAAGAGGTTGTACTATTTTATTGGATTGCTATAATATTGATGAAAAATTCTTTGTTATGACATCTAATTATGATACTGGCGGCGTATATGCCATTAGTTTATGCCGACCGGTACGTTGAACCAGCGTCAGAAACAGAGATTGAAAATGAATGGACATATTACAATCCAAATATGTGCGTTATTAATGTAGATGAATATACGACATTAATACAATCACCAGAACCGAATGCAGAAGAAGTTGCCAGACTTCCATTAAATTCATATGTCATGACCGAAGATGGGATGGAGGGATATGTAGATGGTACGTATTTAGGATATATTGGAACTGGTTACTAATCAATAAGATAAAGGGTAAGGTATGTTATATATCGGATACATTGCTATAAGCTTTACCTAAATATTCTGCGTAAACAAAAGTCAGAAATGTATCATGAACTTATTTTTTCGGGCAAGCTATCAGAGTGCTTCCTTCTATAGATCAGAGTGTTTTTGAAATGAAGTAACAGGTTTAGATGAATTATTAAAATAGTATCCATGCCTGAGGAAGAGACAAGGGATGCATATGCATTTTTACATAGGCACAGATTATTACAGATGAGATTGCCACTACTGAAATAATATGTATAAATAAATGAAAGTGCTCGTAGGGTTAACTTACGGGCACTTTTGTTGTTTGTTTTTTCCCTATTTTTAAATTTTTTTCGAATTACAGAATCCATAGAAAAATAAACTTTTCATATTGTATTATGCTATATCATAAGCTATAATACGATATGTGGAGGTGAGTTAAATTGACCATCAACGTGATTTTAAAAATAATACGTAAAGAAATGAATATTTCACAAGAAACTCTTGCACGTGATTTAAATGTAAGTTATACCACGTTAAATCGTTGGGAGAACAATAAAGCTAAGCCAAGCCGTTTGGCAAGCATCCAGATTAAAGATTACTGTATTCAAAAAGGAATATCAAAAGAGATTATAGCAGAACTGGATCGTTCGTAAGAATTGGAGGATTAAAACATGGTAGACAATAGAAAAGAACAAGAGAGAGCAGAACTACATCGTACTATATGGAATATCGCTAATGACCTGCGTGGAAGCGTGGATGGTTGGGATTTTAAGCAATACGTTTTAGGTATGTTGTTTTATCGCTATATATCAGAAAATTTAACGCACTATATCAATAAAGATGAAATTGAAGCAGGTAACACAAAATTTAATTACGCTAACCTTTTGGATAAAGAGGCAGAGCTAGCTCGTGAGGATATGGTAAATACTAAAGGCTTTTTTATCTTGCCAAGTGAGCTTTTTGAAAACGTTAGAAAAAAAGCAGGTAAAGATGAAAACCTCAATGAAACGCTGGAAAAAATATTTAAAAATATAGAAGCTTCTGCACAAGGCACGCGCAGTGAAAAAAACTTTAAAGGACTTTTCGATGATATTGATGTAAATAGTAATAAACTTGGAGGAACCGTTGCTCTACGTAATGCAAGGCTTGTAAAGCTTATGAATGGTATTGCTGATATGAAGCTTGGTAGTTATCAGGATAATACTATTGATGCATTTGGTGAGGCATATGAATATCTAATGGGTATGTATGCTTCTAACGCTGGAAAAAGCGGCGGTGAATACTTTACACCGCAAGAAGTATCAGAACTATTAACAAGCCTTGCAATTGGGGATAAAAAAGAGATAAATAAAATATATGATCCTGCCTGTGGCTCTGGTTCTTTGCTATTAAAAGCAATAGATAGAGATAAAGTTAAAGTTCGTATTGGATTTTTTGGTCAGGAGATCAATATTACCACATATAATTTGTGCCGTATCAATATGTTTTTACATGATGTTAATTTTGATGAATTTGATATTGGGCATGGTGATACCTTAACTTCTCCATACATGCCGCATTATGCTGAAGAACCATTTGAAGTAATTGTTTCCAATCCGCCGTATTCCATTAGATGGGCTGGAGATGACGATGCAACTCTAATAAATGATCCGCGATTTGCACCGGCTGGAGTGCTTGCACCAAAATCTAAAGCAGACCTTGCATTTGTTATGCACTGTCTTTCTTGGCTTGCTACGGATGGCACAGCGGCAATTGTTTGTTTCCCAGGTGTGTTGTACCGCGGTGGAGCAGAAAAAAAGATTCGCCATTATCTGATTGATAACAACTTTATAGATTGTATTATTCAATTACCAAGTAATCTGTTTTTCGGAACAGGCATTGCGACCTGTGTCATGGTATTAAAGAAATCCAAAGTCGATAACTCGACGCTATTTATTGATGCTTCAGAGGAATGTGTAAAGATTACAAATAATAATAAGCTAACTGATAAAAATATTAGAAAAATTGTCGATATTTTTAAAGCACGTGGAGAAAAGGAACACTTTAGCCGCCTTGTACCGAACAAGCAAATTATCGAGCAGGATTGCAACCTTTCCGTTTCTACCTATGTGGAAAAGGAGGATCATCGAGAAATTATTGACATAACCTCCCTCAATGCTGATATAAAATGTATTGTAGACCGTGAAGATGTGCTTAGGCGTAAAATTGATACAGTTATTGCAGAGATCGAAGGTGTTGGGTAATGCGATTGTCTGAAGTATTGTCCAAACCGCCTACACTTGAGTTCAAGCAAGTGGAGGGTTTTCTAAAAGAAAAAAAGCTTGCAGCAGGCAAGCAGCAAAAAATACAAGTGGGCAGAATTGCACTAAATTACTTCTGTAAGAGGTGCGCGGACGTACGCACCTTTTGCTCTGCAGAAGAGATTTACTGCATTGGGGTAAACGAACATCTTGTAAGCATTGATTGTGTCCTTACTTGCCATTGCGGTGCTTCAGTGCAAATTTGGTTTTTGGTGGACTGCGAAAAGGATATAAGTGGACGTGCGCCTGAAGTTCGTATATTAAAGCGTACGGAAAAACTGTTACCTGATGCTTTATTAAATACAGAACAGTACGGTGAGTTTTCAGAACTTTTAGAAAAGGCACAACATGCCCACCAAGAACGTCTTGGTGCCGGTGCTATAGTGTATCTGCGCAAAATTTTTGAAAAAATTACAGTTCAAACAGCCGATGCCGCAGAAATTTCCTATGATAAATATGAGGGTGGAAACCCAAAGAACTTTTCTGATTTATTGAAACGAGTAGATGAAAAATGCTCAATTATTCCAAGGGAGTTTTCAGCAAATGGATATAAATTGTTTCGTGAATTAAGCAATATCGTACATGGTGAGTATAATGAGGAGTTGGCGTTGCGAAAATATGATTCCTTACATAGACTAATTGTTGGAATCCTTGATAATGTGAAAATCAACAACGAACTAATGACTGCGATCGGTGCTTTAGGTTGGGAAAATGATGGAGGTGAGCGTTGATGGCGAAGCTAGAACAGCTTATAAAAGAGCTTTGCCCTAATGGGGTGGAGTATGTACCGTTAAAAGCGATAGCACAGATTGGAACTGGCAGTAGTGATCGTATTAACGCAACTGAAGATGGAGAGTATCCGTTTTATGTGCGCTCAAAAACGGTTTTACGTAGTAATATATATCTTTTTGATGAAGAATCCATAGTGATACCTGGCGAAGGTGGAATAGGTGACATATTTCATTATGTCAATGGAAAATATGATTTGCATCAAAGAGCATATCGTATTCACTTCATTAATGATAAAGTAAATACAAAATATGGATATTATTATCTTGCTGAACATTTTAAGAAATTTATTATGATGAAAGCAGTAAGTGCAACGGTAACATCCATCCGAAAACCAATGATTGAAAACTTTTTACTTCCTCTTCCACCACTAACAATTCAGCGGGAGATTGTCCTGATTTTGGACAATCTTACGAAACTTACAGAAGAACTTACAGAAGAGCTTGAAGAAGAACTTACAGCCAGAAAAAAGCAATATGAATATTATCGCGATAAGTTGTTATCCTTTACGTATGATGTGCCGAGAGTAACTCTTGGTGATGTTTGTATAAAAACAAGAAATATAAATTGGAAAGATACAGATGGTAAGTACTACTATATTGACCTAACATCTGTGGATAGAGAGACAAATGAAATTCAACCAGAACAAATTATTAATGCTTATAACGCGCCAAGCCGAGCACAGCAGATTATTCAGACAAATGATGTTTTGTTTGCGACAACGCGGCCAACTTTACAGAGATACTGCTTTGTGCCTGAACAATATGATGGGCAAATATGTAGTACAGGGTATTGCATATTAAGAGCAAATCCTGAAATGATTATGCCGAAGTTTCTCTATTATACAATATCAACGAAAGATTTTGGTATATATGTTGAGAACAATCAAAAGGGTACGAGCTATCCGGCAATATCAGATTCTCTAGTGAAAAGATACAGCTTCCCTTTACCCTCCCTTAAAGAACAATCCCACATAGTTGGTATTCTTGATAAATATAACACATTGACCACTGATATCCTGAGTAGCTTGCTTACCGAAAGTGAGACAAGACGCAAGCAATATGAATATTACCGTGACAAACTGCTTACATTTAAGGAGGCCGGGGAATGAATCAGTTTAATATTGTTGCGACAGACAACGAATCCACCGTTGTGGCGGAATATCCCCTCTCTCCACAGCACGAGGATTCCTATCAATCAGAGGCTCAGCTGGAGCAGGATTTTATCAAACAGCTTCAGGAACAAAAGTATGAGTATATCCATATTTCCAATGAAGATGAGTTGATATCGAACCTTCGCTACCAGCTTGAAATGCTAAATGATTATGCTTTTACCGATACAGAGTGGGACTGGTTTTTCAAAAAATGTATTGCAGGTGCGAATGATGGTATTATTGAGAAAACCCGTCGCATTCAGACTGATCATGTACAAACTTTGAAACGTGATGACGGGACCACTAAGAATATATATCTGATTGATAAAAAGTGTATTCACAATAATCGGCTGCAGGTATTTAATCAGTACGAAGAGCCAAACGGAACGTATTCTGTACGTTATGACGTAACTATCCTTGTGAATGGACTGCCGTTAATACATGTCGAACTAAAAAGGCGGGGAGTAGCTATCCGGGAAGCATTTAATCAAATTGATCGTTATCAGCGGGACAGTTTTTGGGCTGTGTATGGTCTGTTTGAATATGTGCAGATTTTTATTATAAGCAATGGTACCCATACCAAATATTATAGTAATACTACACGTAGTCATCATATCAAGGAAACGAACGAGAATGAGCGACAAAATCGAAAAAAGACAAGCAACAGTTTTGAGTTTACAAGCTTTTGGGCCGATGCAACCAATAAAATTATTGCCGATTTGAAAGATTTTACCAAAACTTTTTTTGAGAAGCATACAATTCTTAATATCCTTACTCACTATTGTGTCTTTACATCAGAAGATTTGCTGCTTGTTATGCGTCCTTATCAAATTGCGGCAACCGAAAAAATTTTAAATCGTATTGCAATTGCAACCAATTACAAAAAATATGGTACTATAGATGGCGGAGGGTACATCTGGCATACAACCGGCAGTGGAAAAACGCTCACCAGCTTTAAAACTGCGCAACTTGCCAGCGGATTATCTTATATTGATAAGGTATTATTTGTGGTTGACCGCAAGGATTTGGACTACCAGACCATGAAGGAATATGATCGCTTTGAAAAAGGGGCCGCAAATAGCAATACTTCTACGAGAATCCTCCAAAAACAGTTGGAGAGTGAATCTGCAAAAATAATTATAACTACAATACAAAAGCTTGATAAGTTTATTACAAGCAATAAAATCCATGATGTTTACAAAAAACATATTGTGATCATTTTTGACGAATGCCACCGTTCGCAATTTGGCGATATGCATCGTCGGATTACAAAGGTATTTCAAAAATATCATTTATTTGGTTTTACTGGTACACCGATATTTTCGGCAAACGCAGGTTCCGGCGGTGATCCCATGCTTAAAACAACCCCACAGACCTTTGGAGATAAACTCCATACATATACCATTGTTGATGCAATTAATGACGGTAATGTTTTACCTTTTCGTATTGACTACGTAAATACTATTAAAATGGCATCAGATGTCAGAGATGAACAGGTTCGTGCGATTAATGTGGAAAAGGCTTTAGCTGCGCCTGAACGTGTAAGAGAGATTGTAAAATATATTTTGGAACATTTTGATCAGAAAACAAAACGCAATGAAAACCGCTCTTACTACGAGTATAGGGTGATTCGAAATGTCAAGGAAATGGCAAAATCAAAAAATAATATTGTACATGAAGAAAAAGTTACCAAGCAGGTAAACGGGTTTAACTCAATTTTTGCCGTTGCCTCTATTCCGATGGCAATGAAATATTATAATGAATTTAAAAAGCAAATGAATCAGACAGGGAAACGGCTGACTATTGCAACTATTTTTAGTTATACACCCAATGAAGAGGATCCTGAAGAGGATTTTGATAATGATAGACTTGATAAAAGCAGTCGGGATTTTCTTGAATTGGCTATTGCTGATTATAATGAGGCCTTCAATGCCAATTATGATACCTCTACCGATAAGTTTCAAAACTACTATAAAGACGTATCCTTGCGAATGAAAAATCGTGAAATTGATTTACTCATTGTTGTTAATATGTTCCTTACAGGCTTTGATGCAACTACACTTAACACCCTATGGGTAGATAAAAATCTGCGTCAGCACGGGTTAATCCAGGCCTTCAGTCGCACTAACCGTATATTAAACAGCGTTAAAACCTTTGGGAACATTGTCTGCTTTCGTGATTTAAAACAAGCCACTGATGACGCTATTGCTCTTTTTGGAGATAAAGAGGCCGGTGGAATTGTTTTGTTAAAAACTTATGCCGATTATTACAATGGATTTGAAGAAAATGGAAGACATAAATCGGGATATGTGGAATTTATACAAATGCTGATGTCAGTCTATCCGTTAGGTTTTGCCATTGTTGGAGAAGAAGCACAGAAAGATTTCATTCGCCTTTTTGGTGCAATTCTGCGACTCAAAAATATACTTACTTCTTTTGATGATTTTGCCGGAAATGAAGTTTTATCTGTGCGTGATTTTCAAGATTACCAAAGCATTTATCTGGATTTATATCAAACCTTTGGTAAGCGAACGGATTCAGAAAAAGAAGATATAAATAACGACATTGTTTTTGAGATTGAGCTTGTGAAGCAGATTGAGGTTAACATTGATTATATTCTTATGCTGGTTTCAAAATATCATGAGTCCAATTGTGCGGACAAAAGTCTTCTTACTGACATACGGAAGGCGGTTGATTCCAGTATTGAACTTCGGAGCAAGAAGGAACTTATCGAAGATTTTATTTCTCGAATTAACATTGAGAGTGATGTAGATAAAGATTGGGAGTCCTTTGTACTTGCGCAAAAGGAAGCTGACTTAACTGCACTTATTGAAGAAGAAAGATTGAAGCCTGAGATAACCTATAAGCTTATTGAGAACGCATTTCATGATGGTACGCTTAAAACAACAGGCACGGATATTGATAAAATTTTGCCTCCGGTTTCTCGTTTTAGCAGAGAGAACAATCGAACAGAAAAGAAGCAGAATATTGTTGAAAAATTATTGATATTCTTTGAAAAATATCGAGGATTGTGATTAATAGTTCCATTTTATACGTTTATAGCAGTAGTTAAAAGTAAGATATGTATAATAAAAGAGATATTAAGAGCGTAAGGAGGTAAGGAAATTGAGAGAACCTACAATATATTCCTTACTATAAATATAACCTCTTGGGTTATTGGAGTATATGGAATAAAAGAAAAGTGAACGCTTATAGTTCGTCAATATAGAAAATAGGTTTTCCGATTAAATAGAGGGCAGTTTGACTTAAATATTATAACCGTGAGAATACTTCAGGAGGTAAACTTCATGTATAAAGAAATTCTCACGGTTATTCTGAAAGCAGTTACCTGCATTCTTGAATTATTAGGAAAAGATGAATAATCGGACCAATCCCCAGGCACTCAGAGGCCTGGGGATTTTTTGCGGAAAATATCAGGTGTAAGAGAACTTGCGGCTTTATGAAATATGCAGCTTTTCAGGGTAGGCCTGGTAATCCGCCGAACCCTCCCGCCTTTGGCTACCGGAGGGTATTTTATTGTTCAGAAAGGGGGGGGGGAGAAAACATGTGCAATGACGAAAAAGAATGGTAAAAGAGGTTGATGTACATGAAAAATCATGTAAGAGACACAAAAATAAGATCAACGAATCAAGGACAGGAGGAAAGAAGAATGGCTGCAGAAGTTGAAACAATGTTCTACACAGGAAGAAAGGTGCCCTGGCATGGCCTTGGCACTTCCGTATCAGAGGCTCCCACCTCAGAATCAGCCCTGGAGCTTGCCGGGCTTAACTGGCGGGTCATCCAGAAAGATATCATGACCAATGACGGCATTCCCGTTTTGGGATTTAAGGCAAATGTAAGGGACAATGATGAACGGATACTGGGCGTAGTGACGGACCGGTATAAGGTGGTGCAGAATCAGGAGGCATTTGCCTTTACGGACGAACTGTTAGGAGAAGGGGTCACGTATGAAACGGCTGGCTCCTTACAGGAGGGGCGGCGGACCTGGATTCTGGCAAAGCTTCCCCAGCGGTATATCATCAGCGGGGATGAGGTCACGCCCTATCTGGTATTTATGAACAGTCATGATGGATCAGGTTCCATCAAGGTGGCAATGACACCGATCCGTGTGGTGTGCTTAAACACGCTGAACCTGGCGCTGTCCACGACAAAACGTTCCTGGTCCACCAATCATGTGGGTGACATCAGGGGAAAGATGGAGGATGCGAGATATACGCTTTTATATGCAGATGCCTATATGGCAGAGCTTGGAAAAAGCATTGACCAGTTGAACCGGCAGAAACTGACGGATAAACAGGTCTATGAATATATTGACGCCTTGTTCCCATTGCTTGACAACGCTACAGATCAGCAGCTGAAAAACATGCGTAAGATGAAAGAAGAAGTAAGAGACCGGTATTATTCCGCCCCAGACTTACAGCATGTAGGGAAGAATGCATACCGGTTTGTCAACGCAGTCTCTGATTTTGCCACTCATTCCAAGCCACTCCGGGAACGGACGAATTACCGGGAGAGTTTATTTGCCCGGACGGTGGACGGTAATTACATGATCGATAAAGCATATGCGCTGGTAACAGCGGCGTAAAGGAGGGAAAAACCATGTATGTTCGTGATGAAGAAGAGTTTGGTCAGGCAGTACGGGAGGGAAACGACCGGATTGAATTGGAGGGAGACCTGGCTGCTAAGGTAAAGAAGCTGTATAAGATCAACCTCGCTCTTTGGAGCTTTTGCCTGGTCTGTTTGGGGGTAGCTATCATAGCGCTTATGCAGGTGCCCATAACGGGCGGTGCTTCTGGTGTTGTCAGCCTGGTTGCCGGGACGCCTGCGGCCGCCATTTTAGGAACAGAAGCAGCGGTGACAGCCGTCATGATCGGAGTAGCCGGCGGCGGTATTGGGGTTTTGAAAAAATTAAGGCGGGATTATCGGATAGCAACAGGAAAAAACGGGCGAATTATTGTATATTTGAAAAAGTAAGGTGGGTTGGGTGGTATCATCTGTCGGTCCCAGGAGATATTCCATTTGGGATCTCCTGGGACTTGATAAAGGAGGCTGCTGGATATGCAGGGGAAATTACAAAGGGAAGTAATTGAGCCGGAGAAAGCAGTTCCTGTAAATAAGCGGTGGGAGAACCTGCGTATGTGCAGGGACTTTGAACCATTGCTGGCTGGAGCGTGTCCTGATGTCCTTGATCTGTACGAGAGGCAGATCACAGAATACCTGGCTATGACGGAACTGACCGAAAGTTATCTTAGAGAGGTCCCAAGAAGTGTCTGTTGGTATGAGGGGCTTGTTAGTACAGAAATGCTGTTAATGGAACTATTATAGGATGTTTGGAAAAAATTCTGTAAGGGTGGAAAAAATAAATGGAGAAAAAGGGAAGCATCCTGTCTGGCAGAAGGAAGCATCCTCTTTTCGTTTGGAAAGGAGGCTCGCAGGTGAAATGTGGAATACAAGAAAAAAAGATCGTTGACATGATGAAACGGCCAAGCCCGAAAAAGATTGTCAGCATGATTCACCTTCAGATGGTAAAGGAGGGCAGGACCTTATGCGGGATGAAATGTTTTTCCTCCCCTCTGGAAGCAGTTGAGGCGGTAAGGCCCTTACTTGATCTGGCAGACAGGGAAATGGTCCTTGTCATGTCATTAAATGGAAAGCTGGAGCCTATGGCGGCGGAAGTAGCCGCGGTTGGAGGCGTCAGCATGTGCAGTGTGGACGTAAGGAATATTTTTAAACATGCTCTTTTAAATAACGCTTCCTATGTAATTTGCTTTCATAATCATTTATCAGGAGACCCAAAGCCCAGCGGTGAGGACCAGGCGATTACTAGGAGAATCCGGGAATGCGGAAATCTGCTGGGAATTTACCTGGTGGATCATATCATTGTGGGGGAGACCGGGTTTTATAGTTTCAAAGAGCAGGGCCTGATCAATCCGGAGGATTCCAACGAAGCGGCCTGATGGGCGGCTCTAAACCGAATATAGGAAGATCATTTGTAATACAGAATATTATTACAAGAAGGAGGCTGTCTATGTCAAAAAACATATCAACCGCAGAGTTAACCCATGAAGAATGGTTACGATTAAGAAAGACTGGAATCGGCGGTTCCGATGCCGGGGCTATATGTGGTTTAGATCCTTATGCAAGCCCTATGAGCGTTTATCAGGATAAGACCACTATGGAAGTGGAAGAAATTGATAATGAAGCCATGCGTCAGGGAAGAGACTTAGAGGCTTACGTTGCTAGGCGGTTCATGGAAGCAACCGGGCTAAAGGTGAGACGCTCTAATATGATGTACCGCAGTGAAGAGCATCCTTTTATGCTTGCGGATGTGGACCGGCTGATTGTGGGAAAGGATGCAGGGCTGGAATGTAAGACGGCTAGCGCCTATAACATGGATAAATGGAAGGAGGATGAAATCCCTGCCCATTACTTGATCCAATGCCATCATTATATGAGTGTAACCGGGAAGCAGACCTGGTACATTGCCGTGGTTATTTTAGGCTGTGGGTTTAAATATGCCGAAATCCCAAGAGATGAGGACTTGATCAAGAACCTTGTTTCCATTGAAGAACAGTTCTGGAACAGTCATGTAGTGAAGCGGATCATACCGGACCCGGATGGTTCCGAAGCCTGCGATGAAGTGCTGGAGCAGTATTTTCACACGGCCAGAAAAAATTCAGCCATTCAGCTGACCGGATTTGACGATAAAATTCGGCGCAGGCTGGAGATCGTGAAGCTGATGGACAAGCTGGGAGAGGAGAAGAACCAGATCGACCAGCAGATTAAGCTGTTCATGAAGGACCATGAAATGGCTTACAATGAAAAGTACCGCGTGACCTGGAGCAACGTGGACACGCTTCATCTGGATTCCAAACGGATCAAGGCAGAGAAACCGGAAATTTATACAGAATTCAGTTACAGGACCAGTTCCAGGCGGTTCAGAATCAAGGCGGCGTAATCACTGGAAGGGTTCCGTGCTGTCAAAGCTTAAGTTTCCTGCATCACCTGGTTTTTCATAAGGTAAGAGAGCGGGATCAAACGGTAATGATATATTCAGTTGTTGATTCCAGACGTGATTATATGAATTTAATATTTTGATTGTTGATGAGAGGACCGTCTGAGAGGATGGTCCTTTTTCAATGGAAAGGTGGAAACAATGGCAGTTGATGTAAAAAATGAATTGGAGAGAAAGGCTTCCGGTCAGAACAGCCAAGTGAAGCTGACAAAAAGCATGACAATCGCAGACATGGTAAAGGCGCTGGAACCGGAAATCAAACGGGCACTGCCTGCGGTACTGACCCCGGAACGTTTTACAAGGATGGCGCTGTCCGCCATCAATAACACGCCGGAGCTGGCAGGCTGTACTCCCATGTCCTTTATTGCAGCCATGATGAATGCCGCCCAGCTTGGATTAGAGCCTAATACGAAGCTGGGGCAGGCATTTTTAATCCCTTATAAAAACAAAGGTGTGCTGGAATGCCAGTTTCAGATTGGATATAAAGGCATGATAGACTTAGCTTACCGTACAGGGCAGATCCAGGTGATTCAAGGGCAGGCCGTGCGGGAGTTCGATTACTTTGAATATCAATACGGGCTGGACCCCAAGCTGGTCCACCGTCCGGGAGAGGAGGAACGGGGAGAGATCACGTTTATTTACGGCCTGTTCCGGCTATCCAATGGAGGGTATGGATTTGAGGTCAGCAATAAGGCAGATATGGATGCGTTTGCCGCTAAATATTCGAAATCCTTTGGGAGCAAGTACAGTCCGTGGACGGAGAATTATGAGGATATGGCGAAAAAGACAGTCATTAAGCGGGCGCTGAAATATGCACCGGTATCTGTGGATTTCCAAAAGGCCATGTCCATGGATGAAACGATTAAGACAGAGATTTCCGTGGATATGAGCGAAATCCGGAATGAGTGTCCGGAGATATCAGAAAACGGAGAGGCAGCATGAAAGCGGATGGTTCTGGTAGAAAAGTTGCTTCTCCGGCAGCCAGGCAGTCCGGACAGTTTCCAAAGAAGTGCTTTTTTACGAATGGGACTTATAAGGATCTGGAAGCATTCCGTCATTCCCTGGACAGCCCCTGTTATATCCCGGATAGGACCGGGCGCTGCTATACCGGAGAGGAGCTTCTTGAAATGAGCCTGGGGCAGAAGGAGATCGCAGAGGAAATGTTCCTAAGTATTACCGGACAGGACCCGGAGGCATGGCTTGATGAGCAGTTTCGGATTGGGGAATTGGCGATCTGCTCTGTTTGCGGGCGTATCTACCAGAGCTATATGAGAAAGGACTGCCCCCTGTGCAGGAAATAAGCAGATTCAGGAGCATTATCATGGGGCACACTATTTTATCTGTGCAGGGGTGCTCCTGCCGTGGAAAGAAAAGGAAGGTGATAAAAAATGAGTGTGGAAGATTTACTGGATCAGGTAATCTGTGAAAGGATTGAGATGCTTTTAAATGCCCGTCCGGAGGGACCTGTCCCGAAGGAAGCAGGCTTTGAGCATAAAATGGAAGGTCTCCTGGAACAATTGGGAAAGGAATGGAAAGAGGAAATGGAAACGTTCTGGGATGACTGGATCGCCCGGTGTGCTGATGAGAACCGGTATTTATATTTCGCCGGCGTGAAGGATGGGTTCCGCATCTACAGAATGATGCTGGAAAAAGAATGAATCAAGGAACAGAAACGGAGGTCTTTGGCGGACAACAGAGAAAAAACATCGTTTTATAAAATTTAAGAAAGGTTCCTGATGAAAACAGCATAAAGTTTTTGAACTGTCAGGAAGAAGCATGGAGAGAAGCATTCGAAAAGGGATGCTTCTTTTTTAAGTAGATAAGGGAATCAAAAGATATAAAGGCAGGGAATGGAAATGGGGAAAGAAATGAATATCCAAAAGCTGATTGCAGATGACGGCATAGACCTTGATCACATGTATTCTATTTTAGAGAATGCCGGTCTGACGCAGTACCTTATTGTTAAACGGGAAAAATTACTGGATTATGTGAAAGAGAATATTGATCGAAACAGGAAAGTTGCACCGTTAATCAAGAGCATAGAAGACAATCCATATGCAAAGTACTACCGGTTTGATAGGAGCAGCTGTTCCAATTTGCCGGCAGTGCCTGTTTATGACAAAAAGGATATGGCGAAAGACATAGGAAATGAGTAGCCCATTTTTAAGATGGAATATATAAGAAGGCTTCCTATAACGAATGATCAAAATATAAGTTTTTATAAAAAATGAAATATCAGATTTTACACTATCAGAAAAATGGAGGAAAAGCAAATGGAATACAATCAGTTCTTATTGAAGGTTCAGACAGAGATAGAAAAGCAGTTAGGAGACGGTTTTCATGTGAGGGTTCAACGGATTCTTAAGAATAATGACACGGTGCTGGAGGGGCTGGTGATTTCCAAAGGAAAGGAACATCTTTCCCCTACGATCTATTTGAATCCATACTTTGAAGAGTTTCAGCGAGGAATGGGAATGCAGGAAATCATAGGACGGCTCCTGGGTGTCTATGAGCAGAATGTAAATATTTCCTTTGGAAATGCAAAAGTGGAGGAGTTGGTTGATTTTAACAACTTAAGAGATAAAGTGGCTTATAAGCTCATACATCGAGCGTCTAATCAGGAGCTGTTAAAAGAGGTTCCTTATGTGGAATTTCTGGATCTGGCGGTCATTTTTTATCTGTTCCTGGGGGAATGCAGAAGCGGACAAATGACGGCACTTATTTACAATACCCATATGGTATCCTGGGGCACAACGAAGGAGGAATTATTTCAACTGGCAAAGAAGAATACCCCAGAGCTTTTCCCTGCTCGTATCAGAAATATGAAAGAGAATATCAGAGAGCTTTTGAACGGAGCTTTGGAAGACTTTGGTGATGCTGGAATCATGGATGAACTGCTGGGAGAGGACCAGGTTCCGTTATATGTTCTGTCCAATCAGAGAATGATGAATGGCGCCTGCTGTATCCTGTATGAGAACTTTCTGGAAGGATTTGCTAAGGATCAGGGAGCGGATCTTATCATACTCCCATCAAGTATCCATGAAACGCTGCTAATCCCAGACCAGAGGGAGACTTCCTATGAGGAACTTGGCGCCATGGTGAATGAAATCAATCAAAGCGACGTTCCGGAAGAGGAGCGTCTGTCCAACCAGGTATACCGTTATTCCCGTTCTTCTGGAACGGTTGAGATCCTATTTCAATCAGAGGCATGTTTGATCAACAGGAAGGAGTAATACCTATCCCGGTGGAACCGGGTTTGCAAGTGGAGAACAGCGATGGCCTGCAGTAAAATTACTCATCGTGGCTACAAGTTCCAGTAAGGCTAAAACCTAAACAGAAACGGCTGGTTCGTATCATAGCAATCTAAAAAATTACCACTTCACCGGAAACGGTAAGTGGCTGGTATGAAAGTATGTTGGTTCAGTACCGGAATCTCGTCTTTTGCAGCATGTTATCTTACGAAAGATATCGATAAAATTGTCTATACCCATGTGGAAGATCAGCATCAGGACAGTCTGCGTTTTTTACAGGACTGTGAAAAGTTACTGGGCAGGAAGATTGAAATCCTTCAATCGGATCTTTATAAAGATGTCAACGATGTAATCGAAAGAACCAGATACATAAACGGTGCCTATGGCGCTGCCTGTACAAAGTGGTTAAAGAAACAGGTGAGGAAGAAGTGGGAAAGAGAAAATCCAGGATTTCATAGTTATGTTTGGGGATATGATGCCAACGAGAAACGCCGAGCACAAGCGGTCAGAGAAGCATTTCCGGATTATGATCATGAATTTTCGTTAATTGAACAGGGATTAACAAAGGCAGAGTGTCATGGAATTGCGAGCTGGCTTGGACTGAAACGTCCCGTCATGTATGACCTTGGCTATCCCAATAATAACTGCATCGGTTGTGTAAAAGGCGGTATGGGGTATTGGAATAAAATCAGAGTAGATTTCCCGGAAGTGTTTGAGCGGCGGGCAAGGCAGGAAAGAGAAATAGGCCGCAGCTGCATAAAAGGTATATTCTTAGACGAACTGGAACCGGACAGGGGGAATATGAACATGGAAGTCTTTGAGGATTGTTCCATAGCATGTCAATTATTGACCTGGGGGAAAAATGAGAAGCATAAGGAAGTCCATCCGGGAAAAACAAAAGATTCTTAAGCGAGGAGGAAAGCTCATGCAAGAGAAACTTGTAACATATCTGCAGGAGTTTATTGCAGAAAACAACTGGGATGAGGATAACGTACCGGAACAGGCCAGGGCCATATTTACGACCCTGTGCTTTGCCGGGGGTGTAGATCCTGATACAAAAGAAGCGAATTACATTTTACAGATGCTCTATCAATCAGTGACAGAAAAAATTATTCCATATGAAGCGTTCCAAAATTTCATGCTGGAATTGATCGTGTAAAAAGGAATGACGGTCACAGGATTGTTTCCCTGTCAGGGGTGTCAGTCTGACAAATACCAGGAACAAGAAAACCATTCCTATATGCAAAGAAAGGGAATCATATGAACTTGTTGAATATTTATTGTCTGGTGCAGGAATTTTATGCCATTGAGGCAATCTCAGCCCTGCTGTCTTCCAACCAGGGCAGCAATCTGGAACCAATGAGGCACAGTCACAGCCGGTGGTATCGTGATTTTTGCGATTTCCGGGATACATATATTCTGAAATTCGCATCTGCCATTTATGATTATACGGTTTCGGTTGTTGCGGCAGAACTGCGTCATTGCAGATCTCAAGCCTCCCAGTATATACAGGACTATTACTCGTCGGAACAGTCAAGAAATGACGTCTATCGTGATTGTTCCGTATATAACAAAAACGATATTTTAAAAGCGGGTCTCCGGATGTTTGACACGGAACGGGTGGACTGGAGTTCCTCTTTCGGTGGAGAAAAATGGAAGCAGATCGCAAAGGCAGGGCTTTTAAAGGGGAAAGTCAGCGACATCATATTTGTTGACCACTGCGTGGATCTGTCTCACAATTGCAGCATTTATTTTGATAAGAAAGCAGGGATTTTTTTCCTGGAGAACTTAACGCAATACAAAGAACTGCTGGATTTAAAACGGATTTGTGAACCCCAGGTTTTGCTCCGTACCAGGCAAGGGGCTCAATTCAACCGGTTCCTATTCCGGGCAAATACCTTACACATCCTGGAGGGAAAGGCAGAAGGAGATCCCCATCTTGCTGACCGCAGCGAGGCCGAAACGCTTCTGCTGGATTACCGCCCTGTTGTGTGGGGAAATAAGCGGTTGGATTATTCAGAAAGCAACATCATAACGCAGCAATATTTCGGCAGCAGAGACCGTGAATATGCACGGGCTGCGTAAATGGGGGATTGACATGAGTAAAAGAAAAAAGAATGCGAACAGGAGAGTGCACGCACGGGTATGCCATACCGGACCGGTGGAAGTAACGAAAAACTTATTTTGCGGCAGTGAAAAGGAAGCCCTCGTCATGGCGGTGGCGCCAATTCAAGTGGATATGCTGGTTCCCTTAAACGATTTGGATGCAAAGGTATGGGACCTGGGGTTTCGCGGGGAAATCCTGTATTGTCCGATCAGGGATTTTGGGACTTTACCGGATGATGTGTTAGAACCATTCATCACAAGAATACTCGACAGGTTAAGCAGCAATAAAAAGGTGGGTCTGTTCTGCGTGGGAGGCCATGGAAGGACCGGTTATATAGCGTCCATTGTATTAGGCCGGCTGGGATATCAGGACCCCATTGGATTTTTGAGAACGCACTATTGTAAGGAAGCCGTTGAAAGCAATGAGCAGGTTCAGCACATCGCCGATGTGTTAGGCCGCCCGGAGCTGGCAGAAAAGTATAAAAGAACATATGGAGGCGGGAACGGTTTCATGGCTTACAGACACTTTGGATTTGACCGTGAATATTTCTCGTGGTTTTCCGCAAGGGAGACTGCAGAGGCGCATATCTGTGATGAATGTACTTACTTTGGCTCGTGCGGATGCCGAATTTATGCAGATTATTTTGTGAGAGAATATGACCCGGCCTGTACTGACTTTATAGAAAAAGATTGATGATGCTCCAGCATTTCATAAAGCCCTCAATGGGGCGGTGTAAACTCAAACAAAAACCTGGCCGGAGCTGTGTGCTTCGGCTGGGAAATTAAAACAGATCAGGAGGACAAAGACAGAGATGGAACAGAATTATTATACGATCAACGAACAGACCGCAAGGACGGCAAAACATATCAATTCATTAGATGATTATGTAGCAGGGAGTGCCACTGCGGAGTATAAAAAATATGTAGACCGGATTTATGCTGTCGTGGATCAGATCAAAGAAAGAAAACCCCATTTAACGGAGAAAGCCGTAAAAATGGCGGACCGTTACAGCCGGAAGCTGGCAGAATATTATAACAACTATTACCGGAATGAAGCGAGTTGTCCCAGTGTAATGATTTCCGGTCCTGCAAATTTCCCTGTACGAAAGAAGGAGAAGCAGAACCGGCGCAGGGAAAAGCTGATGAAAGACTGGGAGTATTTACAGTCTTATGCAGGAAAAATCGAATATCTGCTGACGATGGAACAGCCGATCTTATCAGGAGATGAAAATGCAGTTATGCTTCTGGAAGAAAAGCTGAAAAAGCTGGAATCAGACCAGGCCATGATGAAAGCAGTCAATTCCTACTACCGGAAGAATCAGACACTGAAGGGCTGCCCGGAGCTGACACCGGAGCAAACCGAAAGGCTGAAAAAGGAAATGGGTCGTGATTTTCATTATGAAAATAAGCCATTCATGTCCTACCAGCTTACAAATCAAAATGCCACAATCAGAAATACAAGATTTCGTCTGGAACAGCTGAAAAAGGAAAAAGATGCCGGAACAACGGAACGGGAGAACCGCTTCTTTCAGATGGTAGAGAACAAAGAACTTATGCGGTTACAGCTGATCTTTGACGGAAAACCAGAGCCGGAAGTCCGGGAAATATTGAAAACCAATGGATTTAAGTGGAGTCCGAAAAACGGCTGCTGGCAAAGGCAGCTGACAGGTAATGCAAGGTATGCTGTCAGGAGAGTTATCCAGGCACTAGAGAAAATGGAAGCTGCGGGAACAGAAGCGGATGGAGCTGTGAACATCAGCTAAGTGAAAGCGCTGGTCTATGGAAGGCGGCCCAACGTTATCTCATTGCCGATTCCATCTATTCTAACTGCATAAACAGCAAAATGGATATAGATACGGTAGATTTGTTGTATCCCATAAATATATTGAAGGAAAAAAGAAAAATGAAGTTTGCAGAAAACATTTTAAGCATTTTAGCGGAATGCAGAATGGAAGAAAATACACTTTATTTACCAGAGAGACAACTTGACCGAAAAACCTATGAGGCTGTAAACAAATGTCTTGTAGCTATCGGAGGCAGATGGAACCGTAAGGCAAAGGGGCACATCTTTGACTATGATCCCCAAGAAGCATTTGAAAACCTTATCCTTACTGGAGAAACTGAAGACATGAAAAAAATCTTTCAGTTCTTCCCGACTCCCCGTCCGGTTGCCGAAATCGTCTGTGATCTGGCGGAGCTTGTAAACGGGCAGAGCATTTTAGAACCATCATGCGGCAAAGGCGATCTGGCAGATGTTATCTATGAGAGAGCACCGGAACATCTTGTTTGCATTGAGACCAACAAGGATATGAAAAAATATCTTGATGAAAAATCCTATCCGAGCATGGTGGGGATTGATTTCCTTGCCTATAAGCCAGAGAAAATCAGATCAATTGACCGCATTGTGATGAATCCACCGTTTAGCAGGCAACAGGATATCGACCAAATTTATCATGCGTTTGGTCTGTTAAAATCAAGAGGAATCCTGGTGTCGGTCCTGTCCTCGTCTCCATTCTTCCGGACGAACGAAAAATCAATTCAATTCAGAAAATGGCTCCAATTTCTGGATGCCGAAATCATAGATGTTCCAGAGGGCGCGTTCAAGGAAATCGGTACGATGATCCGAACCAAAATCATAAAAATCGTTAAACCGTAGTTGCCTGAACTGGACAAGGGTTCATAATACATCAATTCAAATGGGCGGAGTTATGAATATCAGCTGTAGCAGGAAGATTACAGAATTTAATTTGATAAATGAATAAGGAAAGAGGCTGCTATCCGATTCAGAGATAGCAGCCTTTTTGCTTGAAATAGCAGCATAATATTAAATGAAAACTTAGATACAATGGATTTCCTATCGGCACATATTCTTGAGTGAACCTGTTTCGAGATAATCATATTCATCAGGTAAAGCCAAACAGGTTTAGTCCATAATTCCAAAGACAGGCTTACCTGTGATTCTTAAAAACCCACATATACTACAACATGCTCTTCTATATTTACCTAAAATCTTATTTTTGTGCAAAAAATGGAACAAAGCACAAACTATATGTGGGTTTTGAGCGGTTAACGACTTAATAATTCGGCAGTACATGAAATGATAAAGCTTTCGCTTAAACGCCTAAAATTTTTATTTAAATATTCTTGACTGATTAACACAGGCATGGGCTTTGACTGGTGATTGTATGTGCTTAGAATGACCTTTCTTAAAATATCATAGTCGATGGAAGTGTTAGGATAATCCGGGAGGATAAAATTATCCTGTACTGGTTTCTGAACTTCCTCCTTTGCATTTGGTTTTTTAGGAAAACAAACATCATTGGATTTATCCATCAAGTATTTCGTTTTTTCTGTTACATCATTAAAAGTAGTACTCTCTGAAAGATGTTTATTTAAAACTTTATATAGATCCAGTAAATTTTGTGCTGTTGATTGTTCAGGCTTTGAAAAAGAATCATAGAGCGATACAAAAAAATAACTTTCATAAATGGGAAAAGCGAATGTGACCATGTAGTTTATAAAATTACGATAACAATTTTTCCATTGACTAAGCGTGTCAAACGAGTCAGTGATTTTATTGGTTCGTTTATCAAAGTAAGCCATAGAATCAGGTTTAAGAATCTTCTCAATCAAAAAGGAAGAATTGAAATCACGATAATCTGTACAACAATCAAATGCCATCTGAAGCAACAAATGGCGGCTGAATGTATTTGGAAGATTCATGCCGCTTGATACAAATTCGATAAAAGTGTCATCGTTAAATGGAAGATTGTGCCTTTTGGAAAGCGCTTCAATATTTTTTGTAAGACAGTAGATAAAATCAAAATGAAACGTTTGTTCCAGCTTATACTTATAATATATAAGATCGGAGCGGGTCATAAAGTTTTCAATGTCATCAGCTGGCATTTTTGTAATTATATATTGAAGCTCTGCTACGCTTTTTATAAATTGCGTTATCTTTGCTGGTGTAATATTTTGTGTCACATCATACAGTCTGAATATATTTTTTAATAGAGGGACATTGCCTCTTAAGGACTGTAACAGAGGTACACTGTTTAATGGTATCGTAAACTTTTCCTGTTTATCTCCTGATTTGGATAACGATATTTGTTCACCAATATATTGGTAGTTTGGGTATTTGCCAAATAATTTTTTTAGCGTCATAAAACTTTTAGGATAGGAATTATAGGAATCATTTGAAGCTTTAACGGAATTTACCGCGCCATACAAGCAGTAATCGTCATCATTGTTAAAGATAAAAGGTTTATCAGAACCTTCGGATATTTTAAAATAGTCATGGTCATAGGCATAATTGAATCCCAAATAATTGATATGACGGGCAAGCTGATATGGTTTAATAGATATAACATGGAAAATCATATAATGAAGTTTATCAAACGTTGCAAGAATGCAGTGGTCGTTGATCATTTTTTTCCAGACATTGTGATAACCATGGAGAGTACCAAGTTCTCCTATTGGAGGAAGTGAAACCCCTCTGGGTATATTCGTTTTCTCATTTCCAAAAAATTTAACTCCTCCTTCACCCAAAATTTCTTTACAGGATTCATGCATATCCTCCAATATTTGTTCCAGGACAGGTTCATCGTTTTGAAGAGATGATTGATATTTCTTTGAATGATAAGAGATGTTAGCGCCATAGATGAGAATATTTCGTGCCTCTGTAATATATACTTCAAAATTTTTTGGATTTATAGACTGATACATATAGTAACTTCTCCTTTTTTGTCTTATATCATTGAATGATACTATATATAAAATTAAAAAACAATAGATTTTGTAATGTTTTATTTATAGTAACTATGTGGCATAATTATGTTACGGCAGGGAAATAGGTTTGCGCAAACGAAATTCCCCATTAAAAAGTGAAGGAGAAAGATTTATGGAAGAGAATCAATTTAATCCCTATCCGCAGTATAACTCGGTTGGCTATAATGGTGCGTTAAGTTCACAGCCCCCGAAGGTTCCGCCATATTCCGCATACGAATATAAGGCCAGGGTGGATTTTGAGAAAGAAGCGAATTTAATACAAATGAAGACATTTACAGAGATAGAGAAGCATAAGGAAAAAAGGGCTATTGATAAAGAGAACTTCGCGGAACTGCTGCGGGTCAAAACAGACTTACAAATTAAACGTGACATGTTGTCTGAAACAATCATGATTACGGATCAGGGAATGCTCAGACGGAAGCAGGATTTTATGCTGGAAGCGAGCAAGGATTATTATTGTGCAAATTTTTCTATCCCCATACAACCGGTTCAATTCAAGACGGCAGGGATTGACTATACAGTTCTATGTATGCGAACGAGGATAGAGCGGTTAGGTGAAAAAGATTTATACTTTGATTTAAGGAAGGATGATGCCAATTATTATCGCCGAAAATTTCGTAATGCAGGCATAATTTTTAAGAAAAAAAGAAGGGAGGGTGATGAATTTTTTTTCGATGTTATTCAGGCGGTTATAGGTATCTCCCGAACCGTGGAAGTGCCCGGAGCGTATGGTTTTTATACAGTAGAGGGCATGTTACAGTATGCGGATAAAAAAACAATGCTCTGGAAAGCGGTGTTAGATTATGCAAAATGAGATTGAATGGAACTTCCTAAATGAGTGTAAAGCATTTGGTGAATCCGTAACAGGAGAATTACTCCTTTTAATTGAAAGCGGTGGGTTTACTTATAGTGTTTTGAAAAGATGGGGCTACCGGATGCATTATCCCGTAGCAGCCATTATTAAAGAGCAGGAAACGGCAAGTGTGATCGCAGACATGATGGGAATTTTTGGCTCAAGGCTGGTGAATACGAATATTTCACCGAAGGTTTTTACACGGGAATTAGCAAGTTATCATGATGATGTTGCACTGATAGCATACTTGCCCGGAAGAAATACGGAAGAGAATATGGAAGCACTGTTTGGCATCTGTACATGTGGAAGAATCGGCGATCGTGAAGTTTGCTCGCCTTTTCTGCTGGTATTCCATAAAATGATTCCGGAAGCTTATCAGGGAAGATTTTCAATCGTATTTTCAGCAGAACAAAAGAGTTCTCAGTTTATGGATAGGACCTGCAGAGATAATTTTTTTAATGTATTGAAAAAAAAGTTTCTCGAAAAGAATCAGATTCTGGAGCATATGTTTCGAGCGGAGTCCGTTAATAATGAACTTGCCCAGGTAAAAGATGGAATTTATTGGAATACGGTAATCACGATGCTGGAACTCACTTTTGAAGAAGGTATGGGGAAGGATAATCGCTGTAGGATGAGACGGCGCTTTGAGAATGCTGTAAAAAAAGGCCATGATTCATCTGATGCGTATGAATATATCAGACAGATGCCGGCAGCTTTTGTAGAGGAGTTTATTGCATTTATTCCAAAGATGGAAAGGATGATGAATAAAGCAGATGCCACCGCATTAACCGGAGAACGTCAGAAACGAACGGTGCTGTTTGATGAGGAATATTATTATATTCCAGAGGAGTTGTTTGCGCAAATTTGCAAGCCACTGAAAGCTGTTTGTTCCTTGAACCAGATAAAGGAAGCACTGGAGAAAGAGGGGGTCTTGTGCACGCAGGGAAGAGGAAGAATTTACAGAACGATAAAGTTATCCATAAGGGGGTCGGATGTTTCACCAAGATTTGTGTGGTTAAAAAGGAAAAAACTTGATATTGATTGTACAGAAATGACGCTGGAAGATATAGTGAATTGCAGAAAGGATGGTAAATAATATGGGTAAGTTTATAAAAATCGGTGGAAGCAAAAATGGGGATGTATCTTTTGATATGGCCCGAAGCGGGAACCGCCACATTGCAATTTGCGGAAAATCAGGTTCTGGTAAATCGGTTGCGGGTCAGAAAATCATCAAAAGCATTATTGAGAGCGGAGGAACTGCAGTTGTGTTCGATATGCATTGGCTTTTTGACCCAGATCATATTTTTGTGCCCATTAGAGCGGACATTGAAAAGATGATGAATGAGACGGATGCCTTTTCATCTGGAATTTCTTTTCCACTGTTTACGCCGCTTAGATATGCGGATGGAACCATGGAAGACGAATTAGATGTAGTTACATCGATCACCGATATATTGACCGGCTCAATGAAATTAAAGTGCAGGCAGAAAGAAGATTTATTTCGGGCGTTACAGTACGTGGCAGAAGAAAATGTTTATGGGAATCAGGGGATTGCTGCCTTAAATGAAGCACTTTATATGGTAGACTCGGAAGTTGCGGCAAATGTCCAGGATAAAATGCGCTATATCCTCAATAAGAATGTATTACGTGATGGAACTGGTTTTATTGAGGAAAATAGGATCAATGTCCTGCGCTTGTCTAAATTTACAGAGACAACGCAGGCATTGATAGCAGAAATTTTGTTGACCTACATATGGCGTCTGGCTAATACAGGAATCTTTTTAAAAGAAGGCCTATATCTTTTTTGCGATGAATGCCAGAATTTAAATTTGGGAAGGAGCGGTATTATTGATACGATTTTGGCTGAAGGCAGAAAACTTGGTCTTCATTTGATTTTAATTACGCAATCGTTAGGAGGTAGTTGTAGGACCAGAGTAGCACAGTGCCTATTGCAAACTGGACAGCAATTATATTTTATGCCTTCGGAGGGAGAGGCTTCTATAATTGCAAAGATGATTCATGCAGCAAGATATAAAGATTGGCAGATGGTTTTGAAAACATTGAAAGTGGGAGAATGTGTAGCAGTGGGATCTTTGAGCGTAGACGAGACTGCTTACAACAGGCCGCTTAAAATTAATATATAAAGAGATAGATGTAATTTTTAACAATAACCATTGATGGGGATTTCTTACGAGGAGGAAATATTATGCTAAATGAAGAAAATATTGCAATTGTCTATTCGGTAAAAGAAGCGGCTCAAGTATTAGGCATTTCTAAATCATTGTTATATGGCGAACTGAAACGGAATCCGTTATTCCCTAGAAAAATGATCGGCGGACGTATCATGATACCAGCGCAAAAATTAAAGGAATATTTTAATACATGATTCATGGGGGGGATACGTCTCCCCCATAATTAATAAAGGAGTATAATTATATGAATAAGGAACGGGCGACATATGGATTGGGAACGACCTATAAGCAAGGAAATAGCTTTGTTTCTCAGTTATCATATACAATAGAAATTGATGGGGATTTTTATACAAAAAGAATAAGCGGAAGCGGAAAAACAGAAACTGCTGCAATAAGAAACCGCAATAAAAATGCAAAAAAATGGGAAGCTGATTTAAAGAAATCTGCAGAACAGAAAGGTGGAGAAGAGCAAACATCAGATCAATCGGATAATGGACCTTCCTTAAATGAAGTGTTTGACCTTAATATTGGAATTAAAGGGACCAATGTGCAAATATCAACCTCTGACAATTACGAATCTTATTACGAGGGTTATGTGCGGAACAGCGAGCTGGGGAAAAAGCCTATTAAATTTATTACAGAAGAAGATTTATTGATATTTTATATGGAAAAACGAAAAAATGGCAGAAAGCGTGTTAGAAAGGATATAAATGGAAAACCAATTAATTCAAAACCACTTAGTATCAATACAATTAATCATATTCGATTTGTTTTGAATAATACGTTTCTATATGCAGAGACGAAAGGCATTATAGAAAAAAATGCCCATGCGGGAATTGCTCCATTTAAAAATGGAACGGCTGCTATGATTGATTTTGAACAGGAGGATTTAGACGCAGACAGTGATGATTCTGATGCACTGCAAAGAATCATAGCTGTTGAAGATATGGAACGTATTCTAAACTATGCTTTTGAGCATTCTAGATTTGCAGGTTTATATGCATGGGCGGTTAATTCAGGAATGCGTGAGGGGGAATGTTTTGGATTAAAGAGAACGCTTGCTTTACCTGACAATGATTATATATTTGTAAAGAAAAGCCTGGCCTATGTAAAGGATCGAAGGGAGGAGAGCGAAAGGCGGTTGGTGCCTATTTTGAAAAAACCTAAGAATGGAAAAGAAAGAAAAGTTCCGTATAATCAGAGCCTGAAAAAAATATATACATATCAGATGGAGTTAATAGAAAAAGAAAAAAAGGCTGCTGGAAAAGCATACCATGACAGGGGATTATTATTTCCTGATGAATATGGAGATTACTTAAGACCATGGAAAGTATTAAAGGAGTTTCAGCAAATATTAGAAATCCTTGGAATAGAAAAACGTCGTTTTCATGATTTGAGACATACGTTTGTATCACTTTTGATAAAAGAAAGTCAACGGGCAGGAGAAGGAATCAGTATTCTTGAGGTTAGTGCCATAGTTGGTCATCGGGATGCTTCTATTACTATGCGAGTTTATGGAGGTTTATTTCCTAATTCTACAGAAAGAGCTATGAAAATACTTGATAACTGTAATCAGATAATACCGTATCAATTAAAGAACAGTAATAAAACCAATACTGCATAAATAAGTTGTGATTTATGCAGATATTGGCTATAATAAAGAAAAGGTGAGGTGGTTAAGAGATGGATTTTAAACGGGATATTTATAAGCGACTGCTGGAATGGAAGAATGATTATACTGGAAAGGTTTTGGAAGTATCCGGAGCCCGGCAGGTTGGAAAGACGTACATTCTGAAAAAGTTTGCAAATGAAAATTTCAAACATGCTATCTATATAAATATGGCTGAGCTCACTGGCGAGCGGTTTATCATGTGTCTGGATGAGGCGGAGTATTGGGAGCCAGGTACTCCAATGAGAGAAAAACCTGTTCATGAGGCCTTACGTCTATTTTACCAGGAATTTGAGGATACGAGAGATAGCATTATTATTATTGATGAAATACAGGAATCTTCCAGGATATATAATCTGATCAGAACTTTTTCCCGTGAATTTTCCTGTTATGTAATAGTGACAGGCAGTTATTTAGGACGTTTGCTGGCAAAGGAATTTTTTCTGCCAGCAGGCGATTTGGAATCAGTAACGCTGGAGACACTAACATTTGCTGAGTTTGCCGAAGTCTTTGGTCAGCGAGAAATATATGATTCGGTTGATTTATTTGGAGGGGCAGATGCGAAACAATACGAGGCGTTAAAAGAATGCTATGATCTTTATCAGAGAATTGGAGGATATCCATCCGTTATTAAAGTTTACTTAGAATATAAATCGTATGAGCGGTGTGATGAGGAACTGGCACGCTTAATGGGGATTTTTACGAATGAATCCAAAAGGTATTTTGATGATGTAATGGAAACCGAAACATTTGAAAAATTATTTCATGGCATTGCTGTTACTTTAATTCGTGAGAAGCAAGGTGTGCGGGATCTTGTGGAGGATTTAAGTAAGATTGTATATAAAGGGGAGAGTGGTAGGTTTACAAAGAAAATGATAAACCACGCAATTGGTTGGCTTCGGGCATCTCATATCATTGCATATGCTAGTAAAAGTATAGATTGTGATTATTTGAATATCAAAGAGAATTCCAGATTTTATTTTCTGGATGTTGGAATTGCCCAATATTTTGTGAAAAGGGCTGGTGCAGATGAGACAACTGTAAAGAGTATTGTTGCAGAGAATTTTGTCTATTTGACATTGCTACGGCGGATGCCCAGAGAAATTGCTGGAAATGCTCCATGGTTTGCTTTTTTTGAAAAAACAAAAGGGGAACTGGATTTTTATGTGCGGAGTTTGATGGATAATAAAAATTATGGTATAGAGGTGAAAAGTACAGATGCCCAGGCCAAGACTGCCAGAGCATTATTTGATGCCCGTAAGTTGGATTATGTGTATTATTTAAAAGGCGGAAGCAATGGGGGGATTGCGGAAGGCGGGCGAATCATGACAGTTCCTATTTATTTGGCAGATCGTATAAGCTTTGATTTCGGATAAATGCAAAAAGGGAATCCTAGAATTGAGAGGGTTCCTTTCTTGTCTGTTTTCTTAAAATAGGTTAGTATTTATAGGTATCAATGAAATAGGTTTGTAAATTCGTGGAAGTAGAGGAAAACTTAATGAGAGAGAATGAATATGTAGAAAGTGAAATTGTACAACGATTCATCAATTGGTTATTGATTAGGGTGAATCAGCCAGAAAAATTCACGCATTCTTATGTCATAGCAAGAGGAAAAATAAGTTGGGAGTGCGTATCCATATACACTGCTTACAAAAATTATATATGGAGTTTTCGGTATAAAGATGATGATGGAAAGGTGGTTTCAGGGGTTAAGTATGAAGATAATCAAAAAGCACTAAAGAATATTTCTTTAAAGTTAAAAAATAGTATTGCTCAAAGGGATAATGAAAAATGTTTATTAGCATGCAGAGAGGTGCTTGACTGGGGAGGGGTAAAGAAATCGAATTATCAAAAGATAATAGACATGAAAAATGAAAGATGCAATTATTTTATAAAGGTAAAGGAAAATTTGGAAAGAGATGAGTCATTAGAATGGTATCGTAATGTTGATTTATATATGAGTTCTGGATTTACAAAGATATACTCTTTGATTGTTAGAGATTTTGTAATATATGATAGTAGGGTTGGGGCTGCTTTATGTTATTTGGTACGAAAATTTTGTCAAGAAAGTGGGTTGGATATAATTCCAGAAGAATTGAAATTTTCTTGGGGAGTTTTGAGAATGAATACTAAATCAAAAATAGGTGAAAATCCAAGAAATCCAAACGAAGGAACATACAAATTTCCAATAATTACAAATCATCATAATTCACATTTAGAAAATAATATTAGAGCAAATTGGTTAGTAAAAGAGTTATATAGGAAAGATGTAGAATCATTTGGAAAACTTGACATAAAAGATGGGTTAAGAGCTATAGAGGCAGCTTTGTTTATGATTGGTTATAAAATAAGAACTGAATAATATTTAATAATTTAAACTCCACAGATAGAAATTGGTTATTTCCTCTTATATTACATAGGATTAGGCAATTTAGTGGCACCAATTGGTGAGGTCCTTATAAAAACGATTATTGAAATATATGCGCCTAGTACACAAATTTAGGAAAGTGTATTTAAAGGAAATGTAGGATAGAATATACAAGCGTTCTTTGCAAAGTCTTTGCAAATTAAAAAATATTAAGACATAAAATAAAGGGTTTATAAGCCTGAATCGAACCAAAAATAATGAAAAAATATAAAAAGATACTCTAAAAACCCAGTAATGGAACTCTTAATCTATTTGTCCGGGGTTCGAGCCCCCGAAGGCGCATCAAAAGTTCCGGTTTTGCAGACAGAGAGCTGCGGGGTTGGGGCTTTTATTTTGTCCAAAATTTCCCAAAGCCCCATTCTATCAGGCCTTAAAGACATTATCTAGGTGTGAAATACGGTTTTCTGCTGCTATAATTTCATGAGAAAAATGTTCATATTTTTTAGTTGCTTCTATATTCTCATGTCCCATTAAAATACTCGAATCGTAGACATGCGAATTTCCCATTTTTCTTACATTATCAATGCAGAAGTTTGTGGCAAAATTATGCCGTAGCTTATGGAAGCAAAGGGAAGCCTAATTGACGCTCTAATCGGCTAACAAAGAGCCTGATTGCATTCCCAGTCAAGTGATTCCCCTACGATCATAAAAGACATATTTCAGACCAGTATACGGGCATAAATCAATATACCTTTCTAACAGTTGCAAAGAAGTCCGACCAAGTGAAACAAAATGATCTTTAGAACCTTTTCCGGTCACCTTCATGGTAAAGGCTTCCCGGTTTATATTCTCATGAAGTAAATTACACACTTCTAACTGCCTTAAGCCAGAATCCGGCATTAATGCTATTATCAATTGATTCCTGACAGTTAGCTAAAAAGACCCCCTGAAGACGGCTGTGGTGTGCTACCCGTCAAGAGGACAATTAAAAATAATAAGTTTTTCCGCCAGTTGCTTAGCAGCTGGCGGTATTTTTATGCTGCTAAGATATATTGATCATGATATGCCATCGGTGTCATCAATTTTAGCTTGCGTTGCAAACGACGATTATTGTAGTAGTCAAGGTAATTCGTTATTGCATCCATCAATTCCTTCTTTTTTTCGAATCGGTTCCCATAGTACATTTCGCGTTTTAGTATTCCCCAAAAACCTTCCATTGGCCCATTATCAATGCAATGAGCTACCCTAGACATGCTTTGTTTCATGTGATGTTCCTTTAACCGGGTATAGAACTGCCTGCTTGTATACTGAAAGCCTCGATCACTGTGAAATAATGGGTGTGCATCTGGCTCTAGCCTGACAGCTTCATCAAAGGTATCCATTATCAGCGGATTATCATTACGATCACTGATCTTAAAAGCAACAATTCTTCTATCATACAGATCCAGGATTGCACTTAGATATATTTTGTGTACTTCAATGCCTATGTAATACTTAAACTCTGTCACATCTGTAAGCCATTTTTCATTTGGAGCAACTGCATGGAACTCACGATGCAGATAGTTCTTTGCGATATGATCTGGATTTCGGCTAGATCTGGTGCAGCTCTTTGGTCTCCACTTAATCGTGGACTGGATTTGCTCGCTCCTGCAAATACGAAGAACACGTTTGTCATTCACCGCCATACCATGGTCTACAGAAAGTTTATCCCGAATACGGCGATACCCCATATCCGGATGCTGACCATGAATCTTATGTATTTCTATTGCAATCCATTTGTTTTTGAGTTCACTGTCGCTTATCGGATGCCTTATCCAGCGGTAATAAGCAGAACGGGTAACATTCAGGTATTTGCAAAGCTTTTCTATTGGATATCCTTTTGTTTCAGATAATTCTTTGATTGCTTCATAAGCACTAAGATAATGTATTAGCGATAACGATCTCTCCTCTCCAGCTCCCTGACTTTTTTTAACAGGTCATTCTCCATCTGTAAATTTTCATTCTTATGCTCTAGTTCTGCGATCCTATCTCTAAGTTCTTCCTCTGGAGTACGGCTTGGCTGCGTGCCGACACGACGACCACGGCGATCTTCAAGTCCTGCCATGCCCATTTCTTCATATTTTTTGACCCAGTTACGAACTTGCTGATAGGAACAGCTGTACTTAATTGCGATTGTTCCATAGTTTTTATTGTTTGCCAGACAATCACTTACTATTTTCAGACGTTCTTCAGGCATGGTGGCCCTTGCTTTTCTCATAGATGCACCTCCAGTAGATTCTTTTAAGCTTCCACCAGTATTATACACCTTAATCCATTGCCTGAGTTGGCCGCGATAGCGAATTTCATATTTATTACAGATAGCATTCAGCGAGCCCATTCCACTTAGATAATCATGGACAGCATTCAGCTTCAGTTCTTTGGAATAGGATTGATTCTGTGGCTGTTTAAGTAGACCTGCAGGACCTGCCATTTCATAGATGCGAACCCAGGCTAAAATATCATTATTAGAGCTAATGCCTGCAAGCCTTCTTGCTTCATTCAATCCTATTTTTCTTTTAAGATATTGCTCGACAATTATAACTTTTTCCACAGGCTTAATCTTACTTTTTCTGGACATGAAAATACCCCCAAGTAGGTTTTTATATTTCAATGTCCTACTTGAGGGTATCATATCACTGTCTCCAGGGGTTCACTCTTTAGGCGCAAACTTGCATCTAATCAATTTTAGCTACTACTATCATATACCTTTACAGTAACATGCCAAAGCTAATGCTCAAACGAGCGCTTAATCTATTTGTTCAGGGTATGAGTCCCTGAAGGTGCATGAAAAGTTCCGGTTTTGCAGACAGAGCGCTGCGGGGATGGGGCTTTTTTACATACAGCAGGAAACTTTACTATACCATCCTCAAATGGGAAATGGCTCCCTGATAGTCCGCTTGTCTGGAGAGGATATCCTGAAACAGTTGGGAAGCTTTTTCTTTCTTACCAAGTCCCAGGCTTCCTAACGCACGTAAATAATTGCAGTACTGCGTATTCCGAAGTCTGATATCATCCTGGTATACTTCTATTTCCGGCAGGGATACGGCGAAGAAATCATAGCATACACGGTCAAATAAATGTTTTTCCCCGTAAATAATCAGCTGATGGAAAGATTTCAAAGCAATGTCTTTGCGGCCCAGCTCCATATTGGCCAGTCCCTGGTAAAAAATATAGTCGGAAGGCTGGTCATTGTAGTAAAGTACACTTCCGGGTTCACTAAGACCTGCGGCAGCAAGTTCAAAGTATTTTTCAGCCTTTTCCTCATTGCCCAGCATGCGGTAAGCCATCCCCGTGTAGTAATGCGCCTCATTATCCGGAACATTGGGAAGCTTACCTTCTCCCAGATTCTCCGGATATGTGAGAGTATCGGTAAGGAGAGACAGGGCTTCTTCCGGTTTTTTTTCTTCCAGTTTTTTAATTGCCATATGAATGAGGGCGTATCGGTACTGGGCGCTTGTTTTACCCTCTCCTCCTTCCCATGGGTGGAACCGGCAAGAGAGGAGAGCGGATAAGGCATCTTCGTAACGTCCCGTGCAATTTAAAAGAGTGATATAGCGGAGGTACAGGTCGTCACGGGCTTTGGTATATTCCATATGAGATTCCATTACCTGAAGACGTTCTTCTTTGGAACGGTTCATTTTGGCTGCCAGTTGGTCGTATTCCAGCCAGAAACGTGGATTTGCATCATCCAGTTTACAGGCCTTTTTCATGGATTCCATGGCTTTCTCCAAATCGTTTTGTTTATTGTAATAAGCGATAGAGAGATTCCGGTATGCCATGGACAGGTCATCTTTTTGGGATATGGCTGATTCCCAGTGACAGGCAGCTTTGGCATACTGTTTTTTGTCATAAAGCAGATTGCCCAGATAATAATGGGCCATGGGCGCATGGCCCAGTGCGCATATTGCATACTCTAATATTTGTATTTCCTCCACTTTATTTGGGAAGCAGTAATCAGACGGACAAGCTTCAGCATTCCGGCAGCATTCCATTGCAACAGTTTTATTTCCAGCCAGATGATTCAAGTATCCCTGATAGTACAGGCGTAATGGATTGGTGTCATCACAGCATTGCAGGATATTCAGTCCATCTTCATACAATCCTGCTTTCTTATAATCCAGCGACAGTTCCAGATAGTTGTGTGCTTCCGTGCGCATTTTCTGCTGCCAGGACATCAGATCGTGACTAAGCATCGCCTTTTCGTACAGGCACCCCATGTACAGCGGATCAATGGCAAGGCTTTCGTCAAGAAATTCAGTGACCGGCCGTCTCAGTTTACGAAGAAGGGCAGCTTTTAAAGTACGGGCTTTCATGTTATGCCAGTTATTGATCATGGATTTGCCGGCAAACTCCAGAGCCTTTTCATATTCGCCTTTACGGGAAGCAAGGCAGGAAAGCCAGTAGAACCCTGTACTTTGAGTCTCTAAACTCCAGGTGGATTTATAAAAGGCATCCCAGGCTTTCTCATCCTGGCCGGTCGCTTCCAACGCCAGCCCCAGGTTAAAGTAACATTCACCGGAATAGGGATTGGGGTTTTTCCAGGTTTGCTTGTTTATGGCTGCCTGAAAATGAGGAATACTTTCTTTAAGATATCCCCTCCTTAAGAGGAGCAGACCGTAACCATTGTTCAGCCGGATATCCGAAGTGTCTCTTTTTAATCCTTCCAGATAGTAATCTGACGGCTCGTAAGTGGCATGGCGGTACTGTTCCAGGTGTGTGGCAGCCAGATATAATTCCTCCAGGGATTTCATATCCTGTGGTGCCTTCATCGCTTCCGCCGGTTCCGGTATTGGTTTCAATTCTTCTTTATATATGGAGTATTCCACTAATTTTTTTTCATTCCAGAATACAGCCACCTTACAGTCCGATAAGTGTGAGGGGGTTGCAAAGGCGGTTTCAAAAAAATGTTCCGGTGATAAATCCGTATTATATTCATAAAGGACCGTATCTTTTTCCGTCACCCGGATGTAAGCATCAGGAAAGACACCGGTAGCATAGACCTTTAAAACGGTATTGCCGTTCTCATGGGCCCTGATACTGAGCATGGCATCTTTTGTGGCATTTTCCACTCTGCCCACACCTTTATATGGCATAAAGTATTGTACAAAGGTTTTCTCCTCCTGTGGTTTTAGCCAGGTAAAATCCGGCTGGTTGTCTGTGAACACTCCTGTCATTAATTCTATGTACGGACCGTCCGAATCCGTCAGGTTCCGGTCCCAGGTGTGGCCAAAATCTCCATTTCCCCAAGTCCACTGTTTCTTGCCGGGTGAAATATGATGGTCTGCCACATGGAGAAGTCCTGCACCCACCTTTTCATCGTAGTTTCCAATAAAGTCAAAATCAGAATGAGCAGCCATGTAAGAAGTCGGTACTTTTACATTTTTGTAGCGGGAAATATCCACTCCTGCGGAATAGTCAAATTTGTAATATTCTCCTGTAGCAATGGGAAAAGTGGAAACAGCACGTTTTCCGTGATCCATTACTGCATTTACATCCGGCGGGAATACGGAATAGGTGTTATCATTAACAGGTACTGCCGGATTGGCCCACCATAAAAAGGTCTGGGGCAGGTCCGTGTTATTGTAAAGCTGCCCTTTAATTTCAATGTAAGCCCTGCCAGGATATAAGGTGATGGCTGCCATTCCCTTAGTACCGTACATTTTATCAATTTCACTTACATAGGCAGTACAGGAACCGTCCGGGTTTTGGGAAAGGGTATAGTCCACCGGTGAATAGGTAGAAGGACGGTGGTGCTGAGGCCAGTTGAATTCAATGCCTCCCGAGATCCAGGGACCCGTAAGACCAACCAGTGCAGGTTTAATGACATGATTATAATAAACAAAATCATACCCGTTGGTTTTATCATAGGCACGCTGGATTCTGCCGCCCAGTTCAGGCAGAATCATGATTTTTAAATATTCATTTTCAAGGAAGACAGCCTGATAAACTACATCCTCTTTTGTATCGGAAATCTTTTCTGTTACCGGAAAAGGATATACCTTTCCGGAACTCCCCTGATAAGCTCTTTTCTCAATAAACAGAGGGCTTTTTTCAGGAGGAAATACTTTGTAGGTTGGAATCGTGAATTGTTCTTCCCATATTTTCACCTGTGTTTCTGATGCCATAATTTTAATCTCCTTTGGTTGTTTAATTATTATGATAATGCACGGTGCACGGATTTTCTGCATTCATTCTAACATAGAGAGGAAGCCTTATAAAATGTCATATTGTGATTAATGATGGACAATATTGCATTAAAGTATTATATTGGAGATATGAGTATATTTGACAATAAAAAAATGGATGGTTTTAAGGGAGAGCGGATGATTGTCCTGCCTACGGAAGTGTTTCAGGATTATGTGAAGCATCCTCAGGTAAGGCGGTTATATTTAACGGATGTGGGATTTTTCCCGTGTGCAAGGCACCACTACAGGGAAAGAAAGGATGGGATCGAAGAGTATATATTTATATACTGTACGGAAGGAAAGGGTATTATTAATGTTAACAGGAAACAATATGTGCTGCATGAAAATGAAGCCTTTTGTATCCCAAGATTCCAGGGGCACAGTTATTATGCCTGTGAAGATAATCCCTGGAGTATTTTATGGGTACACATAAAGGGAGAGGATACAAAATACTTTCCATTAGAAGAATGCCGTATCGTACAGTTTAATTCCAATAATTCCACAAACCGTATGCTGTTTCTGTTTGAGCTATTATTCAGTGTATTGGAAAGAAACTACACTCTGGGTAATTTTATCTATATATCCCAGGTGCTGGCCCTGATTTTAGCAGAGACATATGACCGGGAAAAGCATCATACCACCCTGGAACAGAATAAGTATGTGACAGCTGTTGTAAGGTACATGTATAAGCATCTCCAGGAAAGCCTGACCCTGGAGCAGATTTCAGAGGAGTTTGAGTTGTCCAAAAGTTATCTGAATGCGATTTTCCAGAAATATACCCAGCATGCACCTATGGACTTTTACATTAATCTTAAAATGAAAGAAGCCTGTAAGCTGTTTCGGGCAACAGATATGTATATTTATGAAGTGGCACAAAGGCTTGGATATAAGGATCAATATTATTTTTCAAGAATATTTAAAAAGGTTGTGGGTATTTCTCCCAAAGAATATAAAAACAGTGATTATTTCTATTATAAAGAATAAGCAAAATCCAAATATGGGTTTTGCTTATTCTTTTACTTTATAATAAGATGACACATTATATTATCCGGATACGGGTAATATAATGCATTTCAATTTGTGCAATTATAATCCGGGTATCTGTAGGATATATGTCAAATAGCATAATTAATCGGCGGCATGTTTTGAAAAAACAGTAAAATAGTCCATCAAATTAAAGAATTCATCATTTTGATTATGTGCATTTGTGCTATACTAGACATACGAAGTAAAGAAATCTAAGCACCGGTTATAGAATGCACGGATAATGAACCGGTGAAGAAAACAAAGGCCTGAGTTTTCGAATAGTTCCAAAGAGAGATTGACGCAGCACGAATGAAAAATAAAGGAGTTGAGCTGACATAGAGAGAAGGAGATACAAAGGAATCCCACATAATTATCGGCTCATTCACTGAGATATAATGCTCAATAAGGTCGAAAAAACCTTGAAAATATTGAAAAGCACATGATTATATGGGGAAAAAGATTTGAAATCTGATAAATTGGAAGGAGAAATTTATGAAACGTAAAATTATGGCTCTGCTGTTAGCAATAATTATGGTTGTACCTGCCTTAAGTGCCTGCAGCAATAAAGGTGATTCAGCGGAAGTAAAAAACGGTGCATCGGATGCAGCTTCAAAAAACAGTGGTGATGAGGAAATCACTCTCACTATTTGGGACTGGGATGAAGCCCACCTGTCACATATGACAGAGTGGTATCATGAGAAACACCCTAATATTAAATTTGATACCCTGGTAGTAGGTACGGCGGACTATATGCAGAAACTCCAAAGTGCACTTGCCTCCGGAAGCGGAGTTCCTGATATTATATTAGGTGAAATGTCATACCGGGGAAAAGTATTTGACCTTGATATCACAGAAGATTTGACACAGGCGCCTTATAATGTAAATCCGTCTGATATGTTTGATTTTGCCGTAAAACTGGAATCCGGTCCCAATGGGGAATTATATGGTGTAGAACAGCAGATCTGCCCGAGCGGATTGGCATACCGCCGTGACCTGGCAAAGGAATATCTTGGAACGGATGATCCTGCGGAACTTGCCGGGATGATTTCAGATTGGGATAAAATGTTTGCCGTCAGCAAGCAGGTAAAGGAAAAAAGCGGCGGCAGTGTAACCGCGCTGCCGGGTATTTCCGTATTATTGATAGAAATTTTATCAAGCCAGAATGTAAAAGATTATATTGATGGTAATGATATTGATTTAACCGGACGTTACAAAGATATTCTGGAAATTGCCACTAAGTTTAATCAGGCAGGTGTCTTAGGAAATCAGGAAAGAAGTACTCCTGCACTGAATTCCGGTTTTTCAGAAGGCAGTTTTATATTTTACCCATGTGCACCCTGGAGCTGTAAATGGAGCATTGCAACCAATGATCCCGATGGTTCAGGTAACTGGGGCCTTACGAAAGCTCCCGGAGGCGGATTTACCGTTGGAGGTACTTCTGTAAGTATTTATTCGGGAAGCAAGCATAAAGAAGCAGCATGGGATTATGTGAAAGACGTTTATTGTGATGGTGAAGGTGTGGAGGAAGCGTTTAAACAGTTTGGCTTTATGACAGGTTTTACTACACCTTATGAAGATAAAAACTCTTATTTCTTTAAGGAAAAAGGCCAGTATGATGATTTCTTCGGCGGTCAGAATCTGGCAGATTACTTCATCAATGATATTGCAATCAATACCGTAGGACAGGTTCAGACTAAAAATGAAGCTTTTGTAAAATCAGCAATGACTGCCGTTACATCGCAGATGGCAAATAATCCATCTATGAGCGCGGACGAAGCGCTGGAATTATTAAAAACAGAGACACAGACTCTGATTCCTTCTGCAGCTTTGAAATAACAATAACATGGGGTAAACATACGAGGCTGCTGCCAAGAGGGGCAGCAGCCTTATTTCTTTCAGTTTACAGGTGTGGTATCAAATTCTGTAAATAAAATTAAGAACAGGAGGAATTCTGTGTGCACACTAAAAATATGCAAAAGAGCAATAAATGGCCCTATATTTTCTGCCTGCCGTTTTTGGGGGCATATTTCCTATTCAATTTATTTCCTATGTTATACTCTTTCCAATTAAGTTTCTTTGACTGGAATGGCGTGAAAACTAAAATGTTTGTGGGATTACAGAATTACATTACTCTATTTACCAAAGACCCTTTGTTTCTTAAGTCTCTTGTAAATACGATTATCCTGATGGCATTTTCTACTCCCATTACGGTATTTCTGGGTATGGCAGTGGCGTATCTGCTGTTTGATATTGGAAGAGGAAAACGTTTTTATCAGACAGTTAATTTTTTTCCGTATATTACAACACCCGTTGCAATTGGTTTTATCTTCTCCTATTTATTTGACTGGCAGTCCGGTTATATCAACAAGCTGCTGTTAGGGACAGGACTTATAAACCAGCCGTTTTACTGGCTGCAAAGCGAAGTTGCATCAAAGGCGATTGTAGTAATTATGATAGTATGGCGTTACCTGGGATATTATATGACCATTTATCTGGCAGCTATGACCTCCGTGTCGTCAGAAGTGTATGAAGCAGCGGCGGTGGATGGCGCCAGCAGGTTAAAGATGTTCATCAGTATTACGGTTCCAATGCTGAAAAACACTACGATCTTTCTCATTGTCACTTCTATTATCGGTGGGTTACAGATGTTTGAAGAACCCAAACTTTTATTCAGCGGATGGGCAACCATTGGAAATGGCCAGACCGGCGGTCCCGGTAATACGGTATTAACTACAGTCTGGAAGTTCTATAATGACGCATTTAACATGGATTCCAGGCTTGGATATGGGGCGGCAATCGCATATTCCCTTTTTGTGTTCATTATACTATTCTCAATTATCGGATTTAAAGTTACTAAGGGAAAGGATGGTGGCAATGAATAAAAGAAAAAGAATGTTTCATGCCATAATAAAACAGGCGCTTTTGATACTGATGACTTTGATTATGTTCTTTCCTTTGTATATTGTATTTATTATGGGCACTTATTACAGCGAGGATATTTTCAAAGGCCTGCCTTTTCTGCCTGGTGACTATCTCCTGGAAAATTTAAAAACAGTGCTTAAAAACCACTACTTCAAAGCATACTTTAATTCTATTTTTGTATCGGTAGTATCGGTTGCTTTAAGTGTTTTTGTCTCGTCCTTGATTGGATTTGCGTTAGCCAAATACCGTTTTAAAGGTAAAAAAGCAATCTTTACATTTATAATCGCTATTATGATGATTCCCGGACAGATTTCCATGATCGGTTATATACTGGAGATGAGAACGTTAAGACTTAATAATACTCTGTTTCCGTTAATATTCACGTGGACCGCACATCCTCTGGGGGCATTTCTCATGACTCAGTTTATTAAAGATTCTGTTCCTACGGAGCTGCTGGAATCCGGGCGTATTGATGGATGTTCAGAACCGGGGCTTTTCTTAAGGATTGTTGTACCATGTATAAAGCCGGGATTTTTGACACTGGCAACTCTGGTGTTTTTATGGTCCTGGAATAGTTATATTTTGCCTTTAATACTGGTAAACAAACAGAGCTTGTTTACCATTCCGCTTATGGTGTCCAACTTATCCAATCAGTTTCGAAGTGATTACGGAGCAATTATGTGTGCCCTGTCTTTGTCCGTGCTTCCCATGATTGTGATTTTCAGTTTGTGTTCCAAAACTTTTATCAAGGGTATTGCAGCGGGAGCGGTGAAAGGGTGAGGGGAATTTCAAAAATAAACAATTAGGGCACATTTGTTACCAGCCATCAGAATATGGAGGAAAGTAAAATGTCAGAGCAGCAGCAGGAGCGTTACATAGACTTAAAAGGAGTCTGGAATCTGGGGCTTGGGAAAAAGGGAGAAGCAATTATTAATCAAATGGTACAGCTTCCCGGTTCATTGGATGAGCAAGGTGAAAAGATAGACGGAGTAGAAAAAAGTGAACCAGGAGAGATCATGTACCTGACACCGGAATACCACTATGAGGGATATGCGGTGTATGAGCGGGATTTTGAAATCAACTGTCAGGACGGCGAAACCGTGTTGTTTTATATGGAAAGGACCAGAGCAACAAAAGTCTGGGTAAATGACCAGTTCATCGGAAAGGACAATATATTGACCTCACCCCAGGAATTCAACATAACAGGGGCAGTAAAACAAGGAAAAAACAGGATTACGGTAGAAGTGGAAAACTATTTTGAACACATGCCTGCAAAGGCTGTTATTGGTTCACATATGGCAACAGCCCATACCCAGACCAATTGGAATGGAATTGTCGGAAAAATAGGCATTCGGATTCTTCCCGTAATTTCCATGAATACCATCCGTATTTTTCCGGATTTTGAGAAGAATGGAATCCGGATCCACGCAGATATCATTCAGAATACAGGCATTCTGCAGACAGTCCTTTGGGAGATATCTGTCCGGGGAGGAGTAAAAAGGCATATACAGAGAGTAACTCCCCCGGGAAAATCAAAAGTTGTACTTGAATATGAGTTGGGAGAGGATTATCTTACCTGGGATGAATTTAAGCCGGATGTGTATGAAGTGACCATAATGTTTCATACGATGTTTGGCAGCCAGGAGAGAAAACTGGATTTCGGTATGCGGAACTTTAAAGTATCCTCTGATTCCAGACATTTTATAATAAACGGAAAAGTGATATTTATAAGGAGTGAGGCCAACTGTGCTGTTTTTCCCAAAACAGGGTATGCTCCCATGGAAGAGGAAGAATGGGAAAGCCTGTTGGGGACGTACCAAAGTTATGGTATCAACTATGTGAGGTTTCATTCATGGTGTCCTCCTGATGCTGCATTTCGGGTGGCAGACAGGCTGGGAATTTATATGCAGCCGGAGCTTTGTGAATGGACCTTTGAAACCTTTGATTGGGATGAAGACTACGGGTATTATACAAAGGAAGCGGAGAGGATTGATCAGGCATATGGCAATCATCCTTCCTATGTAGCTTTGACCTGGGGAAACGAACTTCAAAGCCATAAAAGAGAACGGATGAGTGAATTATGCCGTTATATGAGGCAAATTGCTCCTGACAGGCTGTATGCGGAAGGCTCCAATGTATGGTATGGAGAAGAAGGGGTGAATCCGGATTGTGATTTTGTAATGGCACAAGGAAATTACAAGGATAAATGGCGGGGGGCATATGCGGGAAACCATGGGTTTATTAACGAATGTCCTCCTGATACCCTGTCAGATTACAATGACGTACTAAAAGACATTCCAATTCCTGTAATCAGTTTTGAAGTGGGCCAGTTTCAGGTTTACCCTGATTATGATGAAATTAAAAAGTATACTGGAAACCTGAAACCTGAAAATCTTCTCATGTTTAAAACCAGTATGGAAAGTCATGAACTGACCGGTTATGATGCCAGATTTCAGGAAGTGACGGGGAGGCTTTCCCAGTTATGCTACAGAGAAGAAATTGAGGCGGCGCTTCGGTCGGATAAACTGGCTGGTATTTCCCTGCTGGGAATCCAGGACTTTACGGGTCAGGGAACTGCCCTGGTGGGAATGATGGATGCCTTTGGTGAACCGAAAAAGTTCTCAAATCCTGCCGGATTCAAACAGTTTTTTAACTGTGTTGTTCCGCTTATAAAAATTGGCAAACGTATTTTCAGGCAAAAGGAAAAAATACGGGCAGAGGTTGTTATAGCAAATTATGGAGAAGGCAAACTGGAAAAACCGGTTTCCATTTGTATGACAGACCCTGCAGGGCATACGGTTTATAAAGAAGTAATAAGAAGCTGTAATGTAAATCAAGGAAAAGTGGAGAGCATTGGAACCATATGCTTTATACCGGACAAGGAAGCGGATACCTCTTATAAACTTAAGGTGATGATATTGATTGAGGGAACGGAATATGCCAATGAGTATGAACTATGGGTATATCCTCCGGCAGATAAAGAGGAGCTGGACAGGACCGGAATTATTACCGTGCTGGATGAAAGTGCAAGGGAAAGACTGGAAAATGGTGAGAAACTTATTTTTTTCCCGGAACTGACACAGGCAGGTATTCCCGGCAGTGTGAGAAGCTCATTCATGAGCGATTTCTGGTGCTGGATCATGTTTAAGAAACGGGATCAGCATGGCACCATGGGGCTGCTCATAGAAACAGAACATAAGCTGTTTGAAAAAATACAGGTGGATGAATATACAAACTATCCATGGTGGCATGTGCTTAAGGGCAGCCGTTCTGTGATTTTGGACGGTACGGGTATTCATCCGATTATCCGTATGGTGGATAATATCCACAGGAATCACAGCATGGGACTTTTATTTGAGGTTAAGTGCGGGGGAGGCAGCCTGTTGATTTGCAGTCTGAATATCCCTAATAAGACAGAGCAGCCGGAAGCTGCATGGCTGCTTCATTGTATGATTGATTATGTGAAGTCCGGAAATATGAATCCTGCAGAAGAAGTACCATTTCAAAAGCTTTGTGAACTTTTTCCAAATCATATGGAGCTTGCTTTGGAGAAGGAAGCAAAACCATTTGCGAGTTTGAATGAACATTTGATGTATGAGCCTCTTAAAATACAGGAAAAAAAGACTGGAGCAGGCTGCTGGGATACGGCTGGAAGCGGGCCGGAGGATGAAAAGTTCTATGGCGTTTTGTTTGAAAGAGAGCATTATGTGGATATGGTACAGCTGGACCTGGTCATGGACGGCTTATATGAGGGCAAGTCAGGTTATGATCTGCCGGAACTTATATGTGTGGAATATCTCCATGGAGATACATGGAAACCTGTTCCTGTGATTTACGCGAGTTTTATTACCGGAGGAAAAGAAAACAGGGTTTACTTTGAAAGAACAATGACAAAAGGAATCAGAATCTTTTTGAAGGCAGAAAAGAAAAACGATGTATACATTTCTGCTGCGGCTGCTTGTGGGAACCAGCCCTATGCAATAGCTGAATTGAGGCTTTTCGGCATCTGATTTAGACTTATTAGAATAAGGAGAATTTTATTATGATACGTGAAACTATATTACTGAAACATTGGAAGTTCAATCTGGGAGATACGGCAGAATGTCTGGAAACAGGGCGGGAAGTGACTGTGCCCCACACCTGGAATATTGAAGAAAACACGGAAGAAACCTGGGGAACCGGATGGTATGAGCATACTTTTAAGGTACCGGATTCCTGGAAAGATAAAAGGGTAAGAGTGCTGTTTAAAGCCGTATATCACGATGCCGCCGTATTCATAAACGGAAAAGAAGCGGGAAAACATGAAAACTCCGGATATACCCCATTTACTGTTGAGCTCACTGAGGCTTTACAGTATGGAGAGGAAAATAAATTGACCGTAAAGGTGAATAATGAATTCACAGACACTATGCTGCCCTGTAACAGAAGCTTTGACTGGGCGAATGACGGAGGTATGATCAGAGATGTTGAATTATTAATTTCAGGGAAACATCTGATCAAATCCCAGAGAGTGATTGCCGAGCCGGTTATTATAACGAAGGAAGTCCGCCAGGATATGGGATATGCTGTTTTCGGAATGGATATGGCTGTGGATGGAGCGGACTCAGATGAACTGCTATTGGACTGGGAGTTATATGAAGGCTGCGATGGACAGACAAAAAAACTCTGTGCAGGAAGTGAGAAATGTGAAAAAGACTGCGGAAAGATTCCTTCCCGGATATTTGAAGATATTCAATACTGGCATTTTGACAATCCTAAGTTATATACTTTAAAGCTGTGTCTGAGAGATGGTGAAGTGGCAGAAGACAGCGTAGAAACAGTCTTTGGATTTCGGAATTTCCATATTAAGGGAAGCTCTTTCTTCATGAATGGTGAGAAAGTAAGGATCTGCGGAACAGAATGGATGCCAGGCTCTGATCCGGCCTATGGAATGGCAGAGACAAAAGAGCAGCTGGAAAAAATGCTTGTCCGCTTAAAGGAAAGCAACTGTATATTTACCCGGTTTCACTGGCAGCAGGATGATATGGTATATGACTGGTGCGACCGCCATGGAATGCTGGTTCAGGAAGAGGTACCTTTCTGGGGAACGGATCCGGAGACAGCAGGAGAACAGCAGTGGAAAATATTTAAAGAACAAATAGAAGAAATGGTTGAAGTACATTATAACCATCCGTCAATTATTGCATGGGGCGTTGGTAATGAGCTGAATGCCCAGTCACAGGATACCATACAATACATAAAGAATGCCGTGGCATATACTCATAGCCTGGATCCCACCCGCATGGCCAATTATGTGAGCAACAGCATTTTTAAAGATGCCGGTCTGGATGGCGCCACGGATGGGGATGCTATGATGGTTAACGATTATATCGGCACATGGTCAGGGGAATTGGATCAGTTTAAGGAACTGGAAAGCATTCTGAACGCCAACCCGGATAAGCCTATGGTACCCTCTGAGTTTGGCCTTTGCGAACCCAGGTGGGAAGGGGGCGATAAGCGCCGGGCTAAAATCTTCCTGGAAAAAATGGAAGCATACCGCAGTTTTCCAGGGATTGCAGGAACCATCTATTTCTGCTTAAATGATTACCGTACCCAGATGGGAGAGGACGGATGGGGAAAGCTTAAGAAAAGAATCCATGGCTCCACAGACTTATGGGGAGAACCAAAACCATCCTATTGGGAAGTACAGAGAGAATGTGCACCTTTTACAGTGGAATGGGAAAATAACAACCTGACGATAGCCTGCCGGAAAGACCTGCCCTGTTATGAACTAAAAGGTTATTATGGGGAAATTATAAATCATGAAGGAGACGTCCAAAGAAGTATAAAGATTCCTGATTTGAAACCAGGTGAAGCATGGAATACAACAGCAGAATCAGGAAGTAAAATAGCAATATACCGTCCCAACGGAGACAAGACAGGAATTTACTAAATAAAAAAATCTCCGGTCAGGAGGTACATGTACGCGTAAAATATATAAGAGAGGATGCCTGATAAGGTGTCCTCTTTTTAAGGTATGAAAACCTAATAATCTTCCAAAACTTAAAAAAGAATAAGAATCATGCAAATCGTTTATTCCATTCATTCGGTTTTTCCCTTATAATATATAGTAGAAGCTAATGAAATAATTTATCATGGAAGAGGGGGAATGAGATGTCAAAGGAACAGTATTTTGAAAATCGGAACAATTATATTGCCCAGGAGGACAAGGTTTGGGTCACAGATTATTGTCAGAAGAACTGGCCGGAGGAAGTGAGCCATATCCTTCGCATTGCAGATGATGCGGCGGAGCACACGTTTTTATTCGATCTGCGGTGGGATATGGAACGGACCTATGTGCCGGTCCATTTTGACCGGGACGTGGTGTGGGATTATATGCCGGGGGATGATCCGGAATTTATTTTCCAGTTCAACCGCCATCAGTTCTTTATATGCCTGGGACAAGCATACACCATAACCGGTGATGAGAAATATGCAAAGGCATTTGCAGAACTTCTGGATTCCTGGATAAAAAACAACCCTCTGACAGAGGAAACCAGGAAAACCACATGGAGGAGCATTGAGGCCGGGATACGGGCGGAAACCTGGGTAAAGGCCATGGGCTATTTTAAGGACAGCCCGTCCGTGGACGACGGACTTGTGAAGGCATATATGGATTGCCTGACCGTTCACGGGGAATACCTTATGACAACCTACAAGCATTTTCAGATCAAGAGCAACTGGGGAGTGATTGAAAACAGAGGGCTGATGGAGATCGCCCTGGCCCTTCCTATTTGTGACAGGACAAGAGAGTATCTGGATGCAGCGCTTATGCGCCTTAGCGAAGAGATTGAAGTGCAGATCACTGATGACGGAGTGCACTGGGAGCAGTCTCCCATGTATCATAACGAAGTGTTCCACTGTTATCTGGAAGTGATGCGGTTAGCCAGACGCTACGGCATTAAGCTTTCAAAGAAAATGAAAGAAAAAATCCGGCAGATGGCGTATGCAAATATTACATGGAAAAAGCCCAACCATTGCCAGCCCATGCAGGGGGACAGTGATGAAACCGATCTCAGGGATCTGCTGTCTCAAAGCGCCTGGCTTTTTTCAGACCCGGTGTTAAAATTCTGTGCATATGACAAGATGGATTATGACGGAGCCTGGGACTTCTTAAAAGAGGGAATCGAGGGCTACGGAAAACTGGAGTCCAGGGAACCGGACTTTTTAGACAGGGTCATGGAAGACACCGGAAATCTTTATATCCGGTCCGGTTGGGATGAAAATGCGGACTATTTCCACTTCCGCTGCGGATTCCTGGGAGGAGGTCACGGCCATTCCGACAAACTGCATGTGGATCTTGTGATTAACGGAGAAGACATCCTTATGGACACAGGGCGATATCATTACGTGCCAGGTGAAACAAGAACCTGGTTTAAAAGCGCCCTGGGCCACAATGTGCCCCTGATAGACGGCCGGGACTACTTAACGTGCCGGGATGCCTGGGGAGTGGATAAGATGTCCGCGGCCTACTTTGGCGGCTATAAGAAAAAGGATGGATACCGTTATATCCAGGGAAGTCACGGAGGATATTTAAACGGAGACGGGGGAAATGTATGGATCACCAGAAAGGTGCTGGCAATTGATACAGACTTATATCTGATTGCTGATGAGTTCTTTTCCAGGGAAAAACATACGTACCAGCAGCTCTTCCATTTTAATAATCAGGGAAAGATCTCCCGCTCCGGGCGTACCGTGCGCTATTCCGGCACCAAGACGGACGGGGAACTGACGGTTCTTACGGAAGGGTGTGAGATGAAGTTGTCCGAGGGCTGGATTTCCAGAAATTATAACCAGATGGAAACAGGAAAGCAGCTTTTGGCAGGAAAAGAGACAGAGGGCTTTTCTTCCATTATTACCGTTGTTTCAGGAGGTGAAAAGAGGAAATACAAGGCACCGGAGCTTTCCATTCTCCCTGTATTCGGAGCTGATCCAGCTGTTCCTTTAAGTCCGTGTGATGCGGAAGCCGTGTCCATTGGCTGGAAGGGAAAGAATTATGTGGTAATCCTGGCCCACCGGGATATCGGGGATTCCTGTGATCTGCTTACGGCAGGAGAAGCAAAAGGGCTTGGAACGGTCATGGTGTTTGACATGGAAAGGCAGAAGGTGGGGGGCACGGTCCTTCACTGGTAAAGAACTTAAAAAGAAATAAAGAAGAGAAAGCAGCGTTGATCCGTAAAGGAAAAACGCTGCTTTTTGCTGTAACCTGAGGATGAAAATGATGTTTCTTCTAATTGGAAATCCGGGCCTGGATCCAGTGAAGGACATCATTGATGATCTCATCCCTGCAGTATTCGTTAAAGATCTCATGGAATAATCCGCCGTAAATCTTCATCTGCTTATCTTTTGATGGTGCGGCGGCAAAAAACTGATAAGTATCCTGAACGCTTACCAAGCCATCCTTTTCCCCGTGGAGCATGAGGATGGGGTATTCAAATCTTGTGACAGCCTCTTCAAACCAGGTAAGTCCCTGGCAGAGGGCGTAGCATAAACCTGTAGTAAAGGTCTTGGAGTTATGGGGATCTTTGCCGTACCAGTCCACAACTTCGGCTACGGAGCATACGCCTGCTCCCAGCTCATTGGGAAGCTTGGTATGAGGATCCAGTCCCTTGGGAACACTGCTTATGAGCCCGGCGATATCTTTTGTCAATGCTCCGCTGGTTATGATGCCCCTAAGCTTCTTGTCCGTGTATTTTGCGCCATATAGAGAAACTGTGAAGCCTCCCATGCTGTGGCCGATTAAGAATACCGGAATACCCGGGTTTTCCTTAATGGCAATGTCAACTACCACATTGGTGTCATCCAGCAGCTCGTTAAAGTCTTCGTAATGAGTCTGCTCCCCTTCGGAACGCCCGTGTCCCCTATGATCAAAGCGGTAGGTTGCCATTCCGGATTTATGAAACAGTTCTGCAACGTAATCATACCTTCCCTGATGTTCACATAGTCCATGGACAATGACGGCCACTCCCCGCGTTGCCTCTGGAATCTCCCTGTTTAAAAACAGCCTGGTTCCGTCAAATGAAGAAATCATTTCTCCCATAGAAATACCTCCTTTGGTGCATTTGATTTGCATTTACCTTATTATACCAGACTTATGCGCATTTTAATAGGAAGAAAGCCATGAAAGAAAGAAAAAAACTTTTACAAGATATTTGTAGGATTTGATAACCCTATAGGGGAGAAAGGGGAAGGACATATCTCTTTTCCCTATCTATTCTTATCTATTTATAATTGTGTTAGGCACTAATGACGGTGAAATAAAAAAATGAAAAAAATTCACCGTCAAATTTCACAAATTATTAGAAAAAAATTCTACATAAAACCTAGAAAAATTCATTGAAAAGAAAATTCTTTAGGATTTATTTATATTTTGGGTTAAAAAATTAATAATAATTTTAGAATTTCAGGCGAAAAATTGTTTCAAATGTTCAAACAATTAAAGACATTAATAAGATGTTATGAATTTTGCAAAAAGTTGACAATTTTCGCAGATGAAAGTATGATACACGATATACCTCCTGTAACATTGTATATTTGCGAGTACAATTTGGAAATCTGGTAATAGATAAGGGGAGGACGGTATAAGAAAGGGAGTGAGCATTACGGAGGATTTGGCAGAGAAGTTATTAGAGGAACTGAACTGCGAAACGGTTTTTACCATTCCGATATTCGGCGGGATTCCCATCGCTGAATCAGTAGTGGTGACGTGGATTATCATGGCGGCACTGACGCTCCTTTCCATCATTCTGGTGAGAAATCTTAAAGTTGAGAATCCTGGGAAGAAGCAGTTGGCGCTTGAAATGACAATCGGCGGTATTTACAATTTTTTTGAGGACCTGGTGGGAGAAGAGGGAAAACGATATATCCCCTATCTCATATCTGTGGCAATTTATATCGGAGTGGCCAATTTGATTGGCCTGGTAGGGTTTAAACCACCCACCAAGGATTTAAATGCCACCGCGGCGCTTGCTATTATGAGCATTTTGCTGGTAGAATATTCAGGTTTACACAAAAAAGGGGTCAAGGGCTTTGTCAAGGGCTTTGCGGAGCCGCTGCCGCTTCTTGCCCCAATGAACGTTCTGGAATTATTTATCAGGCCGCTTTCCCTGTGCATGCGGTTGTTTGGTAATGTTTTGGGATCATTTGTAGTTATGGAGCTGCTTAAGCAGCTGGTGGCGCCGATCGTACCAATTCCGTTTACTTGTTATTTTGACATTTTTGACGGATTGATTCAGGCGTATGTATTTGTTTTTTTAACTGCACTATTTATCAGGGAAGCAGTGGAGTAAGCCATTAAAAATCAAAAGGAGAGAATTATTATGTTAGTAGCAATTGGAGCAGGAATCGCAGTATTTACAGGTATTGGAGCAGGAATCGGAATCGGAATGGCAACATCTAAGGCAGTGGATTCCATCGCAAGACAGCCAGAAGCTGAAAGCAAGATCAGCAAGGCTCTGTTGTTAGGATGTGCCCTTGCAGAGGCAACCGCCATCTATGGTTTCGTTATAGCCCTTCTCATCATTTTATTCCTCAAATAATTCCCGGGATCAGGATTAAGGTGGAAAAAATTAAAAGAAAGGCAGGCGGTACAGATGCTTAGACTGGATATGAACTTTGTGTGGAATATCGTGAATCTCATTGTCCTGTATCTTCTGCTCAGACATTTCCTCATCGAGCCGGTTATGAATATAATGAATAAGCGGCGGGGGATGATTGAGCAGAGTATTTCAGATGCCAGGAATAAGGAAGGTCAGGCAACGGAGCTTAAAAAGCAGTATGAAGAAAAGCTGGCTGCCTCCTCCCAAGAGGGATCAAGGCTTATTGAAGAAGCGAAAACCCAGGCAAAGGCTCAGTATGACCGTATCTTAAAGGATGCGGAAGAAGATGCGGGCCGTCTGATGGCCGAAGCCAGGAAACAAGCAGAGGCTGATCAGGAAAAGGCGATGCGCGAGGCCAAGGCACAGCTTGCAAGTTTAGTTCTTGCTGCAGCGGCCAAGGTGGTTAATCAGGAGGTGAGCGCCAGGGCAAATCAGGCGCTTTACGATTCATTTATAGCAGAAGCAGGTGATTTCCATGATGCAGGCAGCAATTAATTACGGGCAGGTGCTTTACGAGCTTTCTGTTCCTGAAACGGTCATTGAGGAAACTGCTCTGGCATTAAAGAATGTGCCGGAGTTAAAACGCGCCCTTAATAGCCCTGTGGTGGCAAGGAGCAGTAAGCACCGGATCATTGACCGTGTATTTCCTGCTGAAATCAGGACCTTTTTAAAGGTTTTGGTGGATCGCCGGGATATGGATCTTACAGATGATATTTTTAATGCATGGCGTGCCTGTGTCAGCAGACAGGAAGGGATCCTGGAGGCTTCTCTTATCTACGTGACAGAACCGGAGGAAGAACAGCTTCGTGAGATCAAAGGGATGCTGTGTAAAAAATACGGCAAAAAGGATGTAAGGCTTCGCCTGATCCCTGATCCCGGTTTGATCGGTGGTTTCATCATCCGCGTAGGAGATGTGGAGACTGACTGGAGTTTAAAGGGCCGTCTTAGAGAACTGGAACAAAAAATAATGCGGAGGTGAAAAACGTGGCTTCCATCAATTCAGATGAAATTATTTCTATATTGAGAAGTGAGATTGAAGATTATGACACTCATGCCAGGGACCAGGAAGTGGGAACTGTCATAAGCGTTGGCGACGGCATTGCAACGGTTTATGGAATTGATCGTGCAATGTACGGGGAAATTGTTATTTTTGATAACGGAATCAAGGGCATGGTACAGGACATCAGAAGAGAAGATATCGGCTGCATTCTGTTCGGTTCCGACCGGGATGTCAAAGAAGGCTGTAAGGTGACAAGAACAAAGAAGCGGGCCGGGATCCCCGTAGGCAACGGGTTTGTCGGAAGAGTAGTCAACGCTCTTGGTGCTCCCATTGACGGAAAGGGAGAGATCATCTCTGACGATTACCGTCCCATTGAACATGAAGCACCTGGCATTATTGACCGTAAGAGCGTATCCGTTCCCATGGAAACAGGGATTCTTGCCATTGACTCCATGTTCCCGATTGGACGGGGACAAAGAGAGCTGATTATCGGCGACCGTCAGACCGGCAAGACTTCCATAGCCATTGATGCTATTTTAAACCAGAAGGGTAAGGACGTGATCTGCGTTTATGTAGCAGTCGGCCAGAAGGCTTCAACCGTTGCAAAGCTGGTGAATACCCTGACTCATTACGGTGCCATGGAATATACCATTGTGGTGTCTTCCGCAGCAAATGAACCGGCGCCTTTACAGTTTATCGCACCTTATGCAGGAACTTCCCTGGCAGAGTATTTCATGTACAAGGGAAAAGATGTGCTGATCATTTATGATGACTTATCAAAGCATGCGGTGGCTTACCGTGCCCTGTCCCTGCTTTTGGAGCGTTCTCCGGGCCGTGAGGCTTATCCCGGCGACGTGTTTTACCTTCACTCCAGGCTTTTGGAGCGTTCCAGCCGGTTAAATGAGGAAGCGGGAGGCGGTTCCATTACTGCGTTACCGATCATTGAAACCCAGGCAGGAGATGTATCGGCTTACATTCCGACCAATGTTATTTCCATTACAGACGGACAGATATTCTTAGAAAGCGACTTATTTTTCGCCGGCATGAGGCCCGCGGTCAACGTTGGTCTTTCCGTATCCCGTGTAGGCGGAGCAGCACAGGCCAAGGCCATGAAAAAAGCTGCGGGAAGCATCCGTATCGACCTGGCCCAGTGCCGGGAGATGGAGGTATTTACCCAGTTCAGCTCGGATCTGGATCCGGCTACCAAGGAGCAGATCCAATATGGAAAGGGGCTTACAGAGCTGCTAAAACAGCCTTTATGCCATCCCCTAAGCCTTCATGCTCAGGTAATCAGTCTGGTTGTGGCAAATAACCGGCTGCTTTTGGACGTGGAAATTCCAAAGATCAAAGAGTTTCAGAAAGAAATGCTGGCTTTCTTTGATGAACGCCATCCGGAAATCGGCAAGGAAATCGAAGAGAGCAAGGCGCTGTCTGACGAGCTGAAGCAGAAGATTCTTGATGCGGCAGCCGAATTTAAACAGAAACGGGTGTAGGATATGGCAAATGCGAGAGAGATACAAAGCAGGATGAACAGCATCAGAAGCACCATGAAGATAACCAATGCGATGTATACCATTTCCTCGTCAAAGCTGAAAAGGGCAAGGAAAGCCCTGACTGATACGGAGCCTTATTTCTATGCGCTGCAAAGGACCATCAGCAGAATCATAAGGCATACGCCCGACATTGACGACCCGTATCTGGATACAAGGCCGCATATTAAAAAAGAAGACCGTAAAATCGGATACATTGTGGTAACGGCTGACAAGGGGCTTGCCGGTTCTTATAATCATAACATTTTTAAACTGGCTCAGGAGCAGATTGATAAGGGCGGAAATCCCATGCTGTTTGTAGTGGGGGATTTAGGGCAGCAGTATTTTACGAAAAAGGGAATACCTGTGGAACAGGATTTCCGGTATACCGTGCAAAAACCCAATATGAGCCGGGCCAGAATCATTGAAGAAAAGATTGTGGATTACTTCCTGTCCGGAAAGCTGGATGAGGTATATATGATCTATACCAGAATGGTGAATGCCATGAAAATGGAAGCGGAGATCGAACAGCTTCTTCCTCTTCCAAAGCGCCGGTTAAGCCAGAGCGTCCCCATTAACGTGCATCTGGAGGAGATTACCATGAAGCCGTCTCCACAGGCAGTGATCGATGCCATCGTGCCTAACTATATCGCAGGGTTTATCTTCGGGGGGCTGGTGGAATCCTATTCCAGCGAGCAGAATTCCAGAATGATGGCCATGCAGGCCGCAACAAAGAGCGCTCAGGAAATGCTTGACGAACTGGCGATCACCTATAACAGGGTCCGCCAGGCAGCCATTACCCAGGAGATCACTGAGGTAATCAGCGGCGCAAAGGCCCAAAAGAAAAAGAGGAAGAAAGCGTAAGATCATCGGATGTTCCGGTTGACTTTAGAGAGGAGGAGTCCTCACGACTGTGAGTAACAGAATATGAATAAAGGAAAGATCGTTCAGGTCCTTGGACCTGTAGTAGACGTTGAGTTTTTTGAGGGCAGCGACCTTCCCAGAATTAAGGACGCCCTTGAGGTGGATAATGAAGGGAAACGCTGCGTAATGGAAGTTGCACAGCATATGGGCAACGGCACTGTCCGCTGCATCATGCTGGCTTCCAGTGAAGGTCTGTATAAAGGTATGGAGGTAACCGCTACCGGGGAAGGAATCAAGGTTCCGGTTGGTGAGCAGACTCTGGGACGCCTTTTTAATGTTCTTGGAGAGACCATTGACAACGGAGAAGTCTTAAAAGGCGGTCCGGAGTGGGTCATTCACAGAGATCCGCCGGCCTTTGAGGAGCAAAGCCCTGTGGCTGAGATCCTGGAAACAGGAATCAAGGTTATTGACCTGCTGGCTCCTTATGCAAAAGGCGGAAAGATCGGTTTGTTTGGTGGCGCCGGTGTTGGAAAGACGGTTCTGATTCAGGAGCTGATCCATAACATTGCCACAGAGCATGGCGGATATTCTATTTTTACCGGTGTTGGAGAGCGTTCCCGTGAAGGAAATGATCTTTGGACCGAGATGGGAGAGTCCGGCGTTATTTCAAAAACCGCCCTGGTGTTCGGTCAGATGAACGAGCCGCCGGGAGCACGTATGCGTGTGGCTGAGACAGGACTTACCATGGCAGAATATTTCCGTGATGAAGAGCATAAGAATGTGCTTTTATTTATTGATAATATCTTCCGTTTCACCCAGGCAGGTTCTGAGGTATCCGCTCTTCTTGGACGTATGCCGTCAGCAGTTGGTTACCAGCCTACCCTGGCCACGGAAATGGGTGAGCTTCAGGAGAGGATCACCTCCACTAAAAACGGTTCCGTTACTTCTGTTCAGGCTGTTTATGTGCCTGCCGATGACTTGACGGATCCTGCTCCGGCAACTACCTTTGCCCATTTGGATGCAACCACTGTTTTATCCAGAAAGATCGTGGAACAGGGTATTTATCCGGCGGTTGATCCCCTTGCGTCAAACTCCCGTATCTTAGAACCGGATGTGGTGGGAGAAGAGCATTATGAGGTAGCCCGTAAGGTTCAGGAAATCCTTCAGAAGTACAGGGAGCTTCAGGATATCATCGCAATCCTGGGCATGGAAGAACTGGGAGATGACGATAAGACCACGGTTTACCGGGCAAGAAAGATCCAGAAGTTTTTATCCCAGCCTTTCTCTGTGGCTGAGAACTTTACCGGTGTTGCAGGCAAATACGTTCCACTTAAGGAAACGGTCCGTGGATTTAAGGCAATTGTAAACGGAGATATGGACCGGTATCCGGAAGCCGCATTCTTTAATGTGGGAACCATTGACGAGGTGATTGAAAAGGCCGGAACATTACAGGCTTAACTTGGAGGTGCTGTCCGTGAGTACAAAAACATTTTTCCTTCAGGTTCTTGCCAGTGATAAGATCTTTTACAGGGGCGCGTGCCAGGAGCTTATCATTCCCCTTGCGGATGGCGAAAAGGCGATTCTTCCTCACCATGAGGATATGGTCATTGCGGTATCCATAGGGGAGATGCGTCTGATGGATGAGAACGGTAAGTGGATCCATGCCGTTGTTGGCAATGGCTTTATCCAGATCATCAACAACCGGGTGACACTGCTTGTTGATACTGCCGAGCATCCGGAGGACATTGATGAACGCCGTGCTGAGGAAGCCAGGGAAAGGGCGGAGGAGCAGCTAAGGCAGAGCAAAAGCCTTCAGGAACATTCTCATTTTGAGGCTTCTTTAGCCAGATCCCTTGCCAGGCTGCGTACAAAGCAAAAGCATGAACTTTGACAGGAAATCATATATGGAAAAGAAAAAGGATATCCGGGAGCAGATTTCTGCCTCCCGGATATCCTTTTTTTCTTATCCCAAAGCAACGTCTAAAATCATCATGATCAAAAATCCTACCATGACTCCAAGAGTTCCTGCATTGGAATGTTCCCCTAAATGAGCCTCAGGAATCAGCTCTTCCACCACCACGTACATCATGGCACCTGCCGCAAAGGACAGAAGCCATGGCATAAGGGGCTGAATGCTGCCTGCAACGATTACCGTAAGGATTCCGAAGATAGGCTCCACAATCCCGGACATGCTGCCCCGGAAAAATGCCTTTCCCGTGGAAAGGCCTTCCTGCCTTAAGGGCAGGGAAATGGCAGCGCCTTCCGGAAAGTTTTGGATGCCGATACCAATGGCAAGGGCCATGGCAGCGGTGTAAAGAGACGGATCGCTTCCGTGCTGGGCGGCCAGGGCAAAAGCAAGCCCAACGGCCATACCTTCCGGAATGTTATGCAGGGTCACTGCCATAACTAGCAGAGTGGTCCGTTTCCAGGTGGAAGAAATTCCTTCCGCCTCATTATTTCCATGACTGTTCATATCAGGATGAAGGTGAGGCAGCAGAGTATCCAGCACTATGAGAAAAAGCACTCCTAAAATAAATCCTCCGGCAGCAGGCATCCAGCCTGGAATTCCCTTTGCTTCAGCTTCTGCAATAGCCGGAATGAGAAGCGACCACACAGAGGCCGCGATCATGACGCCGGCAGCAAAGCCCAGGAAGATTCTCTGGACAGACTGGTTTACCTCCTTTCGGAAGAAAAATACAACGGAAGCACCCAAAGTGGTCATGAGGAATGTAAAGCCGGTACCGCCGGCAGCCCACAAGATCGGTGTCATAAAAATCCCTCCTTTTCTGTTTAAAGTCAGCGGTTCTGACTGTATTTTCACTGCTTTAACTATATCATAACCTCTGTTTGGGTGCAATGAGATAAATTCCCTTTCCATTTCCGACAAATTTATGCTAAAATAGACCTGATTTTACATATGAAGCACCCTTTGGAGGTGCCCCTTTATGACAGAAGGAATGGGCAATAATCAGGAAACGCCCTTCGGGTATCCCTTTATGCTCAGAATGCGTGAGTAATACATAGGAAAGGAATTTAATTTATGAATATAAAAATAAGATGGAAAAGGCGTTCTGCCTATTCTGTGTTTCTGGCAGCAGCAGCAGCTTCTCTGCTGGCAGGCTGCGGCAAAAGTTCAGCAGTCACGGAACTTGGAAAAGATGCAACCCCATCCATTGCCATAGCAACGGAGCAAAAAAAGGAGACGCAGCCTATTGAAATACTGACTCCAGGCGGGGATTTGATGCCAAAGCTTCTTAAGGTGCCGGAACAAGGGGAAAATCCCATACCAGAGTATTTACGGAACGGGGTGGAGCATCCGGTGGTGGCAAGCCTGCAGGAGCGCTTGATGAATTTGGGCTTTATGGATAACGATGAACCTACCCATTATTTTGGAAATGTGACAGAGGCGGCTGTCAAGACCTTTCAGCGCCAGAACGGCCTGGTTCAGGATGGAATCGTAGGGCCTGAGACCTTAAACGCCATCATGTCTCCATCCGCCAAATATTATGCCGTGTCAAAAGGCGTGGCGGGAGATGACATATCACGGATTCAGAACCGCCTTTATGAATTAGGGTATCTGGCCAGTGGGAGTCAGGTATCAGGAAGCTTTGGAGATGAAACGGAAGCCGCGGTCAAGAAGCTTCAGGAAGTCAATGGCTTAAACATAGACGGTAAAGTAGGACGTCAGACCATAAACCTTCTTTATAGTGAAGAGATCAAACCCAACTTTCTGGCTTATGGGGAAAAAAGCGATGTGGTTTTAACCAGCCAGCAGCGCCTTAAGGAACTGGGGTATTTAACCACCACTCCGGACGGGGCTTACGGAGCTGATACTGTGACAGCCGTAAAGCAGTTCCAGTCACGGAATGACCTGGTTGTGGATGGGTATTTAGGACCTTCCACAAGAACTACCTTAATGAGTTCAGGAGCCCAGCCAAACGGTCTTACTCTTGGAGAGCAGGGGGAATCGGTTACCAGGATTCAGCAGCTGTTAAATAAATACGGGTACCTGGCTTCTGCCAATGTAACAGGGTATTACGGTGAGGTGACAGAAAAGGCGGTTAAGGACTTCCAGAACAACAATGGCTTAAAGGCGGATGGTTCTGTGGGGCAGCTTACCATGAGTAAGCTTACGGGAAGCGGCATAAAATCCCCAGGTTCTTCCGGTTCCTCCGGGGGTTCGACCAAAGGAGGTACTGTTAAGGGAGGCTCCGGCGTAAGCGGCCTGCTTTCCATTGCCAGATCCAAGCTGGGACGTCCCTATGTATGGGGAGCCAAAGGATCAGACTCTTTTGACTGTTCGGGATTTGTATACTGGTCTCTTAACCAGGCCGGCGTCAGACAAAGTTACCTGACCTCTTCCGGCTGGAGAAATGTAGGGAAATATACGAAGATCACCAGTTTTGGAAGCCTGCAGGCAGGTGATATCATCGTGGTAAGCGGTCATGTGGGAATTGTAGCCGGAGGCGGAAGTGTCATTGACGCTTCTTCCAGTAACGGACGGGTAGTGGAACGTTCCTTAAGCTCCTGGTGGAAGAAGAACTTTATCTGCGGCTGGCGTATATTTGGATAGGAATGGTTCAGAATAATGAGTATGAAAACGCAGAAGAAAACAATTGATATGATAACAGATTCGCCGGGAAGGGCTCTTTTATTCTTTTCCCTTCCCTTGATTCTTGGAAATTTATTTCAGCAGTTTTATAATATCATAGATTCCGTGGTGGTAGGGCGGTTTGTTGGAGAGGAGGCCCTGGCTTCGGTAGGGGCTTCCTATTCCATTACAAATGTATTTATCGCCATTGCCGTAGGAGGAGGGATCGGAAGCGCAGTTGTGGTGTCCCAGTTTTTAGGGGCAAAACAGACCGGGAATATGAAAACCGCCATATCCACCACCCTGATAAACTTTTTGCTGATCAGCGTGATATTAGGCGGTCTGGGGCTTCTTTTCAATCACCGGATTTTAAGCTTCATGAACACCCCTGAGAATGTATTTTATGACGCCTCAGTGTATCTTGGTATTTATTTTATAGGACTGCCTTTTTTATTCATGTATAATGTGCAGGCCTCGGTTTTTCAGGCTTTGGGAGATTCAAAGACTCCCTTATATCTGCTGGTCTTTTCCTCTCTTTTAAACGTAGTGCTGGATCTGCTGTTTGTGACCCAGTTTTTCATGGGAGTAGCCGGTGTGGCAATTGCCACTTTGATCGCCCAGGGGCTTTCCGCTGTCATGTCCTTTCTCATTCTGATGAAGCGGTTAAAAGGATATGAGACAAAGGAGCCGTTCCGGCTGTATGACTGGGGCATGATGCTTCATATGATGCGGGTTGCCATTCCTTCCACCCTTCAGCAGTCCATCGTCCACATCGGAATGCTTCTTGTGCAATCCGTTGTCAATGTATTTGGTTCTGCGGTCATGGCAGGTTTTGCGGCAGGGACCAGGATCGAATCCATCTGCATTGTTCCTATGCTCGCCCTGGGAACTGCCATGTCCACTTATACTGCCCAGAATATAGGGGCCGGAAGGACGGACAGGGTAAAAAAGGGCTATCGCTGCTGCTATGTCATGGTAGGTGTTTTTGCAGTGATCATCTGTGTTATCATGGAGACTTGGGGGGACTGGTTCATACGAAGCTTTTTAAATGAAGGAAGTGCGGAAACAGCATTTCAGACGGGAATGGATTATGTCCGGTTTATTTCATTCTTTTATGTTTGTATTGGCTTAAAGGCGACCACAGACGGACTTTTGCGAGGTGCAGGGGATGTGGTGGTATTTACCGCCGCCAATCTGGTAAATCTGGCGATCCGGGTATCGGTGGCAGCTGTGCTTGCCCCCATTATTGGCGTCCAGGCCGTTTGGTTTGCGGTTCCAATGGGCTGGACGGCCAATTATATCATATCTTTTTTACGGTATCTTTCGGGAAGGTGGGAGAGGATACGGCTTATTTCTTAATGGGGAAGGCCACGCCTGCCTTAAATAAGTCCCCGTCAATATAAAGCCTTAATTCCCCGCCCTGAAGCTCTGCCAGGCTTTTGGCGATGGAGATTCCAAGGCCGCTTCCTTCCGTTGTCCTGGCAACATCCCCCCGGACAAAGCGCTCGGTCAGCTCGTCCGCCCGGATGTTCAAGGGATTTTGGGATATGTTCTTTATGGTGAAAACCACCATATGCCCTTCTGCGGTTATGTCAACGTAGACACGGCTGTGTTCCATGGCATATTTGAACGCATTGTTATATAGGTTTTCAAGCACCCTCCATAAATACCGGCCGTCTGCCTCGATCAGGATGGATTCGGCCGGAAGAGTGGAGACCAGCTCTAAGTGGCGGAGGGCAAACTTTTCTTCAAATTCTCCATTGGTCTGATGGATGAGTTCTACAAAATCAATGCCGGTGATCTCCAGCTTTAAATTTCCTGAGCTTGCCTTTGAGGCTTCAACCAGATCTTCTGTTAAGGTCTTTAATCGCTGGGACTTCTGTTCCAGAACTTCCAAGTATCCCTGAATCTTTGGATCCTGAATCTTCTCTCTTTTTATCAGGTCCACATAGTTTATAATGGATGTAAGGGGAGTCTTGATATCATGGGACACATTGGTGATCAGGTCCGCTTTCAGGCGCTCGCTGCGCACCTTTTCCTGCAGGGCTGTTTCAAGTCCTGTACTGATGTGATTAATATGCTCAGCCAGCTCCCGTTCTTTCCCGTTAAATGCCATAGTGTCGATCTTATAGGTGGTGTCCCCTTTGGAAATGTTTAAAAGGGCCTCGTTGATTTGATCGGTTTCCCATGCATTTTTGTACATCTGATGGAATACCAAAAAGTCCAGGAAGAAAAGCAGCAGTGCCACTGCCCCCATAAGGATTCGTGATCCCAGGCTGTCATAGGTAAACAAAAGAAAAGCAAAAGCCATTGTCATGGCAGCGTTAAAGACCAGGAACAGGACATAGAAAAGCATGATCCTGGTGGTGAAGCGGTGGTTTTTCACATACAGAGCCAGGTTTTGAAGTCCCCGGTACATAAGGCTTCCGGTCCAGAGAGTCCCTTCCTTATACCGTTTTAAAAGGCTTAAGGCAGCGGACAACCCGGCTGCGTAATAAATGAGGACCCGCAGTGCCAGTTCTCCGTATTCCCATTGTTCATCGGAAAAGAAAAGGTGGATGATCTTATATGCCAGCCGGTTTGCAAGAAACAGAGCCAGGATGGCAGCAACGAAAAACAAAAGCAGGCAGGTTTCTGCCGGGAGCCGGTGGATCCGCGCCATGGGACCGGAGTCAAGTTCCCCGTCCTGCTGTCCGGTGAGGCTGACAAGGGTGTACAGGGTTGCGGCACAGCCTAAGATTCCCAGGCATAAGCTGATCATTCCCATGATGAACAGCAGACGCATCCGGTCATAGGAAGCGTCTGCCCTGGCGTAGGCATCGTCATGGGGATAGGAAGTATCCACGGCTATTGTCATATGGTAATTGCCGTTGTTATAGGGGTTCATCTTTTCCAGCTGGGAAGAAATATTTTTCGGGACAGTGCTTAAATTGGAATCCATGTAAAGGGCTTCCCCTGTGACGTAAAGGTATTTTCCCATGGCCTTAAAGTCATTTACGGTTTTGCCGGAAACATTGCTGTAAAGCTTGTAATCTTCAGCCGTATTCTGATAGAGGATTTCAAACTTTAAGTTGCTGGGGTTTTGGATAAAACGGTAATAAAAAGAATAGTAATTGCCTAAGTGGGTCAGCACTTCATAGGCCAGCTGATCCATGGTGAGAAACGCTTCCCCAGGTTCCGTGACCTTAAAATCCGGTTCATAAGCCCGGTACTCCACCCGCACATAGGAATCTCCGTCATCAGAGGCCGGTTGTCCTCCGCTCACTTTAAACTGTTCATTCAGATAATAGCCCACGGATTTTGCCCGCCGTATCATTTCATCTACCGTGTATTCTGTTATGGTTCCAGGGCCTTCCATGACCCGGATAATGGGTTTGGAATAATCCAGCTTTCCGTTGGTTTCAAATACTTCCTTATATTTCACATAATTGAAAATATCATCGATGTCGGAGTTAAGCTGGCGGGTGAACCCAGGCGTGTCTTCATAGGTTTCATGGGTGATCCAGCGAATGCCCTCTCCGTAGTGGGAATTGCTGTACATAATGGAGACACCGATGACAACAAGGAGGGAGAAGAACATGTGAAGGAAGACCGCAAAATCTTTTCTTTTTTTCATAAACGCTCCTATTGTTTCTCAATCTTGTAGCCTACGCCCCATACCACTTTTAAATAGCGGGGTTCTCTTGGGTTGATTTCGATTTTTTCCCGAATGTGCCGAATGTGTACGGCAACCGTGTTATCGGCACCGATGGCTTCTTCATTCCATATCTGCTCGTAGATCTCATCAATGGAGAATACCTTTCCGGCATTCTTTACCAGAAGCAGCAGGATGTTGTACTCAATGGGAGTCAGCTTGATCAGTTCCCCCTCCACGAAAACTTCCTTGTTATCGTCATTGATGGCCAGGCCTCCGCATTTATACACCTGCCCCGCCGGCTGCTGGTTCATATTGCCCAGCTGGGTATAGCGGCGCATCTGGGATTTCACCCTGGCTACCAGTTCCAGCGGATTAAAGGGCTTGGTGATATAATCGTCAGCACCGATGTTTAACCCCAGGATCTTATCCGTGTCCTCGGATTTGGCGGAAAGGATGATGATGGGAATACTGCTTGTCTCACGGACCTTTAAGGTGGTTCTGATCCCATCAAGTCCTGGCATCATCACATCCAGAATCATTAAATCCACCTCATTCTGTTCCAGAAGCTTCAGGGCATCATAACCGTCATAGGCCTTGATCACATGAAACCCTTCTCCTGTTAAATATATATCAATAGCTTCCACGATTTGTTTGTCATCATCACATACTAAAATATTCTGCATACGAAAACCTCCTTTTTCAATATTATACAACGAAGGCTGTGAAAAAGCACATTACTTTTTTCTGAAGAACCATGAAAAGATGTCTGTTTCTGTCATGTTTCGGATTTTTTCAACATATGCTTTACCAATTCTGGTAAAAGGATGCTGCTATGAGAATATATGTGGTAAAGCGGGGGGACAGTGTGGACACCATTGCCGCTTCCCAGGGCATTCCGGTAGAAAGCCTGATATTTGATAATCAGATCGGTTATCCATACCGCCTGGCTGTAGGCCAGGCACTTTACATTCGGGATGGAAGTCCCTCGGAAGAAAGGATGCCTCTTTATGTGTTCGGTTATGCATACCCGATCATCAGTCAGGATAATCTGGAAAATACCCTTCCATATCTGACTGATCTTTATGTTTTTTCCTATGGATTTACCATGGAGGGAGAGCTGGTGCCGCCCATGAGCTCTGATGACTGGATGATAGAAAGGGCATGGCAGTTTGGAGTGCGTCCGATTTTGACTCTCACTCCTCTCGGACCTGACGGGCACTTTAACAACAACCTGGTCTCCACGTCCGTACATAATATGGAGGTTCAGCAGCGGATGACCTGGAATCTGGGCCTTAAGATGCTGGAAAAGGGATTCGGAGGCATGGACTTTGACTTTGAATATATCATGGCGGATGACCGTGTTGGGTATGCGGATTTTGTGAGACGGACCACCCAGATCATGAACCAGTTCGGCTACCAGGTCTCGGTGGCTCTGGCTCCAAAGACATCGGCTGGTCAGGTCGGACTTTTGTATGAAGGTGTTGATTACGGACTTTTGGGGGAAGCGGCTAACAGAGTATTGCTTATGACTTATGAGTGGGGGTATACATTTGGCCCGCCAATGGCCGTTGCTCCCATTAACATGGTCAGAAGAGTGGTGGAATATGCTTTGACAGAGATCCCCAGGGAGAAGATCAGTCTTGGAATTCCCAACTACGGGTATGACTGGCCCCTGCCTTATGTGAGGGGAGTGACAAGGGCAAGGACCATAAACAACTTGGAAGCCGTCCAGATTGCCATTGATCATGGTGTGGAGATCCAGTTTGACGAGGTTGCCATGTCCCCATACTTCCGCTATTGGCAGTATGGAGTTCAGCATGAGGTATGGTTTGAGGATGTGAGAAGCTACAAGGCCAAGTTTGACTTAATCAAGGAATATGGCCTGACCGGAGCCGGGTACTGGCAGATCATGCAGTTTTTCCGGGCAAACTGGCTGCTGCTGGAGCAAATGTTTGATATTAAAAAGGTTGGGGAGTGATTTTTTCATGTAACCGGAAAAATGCCGCTGCGTTTTTGATAATACTGACATATACCCATGAAAGCATTTGTTTATGCATGTTTTATGAGTATTACTCTGGGCCAGACGGCGTGAGGGACACATCACAGCTTATGGAAAATTCCGGGAAGATTTATGCAGAAGATAAAGATGGGGAAATGATTGGGGGTCCGGTGAGGCTCATTTCGGATCTTTGGTTTGATGCATCTTTGCTCCATTTCTTTCATTATATTTTTAAATTCTTCTGGTGGAGCTTCTGGAGTTTCAGAACCTTTACTGACTTTTTTTAACCAATCAAATTCTGCAGCCAGCTTTTTCTCCTCATGTGGATCCATTATTATCACCCCTTAATGAATTATAAAATGGATCAATGGGAAAGTGGATAGTAAATTATGGAAGAAATTTTTGCTTGTTATGCCTATTATGCAATGTATTATTGTATTTATAAAGTTGTCTTTGGTATGGAGGCAAGGAAGTTAAGGGAAAAGTATGAAATCGGAAAGAAGGCTGATTTGGTGGATTGTGGCCGGGGACAGGATTAAGCTAAATCATTCACAGATCAGGCGAATAAAACGCAACAGGCAGGGTAATGCAACAGGCGGGTATCCGGTATATTCCGGGCCCGCCCATTCATGGAATGATATCATTTTCCGACTGCGTGACGCCTGGTTTTCGCTGTTTCGGTATGGTTGGTAGCTGGTCAGGCTAAAAGTCTTAAGAGACTTGATTTTAAACGGAAAAGTGCGGATTTATGCGGGTTTATAATAGCTTATAAACAAAATCCATTGCATTTTTTTCGTTTTTCTGTTATATTGATTTGTTAAACGGTTAGTGGAGAGGATTTCAGAATGTTTTTATATCAGATTACGGATGACCATGTGCGGATTTTAGGATGCCGGGGATACGACGGCTCCATACGGATTCCGGAGAAAATCGGGGGATTGCCGGTGACGGAGCTGGCTGCCTATGCATTTTCCAATGGATGGGGAAAAGAAGAGATGCTTTCATCTGCGGGAAAAGAGATTCGCCTGTGTGATGAAGAAGGCAATCCAATAGAAGCAGAAGAGAAAGATATTCCTCCGGAAATCAGCTGTGAGGGACTGAAGGATATATATATGCCGGGCACGGTTAGAAAAATAGGAAACTATGCATTCTATAATTGTTATGAGCTGAGCCATGTGGAATGCTCCAGCTCCATTTTTGATGTTGGTTCCGGACTATTTACCGGCTGCACGGGGATCCGGTTTCTGGATATTCATGTTATTGATGGAAAGCGCTCCTGCATGAAGGAACTGCTGGCAGAACTGCGGCAGGAACTTTATGTAAACTATTACAGCAGCAAAGGAGAGGCAAGGCTGGTTTTCCCTGAAATGTATGAGGAGTCTGTGGAGCACACACCAGCCAGGATCATTCTCCGGGAAATGCATGGATGCGGTCACATGTACCGTTACTGCTTTGACCACACGGAGTTTCTGTTTCATAAATACGACGCTCTGTTTCCTCACATCCTGGTGCAGGAGCCGGAGCGGGTGACTGCTGCCCTGGTTCTGGGAAGGCTTTATACTCCTGTAAATCTTCTTGAGAGGGACAGGAACGTGTACGAGGCTTACTTAATGGAGCATTTTAAGGGAGCGGCAAAACTGGCACTTGAAGAAAAGGATCCGGCCCTTTTCCTCTGGCTTGCCAAGGAATACGGCCGTAATCAGGAGGATTTCGACGAAATGGTGGATCTGGCGGGAAACGGGGACAGGCCTGAGGTTTTAAGCGTTCTTATGAAGCTTCGCCGTCAGCGGTTTATGGCAGGAAAACGGAGGTTTTCCCTGACATAAAGGTGAATCGAAATTCTCTGTACAGATAAAACAGAAAGAGGGTGAAAACATGATTGATCCGGTGAGACAAAGACAGCTTGATGAACTGGCGGAAGTGGAGCTGGGCCATGAGATTCTCTCCAATGCCCGCAATGAGCTTTATTTAAGCTTCCGGTATCTGGATGTGGCCCTCAGCAGCCTTGAGTTTTCTGCCGACCGGGCAGGCAGGGGAGTGGGGACTGATGGATTTGTGATTTATTATCAGCCGGAGCATTTGTTTTCCATATATAAGAGAAACCGTGTCCTGGTGAACAGGGCCTATCTGCATATGCTGTTTCACTGCCTGTTCTGTCATTTGAACGGAAAAGGGAAACGGGAAAAGGAATACTGGGACCTGGCTTGTGATATTACCATAGAATCCATCCTGGACGGGTTTTATGTAAAACCTGTTTACCGTCATCAGACTCCTTACCGCAGAGAAGTGTATGGCAGGCTGGCGGAAAAGCAAAAGGTCTTTACTGCCGAGGGGATATATAAAGAGCTTCAGGATATGAAGCTGGCCAGGGAACAGTATGAACGGATGGCAGCAGAGTTTTATGTGGACAGCCATGACCGGTGGGAGGATGAGAATCCCGGATTTCAGATGGAGCGCCAGAACAAATGGCAGAACCTTCGGGAAAAGATGCAGACGGAAATGGAGTCCTTTGGGGAAAAGAATGAGGAATCGTCAAAAAATCTTCTGGAACAGGTAAGGGTGGAAAACCGGGAAAGATATGATTATAAACAGTTTTTAAGGAAGTTTGCGGTATTAAGAGAGGAGGCGGAGATTGATCCGGATTCCTTTGATCCTGTATTCTATACTTACGGCCTGTCCCTTTACCAGAATATGCCTCTTATTGAGCCCCTGGAAACAAAAGAGGTTTACAGGATCGAGGATTTTGTGATTGTGATTGACACATCCATGTCCGTATCAGGAGATCTGGTGCGGAATTTTCTTCAGGAAACCTATGGCGTCCTTGGGGAGTCGGAAAGCTATTTTAGAAAGATCAATATCCATATCATCCAGTGTGACGAGGAAATCCGCTCTGACGTGACCATCACAACCAGGGAGGAAATGGAAGACTATATGGAGCATTTCACATTATCCGGATTTGGAGGCACGGATTTCCGCCCTGCCTTCGAATATGTGAACGGCCTTTTGAGCAAGGGGGTTTTTCAAAAGCTGCGGGGGCTTTTATATTTCACTGATGGAAAAGGAATATATCCGGTGAAAATGCCTCCCTATGATACTGCCTTTGTCTTTATAGAGGACCAATATGAGGATATTTCCGTGCCGGGCTGGGCTATAAAGGTGATCCTTAAGTCAGAAGATTTAGAAGTTACATGACAGGAGACTTTAACATGAATATTAAACGAGCAAAAGAAGAAATTAAGAATACCATAGAAGCCTATCTGCTAAAGGATTCATACGGGGCCTATGAGATACCGGCGGTCAGGCAAAGGCCGGTGTTTCTTATGGGACCTCCGGGAGTGGGAAAGACCCAGATCATGGAGCAGATTGCAAGGGAGTGCGGCATCGGGCTGGTTGCGTATACCATCACTCACCACACACGCCAGAGTGCGGTGGGACTTCCCTTTATAAACGAGAAGGAATTTGGAGGAACTGCTTACCGCGTAACCGAATATACCATGAGCGAGATTGTAGCCTTCATTTACAATAAGATCGAAACCACCGGCCTTAAGGAAGGGATCCTTTTTATTGATGAGATCAACTGTGTTTCCGAAACCCTTGCGCCTACCATGCTCCAGTTTCTCCAGTATAAGACCTTTGGAAACCACAGGATTCCCGACGGCTGGGTCATTGTGACGGCCGGAAACCCGCCGGAATATAACAAATCAGTCCGGGATTTTGATGTGGTGACTTTGGACCGCATCAAGCTTATTCATGTGGAGCCGGACTTTGAGGTGTGGAAGGCATATGCCTATGAGCAAGCCATTCATCCGGCAGTCATTTCCTATTTGAATGCCAGGACGGAATATTTTTGCCGGATCGAAACAACGGTAGATGGAAAGTTTTTCGCCACCCCCAGGAGCTGGGAAGACTTATCAAAGTTTATTGAAGTTTATGAGCGCCTGGGGAAAAAGGCGGACCGGGATGTGGTAGGAGAATACATCCAGTTTCCTAAGATTGCCAAAGATTTCACAAACTATCTGGAACTATATTATAAATACCGGGATGATTACCAGATCGATGAAATCCTGTCAGGGATCATCAGGGAAAGTCTGTGCAACAGGCTGAAACGGGCGCCCTTTGATGAAAAGCTGAATGTCATTGGCCTTCTGCTTTCCAGATTGGGACAGAGCTTCCGGGCTGTATCCGATCAGGGAGACAAGACCGGCCTTTTGATGGAAGAATTGAAAAAAATAAGTCCAAAAGCCGGAGGCACTCCGGAGAATGGCGAAAACCCGGATATTTCCATGGCAGCCAGCCTGGCCCTTTTAAGGGATCAGTGGAATGGAGATTGGGAGAGGAAACGGAATGCAGGCCTTTTAAACAGGAGAGAAGATTATTTGCGCCGGGATGTGGAATCCCTTCTTCTTCAGTACGAGGAAAACCTTCGCAGAGAGGGACTGGAAGAGGATAACGCGGCCTGGGAGCGGATACGTGAAATGTTTGAGGAGGAAAATGTCAGGTATGAGACCCTTTTGGCAGAGGGAGGGAAAGCTCTGGAGCACGCCTTTGATTTTATGGAAGCTGCTTTTGGAGATGGACAGGAAATGGTGGTGTTTCTGACGGAGCTGAATTCCGGATATTACAGCGTTAAATTTTTAAAAGAATATGATTGTGAACGATATTACCAATACAATGAGAGGCTGTTATTCAAAGACCGGGAGAATGAGATAAAGGCCAGGATCGATAGTTTGGGAAAATAATGTATAAAAACCAGAAAGCTACTCCATAATAAGAAAGAAAAGGAGGTAGTGCCATGGGAAATAAAGCATTGAGTTACACAGCTCTGACCTTATGTATTATCGGTGCGGTAAACTGGGGGCTGGTAGGTTTCTTCAATTTTAATCTGGTGTCATTTATTTTCGGCAGCATGACATGGATTACAAGAATCGTGTATGCTCTGGTAGGAATTTGCGGGTTGTACCTGCTTACCTTTTATGGACGTTCAGAGGCCGGCACAGAAGATAGCAGATAATTTAAACAGGGGCATTGCAGCATAATCGGATAATTTACCGTGCTGCAATGCCTCCATTCATTTTATTGGGCACTCTTTGGGATAAGCCGGGAAGTTATTTTTTTCATAAGGATAAAGATGATTTGAATTTTATGATATCCTCAATATAAAGGTCCAATGGGGCTAAACTTTAATGTATGGAGGATTACAGATGAAAGCACAAATGCAGTTTGAGTCATATCTTCGAAAGGAAAATTTATCGGAAAGCACCATATTCTCTTATGTATCTGCGATAAACATTTATTTTTCCCGTTACGATGACATAAACAAAGAGAATTTACTGGCTTATAAAGGGTATTTAATGGAGTGCTACAAGCCGAAGACAGTGAACTTAAGGGTTCAGGCCATTAATAAATATCTGTTTTATATTAAGCAGGAACCGCTGCAGTTAAAAAATGTTAAGATACAGCAAAAAAACTTTCTGGAAAATGTGATAAGCAATGCAGATTATAAATATTTAAAAAAGCGGTTAAAGCAGGATGGAAACATGCAATGGTATTTTATTGTATGGTATCTGGCTGCTACAGGAGCAAGGGTCAGTGAATTGATCCAGATCAAGGCAGAGCATGTGGAAATGGGATATCTGGATCTTTATTCAAAAGGGGGAAAGCTCCGAAGGCTCTATATTCCCGGAAAGTTGAAGGAGGAGACAATGAAGTGGCTGGACGAGGTAAATATCACCTGCGGATATCTGTTTTTAAACCGTTTTGGGGAACGGATTACTACCAGGGGAATCGGGCAGCAGTTAAAACGTTATGCGGAAAAATACGGGATTAATCCAAGGTTTGTCTATCCTCATTCCTTTCGCCACAGGTATGCAAAAAACTTTCTGGACAAGTGCAATGATATCGCATTGCTGGCGGATCTAATGGGGCATGAAAGCATTGAGACTACCCGCATTTATTTGAGGAGGACGGCGACTGAGCAGCAAAGCCTCATTGACAGGATTGTTACATGGTAAAAATATAAGACGCAGCATCATGACAGGGTATGGTCATGGTGCTGCGTTTTTTTGTTTTATAAAAAATACCTGCAATTCTCCTGGTTTTAAGTCTCAGGGAGGATTACAGGGTGCTATGTTCTGATAATGTGTATTACAACAAGCACCCTATGAATATTAAAAATCCGTTTCTTGCAGGAAAATAAAAAGAATTTTAAAAAAACACTTATGAAATCCTTTGACCAGACGATATAAGAGATAGAATAGCAATTGCGTATTTACATAGGTATAATAAGGGGAATCATCTTTCTTTTATGTTCCTATAATACACATTCTGGGAAGATTTGTAAGTATGTTAATTTTTAAACAAGCTTTGATTCGCAAAATAACAAGGAGGTGATGCGAGTGTTATCGTTAGGAAGGAATCCGGGTGAGTACCTTGTCATCAATGGGAATATTGTCATTCAGGTAGTTTCTGTAGATGGAGATCTAAGACTTGCTATTGACGCTCCAAAAGATATTTCCATTGTGAGGGGTGAGATTTATGAAAAGCGCCATCCAATGCCCCAATGCTTAAAGCGTTTGAAGGAAAAGAGCATGAGGTGGTGAAAGGAAACTGGTTTCAGCTTCTCATTCAGGGCCCGAATGGGGAGTTTGGAATAGATAAAAGGGAACACGGGGGAAAAGGAAGTCCCCGTCACAATTCAAGGAGGTAATACATATGAGAATTCAACACAATATTGCAGCTTTAAATGCTTACAGGCAATTAGGTTCCAACAATAATACTGTTTCAAAGAATCTTGAAAAGTTATCCTCGGGTTATAGGATTAACCGTGCAGGAGATGATGCGGCAGGTCTTGCAATTTCTGAAAAGATGAGAGCGCAGATTACAGGTTTGGAAACGGCACAGAAGAATGCTAATGATGGAATTTCATTGGTTCAAACGGCAGAAGGTGCATTGACAGAAGTTCATTCCATGTTAAACAGAATGGTTGAGCTGGCCACCCAGTCTGCCAATGGTACATACGACAATGAGGTTGACCGTGCAAATTTGCAGAAGGAAGTAAACTCATTAAGCTCTGAAATTGACCGTATTGCAGAGGGAACAAATTTTAATGGCATTAACTTACTGGATGGATCTCTGGGATCAGGCTCCAGTGCTGTCAGCAAAGTTACTACGAATGAATATGTAAAGGTTGGCCCTTCTGCGGCTTTTGAAGCTAAATTTGGCAATGAACGTAAAAGCTCCGTATCTATCCAACAAAACGCTTCATTTAAGGTCAGTCTTGATGATCTTAATATTGCATCTGGCACGGACGCGACTGAAAAGGCTACTTTCAGCTTAAAAGTAGGCGATGCCATGATCACAGTTGATCCGGATTCTCTTGCAGGAGATAAAACTGCGGCTGAGATTGCTACAGCTGTTGCTGCTTCTGGCAAGGCGCTGGTTGCTTCTGATGCTACAAATAACACCCTGGATTCTACGGCAGGCGCTCATGTTAAAATTGGTGACAATATTTATAAGATGGAAGCATCTGGTAATGAGATTACATTTACTCAGGTAAATGCAATGAGTAAGACTGCTTCTGTAGTTAACCCTGACTTTAAGGTAGATTATACCGCTACAGCTGCAGCAGGTGGTTCCGTAACCGGAAGCGTTAATCCTCAGGTTCAGGTAACCCAGACAGGTATCCCTGTAGGCGCTACTGAGCAATCTCGTGTGGATGTAAAAATAGATTTTACAAAGTTAAAGGATGGGGATAAGCTGACGGTTGGCGACAAAACCTATACATTCAAGGTTGGTGAAAACAGTACTACTGCCGCTGGATCAGGAGAAACACTTGTAGATTTATCCACAATTCTTAAATCAGCAGATGATATGACAGACAAGTCAACCCAGGAAAAAGCGATGGTAGCGATTACAAATGCAATGGGTACCAGTGGCAGTGCTATGTGGAGTACTGGTAATGGAGGTGTGAATAAGAATATTGGAACTCTCACGTTCCAATCCCTGTCCAATTATGCTGATAGTGCAAGCGGAAAAATGGATACAGAAGAAAATGTTATGAAACAATTTGAATCCACCAGACCTGCTGCCGATGCTAATACTTCCTTTGAACTTGATGTGACCAAAATTAAAGCAGGTGATATAATTACAATCGGCGGCAAGGTTTACGAGTTCACCAATGGAGCCAATGCGTCTTCATCTAACAATGTAGCAGTGGATCTTAGATCTGCCGGAATTGCAGACGGCATTGCAAGTAAGGATACTGATAAGGTCATGAACGCTTTGAAGGCTGCTGTTGAAACAGACACCTTTATTGGAACCTCCACTAAAAAGTATACAGCTACTGCAGATGGGTCCAAGATGACAATTACATCCAATGACTGGAATTTGACATCTGACGTTGATGAAAATAAAACTGCAGTATCCGTTAAGACAAATGCAGGCTTAACTCTTCAAATTGGTGATACTGGAAAGAGTTTCAATCAGATTACGGTTTCCGTATCTTCCATGTCTGCAAAATCTTTGGGTATAAACAACCTGGATGTCAGCACTCAGGCCGGTGCGAAGGCCTCCATTGATAAAGTCAAAGAAGCAATCAATGCAGTTTCCTCTACACGCGGTGACCTGGGAGCAATTCAGAACCGCTTAGAGCACACCATTAATAACTTAGGTGTAACAACAGAGAACATGACAGCTGCCGAAAGCCGCATCCGTGATGTTGATATGGCAAAGGAAATGATGGATTATACTAAGAACAATATCCTTGTTCAGGCTTCTCAGGCTATGTTAGCCCAGGCGAATCAGCTTCCTCAGGGCGTCCTTCAGTTATTACGGTAATTAGATGTAGTCTCTGACGGTGATATAGGGAAGGCGCTGCAAAATGACGATTAATTTTATCATTTTGCAGCGCCTTTGCCGTGCACATTTCTTTTTTTGTAAATCAGCTTAATATAATTTACTTGTTCCTGTCTCATATCTTCTTGATATTTTCATTTACCAGTTGTCCAATTCTCTTAAAATCAATATACAAATTTTCGTAGATATTCATTTTTGCAACAATCTCACAGGGATACTGGAACGCAATAGGTTGCCAGCTAAATAGAATTATAGTAGAATCTTAACATGGAACAGTCGTGTTGCAGGGTGGGGTGTCCTTCATTCTAAAAGAATGGAGATGATGCCTATAAAACATCAAAATGATTTTGATTTTAAGGATTTATTGACCTTTGGTCCTTTCCTTTTGGTATTACTTATATTCGTTTTTACGTTTTGTAAGTAGCGACACATAGAAAAACCACCCTGATCAATAATCTAACATCCAATCACAGGAGGAAACTATGTTATTCATATGCGGCATGAGCCAGGGAAAGAAACTGCTCGATTACACCAAAACAGTGATCTGCGGCCTTTGCGGGGGTTACGGCAGATACCAGGTATTTATGACCTACAGTTATTTCAGTATTTTTTTCATCCCCATTATAAAATGGGACCGGCATTACTATGTTCAAATGTCCTGCTGTAATACCATTTATGAACTGAACCCCGAAAAGGGGAAAAGGCTTAGCCATAGAGAATCTGTGGATATCAGTGAGCAGGATTTGACCCTGGTGCAGTCCGGCCACAGGAACTCAGACTGGAACCGGAAGCAATGCTCCCACTGTGGATATGAAACTGCAGAGGATTTTGAATACTGCCCCAAATGCGGACAGAGGTTTTAAAAGGGAAGGACCTTTCAGCCTAAATAATAATATCATCAAGGGTTCTTTTGGGAACATAATGTACCTGATTCTCATCCCGGTAATAGCGGGTATCCCCATCTTCCTTAACCGGGACCAGGACCACCTCTTCCTTGGGTTTTCCAAGAGCAAGGACCAAATCTATGGAATACCGGGAAGGATCAATGGAAAGGGCTTCTGCCAGATGACTTCTCTGCACGCTGGCTAATATGCAGCCACCGTATTCCTTTTCCACTGCCCCAAGCATGATGGTCTGAGCAGCAATCCCGTCATCATACAGCTTATTTTTCCCAAGGGATAAATCGCATAAAATGATGATGTAGGCAGAAGGGCGTTCCCCTTTTTCAGGACCATCCCAGTCCGACAGGGCGCCTGCCCAGTTTAAGGTAGGAAATACCTTGGCCGTTTCCTCGGGAGTATTGCACAGCCGGAACTTCAGGGCCTGGGAATTGGACGTTGAGGCGGTAAGCCTGGCTAAATTCACCAGCTCCCTTAAGTCTTCCATAGAAATAGTTTCATCCTCATAGAATCGGCGGAATGTACGGCATTTGGTAACCAGTTCTTTCAACATATAAAATTCCTCCTATTTTGTTTGTATTTTATCCGTTTGCTTATCTTAAAATTATAGCAGGTATTAATATGGTCTGCAATAAGCATACGAAGGAAAGGAGAGATCACCATGAAAACCAGAGCAGAATTGATTTCTTACTGTTTAACCTATCCTGAGGCTTATGAAGATTATCCTTTTCGTGACCATCAGTGGGCCGTTATCCGGCACAGAAAAAACAGAAAGGTGTTTGCCTGGATCTATGAACGGGAAGGACTGGTCTGCATTAATTTAAAATGTGATCCGGAGTGGGTGGAATTTTGGAGAAATGCATTTTCCGGCGTGCTTCCAGGGTATCATTTGAATAAAAAGTACTGGAACACCCTCCTCCTTGACGGATCCGTGCCGGAGGAAGAGATCAAACGGATGATAGGGGAAAGCTTCGATCTGACCACTTAAATGTCCTATTTTGTCGAATAAATGATGGTGAAATGTTACAAATATTTTTATTTTTTTTTGAAAATTATTGTGATATTTTTAGAGTGGACAAAATTGGAACCATTGAAATAAAAAAAATTCAAGAGCATAATTTCATAATTTATCGCCGGCCTCCTCCGGCGTTAATTGTCATAAGTTTTAAGTTTTTATCTGATTTTAAGGGGGGTAAAGGGCAAAATGGAAGCATTGACTTTATTTTCCTAAGATGCTAAACTTGGACTTGGTTTCAAGGACATAGGCCAATATGAAACCGCGACAGTTACATAAAACAATAATACCTATGTAGTCGCAAGGAGGAGAATTATTATGAAATTAACAGCAAAAAAAATGGTACTTACAGGTGTAGCCGTATTAACAATGGCATCTATCTCTGCATGTGGAAGCACTAAGACTGCCGAGACAACAGCAGCTACTGAGGCTACTGTTACAACAGAGGCTACAACAGAAGCAGTTACAACTGAAAAAGATTCAAAGGAAGTTGTAGAAGAGTCCAAGACAGAAGAAGTTTCCTTAGACGAGTCTTCCGATGAAGAAAGCAGCGAAGATACTACTGCTGATGAAGCAGAATCAGAGTCTGTAAATGCAGAAGTTGAATCCACAAAGGCTGCAAACTAATCGGCTGATTTGCCGACTCGATCAGGAATATTAAATTTCCGGGGTGGGGACAATTGTCCCCGCCCTTTTTGCGTCCATCTGCTATGCAGAGTGATGGCTGTTGTGATATAATTCTTCCAAACAGCCATAAAAAGGAGGCCTATTCCAATGAAAATCACCTATATCCATCACAGCGCATTTCTGGTGGAGCTTGAGACAGTGACCCTGCTGTTTGATTATACAGAGGGTAACTTACCAAAAATCAATAATAAAAACCCTTTTCTGGTTTTTGCAAGCCACCGCCACGGGGACCATTTTTCTGAAAAAATACTGGAGTTTAAAAAAGAGCATGAGAAAACCAGGTATATCCTGTCTGATGATATCTCAAAAGGACGGCTGCCCAAGGAGCTTTTGAGTGATGTGGCCTTTATGAAACCAGGAGAAAGGAAAGGCTTTTGCACTTCAGAAGGCAATTTCACAGACCCCTCCTTGCAGGGAGAAAATGGGGGTGTAGAAATTCTGACCCTCCGTTCCACCGATGAAGGCGTCGCATTTTTAGTAAAAGCAGAAGGAATGGCCATATACCATGCCGGAGATTTGAATAACTGGAGATGGGAGGGAGAGCCGGAGGACTGGAATGACCATATGGCAAAGCAGTACTCTCACGAAGTGGACAAGCTGTCAGACATGCACATAGATGTGGCTTTTCTCCCCCTGGATCCCAGACAGGAGAATGCTTTCTGCCTTGGTTTTGATGAATTCATGAGAAAGGTCCGGGTAAGCCATGTATTTCCCATGCATTGCTGGGGAGATTTTTCCGTCATCAGGAAGTTAAAGGATATGGATATTTCCGCACCTTACAGGGACCGGATTATGGATATCCGGGAAGACGGGGAATGCTTTATAATCGGGCAGGAGACAGGCTTTTATGGAAAATGAGAAGGAACAGCCAGGGGAGCTGACCCCTGAAGAACAAAGAGAGGTTTTGGAGGCCGCCATGCAGGCAGGGCATATTCTTTTGGAAAACGGGGCGGAGATCTTCCGGGTGGAGGAGACCATGGACCGTATCTGCCGCCACTATGGAATCCGGTCTGTGAATTCTTTTGTTCTCAGCAATGGAATTTTTACTACCTCAGGCAATGAGCGAGAAGAAATATTTGCAAAGGTTCAGCATATTCCGGTGAGCGGGACCCATTTGGACCGGGTAGCGGAGGTAAACCAGCTTTCCAGGGAAATTGAAAAGGGTTTCTTAAGCCCCGCCCAGGTAGTACACCGGCTGGATCAGATCCGGGTTATGCCGGGAAAACCAAAAACCATGCAGATCCTTGCTTCCGGCATTGGAAGCGCCTGTTTCTGCTATTTGTTCGGAGGGACTTTGAGAGACAGCTTATCGGCTTTTGTCTCCGGGATTCTTCTATATGTATATGTGATTTTTCTAAGCGGTCCTCATCTCTCAAGGATCATAGGAAACATTGGGGGAGGCGCCCTGGTGACTTTTTTGTGTACAAGCTTTTATCTGCTTCATTTTGGGGAACATTTGAATTTCATGATCATTGGTTCCATCATGCCCCTGATTCCCGGAGTTGCCTTTACAAATGCCATCAGGGATATTGCAGACGGGGATTATATTTCCGGCTCCGTCCGGATGCTGGATGCACTGCTGGTATTTTTCTGTATTGCAATGGGCGTTGGATTGGTTTTCAGCCTGTTTCGCCATCTGACAGGAGGTGTGCTTCTATGAGCGTGATTGCCCAAGCTGCCGCTGCCGTTGTGGGAACGGTTGCATTTTCCCTTTTGTTTGGGGTGCCCAGAAAGTTTTATCCCTATTGCGGGCTGATCGGCGGGGCAGGCTGGCTGGTTTACGCAGGGCTTTTGAAAAGCCTGACTACGCCTTCAGCCGCACTGGCAGCCACCATTGTGGTGATCCTTCTTTCCAGGACTTTTGCTGTAAGGGAACGGTGCCCGGTCACAGTATTTTTAATATCCGGTATTTTTCCCCTGGTGCCTGGTGCAGGATTATACTGGACGGCTTATTATATTGTAACAGATGAACTGACGCTGGCGGTTCGGACCGGTTTTCTTGCACTTAAGGTTGCGGTTGCCATTGTACTTGGAATTGTATTTGTTTTTGAGCTGCCTCAGGGATTTTTTAAATTTGCCGCAAAGAAACAGGTACAAGCGGCTGATAAGTCAGACACCCCGTAGGAAACTGCAGGGTATTTGATCCCTGCAACATTCGCCAGATGCGGAAATGCTTGCATGTTCTGTGCCTGGCTCATTGCTCACAGAAATAAAAGAGAGAGGAAGGAATAGAAGATGATATGGATTAAAAATGCTCATGTGGTAGACCCAGGGAATCAGGTGGAAGGAAATATGGATATCTGCATTGCGGATGGGAGAATTGCCGGTGTGGGAGAACATCTTAAGCTGGATACCGTTCCGGTTTCAAAGGAAGATGTGGTGATCGATGCTTCCGGTTTCATTGTTGCTCCGGGGCTTGTTGACGTTCATGTCCATTTCCGGGATCCGGGGTTCACTTATAAAGAGGATATCCAGACCGGAGCAAGAGCAGCGGCAAAAGGCGGGTTTACTGCTGTCGTTTGTATGGCAAATACCAAACCGCCGGTGGACAACGTGGAAACCCTTCAGTATGTGAAGCGGGAAGGGAAGAAAACGGGCATTCATGTGCTGCAGGCCGCCGCCGTATCCAAGGGACTTCTTGGCAGGGAGCTGACGGATATGGAGGAATTAAAGGCTCATGGAGCTGTAGGATTTACTGATGACGGAATTCCCCTGCTTAATGAAAAGCTGGTAAAAGAGGCTATGGAAATGGCAGCAAAGCTTAATGTTCCTTTGAGCTTTCACGAGGAAGACCCTGCTTTTATCGTAAACAATGGGATCAACCATGGCAAGGTGTCTGAGGAACTTGGAATCTTTGGATCTCCGGCGCTGGCAGAGGACTGTCTTGTTGCCAGGGACTGCATGATCGCTCTTCACACCGGTGCGGCTGTGGATATCCAGCATATCAGCTCCGCTGCCTCGGTGAAGATGGTGAAGCTTGCAAAGGAGCTGGGAGCGCAGGTGTATGCAGAGGTGACGCCTCACCATTTCACCCTGACAGAGGAAGCCGTATTAAAGCATAGGACCCTGGCGAAAATGAACCCGCCCCTTCGGACGGAAGAGGACAGAATGGCTATTATCCAGGGATTAAGGGACGGCAGCATTGATATCATTGCAACGGATCACGCGCCTCACAGCAACGAAGAAAAGTCAAAGAAGCTGTCGGAGGCCCCAAGTGGGATCATTGGCCTTGAAACAGCTCTGGGACTGGGCGTGACAAGCCTGGTCCGGCCCGGACATCTGACCATGATGCAGCTTATGGAGAAGATGAGCTTAAATCCTGCAAAGCTGTACCGGCTGGATTTTGGCTTCATAAAGGAAGGAAGTGCGGCAGATCTGGTGATTTTCGATCCTAATGAAGAATGGACCGTGGGAGAATATGTTTCCAAATCTTCCAACTCCCCGTTTACAGGAGAAAAGCTTTTTGGAAAGGTGAAGTATACCATCTGCAGCGGGCGGATCGTTTACCAGGATGAAAAGGACTGAATTTTACCAGATCAATAAGACCTTTCACAAAAAGGATGAAAAAGGGGAGAGGATATGGAGATAAAGGCACAGGATCCGCCGGTTGCCGCACCTCCCATGGGCGAGCCTGGAGCTGGAGATATTCAAAGGGCTGTTGAGGAGGCGGACATAAAGGGAAGGATCCAGGCCGGGGAACGGTTTATGGAAGAACTGAGCCGGACCGTAGAGGAAAGCCGTGAGAAAACGAGCGGAGAAAGCGGTGAGGACAGCAGGGAAACCAGGGAAGCCAGACCAGGCAGGGATACGGCCGCCCTGTCAGAGGAAAGTGCATATTATAAGCTGAGCCCTGAGGAACTTTCTGATCTTGACAAAGTGTGGGGAAAGGAGGAGGCGGATCTGGCATGGGAGGACATCCTGGCGTGGAGCCCGTCTTCCATAAAACCTTTTTCCGACGAGCTGGAAAATCTTGAGGCGATTTATAAGGAACTGCTTCTGGCAATCCTTGAAAATACCACAGCAGGAGTGCAGGAGGACCAGCTTGCTGCCCTGGAAGCCATTTTATCGGATATTCTTATGAAGGTTCTGGAAGTGCGTATGGGGGAACTGGATACACTTCTTGGAAACTTCGGTTCCCAAGGCTCCCTGGAAGCCTTAAAGTCTGCACTTTACCGCAGCGTTACAGGGAGTACGTTAAGTGGCAGGGAACTGGAACGGGTTTTTAAGGAACAGCCGGTGAAATCCGGGGATTTGGTCCAATTAAATCCGGGCAGCATCAGAACCCCTGTCAATGAAGCGGGAAATGATGGGCAGCAGGGAATCATCTACCAGCCTGCAGGGGAAGGGCGGATAAAAAGTGATCCCCAGTATGCCTGGCGGATGCAAAGGGAAGCTCCCATATCGGCCCTGGAAGGAAATTATATCACGGGGGGTAAGGCGGGAAAGGCTCATGGCGCCCAGGCTTCTATTTCCTCCATGGGAAAAAATGTGGTTTATTCTCCCGGCGATCTTGAATTGGCGGAACGTTTTGCCGGGTATATAAACCGTAAGGGAAACTTATTAAGGACCTCCGGCCTTTCCGGAGGAAGTGAGGAGCTTTACGGGTTTCTGGCTGCGTTGATGACCATTAAATGCCAGACCTATGGGGCTTATTCCGGGATCCATAAAGGGCTGGCTGCTGACCTGCGGGAAGCCGTTGACCGGATGATTGATTTTTACATACAGGAGGCGTTTAAACAGTCTGAAAGCCTCATAAAAAGGCTGGGAAGCAGGAATGCCCCTTTCCAGCCCAGGGCTGCTTACAAGATCTATTATTATATGATGAACCTCTATCAGACCACCAGGGATCTTCAGGAGACCGTAAACAAGGGGATAAGACGTGCTTATCAGCAGTTCCTCAAGGAAAAGGAATGTTTGGAAGGCCGGGAGGGTTCCGGATCCTTTTTTACTGAGGAGAAAAAGGATCCAAGGGAGGACTGGAAAGAGGGAAAAGGAATCGTGGAACGGGACTGGAAGGAATTTCTGTCCTTTATGGGAAGAGAGGATTTAGGCGGAATCCCTCTGGGGATCATGGAACTCAGTCCATGGGGAATGCTTGCGGAACCGGAGCAGTTTCCTAAAAAGGGTGGAAGTACAGCAAGCCCTGTTGTCCTGGGGGGAGTTGTGGCTGCGATCCTCATCCTGGTCCTACTTTTATTATTATTTTGAATCTGATGATACAGTTCAGCCATGGATTCTGTTTGCAAATCATGAATGGCCTGGCTGAACTGTAACGGCTGATTTTCATAATTGCAAATTTCTTCTTTACAGAAACGCTTTACTGTGCTACCATGGTAACACATGAAAAGCAAGAGGAGGATGCAATTATGAAAAAAAGAATTTTAATAGCGGCAGTGTTGGGAGCGGCGGTTCTGCTCAGCGGATGTTCCGGGCAAAAAAGTGCGGTAACAGCTTCTGCGGCTTCCGATACGGCAGCAACAACAGCAAAGGAGACCGGAAAGGAAACGGAAACCGAAAAAAAGGAAGAAGCCGGCGCCGGTACCTTTACCGTTGGATTTGACCAGGATTTCCCGCCTATGGGTTTTATCGGGGAGAATGGAGAGTATACCGGCTTTGATCTGGAACTGGCACAGGAGGTGGCAAACCGCCTTGGAAAGAAATTTGTTCCCCAGCCCATTGCATGGGATGCCAAGGACATGGAGCTGGAATCCGGAAACATTGACTGTATCTGGAATGGCTTTACGATTACAGGGCGTGAAGACGACTATACCTGGACAAGGCCTTATATGGAAAACAGCCAGGTGTTTGTAGTGGGAAAAGATTCCGGAATTAAGACTCTGGCCGATTTAGCAGGAAAGATCGTTGAAGTACAGGCGGATTCTTCCGCAGAAAAGGCACTGCAGGCGGATGAGAAGCTGGCAGGTACCTTTGGGACTCTTCAGACCACACCGGATTACAATACAGCGTTTATGGATCTGGAAATGGGCGCGGTAGATGCCATTGCAATGGATGTAATTGTGGCAGCATATCAGATCGAGCAGAGAAAGGCAGACTTTACCATTTTAGATGAAGCCCTTGCAGCAGAAGAATACGGCGTAGGCTTTAAAAAAGGAAATGACGCATTAAGAGATCAGGTTCAGGAACAGTTAGACGCCATGGCGGCTGACGGCACCCTTACAAAGATCTCAGAAAAGTGGTTCGGCAAGGATGTAACTACAGTAAAATAGTCAAATAACTCATAAAAGTCTAATGGATTTTTGGGTCTTACAGCATTTGCCAGATGCAGGAATGGAAGCATTCCTGCGCCTGGCTCATTGTATTCAGAAATAAAGGTGATATAAATGGATTCCGGTTCCTGTGCACGGGCTGGACTTCATTTTTTAGAGAACATGGAGGAGAAATCATGGCTTTAACGAAGATATTTTTACAATTGGCAGGAGGAATGTGGGTCAGCATCCAGATCTTTGTGGTGACCCTGGCCTTTTCTTTGCCACTGGGACTTCTGGTATCCTTTGGAAGGATGTCAAAAAATCCTGTCATACAGGCCATTGTTAAATTCTATATTTCAGTCATGAGAGGAACTCCGTTGATGCTGCAGCTGATGGTGGTGTATTTCGGCCCCTATTACTTATTTGGCATAAAGGTTGGAAACGGGTACCGTCTTTGGGCAGCGTTCATTGGTTTTGTCATTAACTATGCAGCATATTTTGCGGAAATATACCGGAGCGGTATCCAATCCATGCCGGTGGGGCAGTATGAGGCGGCAAAGCTTTTAGGCTACACAAAGAGCCAGACCTTTTTTCGTATCATATTTCCCCAGGTGGTGAAACGGATCCTTCCGTCTGTGACCAATGAGGTCATTACCCTGGTCAAGGACACTTCCCTGGCTTTTACCATCAGCGTTTTAGAGATGTTTGCAGTTGCCAAGGCTCTGGCTTCTTCCCAGACCAGCCTGATTCCTTTTGTGGCGGCAGGTTTATTCTATTATATTTTCAACCTTATCGTGGCGGTAGGAATGGAATACATAGAAAAACGGATGAACTATTATCAATAGGAGGAAGAGAAGATGTACTTACTGGAAATGAATCATGTGAAAAAGGCGTTTGATGGCCAGGGCGTGCTTCGGGATATCTCCCTGTCCGTAGAGGAGGGCGAGATCGTATCCATTATCGGTCCCTCCGGCTCGGGAAAATCCACCCTGCTTCGGTGTGCCACCATGCTGGAAGAGATGGATGGAGGCGAACTTTATTATCTTGGAGAAAAGGCTGCATGGAACGGACCAAATGGAAAGGCCGTCTATGCCAAAGGGGAAAATCGGAAAGAAATACAGAAGAATTACGGTCTGGTATTTCAGAACTTTCATTTATTTCCCCATATGACGGTTTTGAAAAATATCACCGATGCGCCGATCCATGTGCAAAAGCGGGACAAGGAAGAGGTTTATTCTGATGCAATGGAGCTTCTTCGAAAGATGGGGCTGGAAGATAAGGCAGGAGCCTATCCCTGCCAGCTTTCCGGAGGACAATGCCAGCGTGTTGCAATAGCAAGAGCCCTGGCCTTAAATCCCAGAATTCTGTTTTTTGACGAACCGACTTCTGCCCTGGACCCGGAGCTTACGGGAGAGGTGCTGAAGGTTATTAAGTCTCTTGCAGACATGCACATCACCATGGTCATCGTGACCCATGAGATGGCTTTTGCCAGGGATATTTCAGACAGGGTCATATTCATGGCAGATGGTGTGATAGTGGAAGAGGGAACGCCGGAAGAAGTATTTTCCTCCAGCAACCTGCGCACTCAGAGCTTTTTGGGAAGGTATGGTGAAATTCTGTAGTAGTTGGAAAATTTAAGAAAAAAGAAAAAGATTTTTCACAATCGGATGATATACTAAATGTGAGATCATAGGTAATTTAAGAAAGAAAGTAGAGGATGCTTATGAAAAAAACATGGATTATAGCATTAGCTGTCTGTGCGGCAGTTTTATTTACGGCCTGTGGAAAATCAGGAAAGAATACGGAAAGCGTGGCAAATACGGTAACAGAAACTACGGCTCCGAGCACTGGAACTACAGCAGGGGTGAGCCAGGAGGCACCGGGCAATGGGGCTGAATTTAAGATCCTTACGGGTACGGTCAAAAAGGTTGGGGACAACCTGGAAGATATGACTGTCCAAAGCGGCGACAAGGAATTAACCTTTGATTTAAGCAGCACTGTGGTGGAGACCTCCTATGCCCTGGAGCCGGAAGTAGAAGTTTCCGTCATTTATAAAGGAGAGATTTCCGGTTCGGATGCTGCAAATGCCAGGCCTGTCCTGGTTCTGGACGGGCAGGAGAACATGAAGGTGCAGGAGGTGACCGGAAGCGTGGTGGATCAGGCTATGAGTACCTTTACCATTAAAACGGAATCTGGTACAGAGCTTGGCTTTATAAAGGATAACTGCGAGGGACTTGACACCGATGTCCTTGGAACCGCAACCGACGACAGCAATGGCAGCGGAGCCATGATAAAGGTGACCTATGTGACCGTCACCTATGACGCAGGAAGCAAGTCTAATTTCCCCTTAAGAGTGGAAACCGCAAAGTAAAAATCATAAAAATCCCGGATATGCAGGCATAATTTGCTTGGAACTTCTTCTTTCAAGAAAAAAGCTTGCAAATTCGGGATTTTCATGTACAATAATAGAGATGACAGAAGAAGGGGCCAATGGACCCCTATTTTGATGATTTTGGCCATCCGGAAGCAGACCGGCAACAGAAGGGGAAAGCGCCGGAGCGAATGATAACCAGATTGCAGAAAGGGAATTTAAGATGATCAGTGCACATAACGTAACATTAAGACTCGGAAAAAAAGCATTGTTTGAAGAGGTAAACATCAAGTTTACCGAAGGCAACTGCTACGGGATGATCGGCGCCAACGGCGCGGGAAAGTCCACCTTCCTTAAAATACTTTCCGGTGAATTGGAGCCTACAAACGGCGATATCATCATAACGCCGGGACAGAGACTTTCCTTTTTAAAACAGGATCACTTTAAATATGATGGCTTCCAGGTGCTTGACACCGTTATTATGGGAAATGTCAGACTTTATGAGATCATGAAAGAAAAAGATGCCATCTACATGAAGGAAGATTTCACAGATGAAGACGGCATCAAGGCAGCGGAGCTGGAAGGCGAATTTGCTACCATGAACGGCTGGGAGGCGGAATCCGATGCGGCAAACCTCTTAAACGGCCTTGGAATCGAGACAGATCTTCATTACAAATATATGAATGAACTAAACGGTGCGGAAAAAGTTAAGGTTCTTCTTGCTCAGGCTCTGTTCGGAAACCCGGACATTCTGCTTCTTGACGAGCCTACCAACCACCTGGATTTAGATGCTATTGCATGGCTTGAGGAATTCCTCATTAACTTTGAAAATACGGTTATCGTGGTTTCCCATGACCGTTACTTCTTAAATAAGGTCTGCACCCATATTGCGGACATTGACTACGGAAAAATCCAGCTTTATGCAGGTAACTATGATTTCTGGTATGAGTCCAGCCAGCTGATGGTAAAGCAGATGAAGGAAGCCAACCGGAAAAAGGAAGAAAAGATCAAGGAGCTCCAGGAATTTATTCAGCGTTTCTCTGCCAATGCTTCCAAGTCCAAGCAAGCGACTTCCAGAAAGCGGGCACTGGAGAAGATCGAACTGGATGACATCAAACCGTCCAGCCGGAAATATCCATACATTGATTTCCGTCCAGCCAGAGAGATCGGCAATGAGGTTTTAAGTGTTAATAATTTATCAAAGACCATTGACGGAGTAAAGATTTTAGACAATATCTCCTTTACCTTAACCCGTGAGAATAAGGTGGCTCTGGTGGGACCCAATGAGATGGCAAAGACCGTTCTGTTCAAGATCCTTTCAGGGGAAATGGAGCCGGATGAGGGAGATTACAAATGGGGCCTTACCACCAGCCAGTGCTATTTCCCCAAGGACAATACAGCGGAGTTTTCTAACGATGACACCATCGTTGACTGGCTGACCCAGTATTCTCCGGAAAAGGAAGCCACCTATGTGCGCGGATTCCTTGGACGTATGCTGTTTGCCGGCGAGGATGGAGTAAAAAAGGTACGGGTATTGTCCGGTGGAGAAAAGGTGCGGTGCATGCTTTCCAAGCTGATGATTTCCGGCGCCAATGTGCTGATGCTTGACGAGCCTACGGATCATCTGGATATGGAGTCCATTACGGCGCTTAACAATGGTCTGGTGAAATTCCAGGGAGTTTTGATTTTCTCCTCCCGTGACCACCAGATCGTAGAAACAACGGCTAACCGCATCATGGAGATTGTAAATGGGCAGCTGATCGATAAGATCACCACCTATGACGAGTATCTGGCAAGTGATGAAATGGCTCGTAAGAGACAGGTATTTACCTTAACGGAAGAACAGGTTGAGGAGAACAAATAGTCAGATTCCCTGCAGCATTTATAAGATGCAGGAATGCTTGCAAAAATAAATATTCAGGCAGACGCCCCAGTTTTGGCAAAGGAAGTATCAGGCCGGGACTTTGGCGTCTGTTTTTTTGCCTGCCATGGAAAAGGCGGGTGTTTACCGGTTTTTCGGGAATGATTGCGCGATTTTTCCTCGTGTCGTATAATCAAACTTGGAAAGGAGGTGAGAATCATTGATACCATAGATTATTATGCCTATGCTTCCCCCATGAGAGCCTGGAATCCCCAGTTTAAGGCGGTGACGGCGGTGGCCTCCCTGCTCTTTTGTATTGGGGCAAATGACAGAAAGGTGTCGGTGATGGTGCTTTTGACCATGGCCGCAATCACCGTACTGGCAGGCGGAGTGCCCTGGAAAAATTACATTAACCTTCTTAAAATTCCTTTTGCATTTCTCCTTTTGGGGACAGCGGCCATTGTGGTGGATTTATCGCCGGTGCCTCATGGCCGGGTGCTTGTTTCTGTTCATGGAGTTTACCTGTATCTGACGGCAGGCGGGGCAGAGCTGGCCCTGGGGCTGATTTTAAAGGCTGTGGCAGCTTTAAGTGCCATGTACATGCTGGTGCTTTCCACTCCGGCAAGCGAGATCATCTGTGTATTCCGAAGGCTTCATGTTCCCAAAATAATTTTGGAGCTGATGAACATGATTTACAGGTTCATCTTTGTGATGATGGATACCCAGTGTTACATGAAGCAGGCGGCCGAGTCAAGGCTGGGGTATTGCGATTTTAAGACTTCCTGCCGCTCCTTTGGAAGCACAGCCGGAAATCTGTTTGTGGTTTCCTTAAAAAAGGCCAATCTTTATTATGACGCGCTGACAGCCCGCTGCTATGACGGAGAACTGTTGTTTCTGGAAGAGGAAAAGGAGGTAAAGGGCTGGCAGATTGGGGCTGCGGCCGGTTATTTTCTGATCCTTTTATGGGTTCATTTGCTGGTTTAGCCGGCTTATGGGACAAAGACAACAGAGGAAGGAGGTGAGGGAAGATGGAGGAAATTCTTTTGCAGGCGGAAAACTTATGCTATTCTTATGGACAGGGAAAGCAGGTGTTAAGGGAAATCAATATCACCGTGAGAAGGGGAGAAAAAATTGTGGTTCTCGGTTCTAACGGTGCTGGAAAGTCCACATGCTTTCTCAATTTAAACGGGGTATACCGTCCGGATTCCGGAAGAATTCTTTACCGTGGAAAAGAAATAGGGAAAAGGGATTTAAACGAGCTGAGAAAAAATGTGGGGATCGTTTTTCAGGATGCGGACAACCAGATCATTGCTTCCACGGTGTTTGCAGAGGTGTCCTTTGGACCGATGAATTTAAAGCTTCCAAAAGAGGAAGTGAAAAAACGGGTAGAGGATGCCCTGGAGTACATGAATTTAAAGGAGATGAGAGACCGGCCGCCCCACTATTTAAGCGGAGGGGAGAAAAAGCGGGTCAGCATAGCCGATATCATTGCCATGGAATCTGAGGTGGTCATATTTGATGAGCCTACGGCCTCTCTGGATCCGATTAATGTGGAAATGCTGGAAAGCGTTCTGGATAAAATGAATGAAGTGGGGAAAACTCTTCTGATTTCCACTCATGATGTGGATTTTGCCTACCGTTTTGCAGACCGGGCAGTGATTTTTGCCGGAGGCCGCATCATTGCGGATGGACCGGTGAGGGAAGTATTTGAGAATGAGGAAGTCTTAAATCAGGCTAATTTAAAAAGGCCAATTCTTTTAGAGGTTTATAACAGCCTGGTAAGGCATGGCGTTTTAAAAGAGGGAGAAAGCTGTCCCAGAGATGCCGGGGAGCTGGAAATGCTTCTGCAAAACACAAAAAAATTGACAGAAAGGTTTTAAACAGCTACAATACAATCGTATCATGTGAAAGGTGCCTGTGAAAATTCTCCGCAGGATAATAGGGAAAAGGGTGGAAATCCCTTACGGTCCCGCCGCTGTAAGTGGGGAGCAGGGCTCAATAAATCACTGGGAAACCGGGAAGAGGAGCTGCTGTGACGATACACGAGTCAGAAGACCTGCCTTTTGCTTTGCGACGCATTCGGTTACGAGCGATGACCGGATGCCGGGAAGTCTTTTTGCTGTACAAAGATTTACCCTGTGGGTGCCGGTCTGATGAGTGGGAATCATCGGAACTTGGTGCTTATTTTATTGGAACGCCCTTTGGGTATGCCTTTACACCCGATAAAGCTGGGTGGGCCAACCCGGAAAGATGGGTGGGAAAACGGAAAGGAGAATGAAAATGAGTAAGAAAGAAAAAAGAGTTATGAAACTGGTTATTGCATTTGCCTTGGCCTTTGGAATTGTTCCAAGCGCTTATGGAATGCACATTATGGAGGGATACCTTCCTGTGGGGTACTGCATTGCCTGGGGAGCTGTTTGCGTACCTTTTCTGGCAGCAGGATTTTTCTCCATCAGAAAAACTCTTCAGGAGAACAGGAAGACCATCACCATACTGGCCATGTCGGGAGCCTTTATTTTTGTCATATCATCCTTAAAGATCCCGTCGGTTACAGGAAGCTGTTCCCATATGACGGGAACCGGCCTTGGGGCTATTTTATTCGGGCCGTCTGCGGTCAGCATCCTGGGAATGATCGTGCTGATCTTTCAGGCCATTTTACTGGCTCACGGCGGGCTTACGACTCTGGGAGCCAATACCTTTTCCATGGCGATTGCAGGACCATTCGTATCTTTTGGAATTTATAAATTATTGAAAATGCTGAAGGTAAATAAGCTGGTCAGCATTTTCCTGGCAGCAATGATTGGTGACCTGTTTACATATTGTGTGACAAGCATTCAGCTTGCATTGGCTTATCCGTCGGAAACAGGCGGCGTATTCGCTTCCGCCGTTAAGTTTTTAGGGGTATTTGCTCCCACTCAGCTTCCCTTGGCAATCATTGAGGGAATCCTTACCACAGTGATCATCATGACTCTTGAAACTTATGCGCTGCCGGAGCTGAAGGCAGTTGGATTTTCAAAGGAGGTTCAGTAATATGGCCAGTACAAATAAAAAGATCATTGCAACTCTCCTGATTTTGGCATTTCTGATCGCAGCCATTCCCCTTTTTGCCTTAAAGGGAGCAGAATTCGGCGGTTCCGATGATGCCGGAAGCCAGATGATATCGGAAATCCAGGGAACGGAATATGAGCCATGGTTTACTCCTGTAATGGAAACCTTTATTGACGGGGAGCTTCCCGGAGAGGTGGAAAGTCTGCTCTTTTGCATTCAGACCGGAATCGGAGTAGGCGTCCTGGCATTTTTCATGGGACGGTTCGTGGAACGGAAGAAGTGGCAGGAAAATGGGAAATAAGGGGATAGGATAAATGCCTGATTAAGGGTGTCTTGAAGGGAAAATATCTTTGAGACACCCTTTTCCTTTTGATTCTCAGATTATGTTTTTCTATGCCGGAGAAGAAAGGCTGACAGGACAGGAAAGAAAAGGGGCTGGCCATTTGAGGACAGAATCCTGGTTTTGGCCAACCCGCTTTAAAATTTCCTGATTGCAAAATTATGTAAGCATTTCATTCACATTTATGATTGCACCTAATAAATTGGAATCATTGTTAAAATTACACTTATCAATTTTAGTGGTTATAAATTCTGCGTCTCCAAAATAGCCTTTGCATATGCTTTGAAACTTTTCTTTGACAGCCTCTATAAACCAGGCTTCTTCAGATATTCCGCCGCCAATGCATATGATTTCCGGATTGTAAAATACAGTGATTGACAGCAATTGAACGGATATATTGTTGATCCACTCGTCAACAGCTTCCTTTGCGATTTTGTCTCCCTTTAAATACTTATCACATACTTCGCTTCCGTAGACGGCTTTATCTTCTGAAGTTACCTTATTATTGAATATTTTAATCAAAGCCACCATTGAGGAATAATCCCCCAGCCGATCGATTTTTCCGGTTTCAGCATTGATAAATGGCAAGTGGTGAAATTCACCTGCAAAGCAATCCTTGCCGTAAATAACACCCTTTTCATCACATAAGCACCCGCCGGCGCCTGTTCCGATAATTAAAAATGCAGAGGAGCTGCTGCCTTTTGCATTTCCCATTTTAAACTCACAAAGGCCGGCTGCTTTGGCATCGTTGATGGTTGCCACCTTTTTATTTGTCCTTTTTCCCATTTCAAGATTTACATTGGTGTCCTTCATGATACATACATTTTCCGCAGCATAAGATTTTACATTGGAATTTTCATCAATAAGTCCCGGGGCGCTTATTCCTATATTTTTTATTGTGTTAAGGTCTTTTATATTTGAACATATATAATCATAAAATTCCTGTACGCTATCCAGCTTTATGGTTTTTGCTTTCCATCGTTCTACAATATTGTACTTTTCATCTGCTAATGCATATTTAATAAATGTTCCGCCTATATCAATCCCTAAACAATATTCCATACAATTCTCCTTAGCTCACTGATTATTTTTTGATTTTTGTTAAACGAATACTATGGAACTTCTTATGTAAACCGGAGTTGTTCATCACAACTTACAGACTCAACTCTTCAGGCTATGAAAGCCTTGTACGGTTTCTTTTGTATATGGTTCTCACGCTTTCATTTTAAATTATTATTAGAATATCTCAAAAGAAGTGGGTTCGTCAACGATAATTATGCTTAAAACGCATTAATTGTAAGCAGAAGCAGTAAGAAAATGGATGTCATGATTTTCAAAGGAGGAATCCGGGAATTAAAATTCTTCCCTTTCCTAATCAATGGGAAAATGATATACTATTTTTATCTTTTATAAAGAGGTGAAAAATAATGAAAAAAATGATTTCATGGAATGTAAACGGCCTTCGCGCCTGCGTGGAGAAAGGCTTTTTGGATTATTTTAAAGAAGTGGATGCAGATGTATTTTGCATCCAGGAAAGTAAGCTTCAGGAGGGGCAGATTGACCTTGATCTTCCCGGATATCATCAGTACTGGAATTATGCACAAAAGAAGGGCTATTCCGGGACTGCCATATTTACGAAGGAGGAGCCTTTGTCAGTGGCCTATGGAATCGGCGCAGAGGAGCATGACAGGGAAGGCCGGGTGATTGCAGCTGAATTTCCGGAATATTACGTGGTTACCTGCTATACCCCCAACTCCCAGAATGAACTGGCCCGTCTGCCTTACCGGATGACGTGGGAGGAGGCGTTCCTTGCCTATTTAAAAGGTCTGGAAGAGAAAAAGCCGGTGATATTTTGCGGGGATCTCAATGTAGCCCATAAGGAAATTGATCTGAAGAATCCCAAGACTAACCGGAAAAATGCGGGCTTTACCGATGAAGAAAGGGAAAAGTTTACCGTTCTTCTGGATAACGGTTTTATTGATACGTACCGTTATTTCTATCCTGAACAGGAAGGGATATACTCCTGGTGGTCTTACCGCTTCAGCGCCAGACAGAAAAACGCAGGTTGGCGCATTGACTATTTCTGCGTTTCAGAAAGCTTAAAGGACAGGCTTGCAGGGGCGTCTATCCATACAGAGGTCATGGGCTCCGACCACTGCCCTGTGGAGCTTGTGATCAGCTAGAGAGTACCAGACAGGAGAGAACGATAAGGAATGAATTTACTGACTATTGAACATTTAACTAAATCATATACGGAACGCCTGCTTTTTGATGACACCAGCTTCAGCATTAATGAGGGTGAAAAGATCGGGCTGATCGGCATAAACGGAACCGGGAAATCCACATTGCTCCGGATCGTGGCAGGCCTTGAGGAGCCTGATCAGGGAACCGTGGTAAAGGGGCGGAATTTAGATATCCGTTTCCTGTCCCAGAATCCGGTTTTCCATGAGGGTGATACCATTTTAGAGAGCATTGTCAGGGACAATGAAGGGCATGAACATGTCTGGGATCTGGAAAGCCAGGCAAAGGCCATGCTGACCAGGCTGGGATTTTCGGACTTTGATTCCAAGGTGGAGACCTTATCAGGAGGGCAGAGAAAACGGGTGGCATTAGTCAGCGTTCTTCTTGGGAATACCGACTTACTGGTCCTTGACGAGCCTACCAACCATTTAGACAGCAGTATGGCGGACTGGCTGGAGGATTATTTAAAGCGCTTTAGAGGGGCGCTTTTAATGGTGACCCATGACCGGTATTTTTTAGACAGCGTTACCAACCGGATTGTGGAGCTGGATAAGGGAAAGCTTTATAATTATCAGGAGAATTATGAAGGCTATTTAAGGTTGAAAGCAGAGCGCATGGACATGGAGGCGGCCACGGAGCGGAAGCGCCAGTCCATCCTTAAAGTGGAACTGGAATGGATGCAGCGGGGAGCCAGAGCCCGTTCCACCAAGCAGAAGGCTCACATCCAGCGCTTTGAAGCCCTTCGTGACCAGGAGGGGATTAAGATCGATCAGACTGTTGAACTGGATTCCGTTTCAAGCCGCCTGGGGCGCACTACGGTAGAGCTTAATGATATCACCAAAGCTTTTGGGGAAAAGGTTCTGATGAAGGACTTCACCTATGTTTTCTTAAAAAATGACCGAATTGGCATTATTGGGCCTAACGGAAGCGGTAAATCCACCTTGATGAAGATCATTGCAGGATGGCAGGATCCTGACGCCGGAACGGTCACCATAGGACAGACTGTGAAAATGGGATATTTTTCACAGGAAAGCGAGGACATGGATGGCAGTATAAAGGTCATTGACTATATCCGGAACGTTGCGGAGTATGTTAAGACAAAGGATGGAAGCATCAGCGCCTCTCAGATGCTGGAGCGCTTTCTGTTTCCCTCAAGTGTTCAGTATACCACTGTCAGCAAGCTGTCCGGCGGGGAGAAAAGAAGGCTTTACCTGCTCCGGATCCTGATGGAAGCGCCGAATGTTCTTTTGCTTGACGAGCCCACCAATGATCTGGATATCCAGACGCTGACGATCCTGGAGGATTATCTTGACAGCTTCCAGGGGATCGTGGTCACGGTTTCCCATGACCGCTATTTTCTGGACAGGGTGGTGCGCCGTATCTTTGCCTTTGAAGGCCAGGGCCGGGTGACCCAGTATGAGGGAGGCTTTACCGATTATCAGGCGGCATTTCAGGAGAGATATCCGGAAGGTCTTCCAGGCCAGGATGAGGAAGCTGCCAAAAATTCGGAAGCCACGGAAAAAAGGAGCAAGGAAAAGCCAAAGGGAGAGCGGAAGCTTAAATTTTCTTTTAAGGAACAGAAAGAATGGGATACCATGGAGGAGGATTTAGCAGCTCTGGAAGGGAAGATTGAAGCCCTGGACAAGGAGATAGGAGAAGCTGCCAGAGATTACAGCAGACTGAATGCGCTGATGGAGGAAAAGACAGAGCAGGAAAGGCTGCTGGAAGAGAAAATGGAGCGTTGGATGTATTTAAATGATCTGGCAGAACAGATTGAAAACCAGTAAAAGGCAGGAACAACTATAGAGAATAAATAAGAATCAATAACAAACAACCAATGAGAAATAACGAGAAACAGCAGAAACTGTCCCGGAATCAGACCAAGAGACGGAGGAGATAAGTGATATGGAACAGTACAAGATTGCAAAGCATGAGACGAAGGCATATCCTATGGGGCTTTCAAAGGTATCCGGAGGGGTCCGACTGTGCGTGGCTGCGGAGGGAGAGGAATGCAGGATCCATATTTTCAAGGCCAAAGCAGAAGAACCGGTGCAGATTCTTTCCTTTCCGGCAGAGTTTAGAAAAGGCGATGTATGGAGCATGACCATTCTTGGAGAGGATTTTAATGATCTGGAATACTGCTTTGAAATCGATGGAAAGCTGTTTTCCGATCCTTATGGGAAGCGCTTTACCGGACGGGAAATGTGGGGAGATCTTGAACATGCACCGGCCCTTTTAAGGACATCCATGGAGTTTGCTGATTTTGACTGGGAAGGGGATAAATGCCCTCAGATTCCATATGAAGACAGCATCATATACCGGCTCCATAACCGGGGGTTTACAAAGCATATTTCTTCCAAGGTAAAGCATAGGGGGACCTTTGATGGCATAAGGGAGAAGATTCCTTACTTAAAGGAATTAGGTGTGACTGCTGTGGAACTCATGCCTGTGAATGAGTTTTCCGAGGTTATGATGCCGGAATATGTGCATGGAGACCCTGCTGCTGTGGATAAACCTGTAGGAAAATTAAATTATTGGGGATATACATCAGGCTATTATTTTGCGCCCAAGGCCTCCTATGGATCGGGAAATGATCCGGCCCTGGAGTTTAAAAGCCTTGTAAAGGCCCTTCATAAGGAAGGGCTGGAATTGATTGTGGAGCTTTTCTTTACAGGTAAGGAACCACCCTCCTTTGTTCTTGATGTAGTCCGGTTCTGGGCGGATGAATTTCACGTGGATGGAATCCATCTGGTGGGAACCCTGCCCTTAAACCTCCTTGGCCCGGATCCCTTTTTAAGCCGGATCAAGCTGTTTGCGGTCTCCTGGGATCCTGCCTTTGAAGGAAAGATTAAGCATTTAGGTGAGTATAACGACGGTTTTCTGGTGGATATGCGCCGGGTATTAAAGGGAGATGAGGAGCAGATGAAAAACCTTGCTTTCCGCACCAGACGAAATCCGGCAGGGTACGGCGTCATCAATTATATGGCCAACACCAACGGATTTTCCATGATGGATATGGTATCTTACGATACCAGACATAATGAGGAAAACGGGGAGAAAAACCTGGACGGCACTCCTTATAATTATTCCTGGAACTGCGGAGTGGAAGGGCCTACAAAGCGGAAAAAGGTGATGGAACTTCGGAAAAAACAGCTGCGCAACGCATTTCTTCTTTTGCTTTTGAGCCAGGGAACCCCCCTTATTATGGCTGGAGATGAATTCGGCAATTCCCAGTCAGGCAATAACAATGCTTATTGCCAGGATAATGAGGTGTCATGGCTCAATTGGAATCTGGTCAGGACCAATCAGGATATCCTTGAGTTTGTAAAGGCTGTCATCGCTTTCCGGAAGGATCATCCTGTGTTCCATATGCCAAAGGAGCCAAGGATCATGGACTATCTGGCCTGTGGCTTTCCGGATATTTCCTATCACGGGGTTAAGGCATGGTGCCCGGAATTTGATAATTTCCGGCGTCAGCTTGGAATCTTTTACTGCGGAGAATATGGGAAAAGGCCGGATGGAACCGCTGACAATAACTTTTATGTAGCTTATAACATGCACTGGGAGCCTCATGAATTTGATCTTCCCAACTTACCGAAGAAGGAGCGGTGGCATGTGGCTTTTCATACGGATAAGGCGAATGAAAACGGCATGTACCCGGAAGGCGAGGAGCCTGCAGCAGAAGGAAAACAGTTTCTGGTTCCTCCAAGGTCCATTGTTGTGTTTATTGGGAAGAAATAACCGGTGGATCGGCATGACTCCGGGACAGGCATATGTATTTGAAATGGCTGTTCATGAGAGTCATTATAATGGAGGGATATTAGAAAAGTTAATTTATGATTAAGAGGTGTTTGAGGGCAATGAATCCGGATTGCCCTCTTTTTTATCTTATGAGCAATAAATATGTGCTGTGAAATTTTCTGACTGCAGTTGAACATATTTATTGCTTTTTCATTTTTAATGAGCACATTTTTGTTTAACTTTAAAGAACAAATTTAGGTACCAATATAAATAGAAAAATACTGCTTAATTAATTATAATAATTATAGGAGGTTAATGATATATTGCATAAAAGAGGTGGGGTAATGCAGATTATTGAAAAGCGCGCGTTCAATTTATTGCAGTATTTGTTAAATGACAGGAATCTTTCTGTGAACAAAGCCATGGATCTTTTAGGATGTTCAAAAAGGCAGATTGAGTATGATGTGAGTAAGATCAATGAGCTGCTGAAAGAAAATGAGATAGAATTAATCAGACTGTCAAAAGGAAGGTTTCTGATTAATAAGGAAACAATCAGCAAGGTATCCGGGTTAAACCTGCCCCATCAGAAGTTTATTGTAAACGGGGAAAATAAAGTCTGGATTATTTGTATTCAGATTTTTTGCACAAGGGAACCTTTGGGATTGAATCATTTTATTATCAACCTGCAGTCAAGCAAGAACACAATTTTAGGTGATTTAAGAAAAATTGCAAGAATAGGCAGGCAGTATAAAGTGGAATTAAAATACTCAAGAAAATCAGGGTATTACTTTGAAGGTGAGCCTGTTAAAATCCGTTCGCTGGTATTGCTTGCAATTATTAATCTGAAGGACAATTTTTTATGTAAGAAATTAATTTCACTGGCTGTCTCAGATCATTCCTATGAAGTGATATTTGAAGAGGCAAAAGAAAAGGTGGAGTCCCTGATCAGGGAATTTAACCTGCCCATTATGAGGGAATATTTGATCCAGGTGATATATTTTATTAGTTTGCTTCCTTATCACAGCCAGTCAATGACCTACTCTCCTCCCCTGATTCATGAACCCACGTGGGGGCCCCTCCCCCTTTATGCAGCTGTAACAGCCTTTTATGAATCATTGACGTTTCGCTTGCCCGGGGAAGAGATTGACTATTTATTTGTTCTTTTGTTAACCATGACTTTGGGCGATAAAATGTATTTTCAGCTTTACGATCAGGAGAGTATGTTTTTACAGGAGCTGTCCCAAAGCCTGATCAACCGTTTTGAAGTCATTACAGGGACCGAGGTGCAAAAAAAGGCGGGCATGGTAGAAAATATGATGATGCATTTACGTTTGGCCTATTTTCGGCTGAAGTATGGAATACCGGTGGTGAATCCGGCATTGATGCAGGTGAAAAAAGAGTACGGGGAAGTATTTGACATATGCAGATTAGTGCTTGAACCCTTTGGAGATTATTTAGACTGTTTCATTCCTGATGATGAAATTGCCTATATTGCCTTGCATTTTATGACGGTAATGGATTTACCGGATCAGGATAAGATCAGAAAAAGAGCCATCATCGTGTGCCAGAACGGACTTGCAAGCTCGGTTATGATGAAAAACCAGTTAATAAAAATATTTCCTGAAATACATTTTGTGGATACTTGTAATGCAGAAGAATTCAAAGAAATTCCGCTGGAAGCTTATGATATGGTTTTTTCCACTACGGAGGGAATCCATGTGCCTGCAGAAAAGCATTTATTCATATCCTCTCCCATTTTAACCGTAGAAGAAAGGTTTATGCTCAGTGAAGCGGTATATTCTTCGGTGTTTGGGATCAAGTCGGAATCCGGTGTTACAGTTCATTCCATCTTGGAAATCATAGAAAAATACGCAGTGATTCATGATTGGAAAGGATTAAGCGGTGACTTAAAGGACCTTTTGCAGAAGCAATATAAAAAAGAAAAGATCAGAAAGGAAGGATTACCTGTGATAAAAGACCTTCTTACGAAGGAAACCATACAATTTGCTTTCAGTGTAAACAGTTGGGAGGAAGGGATCCGGCTGGGAGCAAAGCCTTTATTGGAAAATGGTTCCATAACAGAAGATTATATTAATGCCATGATAGACAATGTAAAGGGCTTTGGTCCTTATATCGTAATTTGTCCCAATGTAGCCATTCCCCATGCACAGAATAAAACAGGAGTCAATAAGCTGGGAATGAGTTTTTTAAAGCTGGAAAAAGAGGTTTATGTGCTGGATAATCCTCAAAAGCCTGTTAAGGTGTTCATCACACTGGCAGCCATTGATAACCACACACATTTAAGGGCCCTTGCCCAATTATCTAATATCTTAACCAATGAAGTTACCAGGGAACAATTAATAGCTTGTAATTCAACAGAGGATGTCATCAAATTGATCGATATGGAAGAAGAATAAACCAGGAGGAAATCATATGAAGATATTGGCGGTTTGCGGTTCAGGGCTTGGAAGCAGTTTTATGGTTGAAATGAATATAAAAAATGTATTAAAGGAAATAGGAGCGCCGGAGATTGAGGTGGATCACAGCGATTTAGGGGGTGCCACACCGGGGGCAGCAGATATCTTTATTGCAGGAAGGGATATTGCAATGGGAATGACTCATCTGAAAGGAGTCGTGGAGCTTGAGAACCTGCTGGATAAAAAAGAACTTAAGGAGAAATTGCAAGAAGCATTAAAGAAACTGAATGTAATCTAATTGTGCATGGAAAGGAGAAAACAATGGCTGTTTTAAGAATAATACAGGAAATTCTTTCAACCCCCGCAGTATTAGTAGCATTAATTGCATTTATAGGCTTATTGCTGCAAAAGAAACCCACAGCAGATATTATCAGAGGTACGATAAAGTCATTTTTGGGTTTTATCGTATTATCAGCAGGCGCGGATGTGATCGTTGCATCCCTGGCCCCTTTTGGAGGCATGTTTCAGGAGGCATTTCATACGGCAGGGGTTGTGCCCAATAACGAAGCCATTATTGCGGTAGCATTAAAAGAGTATGGCCAGGTTACTGCCTTGATCATGTTTTTCGGAATGTTTGCCAATATTATAATTGCCCGTATTACCAGGTTTAAATATGTTTTTCTCACAGGACATCATACTCTTTATATGGCTTGCATGATTGGGGTTATCTTGATTACCATCGGCATGTCCACTGCAATGACCGTGGTGGTGGGAGCGGTTGCCCTTGGAATTGTCATGGTGTTATTTCCTGCTCTGGCACAGCCAACCATGAAACGGATAACAAAAACCGATGATGTGGCTTTTGGTCATTTCAGCACCATCGGATATTGGTCTTCAGCAATGATCGGTAAACTGGTAGGGAAAAATTCAAGGTCAACAGAAGAGATAGAATTTCCCAAATCCCTTGCATTTTTAAGAGACAGTTCCGTTTCCATTTCCCTGACCATGGTTCTCTTTTATGTGATACTTGCACTCTTTTGCGGCCCTGACTATATAAAGAACAACTGGTCGGACGGAAAGAATTATATTATGTTTTCCATTACAAAAGGAATTCAGTTTGCGGCAGGGGTATTCATTATATTACAGGGAGTGCGTTTGATCCTGGCAGAAATTGTGCCCGCTTTCAAAGGCATTTCAGAAAAACTGATTCCCAATGCAAAGCCGGCACTGGACTGCCCCATTGTATATACCTTTGCACCAAATGCCGTATTGATTGGTTTCTTTTCCAGTTTTGCAGGCGGGATTGTGGGTATGGCGCTTCTGATTCTCACCGGCGGAATCATCATATTGCCGGGAGTTGTGCCTCACTTTTTCTGCGGCGCCACCGCAGGTGTTTTCGGCAATGCCACCGGAGGGGTAAAGGGGGCTGTATTCGGTTCTTTTATAAATGGTTTGATGCTGACGTTTGCACCTCTTTTGTTAATGCCTTTGCTGGGAGATTTAGGTTACCAGGGAACAACCTTCTCTGATCTGGATTTTATAGCTTCCGGATTCTTAATCGGAAAAGCAGGGCAGTTAGGGCCTATAGCAGCTACCGTATTCGTATTTGGAGTACTGGCAGTCATGATTGCAGTTTCCGTTATAAAGCCTGACAGGAAAGATGGAGAACAGTGATACATAAGAAAGGCTGTAATGCCTGATGGTATGTTCAGGGATTACAGCCTTTCCTTTACAGGAAGGCGCAGCTTGCTGTCAGATATTTTAGAAAGAGAGGTTGGGATGGAATATAAAGAGCTGCAAATAATCGCCAATGATATCCGAAAGGGAATCATGGAAGCCGTGTATCATGCGGGCTGCGGACATCCGGGAGGGTCTTTATCCGCAGCAGAAATATTTACTTATTTATTTTTTAAAGAATTGAATATTGATGAAATGGATCCGGGGAAACCAGACCGTGACCGGTTTGTCTTATCAAAGGGTCATATAACCCCAGGTTATTATGCGGCTCTGGCTCAGCGGGGCTTTTTTCCTGGGGCTGAACTGTCCACTTTCAGGAAATTAGGTTCCAGGCTGCAGGGGCATCCGGATATGAAGAAAACACCTGGTGTGGATATGTCCAGCGGCTCATTGGGACAGGGCATTTCAGTTGCTGCTGGAATGGCATTGTCAGGGAAGCTTTCTTTTAAAGACTACCGGGTCTACACTTTGGCAGGAGACGGGGAAATACAGGAAGGGCAGGTATGGGAAGCTGCCATGTTTGCAGCCCACAGGAAATTAGACAATCTGGTAGTGATTGTGGACAATAACAATCTTCAGATCGATGGAACCGTTGAAGAAATCTGTTCCCCTTATCCCATTGATAAGAAGTTTGAAGCCTTTGGCTTTCATGCAGTAACTGTCAATGGCCATAGCTTTGAGGAACTGGAAAAGGCCTTTTTAACGGCAAAACAGACAAAAGGGAAACCAACGGTGATCATTGCAGAAACAGTAAAAGGAAAAGGCATTTCATTTATGGAAAATAATTTGTCCTGGCATAGCGGTGTGATGAATGAGGAACAGTATGAACTTGCCATGGAGGAATTGGAAAGGGAAAGGAAGTTGTTATGTCAGGAGTCATAAAAAAGGCAACCAGGGACAGTTATGGCGAAGCACTGGTAGAATTAGGCAATATCCATGAAGATTTATATGTACTGGATGCAGATCTGGCTTCTGCAACAAAGACCGCTTTTTTTAAGAAAGCATTTCCAGACAGGCATATTGACTGCGGGATTGCAGAATGCAATATGATGGGAGTTGCAGCAGGATTGTCTTTAACGGGTAAAATTCCCTTTGCCAGTTCCTTTGCCATGTTTGCTGCAGGCCGTGCTTTTGATCAGATACGCAATTCCATTGGATATCCCGGATTGAATGTAAAGATTGGAGCCACACACGGGGGAATCTCTGTTGGAGAGGATGGAGCCACTCATCAATGCAATGAGGACTTTGCCCTTATGAGTGCCATACCGGGAATGGTTGTCATATGTCCTTCGGACGATATAGAAACAAAGGAAGCAGTAAAGGCAGCATATAAATATAAAGGACCTGTTTACTTAAGGTTTGGAAGAGTCCCGGTTCCTTCCATTAATCATAAGGAGGATTATCATTTTGAGATTGGGAAAGGAGTCGTTTTAAAAGAAGGTTGGGATATTACTGTGATTGCAAACGGAATCCTGGTAAATGAAGCGCTGGAGGCGGGGGAGATGCTGGCGGAAAAAGGGCTTCAGGCACAAATAATAAATATCCACACCATTAAGCCTCTTGATAAGGATCTGGTGATTCAATCGGCAAAAAAGACGGGGAAAATAGTGGTGGTGGAGGAACATTCCATTATCGGTGGATTAGGAAGTGCAGTGTGTGATGTACTGTCTGAAAATTATCCGGTCCCTGTTTTAAAAATAGGAGTTCATGATGTTTATGGAAGATCCGGCTCTGCAAGGGAGCTGCTGAGAGAGCATGGATTGGATTCAGAAAGTATGGCAAGCCGTATCCTTGATTTTTATAATCAATTGTAATCCTATTTATGAAGTTTCAATGGATCGCACCGCTGTTCTTGTTGTGCTGCCCGGTTTTTTGAAAGCTTTATGGGTTGGAGTCCTATCTGTTTTTGGGATTCCAACCTTATTTATGTGTTAAAAACTTACCCCTTGGATAGATTTATTATTACATTGATGATAAATGATATGGATGGTCAGATTGGCAGATAATTCATCTGACAGCCTTTCTGATTTGGTTAGTTTTATGGTAATTTAAGCTTTTTGGCTTTTAAGCGTCTTGTAAATGGCATTGCCGCACTCTGCAAACGAGCATACAATGGCAATTAGGAGAAGTATTATGGCGGGAGCTGTACCCCAAAAGGTTTCCCAGCCGTTTGCCCTCATAAACCCTTTGAACTCTTCGCTTAAAATGTCCGGGCGGGAAATCAGATAAATCAGGGCAGCTACACTTACTATATTGCTCAAAACAATTGTACAGCATACAGGAATGGTCCATCGGCGCTCTTTTATCTTGATAATACATTCCCCGGCACCGCATAGGGCCATAACTATGATCAGAGGAATACAGCTTTCCAAAAACCCGGGACTGAACAGGCTGCGTATTTGTGTACCGTCAAACTGGATCATGAATGCAATGGGCACTGTTCCGCTGCATATGAGAATTGCCGCAGCCGCAAACACAACCACTAACACCAACTCTACGATACTGTCGGACAAAGAGATGGAGTATTTGTCCATGGGCAGTACTTCCGGCAGATCTTCTGCCTTCCAGCTTGTGCTTTCAGTGCTTTTATTCCCGGTTCTTTCGGCAATAACAAAACCTATTGTTGTCCACGCAAGAGCCTGGAAAGCTGCGGACAGACCTGCTGAGATCCCCGTTGACAGCGCCTTGCTTATATTTATCATGCCATCCTTTATGGAATCGATTGAACCTGTAATGATGCCGATAATCACGCCGATGATTCCGGCCAGCGGTAAAACCCACCTCAGTGCCCGCACATAGTCATCATAAATGCGGGGAGATATTAAGTACTGGGGGTTTTTCCGGTATTTTCCCGCCAGGAGTGCGGGGGCTCCCAACTCATATAAAACTGACTTTATGTCGTTTTCATCTGCATCCTCGGGCAGCATATCGTAAATATTGGCCATCAGCTCTTTGCTTATTTCATCCCGCTCTTTTTCAGGCAGACGGCGTGTTACATCATAGACATACCTCTTAATGTAATCACTCATTGTGCTCCTCCTTTCCTATAATGGATTCAAAACTTTCCTGCATTCTTTTCCACTCTGCAATCAATTCCTTATAAATCATTTTTCCCTTTTCATTGATGATGTAGTACTTTCTGGGTCTGCTTTCGCTGGTATCCCAGTCGCTGACAAGCAGGCCCTGGCTTTCCAGCCGCCGCAAAAGAGGATACAAAGTATTGGCCTCAATATCTATATGCTTTTTCTGCATTTCCTGAAGCAAGGAATAGCCATAATAAGATTGATGAAGACATCCCAACACCGCCAGAGTTAAGCTGCCGCGGCGGAGTTCTGTAATAAAAATCTGTAACTGCTCATTTTCCGTCATAGTATCACCTCATCATCATTATATTGTGTGACACACAATATTGTCAATAATAATTTATTGTAAAATCCAACCATTTATTCTTCTGCTTATTTTCTCATTGCATGGAGCAACAGGAGGGAGAAAAGAATCCGGCAGGATCTTGACAACTTCTTGACACATCTCCTTTTCATCTTAACACTGTCTTGATTATTTCTTTGATATGATTGTGTGCACAAGGAATGGAGCCTGCTGTAACCCCGCAGGGATGAGGCGGCAGCAGGAGAAAAATAAAATAATCAGGAGATGAAATCATGGGAGTTATTTTAATGCTGGTAAGCATTATCGGCGTTTCGCTGTTAATTTATTTATTTTACGTATTATTTGGAGGTGACCGTTTATGAACTATATTGTGTTGCAGGATATATTTTATATTGCAGTTTTAATTGGATTGTCCATACCCCTGGGAATCTATATAAACAAGGTGATGACAGGACAAAAAGTGTTTCTTACCCCTGTTCTTGCACCTGTGGAACGGGGAGTTTATAAGCTTATGGGCGTTGCCGCCGGGGAAGAAATGAACGCAGGAAAGTATGCGCTATCCGTTTTTCTGTTCAGTGGAGTTGGTTTTGCTTTTCTTTTTATATTGCTGATGTTCCAGGGGGCATTCCCTTTTAATCCGGAAGGGATGAAAGGGACCAGCTGGCACCTGGCCTTTAACACGGCCGCAAGCTTTATTACCAACACCAACTGGCAGGCATATTCCGGTGAATCCACCCTGTCCTATTTCACCCAGTTTTCGGGCCTTGCTGTCCAGAACTTCGTATCAGCGGCAACAGGGATTGCCGTCCTTTTTGCCTTAATCAGAGGCTTTGTTCTGAAACAGAAAAAGACCATAGGAAATTTCTGGAAGGACCTGGTCAGAGCTGCGCTTTATATCCTCCTTCCCCTTTCCTTTGTGGTGGCATTACTCCTTGTTTCCCAGGGCGTGGTGCAGACCTTTGGTCCATACAAAGACGTTGCCATGCTGGAAAGCGGGGCTTTGCAGACAATTCCCTTAGGTCCTGCCGCAAGCCAGATCGCCATCAAACAGCTTGGAACAAACGGCGGCGGTTTCTTTGGAATGAATTCTGCATTCCCTCTTGAGAATCCCACAGCCTTTTCAAACATGATACAGTCCTTGTCCATTTTACTGATCCCTGCGGCCCTTTGCGTAAGCTTTGGAAAAGCGGTAAAAGACAGCAGACAGGGACGTTCGATCTACATCACCATGATGATTTTCCTTTTGGCAGCTCTGACGGCAGCAACTGCAGGCGAGCTGTTTGCAGGCCCTTTATTTAGCCAGGTGACAGCTTCCGGCAGTATGGAAGGCAAGGAAGTGGTTCACGGTGTAGGCGCTTCCTCCTTATGGGCCGTCATAACTACGGCGGCTTCCAATGGCTCTGTAAACGCCATGCACGACAGCCTCACTCCCCTTGGAGGAATGGTTTCCATGTTCCTCATGCAGCTTGGGGAAATTGTATTCGGAGGCGTGGGAAGCGGGCTTTACGGAATGCTTGCTTTTGTGCTTCTCACAGTATTTATTGCAGGACTCATGGTTGGCAGGATGCTGGAGTACCTGGGGGAAAAGGTGGAACCCTTTGATATGAAAATGGTGTGTTTAATTGTCCTGGTTCCCCCGCTGCTGACCCTTTTGGGAACCTCTGCCGCTGTCTCTGTACCTGGGGTTCAGTCGTGGCTGACCAATTCCGGAGCCCATGGATTTTCGGAGATTTTGTATGCCTTTTCCTCCATGGCTAATAACAACGGCAGTTCCTTTGGAGGCTTCCGGGGAAACACCGTATTTACCAATGTTTTAGGCGGGATGATCATGCTGATGGTTCGCTTTATCCCCATGACGGCCGTTATTTTCCTTGCAGGCAATATGGCACAGAAAAAGGCAGTTGCCGTCAGCGAAGGGACCTTATCTACCAGCAATGCCATATTTGTGGGGCTTTTGATCGGAGTGATCCTCATCATAGGTGCCCTGAGCTTTTTGCCGGCGCTGGCTCTTGGGCTGATTGCTGATTTTTTAACAATCCAGTAACAGAAGGTGATTAAAATGGAAAAAAAGAATGTTGATAAAAGAATCTTTTATGATGCGCTGAAACAGTCCTTTATAAAGCTGTCTCCTCGTGTGCAGGTGAAAATTCGGGTTATACCTTAACCATATCGTTGATTTTGTGGTTTACCGTGCTGTTTGCCAACTTTGCTGAGGCCATTGCGGAGGGACGGGGCCGGGCACAGGCAGACAGCCTGCGCAGCGCCAAAAAGGAAGTAAAGGCCAAAAAGCTGAAATCCTCCGCCAATACAGACGATTATACGGAAGTTCTTTCCAATGAATTAAAAAAAGGGGACATCGTATATGTGAAGGCCGGTGAAAAAGTTCCCATGGATGGGGAAGTGATTGACGGGGCGGCCTCTGTTGACGAAAGCGCCATTACCGGTGAGTCGGCGCCGGTCATCCGGGAATCAGGCGGTGACCGGAGTGCTGTCACAGGGGGAACCACCCTGGTGTCTGACTGGCTGATCATTGAGGTGACTGCGGAAGCAGGAGAAAGCTTCCTTGATAAAATGATTTCCATGGTAGAAGGCGCTTCCAGAAAGAAAACGCCCAATGAAGTGGCTCTGCAGATTTTACTCATAACCCTTACCATTATCTTTCTGGTGGTCACGGCAGCCTTACGGCCCTTTACCGGCTTTGCAAGCGCTCAGGCAGGGTCTGGTTCTGCCATCTCCATTACAAACGTTATTGCTCTTTTGGTATGCCTTGCCCCTACTACCATTGGTGCCCTTCTTTCCTCCATCGGCATTGCAGGCATGAGCCGCTTAAATCAGGCCAATGTGCTGGCAATGGCCTTGGAGCGGCAGCAGCTTTCGGATGAGCAGCGCAACATTATGGTGGAATCGGAAAAAGAAAAGATGCGGAGTACCCTTTTGCGGGCGATTTCCCATGATCTGCGCACCCCTCTTGCAAGCATTCTGGGAGCAAGCTCTGCCATCCGTGAAAACGGAAAAATCCTGGATGAGAAAACCAGAGACAGTCTGGTTGCCAACATTCAGGAAGAATCGCAATGGCTCATACGCATGGTGGAAAATCTCCTTTCCGTGACACGGATCAATGAGGACGCCTCCAGCCTTGCCAAAAGCCCGGAGGCGGCAGAAGAGGTGATCGGAGAGGCGGTCAGCCGGGTCAAACGAAGATTTCCCGAAAAAAAGATCCTTGTCCATGTCCCTGAGGAGTTCCTGGAAGTTCCAATGGATGGCACCCTGATTGTACAGGTGTTGATAAACCTTCTTGAAAACGCCATAAAATACTCTCCGGAAAATTCTCCCGTTAAGGTTTGTCTGGAAAAAGAAGGAACATGGGCCAGATTCCAGGTGCTGGACAGGGGGAGAGGAATTTCCAATGAGGACCGGCCCGATCTGTTTACTGGCTATAAACCCAGCGAAAACAAAAGCCCTGATTCCTCCAGGGGAATGGGGATCGGCTTATCCATTTGCAAAACCATTATCAATGCCCATCAGGGAAGCCTGGAGGCGGAAAACAGAATGGATGGGGGAACAGTATTCCGCTTTGCCCTGCCATTGAAAGGAAGTGAATAAATATGGATATAAAGCCAACAGTATTGATCATTGAAGATGAGGAGGCAATCTGCAATTTTATATCTGCAATTCTGACCTCAAACAATTATCAGGTGGTAAAGGCCAAAACAGGGAAGGAAGGACTTTCCATGTTCACCTCCTATGTTCCGGATATCGTCCTTCTGGACTTAGGCCTGCCGGACATTGACGGCGTGGAGATACTGAAAAATATACGCCAATGGTCAAAAACCCCTGTGATCGTTGTCTCCGCCCGGGGCCACGAGCGTGAAAAGGTGGCTGCCCTTGACTTTGGTGCTGATGGTTACATTGTAAAGCCATTCGGAACCTCAGAACTCCTTGCCCGGATACGGACAGCCATGCGGCACAGCTCCCAAGGGGCCGGAGAAGAAGTTTCGGGGCAAGAAAAGGTCATCATTGGAACGCTGGAGATTGATTACAACAAACGGGTCGTATACAAAGACGGAGAAAAAATCCATTTAACATCCATAGAATATAAGCTGTTGGTTTTGCTGTCTAAAAATGCGGGCAAGGTGCTTACCCATGATTTCATCATACGGGAAATATGGGGGGTGTATACCGATGAAAGTCATACTCTTCGTGTCAACATGGCAAACATACGGAGAAAGATAGAGGCAAATCCGGGAGCGCCCCAGTATATCCTTACGGAAATGGGTGTGGGATACCGGATGGCAGAGGAAGTGACGGAAGGCGTTTAAAGAATGAAAAAGGCCGGAAGAGAGGGCATGTGATGGCTCTCTCCTTTGGCCTTTTTCATATAAATAGTTTTTCCTTTCTTCAAACAGGGAGAAAGCAGCCGTCAGTCCTGGGGATAAATAAGCTGGTTGTCATCAATGCCGTACAGCACGGAATGAAGGAATTTTCCGGCCAGGTATTTTGCCATGCCTAAATTCATATCCAGGTAATTGCCGCAGTCTCTTGCAGAAGCGCCTGGAACCTCATCTTCAAAATCCCGGATAAATTCGTACATTTCCGTGATCAATGGAACAATGTCTCTGGACTTGTAATCGCCGGACAGCAGAAGGTAAAAGCCGGTGCGGCAGCCCATGGGGCCAAAGTATAAGACCCGGGAGGCAAAGGTTTCATGGTTGCGCAGGAAGGTGGCCCCCAGATGCTCGATGGTATGGATTTCCGCTGTGTTCATGACCGGCTCAAAGTTTGGGCGGGTCATACGGATATCAAAGGTGGTGATGACAGAGTCCCCGGCCTGATCCTTGCGGGAGACATAGATGCCTGGAAGAAGTTTCAAGTGGTTAATGGTAAAGCTGGTTATTTTTTCCATGGTTATTATGTCCTTTCTGAGAATGGTTTCATAGGGTTCATAAGAGTTTAATAATGTACTGACAAAATTATAATAGAAAAAATAGTTCCCTGCAAGAGAAAATACTGGAGCCTGCCGCAAAATCGCCTTCCGGATTATACTATGGTCTTAGAATAAAATTCCCTTCCAGCTTCATACCATAGTAGAAGAAATGGGAAGGAGCGTCATAATGGAAGAATGGTTTCGTTTATCAGAGGATGAAGTCCTTGCAGAGCTTGGCGCAGGCAGGAATGGGCTGGATTCCAGGGAAGTCCTTAAGCGCAGGCAGATATATGGTCCGAATACACTTAAGAAGGCGGAGCGCAAAAGCGCGTTCCAGATATTTCTGGACCAGTTTAAAGACCTGCTGGTCATTATCCTGATTATAGCAGCAGTGATTTCCATGATATCCGGTGACGTGGAAAGCACGGGGGTGATCTTTGCGGTGCTTCTGCTGAATGCGGTGCTGGGGACTGTAGAGCACCAGAAAGCGGAAAAATCCCTAGACAGCCTTATGGCCCTGTCATCGCCGGTTGCAAAGGTCATAAGGGAAGGCAGGAAACAGGAGATCATTTCTTCGGAGATTGTGCCGGGTGATATCCTGCTTTTGGAAGCAGGGGATATGGTGGCGGCAGACGGCCGGATCCTGGAAAATTATTCTCTTCTGGTCAATGAAAGCTCTCTGACCGGAGAATCCGTTAATGTGGAGAAACGGACGGGAAGGATCAGGGAGAAGAAGGTGCCTTTGGCAGAGCAGACAAACATGGTGTTTTCCGGCTCCCTGGTGGCCTCAGGCAGAGCCAAGGCATTGGTTACAGGAACGGGAATGGATACGGAAATAGGCAGGATCGCTTCCCTTATGAATGACACAGGGGAAAAGAAGACACCTCTCCAGGTGAGCTTAGACCAGTTCGGAAGCAGGCTGGCGGCTGGCATTTTGTTTGTCTGTGCGTTAATTTTCGGCCTCAGCATTTACCGGAAAATGCCGGTTCTGGATTCCCTGATGTTTGCCGTAGCCCTTGCAGTTGCGGCAATTCCGGAAGCACTAAGCTCCATTGTCACCATTGTGCAGGCAATGGGCACACAAAAAATGGCAGGGGAAAATGCCATCATAAAGGATTTAAAGGCAGTGGAAAGCCTTGGCTGCGTTTCAGTCATCTGTTCCGATAAGACAGGTACCCTGACCCAGAACCGCATGACCGTACAGCAAGTTTACATAAATAACCGCATTTATCCTCCGGAGCTTTTAAACAAAGAGGTTTCTGTACATAAATATTTGCTGTATAATGCTGTTTTAAACAATGATTCCGCTTACATAGAAGGAAAACTGGTGGGAGACCCGACGGAGGCCGCTCTGGTACAGATGGCGGAACGGGCAGGCATGGAAGAGGAAGTCACGAAATCCTATTATCCCAGGGCAGGTGAAATCCCCTTTGACTCCAAGAGAAAGCTTATGAGCACCATGCACAGGATTGAGGGAAAGAGAGTCCTGTTTACAAAGGGAGCTGTGGATGTGCTGCTTCCCCGGATCAGCCATATATGGACAGGAGAAGGAATCCGTCCCATGAGGGATGGCGACCGGCAGGCCCTGATGGAACAGAACATGGAGTTTTCTAAGCAGGGGCTAAGGGTCCTGACCTTTGCCAGCCGGGAAATGCATGAGGATGAAAAGCTGACGGAAAAGTCAGAGTCTGATTATACCTTTCTTGGAATGGCCGCAATGATGGACCCGCCCCGTCCGGAAACAAGAAATGCGGTGTTAAATGCCAAGAGAGCGGGCATCCGCCCTGTCATGATAACAGGGGACCATAAGATCACCGCATCAGCCATTGCGGAAAAAATCGGCATTCTTGGGGAGGATGATTTAGCGGTCAGCGGACCGGAGCTTGATGACATGCCTGAGGAGGAATTAAGCCGCAGGCTGGAGCATATCAGCGTTTATGCCAGGGTTTCGCCGGAACATAAGATACGGATCGTCCGTTCCTGGCAGAAAAAAGGCCATATCGTGGCTATGACAGGAGACGGAGTCAACGATGCTCCCGCCTTAAAGCAGGCCGATATCGGGGTCGCCATGGGAAAAATGGGGACAGAAGTGTCAAAGGATGCCTCAGCCATGATCCTTACGGATGATAACTTTGCAACCATTATCAAGGCGGTTGCCAACGGCCGCAATGTTTACCGCAACATCAGAAATGCCATTAAATTTCTTTTGTCAGGAAATATGGCAGGTATTCTGTGTGTATTGTATACATCATTTCGGGCACTTCCCACCCCTTTTGCGCCGGTGCACCTGCTGTTTATCAATCTGTTAACAGACTCTCTTCCAGCCATTGCCATTGGCATGGAAAAGGCGGAGGCAGACCTTTTGGCCCAAAAGCCCAGAAACCCCAAAGAAGGGATCTTAACAAAGCGCTTTGTCTTTCAGATCCTGCTTCAGGGCGCTCTAATTGCTGCCTGCACCATGACCTCCTACCACACCGGTCTGGTGACCGGAAGCGAGGCGGCTGCCAGTACCATGGCATTTTCCACCCTGACCCTGGCAAGGCTGTTCCACGGCTTTAACTGCAGAAGCGGCCATTCCATTTTAAAGATTGGTTTTAAAAGCAATTTGTGGAGCATTATGGCCTTTGAGGCAGGGGCCATCCTATTGGCGGCAGTGCTGTTCATACCAGGGCTTCATACTTTTTTTTATGTGGCAGATTTAACTGCAAGGCAGTTCATTACCATCTTCATTTTTGCATTTATTCCGACACTTGTGATCCAGGCATTTAAGACCGTAAGAGAGAGCCTTCATTAAGAAAATAATACCCTTAAATCTTGACATACTTTTTGGTACATGGTACTATTAAGTATACATAAATACGCAGCCTAAGAGATGACAGAGCCAGGTGATGAGTGCGGGTAACCGTTCATTTCCAAGGCTCTTTCTTTATTCCTTGAGAAATATTTAACAAGGGATAAAATCAAGGGCGATTACTGGAAGGGGAAGAAAATATGGGAAGATATGTCATTGCCTTAGATCAGGGCACGACAAGTTCCAGATGTATCCTGTTTGATGAACAGGGCAACATCTGCAGTGCAGCACAAAAGGAGTTTACTCAGATTTTTCCACAGCCGGGGTGGGTGGAGCATGACCCCATGGAAATCTGGTCTTCACAGCTTTCCGTGACCATGGAGGCCATGGGAAAGATCGGGGCACATTACAGCGATATTGCGGCCATCGGGATCACCAACCAGAGGGAAACCACGGTGGTCTGGGACAAAGAGACAGGGGAGCCGGTTTATCATGCCATTGTATGGCAGTGCCGCAGGACTGCAGGCAGGATCGAAAGGTTAAAGCATGACGGCCTGGAAGAGCTGATCATTGACAGGACCGGGCTCATCCCTGACGCTTATTTTTCAGGAAGCAAGATCGAATGGATTCTGGATCATGTCCAGGGGGCAAGAGAGCGGGCAGAGCGTGGGGAGCTGCTGTTCGGAACGGTTGACACCTGGCTGATCTGGAACCTGACCAAGGGCTGCATCCATGTGACTGATTACACCAATGCATCCAGGACCATGCTTTTTGATATACATAAAAAATGCTGGGATGAAGAGATACTGGAATATTTCCGCATTCCCCGCACCATGCTGCCTGATGTAAAGCCATCAAGCTGTGTTTACGGCTATACTTCTTCAGATGTGATGGGAGGGAAAATTCCCATTGCAGGAGCGGCAGGAGACCAGCAGGCGGCTTTGTTCGGTCAGTGCTGCTTTGAGGCGGGAGAGATGAAGAATACCTATGGAACCGGGTGTTTTCTTCTCATGAATACAGGAGAAAAGGCGGTGAAGTCAGAGCACGGGCTTTTAACTACCATAGCGGCCAGTGAACAGGATAAGATTCAATATGCCCTGGAAGGAAGCGTCTTTGTGGCAGGCGCTGCCGTGCAGTGGCTCAGGGATGAGATGCGCATGGTCCGCTCCGCACCTCAGACAGAGGAATACTGCAATGCAGTGGAAGATACGGGGGGAGTCTATGTAGTTCCTGCTTTTGCAGGGCTGGGAGCCCCTTATTGGGATCAGTATGCAAGGGGAACCATTGTGGGGGTGACAAGGGGAACCAGCAAGGAGCAGTTTATCCGGGCCACGGTGGAATCCATGGCTTACCAGGTGTATGATCTGATTGAGGCCATGGAACAGGATTCCGGCATTCACTTAAAGGAGCTGAGAGTGGATGGAGGCGCATGTGCCAACAGCTTTCTGCTGCAGTTCCAGTCAGATGTGTTAGATGCCCGGATCGTCAGGCCGGAATGCATAGAGACCACTGCCCTTGGCGCCGCGTATCTGGCAGGCCTAGCAGTGGGATACTGGAAGGACCGGGAAGAGATCAAGAAAAACTGGAAGGCTTCCAGGGCGTTTGAGAGCCAGATGGAGCTGGAATACCGGAAGAAGCTGGTAAAGGGCTGGAAGAGGGCGGTAAAATGCGCGCTCTGCTGGTCTGAGAACGAAACGCAGGATGTGGAGGAGTAGGATTTGGAGGGGACATATTTATTGTTTGGGGGAATTACCCTGTCATACGTTATGGTGCAGCTGGAATATATGCTGCGCATTATAACGGCCGGCCTTTTGGGTTTTTTGATCGGCAGTGAGAGAAAAAACCGGAATAAGTCGGCTGGGATCCGGACTCATGCCATTGTGGCTATCGGTTCATCCCTTATGATGGTGGTTTCTAAATACGGATTTCCGGACATTCCCAGCAGTGACGGGGCCAGGATTGCGGCCCAGGTAGTCAGCGGAGTGGGATTTTTAGGCGCAGGAGTTATTTTCGTCCGGAACAATCTGGTAAACGGATTAACAACGGCAGCCGGAATATGGGCTACTGCCGGAGTCGGTCTGGCTCTTGGGGCGGGCCAGTACATTGTGGGCATATTATCTGCGATTCTCATTATCGTCATGCAGATGCTGACCCACAGGATCAGTTATTTTGCTCAGGTGGCTTCCTATGGCTGCCTGCGGATGACCATAGCGCAGAAATCCGGAGCAGTCAAAAACATGGAAGAGTTTCTGGAAAAGGAAAAGGTAGAGATCTCTTCCGTGAAGATCAACAAGAATAAAAAGGATGAGATCAAGCTGGAATTTGAAGTCATTTACCCGCCGGGCTTTGACAAGGGGGCCTTGTTATCCAAGCTGGCGGAGGAAAATACGGTCATGGCAGTCAGCGAATAGGAAGACCTGTCAGAAAGATCTTGACAATTCTGAAAGAATTGTGCTAGCATTAAGTCAATAGAATAAAAAACCTTTGAGATGAAAGAGTAAGGGAATAATACGGAGTGATCCGTTTATTTTCCTTACTCTTTTTTATTTAATTATCACAAAGAAGGGTGACCATTACGGATATGGAGGAGAAGAACATGAAGGAAATGAATTACGATGCAGCGATCATTGGCGGCGGCGTAATCGGCTGTGCAATTGCAAGAGAACTGGCCCGCTATGACTTAAGCATCTGTGTCATTGAAAAGGAGGAGGATGTCTGTTCCGGTACGTCAAAGTCCAACAGTGCCATTGTCCACGCAGGACACGATGCGGTGCCCGGGTCTTTAAAGGCCAGATTCAATGTAGAAGGCAACCGTATGATGGGAGAGCTTTCAGAGGAACTGGATTTCTCATTGATCCGAAACGGCTCTCTGGTGCTTTGTTTTTCAGAGGAAGATATGCCTGCTCTTAAAGAGCTTTATGAGAAAGGGGTAAAAAATGGAGTCCCCGGCTTATCCATCCTTTCCGGTGATGAGGTGAGGGTCATGGAGCCCAATGTGGCAGAGACGGCTGTGGCTGCGCTGTATGCTCCTACCGGCGGGATCGTCTGCCCCTTTGGCTTAACCATTGCACTGGCAGAGAACGCCTGTGACAATGGGGTGGAGTTCTTATTGAATACCCAGGTAGAAGAAATTGAAAAAACGGAAAAAGGTTATGACTTAAAAACCGGGGATGGGGTCATCCATACTGCCTATGTGATCAATGCAGCAGGAGTCTATGCCGATGTGTTCCATAACATGGTGAGCGAAGAGAAGATCCACATTACGGCAAGAAAGGGAGATTACTGCCTGCTGGATAAGGAGGCAGGAACTCATGTGTCTCATACCATTTTCCAGCTTCCGGGCAAAATGGGAAAGGGAGTGCTGGTAACCCCTACGGTCCATGGCAATCTGCTGGCCGGGCCAACGGCAACTGATGTGGAGGATAAGGAAGGTGTCAGGACAACTGCAAAAGAGCTGTCAGATATTATGGAAAAGGCTGCCTGGGGAGTAAAAAACGTGCCCTTCCGCCAGACCATCACCTCCTTTTCAGGCCTTCGCGCCCATGAGGCTGGGGATGACTTTATCCTGGGAGAGGTTTCCGGCGCTGCAGGCTTCTTTGATGCGGCAGGCATAGAATCACCGGGCCTTACAAGCGCTCCTGCTATTGGGGTTTACATAGCGGATCTGGTAGCCAAAAAGGCAGGTGCCTCCAAAAAGGAGAATTTTAACGGGACCCGGAAGGGAATCCTGGATCCGCAGAAGCTGTCTTTTGAGGAACGGGCGGAGCTGATTAAAAAGAATCCCCGGTACGGCACCATTATCTGCCGCTGTGAAGGAGTCAGTGAGGGGGAGATTGTGGATGCCATTACCCGGACCCTGGGAGCGGTTTCCTTAGACGGGATCAAGCGCCGTGTACGGGCTGGCATGGGAAGATGCCAGGCTGGTTTCTGCGCCCCGAGAACCATGGAGATCCTGGCAAGGGAAACCGGCAGGACCATGGAGGATATCTGCAAGAACAGGCCCGGCTCCAACATAGTGACCGGTCATAAATAAGGAGGACAGCGACATGACAGAACATGATATAGTGATAATCGGAGGCGGTCCGGCCGGTCTTGCTGCGGCAGTAGCGGCAAAAAAGGCGGGAATTACGGATATAATGATCCTGGAAAGGGAATCATGCCTTGGAGGCATTTTAAACCAGTGCATTCATAACGGTTTTGGCCTTCATACCTTTAAGGAAGAACTGACAGGCCCGGAATATGCGGCCTGTTACATAGAGATGGCAGAGGCGGAAAGCATACCGTATAAATTAAATACCATGGTCCTTTCCATTAATGAGGACAAGGAAGTGACAGTTATCAACAGGGAGGATGGTCTGTCAATCATAAAGGCCAAGGCCATTATTCTGGCAATGGGATGCAGGGAACGTCCCAGAGGCGCCCTTAACATACCCGGCTTTCGCCCGGCAGGAATTTATTCTGCAGGAACCGCCCAGAGGCTGATGAATATTGAAGGCTTCAGTGTGGGAAAAGAAGTGGTGATCTTAGGCTCCGGAGATATTGGTCTCATTATGGCAAGGCGTATGACCTTAGAAGGGGCCAAGGTAAAGGTGGTGGCAGAGCTTATGCCCTATTCCGGCGGCTTAAAGAGGAATATTGTCCAGTGCCTGGATGACTATGGAATACCCTTAAAGCTCAGCCATACGGTAATAGATATCGAAGGAAAGGAACGGGTGACAGGAGTTACCCTTGCAAAGGTCGATGAAAACCGAAAGCCCATTCCAGGCACTGAGGAATATTACAGCTGTGATACCCTTCTTCTTTCCGTAGGCCTGATTCCGGAAAATGAGCTTTCCAGGGGAGCAGGAGTCCGGATGAACCAGGTGACTTCAGGCCCTGTAGTAGGTGACCGGCTGGAAACCAGCACCTTGGGCATCTTTGCCTGCGGAAATGTGCTTCATGTCCATGATCTGGTGGATTATGTATCTGAGGAAGCTGCTCTGGCAGGGGCAAGCGCTGCCGCTTACGTAAAGGCGGACATGGAAAAAGAAGCGGCTCATACCGTGGAGCTGACGGCTGAAAACGGGGTCCGCTATACAGTCCCCCAGACCATTGACGTGGAAAATATGAAGGATAAGGTCACGGTCCGTTTCCGTGTGGCTGATGTATACAAGGACCGCTTCATCAGTGTTTACTATGACGATGTAAGGGTTTCCCACAAAAAGAAAAAGATTCTGGCTCCCGGTGAGATGGAGCAGGTTGTGCTGAAAAAAGACAGCTTTAAGGAGTATCCGGAACTAAAGAGAATTGTTGTCTGTACGGAGGTGGAATGATATGGAGGTAAGAGAACTGATCTGCATCCGCTGCCCTTTGGGCTGCCCGCTGACGGTGCGGATAGAAGGGGACCAGGTAGAGGTGACAGGGAATTCCTGCAGCCGCGGAGAGGAATACGGCAGAAAAGAGGTTTTAAGCCCTACCAGAGTGGTGACCTCTTCGGTCCGCATCCTGGACGGTGCCCTGGCAATGGTACCGGTAAAGACAAAGCAGGATATTCCAAAAGAAAAGATTTTTGACTGTATGGAGGAGATCCGGAAAGCAGTTGTTTCTGCACCTGTTTCCATTGGAGATGTGATAATCCCTGACTGTGCCGGAACCGGCGTTTCCATCGTTGCTACAAGGAGTGTTGAAAAAAATTAAAATAATTTGCGGATAACAGCCTCGTAATTGCCGCAAGCTGTCGGATCCCTTTTGGCAGCCTGCAGATTCACGAGGTTGTTTTGTATAAAAACAAAGGGAACTTGTGGTAAATTTGTCCAGGAAATGATATACTGAAAAGAGAATTTTGAGAAAGTGTCAAATATCCTGCTGTAAGCGCCGGTATTTGATCCTCGCGTATTCACCAGATGCAGGAATGCAGCCATTCCTGTGCCTGGCCCGTTGCGTACAGAAATAAAAGAAAGAGAGGTTGACATGAAGGTATTCGCACACAGAGGTTACAGCGGAAGGTATCCGGAAAATACCATGCTGGCGTTTCGGAAGGCGGCAGAGACAGGCTGTGACGGAATCGAACTGGATGTACAGCTTACAAAAGATGGAACGGTGGTGGTGATCCACGATGAAAGCATTGACAGGACCACGGATGGAACCGGACTCATAAAGGATCTCACTTATGAGGAACTGAAAAAGTACAATGCAGATGCTGTTTGTGGAGGGATCCACGGATTTGAGCCTGTTCCGTCTTTTGAGGAATATTGTAAATGGGCAAAAAATCAGGAACTTATTACTAATATTGAGATCAAGACAGGCGTATATTATTATGAGGGCCTGGAAGAAAAGACCCTGGAGCTTGTGCGAAAATACGGGCTTGAGGAAAAGGTCATCTTTTCTTCCTTTAACCATACTTCCATCATCCGATTAAAGGAGTTGGCTCCCGGGATCCAATGCGGAGCGCTCTTAGACCATCCGGGTCTTGGAAATGCAGGATATTATTGTGACCGGTATCATTTTGAATGTTACCACCCCGGGGTAAAGGGACTGACAAAAGAGGCTGTGGATAACTGCAGGGAATACGGAATCCAGGTGAATGTGTGGACGGTTAATGACATGTCCGCTCTGGAGCAGGTCTATGAATGGGGCTGCGACGGGGTCATCAGCAACTTTCCGGAAGTCTGTAAGCGGTGGACACAGGGCAAAGAACTGTAGAAAATAGATAGCAGGGGTGAGGCGTCTGGTTCCCAGAGACCGCAGCTCCTGCTATCTTGTATGAAAAAAAGAACGTTAAAATTAGCTTTACTTTCCAGGGAAAAGCCAGAAAGGGCAAAAATTGCCTTGACGGTGGGAGAAAGGATTGATAAAGTAGAACGAGATCCATATTTTGTGGGTGTGGAGGAATATTGATGAAAGCGATTGAACTAGTGGAGGCATCTCCGGTGATTGCGGCGGTTAAGGACGATAATGGATTAAAGAGATGCTTTGAATCAGAATGCCAGGTAGTGTTTATTTTATATGGAAATATCTGCAATATCAGCAGCATTGTGAAGCAGATAAAAGACCATGGGAAATATGCCATCGTTCATGCGGATTTGGCACAGGGATTAAGCTCCAGGGAGATCGCTGTAGATTTTATTAAGCAGAATACTTATGCCGATGGGATCATCAGCACAAAGCCTCTTCTTGTAAAGCGGGCGGTTGAGCTGGGGTTGGTTGGAGTGCAGAGAACCTTTATTATTGACTCCCTTGCCATGAGTACGACAAAAAAGCAAATTGATACCTTTCATCCGGATCTGGTTGAGATCATGCCGGGGGTGATGCCAAAGGTTTTGAAAGAGATTCGGGCTTATACGGATATTCCTATTATTGCAGGCGGACTGATATCTGACAAAAAGGATATTATGGCAGCTTTTAGTGCTGGTGCTGATGCAATCTCCACCACAAAGGAAGAGCTATGGTTCATGTAAAAGGAGGATGTTATGAAATTAGTTACATACGAGGTTGACCGGAGAAAAGATATCGGGGTAGTGAGTAAGGACGAGATGTGGGTCTTTCCTCTCAGGGCATTTGGTATGGAGTATAAGGAGATGCTGGAGGTTATCAAGGGGCTTAGCCAGTCTGAGCTTGACTTACTGGAACATGCTTCCGGCCTGGATCCTTATAAGAACAACGTCGTTGGAGCTGCTATGATGAAAGAGGTCAGGCTTTTGGCGCCCATACGGACACCAGAGCAGGATATCATCTGTCTGGGGCTTAATTACATGGAACATGCCGAGGAGTCTGCCCGCTTTAAAAAAGAGGATTTTGACGGGAAACGCCCCAATGCCGTTTATTTTTCCAAGAGAGTAAACGAAGCGGTGAATCCATATGGAGAAATTTTAAGCCACAGTGATATGGTGGACAGCCTGGATTATGAGGCGGAGCTGGGAGTTATCATTGGAAAAGATGCAAAGAATGTGGCCCCGGAACAGGTAAAGGATTATATTTTCGGTTACACCATCATCAATGACGTCAGCGCCCGCAATGTTCAGAATGCCCATAAGCAGTGGTATTTTGGAAAGAGCCTTGACGGGTTTACCCCTATGGGCCCCTGTATTTTAACTGCTGATTCCATTTCCTATCCGCCGGAGCTTGGCATCCAGTCAAAGGTAAACGGAGAGCTGAGGCAGGACAGCAATACCCGTCTTATGATATTTAACATTGACCATATTGTCAGCGAGCTGTCCAGAGGGATGACCCTTAAGGCAGGGACCATTATTTCCACTGGAACTCCTAAGGGGGTTGGGATGGGATTTGAACCGCCGAAGTTTTTGGTTGCAGGAGATGAAGTGGAATGCCTGATCGAGGGAGTTGGGACCATTAAGAATAAGGTTGTGTAAGACTATATCGTTGCTTTTACAAAGGGACTTTTGCAAAATAGCTGAATGGCTATGGAGCAAAGGTCCCTTTATTTTTGTTCAAAGCTTAAATATGCGCCCAGTTTGTCGAGAACTTAACAATCTTTAAGGTGTATATGCTGTATTGTTGACTATTGTGGTAACTTGACCAGGAAAGGCAGCAAAGGCTGTAAACCCCGTCAAGGGGAAGCCGCCTCTGTCGATGCTTCGCCCTCTTGCCCCAGCTTCTGCCCTGTTATTATATCAAAGGCATATGGTATTAGGGATTATATATATTTCACATTAAAATGTGATATATGTTCAGAATATTAGACAGTTTGCCAGAATTTTGGATTGTTTGGCAAGAAGTGAGAGAATATAATAATCTTACAAACTATCTGACGGAGGAAGAAACGATTAGTCTGTGCACATGTGTCACAGACGGAACTGTTCCCGGAGGAAGGGAATCTGGTAAATTGATTTGTATGTAGTGCTGGAACCTGCAGGCTGGGGCGTGTCTGGAAGTTTATCCCCGCCATCCACCCTGCCGTTCCGGAGACATAGACAAAACAGTACAACTAAAGGAGGATAAGGGAAATGAAAAAAAGAATAATTTCAGTGTTATGTGCAGTGGCAGCAGCGGCAAGCATGGCAGGATGTTCTTCGGGTTCCGGTTCAGCACCGGAGAAAAATGCGGACACACAGGTGGCTAAGGCAGAGGCTGAAGCAGGCACAGAGGCTAAGAAAGAGGAGGGCGCAGCAGCTTCAAAGGAGAAGCTGATTATATACAGCCCTCTTACCGAGTCCATGATCGACTCCATGCTGGCTATGTTTGAGGAGGATACCGGTATTGATGCAGAGTGTCTGGCCATGGGAACAGGGGATGCATTAAAGAGAATCCAAACAGAGGCAGACAATCCGCAGGCAGATATTCTCTGGTCAGGAACCATAGGTACTGTAAAGAATAAGAGTGAATATTTTGCAGATTACATAACTGTCCATGAGGACGCTTTCTATGATGAGTACAAGAACACAGAGGGCAACATGACACGTTTTGATACCATCCCGTCTGTTATCATGGTAAACACAGACCTGATCGGAGATATCAAAATTGAGGGGTACGAAGACCTGCTTAATCCTGAGTTAAAGGGCAAGATTGCATTTGCAGACCCGGCAGCCTCCTCTTCCTCTTTTGAGCATCTGGTAAATATGCTCTATGCCATGGGTGGCGGCAACCCGGATAATGGCTGGGATTATGTAAAACAGTTCTGCACGCAGCTGGACGGCAAGCTTTTAGGCGGTTCCTCCGCAGTGTATAAGGGCGTAGCAGATGGAGAGTACACTGTAGGCCTTACCTTTGAACAGGGCTCCGCACAGTATGTAGGCGCCGGGTCTCCGGTGAAGACCGTTTATATGAATGAGGGTGTTATCTTCCGAGGCGATGGCGTGTATATCATCAAAGGATGCCAGAACGAGACAAATGCTCAAAAATTCATAGACTGGCTTACCAGCAGGGAAGTACAGGAATTCATGAACAATACCCAGTACAGAAGGACCATCCGCAAGGACGTGGAAGCAGGAGAAGCCATGGTTCCGATGAATCAGATCAAGGTAATCCAGGATGATGAGACAGATACAGCAGCTCACAAGTCTGAGTGGTTGAATGAGTTCAAGGAGTTGTTTACAGAGTAAAGCCATACCGGATAAGTGATACCGGCAGTACTGGAATATATACACCGGGGCGTGGCTTCATAGGTCACCCCCTTCATTTTAGAGGAATTGAGGGGAAACATATGAGTGTTTCAATCGGAATCGGCAATGCAGTGAAAAAATATGGGGATCTGACCATCATACCGGACTTATCCGCCTTTATTAAAAATGGAGAGTTCTTTACACTTCTCGGGCCCTCTGGCTGTGGTAAGACAACGCTGCTGCGTATGATAGCGGGCTTTAACAGCATTGAAGGGGGAACTATAAAGTTTGATGAAAAGATCATAAATGACATTCCTGCCCAGAAAAGGAATATCGGTATGGTGTTCCAGAGCTATGCCATTTTCCCCCATTTGACGGTCAGGCAGAACGTGGAATACGGCTTAAAGATCCGCAAGGTGCCAAAGGAGCAGATGAAGGACAGGATTGATGAAATCCTTAAAGTGGTTAAGATTGACGAATACCAGGATCGTCTGCCGGAGCGCCTGTCAGGAGGACAGCAGCAGAGAGTGGCCCTTGCCAGGGCAATCGTCATCCATCCCCAGGTCCTTCTCATGGATGAGCCACTGTCCAACCTGGACGCAAAACTTCGTATTGAGATGCGAAGCGCCATCCGTGACGTACAGAAGCAGGTGGGGATCACCACTGTTTACGTAACCCATGACCAGGAGGAAGCCCTGGCCATATCAGACCGGATTGCAGTCATGAAGCTGGGGATCATCCAGCAGATTGGCTCCCCCCAGGACATTTATGCCCGGCCTTACAATGCATTTGTATCCACCTTCATCGGACATTCCAACCTGTTCTTCGGCACCATAAGGAAGCAGGGAGACGTTCCTGCAGTGGTGTTTAACAATGGATATCAGGTGTCCATGCCTAATCTTGTGGACACGGTTAGAGATGGGCAGAAGGCAGTAATATCTGTGCGCCCTGAGGAATTTTCCCTGAACGAAGAGGGAATTGAGTGTGAGATCGTCAGCAGAACTTTCCTGGGTAAGTACACCAACTATTTCCTTCATTTTGCCGGCGGCATGGTGCTGGATCATCAGCCCAGTATTGAGTACTCCCAGGATCTTGGCCACGTGGACCGTATATTCGGCGTGGGAGAGAAGATTCGCTTAAGGCCTAACCCCAACAAAATCAACGTGTTTACCGAAGACCTGGAACAGAGTCTCATAAAGGATGTGAAGAAATATGACGATTAAAAAAATCAGATGGGATTTCTGGAACATTGTGACTGTTGTCATCATCGCACTGTTTGCCATATTTCTTTTGTATCCGCTGATAAGCCTTTTCCTAAGTGGCTTTAAGAATACAGAGACTGGTATCTGGACTATGGAGAATTATGCCAGATTCTTCTCAAAGAAATATTATAAGAGCGCACTGCTTAACTCATTTAAGCTGACTGTCAGCGTGACTCTGGTGGCAATTGTCCTGGGGGCGCCTCTGGCTTACTTTATGTCATTTTATAAGATAAAGGGAAAAGGGGTTCTGGAGATCTTCTTCATCATCTCCATGATGAGCCCTAACTTTATCGGCGCTTATTCCTGGATACTTCTCCTGGGAAGAAGCGGTACTGTGACCCAGTTCTTAAAAGGTATGGGTATCCATATGCCGTCCATCTATGGTTTTGGCGGTATGCTTCTGGTATTTGCCTTAAAGCTGTATCCATTTATCTACATGTATGTGTCGGGCGCTCTTAAAAAGATTGACGTGGCCCTGTCTGAGGCAGCTGAGAGCCTGGGATGCGGCGGACTTCGGAAGATTTTTACCGTCATCATACCGCTGGTGACTCCTACCCTGATTGCGGCGGCCCTGCTGGTATTCATGAACTGTATGGCAGACTTTGGCACACCTGCCCTAATCGGTGAGGGCTACCGGGTCATGCCCACCCTGGTCTACTCAGAATTCGTGGGGGAGACAGGTGGTTCCGCCAACTTTGCAGCCTGTATGGCTACCATTATGGTGGTGGTGACAGCCGCTATATTCCTGGTACAGAAGTGGTATGTGAATACCAAGTCCTTTGCCATGAGCTCCATGAGGCCAATCCAGCCAAAGGACGTCCATGGCATCAGGGGATTCCTGATTCACTTATATATCTACCTTCTGGCAGCAGCCTCAATTATCCCCCAGTGCATGGTGATCTATACTTCCTTCAGGGCAACTAAGATGCAGGTATTTGTGGACGGATTTTCCTTAGAGAGTTACCGCAAGGTATTCTCCACCGCGGTCCAGTCCATTAAGAATACATATCTTTACTGTCTGGCTGCCATCGTGATCATTGTTGTCCTTGGTATGCTCATTGCATACCTGGCAGTGAGGCGCAAAAACTGTCTGACCAACATGATTGACACCATTGCCATGTTCCCGTATATTGTTCCGGGTTCCGTACTTGGTATCACTCTGCTGATTGCATTTAATCATCCGCCGATGATGCTGGCAGGTTCTGCCGTTATTATGATCATATCCCTGGTCATTCGCAGGCAGGCATATACCCTGCGTTCCAGCTCTGCCATCCTTTACCAGATCAGTCCAAGTATGGAGGAGGCTGCCATCAGCCTGGGAGATTCACCTTCCATGTCCTTTGTCAAGGTGACGGCCAAAATGATGCTGCCCGGAGTTGCATCCGGCGCTATCCTAAGCTGGATTACTCTGATTAACGAGTTAAGTTCCTCTGTCATGCTCTACAACGCAGGCACCAGGACCATGTCGGTCGCCATATACAACGAAGTCATCCGTGCCAGCTACGGCACAGCGGCGGCTCTGGCCACCATACTGACTGCAACCACGGTTGTATCCCTGCTTATCTTCTTCAAGGTGTCCGGCAACAAGGACGTGACAATGTAAGGGTCCTATGATAAACTAAAGCATATAGATTGCAGAAATGGTTTTCCGGCACATCCGGTACTGCGCCTGGCATGGCTTTTAACGGGTCATGCCTGGCGCGGTTATAACTACAGAAAATACAGTTTAAAAGGTGCAGGCATATGGAGAAAAGAAAACAAACATGTTTCAGGGATGAGATCCGGAAAAGTTTGATTTTCCATGCGCTTGTACCTTGTTTTATATCATTGGTAGTGCTTCTTCTGGTGTTCACAGCCCTGGGCTCCCAGCAGATCATAAGGAAGAGCAAGACCATGATGGCGCATTTTTCCGGGGAATTTGAAAGGGTCATCACAAGCTATGTGAATGAGAATAAGAAGATGGCACGGGAACTTGATATGAAGTTCTTTAAGGCGCAGCCTTCCTATAAGACGGAGGCAGTGTCCGGCATCTACCGCTTCTTAAACGGCCAGGATTACAGGGGGAATTACTATCTCTTTGATGAGGACAGGAACGTGGTGTTCTCTACGGACAACCAAGCCAATGTGGTACAGTATATAGGGAATTATCTGCAATGGAATACCGTTGATCAGAAGTACAGCAAGAAGGACTGCATCTTTATCTATGACAACACAGTGATAGATGGCAGAGCCCTTCCTGCATGGCTCATGCTTGAAACCGTGGTTAAGGATGGAAAGCTTAAAGGGTACAGTGGTTTTGTGCTGAAGGCTGAAGCATTTAAGAAGCATCTTGGAAATATGGAACAGCCGGTGCTGATGGTCAATAAGTTCAACCGTGTATTTACAGACGGGACTTCACGATTCCAGGATGACAGAGGAAAACTGGTGAAGGAATTCAGGGATGGCAGGAACCTGGTGTGTTTTGGGAAAAGGTGGTATTATACGGCCAGACAATCCGTGCTGGGAGGGGAGGCCACGGTACAGGTGGTCTACGACTGTACTTCTTTTGTACAGCTGTGCATCATGTCCCTGATGCTGGTGATGTTGCTGGCTTTGGTGGTGGCCATGGCTATTTACCGCAGCGCCGGTAAGGTGGCGGACAAAAAGACAGAGATCATATATGACCTCATAGGAGCCCTGGACCGGGTGGAAAAGGGGGACCTGGCTGTGTCCTTAAATATCACTTCCGGTGATGAATTTGAGCGGATTGGTCATTCCTTTAACACCATGATAGGCAGTATACGCCATCTGCTGGCGCGCCACCAGGAGCTGGCCAGGGAGAACATGCTGGCTACGGTCCAGATCCTGGAGTCCCAGTTTAACCCTCATTTCCTCTTCAATACCCTGGAATCCATCCGGTATATGATAAAATTTAAGCCGGGGGAGGCAGAGAAGATGTTAGTCTGTTTGTCCAGGATGCTGCGCTACAGCATCCAGAACGGCAAAGATGTGGTAACTGTGAAAGAGGAGATGGATTTTATTAACCGGTATCTGCAGGTAATGCTTTACCGGTATGGGGAAAGGCTTAAGTACAGTGTGGAGCTGGAGGAGGGAAGCAGTCAGGCTTCCATTCCCCGTATGGCGATGCAGCCCATAGTAGAGAATTCCATTAAGTATGGATTTGGGGAGGACCGGGACTGCCTGGAGATATCCATCCGTACCAGGATACAGGATGGCGTGCTTTCGGTCATCATATCGGATGACGGGGTGGGAATCCCTGAGGGACTTTTAAAAGAGCTTCAGTCGAATCTGGAATATCATCAGAACCAGATGGACCACATTGGTATCTATAACGTCCATAAGCGAATCCGTTTGGTCTGCGGAAACGGGTTCGGAGTCAGGATAGAAAGCAGGATTAATAAGGGAACCGTGGTGATTCTCAGGGTCCTCAGTAATGAAAATAAAAATGATTAGCATCCACAGATGGATTTACATGCACACATTTCAGAAAACAGATTGGGGGAATCTGTAATGTTATTAAAAGTAGTGATTGTGGAAGATGAGGAAATCATCAGGAAGGGGCTTACCTATGCTCTTAACTGGCTGGATATGGGGTGTATTATCACAGGTACGGCTAAAGACGGGGCAGAGGGGCTGGAAACCATCCGCAGGGAGCAGCCGGATATCGTGCTTACAGATATTAGGATGCCCAAGATGAACGGTCTTAAGATGGTGGAGAAGGCTCTGAAGGAAAGGCATTTCTACAGCTTGGTTCTCACCAGCTATTCGGAATTTGAGCTGGCTCGTCAGGCCATCCATATGGGAGTCATGGATTATCTGTTAAAACCTGTTGATGAGGATGAATTGAGGGAGGCACTGGATAAGATAAAACAAAAGATCGCCTATGCCAGCAAGTATGAGAAGATAGAGAAGATATCACAGGATAGGATACTGACGGTTTACCACGAGTGGAAGATATTTGACAGCGCCCGAAACAGCATAGATCCATATGTGAAAAAGACATATGAGCTTATAAAGCAGCATTATAATGAGAAGCTGAGCATCAACCATGTGGCAGAGAGCCTGGGCGTCAGCTCCAGCTATCTTAGCAGGAAGTTAAAGGCAGAACTTAACACCACATTTGTGGACCTGCTGAACCAGTACAGGATCAAGAAAGCCATGAATATGCTGAACGAGGGGACTATGCGCATCTATGAAATATCGGATGAGCTGGGGTTTGGGGAGTACAAACATTTCTGCAGTGTGTTTAAGAAGTATACCAATGTGACGCCCTCTGAGTTCTTAAAGAACGGTGGGATGGTGGTGGTAGGGGAAAAGGTATAAGATATCCATGGGAATCCCAGAGGTTTGTTTTGCAGCCATAAAGGGAGGCTGGCCCATACGAGACAGGAATGGATTGAAACAGAAAGAAATGCACTTTGATTGGCCATAATAAGCCATTTCAAGGTGCATTTTTGGTATGTATTTATTATTCAAGTATTTTTAGACGTTCTATGGGCCATCTGCCGGTTTGAGGGCATTAGATTTCATGATAATTCTTATGAGCGGTTGATGACAGCCTCCCGGATGAGGTGGTTTAAAGGTAATAAAATACATAATCTCTGGCCGTGTCACATGATAAAAATACAAACGAAGTATAAAAATGTTTGCTTATACATAGACATTTTTGAAATATTACTATATAATATCTATTATGGGTGATATTTTAAATTGCAGATGCAATGAAAAAAACGTTTTATTATCATGTGGAAATTTTCATACAATCCATAATTTCCACCCAATTCCAATTGGAACACAAAGGACATAAAGACCCGATATCTCAATGCATGATCGTTAAATTAAGAAAAAGAATGATATGCATTGTAAAAATGTATGAAGTGGAGAAAATCATGAAAAATTCGTTTAACAGAAAATCCCTGTGGCAGGCTGCTTCTGATGAATTAATGAATGGATATTACGAAGACGATGATTCCGTTTATTGTTTGATTTGCAGCCAGCAGTATACCAAGGGGGAGATATATCCTCATGGCGGCCATTTTTATGATGCAAACAAAATGGCACAGGTTCATATTGAGGAAAAGCATGAATCAATGCTGGATTATTTAATGAATATGAACCCTGCGTTTTTAGGCTTATCAAAGATACAGCATTCCATATTATCTTTAATGATAGAAGGCTTATCTGATAAAGAAATAGCCGCGCAAAAAGGTATTTCCTGTTCGACTGTGAGGAATTACCGCTACAAGCTTCATGAACAGGAAAAACAATCAAAGTTATTTTTAGCCGCAATGGAAATGTTTAATAAAAGGGAGGAAGACATGAAAACAGAGAATGATAAGGCAGAGTTTTATGATGCCCATAAAACAGCAACAATGATGGATGACAGGTATAATGTCACGGTGGAGGAAAGAACCAAGATCCTGTCCACGTATTTTGATAAAAACGGGGCGATTAAGCAGTTTCCTTCAAGGGAAAAGGCCAAAATAGTGGTACTGCGTGAAATATCAGGCAAGTTTTTACCGGGAACCCGTTACAGTGAAAGTGAGATTAACGGCTCTTTAAAGGAATTATATCATGATTTCCCATATATCAGACGGCTGTTAATCGAATACGGCTTTTTATGCCGTACAGATTCGGGTTCTGAATATTGGCTCAAGGAATAAAGATTTCCATGTTTTTATGCATTTAAGGGTTTCTGGAATGTATGCAGGGATCCGGAAGAAAATCTAAAAGCAGGATTTTCTCCCGGATCCTTCTTAATAGTTATCATGCCTTCTTTTACAATCACCTCTGTTTTACCTTCCATCATGCTGACAGGAAATTCCCTGCTAAACAGGACAAGCCACCTGCCAATTATGCAGAAAATAATACCGGTTATGCAAAAAGCCGCCTCATGGGACCATAATGTGTTAAAGTGAGATACGTACCACGCAGTCTGTGGTGATTTTTATGGAGGAGGATGAAAGAAATGTTACAAATCAACGTGGATGATGTATTAAAGATTGTCAACCTTTGCGTGCCGTACTTAATCGGGCTGGCCGCTGTCATTGTGATTGCGGTTGCAGCAATGGTGGCATGCAGGAACAAGAAGGCAGCGGTAAAGTATCTGATCCGGCGCCAGGGACTTATGGCCATTGTACTTTCCGTAGTTATTGTGGCAAACATGATCTGCTGGGGTCCCATGTCCAGCCTGATTTCCCTTGCAACCGGCAGCGGAACGATTTCAAAAGAAACATCAGACAAAGCGACGGAGCTTTGTACCAGAATTGCAGAAGAAGGCATCGTGCTTTTAAAGAATGAAGAAAACCTGCTTCCCTTAAATGCTGCTTCCAATTTAAATGTGTTTGGCTGGGCTTCCACCAATCCCTGCTACGGGGGTACCGGCTCAGGGTCTCTCTCTGACGCATATGAAACAGTGTCTCTGCTTCAGGGGCTTGAACACGCAGGCTTTAAGCTGAATACCGGACTTTCTGATTTCTACACCGCGTACCGGGCTGACCGCCCCAAAGTCGGAATGTGGGAACAGGACTGGACTCTTCCGGAGCCTCTAAAGGAATCCTATACCAGTGAGCTGATGGCAGATGCAAAGGCATTTTCCAATACGGCAATGGTGGTGATCACCCGTGTTGGAGGGGAAGGAGCCGATCTTCCTACGGATGTCAGCGCAGTTACTTATACGGACAATTCCACAGGATATAAGGATTTTGAACCTGGTGAACATTATCTGCAGTTAAGCAGAACGGAAAAGGACATGGTTGATCTGGTATGCTCCAATTTCGACAATGTGGTTTTGGTATACAATGGCGCAAATGCCATGGAACTTGGCTTTATTAATGAACACAGCCAGATTAAAAGCGCCATCTGGTGCCCAGGTACCGGCCAGTCCGGGTTTGAGGCCCTTGGTGAGATCGTAAGCGGTGCAGTTAACCCTTCTGGTAAAACAAGTGATACCTTTGTGGCAGACTTAACCGCAACTCCCCATTACAACAACTTTGGAAGCTTTGTTTACGATAACATGAACGAATTCGCAGGCAAGGCATTTAAGGGAGAGGCAACCTATCCCAGCTTTATCAATTATGTTGACGGAATTTATGTAGGATACCGTTTCTTTGAAACTGCTGCAGAAGAAGGGCTGATCGACTATGATAAAACTGTGCTTTATCCCTTTGGATATGGCTTGTCCTATACCTCATTTTCCCAGGAAATGGGAAGCGTTACAGAGACAGACGGAACCATCTCTTTTGATGTAACCGTCACCAATACAGGTGACAAGGCGGGTAAGGATGTTGTGGAGGTATATTACAATCCCCCCTATACCAACGGTGGAATTGAAAAGGCTTCTGCAAACCTGATCGCATTTGACAAGACGGATATTCTGGAGCCGGGCCAGTCCCAGACCATTGCAGTCTCCTTTCAGGCGGAAGACATGGCCTCCTATGATGAAGCCGGAAAAGGGGCTTATATCCTGGAAGCAGGCAATTACGGGATCTCCATCCGGTCTGATTCCCATAACATAATCAAAGAACAGACTTATAGCGTAACCGGGGAAATCGTATATGATGAAGCAAATCCCCGTTCTTCCGATGAGGCTGCCGCTGAAAACCGGTTTGCCGATGCAGACGGAGGGCTGACCTATTTATCCCGTGCAGACGGATTTGCAAATTATGAAAAGGCAACGGCAAAACCTGCAAGCATGACCATGCCGGAAACATACAAGGCAACCTTTGTGAATAACAGCAACTACGATCCGGCAGCCCATAACCAGGCAGAGGATGTGATGCCGGTGACCGGAGCCCGCAATGGGCTGAGCCTTGCCTCCATGCGGGGGATGGATTACAACGATCCCCAGTGGGAGAAGCTTCTTGATCAGCTTACTGTAACGGAAATGGATACCATGATCGCCATCGGAGGATATCAGACCTCCGCGGCAAAGAGTGTGAATAAGGTAGGAACCGTGGATTGTGACGGGCCTGCTTCCATCAACAATAACTTCACAGGAACCGGATCCATTGGCTTCCCGTCCGCAGTGATGATCGCAAGCACCTGGAACCGTGATATTGCAGAGGAATTCGGGGAAAGCATCGGCAAAATGGCTGACGAAATGAAGGTGTCCGGCTGGTATGCGCCGGCAATGAATACCCATCGTTCCGCCTTTGCCGGAAGAAACTTTGAGTATTATTCTGAAGACGGAGTTTTGTCAGGCAAAATGGCAGCCAGCGCTGTCATCGGTGCGGAACGCCATGGAGTATATGCCTATATCAAGCATTACGCCCTTAATGACCAGGAAACCAACCGGAACAACATGCTCTGTACCTGGTCCAATGAACAGGCCATCCGGGAAATTTATTTAAGGCCCTTTGAAATCGCAGTAAAAGAGGGCAGGGCAAAAGCAGTGATGTCTGCATTTAACTACATTGGAACGGAATATGCAGGCGCTTCCGATGTGCTGCTTAACAAGGTGCTTCGGGATGAGTGGGGCTTCCGCGGTTTTGTGCTGACAGATTATTTCGGAGGATACGGATATCAGAATGCGGACCAGGAGATCAGGAACGGAAACGACGCCATGCTGGTTGCTTATGATACTGAAACCAACCATGTGAAGGATACTTCCAGTGCCACAAGCCTTCTTGCAATGAGAAAAGCATGTAAAAACATTATGTACACGGTGGTAAACAGCCGGGCTTATGAAGGAAATAACGCAAAGAGCGGACTGCTTCCGTGGCAGATGGGAGCCATTGCATTAGATGTGATTCTTGCAGCAGGATTTATTGCTCTGGAGCTGAGAATCTTCAATGTTTATAAAAAGAAACGGGAATTGACATGAAACACTTGAAACATATCCATACCATTAAAAAAATGACAATAGAAGAAAAGGCGGCCATATTAAGCGGAAAAAACGTGTGGCAGTCCTGGAACATTGACCGTTTGGGGATTCCGTCCATATTCTGCTCCGACGGTCCCCACGGAATCCGGAAACAGGCAAAGGAAGGGGATCATCTGGGCTTAAACGCCTCCCTTCCTGCCACCTGCTTCCCAACGGCAGCCGCCGTTGCCAACAGCTGGGATGAAGACCTTTGCCGGGAAATCGGAGAGGCATTGGGAGAAGAGGCCTGGGATCTGGGAGTAAACGTCCTTTTGGGACCGGGTCTTAATATTAAGAGAAGTCCTCTCTGCGGAAGAAACTTCGAGTATTTTTCTGAAGATCCCTATTTGTCGGGAAAACTGGCGGCAGCCTATATAAAAGGGATCCAGAGCCAGGGAGTGTACGCATGTCCCAAGCATTTTGCGGTCAACAATCAGGAGCTGCGCCGCATGGCAATGAATTCCGTTGTGGATGAGAGGACTCTCAGAGAGATTTATCTGGAAGGCTTTGAAATAGCGGTGAAGGAAGGCGGAGCAAAAGCCATTATGACCAGCTACAATGAGGTCAACGGCGTCTATGCCAATGAGAACGAACATCTTCTGAAGGATATCCTTCGCGGGGAGTGGGACTTTGACGGCATTGTCATCACTGACTGGGGCGGCTCCAACGACCATGTAAAGGGGGTGGCTGCAGGGTCCAACCTGGAAATGCCCTCCCCCGGCCTTCACACGGCCAGAGAGCTGATCAAAGCGGTGGAAAATGGCAGCCTTTCCATGGAAGCGCTGGATTCCTGCGTGGATGATCTTCTGGAGGCGGTGTTTACCCTTACCAGGGACAAGGAAAGCAGGCGAAGCACCTTTGACAGGGAAGAGCACCATGAGCTGGCAGGGAAGGCTTCAGAAGAAAGCATTGTGCTGTTAAAAAATGAAGATGGATTGCTTCCCTTAAAGCCCGGCTGTAAGGTGGCGCTGATCGGTGACTTTGCTTTCACCCCCCGTTATCAGGGGGCAGGTTCCTCCCTGGTCAATCCTCTCCGTCTGGAAAGTATGGAGGAGATGATAAGGGCTTACTCCTTACGTGTGACCGGCTGCGCCAGAGGTTATTCCCGAGGCGGAAAGGCTGATGCTGACTTAAGACAGGAGGCCCTTGATCTGGCTTCTCAGGCTGATGTGGTGCTATACTGCTTTGGCCTTGATGAGATCAGTGAATCAGAGGGGATGGACCGAAGTCATATGAGGATTCCCGAAAACCAGATCCAGCTGCTTACTGCCTTAGCAGAGAAAAATTCCAGGATCGTGGGGATCTTAAGCGCAGGCTCTGCCATAGAAATGCCATGGCAGGAATGCTGCAAATCCATTCTCCATGGCTATTTAAGCGGGGAGGCCGGTCCCTCTGCCATGCTTCGGGTAATCACCGGGGAAGTGAATCCTTCCGGCCGTTTAAGCGAGACTTACCCTATGGTATATGAAGACACCCCTGCCTTTCAGTATTTTCCGGGAAAGGAGCGCTGCTCCCAGTACAGGGAGAGCCTGTATGTGGGCTACCGTTACTATGATACCCAAAAGATCAGGGTACAGTATCCCTTTGGCTATGGGCTGTCCTATACCACATTTTCCTACAGCAATATGGAGGTTTTGGAAAATGAAGTCCGTTTTACCCTGACCAACACGGGAAAGGTTGACGGAAAGGAAGTTGTCCAGCTTTATGTAGGAGGACCAAAGGGCAGGATATTCCGCCCGGATAAAGAACTGAAAGGCTTTAAAAAGGTGTTTTTAAGGGCAGGGGAAAGCAGGACAGTTATTCTTCCTTTTGATGATAAGACCTTCCGGTACTGGAATGTAGCCACAAACCGTTTTGAGGTGGAGGGCGGGGGTTATTCCCTATTCATCGGTGCAAATGCGGCAGATATAAGGCTGTTTCAGGCTGTTACCCGGGAAGGAACCACGGAAAGCTGGCCTTATGAGCCGGAAAAACTTAAATCCTACTATTCCGGAAAAATCAGGCAGGTATCTGAGAAAGAATTTGAAGCCCTTTTAGGGCATCCGGCTCAGGCTGGAAAATGGTCCGGAGAACTGGGAGTAAACGATGCCCTCTGTCAGATGTATTACGCCAGGAGCCTGCTGGCCAGGCTGGTCTGGCGGATTCTTACGGCCTTAAAAAACAGAAGTGAAGCAAAGGGAACGCCTGATCTGAATCTTCTGTTTATTTATAACATGCCCTTTCGGGGGATCGCCAAGATGACCGGCGGAGCAGTCAGCATGGATATGGCGGAAGGGATGGTCCTGGCGGTAAACGGCCACTTTTTCCGCGGGATGAAAAAAATCATCGGCGGATACTTTGCCAATGCAAAAGCGAACAGAGCTTATGAAAAGAAGCTCTCCGGAAAATAGAAGGGAGGGAACGCATGTTGTCAGGCATAAAAGCCGGATGGAAGGCATTTGCCAAGAACCATCCGACCCTAGCACAATTTTTAATATTTTTTCTCGTGTCTAACGGAGTCACGGTATTACAGATGATTTTAATGCCGGTTTTCCGGAACATGCTGGGGATGACCTCCCTGGTGGATACGAATTTCCAGATATGGCATGTGGGTTCCAATCTGGATGGCACGCCTTATTATATCTTTAACTATGGGGCAGGTGCCCTTTCTCAGGGAGGGGGAGGAGGACTTGCGTATTTTCTGGCGGTGGAAATCACCATGGGAATCGCCCAGGTCATTAACTTTTTCCTTCAAAGAAATATCACCTTTAAGGCCAATAACAGCGCAGCAAAGGCGGCTATGTGGTATGTGATCGCCTATATTATCATCACCATTGGTGCGGCAGCCCTTCAGGGTCTTTATAAGGCTCCGGTCTACCACCTGTTCATGAACGGCTTAAATCTGGGCGGAGGAGGAGAGACCATTGCAGATGTGATCACCATGCTGATCAATTCAGCGATTTCATTCTGGGTGTTCTTCCCTATCTTTAAGATCATTTTTAAGAGCGATGAAAAATAAATGGATTTAAAAACTCAGGCAACCGGTTTGAAGTTTATTCTCACTGGCTGCCTGAGTTTTTTGTATATAGTTTTTGGGCTTCCTGCAAATACAGTATGGCTGTTACGAAGCGTCCGGCATCTCTCCCTGAATGGGAATAAGAACCTGAAGGCGGAACCAGTTATCATTGGAAGAAATGGTCATGGAACCGCCGTATTTCTGGGCAGCGGCCTGAATGCTCTTTAGGCCGTATCCATGATACAGCTTGTTGCCCTTTGTGGTAGGCGGAAGACTGTTGGGGACCATTTCCAGAGGATTTTCCGAATAATTTTCACACTGGATCATTAAAAAATGATTGCGTTTGTATATGGATAAGGTGATCAGCCTTTTTTCAGGATCTTCAAACTGAGAAACGCATTCAATGGCATTGTCCAGAGCATTTCCGAAGATGGAACAGATGTCTTTTACATGGAGAAAGGAAATCAGCTTTCCATCAGCCATAAAGGTAAAAGTGATATTATTCTGGGCACAATAGGTGCTTTTGGTGGTCAATACCACATCTAACACCTGGTTTCCTGTGTTGGCCAGGGATTCCTGGGTGAGAATGGCCTTTTCCATTTCCGATAGGTATTGTTCCCTTTTTTCCGGATCTTTTTCCGCCCGGATGGCGATCATATAGTGCTTTAAGTCATGGAATTCCCGCCTTAGCAGCTCCATATTGTCTATAGCCATGCGGTACTGGTCGTATTGTCTTTGTAAGACCACGTTCATGGCATGGTTTTCACTGCGGACCCGCAGTTCTTTTCTTCTGTTCTGCTGGGCAAAGAGCATCAAAAGCCCTCCGAAATCCACCAGGGTCCTTACGTATAGAAGGGAACTGGTGGCGCTGGAAAACGGGGTATTTGGCATGACAAAACTGATATTGCTGATCAGAAAGGCTCCCATAGCAATGGAAACAGCGCTGATAAGCTCCTTTCTCTCCACCTCCATCCCTTCATCCCTTGAAATGTGCTCTCTTTCCAGAAAGTAATATCCGGTATAAATGCCTCCATAGGAAACCAGCATGATCAGAACGGAAAGTGTCTGGTTCACCCGCCCGGAGCTGAGGGCCCACCATACATACAGCTGCCATTGAAAAGAGGCCGTAAACTCCGCCAGAACAAAGGCGCGGACACAGAGAAATCCCGCATCATAGGGAGAGATCCGGCAGGAGGCGTAAATGGAGAGATACATCAGCAGGATGGCGGTGATCATCCCTGGAAACCACAAATACAGCGGCAGTGAGCCTGCGATCAAATGGAGAAGGAAAAACAGGCCCAGCATTGCGGCAAAAGAAGCGGCCAGACCCGGTCCCTTAAGCCTTCTGCGAAGCATAAGAATATAGCTGATGCAGGCGCACCATTCCGCCAGAGCGGTAAAAGGACGGGGTGTATTCATCAGTTCACCAAAGTTCATTGATTTATCCTCCCATATAATCAGCAAGACATTCCATAAATGACTTTTTCCGGCCCCTGCTTATGGGAATCTGTTCGCCGGAAAGGAGTTGAACATCACCTGGCAGGCAGCCGGTCACGTGTTTTAAATTCACCAGATAAGCGTTGTGGCATTTGGCAAAGCCAAAGGTCTTTAAGGTTTCTTCCATCCGTTTCATGGGCCCGGAAGCCACATAATTCCCTTTGTCCGTGTGGATGAGGACATGGTGAAGCTGGCTTTCGACGTAATAAACAGAGTCCGTGCCAAGACGCATGGTGCCTCCATCCGTGTCAATATTTATATAGTGCTTAGCCTGTCTTTTCAGGATTCTGCGGACGGCTTTGTTTAATATCTGGGAAAAGGAAAGATAAGGCACCGGCTTTAATATATAACCAAGGGCATCTACCATGTATCCCTCTACTGCGAACTGGGCGGAGGAGGTAATAAAGATGAAGATCACATCCTCATCCAGCTCCCTGATCTTTTGCGCCGTCTTCATGCCGTTTAAATATTTCATTTGAATGTCCAGCAGTATGATATCGTAGCAGGCGGTATAATCCGATACAATATCAAGGCCGTCGGTAAATTCCTGAATCTGAAAGCTGACGGAATGGTCTGCTTCAAACTGGGTAAGGTAGTTTTTCAGCGTTTCCACATATTCCATCTCATCTTCCACAATAGCGATTTTAATCATGTCTTTTTCCTCAAACCGGTCGTTCATTTACTACTTTAAAAGTATAGCATGAGCCCCGAAAAAAACCAAGGTATTTTACCGATCCGGGGCCTTGAGAAAATTAAGGAGGTGAAAAAAACGTATATATAATAAAATAATAAAAGGTGAAGGATTCCGCCGTAAAATTTCCTTTGACAAGGGAATTCTCCTGTGATGCCCGGTCAGGGCAACAAACGGCAGCGAGGGCGGAACCAAAAGGTTCCGCCCTCACCACTGCAAAAGACTGAATTAATAATTTTCCACTTTTCTTTCAAAATAAGCCTTGGGATGAGCACAGGTTGGACAGATTTCCGGAGCATCCGGTCCTTCGTGGATATAACCGCAGTTGCGGCACTTCCAGCCAAGAGGGGCATCTCCCTTAAAGGTCTTATCGTTCTTTAAGCTGTCAAGGAGCTTTAAGTAACGTTTTTCATGAGCAGCTTCTACTTTTCCTACGAATTCAAATTTAAGAGCCAGTTCTTCAAAACCTTCTGCTCTTGCGTCCTCAGCCATTTTCTTATACATATCGGTCCACTCATAATTTTCACCGGCTGCGGCATCTGCTAAGTTTTCTTCCATGGAACCAATTCCATGCAATTCCTTAAACCACATCTTGGCATGCTCTTTTTCCTGATCGGCAGTTTCAAGGTATAAGGCAGCCATTTGCTCATAGCCGGCCTTTTTTGCGGCAGAGGCATAATATGTATACTTATTTCTTGCCATGGACTCGCCTGCAAAAGCGTCTTTTAAGTTCTGTTCTGTTTTTGTTCCCGCATATTTGGACATCGTATAAACCCTCCTGATTTGAATTGTGAATGATCTCTACTTTGCAAATAGGGGAGCGGAGACCCATTCTGCCGCTCCCTAAAGGTGTCATATCCTTTAATAAAGGATATTAGCCAAAGTATCTTTCTAATAAGCCCTGGAATGCTTTGCCGTGACGGGCCTCATCCTTTGCCATTTCATGAACGGTATCATGAATTGCATCTAAGTTTAATGCTTTTGCACGTTTTGCAAGGTCAAACTTACCGGCAGTTGCACCGTTTTCAGCAGCAACTCTTAACTCTAAGTTCTTCTTTGTGCTGGAAGTTACGCATTCGCCTAATAACTCTGCAAATTTTGAAGCATGCTCAGCCTCTTCAAAAGCGGCCTTCTCATAATATAAGCCGATCTCAGGATAGCCTTCTCTGTGAGCAGCTCTTGACATTGCAAGATACATACCAACTTCTGAGCATTCGCCTTCAAAGTTAGCTCTTAAATCCATCATAATGTCTTCTGGAGAACCCTGTGCAACGCCTATTTCATGCTCGCAGGCCCAGGACATGTTCTCATCCTGTAACTTGAACTTTTCAGAACCAGCCTTACAGACTGGACAGAACTCCGGAGCTGCCTCCCCTTCGTGAACGTAACCGCATACAGTACAAACCCATTTCTTCATGATCTCATGTCTCCTTTTTATTTTATAATTATTTGTATTTTTTTCTGTGGTAATCAATAATAGTAATGATTACTGATATTAATTTAGCACATCTTTATCTTCATGTCAAGTGTTATCGATAATTATTTTCAAAACAGTCTTTGCAGGTGCCGTAGAAATAAATCGTGTGACTGTCCACCGTGCCATCCACATGCTCCTGAGCCAGCTGGTCAATGTCCGTTAAATGATCCATTGGCAGGTCGCAGACCTTCCCGCACTTTTTACATACAAAATGATAGTGGGGTGAAATATCCGCATCAAAGCGGTCTGCGCCATCTCCGCATGTCAGCTTCTTGATCTCCCCCAGTTCAACCAAAAGGTTTAAGTTGCGGTAAACAGTTCCAAGGCTGATGTTGGGATATTCTTTGCGGATCAATGTGTATAGGGCATCGGCAGTGGGATGGTCGTGCCTTGCCATTAGACAGGCTTTAATGGATTCCCGTTGACGGCTATACTTTAATGTTTTCATGGCCGCTCCTTTTCTATAAATAATAATTATATTAGTAACTGTTACTATTTAATAATATAGGTTTTTCGGCTTTTTGTCAATCCACTGTTAAAATTTACCTATATGTTTTCCCGGGCAATCCGTATGAATTCTTCCGTAGCCTGGGATAGATATCTGCCTTTGTGGCGGCCGAATGCCAGTACGCCGTGACTGCGCCTGTAATTTAAGGAAAAGTAATGAAGCCCTGTTTTTTTCAGCACACCATTGCCGGTGTTTCCGTTTCCAGACATGAACATTTTAGGGTAAAAGGTGATGCCCATGCCTTTGGCCGCGAGGGCAAGCACTGTTTCAATGTTTTCTGTCTCCAGCAGGATGGAAGGGGTGAGCTGGGCTTCTTCAAAGATTTCATCAGCAATTGTCCGCACTCTGTTTCCTTTATTAATGAGAAGATAAGGACAATCCTTTAAAAGCTGCACGTCCGCATTTTCTTCCAGCACCTTTATCATCTCCTCCTGCTGTCCCGGAAAATACCGGTCCAGGATCTGGTCGGGAACCACAAGAAGAATCTCCTCTTCGCAGATGGGGACTGTTTCCACATGCTCTGCTTTAAAAGGAAGGAGATCAATCATTAAGTCAATGTTTCCGTGGATCAGGGCAGCGCTTAACTCGGAAGAATTTCCCTCTACCAGATGGATCTCAATGTTTGGGAATTTTTCTTTGTAAGCAGGAAGGATGGCAGGGAGAAGAAAACGCCCCCTGGTATGGGAGATGCCGATGGAAAGCTGTCCTGTGGTAAAGTCCTTGATGTCGGCAAGCTCCCGGTAGGTCTCATCCTTTAAGTCCAGCATCTGTTTTGCCCGTACTTTTAAGGCCCGGCCTGCGTAGGTCAGGGTAAGAGGCATGGTGCGGTTGAAAAGCTGGACATCGAATTCCTTTTCTAAATTGGAAATGTGACTGCTTAAAGACTGCTGGGAAATGTACAGCCGTTTGGCAGCACGGGTGATATTAAGCTCTTCTGCAACCGCCAGAAAATATTCCAGGTTCAGGAAGTTGATCATAAATAAGCCTCCAGCTTTGGAATATAGGGAAGAAGTTTTTGAAAGGAGCTGTTTACAATAAGCTCTTCCGGAAAATTCACTTCATTAATGAGCTCCCAGGCTCTTTCGTGGTTTCCCACATCAGCTTCCGTGTGGGCATCGCTGTCAATGATGATTGAGGCCTGGTAGCGCTTGCACAGCTCCAGCATGATCCGGTAGTTTCCCGCAGCATTCATCCTGGCACTTTGCGGGTGGAGGGAGCTGGAATTAAGCTCCAAAAGGGTGCGGTTTTCTGCAGCGGCAGAAACAAGGGTATCGTAATCCACAGGAAAACGGCTGTCATCAGGGTGGCCGATGATGTGGATCAGGGGATTTTCAATGGCCCCTACATAAGCCCTGGTATTTTCGGCAGAAGTTCCGCTTTTGTAGCATGGTTCATGGAGGCTTGCAATGGAGTAATCCATTTTTTCCAAAAGACCTTTTCTCAAATCCACCCGTCCTGTGTAATCCATAATATTAAGCTCAACCCCCATAAGGATGTTCACTCCATAGATCTTCCGGGGGATGACTTTAAAATTTATAAAATAAAACTCATGGCATGTTCCTGGCATTTTTGGTGCGTGGTCCGTTGAGCCCATGAGGGAAAGGCCCTTTTCAGAGGCAGATCTGGCCATTTCATATAAAGTGTTGTATGCATGTCCGCTGGCCACGGTGTGGGTATGCAGGTCCATTATGTCGTTCATGATCCTTGTCCTTTCTGTATCAGCGCATGGAAGAAGGCTCTTCCAGTGGAAAATATTTCATATATCATAAATATAACATATTTTTACAAAGAAAACTATAGAAATATCGGGCGGGATGTGATAAATATATAGTTAGATTTTATGCAGAACCGAGTATTTTATGAACGGAGGAGATTTCAATGAGCGAAGAGATGAAGGCAACAGACGGAAAAGAAGAAGTAGTGGAAACCATGGAGACTTATGCCGCGGAGCTGGAGGCATCCTTTAAAAAGGTGAAAGAGGGAGACGTTCTAACCGGAACCGTTATTAATGTGAACGAGGACATGGTTACCCTGGACTTGAAATATTATGCGGAAGGCATCATTGACAAGGAAAATTTAAGTAATGATCCGGAATTTGACCTCTTAAGGGAAATCCAGCCTGGTGATGAGATCACGGCCACAGTCATAAGCGCTGATGACGGGGAAGGAAATATCGTTCTTTCCAGAAAGCTGGCCAATGATCAGCTTGCATGGGAAAAGCTTGGCTCCATGTTAAGGGACCGCACCATTATTAAAGTTAAAATCGCTGAAATCGTAAAAGGCGGAGCCATTGCCTATCTGGAGGGCATCCGGGGATTCATCCCGGCTTCCAAGCTGGCAGGGGAATATGTGGAGGACTTAGAGGAATATAATGGAAAGACCATTGATGTCACGGTCATCACCGCAGATGAGGAAAATAAGAAGCTGGTGCTCTCCGGCAAAGAGCCTGCCCTTATGAAGCAAAAGGAAGAAACCAACAAAAAGATTGCAAAGTGTGAGGCAGGGTCCATTATGGAAGGAACAGTGGACAGCCTAAAGGATTACGGTGCGTTTATTAACCTGGAAAACGGGCTTACCGGCCTTCTTCACATTTCACAGATCAGCAGCCAGAGGATCAAACATCCGGGCGTCGTGTTAAAGGAGGGACAGACGGTTAAGGTCAAGATCCTGTCCACTGCAGATAATAAGATAAGCTTAAGCATGAAGGCCGTCCAGGAGGAAGAGGAAGCAAACGAGGAGGTCTTTGATTACAAGGAGGAGGGAGCTGTATTTACAGGGCTTTCAGCGCTCTTAAAGGGACTGAAATTTTAGAAAGTCGGAAAAAGGATATAAAATGTCAAGTTTCTATGGTATAATGAACCCAGGCGTTCATTATCTTGTGGCAGTTGCCAAATGCCGCTAAAGCGTCACTTGGCTTATTGCTTTCATGGTATACTATTCTTCAGGAGCAGGGGCTGCCGGCGTTAGGGCTGCCCCTGTCTCACTGATTATGGGTCGTGACCCTGTTGAGCACGCATAGCGTGCGAAATATAAACCACCCGCTATGCGGGTG